>NZ_JBHJVY010000001.1:807228-1827090 GCF_042266325.1 Nocardia sp. NPDC056100
CCGCCGTTTACTATGAGTTCAAATCGCCCCCTGGTCTCTAAATCGCGCCGTTTTCTTGACACCGGGCCGGGCGCCCGCCCCCCCCCCCCCGCCCCCGCGTCTCCGTACCGGACCTACCCGGCACGGAGTTCACCGGGCTCAGGCCGAACGGGTGCCGTAGGTGTAATCGTCCAGCGGGAAGGTCGACGCCTCCCGGTGCGCGTTCAACGTGCTGGTGGGACGCAGCAGCGCCGCCTCACCGTGCTGGTTGAAGTAGTAGCTGCGCGCGGTGGAGCACTGACCGCCGTAGAACACCGAGGAGTCCAGTTTGTCGGTGACGCGATCGAGGAAGCCGGTATTGGCGTGCTCGGTGACCTCGAAGACCTCTTCGCCGCGACGCTGCATCTCACCGAACAACCGGCCCATATGCTTCATCTGGGCCTCGATGGTGGTGAAGTAGGACAGGCCGCTGTACGAGTACGGGCTGTTCAGGCTGACGAAGTTCGGGAACTTCGGCACGGTGACGCCCTCGTACGCCTGGAAACGGTTGTCGCGCCAGAACTTTCCGAGGTTGACCCCGTCGCGGCCGATGATCTCGATGGCCGGGAAGTTCACATCCCACAGGTTGAAGCCGGTGGCCAGGATCAGGGTGTCGATCTCGGTCTTATGACCGTCGGCGGTGACGATGCCGTCCGGTTCGATGTGATCGATGGAGTTGGTCTCCAGGTGCACATGCGGTTCGTTGAAGGTCTTGAAGTACAGGTTGGAGAAGGTGGGGCGCTTGCAGCCGAAATCGTAATCGGGGGTGAGCTTCTTCCGGGTTTCCGGATCCTTCACCGAGGTGCGCAGATGCGCCTTGGCCAGGGCCGCGGCGGCCTTGTTGAGCGGCTTGGCCTGCTTGTAGTGCAGCACGCCGACGACCATGAGCGCTTCCAGCATGGAGGTGTTCACCATGCGAGCGGCCTTCTGCGTGAACGGAACTCGCGCGAACAGCGATTGCACCGGCTTGGGGATGGCGGTGTCGACCTTGGGCACCACCCAGATCGGGGTGCGCTGGAAGACGGTGAGCGCCCGCGCCTTCTTGGCGACCTCCGGAATCAACTGCACGGCGGTGGCGCCGGTGCCGATGATGGCGGCCTTGGTATCGGTCAGGTCGAAATCGTTCTCCCACCGGGTGGTGTGAATGATCTTGCCCGCGAAGGTGTCGATGCCCGGGAACGGCGGGGTGTACGGCTGGGACAGGAAGCCGGTCGCGGCCATCAGGTAACGCGCGGTGAGGGATTCGCCGTCTTCGATGGCGACCACCCAGTGCTGCTGTTCCTCATCCCAGCGCGCGCCCCCGACGACCGTGTCGAAGCGCATGCGGCGGCGCAGATCGTATTTGTCGGCGACGTGTTCGGCGTACTTCTTGAGCTCGGCGCCGGGCGCGAACAGGCGCGACCAATTCGGGTTGGGCTCGAAAGAATAGGAGTAGGTGACCGAGGCGATGTCCACCGCCAGGCCCGGATAGTGATTGACGTGCCAGGTGCCGCCGAGGTCGTCCTCGCGCTCCAGGATCACGAAATTGCTCAGGCCGAGCCGATCCAGCTCGATGCCCGCGCCCATCCCGCCGAAACCCGCACCGACCACGATCGCGTCGTACTGAGGTGCCACGACGAACCTCCCTGTAAAACTGCGGCCCATAGGCCGTATGTGACCCGGATGTCACGGAATGACATCTCATTCCGTTTGTGAACACCGTATCATCGGGGTCGTGACGAAGCCATCCTCGAGAATCGAACGGCGTAAGGCCGAACTCCGCCAGGAGATCATCGATACCGCGTTCGCCTGCTTCGCCGATAAGGGCTACCACGCCACCGGCATCGCCGATATCGCCGCTGAGCTGGGTATCGGGCATGGCACGTTCTACCGGTACTTCGCGAATAAGCGCGACATCATCGATCACGTCATCGACGATCTGGCGGCCCGCATCATCGAGGCGCTCGGCACCGATAACGCACCCGATGCGGCCGAGAGCCTGGAGGAGTACCGGGCGCAGTTGGAGCGCATCGGCAGCGCGCTCAACGATATTTTCCTGGCGGACGCGCGGGTGGCGCAGCTGCTGCTGTTCCAGGCCACCGGTATCGATACCGAATTGACCATGCGGTTGTACGGTCTGCTCGATACGGCCGACGCGCTGACCACGGCCTATCTGGAACACGGTGTGGAACAGGGGTATTTGCGCGCGGATCTGGATACCGTCAACACCTCGCGGGCGGTGACCGGCATGCTGCTGGCCGCGATCCTGCACGGATTGCGCCAGCCGCAACCTTCCGCGGCGGCCACCGCCGATCTCACCCAGGCGATTCGACGGTTGATCATCGACGGCGTGCGCAAGGACTGAGCCGCGGTCCGGACCCGAGGTTTCCGACAAAGCGGATCCGCAAGGGGCGGCGGCGATTCGGACATGAGCACATTGGCACAATGACCGCGTGACTCCCGAGGACGTTCGCCGCAGACACTTCGGCACAGCACCGTTCGGGCACCACGGCTATCACCCCGGCCAGGTGGACGCCTTCTGCGCGCGCATCGCCGACACCATGTCCGGCCATGATCATTTGAGCGCCGCCGATATCCGGCTGGTGGAATTCGACGGGCCGCCGTTCGGGCATCGCGGGTACGACATCGACCAGGTCGACGAATTCCTCGATCAGATCTGCCTGGAACTCGAGTATCTGCGGCGCGGGCATCCGCTCATCGCGGTACGGCAGCAGGAGGATCCGCTCACCCACGACGATGTGCTGCGCATGCGGTTCTCCGCGCCGCCGTTCGGACTATCGGGTTATGCCGCGGAGGAAGTGGGAGCGTTCCTGGACCGGCTCGCGGCGACCCTGGCGCATGACGGCCCCAACGGTCTGACGGCGGAGGATGTGCGCCACACCAGATTTCACACCGCCTCCCCCGGTACCGCCGCCTATCACCGGGACGAGGTCGACGCCTTCCTCGACCTCGTCTCGCAGCAATTGGCCAAGGCCACCAGCTGATTCAGTTCCGCGCGCGGGCGTATTCCGGAAAGCGTTCGCGCAGTGCGAGATCGAACGCGGTGGCGCGGGCATGGGAATCGAACGCGCCGAACGGATCGCGCAGGCGGCGGAACGGGCGCAGGTACCAGCCCATCAGATCGGCGGCCTGGACCGGGGAATCGTGCAGCAGACACCAGACGACCGCGGCGCGTAATCGGGCGGCGTTGAACCGCATTCCCTTATCGCGCAGTCGAGCCGAGTCCAGGAACGCCTGCGCGTCGGGCCACTGCGCCAGCCAGGGCGCGACCGGTCCGCGCACATAGCCCATGAACCATTCCACCGCCTTGTCGAAGTCGGCCCCGCGCCCGAGCAGGAACCCGTGCCCCGGATCCCAGCCCCGATCGCTCCCGGCGAAACCGAGATCGTCGATGTCCCCGAATCGGCGATCATCGCCTTCTTCCCGGTCCAGCCACGCGGTGTCGGGTAGCTCGGCCACCACCCGGCCCACCTCGGCATCGAAAAGCACCGCGTAGCCGTCGATTTCGACATCGCCGAACCGGCTGCGCCGAATATGCGCCGCCACCGCCGCGGTGATTCCGGGGACCGCCGTATCCCTGGTGAACCAGCAGCGCCAATCGTCGAGGGGATCGACGGCGGTGAAACCGGCCGCGGTCAGGGCGGCGGTCAGCCGCTCGGTGACCCCGCTGAGCAGTTCCGCGGTGACGGGCGATTCGAGTGTTTCGAAAGGCTCCACGATGTCACCGGGCACTGCCGTTCCGGAGTCCGCGGTCTCACCGGCGTCGAGCGGCGAATCGTAGCTGTACCCCACCAGCTCCTCGGCCAGGAACATGGGCAGATCGAACGGGCTGGCCGCGGCCGCCGCACACCGGCGGCGGGCCGAATCGTATTGCGGTGGCAGCTCACCGCTCACCCGTAGCTCACCGTCATCGATATACGGATCGAAGGCCACCAGCCACCGCTGCGCCCCGTCGACCCACCCTTCGATGGACGCACATCCGGCGAGCTCCTCCACCTCGAGCGAAATCACCTCGCACCCCACCGAGAGCCGAGGCAGATCCGCGATCTCCTCGATCTCCTCATAACCCCCCTCCGCCACCACGAGATACCACCCACCCCGCCCCATCGCTCCCGAATACGGCGGCGCCGCAACAGCACTCCGCTCCCCCGTCCGCCGCAACCCCAGCGCCCCGCACACCTCATCCGACGTCCTGCCGCGCACCGCGACCCAGCCGACCGACTCTCCCATAACTTTCCCTCCCCGATAACACTGTCCCCGACAACGTATCGAGGAAGCCCGACATACGCCCGCACTCAGTAGTTCCTCACGAATCGAGACCCCGCTCGGCAGTGCTGCTCACGTGAGCGGATCCACCCGGCCGCGCAGGAGGCAGAATTCGTTGCCTTCCGGGTCGGTGAGGACGTGCCAGGAGACATCGGGGCCCTGGCCGATGTCGGCAAGTTTCGCACCGGCGGCGAGGATGCGTTCGAGCTCCTGTGCTTGGTCGCGGTCGGTGGGGCTCACGTCCAGGTGCAGGGGGAGTTTGCCGCGGCGGGGGTCGGTGGTGGGGCTGAACAGGATGGTGGGGTGGGGGCCGCCGGAGGTTGCGCCGGGTGGGCCGATTTCCAGGGTGCCGTCGTCCCAGCCGAGTTCGGTGTAGCCGAGGACTTCGCACCAGAAATCGGCCAGGCGCTGGGGGTCGGTGCAGTCGATGACCAGTTCGGTGATTCTGCAAGCCATGGTGGGGACGCTAGCGCAGAGGATTCGGCGCAGTAGGGTGAATTGTCCGTCTGTGCGGGCGGGTGGGTGGCTGGACGAGAGAGCTGAGTGCGTATGAGTGACGAGTCGCGAATCCTCGTTCCCGGCGAAACCTGCTGGCAGATAGCGCAAGCCGAGCGGCTGGCCTGCATTGTCGATGCGGCGGACTACTTTCGCCACGCCAAGTCGGCGATGTTGCAGGCGCGCAAGCGGATTGTGCTGATCGGCTGGGATTTCGACACCCGGATCAAATTCGAACCGCAGGGTACGACCCTCGACGGGCCGAATCGGCTGGGCGAATTCCTGTCCTGGCTGCCTCGCGAGCGACCCGATCTCGACATCTACCTGCTGAAATGGAATATCGGAGCGTTCGCGGCGATCACCCGCGGGATGACGCCGGTCTTCGTGCTGAATTGGCTGACCGATAAGCGACTGCACTTCGAGATCGACGGCGCGCATCCGATCGGTTCGGCGCACCACCAGAAGATCGTGGTGATCGATGACGCGCTCGCGTTCTGCGGCGGTATCGATATGACCGTCGACCGCTGGGATACCGGCGATCACCGCGATGACAACCACTACCGCACCGAACCCAGCGGCAACCGCTACGGCCCGTGGCATGACGCGACCACCGCCGTAGACGGCGACGCCGCGCGGGCGATCGGCGAATTGGCCAGGGCCCGTTGGAAATCCGCGACGGGTCAGGAATTGGATCCGGTCGACCCGCTGGACGGGGACGCTCCCTGGCCGGAAGGTTTGCCGCCGACCATGCGATCGGTGCAGGTGGGTATCGCGCGGACCCTCCCAGAACTCGCCGACCGCACCGAAGTCCGTGAGATCGAGGCGCTGTACCTGGCCGCGATCGCGGGCGCGACCCGCTCGCTCTACATCGAGAGCCAGTACCTGGCCTCACGCACCCTTGCCGAGGCGATCGCCGCCCGGCTGCGCGAGCCGGACGGCCCGGAGATCGTGCTGGTCATCCCCCGCAATGCCGACGGCTGGCTGGAACAGCAGGCGATGGACGGCGCGCGCCGCCGCCTGCTGCATCTGCTCTGGCGGGCCGATACCCACAACCGCCTGGGCGTCTACTACCCCGTCACCGAGGGCGACGCACCGATCTACGTGCATGCCAAGGTTCTCGTGATGGATGATCGCCTGCTCCGCGTCGGCTCCTCCAACCTCAACAACCGATCGATGGGTTTCGACACCGAATGCGATCTCGCCGTCGAGGTCACCCCCGAGACGGCCGATGCCGAACAGCTGCGCGACACCATCCTCGGCATGCGCCGCAGACTGCTCTGCGAACACCTCGACACCGATACGGCGACATTCGACGCCACCCTGGCCGAGACATCCTCACTGCTGCGCACCGTGGAGGCGCTGCGCGGCCCCGGGCGCACGCTGAAACGATTCGAACCCGAGACCGTCGAGCATGAGGACAGTCCCCTCGCGGAGAACGAACTCATGGATCCCGAGCGCACCCCGCCCAGCCTGTGGGACCGGATCCTCCCGAACCGGGATCTACGCCGCGCGTGGTCACTGCGAGCCGGTCAATCCTCGCAGTGACCCGTTACCGGTGCTGCCGTCGAACGCGGTTGTGCGCCAACCGCGTTCGATGAGTCAGCCTTGGGTTTTCAGACCCTTTGCGGTGTCGATGAATTCATTGGTGACCAGATCCGAGGCTTTTAGGCCGTCGGGGACCGGCTGGCTGCGGGCCTTCAGGATGGGGGCGATCTGGGCGATGGCGCGGTCTACGCGGGCGGTGTCGAAATTGCCGAGGGTGTCGTCCGGGCCGTTACCGATGATCTTCTCGGCGAGTTGGACTTTCACCGAATCGGTATTGCCGGCGGCGCTGATGGGCGGGCCGTCGGGGATGGTCTGGGAGATGCGGAGCAGTGCCTGGTTGGTGGGTTCGGGGTTGGTGGCGTAGTCGATTTGAGCCTGCTGCAGCATGGGGACGAGCTTTTGCAGGCAGGGGCGGAGTTTGTCGAGTTCGCCGGTGCGCACGGACCAGGCGTGCGGGTATGCCTCATAGCCGGATTTGGCGATCAGCAGGCTGGCGGTGGGCTTCTGCCAGCCCTTCACATCGTGTTCCCAGCGATACGGCTCATTGGATACGTAGCCCTGCTGCATGACTCGGCCCTTCTCCGCCACGAAACGGCTGGGGGTGCCGTCGTAGGAGGCGTCGAGCTGTTCCTTCTTCACGTAGCCGTTGGCGACGAGGAAATCCATGTACGGCTTGCCCTCGGAGTACAGGATCGGTGCGCCGCTGGCCGCGACATCGGGCCAGGATTTGATCTGCGGATAGGTGGCAGGATCCCACATGATGATCTGCGGGTTGATATCGAGGGAGGCGAAGACGCCGGTCAGCGGCGTCTTGGCGGCGGCGCGCACCTGTTCGTCGGTGGGCACCATGCCCAGGGTGATGCTGGTGTCCTGATACATCTGCGCCGGAACCGGCTGACCGCCCAGGAATGGACCGCCCAGGCGCACTTCGACATTCACGCCGGTGTCACCGAGCGGGCCGACGTACGCGCCCTTCTTGGCGTCGACGGTGCCGTTCGGGCCGACGAGCTGATAGGCGGCGGCCCGCTCGGGCGTCGCGTACCAATCCGTTTGGATGACCACGGTGGCCGGGCAGATTCCGGCGAGCACGCCCTGACCGGTCGGCTTGGGCGACGAGGCGCCACCGCCGCAGGCCGTGAGCACGAGGCTGAGACTGCCCGCGAGGGCGGCAGCGGCGAGGAGACGTTTCTTCACGAGCATTCCTTGGTTGGGTACTACGGGGTGGAAACCTTTGTGGCGCAGCCGATATGGTCAGCGGCGCTTACCGTGCGCGCGATCGACGCGGGCGGCGAGGAAGTCGAAGATCCAGAACAGGATCAGGCCGACGAGCGAGGACAGCAGCAGCGCGGTGAGCAGCTCTTCGGTGGCCAGGCGCTGGCGGTAGACATCGATCATGCGGCCGATGCCCGGATCACCCTGGCGGAAGAAGAAGTCCGCCACGATGGAACCGATGATGGCCATTCCGGCGGAGATCTTGAAACCGGTGATCATGGCCGGAAACGCCGCGGGCAGTTGCAGTTTCAGCAATCGCTGCCACCGTGACGCACCGTGCAGGGTGAACAGGTCGTGCTCGGCGGCGTTCACCGACTTCAGGCCGAACAGGGTATTGGTGATGACCGGGAACAGCGACACCATGACGCAGACGATGACACGGCTGCCGAACTCGTACCCGAACCAGAAGCCGAACAGCGGCACCACCGCGAGCACCGGAATGGTTTGCAGCACAACGGCGTACGGATAGAGCGAGTATTCGGCCCAGCGCGCCTGGCTCATGATCACCGCGAAGGCGACGCCGAGCACGATGGCGATGGCCAATCCGGTGAGCGCGATCTGCACCGTCGAACCCAGCGCGGTGAAGATCTCGGTGCGGGCCGTCGCGTCGAGCAGTCCCTTGGAGATCACCGATTCCGGCGGCGGCAGCAGGAATCGGGAATCCTCGGCGATCACGAAGTGACTCACCACCGACCAGGCCGCCATGACAATGACGAACACCGCGACCGGCGCGAATACCCGAATCGGCGCGATGGCGAAGGGCCACAGCGTTTTTCCCTGCGGCGATAAGGGTGATTCCGGGGTGGCCGTCCCCCGTTCGGTCATCGCGGAGGCAGGTACGGCTCCGGCCGAAGCAGCCGGTACGCGGGCGGCCGAACCACGGTCTCCCGCGGCCGACTCCCCCGCCATGGCAGCGGCGACCATTGTCGCGGCGGCGGCCGATCGAGCGGTTGCGGCGGTCATGCGGCCCTCCCGGTGGCTTCGGTGCTCTCGGCCGCGTGCAGGGCGGCCGAGACGGTGGCGGCGATCTCGGCGAACTCCGGGGTGTAGCGGAGTTCGGGGGTGCGCGGAAAGTCCAGGGGCACCGCGATATCGGCGGCGACCCGGCCGGGCCGGCCGGTGAGTACGATGATGCGGGTGGACATGAACACCGCCTCGGCCACCGAATGGGTGACGAAGACGCCGGTGAATCCGGAGCGCCGGTAGAGCCCGCTCACCTCCTCGTTGAGGCGCTGACGGGTGATCTCGTCGAGTGCGCCGAACGGTTCGTCGAAAAGGAACAGCTCCGGGGCACGGGTGAGCGCGCGGGCGATCGAGGTGCGCATTCGCATACCGCCGGAAAGCTGTGCGGGCTTGTGGTTTTCGAAGCCGGTGAGCCCCACGCGTTCGATGGCCTCGCGGGCGGCGGCGCGGCGGGCGGCCTTGTCGACGCCCGCCAGTTCGGCGGGGAGTTCCACATTGCGCAGCACCGACCGCCACGGCAGCAGGGTGGCTTCCTGGAAGACGTAGCCCAGTTGGGTGGTGGCCACCCGCACGTCACCGGCGGTGGGTTTGTCGAAACCGGCGGCCAGGCGCAGCAGCGTGGATTTACCGCAGCCCGAGGGTCCGACGAGGGAGACGAATTCGCCTGTGCGAATGGCGATATCGATGCCATCGAGCGCGTGGGTGCCGTTCTCGAAGACCAAACTCGCGTTATCGAAAGCCAGTGCCGGGACGCTGGAGGCCGGGCTGGTGTATACATTGCCGTCGCTGTCGGCGGTGGTATCCCCGGTCCGGCCTCGGTCCGTTGTGGCTTGTGAAGCGGTGGTGCTCATGCTTCACAGTTCTATCGGGGCCGCATTGCCGTTCGCGGTCAACATGATTACGCCCCTGTTTCGTATACGATCAGTCGGTGACGAGCGCGCCGGAGCGCGCCACCACGCGGCCGCGCTTGAGCACCAGCTCCCGGGTCGGCACCGAAACCACCGCCTGCGCAGGGGTTTCCGCGGTCACCGTGCACAGATCGGCGGCGGAGCCCACGCTCAGGCCGTAGTTCTCGATCCCGAGAACCTTTGCCCCGCCGTAGGTTCCGGCCGCCAGCGCCAATTCGATCTCGGCATCGGCCACCAGGCGACCTCGGAAGGCGACGGTCATGATGCGGCGCAACATGTCACCGTCGCCGTACGGGGTCCACAGATCGCGAATACCGTCATTGCCCAGCGCCAGGCCAGCACCGGTCTCGTGCATGAGCCGCACCGGCACCACCGGGGCATCGCCGACCGCGCAGGTGACCATCGAAACCCCGGCATCCGCAAGATCTTCCGCGATGCGGCGCTGTTCCTCGGGCGCGAGTTCACCCATGGCGTAGGCGTGGCTGATGGTGACGCGACCGGACAGTCCGGTGGCGCGGGTGCGTTCGATGATCAGGTCGTACTGCCAGGCCCCGAGCGCACCGCGGTCGTGCAGGTGGATATCGATGCGCGCGCCGTACTTCTCGGCCAGCCCGAACAGCAGATCCAGCTGTCCGGTGGGGTTGCCGTCATAGCCCGCCGGATCCAGTCCGCCGATCACCTCGACGCCGTCGGCGAGGGCGGCCTCCAGCAGTTCGGCGGTACCGGGGCGATTCATCAGCCCGCCCTGTGGGAAGGCGACCAGCTGTACGTCGACGCGATCCGAATATCGTTCGGCCGCAGCGCGTACCGCGTCCACGCCACCCAGCCCGACGTCCGGATCGATATCGATATGGCTGCGCACGTGCGCGGTGCCGTGCGAGATCATGGCGGCCAGCAGGTTCGCGGAGTACTCGGCGCTGGGCAGTCCCAGCTCTTGCCGTCGCCCCTCACCGTTCGCGATGCGGCCCGCCAGGGTGCGGCCGCCGCTATTGGGAATCCAGGGTCCGCCGTACATGGTCTTGTCGAGATGGCAGTGCGAATCCACCAGACCCGGCAGTACCAGCGCGCCCGCCAAATCGATGGTCTCGGTGGCGGTTTCGGTGAGATCGGGACCGATCGCGGTGATGCGACCGCCGCTGATCAGAATATCGGCGGTGGTGAGGGGCGCGCCCGGGGTCCAGGGGCGGCCGCCACGGAGCAGCAGGTCGTTCATCGTTTACACCTCTTCGATGCGTTGGGGTGAGCGGAAATCAGGTGAGCAGCATGGCGGTGCCCGCGCCGACGCCGAAGACGATCACGACCGCGCGAAAAGCGCCGGGCCGCAATCGATCGGCGAGTTTTGCGCCCGCGACGCCGCCGAGCAGACAGGCGGGGGCCAGCACCAGCACCGCGAGCCAGTGCACCGGGCCGAATAGCGCGACCGCGATCATCGCGGTCGTCGAGACGGTCAGGGTGAGCAGGCTTTTGAGGCCGTTGAGCGCGGTGATCGAGGCGTCGATGCCCAGTGCGAGCGCGGTGAGCAGCACAATGCCCATCCCGCCGTTGAAGTACGCGCCGTACACACCGCCCAGGAAGACACCGGCGAACAGCAGCAGCCGGGAATCACCGTCACCGCGCCGGGCCGCGAGCTTCCGCGACAGCATCGGCTGCGCCGCGAACAGCGCGGTCGCCGCCAGAATCAGATACGGCACCACCGCGGCGAATACCTTGGGCGGTGCGGCCAGCAATACGACGACGCCGACCGCCGCGCCCACCGCACCGGTGAGAACGAGCCCGGGCACCAGCGAGCGATGCTCATCGAGCCGCTTGCGCAGGGCGGCCGCGCCGCCCAGATATCCCGGCCAGACCGAGACCGAATTGGTGACGGTCGCCGCCACCGGGGGCAATCCGGTGGCCAGCAGGGCCGGGAATGACAACAGACTGCCGCCACCGGCGATGGCATTGCAGACGCCCGCGCCGAAACCGGCGACGAGCAGTAGAACCAGATGCGCGGGATCCATGAAACCCTTCCGAAATGGGATGCAGCGCATCGTATACAAAGCTCGCGACAGCGGCGAACCGAAAAAGCCGGTGCGACAGCGGGAGCCGAACGGGCGTAGGAGTTCACGCCGCGGATTTGCGGCGCTCATCCGCCGCCGTCAGGATGGATCGTATGCAAACACCCGTACCTCGCGTTTCCGCCGGGCGGCCGCGGTGACCCTCGCGAGCCCGCGGTGAGCAGCACCGTGCGGCGCATGACGCCGCAGCAACTGTGCCGTGCCATTCGCGATGACATCATTCGCGGGGTGTTCAGCCCCGGGCAGCGGCTGACCGAGGAGTCGCTCGCCGAAAGCTACGGCGTCTCACGGGTACCCGTGCGCGAGGCGCTGCGCACCCTGGAGGCGGAGGGTTTCGCCTCGTCACGGCCGTATGCCGGGGTTTTCGTCGCCGAGTTGACCGAGGAGGAGGCGGCGGATCTGCTGGAGATCCGCGCCCGCCTGGAACCGCTGTGCGCCTCCCGCGCGGCGGTGCGGCGCACGCCCGAACAGCTCGGGCGGCTCAAGGAATTGACCGCGCTGGGCCAGGACGCCGTGCGCGCGGGGCGGCTCGATGAGCTCACCCGGCTCAACAGCCGCTTTCACGAAGTGCTGGCCGAAGCCTCCGGCAGCACCCTGCTCGAACAGCTGATCACGCAGTTGAGCTGGAAGATCGCCTGGGTGTACGCGGTCGAGCTGCCCAGGCGCGCCAGCGATTCCTGGCAGGAACACGAAGAGATCTGCGCCGCACTCGAAGCCGGGGATCCGGAGCGGGCCGCGCGGGTGGTCGCGGACCACATCGCGCACGCCACGTACGCCTATCGGCTGCGCCACCGCGACTGAGCGATGACGGAATCGGCTGGCCGCCAAGGCAGTCCGTAACGTCGGCGCAGCATTGCGCGCCCGAGATCGAAACATGGCGGTCGTATACAACCGGGGACAGTTCTTCACATCGCTGTGCTCGCGGAGGTATCCATGGCCGATCTGGTGTTGCGCAATGCCCGCATCGACGATGCCGCCGCACTCGTGGATATCGCCATCGAGGACGGGCTGATCAGCGCCATCGGACCCGGATTGCCGGTGGCCGCGACCGATGAGATCGATTGCGCGGCACGGGTGGTCATTCCCGGACTGATCGAATCGCATGTCCACCTGGACAAGGCCCTCCTCGACGCCGAACGCCCCAACCCCGACGGCACGCTGGCCGGGGCCATCGCGGTCACCGCCGAACTCAAGCGCGAGTTCACCGTGGCATCCATCTCCGCGCGCGCCCGCCGGGTGCTGGATATGGCGATCGCCAACGGCACCACGATGATTCGCGCGCATCCCGATGTCGATCCGATCGTCGGACTGCGGGGCGTCGAGGCGCTGCTGGCGTTGCGCGAGGAGTATCGCGACCGCATCGGCCTGCAAATCGTCGCCTTCCCGCAGGAGGGCATCCTGCAAGCCCCCGGCACGCTGGACCTGCTGCGCGAAAGCCTGCGCCGCGGCGCGGATGTGCTGGGCGGCTGCGCCTACAACGAGGCCACCGTCGCGGACTGCCGCCGCCATATCGACCTGATCTTCGACCTGGCCGCCGAATTCGCCGTCCCCCTCGACATTCACGCCGACTTCGCCGACGATGCCACCGATCCCCGCTTCGCCATGGCCGACTACATCGCCGAGGTCACCGACCGCACCGGCATGTCCGGCCGAGTCACGCTGGGCCACATGACCTCCCTGGCAGGCCAGGACCCCGCCCGCAGACACCACACCCTCACCCGCCTGGCCGAAGCGGGCATAGCGGTGGTCCCCCTCCCCGCCACCGATATGCACCTGGGCGGCCGCACCGACACCGTCAACACCCGCCGCGGCATCGCCCCCATCCGCGAACTCTGGGCCGCAGGCGTCGAAACCGCCTACTCCTCCAACAACATCCGCAACGCCTTCACCCCCTACGGCAACGCCGACCTCCTCGATATCGGCCTCTTCCTCGCCCAAACCTCCCACCTCTCCGGCCCCACCGACCTCACCCGAGTCCTGGCCATGGCCACCACCCAGGCCGCCCGCATAATCGGCATCTCCGCCACCTACGGCCTCCACCCCGGCGCCAGAGCCGACCTGGTAATCCTCTCCACCAACCGCCTCTCCCACGCCCTCCTCGACCGCCCCGACCGCTGCTACGTCATAAAGTCAGGCCGAATCGTCGCCCGCACCACCAGAATCAACGAACTACTCCCCCAGGCCCAGCGCGCCTGAGGCCAGCGATCGAGGACTCCGCGAATGCGCGATACCGCGAGCACCGATCACGCCGAGCCCCACTGGGACACCGACGGTTCCGCCGAATTCGAAGTGACAGCGGACAGGGCCACCGGAGCGGTCGACAGAACGGGCGCGGGACGCCTGACACTCACCGCCAACTCCGGCCTTCCGGCACGGCCGACGCGTTACGGCATTGGGGAACAACGGGACTCGACCGGACAACGCGGCATGCGCCCGGGGTGGAGGGAATGCGCTGTTCACGCCCGCCGATACGCCGGACGGCGGCTACTCATCCAAGTCGGTCGGCGGCAGCGTGCGCCGCGCGAATGAGTGCCTGATCGGTGCCGGGAGCACCAATCAGGCAGAGACCTATTGGGAGGCCATCGGTTTCGGCGAGCGGGAAGGTGACTGCGGGCAGGCCCGCGAGCGAGGCTAGGCAGGTCAGGTGCAGGGTTCGAGTACGCCCCGCCTCCAATTCCGCCGGGTCCGCAGTCCGGAGCGGTGGATACGTCGCGGTGCTGGGGAGCAATAGGATTCGGCCGGTGAGTGCGGAACGCAGGTGGGATGCTGCCGCATCGAGTAGTCGCCCGGAGCGATCGGCCGCCGCCGGGGTGACGGTCGCGGCGTAGGCAAAGCGCTGGGCCACTTCGGGTGTCACCGCTCCGGGGTGGGCGGTGATCCACGGACCGTGATTGCGCCAGGCCTCGTACGCCTGAACGGTACGGAAGGCCGTGAACCAGGATTCGAGATCCGCGTCCAGGGCCACCGGGGCTGTGCCCAAGGTGTCGGCGGCAGCACGGACCGCGGCAGCCAGCGGCGCGTCCGCGACCTCGCAGAGCCCGGTGTCGACCACCAGCCGAACAGGATCGGCGATCACCACGTCGATGGTGGAATCGGGTGCGACGCCGAAGGCCTCGGTCGGGGCTTCGTCAGCACGGTCGGATGCGGCAGGGTCCGCCGCGGACTTCCGCATGCCGCCCGCGTGGTTCATCCCGGGCGCGGCCGCACCGCAGGTTGTCGGGGAGTCGGGCGGTAGGAGGCTGTTCGCTACGGCGGCGAGGGTGTGCGGATCGCGGGTCATCCAGCCGACGGTGTCGAAGGATTGGGCGAGTGGGAGCAGGCCGCGGGTGGATATGCGGCCGTGGGTGGTTCGGATGCCCCACAGGCTCTGGTAGGCGGCGGGGACGCGAATGGAACCCGCCGTATCGGTGCCGAGGCCGACGGTGGCTTCGCCGCGGGCGACCGCGACGGCCGAACCGCTGGAGGAGCCACCGGGGATGCGCTGTGAGGCAGCGGGGTTCACCGGCATGCCGTACGTGCCGTTGGAACCGGTGATGCTGTAGGCGAATTCGTCGGTGTGCGCGATTCCGGCGATATCCGCGCCGGCCGCCAGCAGGGTCTCGACAGCGGTGGCATGCACAGCCTCCGGGCTGCCGAGATATTCGCGCACGCCCGCGCCCACCGCGAATCCCGCTACCGCATAGAGGTCTTTGACAGCGACGGTGTGGCCGGACAGTCCTCCGGCTCCGGTCGCGGCGAATAGGGGTGCGCCTTTCACACGCCATACCGCGTCGCCACGATCCGAGACTGCCGAACTCGCGCCGAGCATCCCGGAGGGTCGCGCAGACGAATCACCGGACCTCTCGCCCTCACGCGCGGTTGGGTCGGTGCGCATCTCGTTCCCGACCACGGTCGAGCGATAGGTGTCGGCCACTACGCGCGCTCCAGGATTCGGCGGGCGAGGGCGGTGGTGGCGTGGTGGGCGAAGTCGGCTACGCGGATTTCGCCGTGTACGCCGCGGACCTGGTCGACGGCCTGGGAGATATTGAAATCGGTTGCGGCGCTGAGGTAGAGGTAGGCCTGTTGGGGGTCGGCGTCGAACAGGGCCACCACCATTTCGATGGCATTGCGGACGCAGGCTTCCAGGGCCCGGTTCAGGTCGGGGTCCAGACCGGTGGGGATGATGAAGCCGTGGGCGGCGGCGAAGGGGCCGATGGGGCGGCCCAATCCGGCCTTGACCTCGGCGGCGGGGATGAGGTCGACGGTGAGGCGGGCGCGCAGGGGTGCTTCCAGCGCGGTGAGCGCGACCTCGCCATTGCCCTGGGCGAAGTGCGGATCGCCGATGTACAGCAGGGCGTCCGGAACCTGTACGGGGAGGAAGAGTGTCGCGCCGGGGGTGAGACGGCGGATATCGATATTGCCGCCGTGCAGTCCGGGCGGCACCGAGGACAGGTGCGAATCGGTATCGGTGGCGACGCCGATCAGGCCGAGGAACGGATCGAGCGGGAACTCGGCGGTGTGCGGATGCGCGGGGTGAATCGGCATGGTGCCGAACCACTTTCCATCCCGCGAGTCGACGCTACAGAATTGGCCGTAATCACCGTCGAAGCCGAGCTTATGCGCCAGTACGCCGCGATTGTGCCGGGTGGACACCACGCCGTACGGCGCGCGCATGGTGAGATCATCGATCCGAATGGCGAGCAGATCGCCCGGGCGCGCACCGTTCACGGCGATCGGCCCGGTCACGATATGCGGACCGGCCAGCGAATCCCGCTTGCGTGAGGCCGCCACTTCCACTGTGTCGCCGAGGATATGGTCCAATTCCACCCCGTGCCTGCCGAAGTAGGCGATCGGATCCGACCCCTGATCCTCCAGAATGCCCTCGTGACTGACGGTATCGACGATCACCGCCTGCCCGGGATCGATGGTGGCGATCGGAGTGTCGCCCGCGCACGGGATCCGCCCCCACAGCACCTTCGACGGTTCGGCCGGAATATAGGGCGTCGTATCGCCGATTCCCTCGCCCTGTTGCAGCACCGGAAACGCGGGGACGAACCCCTGCACAATCGACGTCACGCGCACTACCTTCCCTACCCGACCGCAATTGGTCGGACCATCCGATCTGCCGACCATAGGACAGCCGACCGGGCGGAAACAGGGTTCACAACCTATCGTAACGAGCGCTTTACTCGCGCGAAATAGCCTGCATACGAAGGGATTTAGAGTTGAGTCGATGACGGCTTCGATACCACCGCTGAGCCGCCGCGCACGCAGTGTGAGCGCGGAGGTCGCGGCCCACCTGGAGGGCCTGATCATCAGCGGCGAACTGCGCGCGGGGGATCGGCTGCCACCCGAACGTGAGCTCGCGGCGAATATGAATATCTCCAGATCGTCTCTGCGGCAGGCCATGTTCGAGCTGGAGTCCAAGAAGCTCATCGAACGCAGACAGGGCCGGGGCAGCACCGTGGCCGACACTCCGTACACGGCAGCGGAATTGGCGGGCAGTCTGGCCGAGACCGAAATCGAACTGGGTCATGCCAGCGAACTGCGCGATCTGGTGGAACCGCGCATCGCGCAGCTGGCGGCCCTGCGTGCGGTCGAATCCAATCTGCTCTCACTGGAAAACGTGCTCGGCCGCTGCCACGACGGCAATTCGGCCGATGAATCCCTGCGCCTGGATATCGAATTCCACGCCCTGCTCGCCCACGCCGCCCAGAACCCCCTCCTGGTGACGCTGTGCACCATGACGACCGAATGGACCCGTCGCACCCGCACCCTCTCGCACCGCACCAAACGCGGCCGCCGCATCTCCCTGGACGGGCACCGGCAGATCTACGAAGCGGTCGCCCGGCACGACGGCGCGAGCGCGGCCGTGGCCATGGAACAGCATCTGCGCGAAGTCCGCGAACTCAGCCTGCACACCGGCCGCCGCTGAGAACCACTGTCACCATGGGGAATTCGGCGGCACGGCGGGCGCGCTGGATTCGCCGGTCCGACACCGACGTCGAGGGATACAGCGTGACTCGCCTCGAGCCCGGTCGGTCGCGAGATCAGGGTGCGGCGGCAGCGCCGGCGCGGAAGGTGCGACGGTAGGCGAGCGGGGCGATGCCGATCGCCTCGTGCAGGTGCTGGCGCAGCGAGGTGCCGGTGGCGAAACCGACTTCGGCGGCAATGCGATCGACCGAAAGTTCGGTGGTCTCGAGCAGTTCGCGAGCGCGGAAGACGCGCTGTTGAATGAGCCACCGGCCGGGGCTTATCCCCACCTCATCGCGGAAGCGGCGGGCGAAGGTGCGGCCGGACATGCGGGCGCGTTCGGCCAGATCGGCCATCGTGAGCGGACTGTGCAGGTTTTCCAGCGCCCACTGCCGGGCATCGGCGGTACCCGCGGCGGCGGGCGGCGGGACGGGCTGTTCGATGAATTGCGCCTGCCCGCCCTCGCGCCACGGCGGCACGACACACCGGCGCGCCACCATATTGGCGACTTCGCTACCGTGATCGCGGCGAATCAGGTGCAGGCACAGATCAACTCCCGCACTCGCGCCCGCCGAGGTCAGAATGTCGCCGTCATCGACATAGAGCACATTCGGGTCGACCCGGATGCGCGGGAAATGCGCGCCGAAGCGCTCGGCGAAGTTCCAATGTGTGGTCGCGGGCCGATCATCCAGCAGCCCGGCGGCGGCCACCACGATGGCACCGGTGCAGATGGAGACCAGCCGCGCGGCCGGGTTGATGCGCGCCAGGGCATCCGAAATCCGCTGCGGTAAACCGTCTTTCAGGATGGCGAGCACATCGCAGGGTGGTATGACCACGGTATCGGCGGTTTCCAGCGCACTCGCGTCCCGCCCGACCGCGATATCGAAATCGGAATCGCTGCGCACCGGCTTTCCGTCGACCGAACAGGTGAGCACCTCGTAGCGCCCGTCGGCGGTGCCGAACACCCGGTTCGGGATGCCGAGTTCGAACGGGTACACCCCGTCCAGCGCCAGTACGACCACGCGATGCGGCCGGATCACCTCACTCTGCATGGCACGATTCTATCGAATAATGGCGATCGTGCCATTTCCTTGCGCGCCGATGGACGGCAAGCTCGGTGCTATGAGCGAGAAGGACATCCCCAAGACCATGCGCGCCATCAGCCAGGATGCACTCGGCGGACCCGAGGTGCTGCGCGAGGTCGAACGCCCGGTACCGCAACCGGGACCGAGCGAGATCCTGGTGCGCGTACACGCCACCGCCCTCAACCCCACCGACTGGGGACACCGCCGCCGCCCCGGACTGTTCCTGCCCGAACCGCCGTTCGTCCTGGGCTGGGATGTCTCGGGCGAGGTGGTGGCAGTCGGCATCGGCGTCACCCTGTTCCAGCCCGGTGACGAGGTCTTCGGCATGCTCCCCTATCCGCACGGGCACGGGGCGGCCGCCGAGTACGTGACCGGCCCGACCCGCGCGTTCGCCCGGAAACCCGCCAACCTCAATCACATTCAAGCCGCCGCCATCCCGCTGGCCGCGCTAACCGCCTGGCAGTCCCTGGTCGATGCCGCCGATGTGCAACCGGGACAGCGGGTCCTGATCCACGCCGCCGCAGGCGGTGTCGGGCATTTCGCCGTGCAGATCGCGAAATCGCTGGGCGCGTACGTCATCGGCACCGCGAGCTCGGCCAACCACGAGTTCGTGCGCGGTTTGGGCGCGGATGAGGTCATCGACTATCACGCAGTCGACGTGCACGAGACGGTCCGCGATGTGGACGTCATCCTCGATCCGATCGATGCCGAGCATGCGATCAAGTCGATGAAATCATTGCGCCCCAACGGGATTCTGGTCTCACTCCGTGCCCTCGGAGCCGATTCCCTGGTGCAGGCGGGTGCCGACCGTGGTGTGCGCGCCGTGCTGATTCTGGTCGAGGCCGACCACGCGGGTATGACCGCGCTGGCCGAACTCGCCGAATCCGGCACGCTCCGGCCGACCATCGCGGGTGTGTTCCCGCTCGCCGACGCCGCCAAGGCGCACGCCCTGGGTGAAACCGGCCGCACCGTCGGAAAATTGGTTCTCACCGTCGAGTGAACCGTGCGCGGACCGGATGCGTAGTACCCGATCGTGGGCACCGCCCCGGTGCCCTCCCACAATCGGACGACGCCGCCCCGAACCCGATACGGGGAAACAGGTTGTGGGAGAAGCGCCCCCGTCACAGCATCTGCTGTCACGGGGGCGTTCGCCGGTTCGGGACCTGCTAAGCCGAGTCGAAGAGTCCCGGATGTTGTTCGCGGGCACGGACTTCGATGGAGCCGAAGACCAGATCCGGCGGCGGAACCAAACCCAGATGTTCCCAAGCCCCAGCGGTGGCGACGCGGCCGCGCGGGGTGCGGGCCACCAAACCGGCGCGCACCAGGAAGGGTTCGCAGACCTCTTCGACGGTGGCGGCTTCCTCACCCACGGCCACGGCGAGCGTCGAGACGCCCACCGGTCCGCCGTTGAAGCTGCGAATCAGCGCGGTCAGAACCGCGCGGTCCAGCCGATCCAGGCCCAGCACATCGACGTCGTAGACCGCCAGTGCGGCGTGTGCGATCTCGCGGGTGACGATGCCGTCGGCCTTGACCTCGGCGTAGTCGCGGACGCGGCGCAGCAGCCGGTTCGCGATACGGGGCGTGCCCCGGGAGCGCCCGGCGATTTCGGTGGCGGCGTTCTCCTCGATCTGCACGCCGAGAATGCGTGCCGAGCGGAGCAGAATCCGTTGCAGCTCATCGGGTTCGTAGAAATCCATATGGCCGGTGAAACCGAAGCGGTCGCGCAGCGGGCCGGTGAGCGCACCCGAGCGGGTGGTCGCGCCGACCAGGGTGAAGGGTGCGATATCGAGCGGAATGGAGGTCGCGCCCGGACCCTTGCCCACCACCACGTCGACCCGGAAATCCTCCATGGCGAGGTAGAGCATTTCCTCGGCGGGCCGTGCCATGCGGTGGATCTCATCGATGAACAGCACATCGCCCTCGACGAGATTGCTGAGCATGGCGGCCAGATCCCCGGCGCGTTCGAGCGCCGGACCGGAGGTGAGGCGCAATGCGGTGCCCAGCTCCCCGGCGATGATCATGGCCATACTGGTCTTGCCGAGTCCGGGCGGACCGGACAGCAGCACGTGATCGGGTGTCCCGCCGCGCTGTTTCGCGCCGCGCAGCACCAGCGCCAGCTGTTCGCGCACGCGCGGCTGCCCGATGAAATCGTCCAGCGATTTCGGGCGCAGGCTGGCCTCGATCTCACCGTCGGAGGCGAGATAGGTTGGGATGACCGCGGATTCGTCGGCATCGGTCCCGGCGAAATCCGGATCGGGGGCGAAATCGGGCTCGCCGCTGAAGTCCGGTTCCGGGGCGAAGTCAGGTTCGTCGATCATGAGCGCCTATCGGTTCTTGCCCAGCAGCCCCAGCGCGGCCCGCAATGCCTGCGAGGTGCCCAGGTCCGGATCGTGCACCAGCACGGCCTCGACGGCGGGTTCGGCCTGTTTGACCGGGAAGCCGAGGCCGATGAGCGCCTCCACCACCTGTTCGCGCACCGGTGTGGCGATCGCGGCGGGACCGGATCCGGGCGGACCCGATTGCACCGGAACCAGATCCACCTTGTCGCGCAATTCCACCACCATGCGCTCGGCGCCGCGCTTGCCGATACCGGGCACGCGGGTCAGCGCGGCCACATTGCTCTCGGCCAGCGCCTTGCGCAGCGCTTCGGGTTCGAGCACCGCGAGCACCGCCATGGCGATCTTGGGGCCGACCCCGGACACGGTCAGCAGCAGACCGAACAACTCACGGGATTCGGTATCGGAGAACCCGAACAGGGTCATCGAATCCTCGCGCACGATCATGGTCGTATAGAGCCGCGCATCCGCACCGGCGCTGAGCGTGGCTAGCGTGGCGGGAGTGGCATTGAGCCGATACCCGACGCCGGCGGCCTCCAGGACCACATGGTCGAGCCCGATCTCGAGCACCTCACCGCGTACCGACGCGATCACCCGGATACCGCCTTCCGTTGCTGGGCAAGCCTTTCCTCGTACATGCGCCGCTGTGCCGCCGCCATGGCCTCGGCCTTGGCCATGCGATCGATCATCGGCGCGCGCCAGCAATGACAGATGGCCAATGCCAGCGCGTCGGCGGCGTCCGCGGGTTTCGGCGCGACCGCCAGCCCGAGGATACGGGTCACCATGGCGGTCACTTGCGCCTTATCCGCCGAACCGTTTCCGGTGACCGCCGCCTTCACCTGACTCGGGGTGTGGAAGTGCACCGGTATCCCGCGCCGCGCCGCCGCCAGCGCGATCACCCCGCCCGCCTGCGCGGTCGCCATGGCGGTGCGCACATTGTGCTGGGAGAACACCCGTTCCACCGCCACCGCTTCGGGTAGATATTTGTCCATCCACTGCTCGGCGGCGTCAGCGACGCCCATGAGTCGCTGTGCGAGATCCATATCGGGCGGTGTGCGCACCACGTCGACGGCCAGCGCGGTCACCGTGCGCCCCACCCCGCCTTCGACCATGCTGAGCCCGCACCGGGTGAGCCCGGGGTCGACGCCCATCACCCGCACGAAATCCCCTCTCACCGCAGACGAACAACTGTTCGAGAGTCTAACGGACCTCAGGGGATTCCCCGCCCACCGACACGGGTGCCGACGAGCACCCGGGCCGAGTCCCTCAGGAGCACACCGGTTCCACGCCCAGGAGCGTCGGATCCTTGGCTCGCACAGCCCATTCCCGCGCGGGATCGGCCACCAATCGCCGCGTCCGCAGATCCATCAACCCGCTGACGTGCGTGATCGTCGCCGATAGCTCTCCATCGGCGCGGGTGAACCGATGCTCCACCCGATAGGTCTTCCCTGCTCCCCACACCCATTCGCAGGTCACGTCAACGCAATCCCCCGCCCGCAACTCGCGGTGATACTTGATCACCGTCTCCAGATTCACCGGCCCCAAACCGCCACCGACCAATTCCTCCACCGAAATCCCCGCCGCGCGAACGCATTCGAAGCGCGCGTGATCCGCGTACTGCTGATACGCGGCACCTGTCACATGTAGTTGAGGATCGAGGTCGGAGAGTCTGACCTCGATTCGGATCCGAAACGCCTCATCGGTATTCGTCACCGCCCCACCCTTGCAGACGCCACCGACAAGAACGCGCGACGCTAACCCAGCCGACCCTGAAACGCCTGGTAGGCATCATCTCCGAAGAGTACGAACCGCACCTGCGCGACCGTCGTGGGCACACTCCGCACCGTTTCGATCGCGATGCGCGCCCCATCGTCCATGGGCCACCGGAAGATTCCGGTCGAGATGGCCGGAAACGCCACCGATTCGGCCCCCAATTCGGCTGCCACCCGCAGTGATTCGCGATAGCAGGACGCCAACAGTTCCGAGCGATCCTCGGTATCGGACCACACCGGCCCCACCGTATGAATCACCCAGCGCGCGGGCAATCGGCCCGCCGTGGTGGCCACCGCCTGACCGGTCCCGAGCCCGCGTCCGTAGTGCGAGGCCCGCAGGGCGCGGCATTCGGCCAGAATCTCCGGACCGCCCTTGCGATGAATCGCGCCATCCACTCCGCCACCGCCGAGCAATGAGGAATTGGCCGCGTTCACCACGGCGTCCACGACCTGCTCGGTGATATCGCCTCGTACCGCGACCAGTTCGACCATGCGGGTGATTCTTCCACCGCGACCGCGCGACATTCGATCTGTCAATCGAGGCGCGCCACGGTATCGCACCGGAACGGCGAAGGCCGCCTTCCGAATTCGGGAGGCGGCCTTCGTTCGCGTGCTGCGACGATTCGCGCGTGCTGTGACGACTCAGTCGTCGAGTTCGGCGAGGACCTCGTCGGAGATGTCCACGTTGGTGTAGACGTTCTGGACGTCATCGCTGTCTTCGAGCGCGTCGACCAGCTTGAACACCTTGCGGGCGGTATCGGCGTCCACCGAGACCGACATCGAGGGCTGGAAGCCCGAGTCGGCGGAGTCGTAGTCGTAACCGGCCGACTGGAGGGCGGTGCGGACCGCGATCATGTCACCGGGCTCGGAGATGATCTCGAAGGTGTCGCCGTTGTCATTGACCTCTTCGGCACCGGCGTCGAGCACGGCCATGAGGACATCGTCCTCGGACAGGCCGTTCTTCTCCATGGTGACCAGGCCCTTGCGGTGGAACAGGTACGACACCGAACCCGGATCGGCCATATTGCCGCCGTTGCGGGTCATGGCCACACGCACCTCACCGGCCGCGCGATTGCGGTTATCGGTGAGGCATTCGATCAGCACCGCAACACCATTGGGGCCGTAGCCCTCGTACATGATGGTCTGCCAGTCGGCGCCGCCGGCCTCTTCACCACCGCCGCGCTTGCGGGCGCGCTCGATATTGTCATTGGGCACCGACGACTTCTTCGCCTTTTGAATGGCGTCGTACAGGGTCGGGTTGCCGTCCGGGTCACTACCACCGGTGCGGGCCGCCACCTCGATGTTCTTGATCAACTTGGCGAAGAGCTTGCCGCGCTTCGCGTCGATCCCGGCCTTCTTGTGCTTGGTGGTGGCCCATTTGGAGTGGCCGCTCATTCCCTACTTCCTCGGTTCAGGGGGCTGAGTAGTTTCACCAAAGCGACACTACGGGCCCACGGACGGACAGCGCCCCAGTCTACTGCGCGCGCCCGTGACGGCCGCGAGCACGTGAACTCGGGCCGGGTCAGACACCGGCGCGCGGGCGCACCAGGGTTTCGACGAACAGTCGGTGAACGCGCAGATCTCCGGTCACCTCGGGGTGGAAGGACGTTGCCATGACATTGCCCTGCCGCACCGCGACGATGGTGCCCGCCGCCGGACCCGAGGGCACCCGCGCCAGCACCTCGACATCGGCGCCCGCGCGCTCCACCCACGGCGCGCGAATGAAGACCGCGCGCACCGGGCCGTCATCGAGCCCGGTGAACTCCAGATCGGTTTCGAAGGAATCGACCTGACGTCCGAAAGCATTGCGGCGCACCGTCATATCGATGCCGTTCAGGGTGTGCATATCCGGACGGGTATCGAGCACCTCGCTCGCGAGCAGGATCATGCCCGCGCATGACCCGTAGGCGGGCATACCGTCGCGCAATCGCTGCCGCAGCGGTTCGAGCAGTTCGAAGATGTCCAGCAGCTTGCTGATCGCGGTGGATTCGCCACCGGGAATCACCAGACCGTCCACCGACGCCAATTCCGATTCCCGGCGCACCGCCACCGGCTCGGCGCCGCACGCCGCCAGCGCGTGCATGTGCTCGCGCACGTCGCCCTGCAATGCCAGCACACCAATCCTCGGAGTCACGCCGTCGAGCATAGTGTTCGACGGCGGACCACCCCGAAGCGGCATTTCGGGCAGCGCCGCGTCGACGCCGGATGAGGGCCGCCAGGTGAATCCGGGCGACCCTCGAACGTCCGGATCAGTCGAGGTCGAACCGCGCGACGTTATCGGTGGCCCACCGGGCGAACGTGGTCGCCGGGCGGCCGGTGATATCGGCGACGCTGGTGATGGGCAGGCCGACCGGGTTCGGGTCGAAGGAGCTCAGCGCATTGTCGACGTACCAGGTCGCGGTCTCGCCCATGGTCGGCATCAAGGCCGCGATGGCCTCCTCGCGGGATGAGCGTTCGAAGGCGATATCGCGGCCGAGTGCCTCGGCGAGCTGCCGCACGAGCTCGGAACGGGTGAGAATCTCCGGCCCGCCGAGCGAGTGCGCACGGCCGTGATGATCATCGGACAGCAGGGCGACGGCGGCCACCGCGGCGATGTCATCCATGGCGATGGGCGCGCTCGCCGCCTCCGGATGCGGTTCCCGTATGACGCCGACCTCGTGGATCTGCCGCGACCACATCAGCGTGTTCTCCATGAAATCGGCGGGCCACAGATGCGTCCACGCCATCCCGCTGTCCTCGACGGCATTGCTGACGCTCCCCCACCAGCTCTCCGGTTCACCGGACAGATCGACGATATGCCGCACCCCGGCGGCCCGCGCCAGCGCCAGCACCTCGGTGACGGTGTCCGGCATGGGCGCGAGGTAGATCCGTTCCACCCCCTCGAACGCGGCGGGCAGCGTCTCGGGTTTGCCCAGGTAGCCCTGCGCCACCTGCACTCCCTCGGGTAGCGCCGCCTTTCGCGGACTATTGGTGAGCGCTCGAACATCCTTGGCCCCCAATGCCAATAGATGATCGACAACCTTGCGTCCGATATTCGCGGTGGCCCCGGTTACCAGGATTGTCATGCCGTCCCCTCCGTCGTGATCGCTGAACCATTAATCCTGCCAATGGAATTCGAATGACGCACATGGCTCCGGCTAGCATCGGGCACCGTGGCTGACATTGGGGTGCGGGCGCTACGACCGTCTATCGACGAGTCCGGGCGCAATGGTGAACGGCAAGGCGGACATCGTGATCGGATACGACTGATCGCGGTGATCTCCGGTCTGCTCGGTGCGTTGTTCGCGATAGCCGTGCCATTCCTGCCCGTGCGCATGGAGGCCGCGACGCTCGCATGGCCGCAGGCCGAAGCGCTGAACAGTGTTGCGGCACCGCTGGTCACCTATGCGCCCCTGCAACTCTCCGCGCGGATTCCGAATGCGGCGCTCACCGCCCTCGCGGACCACGGCGGCATCGTCGTATCGACCATTCCGCGCCAGTCGGCGGATATGGAGAAGTACGGATTCGTCGTCAAGGTCGTGCCGGACGCGGCGGATCGGCCCGGCAGGGTCGATATCGTCTCGCGCGGCACCCTGGTGTGGTCGGGGGCGCTCGAAACGATTCGGGATCGCGATACCGCTCTGGCCGTGGATATTTCGACGACGCGGGCGAGCGTATCGGTGACCGGTCTCGATGGTTCCGGCGCGGAGCTGTCCTCCGATCTCCGGCCGCAGGTGGTCGGCGTCTTCACCGATCTGACCGGTGCGCCTCCGAATGGGATGGCGGTGCGCGCCGAGGTCGATTCCCGATTCTCGACCTCGCCGACCCCGCTCAAACTGACCGTGATCGTGCTGTGCCTGCTCGCGACGCTGTGCTCGCTGGTGGCGCTGCATCGCCTGGATCGCGGGGACGGCCGGTCGACGCGACGTTTCCTGCCCGAGCGGTGGTGGCGGCTGCGCCCAACGGACTGGGTCGTTTTCGCGGTCTTGGGGGTGTGGCATTTCATCGGCGCGAACACCTCCGATGACGGATACATCCTCGGTATGGCCCGTGATTCGCAGAACTCGGGCTATATGTCGAACTACTACCGGTGGTTCGGCGTGGACGAAGGTCCCTTCTACACCCCGTACACCGATGTGATCGCGTGGATGACGCATATCTCCGCGGTGAGTCCGTGGGTTCGCCTGCCCACCTTGGCAACCGCCGTGATCACCTGGTGGGTGGTCAGTCGCGAGATCATTCCCCGGCTGGGCGTCGCGGCGCGCAATAATCGGGTGGTCGCCTGGACCAGCGCACTGGTATTCCTGGCGTTCTGGCTGCCTTATGACAATGGCTTGCGCGCCGAACCGTTCGTGGCGATGGGCGTTGTGCTGACCTGGGTTTCGATCGAGCGAGCCATTGCCACCCGGCGACTGCTACCCGCGGCCGCGGCCATCATCATCGCCGCGCTGACCCTGACCGCCGCGCCCTCCGGATTGATCTGCCTCGGGGCCCTGGCCGCCGGGGCGCGCACCGTCACCGCGGTGATCACCCAGCGCGCCAAGGTAATCGGTTATCTCGCACAGCTATTGCCGCTGCTCGCTTCGGGTCTCGTCGTGCTGACGGTGATCTTCGCCGATCGCACGCTGGCCGGTGTCCGCGAAATGGCGTACGTGCACGGGGAGATCAAACCCGGCGAGTCCTGGTTCTTCGAATTCCTGCGCTACCAATATCTCCTGCAGCTCAATGCCGATGGCTGGCTGACCCGGCGGTTCGGCATGTTCATGATGCTGCTGGGGCTGGCCGTCTGCGTGGTGACAATGCTGCGCCGCGGCGGCCATATCCCGGGCATCGCGGTCGGGCCGTCGCGCCGGGTCATCGGCATCACGTTCGCCGCGATGGTGTTGATGATGTTCTCCCCCACCAAATGGACGCATCAATTCGGCGTTTTCGCCGGACTGGCCACGTGCGTGGCGGCGCTCACGGCGGTGGCGGTGAGTGCGCGGGTGATGCGGCCGGTGCGCAATCGCGCATTGTTCGCGGCGGCGTTGTTCTTCGCGCTGGCACTGACTTTCGTCGGCGCGAATGGTTACTGGTATGTCTCATCGTGGGGAATTCCCTGGTGGGATAAGCCGCCGACCATCGCGGGGAAGGGACTGTCCACCGCCGCGGCGGGTTTGGCGGTGCTCGCGCTGCTGGTGGCCGGGTGGTTCCATATTCGGCCGCAGACCCGACTCCGACCCGAATCGATTCCAGGCCGCATCGCCCGCATCCCGGTGCTCGCGGTGGCGGCGGCGCTGATGGTGCTCTTCCTGGTCGGCTCCTTCCTCAAAGCCGCTGTGGCGCAGTACCCCTCGTACTCCGTGGCGCAATCCAATGTGAGCGCGGCGTTTTCGCACGGCTGCGGTATGGCCGATGACGTGCTGGTGGAAACCGATCCGAACGCCTCGATGCTGCGCCCGCTGTCCGGTGATGCAGGTTCGGCGCTCGCGGGCATCGACTCGGCGGGCTTCACCGCGAACGGGGTCGCACCGGTATTGACTTCCGATGAGGTCGAATCGACTACCGGACAGGCCAATTCGGTCTCCGATGATCAGGACAAACTCCGCGACGCCGCCAAATCAGCGGGGTCGGGTTCCGATACCTCGAGTGGTAGCGGGATCAACGGCAGCACCGTTCCGCTGCCGTTCGGACTCGATCCGGCGAGCACACCCGTGCTCGGCAGCTACCGCGACGGTGCGCAAACCCCGTCCTCGCTGACCACCGGCTGGTACCGGCTTCCGGACGCTGCCAATGGAAATCGCGGGCAGATCATCGCGATCGCCGTGGCAGGGCGCATCCGCTCGGTCGACGCCGACGGTATCGAGCATCCCGGGCAGCAGCTCGACATGGAATACGGCAGAACGCAATCCGATGGGTCGGTCGCGTCCTTGGGACGCACGCTGCCGATCGATATCGGTCCCGCTCCGCTGTGGCGGAATCTGCGCGTTCCGCTCGACACACTGCCGGGTGAGGCCGATGTGGTCCGGCTGGTGGCCGATGACAAGGACCTCGGTAAAGACCAGTGGCTCGCGGTGACACCGCCCCGGGTGCCCCGGACGACCACGCTGAACACCCTGATCGGATCGCAGACGCCGGTGCTGCTGGACTGGGCGGTCGGACTGCATTTCCCGTGCCAGCGACTGGTTCCCACGCGTGTGGGCGTCGCCGGACTCCCCGAATATCGCATCCTGCCGGACCGCAATGGCGCGACCATCACCAATCTCTGGCAGGGGCATGACGGCGGCGGTCCGCTGGGCTGGACGCAATTGCTGTACAGCTCGCGCGCGCTGCCGTCGTATCTGAACAACGACTGGGATCGCGATTGGGGTTCGATCGAACGATTCATTCCACTGGACCCCACCACCGAGCCCGCCCGGATCTCGGTCGAATCGGTGCAGCGCTCGGGTTGGTGGACGCCCGGGCACATCATCACCTCCTACTGACGAACGGCGGCAACCTGTTGTACTGATCACCGCGGGCGTCAGGGTTTCGTTAGGACGAGTGTCCAGCTGTCGAATTCGGTGAACACTCCGCGATGTGACTGACGTGTTACCTCAGACTTTGCCCGGGCCGCGCGGTGGCATGAGCGCTCCGCCGCCCCGGCGCGGGTTGACTGTTTCGACCGGTTTGGCCGGACTCTCACTCGATGCCATGGCGTCGGTGTCCTACGGTCCGGAAGCGATCGTGCTGGTGCTGGCCGCGGCCGGATCGGCCGGACTGGGGTTCACGCTCCCGGTGACCGCGGCGATCGTGGTGCTGCTGGCGGTGCTGATCGCCTCCTACCGGCAGGTGATCGCCGCGTTCCCGAACGGCGGCGGCGCGTACGCGGTCGCGAAGGAGCGGCTCGGACATCGCACGAGTCTGGTTGCGGCGGCGTCGCTGATCGTCGATTACATCCTGAATGTGGCGGTCTCCATCGCGGCGGGCGTGGCGGCACTGACCTCCGCGTTCCCGGAGCTGCTGCCCTATACGGTGTGGATCTGCCTGGCGGTGCTGGTGGGCATCACCGTGCTGAATCTGTACGGCATCAGGGAGAGCGCCCGGGCCTTCATGGCTCCGACCATCGTCTTCGTGGCGGGCATTTTCGTGGTGATCATCGGCGGTCTGCTGCGCGCCGAACCCGCGAGCGTGGCCACCGGCGCGGCCGTCGCCACCGATGCGCACGCCATTGGAATCCTGTTGCTGCTCAAGGCTTTCTCCAGCGGTTGCGCGGCATTGACCGGTGTCGAGGCGATCGCCAACGCGGTGCCGAGTTTCGCCCAGCCCAAGGTCAAGCGGGCGCAGCGAGCCGAGGTGGTGCTGGGTGCGCTGCTGGGCCTGATGCTGCTGGGCCTGGCCACGCTGATCCAGAAGTTCTCGATCCATCCGGTCGAGGGCACCACCATCCTGTCCCAGCTCACCGAGGCGGCGCTGGGCCACGGAATCGGTTACTACGTGGTGCAATTCGCCACCGTAATCCTGCTTGCGTTGGCCGCCAACACTTCCTACGGCGGCCTGCCCACGCTGACCAAGATCCTGGCCGATGACAATTGCCTGCCGCATCGGTTCGCGGTGAGTTCGCCACGCCAGGTCTACCGCTTCGGCGTGCTGGTGCTGGGCGGTACCTCGGCACTGCTGCTGCTCGCCTCCGACGGCAATATGAACGCGCTGGTTCCGCTGTTCGCCATCGGCGTCTTCGTTGGCTTCACCATCGCCCAGGTCGGCATGGTGCGGCACTGGCTGATCACCCGCGCACCGGGCTGGCGGTGGCGGACCGCGCTCAATGGATTCGGCGCGGTGCTCACCTTCGTGGCGGCCATCGTCACCACCTCGATGAAGTTCACCGAGGGCGCATGGCTGATCGTGCTGGTGCTCCCGCTGCTGGTGATCGCCATGGAACGCATTCGCCGCACCTATCACCGCATCGACGGCTGCCGCGGCGCGGGCGCGGTCCCGCAAACCCCGCGACCCACCGAAACCGCCATCGTGGTCCCGGTCTCCGAGGTCTCCGAACTCAGCCGCGAAGCCCTTTCCGCCGCAATGTCATTGGGCCGCGACGTCTACGCCGTGCACGTATGCCTGCCCGGCGAGAACATCACCGTCTTCACCAAGGAATGGGAGACCTGGCATCCGGATGTGCGCCTGGTGCTCCTGGAAGATGGCGACTCCACGGTCGGCGGCCCGGTCGCGCACTACGTCCGCGACCATTTCCCCAACCGCCGCAAGGTAGTCGTGATCGCCGAGGTCGAACCCCCGGCGGGCTGGAATCACGTCCTACCGAGCCACCGCAGCGATGAACTCGAACGCGTCCTGCGCAAACTCCCCGATACGGTCGTCTGCCACCTGCGCGTGCAGACCGCCTGATCCGTTGTCGCTCAGTTCGTTCCGGGTGGGAAGGAGGCCGCCTTCTTGTCCCGGAACGTGCGGATGAGACCTTCCTGGACCACGACCGCGACCAGTTCGCCGCGCTGATTCCAGATGCGGCCCGCGGTGAGCGCGCGGCCGAAGCCCGCGGACGGGGACTGCTGGTCGTAGAGCAACCAGTCATCGGCCTGGAAGGGGCGCAGGAACCACATGGCGTGGTCGAGGGAGGCGTTCTGCGTCGGCTCGTCCGGGTGCGGGACCTTGGAGGAGCCGAGCAGGGTCATATCGCTCATGTAGGCCAGGGTGCAGACGTGGAAGAGCGGGTCGTTCGGGAGCGGGTGGCGGTAGCGGAACCAGACCTGCTGCTGGGCGGCCAGGCCCTCGCGGCGGTCCACCTTCTCCTGCGGGACGGTGCGGATATCCCAGTGCTCCCATTCGCGCATGGCCCACAGGCGTTCGGGACTCATGCTGACGGCCGCGTCGGGCAGATCCTCCGGGGCGGGCACCGAGGGCATCTCATCCTGATGTTCGGGGCCCTCGTCACCCACGTGGAAGGAGGCCGACATGGTGAATATCGCCTCACCGTTCTGCACCCCGGTGACCCGGCGGGTCACGAACGAGCGCCCGTCCCGTATGCGATCCACCAGGTAGACGGTCGGTTCGAGCGGATTGCCCGGCCGCAGGAAGTACCCGTGCAGCGAATGCACCTGGAACCCCGGATCGACCGTGCGCACCGCCGAGACCAGCGCCTGCGCGGCGACCTGACCGCCGAACGTGCGGGGCAGCTGCGTCTCGGTCGACGCGCCGCGGAAGATGTCACGCTCGAGCCGCTCGATTTCGAGGGCCTCTTCGATCGTCGCCATGCACCGTTCCCTTCCGGATTGTCCGGCTCAGGCTAACAACCGGACACCGGCGGCAACCGCGCGACCTGCCCGAACGCCGGAAATGCCGCTCCGGGAAATACTTACGAATCGTTTACGGGCAGTGGTGGCAGCATGAGCGGTGATGGGGATGCGCCCCACCGGGTTTCGCGCTTTTCAGGGGGGCCAGTGCTGGCATTCGCCGGGGCCGATGCGGCCTTGGTCCGGCTCGTCGTGCGGGCGCGACCATGACCACGGTGACGCGATCCTGCGGGCAACCGGGCTGCTCGGGTTCGATCGCGGACGGATACTGCGATTCGTGCGGACTCGCGCCGCTGCCCGAGATGCCGGGCGGTATCGCGTCCGGGCCGCTCAGCGCCCGGTCCGGGCGGTCGGCGGGCACGGCCCGATCCGGGGCGCTCTCCGGGCGGCAGAGTCGACGCGGATCGAGCCGTTCCTCCTCCCGATCCACCCGCACCGCCGGTTCGAGCCGGGGACGACTCGGCGCGGGACTGGTGTCGATTCCCGAAGTGCCGTACCGGGATCCGTCCACCGCCGTGCTGGCCGATCCCCGGGTGCCGGAGCGAGATCGCTTCTGCAGCAACTGTTCCAAGCCCGTCGGTCGCGGCAGAGCGGATGCTCCGGGGCGCGCCGACGGGTTCTGCGGGAACTGCGGTACCGGGTACTCGTTTACGCCCAAACTCGTATCCGGTGATCTGGTGGCCGGTCAGTACGAGGTCCTCGGCTGCCTCGCGCACGGCGGGCTGGGCTGGGTGTATCTGGCGCGTGATCACAATGTGAGCGATCGCTGGGTGGTGCTCAAGGGCCTGCTGGACAGCGGTGACGCCGATGCCATGGCGGCCGCCGCGGCCGAGCGACAGTTCCTGGCCGGGGTCGAGCACCCGAATATCGTGAAGATCTTCAACTTCGTGCGGCATCCCGATCCCCGGACCGGTGCGCCCGTGGGGTACATCGTGATGGAGTACATCGGCGGCGCCTCACTCAAAGAGCTGCGATCGGCACGGGACGAGTCGAATGCGCTGCGCCCCTTGCCATTGCCGCAGGCGCTGGCCTACATGCTGGAGATCCTGCCCGCACTCGGATACCTGCATTCGATGGGCCTGCTGTACTGCGATTTCAAGCCGGACAATGTGATTCAAACCGAAGAACAGCTCAAGCTGATCGATCTGGGCGCGGTGCGGCGGATGGACGATCAGGACAGCGCGGGCTACAAGACCGACGGTTACTGCGCGCCCGAACTGGAAGCCGATGGAGCGTCGGTGGAATCGGACCTGTTCACGGTGGCACGCACATTGGCGGTGCTGAGCTTCAACTTCGACTACCGGGGCCTGCACCGGTACTCGCTGCCCTCGGCAGCGGAAGTACCGCTACTGGAACAGTTTCCGTCCTTCCATCGACTGCTGGATCGCGCCACCGCCGCCGAGCCATCGGAACGTTTCGCCTCCGCCGCCGAAATGGGCGAGCAATTGACCGGTGTACTGCGCGAGGTGGTGGCAGCGCAGGACGCGCTACCGCATCCCGCGGTCTCGACCGTATTCAGCGGCGAGCGAAGTACTTTCGGCATCGATCCGGCGACCTGGCCCGCGGTCCCCGACGCGGCCGTGATCGCGGCGGCCCTGCCGATCCCGCTGATCGATCCGGGCGATCCGGCGGCGCGACTGCTCGCGACCACCACGGTCGCCGATCCGCGACTGCTCCTGCAGGCGCTCGAATCCGTGCCGTCCAGCTCCCCCGAGGTGATTTTCGCGCGCGTCCGCGCCCGCATCGAGATCGGTCATTTCGACTTCGCGGCAGCGGATCTGGCCGCACTCGAGGCATCCGAGCACGCGGACTGGCGGATCATCTGGCATCGCGCGCTGGCGGCGCTGGCCGCCCGGGAGCCTGCCATCGCCCGCGAACTCTTCGATACCGTCTACTATCTGCTGCCGGGCGAGCACGCCGGCAAACTGGCGTTCGCGGCCGCCGCCGAATGCGCGGGCGATACACGCACGGCCGCCGGGCTTTACGAGCAGGTGTGGCGCACGGATCACACCTATGCGAGCGCGGCGTTCGGCCTGGTCCGCACCCGTGCGCACGACGGCGATATCGACGGCGCGATAGCGGCCGCCGAATCGGTCCCTGCCAGCTCCAGCCATTATCTCGCCGCGCAGCTGGCGGCGCTGCGCACGCAGATCTCGGGTGGTCTCCAAGGTCACGACGCAACCTATCTGATCGCGGCGGGACAGCGACTCACCACCTTGGGCTTGGACCCGGAAGCGAAGGCGCGCAACGGTATCGCCGTCCTGGACGCGGCACTGACGTTGGCGACCGGATCGGCGCGACCGCCCGCGACCACCCGGGTACTGGAGTGCCCGTGCGATGAGACCGCACTGCGTCGCGCCCTCGAGGCGCGGTATCGGGAGCTCGCACGACTGGCCCCGGACCGGGTCACCCGTCGCGATCTGGTCAACCAGGCCAATGCGATTCGGCCAGTGAGCTGGGTGTGAGAGGCGACGTTCGATGACAACCACCACCCGGGGCAACCCGGTCCGCGGCGCGATCGACCGCACCCGCGACCGGCTCCCCGATCGAGCCGACATTCCGGCTTGGATCCGATATCTCACGATCCCCGCAGCACTGCTCATCGTGCTCACATCGGTGTTCCTGGTCGGGAACGCGGGCTCCACCCGGGACGGCATCGAGGTGATCGGCCACCGCACCGCGCCGACGGTCGCGGCCACCGAGGACCTCCATTTCGCGATGGCCGATATGGACGCGCAACTCGCGAATATTCTTCTCGCCGGTAATGATTCGAGTCTTGCGGCGGTACGGTCGGCGGCCCGGACCGGATATGAACAGCGACGTCTGCAGGCCGATGCCGACCTACAGCAGGCCATGACCATCGCGACCGGCACGGATGCCGCCACCGCGATCCGAGAACTGCTCGACCGCTTCGGGCGGTACGTTGCCCTGGCCGCCGCTGCCGTTCAGCTGGCGGACCTGGATTCCGGTCCGGCGGGCAAGCCCTCCGAACGCACCCTCGTGGCCTATCGCGCTGCCACCGGATTGGTGCCGGACCTGCTCACGCGAGCTCAGCGATTGGCCGACACCAATGGCGCGGTGCTCGAAAACTCCTACCGGGCAGCCGAACACACGACGGTTGCCGCACGCGTGCGGATCGTGCTGCTCGGCGCACTCGCGCTCGTCACGCTGATCGGCCTGCAGATTCTGCTCAGGGTGACCATGCGCCGCCGCGTCAATCCCGCATTGGCCGCCGCGACCGCGATTACCGCCGCCCTGCTCATCGGGGGCTATGCCGGAAACGCCACGGCCGCAAAAGAACTCACCATCGCCAAAGGTGACGCCTTCGATTCCCTGCTCGCCCTGCGCCAGGCGCGGGCGGTCGGCTACAGCGCCAATGCCGATGAGAGCCGCTATCTGCTCGACCCCGATCACGCCGCCGCGCATCAGCAGGCGTACTTCGAGGCGTCCCAGCGGCTGACCGATATCCCCGCGCACGGCGTCGACGATTACGCCGCCACCCTGGACAGCGCGGTCGCCGCGTATCGGCGCACCGGCGAGGTATGGATGAACCCCGATTCCTTCTTCGGAAAAGAACTGCGCAACATCACCTTTCCAGGTGAGCGCGATGCCGCCACCGCGGCGCTCGTCGCCTACCTGGCGTATCAGCACGACGATCACGATATCCGCGCGCTGTCGCATACCGATCCACGCGCGGCGATCGCACTGTGCACGGGTCGATCCAACGCGGATTTCACCACCTACGACACCGCACTGGTCGCCACCATCGATATCAATCAGCGGGCCTTCGACGCGTCGATCGACAGGGCCGAGGCCGCGCTCGCGGGCTGGAACAATTGGCTGCCGCTCGGCGGCGCGACCGCCATCCTCGTGCTGATCGGGCTGGGCGTCCACCCTCGACTGGCCGAGTATCGCTGACCCGACCGAGTCCGCGCCGCCCCGAATCCACCATGATGGGCAGATGCCCGAGTTCACCGCCATTACCCCGAATGCCCTGGCCCGGCTGGTCGCGGACCGCGCGAACGAGCTGACCGGCTACGCGGTGCTGGCGGTGGACGGTGCGGACGCGGCCGATCCGGTGTCCTTCGCGACCGCGGTGGCCGAACTACTGCGGGACGGTGGACGACCCGCCGAGGTGGTGGCGCTACACGATTTCGTGCGACCGGCCTCGGTGCGGCTGGAATTCGATCGGGAGGACGAATACACCTATCGCACCGGGTGGTTCGACTACGCGGCCTTGAATCGTGAAGTGCTCACACCGCTTCGGGACAGCGGGCGGTGGCTTCCGGCGCTGTGGAACGAGCACACCGATCGCTCGGCTCGCGCGCGGATTCGCACGGCGCTGCCCGGCACGATCCTGTTGATCGCCGGTCCCATGCTGCTCGGGCGCGGCCTCGATTTCGATGTCACCGTGGGACTGCGCATGTCCGAGGCCGCGCTGCGCCGGCGCACCGCCGCCGAATCGCAGTTCACCATTCCCGCGCTGCTCGAGCAGCAGCAGTTGGAGGAGCCGGGTCTGCGGGTGGCCTGGGATCATCCGGACCGGCCCGCGATCGGACGCGGTTGATCCGGCTCGGCGTCGCCACCGGGGGTGGTGGCGGGTTCGGCCGAACAGGAGTATCCAGGCACTATGAGACTGGGACAACATCCCCAGCGCACACCTTTCTACGGCGTGCTGATGTTGCTCACCGTCATGATCACCGGGCTGTGGGTGCGCGACCTGCCGTGGCTCGGAGTGCGCATCGTCCTGTGGATCGCCCTATTCGTCATGGCGATCGCGGGCTTCCTGATGACCTTCCGCGATTACTCCTGACCTCGATAGCCTGAACGCGGTGATCCATCGAGGGGAGGGAGTGCGATATGTCCGAAGACGAATCCGCGACCACGGTCGTGGCGCTGAGCTACGCACCGGCCGGCGGCACCCGGCCCGCCGAACCCGTCTGGCCCGCCACCCCGCCCGGATTCCGGCGCTATGAGCACACCGTCGGCATCGGCCACGGCGAAGCCGATTGGCGCACCGCCTGCGATGCGGTGTTGAACTGGGAGGTCAAGCGGCGCAGCGGATTCCGAGTGGAATGCCGCTCCGGTCCGGATATCCGCGCCACCGCGGGCAACGACTATCGGATCACCGCGGCCTTCGGTCCCCTCGAGATTCACGAACCCGCCCGGGTGGTCGCGGTGGTGGAAACCCTCATCCGCTGCGGCTTCGCCTACGGCACCCTGCCCGGGCATCCGGTCTCGGGCGAGGAGGCGTTCATCGTGCACCGCTCCCCCAATGGCGCTGTCTCCCTGACCCTGCGCTCACTGACCCGACCCGCCGCGACATCGCCTTGGCGATTCCTGTTCCCGCTGCTCCTGGTGGCCCAGCGCCGTTATCGCCGCCGCTACCTGCGCGCCCTCGCCCCGAGGTACTGAGCGGCCCAGGTTCCAGCGGGAGCGCCATCCGATGCGGCCGCGCCCTCCGGAGCGAAACCCGCTGGCACCGAATCGTTTCGGTGACCATCATGGCGGGGGTGACTTCGTTCAGCTTAGCCGAGCCGCCCCTGTTCACCCGGCTGCGAGACGCCTCCAGGGTGCTGATCGCCGGGGCGGGCGGCGGATTCGACATCTACGGCGGCCTGCCGCTCGCGGTGGCGCTGGAGGGCCTCGGTAAGCGAGTTCACCTGGCGAACCTGTCGTTCAGCGATCTGCGCCGGACCCCACTCGAGGACTGGCTGCTCCCCGGCGTCGCAGCGGTCACCCCGGAGACGACCGGCAATGACGACTACTTCCCCGAACGCACGCTGGCTCGCTGGCTGGCGAGCACCGGCCGCGAACCGATCGTGTACGCGTTCCCGAAATCCGGTGTGCGACCGCTGCGCGCGGCCTACGCCGGACTGATCGCACATCTGGGCGTCGACGCCCTGGTCCTGGTGGACGGCGGCACCGATATCCTGCTGCGCGGTGATGAGGCCGGACTCGGCACCCCGCAGGAGGATATGACCAGCCTCGCCGCGGTCGCCCCGTTCGACGGCCTCACCCGGCTGGTGGTCTCGATCGGTTTCGGCATCGACGCCTATCACGGCGTCTGCCACGCACACGTCCTGGAGAATCTCGCCGCCCTGCAACAGCAGCACGCATTCCTGGGCGCACTCTCCATCCCATCCGACAGTCCCGAAGGCGCGGCCTATTTCGCCGCCGTCGTGCATGCCCTGAACGAAACCCCACTGCGCCCGACCGTGGTCCACTCGCAAATCGCGAGCGCCCTGCGCGGCGAATTCGGCGATGTGCACGCCACCGACCGCACCGCGGGCTCCGAACTATTCGTAAACCCGCTCATGGCAATGTATTTGACCGTCGACCTTCCCGCCCTGGCCCGAATGGTCGACTATCTCCCACTCCTCGAACCAACCGAACACTCCTACCAGGTCGCACAACTCATCGAAGCCCACCTCACCTCCCGCCCCGCGCCCCGGCCCGCCACCGCGATTCCCCATTGAGCCTGAAGCACAACACCATTCAGAAAGGTGGTCATCATGACGGAAGAGAGCGCCGATCCGCCTCCATGCCCGGAATGCGGTGAGGTGATGACCCGCATCGCCTACGGCAAACCCGCGCGGGCAGCACGGGAGCGCGCCGCACGCGGCGAAATCATTCTCGGCGGCTGCATTCGACGAGAGCAGCGGTGGGGATGCCGCACCTGCCGCGCGAAACGCGCGGACGATCAGGCGCTGTGACGAACAGCGCCTTGTCCGCTCGCGGAACCCATTGAAATAGTGAACCGGCGGGGATGACATCACAGGGGGTTCAACCATGTCCGGTTCGATACGGGTGCTGGTGTGCGGCGGCGGAATCGCGGGAAACGCGGTCGCCCTACAGCTTTTGCGAGCGGGCATCGACACCACCGTCGTCGAACGCGCGAACGCGCCGCGCCCCGGCGGACAGGCGGTGGATCTGCGCGGCCCGAGCCGTGAGGTCGCCGAACGCATGGGACTGATGCCGGGCATCGCCCGGCATCGACTCGATGAGCGCGGCATGGTTTTCGTCGATGCTCGCGGACGCGGACGAGCGCGCATGCCCGCCGAAATGTTCGGCGGCGAGGGCTTCATCGCCGATATCGAGATCAGCCGAGGCGATCTCAACCGGGTACTCCTGGACGAAATCGCCGCGTTGCCAGCGGAATCCGGCGTCCTGGACTACCGCTACGGCGACTGGATCGAGGAGCTGACCCAGGATGATCGCACGGTCCGGGTGCGCTTCGCCTCCGGCGCATCGTCCGGCTTCGATCTGGTGATCGGTGCCGATGGCTTGAATTCGTCAACGCGCGCACAGGTTTTCGGCCCGCGCGAGCAGTTCGTCGAATATCTCGGCGCGTATATCGGCTTCTTCACCATCCCCACCCCGCCCGGCACCGGACTCGAAACCGGTTGGGTCGGTGTCTATCCCGTCCCGGGCAGTACGGTCGCGGTGCGACCGGATCCGAACCCGGCGACCTCCATGGCGATCCTGTCCACCCGCATCCCCGCCGATGACAGCTTGCGCGGTGATACCGCCGCCCAGCAGCGCCTCATCCGTGATCGCCTGGCGGGATCCGGCTGGGTGGTGCCCTCGATCCTGGAAGCCACGGCGCAGGCCCCCGACTTCTATTTCGACGAGGTGGCGCGAGTTCGGATGCCACGTTGGTCACGCGGCCGGGTGGTGTTGCTCGGCGATGCCGCCTGCTGCGGCTCGCCCATGACCGGGATGGGTACCGCCCTGGCCATCACCGGCGCGTACCTGCTGGCCGGTGAGCTCGCCGCGAGCCCTGCCGATCACACCCGCGCCTTCGACCGGTACGAGGAACTGCTGCGTCCCTTGGTCACCGAGATCCAGAAGGGCACCGAACAGCAGGTTCGCCTGCGGCATCCGGAAACCGCGCGCGGGGTGCGGATGACGCTCGCCGTGCTCGGGGCGCTCACCTCGCGACCGCTGCATCCGCTGCGGGTAGCGCTCACCCGGCTGATCGGCAAACAGCGCGAGTATCCGTTGCCGGAGTATCCGCGGTAACCCGTCGTAATGGGTGTGGCCTGCGGGTATTCGATAACACCGCGTCGCGCGCGCCCGATCTCTTCAGTGTGACGCACATTTGGCGGGGAATCGCGCGGACCGTACCGGCTCTGATCGCGGCGGGTATCGCACTGTCGGTGGCCGGTTGTGGATCGGCTTCGCAGGCCGGGTCGCCGGAACCGGTGGCACAGCAGCAGCGGTCGGCTCCGGAGGGTAGCGGGCATGGTTTGTGCCTGGATGTGAATTCCGCGCTCGCCCGGTCGGCGGTGAGCAGATTGGGTGCGGCTCCGATCGGGGCGTGGTCGGTCGGTACGGCGAGCAATGCGTCCATCGAGGCGGGGTGCGCGGGGGTGCTGTCGTGGATGACGGTCAATACCGATACGAATCACCCGTATACGCACATTCTGTTCTTCACCAATGGCACGTATCTGGGCACCGCGACCTCCGAGCCGTACATGTACACGATGGTCGACGAGAAGAACCGCAACACCGTCGCGGCGACGTACCACTGGCTCAACGACACCGATCCCATGTGCTGCCCGCAGGGTGGTCCCAGCGTGGTCACCTACACCCTGAACGGCACCACGGTCACCGCGAACGGTCAGTTCCCGCCGCACACGTAGCAATCATCTAGAACCTGTTCTACTTGATGCCAGTTCGCCATACTCGAGGTGAACGGGCGGTTTTGTGGCGCAACCGACCCTTCTTTTGTAACGTGTTCTAGTACACGAACCAGGGAGGTCGCCATGACGGTCACAGCGCAGGGACGAGGCGGGAAGATCCGCGAGATCGATGTGGGCGCGGCGCCGACGCGCTTCGCCCGCGGCTGGCACTGCCTCGGACTCGCCGAACCCTTCCGCGATGGACAGCCGCATGCCATCCAGATCTTCGACACCAAACTCGTGGTGTTCGCCGACAGCGCCGGTCGGCTACAGGTGCTCGACGGCTACTGCCGTCATCTCGGCGGCGATCTGAGCATGGGTGAGATCAAAGGCGATTCGATCGCCTGCCCGTTCCACGATTGGCGCTGGGGCGGCAATGGCAAATGCACCGGCATCCCGTACGCCCGGCGCGTACCACCGCTGGCCCGGACTCGCTCCTGGACCACACTGGAACGCAATGGCCAACTGTTCATCTGGCATGACCACGAGGGCAATCCGCCGCCGGACGAGGTGACGATCCCGTACATCGAGGGCCCCTACACCGATGCCGACGGCAAGGGCACCGACCGGCACGACAGCGCCTGGACCGACTGGACCTGGAATTCACTGCTGATCGAGGGCGCGAACTGTCGCGAGATCATCGACAACGTGGTCGATATGGCGCACTTCTTCTACATCCACTACGCCTATCCCACCTACTTCAAGAACGTCATGGAAGGTCATATCGCGACCCAGTTCCTGGAGACCAAGGCCCGCCCGGATATCGGCATGGGCACCAAGTACGCGGGCGACGCACTGCTGAAATCCGTTGCCGCGTACCACGGTCCGTCGTACATGATCAATCCGCTCACCAACAGCTACAGCGGATTCACCGTCGACAGCGTGCTGATCAACTGCCACTACCCCATCACCCAGGACTCCTTCATGTTGCAGTGGGGCATCACGCTGCGCAAACCGCAGGGCGTGGACGACGCGACCGCGGATCGCCTGGCGCGCAAGACCGCCGACGGCTTCGGCGAGGGCTTCCTCCAGGACGTCGAGATCTGGAAACACAAATCCAAGATCGACAATCCACTGCTGACCGAGGAGGACGGCCCGGTCTACCAACTCCGCCGCTGGTACGACCAGTTCTACGTGGATGTCGCCGATATCGACCCGAAAATGGTGCGCCGCTTCGAATTCGAGGTCGACACCGCCAAGGCCAATGAGGCTTGGGAGGCCGAGGTCGCCGAGAACCTCCGGCAACGAACCGACCAGGATCCCACCCCGACGTAGGGTTGATGGGGCGGAAACCTCCGCGTCGTGAACGGAGACCTCCATGTCGGACGCCAACAAGCACAACCTCGTCTACTTCGAAAACCCGTCCATGCGTGGACTTTACGAGGACATCGACACCTGGCAGCGGGAAAACCACCTCCGCCTGCTGTCCATCGCGGTACAGCGCGACGGTGACAACTACTGCTGCATCGCACTCACCAACCCCGCCGAAGTGGTGATCACCAGCGTGGACGGCCACAACCACGCCAGCGTCAGCCGATTCGGATTGCTCGCGGTGGATTCGCAATAGCGGTCACGGGCACGCGGGCGAGGATTGACCCGCATTGGTGAGCATTTGGCAGGCCCATTGCTTCTGAAGTTTCCAGGTGCCGTCCTCCGCCACGAACGGAATGACGGTGTCGCCGTCCAGGGTTCTGCCGTTGAGAATGACGGTCGCCGAGGCATTGAGCAGGCCGTTGCCCGCGTAGTCGACCTTGGTGATGGTCATGGTCATCCCGTTGGCGGCGGCGGTGCGGATGAGCCGTTCCAGCAGGCCCGGGTCGGCGTCCGCGCCCTGGATGACCGCGGGGCCGGATCCGGGTGCGGCCGAATTCATTCGGCCCAGTACGGCCGCGTTGAGCAGTTCGGCGGTGGGCAGGGGTATGGGCGGCAGATCGGCCGCCGATGTGGTGCGGACGGGTGCGGGCGCGGGGTCCGAACCCGCGCAGGAGGCGGTGAGGGTCACGGCGAGGGCGACGAGCAGCAGGGCGGGCGTCCGATGGTGCGGCATCACGATTCCTCTCGGTCAGTCGACGGCGATGGCGTCGACAATGCGTATCCGGGTGGCGCGCAGGGCGGGCGGAATCGCACCGGCCAAGCTCAGCACCAGTGCGCCACAGGCGAATAGGAGCGCGAACGGCGCGGGACTGTAGGCGACGTCGAAGTTCAGAATGCCGGGCGTCACCGCGTCGTAGCAGTACTGGCCTGCCAATCCGAACGCCAGCCCGAGCAATCCGCCGACCGCCCCGATACCCGCGGCCTCGGCCAGGATGGTGCGCAGTGTGAAGCGGCGGCCCGCACCCAGCGCTCGCAGCACACCCAGCTCGCGGCGGCGTTCGAGCACCGACAGGGTGAGGGTGTTGAGCACCGCCACCGCGGCGATGAGAACCACGATGATCCACATGGCGGTGCCGACCGAACTGCCCTGCCGCAGCGCCGATTCCACCCCGGCCAGCGATTGCGCCCCCGTGAACAGGTGCACACCCGCGGGAGTGATGCCGCGCAGGCCGTCGAGCACCGCCGCCTTATCCGCCCCCGGTGCGGTATCGATCTGAAGGGTGGTCGCACCGGGCCGATCGAACCATTCGCGCATCAGATCCAGTGCGATGCCGACGGTCCCGGTCAGCACCGAGAAGTACGGCACCAGCGCCAATACGGGTGTGTGCCGCACGCCGTGCGGCGTCTGCAATTCCAGGCTGTCGCCGACACCCACGTTCAAGCTCTTGCCGAGATCCCGGGACAGCACCACTCCGCGCCCGGCCAGCAGATCGCGCCGCACCGGTTCGGTGAGCCCTTGGAACAGGGGTTGATCGGTGCCGTCGGCCAGTCCATCGAGCAGCACTTTGGTATCACCGAGAACCGCGAAGGCCAACTGCCCCGGCACAATTCGTTCCACGCCGGGTACGGCGGCCGCCTTGGCGGCCAGATCCGCCGGGAGCAGCGGGCCGACGGACAGCTGATCGGCGGGCGCGGCGGCCAGCCAGGCGTCGGCCTCCGATACCGAGGCCAGTGAACCGCGCGCGGAGGCCATCATATCGGCGTTGGATCCGGTGATGGTCACCGTGATGGCCACGGCCATGAACACGGTCATGACCGTTGCCCAGACCCGGCGTGGCGCACGCGCCACGGTGGCCGCGGCCAATGCTCCCGGCGGCCCGAAGATTCCGGCCGTGCGCGCCGTCAGGCGCACCAGCGGTCCCGCGGCCACGAAACACAGCCCGATGCCCGCGCCGAAGAACAGCGCCAGCGCCGCGGCCGAGAACACCAGCATCTCCTGATCCGAAGCGATGATGACAACTGTTGCGGTGCAACAGAATACGACCTGAACCGCCGCTCCGAGCCGAAGCCAGCCCGGGACCAGATCCGCGCGCGACACCTCGACCGGCGCCAGCGCCTCGATGGGCGAAACCTTGTAGACCTGATGCGCGGCCACCGCCGAAGCCAGCACACTGGTGACGACGGCGACGACAATCGCGATCGGCACGGCGAGGATCGGAAAGACGTAGTACGTACGGGTTTCCACGGTTTGCACGAGTACGTTGGGCAGACTCCGGACCGCGATGCGTCCCATGACGATTCCCACGATCGCACCCCCGATGCCGCCGCACAGCCCCAGCACGGCCGCCTCGACGAGCAGATCCGCCACCAGTGACCGTCCCCGCCCGCCGATGGCGCGCAGCATCGAGATGGATTGTCGGCGTTGGGTTATCGCCATGCTCATGGCGGTGTAGATGAGGAATGCGGCGACCACGAAGGCCGCTGTCGCGCCCATGAGCGTCATATACCGGACGATGCGAATCGCATTGCCGGTCCGCGCCACCCGCTGAATCGGATCGCCGATCACCGCGCGTCCGGCCACGGCCGCGGTGACTCCCGCTCGCACGTCCGCCGGATCGGCCCCCGGGGCGAGTGTCACCAGCACCGCGTCCAAGCGTGCGGCGCGCCCGGTCAGCCGCTGCGCCAACGCCAGTGGGGCCAGTACGAAATGCCCGTCATTGAGCCTGGCCAGCGTTCCGTCGTCCAACACCCCGGCCACGGTGACCGTGCCGGAGCCCAGCGTCAGCGAATCGCCGCGGGAGCGGCCCATTCCCGGACCGATCAGCACCCCGTCGGGCACCGACAGCAGGCGCGGCAGCTGATCGAGCACCGCATCCTGTACATCGCTGTGCAGCGCGACCCCGCCCGCATCGGCGCCGACCAGCAGTGCCGTCCCGGATCCGGCGGGCAGTGCGGCGCGCACCATCGGCACCGCTGCCGCGACACCGGGCACCCGCGCGATATCGTCCCGAATCGGTTGTGCGAAACCGGAATCGGTGATGCCGGAGACCTCGATGGCGGCATCGCCGGCAATGCTCTCGGCCAGTCCGCTGATCGATCCGGTCAGCGATCCGGTCAATCCGAGCACCGCCACCAGGAATGACGACGACACCGCCAGCACGGTCATCGAGGCGATCGTGCGCCCGCGATGCACCAGCACCTCACGCAGACCGAACAGTCGGGCTCGATCCAGCAGCACACCGATCATCGCACCGCACCTTCCCCGGCGGGATCGGCGTCGATCCGCCCGTCCCGCATACGGATCACGCGATCGGTGGCCGCCGCGGCTTCCGCATCATGGGTCACCATCACCACCGCGCGCTCACCGGTGCGCGCGATCTCGGCGAGCAGTGCAAGCACCGCCGCGCCGGTGACGGTGTCGAGATTGCCGGTCGGTTCATCGGCCAGGATCAGCGGCGGGTCCATCATGAGCGCTCGCGCGACCGCCACCCGCTGCATCTGGCCGCCGGAGAGTTCGGCGGGCCGATGTGCGGCTCGATCGCCCAGCCCGACCAGGTCCAGCAGCTCCAGAGCGCGAATTCGTGCCCGCCGCAGCGGGATTCCGTCCAACAGCTTGGGAATGGCGACGTTCTCCCAGGCCGTGAGCGTCGGCAGCAGATTGAAGAACTGGAAGACGAATCCCACCTCGTGCCGCCGGAATTCGGCCCGCCGCTCCTCGCTCGAATCGCCGATCTCGGTGCCCCGGAAGCGAATCGATCCGCTGTCCGGTACGTCCAGCGCCCCGAGCAGATGCAGCAGCGTGCTCTTGCCCGCTCCGGACGGCCCGACCACCGCGACGAAACCGCCGGTGTCGATGCGCAGGCTCACCCCGTCCAGCGCGCGCACCGGTGCACCGCCGATGCGGTATTCCCGCACCACGTCGACGAGTTCGAGCATCAGGCCGCCTCGGCGAGCGCCGCGAGCCGGTCCAGCGACGCCTCGAGTTTGGCGACCACATCGGTGTCCACGGCCCGCATCAGCCCGCCGGTCAACGCGGGACCGGTGAAATCGCCCGACAGCGTCAGTTCCGAACCGCCCGCCTGCCGCCGCACCGAGAAGCGGAATTCGCAGGCCACACCCGCCGCACTGCTGCCGGACAGCACCAGGTGCATGGGCGGCCGGAAGGAGGTGACGGTCAGCTCGACGCGGTGCGACATACCCAGCACATGCACGTTCTGCACCATGCGGCTGTTCACAGCGATCTGCTTGGGCGGCTCCCCCACGAACGTGTCGTGCATTGCGAACCATTGCCCCCAGGTGGAGGGGTCGGCGATCGTCGCATACAGGCGGGCGGGGTTCACGTTCATCAATTTCGTGACCTCTATATGCGCCATGAAAACTCCTAAATTAAATCTAAATTCAAACCGCGACACGGAAATCTACGTGCACGTTCCCTGCGTATACAACCCTTTCGGACATAGATCATCCAAACGACTCCGACAGCCGAATGTTGCTGGAATTCAACATGATTCACCAGGTCAGCGCGTGCTTGTGTGACATATGCCACAGTGACATCGGTATTTTTCAAACCCTTTTGCGCGGCCCGCCAATCTGCTTACACTGCATCGCGATCCCCCATTTCGCGGCGCCCCAATGATTGCGGCAGCCCATTCTCCGCACCCCTTCAGCCATATGAAATATGGAGCGTAAATGACGTTCGACTCTTCCCTTCGCGAGCCGATCGCCGTTGTCGGCATGGCCTGCCGGTTTCCCGGCGGAATCGATTCACCGGACGCACTGTGGCGCTTCGTCATCGAAGGCAAGCACATATCCAGCAAATTCCCGGATGACCGGTCCATGACCGAACTCGCCGATATGGCCTCCCCCGAGGTGATCGCCGCGTTCGCACCCATGGGCGGCTTCATCGACGAACCGGGCCGGTTCGATCCGGAGTTCTTCGGCATCAGCCCCCGCGAGGCCCGGGCGATGGATCCGCAACAGCGCGTCCTGCTGGAGGTCGCCTGGGAGTCGCTCGAACGCGCCGGAATCGATCCGAACACCTTGCGCGGCAGCGATACCGGCGTCTATGCGGGGGCCATGTCCGGCGATTACGCGTATCTCATTCCGGGACAGAAAGATATCGATCCCGGCTACATCTCCCTGGGCGTCAGCCAGAGTGTGCTCTCCGGCCGCATCGCCTACCTGCTCGGCCTCGAAGGCCCGACGCTGAGCGTCGACACCGCGTGCTCGTCATCACTCGTCGCCTGTCATCTCGCCGCCCAGGCGCTGCGCCTGGGCGAATGCTCGCTCGCGCTGGCCGGGGGCATCTCCATCATGTCCACCCTCACCGGCTTCTACGCGCTCGGCCAGCACGGCGCGATCTCCAAAGAGGGCCGCAGCAAACCGTATTCGGCCGATGCGGACGGTTTCTGCATGTCCGAGGGCGCGGCGATGCTGATCCTCGAACGACTCTCCGATGCCGAACGGAACGGGCACGAGGTGCTGGCCGTGCTGCGCGGCAGTTCGGTCAATCAGGATGGCGCGTCCAAGGGGCTCACCGTGCCCAGCACCGCCGCACAACTCAAACTGATCGACGCCGCGCTCACCGCCGCCGGATTGACCGGCGCCGAGGTCGATGTGATCGAGGGCCACGGCACCGGCACCCCGGTGGGCGATCCCATCGAACTGGAGGCGCTGCTGGCCACCTACGGACAGGGCCGCGCACCCGGCAATCCCGCCCGGCTCGGTTCGATCAAATCGAATTTCGGGCACACCCAGGCCGCGGCGGGCGCGGCCGGAATGATCAAGATGATCGAATCCATGCGGCACGGGGTGCTTCCGGCCAGTCTGCATGTGAGCGAGCCGACGCCGAGCGTGGACTGGTCGGCCGGTGATGTCCGGGTGGTCACCGAACTCACCCCCTGGCCGGAGCCGGGCCGCCCGCGCCGGGCGGCGGTGTCCTCCTTCGGAATCGCCGGCACCAACGCGCACGTGATCATCGAGCAGGCGCCCGCTCGAGCGCTTCCCGAACGCACGGCCGATCCCGCCGCCGAGGTACTCGCCTGGCCGATCTCCGGCCGTTCGCCCGAAGCCCTGACCGAGCAGGCCGCGCGCCTGCTGGCGCATCTGCGGGCGCATCCGGAATTCCGGCCCGCCGAGGTGAGCCGAGCGCTGACCACCACGCGCGCCACCTTCGAACACCGCGCCGTCGCCCTGGGCGGCACCCGCGACGAACTCCTCGCGGGCCTCGCCGGTCTGGCGGAGAATCGCCCCGGCGGCGCACCGCGCGGCCACGCCAATGCCGCGCACCAGGTGGTCTTCGTCTTTCCCGGCCAGGGCGCACAGTGGACCGGTATGGCCGTGGCGCTGCTGGCCGAGTCGCCGGTCTTCGCGGCGCGAATGACCGAGTGCGAGAAGGCATTCGCCCCGTATGTGGACTGGTCGCTCACCGAGGTGCTGCACGGCGCGCCGGGCGCGCCGAGCCTGGAGCGTCTCGATGTGGTGCAGCCCGCGCTGTTCGCCGTCATGGTGTCGCTGGCGGCGGTGTGGGGGTCGCTCGGCATCACCCCGGACGCGGTCATCGGGCATTCGCAGGGTGAGATCGCGGCCGCGCACGTCGCGGGGGCGCTCTCACTCGATGACGCCGCGCGCATCGTGACCCTGCGCAGCCGGGCGCTGCTCGCGATCGCCGGGCGCGGCACCATGGCCTCGATCGCGTTGCCGATCGACGAGGTTCACGAAAGGCTCACCGGCACAACGGGTATCGATGTGGCCGCGGTGAACGGCCCGCAGACCACCGTCATCTCCGGTGCTACGGCCGAGGTGCTGGCCTTCATCGAGGCCTGTACCGCGGCAGGGGTTCGAGCCCGGCATATTCCGGTGGACTATGCCTCACATTCGGCACAGATCGATGCCATCGAGGACACCATCCTCGCGGCGATCTCCGGAATCACCCCGCGCGGCACCGATATCGCGTTCTTCTCCGCCGTCGTGGCCGACGCCGTCGACACCGCGACCCTGGACGCCACCTACTGGGTGCGCAATCTGCGCGAGCGCGTGCTCTTCGAGGACACCTTCCAGGCCGCCTACCAGACCGGGTACAGCGCGTTCCTGGAGATGAGTCCCAATCCGGTGCTCACCGCCGCCATGCACGAATCCCTGGAGCACGTCGGGGCTTTCACCGACTACTGCGTCATCACCGGCTCGCTCAAGCGCGATGACGGCGGCCTGGACCGGCTGCTGACCTCCGTCGCGCAGGCGCATGTGGCCGGGGTCACCGCGGATTGGCGGGTCCTCACCGCCGGGCGCGCGCTACCGCGAATAGACCTGCCCACCTACGCTTTCCAGCGTCAGACCTTCTGGCTGACCGCGGGCGGGGCCGTCAACGGCGGCAAACCGAGCAGCCTGGGGCTCGCTGCTCCGGGGCATCCGCTGCTCGGCGCCATCGCGGAACTGCCCGGTGCCGACAAATTCCAGTTCACCACCAGGCTCGCGCAGGCCACCCACGGCTGGATCGCCGATCACGCCCTGTTCGGCACGGTGCTGGTGCCCGGGGCCATGCTGCTCGAATTGGCCCTGCACGCCGGTGAGCGACTCGGCTCCCCGCGCGTGGACAAGCTCACCATGTATTCGCCGATCACGTTGCCGGACAAGGGCGCCGTCCACGTGCAGATCGTGGTCGGTGAACGCGATGCGCGGGGCCGTCGTCCGGTGACGATCTATTCGCGCCCCGAGGCGGAGGACGCCCCGCCCGGCGAGCAGCAGTGGCGATTGCACGCCGACGGCGGGCTCGGTCAGCCCGACGACCACGACGACGCGGACACCATCGAGGTGTGGCCGCCGATCGGTGCGGAACAGGCCATCGATCCGGCCACCGCATACCAGGGCCTGGCCGCGCTCGGCTATCAGTACGGTCCGGTCTTCCAGGGCATGCGCGCGGTGTGGCGGCGCGGCGAGGAGGTCTTCGCCGAAGTGGCACTGCCGGATTCGGTGACCGATGCCGAGGAATTCGGCCTGCATCCGGCGCTGCTGGACGCCGCCATGCAGACCGGTGCGGCGCTCACCTCGCTGGCGCCGGATGAGGGCGGCGCGATCCGGCTGCCATTCGCGTGGGAGGGTGTGCGCCTGCACGCGATCGGCGCCGCGGCGCTGCGCGTCCGGCTCAGCCCGGCCGGTCCGGATCGCATGCGCTGGCTGCTCGCCGACACCAACGGCAAGGCCGTCGCCACCGGAACCCTGCAGGTGCGATCGGTGACGGCGGGCAAACTCGCCGAACGTGGCCTGGCACAGCAGCAGGAGTCGCTGTTCGGGGTGGACTGGCTGCCGGTGCCGACGCCCCGGGTGCGCTTCACCGCGCCGCCGGGCGCGTGGACGCTGATCGGTTCGGCCGCGGGACTTGCCCTTTCGGAGCCGGAACTGCGCACCGCCGGTATCACTCGACACGATTCCATGCGCCGGCTGGTCGCCGCGGTAGACAGCGGCGACGACGCACCCGCGGTGGTGCTGCTGTCGCGGGTGGGCCGGCCCGGCGACGCGGTGGCCGACGGCACCGCCGCGATGCTCGAACAGATCCAGACCTGGCTGGCCGACGCTCGATTCGTCTCCACCCGTGTACTGGTTCTCATGCGCGGCACCCAGGCCGTGCGCGGCGGCGAGGACATCACCGATCTGGCCGGGGCCGCGGTCTGGGGTCTGCTGCGCAGTGCGCAATCGGAGAATCAGGGGCGGCTGATCCAGCTCGACCTCGGGCCCGAGGACGCCGGGCTGGATGTCCTGACCGCCGCGCTGCAGGCCGACGAACCCGAGGTGGCGCTGCGGGACGGCGAATTCCACGGCCGCCGGATTCGCCCGGCCGTCGACGCCGCCGCCCGCGATTCCGATCTGCTGAACCGGCATTGGCGACTCGACATCCCGCGCTCGGGCAACCTCGAGGACGCCGGCCCGGTCGATGCCATCACCCCCGACCTCGCCGAACTCGCGCCGGACGGCGTGGCGGTGCGGTTGCGGGCGGCCGGGCTCACCTATCGCGAAGCCGCCCATGCGCTGGCCCTGACCACCGAACTGCGTTCCGCGACCCCGTTCGAGGCGTCCGGCCTCGTGATCGCCGTTGGAGCGCAGGTCACCGAATTCGTGCCCGGCGACCGGGTTTTCGGCTTCTTCGACGATATCTCCGCCACCTCGGTGACCACCGCGCGCCGGCTCGCGCCGATCCCCGCGCACCTGTCGTTCCATCAGGCGGCGACGGTACCGGTGGCCTTCGGCACCGCCCTCTACGCACTGCGCGAGCTGGGCGCCGCGGTTCCCGGCGAATCGGTGCTGGTGCACGGCGGCGCCGGTGGGGTCGGCCTGGCCACCATCGCCCTGGCCCGGACGATGGGCTTGGAGGTGTTCGCCACGGCTCGCCCGCACAAGTGGGATGCGCTGCGCGAGTTGGGCATACCGGGCGAGCGACTGGCCGATTCACGTTCGGCGCGGTTCGCCGCCGAGTTCGCCGCCGCCACCGGCGGACGCGGCGTCGATCTCGTCCTGAACACCCTGCCCGAGGAGTTCACCGATCCCTCCCTGCACACCCTGGCCGCCGGTGGCCGATTCATCGAGATCGGCCGCGCCGCGGTGCGCGAAGCGGCCGAGGTCGCCGCGCGTTTTCCGGGTATCCGCTATGACACCTTCGAACTCGGCGCACTGGAACCGGACACGCTCGGCGCACTGCTGCGCGATGTCACCGACCTGCTCACCACACACGAGATCGAGCCACTTCCCTTGACCGCCTTCGATATTCGACGAACCGGTGCGGCGCTGCGCCATATCGCCGAGACCCGCCAGATCGGCAAGGTGGCGCTGAGCTGGCCCGCCGCCTTCGATCCGGAACGCACCGTGCTGATCACCGGCGGCACCGGCAAGATCGGCGGTTTCATCGCCAGGCATCTGGCGACCCGATACGGTGCGCGCCGACTGCTGCTGGCCGGACGCAGCGGCCCGGACGCCCCGGGCGCACGTGAATTGGCCGCCGAATTGGGCGAACTCGGCACGCGGGTCACCTTCGCCGCCTGTGACGTCGGTGACCGGGACGCGGTGCGCGACCTCATCGCCGCCGTGCCGCCGGAGCATCCGATCGGCGCCGTGGTGCATATCGCGGCCGTGCTGGCCGATTCCACCTTCGCCGGTCTGACCCGGGCGCATCTGGACCGGGTGCTGCACGCGAAAACCCTGGGCGCACAGCATCTGCACGAGCTGACCGCCGATCTCGACCTGTCGATGTTCGTGCTGTTCTCCTCCGCCGCGGGCGCTTTCGGCGCACCGGGCCAGGCGAACTACGCCGCCGCGAACGTCTACCTGGACGCGCTCGCCCAGCATCGCGCCCACCTCGGACTCCCGGCGGTGTCGATGGCCTGGGGCTGGTGGGCGGAGGAGACCTCCAATACCGGTCAACTCGACGATAAGGACCGGGCGCGACTGGCCCGGATGGGCATCACCCCGATTCCCACCGCCGAGGCGCTGACCCTGTTCGATGCCGGATTGGGCTGGGGCAGGCCGTACGTGGTGCCGGTGGGCCTGGACGTCGCACTGCTGCGCGCCGCCGCCTCGGTGGCCGAACTGCCGCCCTTCTTCCGCGCCCTGCTGCACACCCGAGCCAAGGCGACCACCCAGCTCAACGATCCCTCGCAGCTGGCCAAACGCCTGTCCGGTATGAGTCCGGAGCAGCAGCACGCGGTGGTGGTGGAAATGGTGAAGGTGCCGATCGCCATGGTGCTGGGCTACTCCTCCCCCGAACCCGTGCTACCGGACCGGGAATTCACCGAAATGGGCGTCGATTCGCTCAGCTCCATCGAACTGGGCAGTCATCTGCGCGCGCTCACCGGCGTCAAGCTGGCCAATTCGGTGATCTTCCAGTATCCGACGGTGAGCCTGCTCGCCCGGCACATTCTCGAGCAGGTGACCCCCGCCGACGTCGAATTGGCCGGACCGATTCTGGCCGAGGTGGCGATGCTCATCGACCGGCTCGCCGATATGCACGACGATCACGAGATACCGGCCGATCTGCTGGCGCGGCTGACCGGCCCGCTCGAACGCCTCGGCGTGCGCGCCGGGCACGACGCCGCGGTGGAGGTCGGATGAGCCGCTTCAGCGAGGACGTGTTCATTCGAGTTCCGCGGGGCCACAAGGGCATTGTGACCGGCGCGCCGCACGCGCCCGTTCGGCACAGCTGGGCCGAGGTGCATCGGGTGGCCCGCGCCATGGCGGGCGGGCTCGCCGGGCGCGGAATCGGCGCGGGCAGTCCGGTGGCCATTCTGGCCGGACAGCCCGCGGATGTCGCGCCGCTGGTGCAGGCGGTGTGGATGCGCGCCGCCTCGGTCACCATGCTGCACCAGCCGACCCCGCGGACCGATCTGACGGCCTGGCTCGCGGACACGATGACCGTGCTCGACCTGCTCGGCACCCGATCGGTCGTGGTGGCAACGCCTTTCGAGGCAGCCATCTCGGTACTGCGGGAGGCGGGGGTGGCAGTGATCGAGATGGCGGAGTTGCGGATGGCCGACCCCATCGAACCGGTGCACGCCGAGGAGGACGCCATCGCCCTGCTGCAACTGACCTCCGGTTCCACCGGTGCGGCCAAGGCCGTCATGATCACCCATCGCAATCTGGACCGGAATTGGCGCTCGATCAGCGCCGTGGCCGCGTTCACCGACAGCGATGTGATGGTGAGCTGGCTGCCGTTCTCACACGATTTCGGCATGATCGGACTGCTCATGGGGCCCATGCAGGGCGGGCTGGACGCGGTGATCGTTACGCCGGCGGACTTCCTCACCGATCCGCTGCTGTGGGCCGAGCTGATCACGCGATATCGCGGAAGTATCACCGCCGCACCGAATTTCGCCTATGCGCTGTGGGCGCGCAGTCTGGCCGAAGCACCGGACGGCGCCTACGACCTGTCCAGTCTGCGCATCGCATGCAATGGGGCCGAACCCATCGATATGGCGACCATGACCGCGGTGAGCACCGCCGGGGCCCGCTTCGGCCTGGCCGAATCCGCTCTCACCGCCGCCTACGGGATGGCGGAGACGACGCTGGGCATCTCCCTGTCCGTGATCGGCGCGCCGATCACCGTGGACAGTGTGGACGCCCGCGACCTGGAGGCGGACGGGCGGGCGCGCGTCAGCACCGGCCCCGAGGCCCGGCAGTTCGCGGTCCTGGGCCGTCCACTGCCAGGTCTCGGCCTGCGGGTGGTCGACGCGGCCGGTGATCGGCTGCCGCCCCGTATGGTCGGCGAACTCCAGGTGCGCGGTGACGCGGTCACCCGCGGGTACCGCACCGGCGCGGGCGTGGTCCCGGCGATGGACGCCGAGAACTGGCTGGCCACGGGCGATCTGGGCTACCTCACCGAGACCGGGGAGATCGTGGTCTGCGGCCGCACCAAGGATGTGATCATCGTCGGCGGGCGCAATATCTTCCCCACCGATATCGAGCGCGCCGCCTGCCGGGTGCCGGGGGTGCGGCAGGGCAATGCCGTGGCGGTCGGCCTGCGCCGCGCCGATCATCGCGAACAGTTCGCGGTGGTGGTGGAATCCCGGCTGCACGCCGACGCCGAAGCGGTGGAACGGATTCGGGCCGAGATCGCCCGCACCGTCTACGCCGAGATCGGCGTCGGACCCCGGCATGTCACGGTGCTGCGTCCGGGCGCGCTGCCCAAGACGCCCTCGGGCAAACTGCGGCGCTCGGCCACCGCGGCGCTGCTCGGCGGTGCGCCGTGAGCGCCGCGGTACTGGCCGTGAGCGATTTGCACCTGGGGCATCGCGGCAATCGTGAAGTGGTGGAGGGCATTCGGCCGGGCGATCCCGGCGACTGGCTGATCGTGGCCGGTGACGTCGCGGAGAAGACGGCCGATATCCGCTGGGCTCTCACGCTGCTGCGGGAACGTTTCGCGAAGGTGATCTGGGTTCCCGGGAATCACGAATTGTGGACCACCGCACTCGATCCCGAGCAGTTGCGGGGTGAGGGCAGATACCGGCACCTGGTGGACCTGTGCCGCGAGATCGATGTGCTCACCCCCGAGGACGAGTATCCGCACTGGCACGGTGCGGGCGGTCCGGCCGTCCTGGTGCCGATGTTCCTGCTCTACGACTACTCCTTCCTGCCGGCCGGCGCGGCCACCGCACAGGAGGGTCTGCGCATCGCCGAACGGCGCGGTGTGGTCGCCGTCGACGAACAACTGCTGGTCGCCGATCCCCATGCGGCCAAGGATGAATGGTGCCGCGAACGGGTGCGCTATACGGTCGCGCGGCTGGACGCCCTCGACCCCGCGATACCGCTGGTGCTCATCAACCATTTCCCGCTGGTGCGCGACCCCACCCTGCTGATGGCGCCGCCGGAATTCGCCATGTGGTGCGGTACCACGCTGACCGCCGACTGGCATCGCCGCTACCACACCGTCTGCGCGGTCTACGGCCATCTGCACCTGCCGCGCACCGACTACTACGACGGGGTGCGCTTCGAGGAGGTATCGCTCGGCTATCCGCGCGAATGGCAGCGCCGCGGCCTCCCCGATCCGCTGCTGCGCCGAATTCTGCCCGCCCCGCACCGCGCACGCTTCGCCCTGGACGGTTGGGGGCGGCGACTGGCCGGGCGCGCATTGCGGGCCGCCCGCGAGCACAGCACCGTTCCCGAGAGGAGAACCGATCGATGACCGCTCCACGCGCTCAACTCGAAGCGGAATTGGGCGGGCCGTTCACCGCGCTCTACCTGCTCCCCGAACCGCAATGCGCGGACCTGCTCGAATTGATCCGCACCGCGCCGGAACGGGAGCGCATCGCCATGGACGCCGCCGTGGAGGCCACCCTCGCCACCCTCCCACGAGGTACCCGGGCGATCGCACGCGTCATGGCGTATGGGTGGAAACGCACTGTGCGGCAGCGCTTCTCACGGGAGGAACGCCCGTGAGCGACGCGCTGACCGAGGAACTGCACCGATTGGCGCACATTCTGCACGTACCGCCCGACCGGGTGGAACACCTGGCGCAGTTGGGGTACGAGCATGTCTTCGCGCTGCGGCAGCGCGTCACCATCACGCTCGCCGATCGCTACGCCCACGACTATCGCAGATTGCGGCTCTATCGCCGCTTCATCCCCTTGCGACTGAGTCTGCCGCTGGCCGCGAAGATCCTGCCGCCCAGGCTGATCGGACGCGCGGCGAGCAGTGTGGTGGACGCACGGGATATGGAACGCGCGCTGCAGGTGCTGGCCCGGCTCGACCCGGCGGTGGTCGCGGACGCGGCGCCGTACATGGATCCGCGCACCATCGCGCGCTTCGCGCATCTGGCGCCGCCCGCCCTGGTGAACGGCCTGATGCTGGAGTTGCTCGCGCGCAAGGACTTCAGCACCGCGGACCTGTTCGTCGACTTCGTCGATCCCGCCGTCCTGGATGCGGAGAAATCATGAACGAACCATTGATCGGTGATATCTCGGACACCGCGCGCTGGGTGGCGGCCTATCGAGCCATCGAATCCGAGCGCCCGGACGCCCTGTTCCACGATCGGCTCGCCGATCGGCTCGCCGGGGCGCGCGGACACGCCATCGCGGACGGCCCGGTGGCCCCGCACGGTGGTCGCAACGGGTGGCCGCAGGTGGTGCGCACCAGGCTCATTGACGATCTGATCGGCCGCGCTCTGGCGCAGGGCTGCGACCGCGTGATCAATCTGGCCGCGGGTCTGGACACCCGGCCCTACCGGCTCGATTTGCCGACGGGGCTGCGCTGGTACGAAGCCGATCTACCCGGACTGGTGGCTGAGAAATGTCGACTGTTGGCCGAGGAGACGCCCGGCTGCACCGTGGTGCGCCGCGCCGTGGACGTCACCGACGGCACCGCCTGCGCGGAATTTCTGCGCGAGGCGACCGACGGCGCACACCACGCGCTGGTCATCACCGAAGGACTGCTGCCGTATCTGACCCCGGCGCAGGTGCACCGGCTCGGCGCGGTGCTGCGGCAGCCCGCAGTGCACTGGTGGCTGCTCGATATCTACTCGCCGATGATGCGGCGCGCGGTCAATCTCACCATGGGTAGCCAACTGGGCAGTGCCCGCTGGCATTTCGCGCCCGCCGACGGGGTGCGCTTCTTCACCGGCTGGACCGCACTGGAAACCGAATCGCTGTTCGAGGCCGCCGCCCGCTGGAAACGTTCACCCCCCTTCGTACGCCTGCACGCCCGGCTGCCAAGCCTCGGCACCCCGGACCGGCCCGGGCAGATAAGCCTGTGGTCCGGTGCGGTTCGATTGAGAAACACCGTGAGGGAAGAACATTGACAGATCAGGACACCGACCATCCGGACCACGAGGTCATCATCATCGGTGCGGGCTTCGGCGGCCTCGGGGTGGCGATCGAACTGAAGGCCGCGGGCATCACCGACTTCGTCATTCTCGAGCGCGCCGCCGATATCGGCGGCACCTGGCGGGACAATGTGTATCCCGGTGCGGGCGTGGATGTTCCGTCATGGAACTACTGCTATTCGTTCGAGCCCAATCAGGAATGGGGGCACTGGTTCGCCAAGGGACCCGAACTGAAGGCCTATGCCGATCACTGCGCCGACAAATACGGCCTGCGACCGCATCTGCGCCTGAACACCACCGTCAAACAGGCCGAATTCGATGAGGGCACCCACCGTTGGACGGTGGATACCGAAGGGCTGGGACCGATCACGGCCCGCTACGTCATCTTCGCCTACGGTGGGCTCACCATACCCAAACGCCCCGATATTCCCGGCCTGGACGATTTCGCGGGCACCACCATGCACAGCGCCCGCTGGGATCGGGAATACGATCCCAGCGGCGCCCGAGTGGCGGTCATCGGCACCGGATCATCAGCGGCACAACTCATTCCGGAGTTGGCCGAGCGGGCCCGCACCCTCACCGTCTTCCAGCGCACGCCCATCTGGGCCGTACCCGCCATGGATTTCCGCATTCCGCGACCGCTGCGCTGGTTCCTGAAAAAGGTGCCGCAGGCCTGGATTCCGTTCCGCATCGCCTCGGTGCTGATGATCGAGAGCTTCTTCCTGTTCGGCATCAGATTCAAGATTCCGGCCATGGTTCGCATGGTGGAATGGGCGGGTTTGGCGCTCATGCGCCGACAGGTGCGCGATCCCGAAATCCGCCGCAAACTCACCCCGAATTACCGCTTCGGCTGCAAGTTTCCGACCTTCTCCAACCGGTACTACCGCACCTTCTCGCGCGAGAACGTCGAACTGGTCACCGATCCGATCGAACGGATCACCCCGACCGGCGTAGTAACCGGTGACGGCGTACACCATGAGATCGACACACTCGTGCTGGCCACCGGCTTCTACATCTACGAGCGCGGCGCCGCGCCGCCATTCCCGATCATCAACGGCGCGGGCACCGATATGGGCGACCATTTCCACACCCATCGCTGGTCCGCCTACGAGGGTGTGACCGTACCCGGCTGGCCCAACGGCTTCTGGGTGCTCGGACCCTATTCGGTCACCGGGTCGTACTTCCTCATGGTGGAGAACACCGCCCGGCACGCCATTCGATGCATGCGCGAGGCGCGCCGCCGATCCAGCACTCGGATCGAGATCACCCAGCGACCGCACGACCGGTATTTCGAGGAGATGGTGCGCAGGCAGTCCACCTCCATCTTCTACACCTCCAATTGCGCGGACGCGCACAGCTTCTACTTCGACAAATTCGGCGATGTGCCGCTCATCCGCCCCGCCACCGGGGCCGAAGCCTGGTGGCGCGCACGCCGATTCCCGCTGGACGACTACACCTTCACCGCACGGGAGAGCACCCTCTCATGAGCACCCCATCGCCGGAACCGACCCTCGTCGCGGGCCTGACCAATACCGAACTCGTCGAGGCGCTACCGGAATTGACCGCCGTCGCGGCCGCGCGCTCCGCCACACTCGCGGCGGAACTGCAAGGGTGGTCCCGAGCATGGCTGCGGGCGTGGAACTCTCAGGATCTGGAGGCCGTACTCGCACTGGTCACCGACGATATCGTCTGCACCGATCCCGCGCTCTGCGGAGAATCGGTCACCGGCAAGGCCGCCTTCCGCGACTACGTGCTGATGACCTGGCGCGCCTTTCCCGATATTCACTTCGAACTCGCCGGCACGCCGTATCTGCCGCTCATCGGCACCGGGATGGCCGCACCGTGGCGGGCGCGCGGCACCTTCACCGGTGATCTCGGCGGCGGACCGTCCCCGCTCGGGCTCGCACCCACCGGGCGCTCATTCGACACCACCGGGGTCGACCTCTACGAACTGCGTGACGGCCGGCTCCGCACCTGGACCAGCGTCGCGGATCTGATGGAGCTGGCCCGGCAGATCGGCATGCTGCCGGCGGCGCGAAGTCCGTTCTTCCGCTTCGGGATTCGCGCCCAGCGGCTCGGCGCTCCGCTGCTGCGAGCCTATCTGCGGCTGCGCCCCCGAGCACACGGCTGAATCGGCGAGACCGTCCGGCGGTCAACGGCGGTGATGCGGATCGGCGCGGTGCGGATCGAACCTCTCGGTCGGGAAGTCGTCCGCGCGGAATTTCGGCAGCGGGACGGGATCATCGGACTCGCTCGGCCAGAAACGACTGGCGTACTGACCCCGAATCCGGCTCAGATCGGGTTCGTCGATATCGGTGATGCCGACCTGGAAGAACATGAGCATGGTTGCCATGCTCACCGCGATGATCAACGGTGTCAGCAGCTGGTTCGCCTGGGCGCCCGCGGGGGCGTGCATATGGTCGGCGACGTGGGCGCGCATGGCGAACATGCCGGTGTAATGCATGCCGCACACCGCGATTCCCATGATGAGGGCCGCGCCCACGGTGGCCACGATGCCCTCCACGTGCAGTGCGAACCAGAGGGCGGCGATGGCGGCGACGATCGCGATGACCAGGGACAGCAGCACTATCCAGGGGTCGTATTGCACGGTCACATCGGTTTTCATGGCGTACATGCCCGCGTAGTGCATGGCCGCCACCCCGAGACCGGTGATCGCGCCGCCGGTGATCAGCGCGAACCATTCGCCGCCGCGCCGATGCACCACGATCGAAAGGCCGAGCCACACAACGCCCATGGCGATCACCGCGCTCAGCACGGTGACGGGGACGTTGTAGCGGATGGTGGCGTCATGCACCGAGAAACCGAGCATGGCGATGAAGTGCATGACCCAGATTCCGGTGCCGCCCAGGGCGATCGCGCCGGTGATGATCCAGCCGCGATGCCCCGCCTGACTGCGCGCCCGCACCATGCAGCGCAATGCCAGCAACGAGCCGACGACAGACATCAGATACGCGAGCGTGGGGGTCAACCAACCATAGGTGAACTGGTCGATTTCCAGCATGCGGGCTCCTTGCCAGATCACTGTGAGTCGGCAGAAACATCGGCGACTGTGGCGAACAGTAGCGAGGAAGCACCAGGTAGTAAATTTGCCGCAGCACAATACTGGAAAAGTAGCTGGCGTTTGCTGGGGTACGATTTCGCAGGCAAATCATGGTGTGACCCAGCGCACAACACATTTCGCGCATCCGTATGCCGCCCTTGACGGCAGCGATCACAGCAACCTACTGGAATACCGCTGCCGCACAATCGATCAGGAGCGGTCTTTCAGGTACTCGAGCGCGGCACGCAGACGATCGATGAAGGACCATTGCGCATCGGCGAGGTGCGGGTGATCCTTGGCGAATTCCTCCCAGTCGGCACTGCTGTCGAGATCCGCGAGTAGTCCGGGCAGCCAATCGCCCTCGGGATCCCGCCCCAGTACGGTGGCGAGCAGTTCGTAAGGGAGACGGGAGTTTTCGGCCAGCAGGACCGCATCGTAGAAATCCTTGCCCTCCGGGTGGACATCGGTGGTCAGCCACAGCAGTTTCCAGGCCAGCGAGAGTTCCGGCGTAGCGGCGAGCAGGTGAGCCGCCGGACCGGGACCGGACAGCCGTGGCAGATCCGACCATTGCGGTTGCCGCGGCACGCTTTCATTGAAAACGAAGTCGAGTTGTACCGCGCCGGAGGGTATTTCGGCGTCGGCCGAGGTCCACGGCAGGATCAGGCGACGGCCGGGGACACGATCATAGGTCCAGATGTGGTCGGACAGCGCACCATCCGGATGGATGCGCACCGTGCTGCCGGGCATATCGGCCACGATCTCGGCACGACGGGCGATATCGGCGAACATATCGTCGGTGGCGGGTTCATCGACCTGCCAATTCATCGGCAGCACAATGAAATCCACATCGCCGGGCTGCCTGGCGGCCGCACCGAACCAGGCGGCGAGCAGCACGCTGCCGCGCAACATGAGCTGCCCGGCCCACGGTGAGTCCGCGACGGCGGTGAGGATGTGATCGATGGCTTCGCGGCGCGCGGCGAACCAGCCCGCGCCGCGCTCGGGATCATCGAAATGCGGCTCGCTCAAACGCATTCCGAAGGAATACTCGGCCATGGCCGGATCGAATACCGGATGCTGAACAACACCCGCGCCCGGCACCGGGTACAGCGTGCGCGGCAGTCCCTTGGCCACGCGAACCTCCTCGGTCGGCGGTTCGGCGGGCACCACCTGGGTGGGCTGCCACGGGCCGTGCCGGAACTCATCCCAGGGGGTCGCGGTCATGACAGTTCCTCGTTCTCGTCGATCCACCCGGCGTCGATGGATTCATCGCTGTCGAGGACGACGAATTCACGTTCGACGGACTGTATTTCGTAGTCCGACAGTTCGGCCAGCAGCGCGCGCAACCGGGCCGCGGCGATCGGATCGCCAACCGACCGGCAACGCTGGGTGACGAAGCGTTCGGCGCGGCCATCGGCTCGCACGCGCCGCGCGTTCGCGGACAGATGCGCCGCGTGCGCAACCGCGATCGCGGTGAGCGCGGCGGGATCGGCTTCGGGGGCGAGCACCAGCTTCACGTGATGTTCGAAGTAATAGCCCGGCCCCAGCGCCCGCGCCTCGGCATCGGTAGCGGGCACTCCTGTCGTCCACGGCGTCGACTCGATCTTCGTGCGGCACAACGGGAATCCGGCCCCGGTCAGGCGCGCCGCCAGCTCCGCCACCGAATCACGCACCGTCGCGAAATCTCCCGAATACCGCGCGGTCAGCATCGGCTGATCCCGTACCCGCCCGCGCGCCAGCCGAATATGGGTGAACTTCAATTCCTGTGCGGCGGCATGCCGTTCGAGGGCCGCCAGACTCGTGGCGTCATCGGCGCGCACGGTCAGATGCGCCTCGAACTCGCCCTGGAATATCGGTGGAGCTGTCATCACGACCATATGCTCGCAAATCGAATGGGCCCGCGTCGCGGGAGTTTTCGCGCCCCGGTGATACGAAACCGCCGGGCGGCCCTCGAAAGAGCCACCCGGCGGCAAGAATTCAGTTGGCGGGGCCGAATTACCAGCCGCGCTCGGCGAGCCGGTGCGGCTGCGGGATCTCATCGACATTGATGCCGACCATGGCCTCACCCAGACCGCGCGACACCTTGGCGAGCACATCCGGGTCGTCGTAGAAGGTGGTGGCCTTGACGATGGCGGCGGCACGCTGGGCCGGGTTGCCGGACTTGAAGATGCCGGAGCCGACGAACACGCCCTCGGCGCCGAGCTGCATCATCATGGCGGCGTCGGCCGGGGTGGCGATACCACCGGCGGTGAACAGCACCACGGGCAGCTTGCCGGTCTGGGCGACTTCCTTGACCAGCTCGTACGGGGCCTGCAGCTCCTTGGCGGCGACGAACAGCTCATCCTCGGGCAGGCTGCTCAGGCGACGCAGCTCACCGCGGATCTTGCGCATATGGGTGGTGGCGTTGGAGACGTCACCGGTGCCGGCCTCACCCTTGGAGCGGATCATGGCCGCGCCCTCGGTGATCCGGCGCAGCGCCTCGCCCAGGTTGGTCGCGCCACAGACGAAGGGCACGGTGAAGTTCCACTTGTCGATGTGGTTGGCGTAATCGGCCGGGGTCAGCACCTCGGACTCGTCGATGTAGTCGACACCGAGCGACTGCAGCACCTGGGCCTCGACGAAGTGGCCGATGCGCGCCTTGGCCATGACCGGGATGGAGACCGCGGAGATGATGCCGTCGATCATGTCCGGATCGGACATGCGGGATACGCCACCCTGGGCGCGGATATCGGCGGGCACCCGCTCGAGCGCCATAACGGCGACCGCGCCGGCATCTTCGGCGATCTTGGCCTGGTCGGGGGTGACGACATCCATGATCACACCGCCCTTCAGCATCTCGGCCATGCCGCGCTTCACGCGGGCGGTGCCGATGGAGGGGGTGGTGTCGGACGAGGTCACGGCGAACTCCTGTGTCATCTGGGCCAATCGAATCGGAATGGAACACCACGATTCTAGGCGGCGCGATCAGGCCACTTCATAGCCAGTCGGGCACGACTGGACTGCTTGCGGTGAAGCCTGTTAGACGGGTCACAGCTTACGGGCTACCGCGCCGCTACAGGAGACAGGCGCAGCACCGAATCCATCCGGCGGGTCAGGGCCGATGGGCCCACGAACTCCAGGCGGCCGGTGCGCACGGCATGGTGAATCGGCACCCGGCCCAGCCACACCTGATAGAGCGAACTCACATCGGAAGTAATGGTCACATGCACCGGATAGCCCGGATCGGAATCGCAGACCGAGGGCACCCCGGACTCCACCACGATCCAGTAGCGATGCGGATCATCGGTGAATCGGACCCCGAGCACATGGCGTTTGCCCGGGAACGATGAGGTGTCCAGCCGGGTATGCATCCACCAGACCAGCAACTGGGCGTCCAGTTCCGCCGGTTCCGGTTCGCCGAAGGTCCAGCGCGCACCCCACGCGCCCAATCCGAACAGGATCGGTTCGAGCTGATAGCCCGCGTCGGTGAGGATATAGCGACCGTCCTCGGTCTTCGATACCAGCCCGGCGCGCTCGAACCGGCGCAGCCGACGGGTCAGCAGACTGCGGGAGAGTCCGGGCAGTCCGCGCGCCAGATCATTGAATCGTGAAGTGCCGGTGAGCAAATCGCGCAGGATCAGCAGCGACCAGCGCTCGCCCAGCAGATCGAGCGCGCGGGAGATCGGACAGTACTGGCCGTACCCGGCGGGAGCGATCGTCGACACAGTGCACCTCGTTATCGGCGGCGGTAGGTCCAGTTTTTGGACTATTCGGTTATCGCGCAGATTCGTAGCTTCGACAACATGACATCGACTGTTCCGGAAACCACCACCCGCGACTGGATCGCCGCCGCCACCGCCGTAGGCAAGGATCTGCTCGACGGGGTCGGCACCCGCGACCGCACCGGCGAGCTCGCCACCGCCGCCTACGATCTGCTGCGTACCTCCGGGCTCAGCCGGGCGCTGGTACCCGCCGAGTTCGGCGGCGGCGGGGCCACCCACCGCCAGATGGGCGAGATACTGCGCGAACTGGGACGGCATGATCCGTCCACCGCCGTCGCCTTCGCCATGCATTCGCATCTGGTCGCCGCGCAGGTGTGGCGGCATAAGCACGCCATCGACGCGCGGCCGGTGTTCGAGAAGGTGGTGGCCGGGGCGATTCTGGTCAGCACGGGGGCCTCGGACTGGGTCGACTCCAATGGCACCGCGGAGCGGGTCGAGGGCGGTTACCGGGTCAGCGCGCGCAAGGCTCCGGCCAGCGGCTGTGAGGCGGGCACCATCGCGGTGAGCAGTATCCGCTGGGATGACGCACCCGAGGGTCCGAAGGTGCTGCATTTCGCGGTGCCCTTCACCGCCGACGGCGTGCGCATCGAAAAGACCTGGGACACCATGGGTTTGCGCGCCAGCGGCTCACATACGGTGGTCTTCGAGAATGTGTTCGTACCCGATGCGGCGGTCTCGCTGATCCGCCCGGCCGATGTATGGCCGCCGATTCTCAATGTGGTGATCGGTGCGGCCATGCCGCTGGTAATGGCGGCCTACCTCGGAATCGCGGACCGCGCGGTGGAATTGGCGACCGATATGGTCGCGGGCCGCGAGGACGCGCACACCGTGCAGCTGGCGGGCGAGATGATGAATTCGTACACCACGGCCGCGGATCTCATCGACGCCATGTTCACCGGATCGGACGATCTGCGTTTCGCCAATACCGATGATCATGCTGCCAAGACGCTGAGCCGCAAGACCGTGGCCGCCGACGCACTCGTGCAGACAGTGCGCCTGGCCATCGAAACCGTTGGCGGCGCGGGGTATTCGCGCGGCTGCCCGCTGGAGATGTGGTACCGCGATATTCACGGCTGCCTGTTCCATCCGCTGCCGCGCGCCAAGCAGACCCGGTTCACCGGGCAGGTGATGCTCGGACATTCCCCGCGCGCCTGACGAGAAACGCTTTACGGGTTGGTCGTGCCCAGCGGGTTGATCACCAGCATGGTGGCCCAATACTGCGCCGCGGATTCGCCCACGTACGGCACCAGAAAGTCGTAGAGCAGATAAGACACGAGATCCATCACCTTCCACACGCGGTTCGCCGAATCTCATATCCGGCAAACCGCCTCGACCCTAACCGAGATGCGCGGTCGCCACATCCCGATCCTGTGAATGCCCATCGGGCGCGACCGGAAACCCCCGGCAACCGATTCGGGGGAAATTCCGGAAGCCGTTCCGCAGCAGGCCAGTTGCGGCCGCCAGCCCGTCAGTCCCAGCGATCGATGGTGTAGCGGGTGCGGATTCCGTCCGCGGTGACCCGGAAACAGTGTCCGCCGGACCCGCCCTTGGACAGGATCAGACCGCACACCTGCGCCTCATCCCGGCCCGCCACCACCGCGCCGGTGGTGTGCGCTTCCAGGGTCTTGCGGATCTCGTGCAGTTCGGCGCGCAGGTACTCGGGGAAGAAACCCGCGCCACCGGTGTATCCGGTATCGGTCGCATCGGCCAAGGCGAACAGCACCGCCTGTTCGCGGCCGGTGCGATCGGCCTCGTACCAATTCGCCGGATGCGGGACGACCGCCGTCACCGCACGGAATTCACCCGGGCGCAGTCCCCACCGCGTGGGCGCGGAACCATTGACGTAGACGTACCAGGTCACCGGGTTGCGCCGGTCGGTGCGATCCCACTGAATGATCGGCGGCGCTTCGGGATTCGCGGCGGTCACCATCGCGCCGTAACTGGTGGCGGCCTCCGGCACCTGATAGTCGATGCGCTCCGCGCCGGGAAGTACGGTGCGCGCGAACTTCTCCCATGTCATGACGACCGGTGCGGAATCGAGATCGGTTGCGCCATCGCGCTTCGCCGCCGGAACGAGGTGGGAGAAGACGCCCTCGGGACGCGTCCGCGCCGCATCGCCGGACCGGGCAGGTCGCCAAAGCGGTTGCACGTCGGCGAGTTTCGCGAAGCGGCGCTCCAGGGCTCCGGCCGCGCGCAATTCGCCGATGACCTGCTCGGCGCGGGCGATCATGGCCTCGGTCGGCGCGGCCGTGGGGCGGCGGTATTGCAGCGGATGCATCTTCTCGGCGAAACGACGTTGCACGCTGTCGAAGGGCAGACCCTCGGCGAGATCGGTGAGCAGGGTGCCGATCATGCCGCTTTTGATATGACAGTATCCGGCCGGTGCGGTGGCGGCCGCGAGTCGGATGAGGTTGTCGCGCTGCGCCTGTGCGGCATCACCGCGACCGCGTATCGCGCCGAGCGTGCGGTGCAATTCCAGCAGCCAGGTGGCGACACCGAGAATGGCGTCCGAGCGATAGAGCTGTTCGGTGCGCAATAGCGCCACGGCCTGCTTCACCACGGACTCGGGGAATTCGCCGAGGGCGCGCCGCAGGGTCTCGGAGTCCGCGTTCTTGGCGGCGATGTACTGCGAGGTCGTCCGCAACGGCGTGCGGACGTGCACCATATGCGCGGATGGGGTCAGAGCGAGATGCGTCCACCCGCCGTGCTCGGCATATCCCCAGTTCGTCGCCTCGGAACGGAAGAGCGAGACGATCGGAGCGTGTTCGACTCGATCAGCCAGTGCGGCAGCTGCTTTCGCGTAGTGCGGGGGTATGCCCGCCGGCGACCACAGCGCGGATGTCGCCTTGCCGTCCGCGCCCACGATCACCAATCCGCCGTAGCGGCGCAGGAAAGCCCGGCAGGTGCCGCAGGTATTCACCGCCGCCAGCTCCGGCGGAAACGCGCCGAGGAAGACCTCGAACAACCCCTCGGTATCGACGGTGAACAATTCCGCGGGCTCGGCGACGAGCGCTTGGAAGCGCGCCTGTACGGCGGCGAGAAACTCGTCGTACCGGTCGTCGGCGGGCACTTCGGCGGGTCCTGCGACTTGCGTTGTCATAGCGGTGGTTTCGCCCCCTCGTGCGAATAGCTGGACCCGACCATAGCGCCCGGTCGCCTCCGGCCCCCAGCGGATATCCGAGTCCTCGATCCGGAAAAATCGGTTTGCCCGCGACGGCGGGACGACCCAAGATCGACCACGATGATTGAAGAATTGGAACAGGCCCGGCAGCTACTCGCGGAAGGCGATGTGCCGGGGACGGTGCGCGCCCTGCGCCCGATCGCGGATCACACACCGCCGCACGACCTCGCCGCCATCGCGGCCCCGCTCGCCCGCGCCGTCGACTTCGAGGATTTGGCCGCGGCCGCCGAGGCGACACTCGAACAGCCCTCGGATGCGAAGGCGCTCACCACTTTCGGCTACGAATGCATCGAACGCGGTATCTCGTTCCTGGCCATTCCGGTGCTGCGCGAGGCATTGCGACTAGATCCGGAGTCCACGCTCGCGCTCAATGAACTCGTGACCGCGTTCGAGGATGAATACCGGCACCATGAGGCCGTCGAGACGCTGCTGGCGCACGAGGCGACGCTGCGACCCTGGCCGGATCGCTATCTGCTGATCTACAACGCCATCCTGTCCGGTGATCTCGACCGTGCCCGTGCGGAATTCGCGACGCTGCCGCCGCCGGAGGATGAGCGGTGGCTGTTCGCCCGCGACCGCGTGGCGCGCATGCTCGAACGCTCCGATAGCGCCCGGACCGTCACCCCGTTGGACTGGACCGATCTACGCGGCTGGCATTTCACCCTGACGGGCGGATACCTCGGCACCCTGTCGCCGTACGGTTTCACCGCCGGAATGACCGGGCGCTGGGCCTATCTCGGCGATGGTCCGGACCTGTGCCGATACAGCCTGAACCGACTGGCGCTGACCCTGTCGGCCACCGGGCGGGAGCCGCGATCGGTGTCGCTGCTGCCGGGTCGCACCGATCGCGTTCTCGGCCTGGCCGCGGCGCAGCTGCTCGGCCTGCCCACCCTGCCGTACACGCCCGGCGCCACCGACACCCTGGTGGTGGCCTACGACCTGAGCGAACTGGACCACGATCTGGTCCGCACACTCGATGAGCGCGCGGATGGCCAGATCCTGTTCGAGCACGCCACCTGCTGGACCCGCCCGCCCGCCGTCAGCGCGGATATCACCGGACTGCTGGTGCAACGGATCAACGATCCGTGGTCGCCCGGCTTGCGCATCGACGGCGCGACGGCCGAGCCGGACACCCGATCCGAGGATGAACTCGCGGCGGAGATCGTGCGGGCGGAGGGAACGCCCGACACCGGCGACGGTGAAACCCCGCCGGACTCGGTTGGCGATTTCACCGCGTTCATTGCCGCGACCCGGGACACCTGGTTGCGCGGCCCGCGCACCAGGCTCAATTCACCGGGGCCGGTGCGCAGTTCGTCCTTCGGCTGAGGCGCGGTCGCAGCCGAGCAGCGTTAACGTCGTATCGAAAGTCGTAATGTTCGTCGTGGCATCAGTCGTGGCGTCAATCTGAGCCGCAGTCGGACTGCGTGTCGCAGATGAAGTCGTACTTGCGGGTCACTGGCACAGTCGCAGTGATTCTCCGGCGCACAATCGTATCGCCTCGAGGCCCGCGCGCACACCTGATGAATCAGCGTGTGCGCGCGGGCTTTTCGGCGAAACGCAGTTCCATGCTGACCGGAATGATCTCGACCTCGAGCGCTTCACGCAGGCGCGGGACGGCCTCACCGAAGATGCGGCGACGCAGCGCGGTGAGATCCGCACCGGGTTCGGCGGTGACGATGAGATGCAGATCGGGGGCGCTGCCCGGCCCGGACAGCACGGCCGAGACCTCGCGAACCTCGGAATAGCGTTCGATGTCGGCGGCTATCGCATCGGCCGCGACCGAGGACGCCAGCAGCGTCGCCCCGGCGGAATTCCCGTGCGACAGTTCCCATTCCACCGCGCGGGGCAGGCGGAAGACCTGGGCGAGCAACCAGCGCAGGCACAGCACGCCCAGCGCCACCGCGCCCAGCACGATGGCCAGCAATACCCAGTCCGGCGGTGCGCCGGTGCCCGGGACAAGCGCACCGTCCGCGTCGACCCAGCCGATTCCACCGCGATTCGCGGCGATCGCGTATCCGCCCGCGGCCAGTAGCGCCAAACCCGCCAGGGCGAGCACCGCCCGGTTCAGGCGGGCGGGACGATTGAGTTCGGTCATCTATCGCTCCTTAGGCCGGTGCGATCGCAGTCGGGTCCGCACCGGTGCGCGCGACGCCGGTGCGATTCGGTCCAGGGCTCCGGTCACGGCATCGCGCATGGCACCGTCCAGCCCGGCGGTCTCGGCCCGGCCGGTCGCCGCCGAGACCTGAATCCGCTTACCGCCCATGCTGACCCGGGCCGATTCCACGCCGTGTACCGAACCGGCTTCGCGGCGCAGTGCGGCGCGCAGGCCCCGGCGGGAAATCCCGGCGGGGATACCGTCGAGTTCTTCGAGCGGCACCACCACGGGGCGTCCGGGCAGCACGGCGACCAGCAGCAGTACCAGTCCCGCCGCGGCGATCGCGATACCCGTGCCCAGCACCAGGGCATCATTCCAATGGGTGGCGCGCAGTCGCCGCGCCATCGCGTCGTAGGACACCAATTCCGTGCGGCCGAGCAGGCGTTCGGACAGTGAGATCACCGCGATGACGCACACGGTGAGTAGGGTCAGCGCCAGCAGCACGGCCGGGATCACCCGGCGCGGCAGGCGCGTCATCGCACCCTCGCAACCGCGGAATCGGCTGCCGTGGAATGCGATTCGACCACCATCTCCGAGATGGAGATATCGAGTCCCGTCACCGCCAGCCCGGCCAGTTCGGCGGTGCGCCGGATCAGATGGTCCCGGCACTGTTCCGCGATCCGGGCCACCGGCAATGGATACCGGACGGCCAGGCGCACCGACAGCACCGCGGAATCACCGGTCACCCGGGCATCGACCGTGACCTGACCCCGCACCCCGTCGACCTCCTGTGCGGCGCGCGCGGCAATGCGCTGTACAGCACGATCACTCACCGTCGTCCGGCCCGCGGGCTCCTGCACGACGGCCTCGGTCATCGCCGGCCCCGGTCCCGGACCGAGCGCAGCAATCCGGACAGATCTATCTCACCGTCGAGCCAGCGCCCGGCCAGTAGTCCGAGCCCGGCGAACACCAGCACGATGGCGAACGCGCCGAGACCGCCGAAGGCCGCGGCGAATCCGAGCGCGATACCGACGGCCAGGCATATCGATGTGGCGTTCATCTGCGACTCCTCAACGAGGCGGGCACTATTGGACGCGGGTGGCGGCGGCGGAAGCGTCGTCGTCCTCGGGGATGTAGACATCGTTGACATTGATATTGACCTCGACCACTTCGAGTCCGGTCATCTGCTCGATGGCGGCGATCACGCTGCGGCGGATCGACCGCGCCAATTCGGCGATGGCGACGCCGTATTCGACGACGATCTCCAGATCGACCGCGGCCTGGGTCTCCCCCACCTCGACCGAAACACCCTGTCCCACACTGGCGGATGCGCCGGGAATGCGATCGCGAATCGCACCGAACGCACGCGCGGTGCCGCCGCCCAGATCGTGCACGCCGCGCACATTGCGGGCGGCCAGACCGGCCACCTTCTGCACCACGATATCGGCGATGGTGGTGCTGCCCTGATCGCTGTGTAGCTCGCTCTTGGTCCCCGGCGCGGTCTTTCTGCCGGTGTCGGCCGGTGTTTCGCTCTTGCTCTTATCGGTTGCGGTCGTAGTCATGCCTGCCTCCAATTCGCTTGTGCTGAAACGGATCAAACGGGAACTCAGGGGGCCGCGTCCTCGAAGGCGCTCGCGGCGAGGTGGGTGACCACCATGCGGATGGTGGCATCGGCCCAGGCGGTATCGGCCAGTAGCGGGCGCACCGCCTCGGACAGTCGGTCGAGTAGTGCGGGCAGCGGTAAAGCCGTTGCCACCACCCGGATTTCGATGATTCCGGCGACGATGTCGATGGCCGTGTTCCGGCCCGGCCAGGGCAGGCCGCCGGTGATCGAGGGTTCGGGTTCCAGGCCGTCGAGCGCCGAGAGCACTTCGGCGATCTTGTCGATCAGCTCCGCGGGCGGCTTCATCGGGCCTCCGGTTCGATATCGATGATGGTCACCGACACCTCGTCGACGCGCACCCCGGTCTGCGCGCGCACGGTCCGCATCACCGCGTGCTGCACCTCGGCCCCGATCGCCCCGGCATGCTGTCCGGCCGCGATCGCCAGCTCCAACTCGACGGCCAGTACTCCGCCATTGCGGTGCACGCGAACACCTTTCGTCGAGGCGAGCTCATACCCGGTCCACAGCTGCTTTCCGGCCCGGTTGAACGCGGCGACCAGCCCGCGCAGTCCGTGTTCGACGCGCACCACCCCGGGCACCTCGATCGCGGCCCGTACGGCCACACCGGCCACCACCGGATCCGCCACCACCAGTTCCGCACGCCGGGAACTCATCGACCCTCCCACTGGAAATCGGTGCGGCCCAGGCTCATCGGCCGCCTTCCTGATAGACGTCGACGATCGCGATATCGAGCCGCCCGACCAGCAGGCCCGTGCGGGCCGATGCGGCGGCGGTGACGCGTTCGCGCACCTGCGGCACCAGACCCTGTACGCCTTCGCCGTTCACCTCGACCGCGATGGTCATGGAGATGTGCACGACCGTCTCACCGTCGGGTCCGACCCCGACGGGGCGCAGGCGTACGCGTCGCGCCCGCACCCCGGCCACGCTGTCGGCGGCGAAACGCAGCACCACCGCGACGGCCTGTTCGCTCACCGCGACCGTGCCCCGGTGCGGGGTGGCCAGGCCGAGCACCTGTCCGCGCCGCCGTTCCGCGCGGACCGCGGACATGATGCGCTCCACCAGATCCGCTGGCGGCGGATCGGGTTCGTCGATCAGCTCCCGGGTCGCGGTGCGCAATCCGAGCAGGCTCTCGCGCGCGGTCCGGCAGTGCGCACAACTCGCCTCGTGGGCGTCGCCGCCACCGTTCTGCACGGTGTCGAGCCGATCCCACACGCTGTCCAATGCCCGGCCGCAGGGCAGCAGATAGTCCGGTTCGGTATCGATATCTGTCACCGCCATGGCTGCATCACCTCCGCCAGTTGGGCTCGGGCCCGCGCGATGCGACCGCGTACCGCGGTGGCGTTCGCGCCGACGATCTCGCCGATTTCCTCGTATGAGCGGCCGTGCACCTCGCGCAACAGCCAGCACGCTCGTTGTTCGGGGGTGAGCTCCCCCAGGGCCGCGGTCAACGCCTCCAATTGGCCGTTGACCTGCGCCGCGTGTTCGGGACGGGTCTCGACGCGCGGGGATTCGGCGGCATCGGGATCGGCGTCGACCGGAAGTTGCCGCGAGCGCAGCAGATTCAGGCAGCGATTGGTGGTCATGCGGTAGAGCCAGCCCGAGAAGGCGGCATCGTCCTGGAGTTGGGCGATGCGCCGCCAGGCGGTCAGGAAGACCTCCTGCACGATGTCCTGCGCCTCGGAGCGGTCCGCCAGCATTCGCGAGGCCAGTCGGAACATGGCTCCCTCGTAGCGGAGAACTAGCTGTTCGAAGGCGCGAATATCGCCGTCACGAACGCGTGCGGCCAGGGTGGCATCGTCGGACACACCTGTGAGCGCCGCGTCCGGCATGGTCCCAGCACCTCCTCATCGCTTCCAATGGTTAGACACACGAGGACGGAGATCGTCACGAAGCAGTATGAGTGATGGTTGTCTCAATGGTTGCCGCGTGACGAATCGACTGTCCGGAGTGTCCGGATGCGCTGAGGTGGCGCAGGGGTGGGCACTCAGCCCAGGGCGTACACGTACCGGCTGGTCGGGACCAGATCCAGGTTCTGATGCGCGCCGAAACGCACGACGCTCTCCATCATGAGGGTGACACGGCGTTGCAGTTCGGCATCGTCATCGCCCGCGCCGTAGAAGGCGTGCGCACTCGTCATGGCGGCCATGGGGAAAAGTTCCTCGACGAGGGCGTCGACCCGCTTACCCGGGGTGATCGGCTCGAGCACGGTGTTCTGCACGTATCCGAAGGTGTCCTGGGTGTCGATGGCGACCGGGGTGTGCAGATCATGCCAGCGGTGCAGCCATTCGCCCCGGGTCAGCTCGTCCGGAATGCGCAGCAGGGCGAAATTGGCCAGGGCGTCGGTGCGCTCACCATTGCCGACCTTGGGCGGAATGATCGGAGTGCGCTCATCGACGGTCCAGCCGTTCACCTCATCAGCCACCGAACCCAGTGCGGCGGTGACGGGTTCATGCCCGCCCCGGGTGCGCACGCTCACGATCGCGTCGATGGGTTGTTCGTAGGTGCTGTGCTTGACCTGTGCCGCGGCCACATCGGAATCACGCACATTGATCTGGAATTCGGTGGCGCCGATATCGGCCAGCCGATGCCGTAGCTCGGCGGCGTGCAGCCGCTCGTCCAGATCCGCGCCCCAGAGGGCGTACATCAACTTCATTCCGAGTCCTTCACCGCTCACATTGACCGGCTCACGGTAGCTCGACGGGCCTGTTCCAGCCGTCCGTTTCGGCACACCCGTCCCATCCAGCGGACCCGCGCGGGTTCGGATCCCATTCCGGGGTGTGATGCCGTTCACATCGGGCCGGTCAAACACCTATTTGTATTTTTCGCAGAAATTCGTGAAACACATCCGGGTTTGCGTGAGATTAACCGAGTATCCGCAATCCAGCGGAAGACGAAAGGAAAGAAATCATGTTGCTCGGACTCATCGGCGCATTCGGCGTCGGCGCTGCTCTCGCTGTAGCCGGATTCCTCGCTGGACTGGGTATCCTGATCTGAATCAGAGACCCGCAAGGGGCTCGAGGACAATCGACACCCCTGACACATGGACCGATCGCCACCACGGATAACCCCGGTTATCCACGGTGGCGTTCGGCGTTTTCGGAGATAATTCAGCGAATGGAGCGGACTTCCGGATCGACATCGCCGTCTGCGGCGCTGATCGCCTCACTGAGCAGCTGATCCAGGTGATACGGATACACGGTCTCGCCCGCCGCGTCGATGGCCGCGATATCCGCGGGGGTGCACCATTTATTACCGGTGATGGAACGCCGCTCGATGAAATCGAGTTTCGCCGGATTGGGTTCGAAGTTCTTTGCCCGCAGCGCGAAGAACAACTCTTCCGAGCGAATCAGCTCGCCATTGAATGGAAACACCGCCACCCGTCGCCACAGCGGTCCGCGCAATGCGGAAGAGTCTGCGGGATAACCCGTTTCTTCGTATAGCTCGCGGATAGCGGCTTCGCGCAATGATTCCCCGGGATCGACGCCGCCGCCGATGGTGAACCAGAATTCCACGTCCGGGACTTTCGGATCGTGACCGCGCAGCAGCAATACGCGATTCTCTTCGTCCAGCAATACAACTCGCGCCGACGTCCGGACCGTATCGACTTCCAGCCCGGTTGAGGCTGCGGCGGTTACCCGTTCGGCGATCTCGAAATACGTCGGCAGCGGCGCGGTGCCGCCCAGGTGCAGGATGCGCACCAGGCGGCGGGTGCGCAGCGCGAGGGTGTCGCGCACGGCGTCATTGTGGAAGCGGCGCGCGATCAGCACGCGGGCCTCGGCATCGGCCAGCTCGGCCACGATCTGCGGTGGCAGCTGATCGATATCGATTGCGGAAAGCGCTGCGGCCAGCTGGTTTTCAATGGGTTCGCGGTCCTGCCAGTCCGCGCGCTCGGCGCGGCCCGCGAGGGCTGCCAGTCGTCGCGCCTGTTCGGTCTGGTCCGGGCCGAGCAGTGCGGACACCGAACGCGCCACCACCGCGCGCCGGGCCAGCGCCGCGTCCAGGGCGTGCCGGGCCTGGTCGGTACGCACGTGCAGGCGGTCCAGGCGATTGGCGGTGGTGTAGGCCCAGACGCCAATGGTGATGACAATGGCCGCGATTAAGGCGAGAACCAGAATCGTGGTGGCGGAGAAAGTGATCATCCGGCGGTCCGCACGCGCATATCGCCGACGGTGACGGTCTCGTAGACGCGCAGGATCTGTTCGGCGACGACCGGCCAGTCGTATTCGCCGACAACCTGATTCGCGGTGCGGATGAGTTCCTCGCGGCGTCCGGCGTCGGTGAGCACGTTATCGAGGGCCTCGGCGAGCAGATCCGAATCCCCGACCGGGACCAGCATGCCCGCGGTGCCATCGCGCAGCACCCTGCGGAAGGCGTCCAGATCGCTGGCGACCACGGCGGTTCCGGCGGCCATCGCCTCCACCAGCACGATGCCGAAGCTCTCGCCACCGAGGTTGGGCGCGCAGTAGACATCGGCGCTGCGCATGGCCGACGCCTTCTCCTGATCCGAGACCTGTCCGAGAAAGCGCAGGTGCGAGGCATTTTCACCGGCTTCGCGGCGCAATCGCTCCTCATCGCCGCGACCCACGATCAGCACTTCGATATTCGGGTGGCGGCGCACGAGTTCCGGCAGCGCGCCCAGCAGTACGTCCATGCCCTTGCGCGGTTCGTCGTAGCGGCCCAGGAACAGCACCGTGCCGCCCGCGCGCGGATAGCCGTCCAGCAGCGGAGCGTGCGCGAAGGCGGGAACGTCCACGCCATTGGGAATTTCGACGGCGTCACCACCGAGCGCCTCGACCTGCCAGCGCCGGGCCAGCTCCGAGACCGCGATCCGGCCGCTGATCTTCTCGTGGTACGGCCGCAGCACGCCCTGAAAAGTACTGAGCACCAGCGATTTCGTGGTCGAGGTGTGGAAGGTGGCCACGATCGGCCCCTCGGCGATCTTCAACGCCAGCATGGACAGGCTGGGCGCGTTCGGCTCGTGAATGTGCAGGACGTCGAAGTCGTTCTCGGCGATCCAGCGGCGAATCCGGGTGTAGGCGGTGGGGCCGAAGGAGAGCCGGGCGACCGAACCGTTGTACGGGATGGCGACCGCGCGACCGGCGGACACCACATACTCGGGCAGCGGGGTGTCATCGGCGGCGGGCGCGAGCACGCTCACCTTGTGCCCGCGCTCGATGAGCACCTGCGCGAGTTCGACCACATGCGCCTGCACCCCGCCCGGAACGTCGAACGAATACGGGCAGACCATGCCGATTCTCATAGCGCGCCGTCTCCCCTGTGCCCGTCGGCGTTCTGCTTCACCCCGGGCTGCTGATTCCCCAACTGCTGCTGTACCGCGGCGATGCGATCGAGTCGCGACTGCGACAAATCACTCTCCCACAGCGGCTGCAACATGTGCCAGTCCTGCGGATGGGCGGCGATATTGGCGGCGAAACGATCGGCGAGTAACTGGGTGGCCGCCGCCGCGCCGCCCGAAACATCGAGGGGCGCTTCGGTCTTGAAACCCCAGCCTTCGCGGCCCTGCGCGTCGACGGTGTTCCAGCAGTGCACGGGGATGAGCGCCGCACCGGTCTCGATGGCCAGTTTCGCCGCGCCGGCGGGCATCCAGGTGCGCTCGCCGAAGAAATCGACGGGTACGCCCTTGCCGGTGAGATCGCGTTCACCCATCAGGCAGACCACCCGGTTGTTCCGCAGCCGGTCCGCGAGCTGCGGGAACGGCGGCTGTTCACCGCCGGTGAGCGGGAAGACCTCGAAGCCCAGGCTCTCGCGGTATTCGACGAAGCGCTCGTACAGCGATTCCGGTTGCAGCCGTTCGGCGACGGTGGCGAAGGTACCGTGGTTCTGCACCAGCCACACCCCGGCCATATCCCAGTTGCCCGAATGAGGCAGGGCGAGCACCGCACCGCGACCGGCGGCCAGGGCGGCTTCGAGGTGTTCGACCTCATTGACGAAAAGCCTGCCCGAGCGCACCATTTCGGCGTGATCCATACCGGGCAGGCGGAACGCCTCGCGCCAGTAGCGGGCGTAGGACCGCATGCTCGCGCGCACCAGATCGTCGGGCACCGCGTCGGGTGTCGCGCCGATCACCCGGGCGAGGTTGTGCCGCAACTGATTCGGCTCTCCCGCCCGCGACTTACGATTCGCCTTGCGCGCGGCGGCATCGGCTCCGGCGTCGAATCCCTTGCGCGCCATACCCTCCGGGAGTCCGCGCACCAGCGCCCACCCGGCCGCGTACGCCTTATCGGTCATCGCGGACGTGAAATCGCTGCTCACCGCTGGGGTTCCTCCGGCGCTTTCGGCACAGTGGGGATGATCTCGCGCGCGCCGGGCGAATTGCGCACGGCCAGCACGCGCTGGAATACGGTGATGATGCTCAGCACCGCGAGGATGTACATGGCCGCGTACACCGCGTAACTCAGCCATTCGATCTCGAAATAGCCGCCGATACCGGTGAATCCGGCGCCGACGAGTCCGATGACCAGGCGGTCTGGACGCTCGATGATGCCGCCGTCGGCGGAGAGCCCGCTGGCCTCCGCGCGCGCCTTGGCGTACGAGATGACCTGCGAGGTCACCAGCACCACCAGGGTCGCGGCGAACAGGATCTTGGAATTCTCGTGGTAGACCGCCCACCAGGCCAGCCCGCCGAAGATCGCGCCGTCCGCCACCCGGTCACAGGTGGCGTCCAGTACCGCACCGTATCTGGTGCCGCCGCCGCGGGCGCGCGCCATGGCGCCGTCCAGCATGTCGAACATGACGAACAGCCAGATCACCATGGTGCCCCAGAACAGGTGACCCGACGGGAACAGCGTCACGGCGGCCGCGATCGAGGCGGTGGTGCCGATGAGCGTCATCGCGTCCGGTGTCAGTCCGGTGCTCACCAGTGCTTTGCCCAGGGGCGCAGTCGCTTTGGCGAACGTTTCGCGACCGAAGAAGCTCAGCACGCTATTCGGATTCCTTCCATGCACCAGCCAGCAATGCCCGGGTCTCCCGCAGCAGTTGTGGCATCACCTTCACTCCGCCGACGACGGTAATGAAGTTGGCGTCGCCACTCCAGCGGGGCACGATATGTTGGTGCAGGTGATCGGCGAGTGAACCTCCGGCAACGCCACCGAGATTCAGTCCGACATTGAAGCCCTCCGGCCGCGAGACGCGCTTCATCACGCGAATCGCCTGCTGGGTGAAGGCCATCAGTTCGGTGCTCTCCTCGACGGTGAGGTCTTCGAGGTTCGCCACGCGGCGGTAGGGCACGACCATCATGTGGCCGGGGTTGTACGGGTACAGGTTCAGTACCGCGTACACCCATTCACCGCGCGCGATGACCAGGCCGTCCTCATCCGCCATCTCGGGGATATCGGTGAAGGGGTGCCCGGTCTTCTTGGGCGCGTCCGCCTTTCGTTCCTCGGTCGCGCCGGTGATGTAGGACATCCGGTACGGCGTCCACAGCCGCTGCAATCGATCCGGCTCCCCCGGTCCGCAGTCGACGATCGCCTGCGGACCCGAATCCCCAAGCCCCGCGGTATCTTCGGTGAGATCGCCGGGCACCGTACGTTCAGTCATGCCCTACCCGTTCGTCTTCTGGAAACGCTCAGCGGTCGGAGAGTCGTTCTCGCGGTGCGCGATCCACTCGACCACCGCCGCCACCGCCTCGGCGACCGGGACGCCGTTCACCTGGGTGCCGTCGCGGAAACGGAAGCTGACCGCGCCCGCCTCCACATCCTTGGCGCCGGCCAGCAGCATGAAGGGGACCTTCTGCGCGGTGTGGTTGAAGATCTTCTTCTGCATGCGGTCATCGCTGCGGTCGACCTCGGCGCGCACACCGTGATCGCGCAGCGATTCGATGACCCCGTCCAGGTGTTCGGCGAAGGCGTCGGCGACCGGAATGCCGACCACCTGCACCGGCGCGAGCCAGGCCGGGAACGCACCCGCGTAATGCTCGGTGAGCACACCGAAGAAGCGCTCGATGGAACCGAACAGCGCGCGGTGGATCATGACCGGGCGGTGCTTGGCGCCGTCCGCGCCGGTGTACTCGAGTTCGAAACGCTCGGGCAGGTTGAAGTCGAGCTGGATGGTGGACATCTGCCAGGTGCGGCCGAGCGCGTCCTTGGCCTGCACGGAGATCTTCGGGCCGTAGAAGGCCGCGCCGCCCGGATCCGGCACCAGGTCCAGACCGGAATCGGTGGCCACCTTGCGCAGGGTTTCGGTGGCTTCCTCCCACAGCTCATCCGAGCCGACGAACTTCTTCGGATCCTTGGTGGAGAGCTCGAGATAGAAGTCGTCGAGGCCGTAATCGCGCAGCAGCGACAGCACGAACTGGAGCGTGGTGGTGAGCTCCGCGTGCATCTGCTCCTTGGTGCAGTAGATGTGCGCGTCGTCCTGGGTCATACCGCGGACGCGAGTGAGGCCGTGTACGACGCCGGACTTCTCGTAGCGGTAGACCGAGCCGAATTCGAAGAGCCGCAACGGCAATTCGCGGTAGGAGCGCCCGCGCGCCCGGAAGATCAGATTGTGCATCGGGCAGTTCATCGGCTTGACGTAGTAGTCCTGGCCGGGCTTGCGCACGGTGCCGTCATCGTTCAGTTCGGCGTCCAGGTGCATGGCCGGGAACATGCCCTCGCGGTACCAGTCCAGGTGGCCGGACACCTCGAAGAGGTGGCCCTTGGTCACGTGCGGGGTGTTGACGAATTCATAGCCCGCGGCGGTGTGGCGGCGGCGCGAGTAGTCCTCGAGCTCCTTGCGGATGATGCCGCCCTTGGGGTGGAACACCGGCAGACCCGAGCCCAGCTCATCCGGGAAGGAGAACAGGTCCAGCTCCAGGCCGAGCTTGCGGTGATCGCGCTTCTCGGCCTCTTCGAGCAGGTGCAGGTACTGGTCCTGGGCTTCCTGCGATTCCCAGGCGGTGCCGTAGATGCGCTGCAGATCCTCGCGGCTCTGATCACCGCGCCAGTACGCGGCCGAGCTGCGGGTCAGCTTGAACGCGGGAATGTACTTGGTGGTGGGCAGGTGCGGGCCGCGGCAGAGGTCGCCCCACAGCTTCTCGCCGGTGCGCGGGTCCAGGTTGTCGTAGATGGTCAGCTCTTTACCGCCGACCTCCATGACCTCCGGATCGTCGATGCCCGACTTGTCGTTGATCAGTTCCAGCTTGAACGGCTCGTTCGCGAGTTCGACGCGGGCGGCCTCGATATCGGTGACGCGGCGCGAAAAGCGCTGCGCGCCTTTGATGATCTTCTTCATCCGGGATTCCAGCTTGGTGAGATCCTCGGGGGTGAAGGGGCGCTCGACCTGGAAGTCGTAGTAGAAGCCGTCCTTGATGAACGGGCCGATGCCGAGCTTGGCGCCCGGGAACTCCTGCTGCACGGCCTGGGCCAGCACATGCGCGGCCGAATGCCGGATCACGCTGCGCCCGTCCTCGGAATCGGCGGTGACGGCCTCGACCTCGACGTCGGTCTCCGGAATCCAGGACAGATCCTTGAGATTGCCCTCGCCGTCCTTGACGACGATGACCGCGTCGGGTCCCTTGCTCGGCAGGTCGGCCTCGCGCACCGCGGCACCCGCCGTAGTCCCGGCCGACACCCGGACGAGGGCGACTGGGCTCTTCGGGGCTGTGGTGGTCACGGCTGTGCACTCCTTGGCATTGTCGTAAGCGCGGGAAACCCCCGCGATGTCTGGCCGGTCCATGCTATCGGCACGCCTGTGACCGCGTGCCGATGGACCTGGTGCCGGGGTGTCAGCCTCGGGCGGCCAACTCCTCCAGCAGTGCCTCGCGCTGTGCCGCAGGACGTTTCGGGCAGCTCGTGCACATCTCGCAGCCGGGGGCCTCGAACACCAGGCAGCACGAGATGCGGCGCACAAAAGTGCGCCCGCCGATATCACTGAACCGGGGTACCGGAAGCCGTCCGGAAACCTCCCTGGCCAGCGCCGATCCCACTTCCTGCGCGCCCGCGTCGAGCGCGCGATTACCGATGGCGTCGGCCACGATCGCCCACAGCGCCGCCACCCCGGCACCGGACACCTCGGCCACCACGGGAATCACCGCGGACAAGGTATGCCGCAGTGCATGCCCCACTGGTTCCACCTGAATCGGGTCGCCGCCGACGCCCAACATGATCGGGTCGCCGGTACCCTTCGCGGGCTCATCGGGATCGTCCGCGCCCACCCCCGACCCGTCCGAGGGACCCAGCTCGCACATGGCCAGCACCCGCTCGACTCCCCCGTCCGGCCGCATCTCCAGCCCGATGCTCGCGAGCGCCGGATCCATCACCGGCAGCCCGGCGGCCTGCGCGCTCACGATCGGGTCCACCAGCGAGGACGCCACCATGCACCACCACAGCGTCCCGGACACCCGGGAATCCCCGGTCCCCCAGGAAATCCCCATATCGGATATCCGCTCCCCGAGCCACTGCCGATCCAGCAGTCGCGCTCCGGGCACCACATTGATCCGAACAGGAGGCTGCGCAACCATTTCCATTGGACTCCGATCCAGCCGCCACCGAAGGGGCTCACCAACCAGGATGTCACTGCGGCGCGACCGAGGCTCCCGCGGACGGGCTCAACCCTATGTGTACCCCCGCACCCGCTTCCGCAGGCGCGCCGCCACTCCCGCCGCCACGGATTCACTGACTCCCGCTAAGGGTCTCCCCCTAGATCTCCTGTGATCGGGAACATGCCGGATCCTCCTCGAGGTTGATACGAAAGGCGACCAACGAGCGATGTATACAACGACGTTCGCGCGCAGAATTTTTGGTGCGGACGGCGGCCACGCTTACGCAGGAAGCTCACAGGCTCAACGGATCCGGGTCTCAGGGTTCGGCGTGAAAGTGGTGGTCGCGGAGGTTTGCCGCGTGAACTCGATCCACCTGGTGAAGAGGAGAACACCGTGCCCGCAATGGTTTCGATCGCTGTCTCGGGAGTTTCGTCGGAGGTTGTGCGGGAGTACCGCGACCGCGGCTGGAACGTCGATGAGACGTCGGGGGGACTCCGGTTGGTGACCGATGAGCGGATCGCGGCTGTTGAACTCACCGGGCCGCTGGCGGCCGGAGTGCGCAGGTTCCTGCGGGCGAACAATCTGTCCGGACCGGTCATCGAGGTGCGCGGGGCGCAGCGGCGGGAGATTCATCTCGTCGTGGGTGCGGGTAAGGCGGCCAAGGCGATCGAGGCGCTGCGGGCATCCGGCGCGATCGTCCACACCGAGGGTGCGACGGTGCCGCTGCCGATGTCCGGTGGCGCGGCCGAATGGGGCATCGGACCCGATGAGGCGCGCTGGGTGCCGCCGCTGGTGGCGATTTCGGCCGCGGTGCGCGCGGCGGAAACCCGCTACGGCGCCCGGGTTACCGAAGTGGCCTGCTGAAAACCGAGTCAGGCCAACCTAGTCCGAAAGTACTGAGCCGCAGCATATCTCGCCGGTAAGACGGCGAGATATGCCAATCGGCCGAGCACGCGCTACGGGAGCTTTCGGTCTACGCTTCCTCGCGTGAATCGAGGGGATACGACGCGAGCGGGCCTGCGGCCGTGGATGCGATGGACGCTCATATTGGCCGGAATCGCCCTGGCCGCCACCGCGGTGACCCTGGTTTCGCTGCGCTTGTCCCCGGACAAGCCCCGGATCGATATCGCCGCGGCCAGGATCGGCGATTGTGTGGCGGGTAAGGATGTCGTGCCGTGTTCGGATGAGCGCGCCCTGTATCGGGTCACCGCGATCGTGGGCATCGGCGAGTCCTCGAAATGCCCGCCGATGAGCAATTCGGCATTGGGCGGGGTGCGCTCATTCGACGAAACCGCCAATGGCACCGTGTGTTTGGCGTTCGTGAACCACTAGAGCTGGCGGATCACCTTCTCGGCCAGATAGAGCGCCGCGACCACACCCGCGATGATGATGACGGGATAGGGGTTCGCCGCCTTCGCGTAATCGTAGGTCGACGCGGCCGCGACGATCGTCATGAGGAAGAAAAGAAACCGCTTCATCTGCTTGCTCCCTGGCGGGGATTCCAGGGTAGATGAGGCAATTACACTGCGTCCCAGCCTAATCCGAGCAAGGGCAGGGTACGGACAGCACTACGGCAGTTCTAGGGCCGAATGGTGCCGCAATCGCCGACAGTGCGGGTGTCAGATCAGCTCATCGAGGACGCGGCCAGGACCGATAGGTCGGGGTCGCTGATCTCCGATAGGCCGTTGGCGGTGATCTGGATGACCCGGGCGGTGCCGATGTCGAAGAACAGCCCCGAGACGGCGACACCGCGGCGCAGCATGGCATCTCGGACCACCGGATGGTTGCGCAGCGTCTCGAGCTGCACCGCCACATTCACCATGGCCAGCTGATCGGCGGGGCCGAAGCCCGCGGCCGCGGCGGCCTGGCCGACCGAATGGCCGCGATGCCAGCGATCCACGCTGGATCCGGCATTGGCGAGCCAGTCGCCGAGGCCCGGACCTTCCGGGATCCCGCCCAGCAATGCCTTCATCGCACCGCAGGACGAATGTCCGCACACCACAACGTGATCCACTTCCAGCTCCTCCAGTGCGAAGGACAGCGCGGCTTCGACCGAGGAGTCCCGGCCGTTGGGCGGCACCAGGTTTCCGACATTGCGGATGGTGAACAGGTCACCCGGACCGGTATTGGTGATCAGGTTCGGCACGACGCGGGAATCGGCACAGGTCAGGAAGAGCGAGTGCGGATTCTGTCCGTCGCGCAGTTCGTCCAGGTGCGGGCGAACCACGTGCGCGTTGCGGCGGTGGAAGGCCCGGACGCCGGTGGTGATGGGATTGCCCTCACCCTCGCGCCACGGCCGCAGCACCTCGTCGAGCAGCCCCTTGGACCGTCCGCGCACCGGCGGACCGGTGAGCGCGTCGGCCATCGGCGCGGAGCCGAGTTCCACGAACTCCACTCGGCCGCCGGTGTTCTCATGCTGTGAGGCCCAGTCGTGAATGGCCTCGTAGGCGGCGTGGTCGAGGAAGTCGACGCTCATCTCCACCAGCACGGTGGAGCCCTCGGGCACCTTCGCCAATTGCGCCGAGAGCTTCGGCAGCGCCAGGAAGGTGCAGGTGCCGTCGATGCTGACCATCCAGCGATCGGTGCCGATCACCGGATCGGCCGAGACGTTCACCCGGACCACCCGCCACAGCAGCAGCGCGAATGCCAGCAGCAGGCCGATGAGCACGCCCTCGAGCAGGTTCAGGAAGACCACCGCGAGCACGGTCACCACGTAGACCAGCAGATCTCCGGTGCGCCGGGCCAGGCGAATATGGGCCAGCTTCACCAGCTGAATGCCGATCACGATGAGCAGACCGGCCAGCGCCGACTTCGGAATCTGCTGCACCACCCCGACGAGCGCGACGGAGAACACCAGAATCCAGATGCCGTGCAGGAACGCCGAGGCGCGACTGCGCGCACCGGCCTGCACATTGGTGGCACTGCGCACGATGACACCGGTGACCGGCAGACCGCCGAGCAGGCCGGAGGTCATATTGGCCGCACCCTGCGCCATCAGCTCGCGGTCGAAATTGGTGCGCGGACCGGTGTGCATCTTGTCCACGGCGACCGCGGACAGCAGCGATTCCACACTGGCGATGAGGGCGATGGTCAACGCGGCGAGCGCGACCGCGCCCCAGCCGCCGGACGGCATCTCCGGCAGTCCGATGGCGTCGAACAGCGAGCCGCTCAACACGATTCGTTCCACATTGCCGGGCACCACCATGGACAGCCCGGTGGCGATGACGATGGCGACCAGCGGTCCGGGCAGCGCGCGCAGTTTCCCGGGCACGTACTTCCAGCTCAGCATGATCGCGATGACCACGGCGCCGATGAAGAAGTCGTCGCCGTGCAGGTTCAGCAGTTCATTGGGAAGTTCGACCAGGTTCTTCCACGCGGTGCTGTGCGACGCCCCTCCGAGCAGCACATGCAGCTGTTGCAGCGCGATGGTCACGCCGATGCCGGCGAGCATGGCGTGCACCACCACCGGTGCGATGGCCAGCGCGGCGCGGGCAATGCGGCTGAGTCCGAACAGGATCTGCAGGAGTCCGGCCGCGACGGTGATGAAACACGCGACCTTCCAGCCGAATTGGTTGATGGTCTCGGCGACCACCACGGTGAGACCGGCGGCGGGGCCGCTCACCTGCAAGACGGATCCGCCGACCAGGCCGACCACCACGCCGCCGACCACTGCGGCGATGAGACCGGCGGCGATCGGGGCGCCGGAGGCGACGGCGATGCCGAGAGATAGCGGTAGTGCGACCAGAAAGACCACAATGGACGCGGGTAGATCGTGGCGCAGGAGCGTGCTGGACCAGCGGTCCGCTCTACCTGGCGGTGAATCGGTGTCGGTAGACATCTCGGCTCCTTCTCCGGATCGAATCGATCCGAAAGCGTCGAACATGTTCTGTGGGCATCGAATTGATGCTGTGGACAGCGTTGGCCACAGACTCACCGGACGAGCTGTAGCAAGATTAGAAGTAAAGACTTAGTAAAAGCTGAGAAAACCGAGGCCATAATGTAAAACGGGCGTGAACCCTTTCGGATTCACGCCCGGAGCTTGTCCGCCTACGCCGATCGACCAGCGCCGACGGTTTGCAGGAGACCGCCCGCATGGATGTCGGCCACTCTGCGATCCCCGATCTCCGCGATTCCGTCCACCGTGACCTCCACCACGCGGGCGGAGGCGATATCGAAGAACAGACCCGAGAGCACCACGCCCCGCTCGATCACCCCGCGGCGAACCACGGGATGCGCGTAGAGGGTTTCCAACTGCACGGCCACATTCACCATGCCGAGCTGATCCACCGGCCCGAATCCGGCGGCCGCGGCGGCCACCGCGACCGGATGCCCGAGCCGGTATCGCACCAGACTCGGACGGGCATTGGCGAGCCAGCCGTCCAGATCCGATCCGGTGACCGCCTCCGAATACAGCGCCTCCATGGCGCCGCAACTCGAATGTCCGCACACCACCACCGAACGCACATCCAATTTGTCGAGTGCGTAGATGAGCGCGGCTTCCATGGACGCGTCCTGCCGATCGGCCGGAATCAGATTGCCGATATTGCGGACGGTGAACAGATCGCCCGGACCGCTATTGGTGATCACATTCGGCACCACGCGCGAATCCGCACAGGTGACGAAGAGCGAATCCGGTTCCTGCCCATCGGCCAGCACACCCAGGTGCGGGCGCATCACATGCGCGTGACTGCGGTTGTAGGCCGCGACCCCGGCGACGATGGGATCGACCTCGGCCCCGGTACGCCGCCACGGGCCCAGCACCTCGTTGAGGGTGTGCCGCGAATGTCCGCGCGCGGGCGGGCCATCGGTCGCGCCCGCCATGCGGACGCTGCCCACCTCCACGAATTGCACTGTGCCGCCCTCGGATCGATGCTCCTGCACCCATTCCTGCACCGCGTCGTAGGCGGCGTGATCGAGGAAGTCGACGCTCATCTCCAGGGTGACGTCCGCACCGGTGGGCACCTTGGCCAACTCGGCCGTCAGCTTGGGCACCGCCAGGAAGGTGAAGGTGCCGTCCACTGTGACCAGCCAGCGGGTGCTGTCGACCTGGGTGGTGTGCACCGCGATCCGGACCACCCGCCACAGCAGCAGCGCGAACGCCAGCGCGAGCCCGACCACCATGCCCAGCAATAGATTCCAGAACACCACCACGATGATGGTGGCGGCGTAGACCACCAGATCGCCGGTGCGCTGGGCGCGCCGGATATGCGCGAGCTTGATGAGCTGGATGCCGACCACGATGAGCAGTCCGGCCAGCGCCGCCTTGGGAATCTGGCGCACCACCCCGACCAGTGCGACCGAGAACAGCAGAATCCATAAGCCGCACAGCATGGTCGAGGCTTTACCGCGCGCGCCCGCCTTGACATTGGTGATGCTGCGCACGATGACCGCCGCCACCGGCAGGCCGCCGATCATGCCGGACACCATATTGGCCGCGCCCTGGCCGATCAGTTCGCGATCCAAATCGGTTCGGCGCGCGGAGTTCTGGCGGATGCGGTCCACCGCCACGGCCGAGAGCAGGGTTTCCACGCTGGCGATGAGGGCGATGGTCACGGCCATCAGCGCGACCGCTCCCCAACTGCCGTGCGGCACCTGCGGCAGCCGAAGTTCGTCCAGCAGTGAGCTGTTGAGCACGATGTGCTCGACGCGGGTGGGCAGCAGGAAGGCCAGCCCGGTGGCCGCGACCACCGCGACCAGCGGAGCGGGCACCACGCGCAGTTGCGCGGGTAATCGCTTCCAGCCCACCAGGATCACGATGACGAGCAGGCCGACCGCGAGGTCGCCGCCGTGCACCGAGCGCAGTTCCTGCGGCAATCCCACCAGGCTGTCCCAGGAGGAACTGAGCGAATTGCCGCCCAGCAGCACATGCACCTGCTGTAGCGCGATGACCACGCCGATGCCCGCGAGCATGGCGTGCACGACGACCGGCGCGATGGCCAGCGCACCGCGTGCGATGCGGCTGAGCCCGAAGACTATTTGCAGCAGTCCGGCCAGCACGGTGATGAAACAGGTGGCGGCCCAGCCGAATTGGTTGATCGATTCGGCGACCACCACGGTGAGGCTGGCGGTCGGGCCGCTGACCTGCAGTGTGGAGCCGCCGATGAGTCCGGCTACCACCCCTCCCACTACCGCGGCGATGAGACCTGCGGCGACCGGTGCTCCGGCGGCGACGGCGATGCCGATGGAAAGCGGTAGCGAGACCAGGAACACCACCAGAGAGGCTGGTAGATCATGGCGTACCAACTCGGCGAGGCCGGGGAGCGACGTCCGGGGAGGCTGTTCGGTGTCGGTGGACATATTTCTCCTTCGCCGGTACGGCGGGAGCCGCCCGGTTCATCGGTCAACATGTACTGGCATCGAGAGCGAGCGACGGGCGAGGCTGTGACAGCACGACGCTAGGCAGAACGGCGTAATCGTAAAGACTCTTTAAAGAACCTGGAAAGGGTTTGCGGTAATTGAGGCGAACCGCTACCAAACTGTGACCTGCGCCACTTGCTGGACGTATGCCCGATTGGGCGCAAACCGACTGGTCGACTGTCCGAAAAGTCTCGTGATCTCGGCAATCACGGTGCTACGCTCGAATTCCGAATCGAACGAAAGCGTAACGGACACAATATATTCCGCTGGGGTGGATGCTTTCATTCCCAAAGAAACGAATTCCTATGATTCTGGTCTTCATAGCCAAAGACATCGATGTGCTCGATGACGGCTACAAGGATATGAGCGATGAGCTCGGCATCGCCTACGCCTACGTTCCCAAGCTCTGGCCGGGCGGGATCCGGCTGGAGAAGAAGGAGAACCTCTTCATCACCGCGCACGGCAACAAGAAAGTCATCGGCGACGAGGGGCCGACCCTGTCGATCGATGCGACAACCCTGGCCAAGATCATCGCCCAGATCATCCCCGTCAGCTATACCGGCGATATCTACATGTCCACCTGCAACTCCTTCGAGTTCGCCAAGAAGCTCAAGAAGGAATTCGGCTCCAGCCTGTCCGCGACGGACTTCTACGGCACCAAGAAGTCGATCCCCTACAAGATCCAGGGCCCGGCCGGCGACAGCTGGCACCAGGCCCCCTGACAGCAGGCGTTCATCGAGCGGCCAGCCGATCCAGCTGAGTCAGAATCGAAGGGTCACTGATCTTTTCGTCCTCGGCCAGTAGCAATACCTTGCTCAGGATCACGCTGGTCATGGCGTCCTCGTCGGCGAACGGCAGGAAGAGGCGGTCGTGCCGCCGCTGCCCGAACCCGGCGGGGACGACGCACAGATATCCGCCCGGCTGCACATGAATACTGCCGCTGGTGAGATGCACCCGGTAGGTGGCGCGCGAGCCACGCACGACGGCGACGTTGCCGTCCACGGTCACCCGATCGATGCCCAGTGCACCGATCAGCGCGGCCAGCATCGCGGCTCGCGTGGCTGCGCACGCGTCCGAACCGTAGTCGCCCGTACCCGCCACCGAGACCACCAGATCCAGATCCCGCATCACCTCCGAGAATCCGATCGGAGCCACCTCGCTCAGATCAGCTACCTCGACCCCGCGCCGAAAAACGATCTCGTGCACCGTGACCGGACCACCGCCGAAGTATCCGTCCACATCACACCGCACCCCGGCGGTGTGCACCGCGTCGACCCGCCGAGTCGCCTGGAAGTCCGCGTACTCGCCGTGCGTGGACCAGCCGCGCTGGGAAAGCAGTTGCGCGGCAATATGACCCGCAACCACATGCCCGGCGAATCGGTGTGATCCGGTGCGCGATTCCCGCTCCGCGGGCGTGGGCACATACAGTTCGCGGAACACCTGCTTGACCGGCTGCACTATGCGGCGGGTCATCACCGCACGCTGCCAGTGCTCCAGGTCGGGCAGCGCGGCGGGATGGACCGCGGTCACCGGGCCGGTACGGTCCACCTCGTCGAGAAATCCGACGATCCCGGCGGTATCGCGCCACAGCAGATCCGGCAGCATCGCCGCCGCCGCAGGCAGTCGGAGTAGCCGCGAAAGCTGTTCGGGGGCAAGCGACGAGCCGGTGGCGACGAGCCTCTCGATCAGACCCCCGCGCACCCGGGCGGCCTGATCCCGCAGCTGATCCAGATGCGTCTTGATCTCGGCGTAACCCGGATCGGCGCGCACCGCAGACGGTACGGACTTCAGCGTTCTGCCCGCCTTCTCGACCGCCAGGACCGCTTTGACACCGTTCATCTCGATGCGGGCGCGATACTCGCCGATCTCCCAGCCGACCGGGAGGTCTTCGACAATCCTTGCCTCACAATCGGCTTCGAGCATTGCCGCATCGGTGAATCCGGCGACCTGCGCCAGATGCTCCAGTGCCCGCGCGATGGCGGCACCGTGACTATGCCTGCGATTGGGTCCGAGTTTCGCACCCTTCTTCGCCGAGGCACGCAACTCCAGATAGCGATCGAGCGCGGTTTCACCGGAATTCAACGGCAGCAAGCCGTACGCGGCGATTCCGTCCAGGGCGTGGTGCCGGAAACGTTTGGTCACCGCCGCTCTATTGCGGCCCAGGGCGGCCGAGACGAATTCACTCTCGGCCAGATCGAGTAGTCGATGCGCGGATTCCGCGCCCGCCTCCGCGACGCGCGCGTGAATATCGGCGAGATCCCACACCCCATCGGCATCGACCCGAGTTATCAAGCGCAGCAGCGGTTCCGCGTGCTCCAGTTCGAATACGGGTAGTAATGCGTGTGCCGTGCCGGTCGGCAGCCGATGCCGGAAGGCGATGCGTTGCTCGGGATGGTCGCGACCGCGCAGCACACTCACGAACTCCCGGGTCTCGGCCGCCGTCAACTCCGCGCGCCCCAGCACCGCCGCCACCTCGGGCGCACCGTGGAAATCCAGGGCCCGGACGGCGAACCGCAAGCCGCGCGGGAGCGGATCGGACGGGAGATGATCCATCGGTACCGCGTACTCGGGATCGGTTGCCTGCCAAATGATCTCGTCGAGGTGATCGCGTACCGCGGCGAATGCGCCCGGTGACAGCGTGGTCGAGATGCCTTCCGGATCGTTCAGGAAGACCCGTGTGACGGACTCCCGGTCCAGCGCGCCCAGTGCGTGGAGCGTCTCGAACATTCTCATGGTGGCGACCCGGCTGACCCAGGCGATGCGACTTCCGCACAGTGCCCGCATGGACGCGATGTCACCGGCCGCCATCGCCTCCTCCGCTCGTTCGCTCGCGTGCACGGTGTACGAGTGATCCGAGGGTCGTGAGAAGTACCGCGACGGTGGGAACCCCGGCAACTCGGCCACCGCCGCCCGGCGCGCCGATGTGCGCCACGGCGCGTCGAGAACATCGATCAGGTCATCCGGATCGGTCAGCGGAAAGGCCGTGTCGTACACGGCGTCCACCATGTCGAAAAAGTCGGAATCGGCTGGCGCGCTGTATACCCGGTCGATCTTGCGGGCGAGCAAGGTCAGCGCGAACCGGTCATCGGCGGCGGCACGCAGCTGCGCGAGCAACTCGGACAGCTCCGCCGAATCCGCGCTCATCCGCCCACCAGCCGGTAACCCCCTTCGGCGGCAATCACTTTGCCGCGCACTTCCACATCAGGCACGGGGACCACTGTAGGAGCGCGCACCGACAACAATCTCGCAACCCAAGTGAACTTGGAATGTTTCATTCCAAAAGGTCGTTGTCGGGGATCGATCCTGCTGTAGCCTCCTCGCCAGACCGGGTCGATAGGGTCCGGCTCGCTTTTGGAGAGTGCGCATGAAGCTCGCGAAATACATTGCCGCCGTTGCCATGTCGGTCGCCGCAATGGTATCCCTGAATACCGGCCAGGCCAGTGCCGGCGCGAGAGGCGCGGTACTCGACACGAATCAGATACTGGCCCAGGGCGATTACCTGACGACCCTGCCGCAGAGCGGCTCTCGGGCGTTCGCGATCCTGCAGGGCGACGGGAACTTCTGCGTCTACCGTGGCACCGGCCCGAGCAACAACCAGGGCGGCGTCTGGTGTTCCGGAACCTCCGGCCACTCCCAGGTTTTCGGCATCATGCAGGGTGACGGCAACTTCGTCATCTACCAGGGCACCGGCCCCGGCAACAACCAGGGCTACCTCTGGGGCACCGGCGGCCGCAGCGGCGCATCCGGCTTCTACCTCCAGCTCAACGGCACCGGCTTCGGCCACTCCAACCCGAACCTCCAGGTGGTCGGCTTCCCCGCCAGCGGCCACAACACCTGCTACTGGTCCAGCGACGGCAACTGCACCCTGGGCGGCTAGCACCCGGCGACACTCGACCGAACCGGGATTGCCTTGGGGCATCGATGATCTCATCGCGGGAGACACCCGAATAGCATCGCTACATGCGACCGCAATGGCTCATCGATCTCCACGAGGACTTCCCCGGCTCGGCCGTCGTCGCGGCGGCGCTCGGCGATGCGCTGATCGTCGAACCGCACGAAGCGATGATGGGACGGTGGCCTGAGATTCGAGAGGGTCGCACGCTGGTCGGGTACGGGACGATGGCGACGATGACGCGGCTCCGCCGAGCACCCCGGCTCGGCGAAGCGGTGTTCGATGACTATGCGGCGCTGCGTTGTTCGTCCTACTACCGGCACATGTACGACCTTCTCGGCCGCACCGCCTTCCTCGTACCGTTCGCGGCGGTTCCCGATCTACCGCTTCGGCGCATGTTCGACAGCGATCGGGTATTCCTGCGCAGCGATACGAATTACAAGCTGTTTCCGGCGGGTGTGCACACGATCGCCGAGTTGGGTGACTGGCTCCGCATTTACGATCGGCACCGCGATGAGCTCGTCGTGGTATCCGAGGTCGTGACCTTCGACCGCGAATACCGCTGCTTCTGTCGCAATGGCCGTTTCGTCTGCGGCAGCTCCTATCCGGCCGAGCCATATCTCCCTGTCCCCGATCATGTCCGGGCGTTCGCGGAGACCGCGGCGGCGCGAATGCTGGCGCAGGGCAGCACCATGGTCACCGTCGATGTCGGCGTCGACCCCGACGGCGTCCTGCGGCTTGTCGAGCTCGGCGGTGTGAACAGCTGGGGTATCTACGGGTCGGATATCGCCGACTTCATCGCCGCGATGGAGGCCGAGTCTCTCGCTCGCGCGGATGTATAGCGGGCAGGTTGTGCCCGATCGGCTGCGCGGGTTTGCTCGTGGTGGACCTACTCGTGCGCGGTGAAGGTGTTGTGGGCGGCGCGGCGGACGTCTGCGGCGGGGTGGGTGCGCAGGGACGCCAGGAGGGTGGACCAGGGTGGGGTCCAGCCGAACTTGGTGCCGCACTTGGCGATCAGGTCGACCGCTGCCAGGGCGGTGGGTGCGGTTGGGGAGGCCGCCAGGGTGGTGGCGATGTGTTGCCAGGTGGCGGTGGGGATTTCGTCGGGGAGTGCGCCGAGGCGGGCCGACAGGCTGCGGGCCGGGTAGGTGGTCAGGGCGCCGGTTGCCAAGGGGGACAGGGCTTCCACGGCCGCGATGGTTCGGTCGGGTTCGGTCCAGCGCAGGGCGGCGACGGTCAGGTCGATCGCCTGTTCGTGCCAGAGCGGGTCGGGGGTGAGCAGGGCGGTGACGCGGTCGGCCAGGGGGCGGGCGTGGTCATCGTTGCGCAGGACCGGGGTGAGCCAGTGCAGCAGGGTCGAGAGTCGTTGGCGGGCAGGGAGATCGCGGTCGGGGAAGGTATCGGCGGTGTGCGCGAGGAGCTGTTCCACGGCGGTCACGATCGCCGAGGGGTGACCCGTTCCGGCCACGTCGGCGAGCAGGGCGCGCATGGCAGCGGTCCAGAGGCCGATTTCGGACAGGTCCGTCAGGCGGGCGACCAGGACATCCCGGGTGTCGGGCGGCGACCAGCGGTACCAGCGGGTCAGAGCGCCCAGTGCTTGGCCCGCGACGCGGTGATCGGGTCCGGCCGCCAGATCGCGGAGGAAGGCGGCGAATCGAAGGCGCTGCGGGACCGGCAGCAGCGACGGGGAGATATCGAGAACCGCGCCCGCCACCTCCGGGTCGGTAGCGGCCTCGGCCAGCAGCTGCCAGGACGCGTCGCTGTCCAGCAGCCGGGCGGCGGCGAAGACGGTGGCGCGCCGGATGTCCCGGTGTACGCCCGGCCGAGCGCTCACTTCGCGAATGATCGCGGCGGCGTCGGGTGCGCGCAGGGTGGCGAGCAGGCGCACACCCTCCTTCACCGAGGTGATCTTGGGCGAATCGAGCAGGGGCGCAAGGGTTTCGCCGAGTCGCGGACGCGGCACCAGGCGGGCCAGGGTGGCGATGGAGCTCACCGCGACCCGCGCACGGTCATCGCCCACATGCCGGGCCAGCACCGCGATGGCCCGCTCGGGTTCGGTGCAGCGGCCCAGCGCAGTGAGTCCGGCCTCGGCCACGATGACGTCCTCGGACTCGGTGTACGGAAGCACGCGCGCGAAAGTCCCCGGCAGCCGACCCAATTGGCGGATCGCGTTCGCACGCTCACCCGCCGAGGCTTTCGGTGAGTGCGCATAGGCGTCCAGCAGCCCGGCGTAGCGGTCGATGTGCGCCGTCGTCCAATTGTCGAATCCCACGTGGAACATCGGCACGTAGTGAATCTTCGAGGACAGAAACCGCCCGGTGGGAGCCTTGCGCAGCAGTCCGTCGAGCAGATCGGTGCGACGCCGGGCAATGAATTCGGCCACCTCCGGCACAGTGATGAGCGAGCGATCGCGGCGCAGCATATCGTCGAGATTCGTATCGCGCCGAACGGGATCGGTCAGCGCCAATCGGGCCGCGGCGCGCACGGTCGAATCATCGGACGCCCCGCACGCGCGCAGCACCAGATCCTGCAGCCCCGGTACCGCGAACGCGCGGCGCTCCAGGCCGGCCGCCAGTGCGAGGGTCAGCTGCCACCGGTCGCGCGCGGCATCGGCTTCCAGTCGCGGCCGCAGCGCCTCGAACAGTCGCCGCTCCGCTCCGCGCGGCAGGTTCTCGCGCAATCCGTACAGGTTCAGCTGCGTCGACGTCTCGGCGAGAGTGGCCGAAATCCGCAGTGCCGCATCGGAATAGGAAGCATCCCCGGTCTGCGCACCACGTTTCAACAGCGTCCGCGCCAGCTCCCCGATCGCGCCCGAGGTGAAGTAGGACCGATCCCGCGCCTGCATGGCATCGGTGGCCACCTGTTCGAGCGCCGGGAGCTGCTCCGGCGCGAGCAATGACATGGGAATGGCGCGGACGGCCTGTAAAGCGCTGCGGCGCACCGGTTCCTGTTCATTGCGCAGTCGCCGCAGCAGCTCGAAGACCTCACCGATCACGGTACTGTCGCGGCTACCGACGGCAGCGGTCACCAGCAGCGGGTAGGCGGTGGCGCGCTCCTGCGCGGTGGGTCGCCGAATAGCTTCGGCCAGTATGGGTTTCGCCTCGGCCCAGGGCAGCCGGGCGGACAGGCGCTCGGCGACCTCCGGCACATCGGAGCCGCCCGGCCGGGCCAGCAGTTCCCGGGCGAGGGCGACGCGCACCGCACCGGGCAGGGCGTCGAGGGTGTGCAGATCGACATCCCCCGGATTCAGACCGGCGCGCATGAGAGCCGGGGTCGCGACGGCCGCGCGCCGGGACGGCGGCAGCGTCCGCAGGAACCGATACCGCTGACCGGGTGCGCAGGCCAGGTACAACTCCCCCAGTTCGGCATCGGGGGATCCCCGCATGGCCTGCCACAGCGCCGGTCCGGCCAGTCCGCGCCCATTTCCGCTGGGGTGCAACAGCAGTCGGCGCATGGCCGCCGCATCGTGCCGGGCCAGCCTGCCCGACAGCGGATGCAGCGCCGCGATGGAGACATGTTCGATGGCGAGCGCGGCCAGCGCGAGCAGCCGATCCGGGTCGTACAGCGCCGCCGTGGTCACGCTCGCGGTGAGCTGGGGCCACAGTTCCCGCCATTCATCCCGACCGGCCGCGGGCGCGCGCTCGGCCACGTAGTCCAGGACGACCCTGATGCGCGTGCGGCACAGCGCCGACCAGCTCGGCACCGCGTACGCCAGCTCCGGCAGCATCTCGGCCACCAGCGCGGGTGAGCAGTACGGCAGTAGTCGCGCGGCCTCGATATCGCCGAAGGCGGATCGCGTCGGCGGCAGCAGCGCATCGGCGAGTGCCGTGCGCTCGCCCCGGCTCAATGCCCGGACCAGGGCGCGGCGCGCGCGCTGTGACAGTCCGGGCAGTACTCGCACCACCACCTCGGGCGGGACGCCGAGCCGGACGACCGCGGTGAGCGCGCGCACGGCGCATTCCGGGTCCGGAGAATCCAATTGCCCGAGTAGATGATTCCGATGTCCCGCGATCAGGGCCAGCTGGATGGCGGTCAATTGTTCATACCGGTCCCCGCCGGACAGCTCGGTGAGCATCCGATCGAGTTCCGGGGTTCCGGCCAATCGGCGTGCCTCCCGGGCAATGGCCGACGCGCGTCGCGGCAGCGACAGCTCCGCGACTTCCTCCAGAAACCGTTTCCCCTGCGCAGTCACCCGGTCACGGTACCGCTCACCTCGGGCCGGGGCAGCCTGTCACAGTCTCAACAAAGGGGACATTCCAGATAAAAAATCCTGAATGGTATGTTTTATTCGGCCCCGATCGACCCCGGGCCGATTCGCACCAAACGCTTTCCAGATCCACCCGGTTCCAGTCCGCGCGAGCGGGCGTTTCTGCTGTTGTCCCTCCCCGCGAGAGGTTCGGCATGGCATCCCTGGGCAAGATCTGCACGTATATCGGATCGGTCACTGCCACAGTGGTTTTCGGCCTCGCGCTGACGCCCTCGGGCACGGCGACCGCGGCCGGACCGGCGGTGCTCGGTCCGGGTTCGGGTATCGCGATCGGCACCAGCGAACCCGATGAGTTCTCGCTGTGCACGCTGACCGCGATCGGCTTCGACGCCGCCAATCGCCTGGTGGGAATTACCGCCGGGCATTGCGGTGAGGTCGGCGCCCAGGTGCTCGCCGAGAATTCGATCGGCACCGGTTATATCGGCCGACTGGCCGAACTCGATTACTGGTGGGATTGGGCGGTCATCGAATTCGATCCGGCCAAAGTAATACCGGTCCGCCAAATCACCGCGAGTACGGTCGCCGGAATCGGTGCACCGCCCGGACCGCTGCAAATGGTCTGTAAGAACGGCCGCACCACCGGATTCACCTGCGGCCCGGTCTGGGAGACCATGGCCGAGGGATTCAGCAGCCACGTCTGCGCGGACTACGGCGATTCCGGTTCACCGGTGCTGGTCGGTGACCAATTGGTCGGCATGATCGTCTCCGGTCAGCCCATCAATCTGGGCAGCGTGAATCTGCGCCTGCCCTCCTGCGCCAATCCCGCGAATCCGGTGCACGAGCCCGACCTGGCCACCGGTATCGGCCATGTGCTGGCCGATATCAATGCGCACGGCGGCGCAGGCGCGGGCTTCCGATTGTTCTGAGCTACACCGCGGGCTGCTGCTGGGTGGCGCAGTGAATGCCGCCGCCGCCCTCGGCGACCGTATTGATCTCGACCTGGACGACGGTGCGGCCGGGGTGCAGATCAGCCACGATGCCCTTGGCGTGATCATCGGCCGCGCGATCGCCGAAGCGCGGCATGATGACCGCGTTATTGGCGACATAGAAGTTCACGTACGAGCTGAGGAACGAATCCCCGCGATCGCCGAGATTGCCGGGATCCGGCTCGGGCAGTTGCACGATCTCGAGTTTGCGGCCCTTGGCGTCGGTCTCGTTGCGCAGCACCTCGAACGCCTGATCGTAGGCCCGCACCCACACGTCATCGCCTTCGGGCGGCTGCGACATGATCACCACGCCCGGATCGGCGAAGCGCGCCAGCGAATCGATGTGATAGTCGGTGATGTCCTGTCCGGCAACACCTTTGACCCAGATGACCTTCGACACGCCGAACAGATCTTTCAGTGCGCGCTCGATGTCGTTGCGGGATTTGCCGGGATTGCGATTGGAGTTGACCAGCGAGCTCTCGGTGGCCATCAGCGTGCCCTCACCGTCGATCTCGATGGAACCGCCCTCACCGACGATCGGCGCGTCCACGCGCGGCAGCCCGAGCCGGTTCAACAGCGTGCCCGCGACCGCGGCGTCGCGCCGATGCTGCTGTTTATTGCCCCACCCGTTGAAATGCAGATCGACCCCGGCCAGCCCGCCCGCGCCGAGTACGAAGGTCGGCCCGGTATCCCGAATCCACAGATCGTCGGTGGCGATCGGAATCACCTCGACCCCGGACCCGCACGCCTGCTGCGCGGCATCGGCCTCGGCGGGTTCGGCGAGCAGCGTCACCGGCTCGAATTCGGCGATGGCACGGGCGATTCCGGCGATGTCATCCTGGACCGCCGGACCGTCCTGCCCCTTCCACACCGAGTCCAGCGGTGGCCAGGACATGAAAGTGCGCGCGTGCCTGGCTGATTCGGCGGGCATGCGCCACGCCCCGCCCGGCCCGGACGGCGTGGCCGAACCGGAGGACAGCAGTCCGCCGTCCTCGGGCGAACAGGCCAGAAGCGCCGCGCCGCCGACTACCGCGAGAGCGCTCGAACGAAACATCGTCCGGCGCGAGAACTCAGCCATCTTTGCCCCTATCCAGGTCGAATCACCTGACTAACATTTTGGTCAGCTCAGACGGTAACAAGCCTAGTTGCTGTTCAGCTACCGCGCGCGGGCATGAGGAATCCCACCCGCCGGGCTCACGAAAACCTCATGGAATCTGATCTAAATTTCAGTCAGATTCCACCATTGGGTATCCACGGAACCCAATCTGACCAGGAGAGATCGTGACCACCACCGACCCCCGAGGCATACGGGCACTATTCGACAATGAGGCGAGATTGTCATGGGTGCTTGCGGCGCTGGCCGGACTGATCGGCGCGGCCGCCTTCACGCATACCTCCGGCTACTTCGTCACCTTCATGACCGGCAATACCGAACGCGCGGTACTCGGCTGGTTCGACGAACAGGGTGAGATGGCCGCCGCCGCAGCGCTATTGCTGACGTCATTCCTGACCGGCGTGGTGGTCGCGTCCTGGTGCCGCCGCCGCTTCTGGTCCGGACATCCGCACGGACCGACCCTGATCACCACGCTGAGCCTGGCGGCCGCGGCGGGTATCGACGCGATCAGCTACGCCGCCGCCGATATCGCCACCATCGATTTCGTCCCGATCCTGTTCGTGGCGTTCGGCGTCGGCGCGCTCAATACCTCGTTCGTGAAGAACGGTGAGGTGTCGGTGCCGCTGAGCTATGTCACCGGCACACTGGTCAAACTCGCGCAGGGCATCGAACGCCATCTCAGCGGCGGCTCCTGCGCCGATTGGCTCGGCTATTTCCTGCTGTTCGCGGCGTTCGCGACGGGCGCGCTCAGCGGCGGATTACTCAGCCTGCTGGTCGCGGGCTGGGCCATGCTCATCACCGCCGCCGGGGTCTGCCTGCTGGTGACCTGCTACACGTACCTGCATCTGGATCGGCACGGCCCGCTGGAGTCGGCGTGAAAACCGTTCACCGGCACGATGTTTCGCACCTATTCGCCGAGTTCGGCGAGCAGTGCGCCGCGCAGCAGTTTGCGGGCCTGCTCCAATTCCAGGGTGCCGCTGAGCCAGCGCATGCTGAGCCCTTCGACCAGTGCGGTGAGGCGTTCGGCGGCGTCATCGGCGGCCACCTCGGGGCCGATGGTGCCCTGCGTCTGGGCGCGGCGAATGAGTTCGCTGTTGAAATCGGTCCAGCGGGCCGAGGCGGCGCGCAATTGGTCGCGGAGTTCGGGCTGGAAGACCGCCGAGGCCCGCAATTCGCCCCAGGCGCTGCTGTTCTCGACCACGACCGAGGAGTCCTGCAATTCGCGCAGCAGCGCTTCGCTGAGATGGCCGCGGGGATCGGTTTCCGGATCGGCCGCCACATCGGTGTACTGCTCGGCGCGCGCGGTGACGAAGTCGAGCGTGCTGGAGACCAATCCGGCGCGGTCCTGGAAGTGGTAGTAGATCAGGGCGGTCGAGACCCCGGCCTCCTTGGCGAGTTCCTCCACCCGCAGGCCGCGAATGCCACGCTGGGCCACGACCCGGACCGCGGCCTCCATTATCTCGGTGCGACGACGAGACATGCTCTCTCTCCACTGTTCTGAACTCGGACGACAGTACAGCCTACCGTACGATCTTGACTGAATATTTGGTCAACCAGCAAGAGGAGACCCCATGTTCGACCAGTCCCCCACCGGCCGCCGGCTCGGCGCGGAATGGGAAAGCCATAACCGCACCTTCATGTCCTGGCCCGCACTGGAGTCGGTCTGGAAACGCGATCTGCGCTATATCCGGGACGATATCGCGCGGGTGGCGCGGGCCATCGCCGACTACGAATACGTGGTGATGCTGGCGCGCCCGGATCAGGCCGATGCCGCACAGCGCGCGTGCGGACGGCATGTCGAGGTGGTGCCGCTGCCGGTGGACGATCTGTGGGCGCGCGATACCGTGCCGGTCTTCGTCGAACAGCAGGGCATCGTGATCGGCGTCGACTTCAATTTCAACGGCTGGGGCAATAAGCAGGTCCACGACAATGACGCGTTCGTCGCACGGAATCTGCTGTACCAATTCCAGATTCGCGGTGAGCAGGCCCCGCTGATCGCCGAGGGCGGCTCGTTCGAGACCGACGGACAGGGCACACTGCTGGTCACCGAGAGTTCGGTGTTCAATGCCAATCGCAATCCCGGGAAGGACCGGGACCGGATCGACTTCGAACTGAAGCAGACCCTCGGCGTCACCAAGGTGATCTGGCTGGCCGGGGTGTACGGCGAGGACATCACCGATGCGCACGTGGACAGTCTGGTGCGTTTCGTCGCGCCCGGAGTTGTGCTGCTGGACAACGCGTTTCCCGGCACACCCGCCGACTCCTGGTCGCGGGCGGCGGATCAGGCGCGCATGGTGCTGAGCAATTCCACCGATGCGATGGGGCGGCCGTTGCAGATCATCGATCTGCCGCAGCCCGATCCCTACAAGATCACCGGTGCGGACGACGATATGGTCACCACCTACGCCAATTTCTATATCGCCAATGACGCGGTCTTCCTCCCCGAATTCGGTGATCGCAAGGCGGACCGGCGCGCCCGGGACATCCTCCAGGAGCATTTCCCGCAGCGCGATATCGTGCCGGTGCGCATCGACATCATCGCGGCGGGCGGCGGTGGAATCCATTGCTCCACACACGATCTGCCCGGACGGCCCGCGGACTGAACCACGACCCTCATCCGGTGACCAGTGCGGGTGTACGGCGACTCGGTATCCATCCCGGGCGCGGCACGCTGTCCAGAAGGGCGCGGGTATACGGGTGCTGGGGACTGCCGAGCAGTTCCTCGGTCGGCCCCTGTTCCACCACCCGCCCCTGCGCCATCACCAGGCTGTACTCGGTCACCTGTCGCACCACCGCCAGATCATGGGTGATGAAGACGTACGAGATACCGGTCGCCGCACGGACATCCGCGAGCAGATTCAATACCTGCGCCTGAATCGACACATCGAGCGCGGCGACCGCCTCGTCCAGCACCAGGACTCGGGGGTTCGCACCGAGCGCCCGCGCGATGGCGACCCGCTGACGTTGCCCGCCGGACAGTTGCGCGGGCAGCGAGGCCAGCAGTCGTTCATCGAGTGCGACCATGTCGGCGAGTTCCTCCACCCGCGCCCGCACGGTCGCGGGCGTACCGGACTGGTGCAGTGCGACCGCTTCGGTGAGCGCCTGCCGGACGGTATGCCGCGGGTCGAGGCTGGAATACGGGTCCTGGAACACGATTTGGGCTTCACCGGCGCGTTTGCGCCGGGCGCGAGTGGAGCGAGACGGCTGTGAACGATCGTTGCCGCAGCAGCTGATACTGCCCGAACTGGGGTGTTCCAGGCCGATCACCATGCGCGCGACCGTCGTCTTCCCGGATCCGGATTCGCCGACGATGCCGAGCGACGATCCGGCGGCCAATTCGAAACTGACATCGTCGACGGCGGTGAACGTGCCGAACTGTTTGCTCAGATTGCGCACGCTCAGAACGGATTTCGTCATGCCGGTGTCCTCTTCAGGTCGAGTCGCAATTCCGTGCTGTGCAGGCAGCGCACCGATCCGGTCGGCTCGGTGTGCAGTGCGATCGGGCCGGATGCGGTGCAATCGTCTTGCCGATGCGGGCAGCGGTGCGAGAAACCGCAATTGAGATCGGCCTGCCACGCGCCGATGGGCTGTCCGGGGATGACGGCCAGCCGGGCGCTGGGATGCTCCAGATCGGGCCGCGCCCGAGCCAGCGCCGCGGTGTAGGGATGCAGCGGATCATGGTGCAGCCGTTGCGATGTCTGCGTTTCCACGATCTGACCGGCGTACATGACCGCGGTCCGATCGCATACCGCCGCCGCCAGATCGAGGTCGTGTGTGATGAACAGCAGGGCGACGCCCGAATCCCGGCGCAGCTCATTGAGAATCGCCATGACCTCGGATTGGGTGGTGACATCCAGGGCCGTGGTGGGTTCATCGGCGAGAATCAATTTCGGCTTGCCGAGCAGGGCCGCGGCGATCATGACGCGTTGCAGCATGCCGCCGGACAGATCACCGGGATACTGCCGCATGCGGCGTGCGGTATCGGTAATGCCAACGGCGGTAAGGACTTCCTGCGCCTGCCGGGTCGCGGTGCGCCGATCCACCCGGGCCACCGAACGCAGCTGTTCGGTGAGGAAATCCCCGATCCGGCGCACCGGATTGATGGCGATGCGCGGATCCTGGAAGATCACCGCCATATCCGCGCGCGCCCGGCGCAGCGGTTCCCCGCGCAGTGCGAGCAGTTCGTGTTCGCCGAGCCGGATCGCACCCGTGGCCACCGCGCGATCGGGGAGCAGGCGCGCGACGGCCTTGGCGGTCATGGATTTTCCCGCACCGGATTCACCGACGAGGCCGAGCGCCTCCCCGCGTTCGATGGTGAAGGAGATATCGCGCAGTACGGTGCGCTGTTCGCCCTGTGCGGACAGGGTCACGCCGAGCTCACGCACGGTGAGCAGCGGGTCGGCTGAGTTCATCGCGGCTCCTTGGTATACCGGTCATTGAGGCGCTCGCCCAGGATGTTGAAGGCCACCACCACCAGCACCAGCACGGTGCCCGAGACCAATGACTCGGCCGGATAGCCTTGGAGCACACCGGTTTTGCCTTCCGAGGCCATGACGCCCCAATCCGCCTGCGGCGGTTGTACGCCCAGGCCGAGGAAGGAGATGGCGGCCAGATCCAGTGCCGCCCAGCCGAACAGGATGGTGGACTGCGCGACCAGCAGGGCGGCGATATTCGGGGCGATATGGCGTACGCAGATGGTCCAGGCCGAACACCCTTGTACTTCGAGGGCTTCGATATAGGGCAGCGATCGTTCGCGCAGTGCCGCGGCGCGCACGATCCGCACCACGTACGGCGTGTACGCCACGGCCAGCGCGATGGCCGCGGACCATTGGCTCGGCCCGGCGATGGCCGCGACCAGGACCGCGAGCAGCAGTCCCGGGAACGCGAACACCAGATCCGAACCCGAGGAGATGGCATTGTCGACCCAGCCGTGCCGCCAGCTGGCCACGATCGCCAGCACGGTCCCGGCCAGCATGGCCAGCGCGATGACGATGAGCGCGCCCAGCATGGACGAGCGCGCACCGACCAGCACGCGCGAGAACAGGTCGCGCCCTTGGGAATCGAAGCCGAGCAGATGTCCCCCGCCGGGACCGATGAAGGCATTGGTGAGATTGCTCTGATTGGCCGGATAGGGTGCGAGCAGCGGTCCGAAGACCGCCACCACCGCGGCCAGGATGATCACCACCGCGCTCGCGTAGCCGAGCCAGCCGATGCCCGAGAACTTGCGCAGCAGGGTGCTGCCCGGGCGGGTCAGGGTGAGGGTCATCAGCTCGCCGCCGTTCCGAGCGCCACGCGCGGATCGAGCCGCGCGAACAGCAGATCGACCAGGGCGTTGATGATCACGAATCCGGCCACCATGAGCAGTGAGATCGCCTGCACCACGGCGAAATCCTTGCTGGCGGCGGCTTTGACCAGGGCCGAGCCCAGACCGTTGAGGCTGAACGCCTCCTCGACAATGGAGACCAGCACGATCAGGGTGGCGATGGTCAGCCCCGTCACGGTCATGATCGGGATGGAGGCGTTGTGCAGCACATGCCTGCGCAGGATCGCACCGCGCGGAATGCCCCGGCTGATCGCGGTCTGCACCCGTTCGCTTTTCGCCTCGGCCCGCACCGAGGCCCGGGTCACCCGGGCCACCAGTGCGAGTGAGGAACTGGCCAACGCTATCGCGGGCAGGGTGAGATGCCACAGCTGATCGGAGAAGCCGTGCCCGTCGCCCAGGGCCGGGAACCAGCCCAGGTTGACGGCGAACACGCTGATCAGCAGTAGCGCCGCCACGAACGACGGCAGCGCCGCGAGCACCGTGGTGACCAGCAATGCGATGGTGTCGACGATGCCCGGTTTGAGCGCGCTCACGATACCGATCCCGATGCCCGCCACGATCACGATGAGCGAGGCGTACCCCACCAGCTCGATACTGGTGGGCGCACGCTGCGCGATGAGCGTTCCGACATCCTGACGACTGGTGGTGGAATATCCGAAGTCGCCGTGCAGCGCCGAGCCGAGCCAATGCCAATACCGCTGCGGCAGTGGCTCGTTCAGGCGGTAGCGCTCCTCCAGGATCGCGCGCGCCTCCGGGGTGATCTGGCGGCCGCCGGTCAGCACCGAAATCGGGTCTCCCGGTGCGAGATACAGCGCACCGTAGATTGCGATGCTCGCCGCGAACATGGTCGCGAACAGCAGGGCGAGCCGCCGGAGCAGGAATCTGGCCATATCAGCTCCCCGCACCCAGCATGGCCAGCACCGGGGATTGCATGTACGCGAACGAGGTCGGCGCACCGGTGAGCTTATTGCTCAGCACCAGGCAGGTGACCGGGTGCGCGACCGGAATCCAGGGCAGCTCCTGCATGAGGAGTTTGTCCACCTCGACCATATCGGTGGCGCGGCGGGTCGGGTCCGCCTCGGCGCGGGCCTTGTCCAGCCAGTCGGTGATGGCGGGATTCTCATAGCCGGAGTAGTTCTGATTGCCTTGCGGCAGCACATATGTCGCGATCAGTGCGGCGGGATCCGCGTAATCGCCGTAGGTCGTGGTGCTGAACGCGTCGACGCCCGCCCGCGCCTTCGGATCGGTGAAGAAGTTGATGTAGTTCTCCGGGGAGACATTGAGCAGCTTGGCATTCAGGCCGATGGTGTTGGCGACTTCCAGCCAGGCATTGGACATGGTCGCGACCGTGGCCATACCGGAGGAGGTGCCGATCACCAGCGGTTTACCCTCCGCGCCCGCCTCGCGGATGAGGCGTTTGGCCTCGTCCAGATCCCGTTTCACCTCGGGTGCGGCCTTCCAGGCGGCGCTGAAGACATCCTTGGCATAACCCCAGGTGCCCGGATTGGCGGACAGGCGGGGCTCCAGGGCATTACCGGCGTACACGGCATTGATGAAGCTGCGCCGATCGAACGCCAGTGACAGTGCGCGCCGCACCCGGACATCGCCGAGCACGCCCGTCAGGTTGGCGGGGATGAGGAATTCGCTTTCCAGGGTCGGGCCCATATGCACGGAAACCCCCGCGGTGCGCTGGAGTTGGGCCAGGTTCGAGGTATCGGTGACATAGCTGCCGTCGATCTCGCCGGTGGTGAGGCCGGTGGTGAGGGTGGCCGCGTCCGAAACGCCCCGGAAGGTGACCTCTTTCGTCAGGGGCTTGAGGCTGGAGTCCCAATAGTTCGGGTTGGCGGTCACTTTCAGGGTGTCGCCGGAGGTCCACTTGGACAGCCGGTACGCCCCGGTGCACATGGTGCCCGCCTCCGGAGTGCCGAATTTCGCACCGGCGCTCTCGGCGAACGCCTTCTCGATCACGATGCCGGGCATGGCCGAAAGTTCGCCCGGCAGCCAGTAATCCGGCTTGGTGAGGTTGATGGTGACGGTGCCCGGACCGGTCGCGGTAATGGAGTCGACGCGGTCGAAGACGGTGCCGTAGAAGCCGCCGAGTGCGGGATTGCGATGGCGTTCGAGGCTGTAGACGACATCGTCGGCGGTGAGCGGTTTGCCATCCCAGAAGGTGACGCCGGGGCGGATGGTCAGCGCCAGCTGGGTCGGGGTGACGTAGCGATAGTCGCTGGCGAGTCCGAATCCGATACTGCCGTCCGGCTTTTGGCGCAGTAGGGCATCGCACATGGTGGCGATGACGGTGTTCTCCGGATAGTCGAAGGCGGTGGCCGGATCGACGGTGGTGGGGTCGCGGTACAGCGCCCAGGTGGCGGAGTCCACGCCCTTGGTGGCGGGGGTGGTGGTGGACGGGAGATTCAGCAGCGCGGCGGCGTCGGGGGCGGGCGGGGTGGCCGACGGCACCCGCCCGCCGCAGCCGGTGACGACGGCGGCCACGCATAAGGCGACCAGGGTGGCGCGGATTCGACTGTTCGTGAGCATGGTCGGAACCTGTTTTCGATCTGGGGCGGGTGTGTCAGGGAGTTCCGGGCAGGGGCGAAACGGGTGCGGTGAGAACGGCATACGCGTCCGGGCGGCGGGTATCGAAGAAGCCGAAACCGAGCCAGTCGCGGCGTTGATCGAGGTCCAGATCGGCGACAAGTACGGTGTCTCGATCGCGCGGGGCGCGGACCAGGGTGCGGCCGTAGGGGTCGGAGATGAAGGACGAACCGTAGAAGGTGAGTCCGTCCTCCGCGCCGATGCGGTTGATCACCACCATGAAAGTGGCGTTGGCCAAGCCGTTTCCGGTGATCATGCGGTGCCACAGCGGTTCGGTGTCGAAATCCGCCGGTTCGGGTTCGCTGCCGATGGCGGTGGGATAGACCAGGATTTCCGCACCGCCGAGCGAATAGGCGCGGGCGAGTTCGGGGAACCACTGGTCCCAGCAGGTCGGGAAGCCGAATTGTGCTCCGGCAGCGGTGATTACGGGGTAGCCGGTATCGCCGGGTTCGAAATAGTGGTCCTCGTGATAGCCCGGAAAGGCGGGGATGTGGATCTTGCGGGTGCGGGCGTGCAGGGTGCCATCGGGGCCGACCAGGATGGCGGTGTTGTAGCCGCGACCGGTATCGCTGTGCTCGTAGAGCGAGGCGTGCACGTAGACACCGTTTTTCACGGCTTGTTCGCGGGCGAAGGCGGTCGTCGGGCCGTCCGGGATGTGTTCACGGTGGGCGGGTGCGTCGGGGCTGTCGGGGACGGTGGCGAAGTAGGCGCTCAGGGTGAGTTCCTGGAGGCAGACGACCTGTGCGCCGAGATCGGCGGCGCGCTTGATGCCTTCGGCCAGAACGGCTTTGTGCTCGTCCGGATCCGGGTGCCAGCTGGTCTGCACCGCGCCTATGCGCAGGGCGGGCCGGGTGGTCGGGGTCCGGCGTGCGGGTGAGGGCAGGGTTTCCTCGACCGCGGTCACGGTGACGAAATGTCCGTCATCCTCGGTGTGCTGCACGGGCATTCGATCGCAGTCGCTCATCGGGTGACCCCCGCGGCCGGGATCTGCTGGGTGATGCAGTGCACGCCGCCACCGCCGTAGGCGACGATATTGCCCGGTACGCCGACGATTTCGCGATCCGGGAAGGCTTTGGCGAGCACCTCCAGGGCTCCGCCGTCGAGCTCGTGCTCGCCGATCGGCACCACCACACCGCCGTTGGCGACATAGAAGTTGGCGTAGGCGACCATGGTCTCGGTGCCGTCGGGCAGCGTCTTGATCGGGAACTGCGGCAGTTCCAGGATCTCGAACGACCGGCCCGCCGCATCGGTGCTCTCCCGCAACACCTTCAGATTCGCGGCCATCCGCTCGAAATCGGGCAGCGCCGGATCCTCACAGGTCTGCGCGATCACCACGCCCGGCCGCACATAGGTGCATACGCCGTCGACGTGCCCGTCGGTGTGCGCGTCATCGAAATGCCCGTACGGCAACCAGATGATCTTCGTAATCCCCAGCCGCGCTTTCAGTTCCGCCTCGATCTGCTCCTTCGTCATCCCCGGATTGCGATTCGGATGCAGCAGGCACTGTTCGGTGGTGATGAGCGTCCCCTCCCCATCCACCGTGATCGAGCCACCCTCGAGAATCATGTCCGAGCCGAACCGCTCGATCCCGAGCGTCTCCAGCACCCGCGCACTGATGGTCGCGTCCTGGTCATAGGGCAGAAACCGCTCCCCCCACGAGTTGAACCCGAAATCCACCGCGGCCCGATTCCCCTTCTCGTCCAGCACGATCAGCGGCCCCGAATCCCGCAACCAGGAATCATCGATCCCCAACTCGACCACCTCGACCCCGTCCCCACACGCGGCCCGAGCCTCGTCCCCCTGCCCCGGATTGGCGATCATCAACACGGGTTCGAACCGCGCGATGGCATCCGCCACCGCCGCATACTCCGCCTTCGCCTCCGCGAAGTACGGCCCCCACAAACTCTCCCTGGTAGGCCACCCCATCAAGCACCGCTCATGCGGCGCCCACTCGGCCGGCATCCGATACGTCGTTCCCTCATCTGTGGTCTGCGTCATGCCGACAAACGATAAACTGACTAAAAAATTAGTCAAGACCTGAGCCCAGATTTAACCCCGCCGAGACATCGGCCCCCAGGTCCGGCCGATCCCGAGACGCCCGAGATCAGCCGGATCCCACACCCATGTCCGAATTATTCGTCGAAATCCTCCTGATCAGACGCTATTTGCGGGAATCCCTCCAAGGCCCGCAACTTCTCAGTCATGCTCGTGAGCAGCGCCTGCGACTCATCGCTCAGGTTGAACGCTCGCGCCGACAAACGCCGCAAGCCATACTCCTGAAGTTGCGACATCAACTCGAGATCGTGGTCGACCTTCGCCCGATAGGCCGCGTTGGTGAAGTAGCGGGGCTTGACCTTGAAGAACTTCGCCAACGCCGCCACGGTTCGATCGGGAAGATCGGTCCGCTGGCCCGACCTGAGCTGCGCGAGATACCGCATGCTCATCGGATGCCCGGCCGCGGTGAGCGCACCGCACACTTCACCGGCGGTATACAGCCCGCGGCCGGGAGAACGCACCATCTCGAAGAGCCTGTCGAGGTTGCGCGGGAAGGAGTCCCAATCCACCGCGTCGAGAGGTGAATCATGGTGCGAGACATCGAGCATTCCGGTCTCCACCGCAGATTTGAGCCGATCGAATCCCGCATCGACATCGAATACGGCAGCGGCCTTCAGCTCATCGAGACCGGCCTCGACGTCGAAGTCGAAGGCGGGTTCCGAATCGGCGAGATAGCGGTCCAACTCGAGGAAGCACGCGACCCAAGACACCTCGGGCTCCAGCGGGTTCATCCGGCAGCACCTCCCGCCATCCCCTCATCACGGCGATCCAGGGCCGCCGCCATTTTCTTTCTGGCACGTGAGCGATGTGTGCGGACGGCGCGGGTGCCCGGGACGGGCATGATCATGGACTGCATGCTGTGCAATATCTGAGTTGTCGTCACACCTTGTAGTCGCAGGACGTACGAGAATCTTGAGATAACCAGTTCAGAACACTTCTGGAGCCATCGCTCCCAGTGTTCACGCTCCGCGAGAGGGGATCTCAGCTACCGACTCGCATGCGCGGTCTGCCGGTGCCGCACGAGGGAATCATGATTGAAATCAGGACAATTCGCGCACGTTCACGCATAGACTTTCGGCGAGAACACGTTTCAATTCAATACGGAGGCAACCATGGGCAGGTTCGAGCGCACCGAGTTGGAGGAGGCGCTGCGGAATTACAACGCGGTGGTCGACAAGTGTTCGGAGACAGGGGATTGGAGTCCGTTCGCGGATCTGTTCACCGAGGATGTCGAGTACATCGAGCACGCCTACGGCATCTTCCACGGGCGCGAGGAGGTGCGCGGTTGGATCGTCGATGTGATGGCCCCGTTCCCGCATATGCGGTTCGAGCATCAGTGGACGGCGTTCGACGAGACCAATGACGCGATCGTGGTGGGGATCAGCAATGTGCTGGACCATCCCACAGATCCGAACGCGCACTTCGGGTTTCCGAACGTCACCCGAATCGTGTACGCGGGCAACGGACTCTTCTCCTCGGAGGAGGACGTCTACAACCCGGTCCGAGACGCTCCCCGCGTGGTGGGTGAATGGGCGAAGGCCGGCGGCACCTTCCGCACCGCCCCGATTCGCGAGATGAAACATATCGTCGCGCCCAAAGGGTGATGGGCGGAGCAGGTTTCGCTGATCTCGGCCCGCGCCGGGGTCAGCTGCCGCCACCCCCGCCGCAACCACCACCTCCGCAGCCGCCTCCCCCACCACCGCAACCACCCCCGCCGCTGCAACCTCCGCCGCCCCCGCAGCCGCTGGAACCGCCCGAGCCGCCGTCGCTGGTGCTGCCTCCGCCGTCGTAACCGCCGCTCCCGCTAGAGCTTCCGCCCGAACCCCCGCCGCGTTGTCCCGCGTTCCAGGCATTCGAATTGCCGCCGTCCGCGCGATCCCACATCCAGTAGACGCTGCCCGCGATGGCGAGGATGCACAGTACATCGACACCACTGCCGCCGTCCGCCAGTGATGCGAGTATCCAGACTCCGAAGACAACCCCGACTATTAATCTCCCCATAACTCCAGTGAACGGCCGAGTGTCCTGCCGCGCAATGAATTACGGGGCGGGGAATTCCGGTCCGGAAAAGATCACGGGTCTGTACAGTTTTCGGCACGTCGCGCATTCGGATTCTCGACTCGCCGGCGATCGGCGGGCGCGACGCCTCGACGATCGACCTGAGGACGAGCCATGCCGAACCACCGTGTATCCCCCGGTTCCCTCTCCGTCACCGATCTGCTTGATGTGGCCGAGATCCAGTGTCCCAGTAGCCATCGCGCGGATTCCTTCACCACCGGGCGGTTTCGCGCGGTGGCCGGGATCGCGGTAGCGGCGGGGGCGCTATTGACCGCGGGGGCGCATCTCACGCCCGCCGTGGCCAATGCCGCGCCGGTCACGCCCGCCGATGAGGAACCGGCCGATGTCGCCGAAACCACGCCCGCCCCAGTACAAGTCACGCCACCGGCGACCATCGCCACACCCTTCGGACTGGTCGGGCTCGCACCCGAGATCGCCGCACCGCTGGCGCAGGCCGAACAGTTCATCAGGGATATCCAGCAGCAGGTGGTCGACGCACAGCAGCAGGCGGTGGTCGACACCCAGCAGCAGGTGACCGATGTGCAGGAGCAGGTGGTGCAGGTGCAGCAGCAGGTGATCGCCTCGCTGCCGATCACGCCGTCCATACCGCTCGCACCCGCGCCCGCGCCCGCCCCGGCACCGGCGCTGACCATCAGCCCCACCGTGCTGCCGGTGGTCGGCGGTCAGATCAGTTCCGGATTCGGCAATCGATGGGGCGAATTCCACTACGGCGTCGATATCGCCGACCCCATCGGCACCCCCATTCGCTCGGTCATGAGCGGCACGGTCCTGGAGGCGGGCCCCGCCTCGGGCTTCGGCCAATGGGTCCGGGTCCGGCAGGACGACGGCACCATCGCGGTCTACGGCCACGTCAACGATATGTACGTACAGGCCGGTCAGCACGTGAACGTCGGCGACATCATCGCCTCGGTGGGCAATCGCGGCCAATCGACCGGCCCACATCTGCACCTGGAGATCTGGGACACCGACGGCACCAAGATCGACCCGGTGGCCTGGCTCGCCGGAAAAGGCATTCTGATGCAGCAGCATTGGGGCGCCGACTGACCGGCGCCCACCGCTGAGTCGACGCGGTTCACGCGACGATCGCCACACAGCAGGTTCACAGGGCACAGGAACGGGCATCACAGTTCCAGGAGCCAACATGTGAGGATGGGTGCGGCGATCGAGTGCCGAGGTCCAGCCGGGAAATCGGCCGGAATATGAGTACTGCCACGGAGATTCAGCAGCCCGCCGCCGAGATCGGCGGCGGGCGGCGCAAACGGCCGTATCTGCATCAGGTGGATCTGTTCCGAATAATCACCTTCTGCTGCGTCATCATGGTGCACACCATCAGCAGCGTGAACGATGCGGGCAGCGTGGCAGCCAATGCGGCGCTGGCGCTACTGCACTTCACCCGGTACGCCTTCTTCGCGCTGACCGGTTTCGTGCTGATCTACCAGTTCGGGCAGGAGTCGCTGCGCGCGCGGAGCTTCTGGCCGCGGCGCTTCGCGCTGGTCGGCATTCCGTATGTGCTGTGGTCGGTGATCTACTGGGCCTATTCCATCCATCTGGGCCAGCTGCACGGGTCGGTGAACTGGCTGCTCAGCCGCCTCGGTCTGGATCTGCTGTTCGGAACGGCCTACTACCATCTGTACTTCCTGCTGGTCACCATGCAGGTGTACCTGCTGTTCCCGCTGCTGCCGAAACTGTTGCGGCGCACCGAGGGACGGCATCGCTGGTTGCTGGCGGCGAGTGCCGTCGTGCATGTGCTCGTGCTGTGGACCCTCGCCTATCCGCCGTTCGACGGTGGTCTCCCGGCGCAGATCTGGATGCACGTGTACGCCACAGTTCTTCCGTACCAGTTCTTCACGCTGCTGGGCGCGCTCGCGGCCTGGCATATCGATGCCGTGCACGCCTTCCTGCGCGAGCACACCCGCTTGATCGTGGCGGCGGTGCTGGTCATCGCGGTCGCGGCGGAGGGCGAGTATCAGCTCGCGGTGCACGACGGACAGGTGGCATGGGTGGCCTCGGACGTCTTCCTACCCGAACGCACCCTCTGGTTCATCGCCATCACGGTGGGGCTGTATCTGCTCGGTACGCGCTGGGCCGACCGGCGGCAACAGCACGACCGGCTCGCCAAAGTCGTTCGCTACGGCGCGGACCGATCATTCGGCGTCTTCCTGATTCATCCGTTCATGCTCGAACTCCTCACCCCCGTACTGCTGCCGCTGGCCCCGTCGATCGGCCGTTTCTGGCTGACGATCGTGCTGTATCTCGGCGTCGTCGCCGGCTCCCTGGCCGGTACGGCGGTCCTGCGCCGCAGCCCGGTCAGCCTGTGGCTCACCGGTAGACCCATGCTGCGCACCGATCCGGCCGCACTGGTGCCACCGCGTTTCCGCGTCCACTCCGACGCCTGATGCCCGCCTCCTCGATCGAGGAAGGATGACGGTTATGCCTCGGAACGGTGGAGGTGTGGCCTGTCGCCGCGCCGAATCGGCGGGACTGCCGCATGCTGACGGACGGTCGTGCACAGGGCGAAGGGAGAAGACCGGTGGCATTGCGACGTCGCGAGCTGCTGATCGGCTTCGCCGGTGCGAGCGGGTTGACGCTGACCGCCTGCGCGGGTGACCAAACCCCGCCCGCCCCACCGAAACCCGCGGTGATCCGCTTCGATCCGGTCGCCGAGGCCCATGACGTCGACGCCCGCAAACCCGGTACGGTCACCGTCACCGATGGCGAACTGCGCAGCGTGGAATGGCTCGATGAAACCGGCCGGGCGCTGCCGGGCACGCTGTCACCCGATAAGCGCAGCTGGATCAGCGCCGAACCACTCGGCTACGGCCACACCTACACCGCGAAAGCCGTGGCACACGGTGCGACCGGCGAGGTGAACGCCGCCGCGAATTGTTCGACGGTGACCCCCGATCACCTGATCGACTTCTCGCTGGGCTCGCAGAATATGGTCGACCTCACCGAAAACGACACCTACGGAGTCGGTTTCGTAATCCTGGCGCATTTCACCGAAGCGGTCGACCGTGCGGCCGCCGCGGCACGCCTGAAGGTCACCACCGAACCCCCGGTACCCGGAGCCTGGTACTGGCTCGACGATCGCAACGCGCACTGGCGGCCGGAGTTCTACTACGCGCCCGGCACCCGGGTCACCATCGCCGCCGAACTCTTCGGCGCGGATCTGGGCGGTGGCGGATTCGGCCTGCGCGATCAACGGATTTCGGTGCTCATCGGCCCCGCGCACGTGGCCATCGCCGATGACAACACCAAGATGATCGATGTCTTCGAGAACGGAAACCTGGTGCGCAGCATGCCCACCTCGATGGGTATGGGTGGCACGTCGATGGTCGGCGGTCGCCTGCTGTCGTTCTGGACCCGCCCCGGCACCTATACCGTGCTCGATCGCCAGCATCCGGTGATGATGGATTCCTCCAGTTACGGCCTGCCGACCAATTCCGGTCTCGGCTATCGCACCAAGATCGACCATGCCGTCCGCATCAGCCACGACGGCATTTTCGTGCACGCGCTCGCGCAAAGCATGTGGGCACAGGGCAATACGAATGTCTCGCACGGCTGCCTGAACATCTCCCCCGATGACGCGGCCTGGTTCTTCGACTTCGTCATCCCCGGCGATGTGGTGGAGGTCCGCAATACCGGCGGCGATCCCCTCGATATCTGGCAGAACGGCGACTGGAGCATTCCATGGCCGCAGTGGCAGCAGGGCAGCGCACCCGCCTGACCTGACCTGCGGTATGCATTTCGATTCCCATCCGGGCGCCGGAGGGTCGCGGTAGCCTTTTCAAAGCTGTTGTTTTCAAACAGCTTTCGGCAAATGGTCGCGCGGCGAATATCGATTCGCCCGCGCGGGGACCGATTTGCGTCTGCTCGAATTCCTTTCCGCGACAATGCCGTCCGCGGCTCCCTCCTGCCCATCAAAGGATAGGAACATGTCACAAGCGCGTTCGAATCAATTGCGGTTGCTGGCTCCGGACCAGGAAATCACCCTCGATGCGGTGGTGAACGGCCTGCTCACCGGGGCCGCCACCGGCGTACCGGAGTATCTCGTCGACGATATCGTCGCGGTGCGCGCCGCGAGCACGCTCGGCCGGGTGCGCATTCCCGGTGATGGCGGCGTCATGCTCGACGGATTCGCCGCACGGCCGCTGCTCGGCGGTCCGCATCCGCTCATCGTCCTGCCCGCCGGATTGGATCCGACCGGTTGGAAAATGTACTCCGGAGCCATTATTCGGCTGCTCATGCGCGGATACGCGGTGGTTGCCTATACCGAGCGGGGCCTGCCCGAATCGGAGGGTGAACTGACCGTCGCCGGTCCCGAGGATGTCGCGGACGGCCGCAGCGTGATCGATTGGGCACTGGAGAATGTGCCGGATGTCGATCCGGAGCGGATCGGCATGGCGGGCATCTCCTACGGTTCCGGTATCAGCCTGCTGGTCGCCCAGGCCGATGAGCGGGTCAAAGCCGTTGCCGCACTGAGCACCTGGGCGGATCTGGGTGAGGCGCTGTACGACAATTCGACGCGGCATATCGCGGCGGCGGAAGTCCTGGCCGCGATCAGCGATCGGCCCAGCAGCGAATTGCTCAAGGTGCTGGAGGATTTCCGCGCGAATACCAATATCGATCAGGTGCTGGAATACGCCGCGCAGCGCTCCCCCGCCCGACTGCCCGATACGCCCCGGCCGGTACCGACGTTGTTCACCAGCTACTGGCACGAGACGATCTTCCCGCAGAATCAACTGCTGGAATATTTCGACCGCTATCCCGGCCCCAAACGCCTCGACCTCGCGGTGGGAGACCATGGCGCGGTGGAGATTCCGGGCCTGCTGCTCGGGGTGTACACCCGCACCACCGAGGCCGCGTACGACTGGTTCGACCACTATCTGCGGGGCGTGGACAACGGTATCGACAGTGACGGCGGCGTGCACACCGAGACCATGCACAGTTTCACCGCGACCGCCGCCCCGGATCTGTCGTCGTGGTCCCAACCGGCCCGCCGCTACTACCTCACCGCACCCGCGGCCGGATCCCCCGACGGCACACTGACTTCGGAGCCCCCGTCGAATTTCAGTCAGCGTATCCAGCAGGGCGATCCGCAGGTCCAGGCCGTCGGCCAGCTGGTCATGGACGGTTTTCGTGAACGCCTGCTGATGCCCCGGCGTCAGCAGTTCGCCGAGGTGGACCGCACCGCCGCCGCAGTCTGGTCGACCCCCGAGTTCGAGGGCCCGCAACGTCTTTCGGGTTTTCCGGAAGTGGCGCTGACCCTCACTCCATCCGGTGACGCGGTCACCCTGATCGCCTACCTGTTGGATCTGGATCCGTTCACCGGCACCATGCGGATCATCACCCACGCCGCCACCACGGTCGACAACCGGCAACCCGGCCAGGCGACGGATGTGCGAATCCGCTTGCAAGCCACCGACTATCAGATTCCACGCGGACACAAAATGGTCCTGATCACCGATACCCGCGATGATCTCTACGCCGGTGCCGACCAGTCCGATACCGGTGGCACCGTCACGCTGTCCGGCTCGGCCTACCTGGATATCCCCGCCGGTTCATAGCGACCGTATTCGTTCCCGGGCCCCGCGCTCCCGGTCGGGTTTCGACCGGGAGCGGGGCCCCACCCGGCGCGGCGGGGAGTTCGGGAGGTTATTTGACGCCGATGGGCGCGCCGAAGAATGACGCGATGGTGTCGCCGAATGTCTGTGCGAGCAAGGACAATCCGGCGGGGTTGAGCGCCATCAGGCCCGCTTCGGAGGTGCTGCACCCCGGTGCGGCCGGGATGCCGTTGAGGCGATCACGCAGCCACAGCAGTGCGGTCGCCGAACCGGAGACCTCGGTGGTGACGTGTTCGGCGAGATGTTCGCGGGTGTACTGGACCTGGGCGGCGGGGTCCTTGCAATAGGTGTCGACCAGGGTGTTGACCGGGCCGACCGGGATCAACTCATCCGGATTGCCCTGCCAGATGAACATCGGCATGGCCGGGGTGGCCTTACCCATCCGGGTCTTGTCGAGGGTGGCCTGAACCACCGGGTTGCGCATCGGATCGCCCTCCGGGACGCGCAGCAGGCCCTTCATATTCAGGAACGGGACCAGTGCGGTGTTGTACTGCACGCACATTCCGCCCTTGACCGTCGCCAGAGCCTGTCCCAGTGGATCGAGGTCGCGGTTGAGCAGTTGGCCGAATTCCGGGTACTCCCGACCTATGCCCAGCACCGCGGCCATGATCATGCCCGACCACGCCTGACCGTTGCCGTTATCGAGCACCGGGCCGAAGTCGGCGGGCACACCACCCTCGGCGGCGGCGACGATATTGAGTTCGGGTGCGTAGCTCTGCTTCAGCTCGGCGGCGTGCCCGGTGGCGATGGCACCGCCGGAGTAGCCGTACATGGCGATGCGGGTATCGGGTGCGAGTCGCATCGGCTCGAAATCACGGGCGGCGCGGATTCCGTCCAGGGTGATTCGACCGGCGAGCGGGCCCGCCGCGAAAGCGTTGTCGGGCCCCTGATGATCCGGAATGACCACGGCCCAGCCCTGCTGCAATTCGGCCTGCGCGATCACGAATTCCAGTGGGGCGACGATCTGTCCGACGAAGGTCGCAGCGGACCACTGCTGTACCGCATACGACGGTGAGCAGTAGGCGGCGAGGGAGTCCTCGGCGATCTGCATCGACACCAGTTTGTCCGGTGCTGAGCCGCGCGGTTTGAGCACCGTCGCGACCGCGGCGATCGGTTCGTCCCGGCTGTTGTTCGACCGGTAGGACACCTGCCAGGCATCGACATTGACCGGAATCAGCCCGGCGTTGGCGACATTGACCTGTCGCGCGGCGATGATCTGGCCCGGGGCCTTGGATGCCACGAGTTCGGGCGCGGGTCGGTAGAAACCCGGATCCAGTTCGGGCGGAAGGGGGATCGCGGCCGCGGGTTGCACCGGGACCGTCCCATCCGGTTCACCGACGGCCTCCGCGGTAGTGACGGTTGCCGCCAGGGCGATTATCGCCACACCCACGACGGCCAACCGGCGAGACATCGTCGTCCGCAGGTTCATTCAGACTCCATCCAGCTCCAATGTGAGACCACACCGACTCACACGGCTGCGAGGTTAGCCCCATCACACCGCGGGCGCAAGACCTGTCCGGGACAGTCAATCATTCGACCCCTGCGGCTAACCGATAGCGACCTCGACCGGGATGATTTCTGTGAAACATCCTTCTTCCATAAAAGTCGTGAGCTAAGTTCACGACTACGCCGGACAGTCGGCGACAATGAAGTCGGAGGACATCGTGGAATTTCTTGGCTCTATCGCCGGACTCGCACAGATGGTGATCGGCACCATCCTCGCTAACACTGGTTCGGGTGGTTCCGGCTCCGGCTGGTGATCTTGACGGTTCGGCTCGCCGTGCGCGAGCCGAACCAATCGGTCACAATGCCGGTCCTCCGATCACGAAGCCGCCCAATCGATCACAAAGCCGCGACCACTTCGCGCGCGGCCCGCGTACCGGATTCGATCGCACCCTCGACATAGCCCGCGTGATCGGCCGCCCGCTCCGTACCCGCCCAGTGAATGGCCCCGGCCGGATCGAATCGAAGCGGTGGCAGCCCGGCGGTGGTGCCGGGTTCGGGCACCGCCATATAGCCTCCGCCCACGTATTCATCGTGGCTCCAAGACTTTTCATGCCAGCCGACCGCCTCGTTCACCTCCGGGCCGATATGCCGGACCAGCGTGCCGAGCACCGCGTCCCGGCGGGCGGCGGGATCCAATCGGTCCAGGTCGCGAGCGGCCGGACCGCCCACGAGCACACATAGGTGACCCGGCCCGCCGGGCGGCGTGGTGTCGAATACCGCGCGTCCGGGAGCATCCAGGATGAGGAATTCCCCGCCCGCGCGCTCGCGCCAGAAGGGCCGCTCGTACACCGCAATCGCCTTGTACACCGAGCCCATATAGCCGGCCGACGCGAGTTCGGCGTGCGCCGTGGGCAATTCGGGCTTGTAGGTGATCCGGTCGAGCAGCGGCGGCGGGACCGTGACGATGACCTTGGCGGCGGTGATCTCGCCCGCCGAAGTCCGCACGATCACACCCGATTCGCCCTGTTCGATCGATAGCACCCGCTGACCCAGACGAATTCGCGCACCGAGCTCATCGGCCAGTCGTTCGGCCAGCGACCCCATACCCTCGACGAGGAGGGAGTCCTGTGCGCCACCGCGCGTGGAGAGCATGGTGAACAGCCCGCCCTGATTCCGGATCATGCGCGCGGCGGCGTGAATCGAGAGTCGATCCAGATCCGCCGTCCACGAGATCGCGGCGATCACATCGAGCAATTTCCGGGTGCTCCACCCCGGCACCCTGGCCAGCCAGGACGCGACGGTCGTCGCATTCCATCGACGCGTTATCCCGGTGCGGGACAACGCTTCCGCGAACAGCAGGATCAGCACGGACAGCAGCACCGCCGGAGCCGCCGCCGGCAGCCGCTTCGAACGATCGATCAGAATCGGCAGCGTCCCGGTGTGCATCGGGAATCGGGTGGCCCCGAGCTCGGCCGCCAGCGCGCTGACCCGGTGATGGTCATGGCCGATCCACTGCCCGCCCAGATCCACTCGCGATCCGAGCGCGGTCGTCTCGGTCAGTGTCCGCCCGCCGACCCGATCGGCCGCCTCCACGACGATCACCTCGATCCCGTGCCGCCGCAGTTCCCGTGCCGCGACCAGCCCCGATACCCCCGCCCCGACGACCACCACCGTCGTATCCGATCCACCGGACTCCATTGCCCGCTGCGGGTCTTCGCCCATCCCTGACTCCTTCCGAACGGCGACCGCCGAAACTAAGTCGTACAACCGACCGACTTTTTTCAGTAAGCCACAGCCGCATGCCCCCGCGCAATGGGAAGGGTTAGTTCGATTCGCCCGAAATGGGCTGCGGATCAGCGAAGCGGATCACCATGTCCACGGCCAGATCGAGATCCCGGCGAGCGCGCTCGGCATCGGGATTCGCCACGTACTGCACGATGAGCCCATCCAGCACGGCCAGTGACAGCCTGCCGAGAGTCTCGAAGTCGACGGCACATCGCTGTCCCGTCGCGCGCGCGGCGCGCTCACAGAACTCGGCCACCAGCGAGGTGTATCGCTCGTACTGCAACCGCGCCAGCCCGTGCGCCCCCTCGGTCCGCGCGGAATACATCGCCAGCTCGTATTGCATGATCTGCACACCGATTTCGTTCTCGACCAGCGCGCTCCAGAAGTTGGTCACACTGCGTCGCAGCACCTGCTCCACCCCGAGCCCCGGCTCGATTTCGACCCGCAGCGACGCGGCGACATCGTCGGTGACGGCGGCGACCACCGCGCGCAGCAGGCTGTCCTTGCTCGGGAACACGTACTGCATGGTCCCCAGCGCGATATCGGCCTCGGCCGCGACCGCCCGCAGCGTCGTCCCGGCCACCCCCACCGCACCGAGCACCCGCACCGCCGCCGCGACAATCTGCCGCTCCCGCTCCGCCGCCTTGACGTACGCCACCCGACCTCCTCCTTCAGCGTCCCGAGTCTCCCACGACAGGACGCCGAGACCCCGAACCGCCCGACGACGCTCGGACCTGCTTGCGGTTCAGGAGAGGACAGGCAGCGGGGGCGAGGGTTCGAAGGTGGCGGGCAGGGCGGTGAGGGCTCGATGGAAAGGGCCTGGACGCCAGGTCAATTCGGTTGCCGGGACGGCCAAGCGGATTTCCGGCAGGGCGTCGAGCAGTTGGTCGATCGCCTCCTGCGCTATCAGGTAGGCCAGGGGGCTGGCGGGGCAGGAGTGCGGGCCCGCGCCCCAGGCCAGATGGGAGCGGTTGCCGGAGCGGTGGGCGGTGGTGATGGCCGGATCGGTATTGCAGGCGGCCATGCTGATGACCACGGGTTGGTGGGCGGGGAGCCAGGTGTGGTCCACCAGGACAGGCTGGCGCGGAAAGCTGATGCAGAAGTTGGCCATCGGCGGATCGTTGAAGAGGACTTCGTCGAGGGCGTCCCGGGTGGAGAGACTGCCGCCCAGCACGCTGCCGCCGAAGCGATCGTCGGCCAGAATCACCAGCAGGGTGTTGACGATCAGATTCTGCTGGGGTTCTATGCCCGCGCCGTAGAGGGTGGCGAGCTGATGGACCATTTCGGTATCGGTGAGTTCGGCCGGATGGTGCAGTATTCGGGTGGTGACGTCATCGCCGGGGTGCTCGCGTTTGTGCAGGGCCAGGCGTTGCAGGGCTTCGATGAGGAGTCTGTTGCCGTTCTCCGCGCCGATGCCCTCGAAGATGGCGCGAAAGCCCTGGGCGGCCTGCGCCGCGATGGCGGCGGGGCAGCCGAGCAGATGGTTGAGCACGTCGAACGCGAGCGGAAAGGCATACTCGCGCACCAGATCCACCGATCCGGTGGCGCAGAAACCGTTGATCAGCGAGATGGCGGTGCGCTCGACCGTGGCTTGCAGACCGTAGCGGTCCACCCCGGCCAGTCCGGCGGTATTGGTCTGGCGGTAGCGGGTGTGTTCGCTGCCAGCGCTGCGCAGCGCGTTGGGCCGCCACTGCATCATCGGCAGCACCGGGCAATCGGCGGGCACGCCCTCCTGCCAGACTCGGGGATCGGCCGGAAAGCGCTCCGGATCGTTGAGAATCCTTACCGCCGTGCGGTATTCGAGCACCAGGGTGGCGGGTATCCCGGGTGCGAGTTCGACCGGGGCCAGCGCGCCGAATCGGGCCCGCATCTCGCGATAGGCCCGATGCGGGTCAGCGGCGAATTCGGGGGTGTACATGGGCACGCGCGGATCGGCGGTGTCGACGGACGCGGCGCGAGCGGGATCTGGTTCGGACATCGAAACTCCACGCGGTGAACGACATACCCCCCGCCGAACACCGCACACCCCGGACGTGGAACCAGGTCACCCTACCCACGCGCACCGACAAACGCGCGGCTATCTCGCCGATTCTGGGAAGAACTGCTACATGAAGGTGCTTTCCTTGGTCAGCCCGAGCGCGTCGTCACCGCCGGTGATGATGGGCTGGCAATTGCCGTATCCCACACCGCCGCCCACCGGATCGGTGATCCGCACGACGGTGTCGCGAATCTGATGCAGGCGGCGGGCATTGTCATGGGTCGAGCAGTCGGCGATCCACTCACCGTCCAAATGTGTTCCGGGGCCCTGCCATTCGCCGTGATAGCGCCCTTCGAAGCCGTGATAGAGCCCGGCTCCCAGGTGGAATCCGGTGTCCGACACCACCTCGATCTCCAGGGTGCGGGTGCCGCCCTCCACATCGGTGGCGTGCACGCGCCCGCCGAGCAGCCGCCGATTGTCCGGGTCGAAGCGCAGTTCCGGGGTGAGGTCCCGCCAGCGCACGGTGCGGCCGTCCGGATATTGCAGGCCGCCCATCACGGTTTTGGACGAGTAGCCGGTGACCTCGACGATCTGATAGTGCAGGTGGATGCCGTACCGGCTGCCGTCGGGGCGTTCCAAAAGCGCCGGGGCCCAGATCATTCGGAAGGACACCTCGGGTGGCAGCTCCATGGCCTGTACATCCGGGCGCGGCTGTCCGACGTCGTAGCGCACACCCCAGGAGTGGTCGCGCGTGGAAACCCAGTCCTGCGGTGTGATCTCGGTGCGCCGCCCGTCGATCTCCACCCAGCCCGAGGCGACGCCGATCTGGTGGTAGCGCACCAGATCCGCGGAAACCCGGTAGCCGCTGCGCATATGGGTGCGGTCCTCGAGATGTGCGGGCAGTTCGGCGGTGAACAGCCAGTCGAATGCGATCGGCTGAATATCGTTGGGCTCCAAGATGAATCGGGTCTGCTTCAGCGGTTCGACCACCTCGTACCGCACCGGCCCGATTACCGTGCGATCCGGTTCGGGCAGCAGTTCGCGATTGGCGCGCACCGTCACCTGTTCGACGCCGCGAGAAATCCCCGCGTACCCGTCCATCACATTGCGATTGGTGTACTTGCCGAGCCCGAATCCCAATTGCAGGCTGCCATCCCGGGCCGCCGCCATCGCGCACACCTTCTCGGTCCAGGACAGATCGCTGCTGGCGACCGTTCCGAAGGTGTCGGCGATCTGATGATGGAAACCCTCATCGGCGGGCAGCAGTGGGCCGATCGATTCACTCATGACATGGGCTTACCGGGCCGGGCAGCGGACCGTCCAACCTCCATCCCGCTCACCGGTGTGCGCGCCGGGCTTGACCTCGACCATGCTCGAGGTTGCACCCTGGAGGCATGACCCGAACCGAAATCTGGAATGCCGCATACGACAACGACACCGCGCCCTGGGTGATCGGCGAACCGCAACCGGCGATCGTGGCGCTGGAGCGCACGGGCGCGCTCGGCGGCCGCATCCTCGAGCCCGGCTGCGGTGCGGGCGAACACACCATCGCGCTGACCCGGCTCGGCTACGACGTGCTCGGTGTCGACCTGTCCCCCAGCGCCATCGACCACGCGCGCGCCAACGCGGTCGCACAGGGCGTGCCGAACGTCGCGTTCGAGGTGGCGGACGCTCGCGAGTTCACCGAACGCCCCGACTTCGCGGGCACTCCCCCGGGCTCCGCACCCGCCTTCGACACCGTCGTCGACAGTGCGCTGTTCCACGTCTTCGGCACCGAACCCGAGATCCGGACCGCCTACGTGCGCAATCTGCACGCGGTCCTGAAGCCCGGTGGCGTCCTGCACCTACTGGCGCTCTCGGACGCCGAACCGGGTTTCGGCCCGCGCATCAGCGATCGGCTCATTCGCGAATCCTTCAGCGAAGGCTGGGAATTGGAAGACCTCCACCCCACCCGTTACCGCGGCCGCGTCACCCCCGGAGTAGCCGAAGCGGCCGCCACCCTCGACGTCTCGCCCGAGGGCCTGGTCGATGTCGCCGCCTGGCAGGCCCGCATCCGCCGCCTCTGACCCGACATCAATCCATCGTTCGGCGGCAAGCGGTATTGCGCGGTGGTCGATCCGGGGCGTGGGCCGGGGCAGCCGGACCACCACCTCGGCCAGCCGCGCAGGGCGCACGCGTGCCAAGCTCCGGCGAGAACCGGGGTGCGGGCAGCCCTCAGCAGGCGCGGGGAATGTGCGGCGAGGCGGTGCGGGCGTGCAGTGCGGCGCGCAGGTCGATGCGGTCGTCGAGGCGGGAAAGGTCACGGCCGGTGAGCTTCTCGATGCGCTCGATGCGATAGTGCACCGTATTGACGTGCAGATAGAGGGCTTCGGCGGTGCGGGTCCAGGAACCGTTGTGATCCAGGAACGCGATAAGGGTGGCACGCAATTCGATGCGGGCCGGATCGTTGTCGAGCAGCTCGCCCAGCACCTGGGTGCTGAAGGTCTCACGCACCGGATTCGGCACCCCGGCAAGCAGTTCGGCCAGCGTGGTGAGATCGGCGGCGGTGGTGACGGCCCGATTCAGGTGCGCCCCGGCCCGGCAGGCATGATCGGCGCGAATCAGGCTGTCCCGCAGTGTCGCAGCGGATTCGACCGAGCCGAGGCCCAGGTGCAGCCCGACATCCGGGGCACAGGAGCGCACGAACTCGTAGCGGCCGATCAGATCCTCGGCCGCGGATTCAGGAATGACGCCGACGGCATACTCACCGCGCGCCGCGACCAACGGCGGCTCCGAAGTGCGGTGTGCCAGCAACTCACTCAGCGCCGCCACCGCCGCACCCGACCTCAACAGGACCCCACCCGGCACTGCCGTTGCGGCCACCGATGCCCCGGGCCGTACCGATGGGCCGCCCGGCTGCGCCGATGTGGTCACTGTCGTCCCGGGCCTCGCTGACATTCCGCCGGGCTGCACCGATGCCTCCCCCGCAGACCCGGACCGCGCAGAGGTTCCACCCGGCTGCGCCGATGTCGCCACCGCAGTGACGATTCGATACGGCCCCGGGCCGAGGGGCTCCAATATCGTTGCTATGGCGGGGTTCTCGATTTCGCCGCGATCCAGCAGCGCGATGAGCGCGGTGGTGGTCTCGGAGCGCCGATCCTGTTCCGCTGCCGCGAGTTCCCGATAGTGCCGCAGTATTTCGGCGACCTCGCGCAGCAATCGCGGTGGCGCGAGTGGACCGGGCAGGCGCAGATACCAGCCGTCGTAGGGCGAATCCGCTTCCCCCACCGGATGATTCGCGCGCTCGCCGCGGCGCAGGCTCCGCACGATGGTCGCGGGCGATTGCACGGGCGCGGCGGAGGAGCGGGCGATGGTGCGCCCGCTCGCGGTGACCAGCGCGCACGGCAGCCCGCCGAGCTGTACGGCGATGCGGTCCAGCACCTCGGTCGGTTCGGCCTGTTCCCGGATCAGCCGGTCCAGTCCGCGCCGCACATGATCGGGCAGGGACGAATGCGGTGAGGCGGTCAGCGCACCCCAGCGCCGCAGATAGATCTCATCGGTAATCGTCCGGAACGTGGTCTCGGCGGGCACCGCCATCAGCACGATGCCCTGTTCGCGGCAGGCGCGCTGCACTTCCTCGGGCACCCCGCCATGGCGCACCACACCCGCGAGCAGGGCCACCGCACCGGCATTCCGCAGGGCGGCGGCGAACCGATCGGCCTTCTGCCTACCGCCGCGCGCGGTCCACCAGACCAGCCCGCTCAGCACCACCTCGCCGTCCCGCAGATATTCGCTGGGGTCCAGCAGATCGGTCGCGGTGACCCCGCCGATCTCCTGTCGCAGCAGTTCGGGACCGCCCCACACCAGCTCCAAGGCCAGGTTCTCCAGTTGCAGCAGGTCATCCACCCGCATGAGCTGCTCCTTCCGCGCGGTCCGCGACGACCGCCGACATCGCATGGTAGATGCCCGCACTCGGTGTCGGCGATGTCTTGTTCGATCCACCGAAATTCGGCGCGGCACCCCCGGAATTTCGTATGCGCACCCGATGGCAGCGGCCCGCACCCCCGCTTGAATCGGGCGGGTCATCGATTTCGAGGGGTGCCGGGTGGATCTGAACACGATCGCGCAGGTGTGCGACGCACGCGAATTCCGCGAGTGGCGACCGGGTGACGCCTGGCTGGGCGGCGGCACCTACCTGTTCTCCGAACCGCAGCCGCATCTGCGCCGCCTCATCGATCTGAGCCGCACCGGCTGGACCCCGCTGCACCGGCTGCCCGATGGCGGGCTGGAGATAGCGGCCACCTGTACGGTGGCCGAGCTGTTCCGATCCACCGAGCGGGAGCTGTTCCGGCAGTGCTGCCATGCGTTCCTGGCATCGTTCAAGATCTGGAATATGGCCACGGTCGGCGGCAATCTGTGCAATTCGCTGCCCGCCGGGCCGATGATCTCGCTGACCGCCGCATTGGACGGCGTATGCCTCTTGCAATCCCCGGCCGGGCTACGGCGGCGGCTACCCGTGCTCGAATTCGTCACGGGCGCAGGCGAGAACGTCCTGCGCGAAGGCGAACTACTGCGGTCGATCACGATTCCCGCCGCGGCGCTGGCCCGCCGCACCGCCTTTAGGCAGGCGTCCCTCTACGGCCACGGCCGCTCGGGTGTCCTGGTCATCGGAACGCTCGACAGTGCGGGCGTACTGCGCCTGACCATCACCGGCTCGACCACCCGGCCGATCCGCATTCGCTTCCACTACCGACCCGGTGCAGCCGAATTGCGCTCTGCCATCGATCACGCGGTACCGGAGCGGGTGTGGTTCGACGATATCCACGGCCTGCCGCAGTGGCGCAGACATATGACCCTGCTGCTCGCCGAAGAGATCAGGAGAGAACTGGTATGAGCTTCGAAATCCAGGTCAATGACCGCACTTTCGACGACCAGCCACGCGCGGGGCAGTGCCTGCGCACCTATCTGCGCGAACACGGCTGCTTCGGGGTGAAGAAGGGCTGCGATGCGGGCGACTGCGGTGCCTGCACGGTGCACGTGGACGGCGAACCCGTGCACAGCTGCCTGTATCCGGCGGTGCGCGCCGACGGCCACAGCGTCACCACCGTCGAGGGGCTCGCGCGCGATGGCGAACTGCATCCGGTGCAGCGGCGATTCCTGGACGCGCAGGGCTTCCAATGCGGTTTCTGCACGGCGGGTTTCCTGATGACCACAGCGAAACTCGATGAATCGCAGCTCGCGGATCTCCCCCGCGCGCTGAAGGGAAATCTGTGCCGCTGCACCGGATATCGCGCCATCGAGGATGCCATCGAGGGCGTGCGCCACACCGAGGAACCCGAGGCCGGTGCGGCGGTCGGGCGCAATCTCGGCGCACCCGCCGGACCGCAGGTGGTCACCGGAACCGCCCGGTACACCTTCGATATCGAGATTCCCGGGCTGCTGCATATGAAGCTGTTGCGCTCCCCGCACGCACACGCCCGCATTCTGCGTATCGATACCGAGGCGGCGCAACGCGTTCCGGGCGTGTACGCGGTGCTGACCCATCACGATGCCCCCGAACGCCTGTATTCGAGTGCGCGCCATGAACATCCCGAGGAGGATCCCGACGACACCCGCGTCCTGGACGATGTGGTCCGCTATGTCGGACAGCGGGTGGCCGCGGTGGTCGCCGACAGTGAGGCCGCTGCCGAGGAGGGCTGCCGCCGCATCGAGATCGAGTACGACGTGCTGCCGTACGTCCTGGACCCGGAGGAGGCGATGGGCCCGGACGCGCCCCGGGTGCACGCCAAGGATGCGAAGATCGCGCGCATCGCCCGGCCCGAATCCAATGTGGTGGGCGAAGTGCATGGCGAGATCGGCTCGGTGGCAGCGGGTTTCGCCGAGGCTGCCGTCATCTACGAGGAGACCTTCCGCACCCAGCGCGTACAGCACGCGAGCCTGGAAACCCATGGCGCGGTGGCCTGGTTCGACGAGGACGATCGGCTCGTGGTGCGCTCCAGCACGCAGACGCCATTCCTGACCAGGCGCGCTCTATGCGCCCTCTACGATTTGCCGCTCGAGCAGGTACGAGTGGTGGCCGGACGCGTCGGCGGCGGTTTCGGCGGCAAACAGGAAATGCTCGTCGAGGACATCGTGGTGCTCGCGGCCCTGCGACTGCGCCGACCGGTGAAGCTGGAATACACACGCGCGGAACAGTTCTACGGTGCGACCACCCGGCATCCGTTCACCGTTCGGGTCAAGGCGGGCGCACGCCGTGACGGCACGCTGTGCGCCCTCGAAGCCCGCATCGTCTCCAATACCGGGGCGTACGGAAACCACGGTCCCGCGGTGCTCTTCCACTCGGCGGGCGAATCCTTCGGCGTCTACCGCTGCCCGAACAAGAAGGTCGACGGTTATGCCGTCTACACCAATACCGTTCCGGCGGGGGCGTTTCGCGGCTACGGCCTGGGCCAGGTGGTGTTCGCCATGGAATCGGTGATGGATGAGCTGGCCCGTCGCGTCGGCCTGGACCCGCTGGTCTTCCGCGAGCGGAATATGATCGGCCCCGGCGAGCCGATGAACACCCCCGGCGGGCATGAGGAGGATCTGCATATCGCCAGCTACGGGCTCGATCAATGCCTGGGCATCATCCGTACCGCGCTGGCCGATCCCTTTCCGCCCGCACCACCGGGCTGGCGCACCGGCACTGGCTTCGCGCTGTCCATGATCGCGACCGGGCCGCCGGGCGGTCATTTCGCCGATGCTCGAATCACCCTGCTGCCCAATGGCACCTACGATCTCGCGGTCGGCACAGCCGAATTCGGCAATGGCACCACCACGGTGCATCGCCAGATCGTCGCGCAGGAGCTGGGCACCACGGTGGATCGGGTGCGGATCAGACAGTCCGATACCGATGTGGTCGGTCATGACACCGGGGCCTTCGGTTCCACCGGCACCGTGGTGGCGGGTAAGGCCGTGCTGCACGCGGCGCGGGCCATGGCCGAGGTGCTGATCACGCGCGCTGCCGCGCACCTGGGTGCCGAACCGTCGCACTGCCGGGTGACCGAGCACGCCGTGGTGGCGGGCTCGCGGCGAGTATCACTCCAGGTGCTGTGCAGCGTCGCGGCCATCGATGGTGAAACCCTTGTCGCGGAGGGGCATTGGGGTGGCACACCGCGTTCGGTCGCCTTCAATGCCCAGCTGTTCCAGATCGCGGTCGACCCCGATTCCGGTGAGCTCCGCATTCTGCGCAGCGTGCACGCGGCGGATGCGGGCAAGGTAATGAACCCGCTGCAGTGCCGAGGACAGGTGGAGGGCGGTGTCGCCCAGGCTTTGGGCGCAACGCTTTTCGAGAATGTGCGGATCGACGAGCGCGGCGAGGTCAGCACCGCCGCGTTCCGCCGCTATCGTCTGCCCGCCTTCGCCGATATCCCGCGCACCGAGGTCACCTTCATGGAGACCTCCGATGCCATCGGCCCGCTGGGCGCGAAATCCATGAGTGAGAGCCCGTTCAATCCGGTGGCCCCGGCGCTGGCGAACGCCCTGCGCGATGCCACCGGCATCCGGTTCACCGAACTTCCGGTCACCCGGGATCGCATCTGGCTGGCGCTGCATCACAGGCAAACTCGGCAGTTGCCGGGGCCCACGATAAGCCGTGCGCCTATTTCCCGATCCGATCTGGCCAGGCTCGTCGAACCGCTCGCCGATGACGTCGTGGAATGAGAATTCGACACAAACCGCGAAGTATCTTTCGCACCGCGAAACAAATGCGCTGCCGGATCGCTGCGAAAGGGGCCGGAAGGGCCGATACCGGCGGAAAATTCATGTAAGGCCCCTCGACAGATCCGTGGCCTACGCGCCGGAAAGTGATAGCTTTTCTCTATGGCCTGTGCGCGTGCCGGGCCGCTGGAACATTCAGGGAGATAACGTGTCACGGGCTGTGCGAGTCGCCACCGCAGGGGTTTGCGGTGGAATTCTGGGGTTGGTCTCATGCCTGGTCGGCGTGGGCCCCGCACAGGCCGATGATTCCCCCGGTCCCGCGGTCGTCGACGGTACCGCGTATTTCGCACTCGGCGGCTGGAACTGTTCGATCGATCCGGGCGGCGTCATCGGCTGCGATCTCGCCACACCGGCGGCCGCCATGAACGTCCTGTACTTCGGCACGCAGATATCGCTGCCGAATGTTCCGGCCATTGTGCTGGACTCGGCCGCATTACCGGCTCGCCCGCAATGGAATTCGAATGGCAGCCATACGCTGCCGGGCGGGAATCCGGCGCTGCAGCGCCTGCCCGCGGCCACCTACCACGATCCCCAATACTCCATCACCCACGCCGGGGCGACCTGTCAGATCACCTTCAACGGCACCGCCGTCTGCACCTCACTGGGGCACGGGTTCAGTCAATGGGGACCAGTGCCCAATGGCTACTGATCCCCATGATTCACCGATTACCGGTACCAGACGCCGGAATCCCAGTCGCCGTAGTCCCAGACGTTGAAGTCGTAGCGACTATGCGCGCCACCGAACAGATAACCCCACCAACCGGCCGAGGTATCGCAGATCTGGTCATCCCGGTTGCAGACGGTCAGGGTCGGGAAACCGCCGAACCAATCGTCTACGCCGGCCAGTGGATAACCGATGATTCCGCTGCCGGGAGTCGAGGCGAGACCGCCCCAACCGGGTCCCGGAGCGCGCTTGGGATCCGCCAGCAGAATGGCATTGGCATTGTCGACTCCCTGATGCGCGGTAACCCAGGCGTGGACCAGGCCCGCGCCCTCGCTGTGCCCGATGATCCGGATGTGGTCGCCGGGGCACTGATTGCGATGCTGCCAGAACAGCCGGTCGAGTTCGTTCAACCCCGACATCGGGTCGGCGGAGTTGTAGCCCACGGGCTGATTCACGAATGGCGCGAATACCGAGGAGGAGTTGTCACCGAGTCCGCCGATGCCGATGGCCCAGTCGCCAAGGCACTCATCGGCATTCGCCCGCGGAGTCGTAACATAGGTAATGGAAAAGAGGACTGCCAACAATAATGCGGCGAAGAGCGCCGTTGCTCTACGCATGATCGTACTTCTTCACATATCGAGCTCTCCGGGTCGTGCCCGGCTTGACACCTATGTACCCAGAAGTTGCTGGCGTTCTTGATTTCTGCCGAAACAGTTACCTCGCACGCATTTTCGTAGGCCGTACCGAAATGAGCGGATACCGCACGGTCTGAACCGTCCGCCGCCGGACCGAGCGGTTAGCCTGGACGGGTGGGAACCATGAACTTCGGTGGCACCGGCACCGATTCGGGGTGGGACTTCGCGGCGGCGGGCCCTGCCGGCGGAGCCGCGATGATCGGCTACCGCGATCTCGGCACGGGCGGAATGGATCTCCGCGTCGCCGGGACCGCCGCGGTCACCCTGGTGGTCGAATTCGGCGGGCGCGGGCTGAGTATCGATGACGCCGCCGGACCGCGCAGGCTCGGTGGGTTCATCGCGGGGCTCGGCATGGACGCCATGCGAGTCGGCGGGGACGGGGTGCGGTGCGTGGAGGTCCGGTTGTCACCGGCGCGGGCCTATTCGGTGCTCGGCATCTCCCCGCGCGAGTTGGGGCGCGAAGTCGTTGATCTCGAGGATCTTTGGGGTGGGCGAGCGCTGCTGCTGCGGGAAGAGCTTGCGGCGCGGGACAGTTGGCGGGAACGCTTCGCGTTGACGGAAACGTTTCTGGCGCAGCGCGATAGACCGCTGCGCGCACCCGATCCGGAGGTGCTGGCGGGATGGGCTCGAATACTCGGCTCCGGCGGGCAGGTGCGGGTGGGCGCGCTCGCGGAATCGGTGGGGTGGAGCTATAAGCGGCTGTGGGGGCGGTTCGAATCGCAGATCGGGTTGACGCCCAAGCGGGCGGCGATGCTGGTGCGGTTCCGGGCCGCCGTGGACGGGTTGCTGGCGGGGCGGGCTGCCGCGGATGTGGCGGCGACGTGCGGATATGTCGATCAGGCGCATCTGTGCCGGGATGTGTCGATGTTCGCCGATCGCACGCCGGGATCGTTGACGGTGGATTATCTGCCCGCGATCGCCGAGCAGCGGTATCGGGCCTGGGGAAGATTCGTACAAGACCGGGCGGGGGCGCTCGGCCCATAGTCGGTCCGTGACCACAACATTCGAGCCCGACAAGCTACAGGGCGCACTGACCGATATTCACGACGCCGGAATGCCCGGGGTCTTCGCCGAGGTCCGCAACCATGACCAAATCTGGTGCGGGGCAGCCGGAGTCGCCGATCTCGCCACCGGGCGAGGTGTGACCGCCGATATGCGGCATCGCGTCGGCAGCATCACCAAGACGTTCACCGCGGCCGCGGTACTGCAATTGGTGGACGACGGCGAGATAGACCTCGACACGGCCATCGGCCACTACCTGCCGGACCTGGTTCCCGGCGAACGCGGCAACGCGATCACCGTTCGCATGCTGATCAACCACACCAGCGGACTGGCCGAATACCTGCCCTACGCCTATCCTTCGCTCGCCGCCTTCCCGAACCTGGCGAAAACCACCCCGGCGAGCCTGGATGACAACCGGTTCACCAGGTTTCAGGCGACCGATCTGATCGCGATGGGCGTCGCCGCGCCCGCCACCGGACAGCCCGGCATCCCGCCGGGCGTGTACTCGAACACCAACTACCTGCTGCTGTGCCAACTGCTGGAATCGATTACGGGCACCTCGGCCGAAAAACTCATCACCCGCAATGTCATCGAGCGTGCCGGGCTGCGCGATACCGAACTCCCGCTGGGCCTGACCGTCAACGGCCCGCATTCCCTGCACTACGAGTCCTGGTTCGGCATGATCGACCCGCCGCGCGACTACAGCGTCTACAACATGTCCTGGGTCGGCCCCGCGGCCTCACTGATCTCGACCGTCTCGGATCTGAACCGCTTCTTCGCACTACTGCTGGCCGGGGAGATCATCAGCCCATCGGCACTCGAGCAGATGCAGCGAACCGTCCCGGTCATCTCCTTCGAGGGAAAGACCATCGACTACGGCCTCGGCCTGCACAAAACCACCATCCCCGGCCGCGGAATCCATTGGGGCCATGACGGTTCCGTCTGGGGCGGCGGCGCGATATCCCTGACCAGCGCCGACGGCACCCGCCAACTCTCCGCCGCCGTCAACCTGCAACGCTGGAACCCCCTCGACCCCACCGGCAAACCCCACCCCCACCCCATCGACCACGCCCTCGCCACCTTCACCCACCTGGCCCTGGGCGGTTGAAATATACAACCGCCCAGTTTCGCGGTCCGCGATCCATGCGCCGTGGTTAGGTATCGGGGCGGACTGCGTCGTGTCCGCGTGAGATAGAGAACCGGGGACCGGATTGAAACGCCGAGTAGTAAGGCGCGCACTGTCTTTTGGAACGATAGGCGTGCTGCTGGCAGCGGGTATTACGGTTTTCGGGGCGGGCGAGGGCGCGGCGGGCCCGAGTGACCCGATCGTCGCGGACCGGGCCCTACTCGCCGATCCCGTTGCCGCCGATGGATCACGGATCGACTCGGTATCGGTCGACGGACGGAATCTGACACTCCAGGTTCATTCGACGGCGATGGACAGGGACATCACGGTCAAGGTGCAGCGCCCCGCCGACGCGTCCGCGCCGCGCCCCGTGCTCTATCTGCTCAATGGGGCCGGTGGCGGCGCGGATATCGCCACCTGGTGGCGCAATACCGATGTCGGCGATTTCCTGGCCGCCCAGGATGTCAATGTGGTGATGCCGATCGGCGGCGCGTTCAGCTACTACACCGATTGGCAGCGCGACGATCCGGTGCTCGGCCGCAACAAATGGCGCACCTTCCTGCTGGAGGAATTGCCGCCACTGATCGATCCGGCGCTGGGCACCAACGGGATTCAGGCCATCGCGGCCAATTCCATGACGGTGACCGCGATTCTGCAGCTGGCCGAGGCCGAACCGGGCTTCTACCGCGCCGTCGCGGGTTACAGCGGCTGCGCGCAGATCGCCGATCCGATCGGTAAGCAGTTCACCAAGCTCGTCGTCGAAACCTGGGGTAAGGGCGATACCCGGAATATGTACGGCGACAACGACGATCCGGCCTGGGCCGCCAACGATCCGGTCCTGAACGCCGAACAGCTGCGTGGCACCCGGCTGTACCTCTCCAACGGCAACGGTCTGCCCGGACCGCACGATCGGACCGATGACGCGTACCTGTTGAACCCGACCCCGCTCGGCCTGGCCAACCAGCTCGTGACCGGCGGTGTCATCGAAGCCGCGGTGAACTGGTGCACCCGCAATCTGCAAGTCCACCTGAATGAACTGGGCATCCCCGCGACCTGGGATCTCCAGCCCACCGGTACGCATTCCTGGGGTTACTGGCGCGATGCCTTCCACCGATCCTGGCCGGTACTCGCCGACGGGCTCGGATTGCCGAGCTGACATCGGCCCGGAGTGCAACGCTATTCACCGGTGGCGCGAAATAATCGGTACTGCCCAGGAGAAGGTGTCGCATGAAACGGGTAATCGGGATTCTTGCCGCGGTTGGCGTGGTGGGTTTGGCGGCGGGCTGTCAGGGTGACGGGGCGACGCCTGTGAGCGGAGTGCCTACATCGTCACCGGTCGCCACCGCCGCGCCCGGAACCACCCAGGCGACGGTGACGCAGCCGACGGTCAGTCAGTCGGCGAGTAGTCCGCAGACCGTTACGGGCACAACGCAACCCGGGGGTTCCGCACCGGCTACCGCCGGGAGCGGGAAGTGTGTGGATCTCAATTCGCCGGTGGTCACCGCGGCGCTGGGCACGCTCGGGCCGAATGTGGGTGGTGATGGTTTCTACGCCGACAGCGGCACCCCGGCGGTGCTGGGCTCGTGTCCCAGTCTGCTGTGGGTGCTCGCGGGCACGCCGCGCGGGACCGCCAGTTCACCCTGGCATGTGTTGTTCTTCAACCATTCCGGATATCTGGGCACCGCCACCAAGCATTGGACGGCCTACACCACGGTGGTCGGGTCGTCGGATCGCAGTGTTCAGGTGCAGTACCGCTGGCTGGCCGATCAGGATCCCAGTTGCTGCCCGTCGGGCGGCCCGGTGACCGTCACGCTCACCCTGGGCTCGGATAATCACACGATCACCCCCGATCGCGACTTCCCCACGCAGGCAACGAATCCGCACTAGTCGTCGTCGAGGTCCACCACTTCGACCTTGTCGCGGTCGGCCCATTCCAGCAGTGGCGCCAGGTCGAATACCGCATCGTCGATTCCCGCGTGCAGATCACCCAGTTCGGCATAGCGCGCGGGGACCGTGGTCATGGTGAAATCGCGCGGGTGCAGGTCCGGAATCTCATCCCAGCGCACGGGGGTGGAAACCGTGGCCTCCGGAATGCCGCGCACCGAATAGGCGGCGGCGATGGTGTGATCGCGGGCGTTCTGGTTGTAGTCGACGAAGAGCTGCCGCGGATCGCGGTCCTTGCGCCACCACGCGGTGGTGACATCCTCGGGGGCGCGGCGCTCCACCTCATGGGCGAAGGCCAGGGCCGCGCGGCGGACATCCTGGAAGCCGTATTCCGGGGTGGTGCGCACGTAGATGTGTAAACCCTTGCCGCCGGAGGTCTTCGGCCATCCGACCGCACCGAGTTCGTCGAGCACCTCGTGCACGACCCCGGCCACCCGCTGTACCCGCGACCACGGGCAGTCGGGCATGGGATCGAGGTCGATACGCCATTCGTCGGGAAGTTCGGTATCGAAGCGGCGCGAGTTCCAGGGATGGAATTCGACGGTGGACATCTGCACCGCCCAGATGACATCGGCGAGCTTGTCGACACAGAGTTCATCGGCGGTGCGTCCGTAGCGCGGGAAGTACAGCTGCACGGTCGGAATCCAGTCCGGAGCACCGGCGGGGACGCGCTTCTGATGCACCTTGCCGCCGGGCAGCCCTTTCGGGAAGCGGTGCAGCATGCAGGGTCGATCGCGCAGGGCGTTGACGATGCCGTCGCCGACGCTCAGGTAGTACCGCGCCAGGTCGAGTTTGGTCGCCCCGGTCTCGGGGAAGTACACCCGATCCGGATTCGAGATGCGCACCGTATGCTCGCCGACCGTCAGTTCCAGGGCCGGCGAGGCGGACTTACTGGCCACCCGTCCGACCATATCGGGCATTTCGACCCGGTGCGCGACACAACACGATTCACGTGCGGCGACCAGGCAAACCCCTAGCCAGTTAGTGCACCCTAAGTTAGGGTGCACTCATGAGTGAACAGGTATCGCTCGGCGCGATCCAGGAAACGCTGTTGATTCCGCTCTACGGCCGGGCGCAGGACGCGCGGCGGGGAAAGAGTGTGCTCTCCGATCGCAAGGCGATCGAACTCACCGAATCCATCGACTACGACTTCAGCAAATTCCGCGGCCCGTCGCTCGGCGGTTCGGTACTGCGGGCCTCCATCTTCGACGAGTACGTTCGCGAGTTCCTGCGCGAACATCCGTCGGGCACCGTGGTCGATCTGGGCTGCGGCCTCTCGACCCGGTTCGATCGGCTCGACAATGGCCGCCTGCACTGGATCGACCTCGATGTCGAGGACACCATGGCGTTGCGGCGCAAGCACTTCGAGGATTCCGAGCGATACACCATGATCACCGGATCGATCTTCGATACCGACTGGTTCAGCGCGGTGGCCGAACGCCCCGGCCCGGTATTCCTGCTGAGCGAGGCCGTACTGCTCTACTTCCCGGCCGAACGGGTGCAGTCCACCCTGAGCCGAATCGCGAAGCAATTCCCTTCCACACCTTTGGCTTTCGATACCGGCGGCGCGTTCATGATGCGCAGTCAGGACAGCAATCCCGTGTTCAAGGCCGTCACCGCCCGGATGGAATGGATCTGCGACGATCCGAAAACCCTGGAGCAGTGCGGTTTACAGCTGCGCGAATCCCGAACCTTCGCGCAGCCGCAACCTTCGGTCGTCCGTACCTGGCCGCTCCAGTACCGCCTGGCCGCGAAGCTGCTGGGCCGGACGGCCCCGGTCACCACCTACAAACTCAACCTCTTCACCACCGCGTCCGGATAAGCCGCGATTCCAGGATCGGACCGATCTCGGCGGCCTTGTCCGCGTGCAGCATTCCGGTATGCCACGCGTCGATCGCGATCTGATCGATGCGCCCGGTGATGTGCTCGCGCCAGATCTCCGGGAATCGGTCCCGCCCGGTCTCCCTGCCAGCAGTGAGCAGCAGCGCGTCGCCCGCGAAGCAACCGGGTTGGTACGGAAGCGGTTTCGAGAAGCTCTCCACCACTCGCCGGACCTGTTCCGGCGCGAGGATGCCCGCCTCGCCGATGCGATCCGAGAGCAGGGCGTAGAACTCGTCCAGATTGTCGATCTCGGGTACCTCATCCAGTTTCAGCACATCGCGCCAGCCGCCGAGAATGCGGGCGACCGCCTTGACCACTTCGTGCTGTTCGGGTTCGGCGGTGTCACCCGCCCCCGATTCCGGACTGGCATCGACCAGTGCGAGCAGTCCGACCTCATGTCCCAGTTCGCGCAGTCGCACCGCCATGGCGTGTGCGATCTGCCCGCCCAGCGACCAGCCCACCAGGTGGTAGGTGGTGTCCGGGAATTGCTCCAGCAGTTCGCGCACGTACCGATCGGCGTACGCGCCAACCGATTCCAGCCGCGACTCGCCCGCCACGATATGCGGGTCCTGGAAGCCGTAGACCGGGCGATCGGCGTCGAGATGACCGACCAGCGACCCGTACACCCAGGCCAGACCGCCGCCCGGATGGACACAGAACAGCGGTGCGCGGCTGCCCGCGGACCGCAGCGGGGTCAGCACGCCCAGCGAGATATTCAGCTCGTCCGAGCTGCCCAGGTCGCGGGCCAGCGCCGCGGGTGTGGCATCGGAGAACAGCCTGCTGGGTTGCAGCTGCCTGCCGGTGCGCGAGTGCAGGAGCGAGACGACCTGTACCGCACTGAGTGAATTGCCGCCCAGGGCGAAGAAGTCATCGTCCGCGCCGATTCGATCTTCTCCGAGCACTTCCGCGAACACCTGCGCCACCAGCTCCTCGGCCGGTGTCGACGGTGCGCGGAAGGTCCGCGCCGGAAAGACCGGTTCCGGCAGTCGCCGCCGGTCGATCTTGCCGGTCGCGGTGAGCGGGAACTCATCGAGCACCAGCACCACGTCGGGGACCATATAGCCCGGCAAGCGCTGCGCCACAGCACTTCTGGCCTGCGCCGGATCCACCGAACACTCCGGCCGCGCCACCGCGTAGGCCACCAGGCGCACCTCGGATTCCGCACCTCCGGCCGGGGTGTGCGCGACCACGATCGCCTGTTCGACATCCGGCAGATCGCACAGTGCGGTCTCGACCTCGCCGAGTTCCAATCGCTGCCCGCGCACCTTGATCTGGAAGTCCGACCGGCCTACGAAAGCCAAAGTCCCGGCACTGGAACCTGATTCACCCGTCTCGGCGTCAGCGACCCAGCGCACCAGATCGCCGGTCCGGTACAGCCGATCACCCAGTGCGCCGAAGGGATCGGCCACGAATCGGGCCGCGGTGAGTCCCGCCCGGCCCCGATATCCCCGGGCCACAGCGGAACCCGAGATATAGAGCTCACCGACCACACCGGCCGGAACCGGGCGCAGCCATGAATCCAGCACCGCCACTCGCACATCGGCGATCGGACCGCCGATATCCACCGCTCGCCCCGGTACGAGTTCGGTACCGGTCACCCAGATCGTCGCCTCGGCCGGACCGTACAGGTTGTGTACGCGCCGCAGCCCGGCCGCATCGGTGCCGGACCAGCGCGACACCAGTTGCGGTGAACAGCGGTCGCCTCCGGTCAGCACCACCCGCAGCGCGTCGAGTCCCTCGGTCTCCATCGATACCGCCACGGACGGCGTCAGGAAGGCGTGGGTGATGCGCTGTTCGCGCAGCAACTCCCGAAGCGGTTGCCCACCATAGGTATCCGGCGGTGCGATGACCAGCGTGGCCGCCGCGTCGGTGGCCAGCAGTAACTCCAGAATCGCGGCGTCGAAGGTGCGCGCCGCGACCCCGAGCATGCGGGAGTCACGACCGAGGGCACCGCGCAAGCGGCCGTCGGCCACGATCGCCGCCACACCGGCATACGTGACCTCGACGCCCTTGGGCTCTCCGGTCGAGCCCGAGGTATACACGACGTAGGCGGTGTTCTCGGTGCGGACCGGAGGCCGATCGGCCGACCGCACTGCGTCTCGCGCGGACCGTTCCGCATCGTCGAGCGTCAGCCAGGTCACCTCGTCACCCGGCAGCGCCTGCCGATATCGATCGGCCGTAATACCAACTCGCGCACCGGAATCAACGCACACGAACCGGTTCCGCTCCACCGGGTGGCCCGGATCGACCGACACGAATGCCGCACCGGTCTTGATGACCGCCCATACCGCCGTCACCCAGGCTGCGGAGCGCGGCAGACCCACCACGACCACCGATTCGAGTCCGACGCCGCGGTCTATCAGCAAGCGCGCCAGCTGATCCGAGTCGTCATCGAGCTGCCGATAGGTGATCCGGAGCCGCCCGTCGACTACCGCGTCACCCGCCGGATTAGCGGTCACCGCGCCCGCCAGCAAGCCGGGCAGGGTCACTGCGCCGGTGCCGGACTCGACAATGCGACCGGTACCCCAGTCGTCGAGCAAGCGCAGCCGTTCCCGCGCGGAAACCACCTCGATATCCCGCACGCGCACACCGGGATCGGCGGCAATCGCCGCCAAGACCACCCGCAGTCGCTCGGCGAACGCGGCAATGGTGGCCGGATCGAAAAGCTCTGCGGCATAGCTGATGCCGATCGGCATCGCGCCGGTCGCATCGGGAGTATCGGTGAGGGTCAGGCTCAGATCGAAGCGCTCGACACCGATATCGGCCCCGGCGGCGGTCACCTCGATTCCGGGCAGGGTGACCGCCGCCGTCTCGAGATTGTGGAAGGCCAGCATCACCTGGAACAGCGGATGCCGCGCCTGACTGCGTGCCGGATCCACCGCCTCGACGACCTGCTCGAATGGAATCTCCGCGTGGGCGAACGCCGCCAGATCCGTCCCGCGCACGCCGGCCAGCAGCTCGGCGAACGACAGCGATTCATCGACGCGGGTGCGCAGCACCACGGTATTGACGAACATGCCGACCAGCTCGTCCAGCAGTGCCGAGCCGCGTCCGGCCACCGGGGTACCGACGGCGATATCGGCACTACCGGACAGGCGCGACAACACAATCGAGAGTGCGGCGTGCACGACCATGAAGACCGTCGCACCCCGCGCCCGGGCGAGCTCGTGCAGTCCGGTGACCGTCGCCGCGTCCACCGCGAATTCGTACCGCGCACCGCGATGCGAGGCGATCGGCGGACGCGGCCGGTCCACGGGCAGTTCCAGCACGTCGGGCAGATCGCGCAGTTGCTCGGTCCAGTAGTCGAGCTGACCGGACAGCACCGATCCCGGATCATCGGCCGCCCCGAGCGATTCCCGCTGCCACAGCGCGTAATCCACGTACTGCACCGGAAGATCGACCCACTCCGGCTGCCGCCCCGCACTTCTGGCCGAATAGGCCGACGCCAGATCACGCGACAGCGGCCCCATCGAGAAACCGTCGGCGCTGATGTGGTGCACCGCGAATACCAGCACGTATTCCCGCGGACCGACCGACAGCAGCCGGGCTCGCACCGGAACCCGCTGTGCCACATCGAATCCCATGGCCACCACGGCCGCGACCGCATCACGCAGCCCGGCCTCGGTCACAGATTCCGGGGTGAGGTCGACATCGACGGCGGCCAGGTCAGTCACCGGCAGCACCAACTGATACGGCACCCCGTCCACATCCGGATACCGGGTGCGCAGGACCTCGTGCCTGGCGAGCACATCCCACATCGCCGCGGTCAGCGCGGGCACATTCAGCTCGCCAGACAATCGCAGCACCAGCGGAATGCTGTACGCCACCGAGTTCGGCGCGAACCTGTTCACGAACCACATGCGCTGCTGTGCGAAGGACAGCGGCACCCGTTCGGGCCGTGACCACCGCGCCAGCTTCGGTCCGGTCTCCCGGCCGATGGATTCCGCCGTCCGAGTTGCCAGCAGCGCCGCGAGCTCTTCGACCGAGGGCCGGTCGAAAACGTCACGCACGCTCACCGGAACACCTGCGCCGTCCGCGAGCCTGGCCGCGAATCGCGTGGCGGACAAGGAGTTTCCGCCCAGACCGAAGAAATCGTCATCGAGGCCGACCCGTTCCGCACCGAGCACCTCGGCGACGACCTCCGCCACGAGTCGTTCGGTCCGGGACGCGGGCGCGCGATAATCCACCCGGGCCAGGACTGCTTCGGGCAGCGCCCCGCGATCCACCTTCCCGCTGCTGTTCAGCGGCATCTCATCGAGCACCACGACCACATCGGGCACCAGGTAGGAGGGCAACCGCTCCCCCAGTGATCGCCTGATCTCGGCGGGTTCGACCACGCATCCGGGCGCGCCGACGACATATCCGGCCAACTGAGTGCCCGTCTCCAGCGAAAGCACCGCCACCACCGCGTGATCGACCTCCGGCAGTTCGGTGAGTGCGGTCTCGATCTCGCCCGGTTCGATGCGCTGACCGCGCACCTTCACCTGGAAGTCGGACCGCCCGAGGTAGGTCAGCACCCCCGCACCGGAATCGCCGCTCTCCCAGCGCACCAGATCTCCGGTCCGGTACAACCGATCACCCGGCGCACCGAACGGGTCGGCGATGAACCGCGACGCGGTCAAACCCGCCCGGCCCCGATATCCGCGCGCCACACCGGAACCCGAGACGTAGAGCTCACCGGCGACCCCTGCGGGCACCGGGCGCAGCCACGCGTCCAGCACCACCGCGCCGGCACCGGCGATCGGTGCGCCGATGGTGACCGGATCCCCGTCGCGCAGGTCCGGACTGCCGGTCACCCAGATGGTTGCCTCGGCGGGACCGTACAGATTGTGCACGCGGCGAGCGCTCGCATGATCGGTACGCGACCAGCGCGAAACCAGTGCGGGCGGGCAGCTTTCACCGGCAGCGATCAGCACCGCCAGCTCATCCAGGCCCGCCGGATCCAGCCCGGCCACCACGCTCGGAGTGAGCACTGCATGGGTGACGCTCCACTCGCGCAGCAGTTCGGCGAGGGGTTCCGCGCCGAACACATCCGGTGGCGCGATAACCAGTGCGGCACAACCCGATACCGCCAGCAGCAGTTCGAACACCGCCGCGTCGAAGGTGCGAGCCGCCACGCTCAGCACCCGGGAATCCGGGCGCACCGCGAAGCGCCGCCGCTGTGCACCGCACACGCCCGCCAGCCCGGTATGCGAGAGCTCGACGCCCTTGGGTCGACCGGTCGATCCCGAGGTGTAGATGATGTACGCCGCGTTCCGAACACGCAGTACGCCGGATCGGTCGGCATCGGTCACCGTGGTGGACGGCAAGTGCTCGATTCGCGCCGCCACGCCCGAATCATCGAGCGCTATCCAGCGAATGCCGTCCTCCGGCAACGCGGTAATGTGGCTCGCCATCGTAATTCCTACTCGCGCGCCGGAATCCGCGCAGAAGAATCGATTGCGATCCAGCGGGTGCGCGGGGTCCACGGGCAGGAACGCCGCACCGGCTTTGGTGACCGCCCAGAGCGCGAGCACCCACTCCAGCGATCGCGGCACCGCGATCGCCAGCACATCCTCCGGACCCGCGCCCTGTTCGATCAGGTACCGCGCCAGCCGATTCGAGCGCTCATCCAGCTCCCGGTAGGACATACGACGTTGACCGTCGATCACCGCGTCACCGTCGGGATTGTGAGCCACCGCGGCCGCCAGCAGGTCCGGCAGGGTGACCGCGCCCGCCGACGCCTCGATACCGAGGAACGATTCGATATCGCGGACCCGACCCCAGTCGCGCAATCGCGTTCGCTCGGGCGCTGACAGCGCATCGATATCCCACACTCGCGCAGCGGGATCGGCGATGAGCGAACCGAGTATCGACCGCAGCCGCGCGCCCACTTCATCGATGCGCGGGGCGTCGAATACATCCGACCGGTACTGGAGCCGAACGCGCAGCGTCTCGCCGAGCATGACGGTGCAGGACAGCGGGTAGTGCGTGGAGTCCGTGCCCACCACGGCCGTCAGTTCCAGCTCACCGAGGCCGCTGGTCTGCCGAAGATTGTGCACGTCAACGGGATACGACTCGACGACCATCAAGGTGTCGAACAGATTGTCGCCGGCTGTGACCGCGTGGATATCGGTCAGGCCGAGGTGATGGTGGTCCAGCAATCGGGTCTGTTCATGCTGGATGCGCGTCCAGAGTTCGGTCACGCGCTCGGCGGGATCCAGGCGCACCCGGGTCGCGATGGTGTTGACGAACAATCCGATGGTGCGATCCGCGCCCGGCACATCGGCGGGACGGCCCGAGACCGTGGTGCCGAACACCACGTCACCGCGGCCGCAGGCGTGCCCGATCAGCAACGCCCACACCGATTGCAGGACGGTATTCACCGTCACCCCGGCCGCCGCCGCGGCGGCGGACAGCGCACCGGTGGCGGCGGCATCGAGTTCGATCGACCGATCCAGTACCGCCCCGGCGTGCGGGTCGAGTCCGGCGGGGCCCGCGATCAGGGTCGGTTCGGCCCCGGCGAGCGCCTCGGACCAGGCCGCCAGCGCGGCGGGCCGATCGCGAGTCGCCAACCAGGCCAGGAAATCCCGGTACGAACCGGCGGGCAGGCCCGGTTCCCCGCTGTACTGCGTGAACAGATCGGTGACCAGGACCGGCCAGGACCAGCCGTCCAGAATGAGGTGGTGATCGGTCAGCACGACCGCCCACTCCCCCGCCCCCAACCGCGCCACCGCACAGCGCAGCAGCGGTGCGGCGGTGAGGTCGAATCGGCGCGCCTTCTCGGCCGCCGCCAATTGCTCCAGCGCCTGGACCGGATCTGCGCTCGCGCTCAGATCCGAGATGTGCCAGGGCAATTCGGCGTGTTCGGACACCACCGCGACGCTGCGCCCGCTGCCGGTGGTGATGAACGCAGTGCGCAGACTCTCGTGCCGGTCCACCACGGCCGTGAGCGCCCGGTGCAGGCGTCCCGGATCCAGCGGGCCCGTCAGGCGCAGCACGACCTGCGCGGCATACACATCGGTCTCGGCGCTGCCGAGCAATTCGGTGTGGAAGAGCAGGCCCGCCTGCAACGGCGTCAGCGGGTGCACATCGGTCATCGCCGGATAGGCGCGTTCGAGCGCGGTGATATCGGACTGCGGCAGTCGCACCAACCCGAAGTCGGACGGCGAATGCCCACCCGCGCCGGGCATTTCGGCATGGTCGGCGATGGCGGTGAGCACCTGGGCCCACAGCTGTGCCAGTTCCTCCATCTCGGCGCGGTCGAGCAGGGTGCTCGGGAATCGCACGCTGGCCAGCAGCCGGTCGTCGATGACGATCGCGGAGACATCGAGGGCCACCGTCACCGGGATCTCCGGATCCACCGCCACATCCAGGTCGCCGAGTCCGCCGTCGACGCCCGATCCCGAGACCCGGCCCAGGTAGTTGAATCCGATTCGCCCGGGCATCCGATCCGGCAGCGCGGCGGCGGTCTCGGGATTGAGATAGCGCAGCATCCCGTAGCCGATACCCTTGTCCGGCAGCGAGTTCAGCGTCTCCTTGACCGACAGCACGGCGGTCCGCACCGCGTCACCGCCCGCCGCGACCGCATCGGGGTCGATGCCGGACAGGTCGAAACGCACGGGGAACATCGTGGTGAACCAGCCGACGGTGCGGGACAGTTCGGCACCGCCGATCACCTGTTCCTCACGACCGTGTCCCTCCAGGCGAATCAGCACCGAGGACTCGCTCAGGCCCCGGCGTGCCCGCCAGATCCGCACGGCCACCACCAATCCGGTGAGCAGACCGGCATTGACGCCGCCGTGGAAGAGCGCCGGAACCCGTCCGGTCAGCGCACGGGTCACCGATTCGGAGAGCTGGAATCCGGCCTGCTCGAGCGTGGCGGCGGTATCGATCGCCGGATCGAGTGCGCGCCCACCCCAGTGCGGATCGGCACCGGTGACCATGCGCTGCCAGAGTTCGAGTTCGGCCACTCGTTCGGGTGCCGCCGCAGCGGCCGCGAGCCCGTGCGCCCAACGGCGCACCGAGGTGCCGACCGGAGCGAGCTCCGGGGAGCCACCCGCTCGCACCTGTTCGAAGGCGGACATCAGGTCCGGTGCCAGGATTCGCCAGGACACACCGTCGATGACCAGATGGTGTGCCGCCACGATCAACCAGCCGGGCGTCTCACCCTCGGGATCGATCCAGGTGAATCGCACCATCGCACCGGCGGCCGGATCCAGGCGGCGCACGGCCGAATTGAGTTCCGCCGCGGCCACCACGGTCGCATCGGCGTCAGCGGCGATCACCACGCGGTGCAGTGCCGCCGCGGCGTCCACACTGCCCGGCGGCGTCACCACCAGCGACGCGGTATCGCCGCTGCCCTCGAGTCGCGATCGCAGCATGTCGTGCCGGTCCAGCAGTGCCGCCACGCACGCCGTCAGTCCGGCCTCGTCCATATCGGCCGGGAGTCGCAACACCACATGCTGTTCGAAGGTGCGGAATCCCTTACCCCACTCCACCATCCAGCGCGCCACCGGCAGTAGCGGCTGATCGCCGACCCCGCCGCCCGCCAGTTCCGGCACCGTCCCGGACCCGTCCGCGTCGACGGCCTGGGCGATCGCTGCCAAACGCGCTGCGGTGCGCTGTTCGAAGACATCGCGCGGTCCGAAGACCACCCCGAGCGCCCGCGCCTTGGCCACGACCTGGATGGAGATGATGGAATCGCCGCCGAGCGCGAAGAAGTCGTCGTCCACGCCCACCCGTTCCAGGCCGAGCACCGCGGTGAACGCCTCGGTGATGACCCGTTCGAACGGTGTTGCGGGCAAACGGAATTCCCGCTCGGGGAAGACCGGTTCCGGCAGCGCCCGCCGATCGATCTTGCCGCTCACGGTCAACGGCAGTTCGGGCAGTACGAGCACCAGATCGGGCACCATGTACCCGGGCAGGCGCACGGCCACCGATTCGCGCACCCGCGCCGGATCGGCTGTGCGGCCGGCCTCGGCGACCACGTACGCGACCAGTCGCGCACCTCCGGTCTCGGAGGTATGGACGGTCACGACGGCTTGGTCGATGCCATCGACGGCGGTCAGGGCCGCTTCTACCTCCCCCGGCTCCAGCCGCTGCCCGCGCACCTTAACCTGGAAGTCGGCGCGGCCGATGAACTCCAATACGCCGGTGCCCGAACCGGATTCGCCCGGTACCCAGCGCACCATATCGCCGGTCCGGTAGAGCCGGTCCCCCGGTCCGCCGAACGGATCGGCCACGAAGCGGGTGGCGGTGAGCGCCGACCGGCCCCGATAACCCCGTGCCACACCGGAACCCGAGACATACAGCTCACCCGCCACACCCGGGGGCACCGGGCGCAGCCACGCGTCGAGCACCGCCACCCCGGCACCGGCGATCGGGGTGCCGATCACCACGGGACGACCGGGCAGCAGTTCGGCGGCCGTCGCCCAGATGGTCGCCTCGGCCGGACCGTACAGGTTGTGCAGTGCGCGCCCGCCCGTACCGGACCAGCGCGACACCAGTTGCGGCCCACAGCGATCACCGCCGGTCAGCACCACACGGAGTGCGTCGAGTCCGGACGGCTCCAGTGACAGCGCCACCGACGGCGTCAGGAACGCGTGCGTGATCCGCTGATCGCGGAGCAGCTCCCACAGTGGTTGTCCGCCATACACATCCGCCGGAGCCAGCACCAGGGCTCCGCCGCCGGACGCAGCCAGCAGCAATTCGAGAATCGCGGCGTCGAAGGTCCGCGCCGCCACACCCAGCACTCGCGCGTCCGCGTCGACCCGGCAGCGATGCACATGATCGGCCAGCAATGCCGCCAGCCCGGCATGGGTCACCTCGACGCCCTTGGGGCGACCGGTCGAGCCGGAGGTGTAGACGACGTACGCGGTATTGCTCGCGCGCGGCACCGTATCGGTCACCGGATCGTGCGAAAGCCGCCGCATGCGCAGGGTCACGGCCGGATCGTCCAGCACCAGCCACGGCAGATCCTCCCAGGGCAATCCCTCGCCCTGAGCCTCGGTCGTAATACCGAGCCGCGCACCGGAATCCGCGCACAGGTAGTGATTGCGCTCCAGCGGATGCGCCGGATCCACCGAGACGAAGGCCGCCCCGGTCTTGGCGACCGCCCATACCGCGAGCACCCACTCCAGCGAGCGTGGCACGCCCACGGCGACGACGGATTCGACACCGACGCCGCGTTCGATCAGCAGGCGCGCCAGTCGATTCGAATCGGCATCGAGCTTCCGATAGGACATCCGCCGGGCACCGTCGACCACCGCGTCGCCCTCCGGGTTCGCGGCCACCGCGGCGGCCAGCACACCGGGCAATGTCCGGCCGCCGGAGATCATTTCGCCGTCCTCGAGCATGGCGAGGTCGAGATCGGCCAGGTCATTGCGGCCCCACTCGTACAGCAGCCGCTGTCGCTGCGGTGCGGGCAGGGTTCCGACCTCGCGCACGGCGGTGCCGGGAGCGCTCGCGATCACCCGCAGCACCTCGCGCAGTCGTTCGGCGAGGACCGCGATGGTGGCCGCGTCGAACAGCTCCGAGCGGTATTGCAGCCGGATGCGCAGGGTGTCCTGGAGCACCGCGGTGCAGGTCAGCGGATAGTGCGTGGAATCCGCCGCGGTCACCCCGAGAAGTTCGAGGTTGCCGTGACCGGCCGCGTGTTCGATATCGCGCATATCGACGGGGTAGGACTCGAGCACCATGATGGTGTCGAAGAGACTGTCATGACCTGTGCGCGTGTGGATTTCGCGCAGCCCGAGGTGATGGTGGTCCAGCAGGGCCGCCTGTTCGGTGTGGATGCGCGCCCAGAGTTCGGCGACGGTCTCGGCCGGGGCCAGCCGCACCCGGGTCGGAATCGTATTGATGAACAGGCCGATGGTGCGATCGGCGGCCGGGAGTTCACCGGGCCGCCCGGATACGGTCGCGCCGAAGACGATATCGGTGCGGCCGGTGAGCCCGGCCAGCATGATGGCCCAGGCCGATTGCAGCACGGTATTGACCGTCACCCCGGCGGTCGCTGCGGCAGCGGCCAGTTCCTGGGTTGCGGCGCTCTCGATGGTGAAGGACTGATCCGCCACCGCCGCCGCATCGCCGCCCGGTCCGGAGGTCCCGGCGATGAGCGTCGGTTCGACATCCTCGAGCGCTGCGCCCCAGGCGTCCAGTGCGGCCTCGCGATCACGAGTTGCCAACCACGCCAAGAAGTCTCGATACGATCCGGCCGGGACGACCGGGGCCTCGCCCATGTAGGTGGCCAGCAATTCGGTCACCAGCAGCGGATACGACCAGCCGTCGAGGATGACGTGATGGTTGGTCAGGATCAGCGCCCAGTGCACCGCGGTCAATCGCGCCACGGTCAATCGGAGCAGCGGCGGCGCTTCGAGGTCGAAGGGGCGCGCCTGCTCCCGGGCGGCCAATTCGTCGAGCGCCCGCTCGGATTCGGCATACCTCCTGAGATCGACGACCTCCCAGGGCAATTCGAGATCGTCGCAGACCACCGCGATATTCGTGCCGCCGACGGCGGTGAAGCCGGTGCGCAGACCATCGTGCCGCCGCAGTACCGCCGTCGCGGCCGTCCGCAGCCGTTCGAGATCGAGATCGCCGGACAGATGCAGAATCAATTGCGCGACATAGGCATCGGTTTCGGCGTGCGCATCGGCGAGCTGCGCGTGGAAGAGCAGTCCCGCCTGCAACGGGGTCACCGGCCACACATCGGACAGCGCCGGATACGCGCGTTCGAGGGCGATCACCTCGGACTGGGTCACCTCGACCGCACCGAAGTCCGAGGGCGAATGCCCACCCGCGCCGGGGGTTTCGGCGTGCGCGGCGATCGCGGTCAGCACCCGCGTCCACAGCTCGGCCAGCTCGCGCACCTCATCCGCCGCGAGCAGGGTGCCCGGGTAGCGGAAGCTCGCGCGCAGACCATCCTCGACCACGATGGCGGAGATGTCCACCGCGACCGTCACCGGCATATCCGGATCGGGCGCGGCGGTCAGCTCACCGAGCCCGCCGTGCACGCCGCCCATACCGTCGGTATCGGCCGCGCCGATCTGCCCGAGGTAGTTGAACCCGATCCGCCCGGGCATGGCATCCGGCAGCAGGGCCGCGGTCTCGGGATTGAGGTATCGCAGCAGTCCGTAGCCGATTCCCTTGTCCGGCAGCGAGTTCAGGGTCTCCTTGACCGCCAGTACGGCCGCGGATACGGCCGCATCACCCGCCGCGACGGCTTCGGCGTCGATATCGGACAGATCGAACCGCACCGGGAACATGGAGGTGAACCAGCCCACCGTGCGCGAGAGGTCCGCGCCGGGGGCGAGTCCTTCCTCACGGCCGTGGCCCTCCAGTCGCACCAGCACCGACGGTTCGTCGATACCGCGCCGGGACCGCCACAACCGCACGGCCACCGCCAGACCCGCGAGCAGGCCGTCGTTCACCCCGCCGTGGAATATCGCCGGAACCCGGGAAAGCAGTGTGCGCGTGACCGATTCCGGCAGGCGCACCTCGAGCTGTTCGAGGGTGGCGGCGGTATCGATGGCCGGATCCAGTTCGCGCCCACCCCAGTACGGGTCCGGACCGACGGCCATGCGCTGCCACAGTTCGAGCTCACGCACGCGCGCGGGTTCGATCGCCGCATCGGCCAGCGCGTGCGCCCAGCGGCGCATCGAGGTGCCCACCGGCGGCAGTTCCGGGACCGCACCCGATACGGCCTGTTCGAGCGCGGATACGAAGTCCGGCAGCAGTATTCGCCAGGAGACGCCGTCGACCACCAGGTGATGGGCGACCAGTATCAGCCAGCCGGGTGCGCCATCGGCGGGCTCGAGCCAGACGAACTGCGTCATCGTGCCATCCGACGGATTCAGGCGGCTCACTGCCGAATCCAGCTGTGCGGCAGCGGCTGCCGTCACATCGGTACCGGAGTCGAGCACCTGCCGATGCACGGCGGGGAGCACGCTGCCCGCCGGGCGTACGATCATCGACCATTCGCCGTCGCCGCGCAGCAGGCGCGAACGCAGCATGTCGTGCCGATCCAGCAGTGCAGCGGCCGCGACGTTCAGAGCCGCCTCGTCCACACCGGCGGGCAAACGCAGCACCACATGCTGTTCGAAACGATCGAACCCGGTGCCCCACTCGGCCATCCACCGGGCGACGGGCAGCAGCGGGAGTTCCCCCGTGCCCGCGCCCGGCAGTTCGGCCAGGCGGTCGAGTGCTTCGGCACTCGACGCGATGGCGGCCAGTCGCGCGGCGGTGCGCTGTTCGAACACATCGCGCGGCCCGAACACCACACCCAGCGCACGCGCCTTGGCCACCACCTGAATCGAGACGATCGAATCACCGCCGAGCACGAAGAAATCATCGTCCGCGCCGACCCGCGCGAGGCCCAGCACCTCGGCGAAGACCCCGGCCACCAGTTCCTCGGCCCGTGAGGAGGGCGCGCGGAATTCGCGTTCCGGGAACACCGGTTCCGGCAGGGCCCGCCGATCGGCCTTGCCGCTGGCGGTCAACGGCAGCTCATCGAGCACCGTCACCACATCGGGCACCATGTACCCCGGCAGCCGCTCACCGACCGCCTGAACGATCCCCGTCGGATCGACCGTCCGGCCCGCGGCGGCGACCACATACGCCACCAAACGAGCACCGGCGGAATCGTCGGCACCGGCGGTGTGCACCAGGACGACCGCCTGCGCGACGCCGTCCACCGCACAGAGCGCGGCCTCCACCTCGCCCAATTCCAATCGCTGCCCGCGCACCTTCACCTGGAAGTCGGCGCGGCCGACGAACTCCAGAACGCCTGCGCTGGTGCCGGACCCGTCGATGGTCCAGCGCACCAGGTCACCGGTGCGGTACAGCCGTCCGCCCGCCGCACCGAAGGGATCGGCGACGAATCGACCGGCGGTCAATCCGGCCCGGCCTCGATATCCGCGCGCCACACCGTCGCCCGATACGTACAGCTCACCCACCACGCCCACCGGGACGGGGCGCAGCCACGCGTCGAGCACCCGTGCGCGGATTCCGTCGATACCCGACCCCAGGGTGATCGGCTCGCCGACCCGCAGTTCGCGGCTGATCATGGTGAGGATGGTGGCTTCGGAAGGACCGTAGGTATTGAAGAATTCGCGCGCACCCGCGGCGTCGGTCCGGGACCAGCGCGACACCAGCGGCGATGCGAAGTGTTCACCGCCGACGGTGAGGATTCGCAGCGCATCCAACCCGTCCGGATCGACCGATGCGGCCACGGCGGGCGTGAGGAACGCGTGCGTGATGTGTTGTTCTCGCATCAACCGAGCCAGCAGCGGGCCGCCATAGCTGTCGTCCGGTGCGATGACGAGTGCGGCGCCCGCCGGGACCACGAGCAGGAATTCGAGCAGGGCGGCGTCGAAAGTGCGTGCGGCAACGGCCAATACCCGCGAATCGGCCTCGACCCGGTACTGCCGCGATTGCGCGGCAGCTACGGCGGCCAGCCCGGCATGGGTGGTCTCGACCCCCTTGGGCTGTCCGGTGGAGCCGGAGGTGTAGACGATGTAGGCGGTATTGCCCACCCGCAGCGCGCCATGGCGATCCGCGTCGGTCATCGGGGTTTTCGGGTACTGCCGGACATAGGCGATGACGGTGGGGTCGTCGAGGAGCAGCCACGTGACACCGTCCCGGGGCAGGGTCCCCGTGCGGTCGACGAGCGTAATCCCTTCCAATACAGCGGAATCGGCGCACATGAAACTGTTCCGGTCGACCGGGTGTGCGGGATCGAGGGACAGGAATGCCGCTCCGGTCTTGCTGATCGCCCATACCGCGAGCACCCACTCCAGGGAGCGCGGCAGTGCGACCGCGAGCACGGACTCCGGCCCCGCGCCCCGCCCGATCAGGTAGCGGGCCAATTGATTCGACTGCTCGTCCAGCTCGCGGTACGAAATCCGGCGTTCACCGTCGATGACCGCGTAACCCTCGGGATTCGCGGCAACCGCAGCCGTCAGCAAGGTCGGCAGCGGCACCGGACCGGTGACGCCACCGAGCTCGACTACACCCTCGCCGCCCCAATCCCGCAGCAGCAGTGTGCGTTCGGCGGTCGAGAGAGTGTCGATTTCGCGCACGATGACACCGGGATCGGTGGTGATCGCGCGGAGCATCCGGTGCAGTCGATCCGCGAACGTCACGATCATGCCGGGGTCGAAAAGATCTGTGGCATAGCTGATATGGACCGGGATCGCCCCATTGCCATCGGGCGCATCGGTCAGGGTCACCGTCAGATCGAATCGTTCGACACCGGTTTCCGCACCGGACGGCGTCACCTCGAGGCCGGGCAGGGTAAGGGCGTCGGGATCGAGATCGTGGAAGGCGAGCATGACCTGGAACAGCGGGTTGTGCGCCTGACTGCGCACCGGATCGAGCGCCTCGACCACCTGCTCGAAGGGAATCTCCGCGTGCGCGAAGGCATCCAGATCCACACCTCGAACGCGCGCGAGCGATTCGGTGAAGGACAGCGCTTCGTCGATGCGGGTCCGGAGCACGACGGTATTGACGAACATGCCGACCAGATCGTCCAGCAGTGCCGAACCGCGTCCGGCGACCGGTGTGCCGATCGCGATATCCGTGCTGTTCGCCGCACGCGACAGCACGATCGCCAGTGCGGTGTGGAAGACCATGAACACCGTCGCGCCCTGCGCGCGGGCGATACCGTGCAGCCCGGCGACGACCTCGGGCTCCAGCGTGAAACCGTATGCCGCACCGCGATGCGAGGCGACCGCCGGGCGCGCCCGATCCACCGGCAGTTCGAGCACCTCCGGCAGGTCCCGCAGCTGCGCGGTCCAGTAGCCGAGCTCACGGGACACCAGCGATTCCGGATCATCCTGCGATCCCAGCAACTCCCGCTGCCACAGCGCGTAATCCGCGTACTGCACCGGCAGTGCGGCCCAATCCGGTTGCCGCCCAGCGGACCTGGCGCTGTAGGCGGCCGCCAGATCCCGCGCCAGCGGGGCCATCGAGACACCGTCGGCGCTGATGTGGTGCACCACCAGCACCAGTACGAACTGGTCCGGCCCGATCCTCAGTAGGCGGGAGCGCAATGGAATCCGCTGCGCCACATCGAATCCCGCCGAGACGACGGCATCGATAGCGGCGGTCAACTCGTGTTCCGCGACCGACCGCGGGGTCAGATCCACATCCACCGCGTCCGCCATGTCGGCGACCGGCACCACGACCTGATGCGGTACGCCGTCCACATCCGGGTACCGGGTGCGCAGAACTTCGTGGCGGGTGAGCACATCCCCGATGGCGGCCGACAGCGCCGCCACGTCCAGCGCGCCGGACAGTCGCAGCACCAGCGGAATGCTGTACGCCGCGGATTCGGGTGCGAATCGGTTCACGAACCATATGCGCCGCTGGGCGAACGACAGCGGCACCCGTTCCGGGCGCGCCCACGGCCGCAGCAGCACGCCGTCCGCGCCCGACTCCCGGGCCGCCAGCAGTGCGGCCAGCTCACCCACCACCGGGGCGGTGAACACATCGCGCACGGTCACCGGGACGCCCGTCGCCGCCGCGAGGCGCGCCGACAAACGCGTCGCCGCAAGCGAATTGCCGCCGAGCGCGAAGAAGTCGTCGTCGAGCCCGGTCCGATCGACGCCGAGCAATTCGGTGCAGACACCGGCGACGATCTGTTCGAGCACCGTCGCCGGGGCGCGATAGGACGCACGCGGGAATACCGGGTCCGGCAGTGCCGTCTTATCCACCTTGCCGTTCATGGTCACCGGCAGCGCGTCCAGCACGGTGACCACGTCCGGCACCATGAATCCCGGCAACCGGTCGCTCAGCGCCCGCCGAATTCCGGCCGGATCCGCGACCCGGCCGGACTCGGCCACGACATATCCCGCCAGGCGCGCCGCGGCGTCATGCCCGTGGACCACGACCACCGCCTGCGCGATGCCCGCCAGATCGGTCAGCGCGGCTTCGACCTCTCCCGGTTCCAGCCGCTGTCCGCGCACCTTCACCTGGAAGTCGGCGCGGCCGACGAACTCCAATACGCCCGGCTCACCGTCGAATTCGGAGTGTTCGCCGCGCACCCAGCGCACGAGGTCGCCGGTCCGGTACAGCCGATCCCCCGGTTCGCCGAACGGATCGGCCACGAACCGCGCCGCCGTGAGTTCGGCGCGGCCCCGATAACCCCGTGCCACACCGGAACCCGAGACGTAGAGCTCACCCTCGACACCGGCCGGGACCGGGCGCAGCCACGAATCCAATACCACCGCGCCCATACCGTCGATGGCCGATCCCATGGTGACGGGATCACCCGCGCGCAGGTCCGGGCTGCCGGTCACCCAGATGGTCGCCTCCGCGGGGCCGTACAGATTGTGCACCCGGCGATGGCCCGCGCGGTCGGTGCGCGACCACCGCGATACCAGTGCGGGCGGGCAGCTTTCACCGGCGGCGATCAGCACCGCCAACTCATCCAGGCCCACCGGATCCAGCCCGGCCGCAACGCTCGGGGTGAGTACCGCATGGGTGATGCGCTGTTCCCTCAGCAGTTCGGTAAGAGGTTCCGCACCGAAGACATCAGGTGGCGCGATAACCATTGCGGCACAGCCCGATACCGCCAACAGCAGTTCGAACACCGCCGCGTCGAAGGTACGCGCGGCCACGCTCAGCACCCGGGAATCCGGACGCACCGCGAAACGCCGCCGCTGTGCACCGCACACACCCGCCAGCCCGGCATGGGTGACCTGCACGCCCTTCGGACGGCCCGTCGATCCGGAGGTGTAGACGACATAGGCGGTGCTCGCCAGCCGCACGGGTGCGCGCCGATCGGCGTCGGTCACCGAATCGCTCGCGCGCCGTTCGATATTCGCGGCGACCTCGGGATCGTCGACCACCAGCCAGGACACCTCCGCGCGCGGCAGCCGTGCCGCGTGCTCGGACGTGGTGAGGCCCAGGCGGACAATGGAATCCGCGCACATGAAGCTATTGCGGTCGATCGGATGCGCCGGGTCGAGGGACAGGAATGCCCCGCCGGTCTTCGCGATCGCCCATACCGCGATCACCCACTCGAGCGATCGTGGAACACCCACCGCGACAACCGTTTCCGCGCCGACACCCTGCGCGATGAGCTGCCGTGCCAGCCGATTCGAACGCTCGTCGAGTTCGCGATAACCGATCCGGCGCGTCCCGTCCACCACCGCTATGCCCTCGGGAGTGTTCGCCACGGCCGCGGCGAGCACCTCCGGCAGGGTCATGGCGGTCGCACCGGAGTCACCCCGCCCACGCTCGAGCAGGCGACGGCATTCGGAGCCGGACAGCGCACCGACCTCGCGCACCGGGATCGATGGATCGACGCTCATCGCGCGCACTATCGCGCGCAGGCGTTCGGCCACCGCCGTGACGGCGGCCGGATCGAAGACATCGGAGCGGTATTGCAGGCGGAACCGCAGACCGTCCTGAATGGTGACACTGCAGGTCAGCGGGTAGTGCGTGGAATCGGTCGCGTCCACGCCCGTGACCTCGAGGCCGCCGTCACCGGCGATCCCCCGAATATGCCGCATATCAAGGGGATAGGACTCGACGACCATGACGGTGTCGAACAGTCCGTCGGTGCGGTGCAGCGCATGGATATCGGTGAGCGCGATGTGATGGTGATCCAGCAGCGCCGCCTGTTCGCGATGCAGTCGCGACCAGAGCCCGGCGGCGGTCTCGTTCGGCCGCATGCACACGCGGGCCGGAATGGTGTTCACGAACAGGCCGATGGTGCGATCGGCGGCGGGCAGTTCGGCGGGACGGCCGGATACCGTCATACCGAAGACGACATCGGTCCGGCCGCTCAAACCCGCCAGCACCATGGCCCAGGCCGATTGCAGCACCGTGCTCACCGTGACACCGGCGACGGCGGCGGCCGCCGCGAGATCCTGTGCGCCCGCCGCATCGATCTCCAGCCATTCCTGCATGACCGCGCCGGTACCGGGCCGGTCGGCGACCAGGGTCGGTTCGACGCCGCCGAGGGCCTGTGCCCAGGCCGCCAGGCCCGCTTCGCGATCACGAGTCGCCCACCACGACAGGAAATCCCGATACGATCCGGGCGTCGGGACCGAACCGCCGCCGTAGCGGGTGAACAGGTCCGTGACCAGCAGCGGGTAGGACCAGCCGTCGAGAATCAGGTGATGGTTGGTCAGGATCAACGCCCACTGGTCAGCGCCCAGTTCGGCCACGGTGAAGCGCAGCAGCGGCGGTCGCGCCGGGTCGAAGCGGCGCGCCTTATCCGTGGCGGCCAAATCCGCCAGTGCGCGCGCCGGATCGCCGTGCCCGGTGAGATCGACCACCTGCCAAGGCAATTCGACACCTTCGCATACCACCGCGGTGCTCATGCCGCTCTCGGTGGTGGTGAACGCGGTCCGCAGCACCCGGTGCCGCTCCATGAGATCCTGGGCGGCCTCGCGCAGGCGATCCTGGTCCAGACCGCCGGTCATGCGCAGAATCAGTTGCGCGACATAGGTATCCGACGAATTGTCGGCTCCGGACAGCTGCGTATGGAACAGCAGTCCGTCCTGCAATGCGGTCACCGGCCACACATCGGTCAGGGATGGGTAGGCGTGTTCGAGCGCGGTCACATCGGTCTGGGTCAGTTCGACAAGAGCGAAGTCAGACGGGGAATGTCCACCCGCGCTGGGTGTTTCGGCATGATCGGCGATCGCGGTCAGCGCTTGTGACCAGAGCTCGACCAGTTCCTCCACCTCGGCGCGATCGAGCAGTGTGCGAGGGAACCGCACACTGGCCCGCAACCGATCCTCTATGACGATCGCGCTGATATCCAGGGCCACCGTCACCGGCAATTCGGGATTGAGCTCCGCGTCCGGGTCGCCCATCTCGACACCGACCTCGGTGCCCGATACCCGGCCCAGATAGTTGAAACCGATTCGGCCCGGCATGCTGTCCGGCAGCTGGGCCGCGGTCTCGGCATTGCGATAGCGCAGCAGACCGTAGCCGATGCCCTTGTCCGGGAGCGAGTTCAGCGTCTCCTTGACCGCTCGTACGGCACTCGCCACCGGCGTGCGACCGGCGAGCACTCCCTCGCCATCGATACCGGACAGATCGAAGCGGACCGGGAACATACTGGTGAACCAGCCCACCGTGCGCGAGAGGTCCGCACCCGCGACCAACTGTTCCTCGCGGCCGTGTCCCTCCAGTCGTACCAGCACCGAGGATGCCTCGATACCGCGCCGAGCGCGCCACATACGCACCGCCACAGCGAGTCCGGCAAGCAGTCCGTCTTCGGCGCGGCCGTGGAAGGCCGCAGGAACCCGGACCAGCAGTGATCGCGTCACCGACTCCGGCAGGCATACGCCGATCTGTTCCAGCGTTGCGGCGGTGTCGATTTCCGAGTCCAGCTCACGCCCGCCCCACAACGGATCGGCAGCGCCGACCATCCGCTGCCACAGCGCCAACTCGGCCACGCGTGCGGGTTCGACGGCCGCCGCGGTGAGTTCCCGCGACCAACGGCGCACGGAGGTGCCGACCGGGGCAAGTACGGGTGTGTCCACGCCGTTTTCGGCCTGCTCGAGTGCCGACAGCAGGTCCGGCGCGAGCACGCGCCAGGACACGCCGTCGACCGCCAGGTGGTGCGCCACCACGGCCAACCTGCCCGGAATATCGGCACCGGCGTCGAGCCAGACGAACCGCACCATTGCCCCGGCGGACGGACTCAGTTCGCGCACAGCGGATTTCCACGCTGTCGCGCCCGCCGCATCGATATCGGCATCGACCTCGAGCCGATGCCGTCGCAGCACCTCGGCCGCCGCAACGCTGCCGGGCCGTGCCACGTCCAGCGACCACGCGCCGCCGTCCTCCCGACGCAGCCGGGATCGCAACATATCGTGCCGATCCAGCAGCACCTGTATCGCCGCGATCAGCGCCGTCTCGGTCACCCCGGACGGGAGTCGCAGTACCACGTGCTGGTCGAAACGCTCGAAACCCCTGCCCCACTCCACCATCCACTGCGCCACCGGCAATAGCGGCACCATTCCGACGCCGCCATCGGCCGGTTCATGCGCCGCCTCGCTCGCATCCGGATCGGTGAGCCGGGCGATCACGGCCAGTTGCGCGGCGGTCCGCCGGTCGAAGACATCGCGTGGACCGAATACCACGCCCAGCGCACGGGCCTTGGCCACCACTTGAATCGAGACGATCGAATCGCCGCCGAGCGCGAAGAAATCATCGTCCACGCCCACCCGGTCGAGACCCAGCACCTCTGCGAACACTCCCGCCACCAGCTCCTCGATGCGTGAGGAGGGCGCGCGGAACTCCCGCACCGTGAACACCGGTTCCGGCAGGGCGCGCCGGTCGACCTTGCCGCTGCCGGTCAACGGCAATTCCGCGAGCACGGTCACCACCTCCGGCACCATGTACCCGGGCAGGCGCTCACCCAGTACCTCGCGAACCCGCGCCGGATCGATATCACAACCGTTGGCGGGCACCACATATCCCGCCAACCGGACACCGCTGCCATCCTCCGGATCGTGCACGACGACGACGGCCTGGGCGATCTCCGGCAGGCCGGTCAGCGCGGCTTCGACCTCGCCCAGCTCCAGTCGCTGCCCGCGTACCTTGACCTGGAGGTCGGCACGGCCGATGAACTCCAGCACTCCTGTGCCCGAATCGGATTCGCGCGCACTCGACCAGCGCACCAGATCTCCGGACCGATACATCCGGCCGCCCACCGCGAACGGGTCCGCCACGAAGCTCGCCGCCGTCAGCGCCGTCCGGTCCCGATAGCCCCGTGCCACACCGGAACCCGAGATGTACAGCTCACCGATCACACCCGCCGGAACCGGCCGCAGCCAGGCGTCCAGCACCACCGTGCCCATTCCGGCGATGGGCGAACCCAAGGTGACGGGCCGTTCCGGCACGAGTTCCGCACCGGTCACCCAGATCGTCGCCTCGGCCGGACCGTACAGGTTGTGCACCTGTCGCAGCCCCGCGGCATCGGTACCGGACCAGCGTGAAACCACCTGCGGGCCACACTGATCGCCGCCGGTCGCCAGCACCCGCAGCCGATCGAGTCCGGCCGGGTCGAGTGACAAAGCCACGGCGGGTGTCAGGAAGGCGTGGGTGATATCGAGGTCGCGCAGCAACTCCCACAGCGGCTGTCCGCCATAGACATCCGGCGGGGCCAGCACCAGCGCGCCCGCACCGGATACGGCCAGCAGCACTTCCAGAATCGCGGCGTCGAAGGTCCGCGCGGCGACACCCAGCACCCGGGAGTCCGCGTCGACGGCACAGCGCCGCATGTGATCGGCCACCAGTGCGGCCAATCCGGCATGGGTGACCTCGACGCCCTTGGGGCGACCGGTGGTGCCCGAGGTGTAGATAACATAGGCGGTGGTGCTCATGCGCGGCGTCGCAAGCCGATCCGCATCGGTCACCGCACCGCTCGAACATCCGTCGAGCTCGGCCCGCACGATCGGATCGTCGAGCACCAGCCATGAAGTGTCCGCACCGGGCATCGAATCACGCTGCGCGACAACGGTAATCCCGATGCGCGCCCGAGAGTCGGCGCACACGTACTGATTCCGATCCAGGGGATGTGCGGGATCCACCGATACGAAGGCCGCGCCGGTCTTGGCGACGGCCCAGACCGCCAGCACCCATTCGAGGGATCGCGGCACTCCGATCGCCACCACCGATTCCGGGCCCGCGCCCCGGGCGATCAGTGACCGCGCCAGTCGATTCGACCGCTCATCGAGATCTCGATAGGTGATCTGGCACTGCGCGTCCCATACCGCCACACCCGCCGGATTCGCGGCGACCGCCACGGCCAGCAGACCCGGCAGCATCACCGAATCGATACCGGCGGAACGATTCCCGAGCCCCCATTCGGGAACCAGCACGCGCCGCTCGACCGCCGAGAGGGTGTCGATATCGCGCACCAGGACGGCCGGATCGCCGGTGACCGCGCGCAGTACCCGTTGCAGTCGATCGACGAGCGCGATAATCGTGCCCGCATCGAAAAGATCGGTGGCATAGCCGAGTTCGACCGCGAGGGTGCCGTCCCGATCGGCGGCGTCGGTCATGGTGAAGGTCAGGTCGAAGCGTTCGACACCGGTGTCGGCCCCCGTGGCGGTCACCGCCAGCTCCGGCAGCGCCAATTCCACCTGATCCAGATTGTGGAAGGCCAGCATGACCTGGAACAGCGGATGCTGCGCCTGACTGCGCGGTGGGTCGAGCGCCTCCACCACCTGTTCGAACGGGATGTCGGCGTGCGCGAACGCGTCCAGATCCACACCGCGCACCCGGGCCAGGAATTCGGTGAAGGAGATCGATTCGTCCACCCGGGTGCGCAGCACCACGGTATTGACGAACATGCCGATCAGATCGTCCAATTCGGCCGCGCCGCGTCCCGATACCGGTGAGCCGATCGCGATATCCGCACTGCCCGAGAGCCGGGACAGCACCACCGCCAGCGCGGCGTGGAACACCATGAAGACGGTCACCCCGCGCGTCCGCACCAGGGTGCGCAGCGCGGCGGTCACCTCCGCGTCGACGATGAAATGATGCTTCGCCCCACGATGTGAGGCAATCGCGGGGCGTGGCCGATCGGACGGGAGTTCGAGTACCTCGGGCAGGTCCAGCAGTTGTGTCGTCCAGTACCCGAGCTGCCGGGACAGCACCGAATCGGCATCGTCCGGCGATCCCAGTGAATCACGCTGCCACAGTGCGTAATCCGCGTATTGCACCGGCAACGGCGACCATTCCGGTTGCCGCCCGGCGCAATGCGCCGCATAGGCGACTCCCAGATCGCGGGCGAGCGGGGCCATGGAGAAACCGTCGGCATTGATGTGATGCATGACCAGCAGCAGTACGAACTCCCGCGGCCCCGTCGCCAGCAACCGCGCCCGCAGTGGAACCCGCTGTGCGACATCGAATCCCGACGCCACGACGGTATCGATCGCGGCCGCGATCTCATCGGCGCGCACCGGCAGCGGGGTGAGATCAAGATCGGCCAGCGCGGCCACTTCCGCCGTCGGCACCACCACCTGGTACGGCACACCGTCCACATCCGGATACCTGGTCCGCAGCACCTCGTGCCGATCCAGCAGAGCCCAGACCGCCGCCGCCAGCGCATCGGTGTCCACCGCCCCGCGCAGGCGCACCACGGCGGGAATGCTGTACGCCACCGATTCCGGTGCGAATCGGTTCACGAACCACATGCGCTGCTGTGCGTAGGACAGCGGCACCCGCTCGGGACGCTCGCACCGCCGCAATCCCGCTCCCCCGGGCCGGTGCCACGCCTCGGGTACCCGGGCGGTCAGCAGTTCGGCCAGCGTGCCGACGGCCGAGGCGTCGAAGACATCGCGCACCGCCACCGCGACTCCGACGCCCTCGGACAGGCGGGCCGACAACCTGGTGGCGGACAACGAATTACCGCCGAGCGCGAAGAAATCGTCGTCGAGGCCGATCTGCTCGATCCCGAGCACCTCGGCGAATACCTCCGCCACGATCTGCTGCACCGGCGTCGCCGGAGCCCGATAGCACGCGCGTGCCACCACCGGCTCCGGCAGCGCCGCCCTGTCCACCTTGCCGTTCACCGTCAACGGCAGCGCGTCCAGCACCATGACGACATCGGGCACCAGATATGCGGGCAGCCGCTCGCTCAGGCGCTCCCGCATGAGCGAGCCGAGCGGTCCAGGGGCGCTCCACTTCTCGTCCCGGGCCAGCAGATCCGCCGACTTTCCGTCCGGGCCGACGGCCGAGCCCAGCTGGACCGTGCCGCGCGCCGCGTAGACGATGTGCAGATCGGTGCCGATCACATTCGGGGACACCTGCGCCTGCACGCGGAAACCGTGCTCGCACAGCATCTTCTCCACCGCGGCGAGGCGGTCCTGGACATCGTGGACCTCGATGACCATGCGGTCGATGAGTGGCCAGTGCTGCGGTTCGATACCGCGCAGCGCGTCGAGTTCACTGCCCTCCACATCGATTTTGAGCAGGTCGATGCGCGGGATGCCGTATTCGCCGATGATGTGCGACAGCGTCCGGATGGGCACCTCGACGCGCTCGAAATCGAGGCGGTCCGCGATCAGTTGATCGACGAGGCCGTCCCCCAGATCCTGGCTTTCGGACTGGAATTCATTGTGTATGAACGATTCCAGGATCTGATGCTGTACCCGGCTGTCGGTGCCGCGCCCGGACAGCACCGACATCTCCGGATAGTAGGTGAAGGTATCGGTCGCGGCTTCCGCGCCGATCGCGTACGGGATCAGGGTCGAACCGAGATCGTGCAGCGCCGAATTGGCCGCGTACATGCGCCGCAGTTCGGGCATCGGCTCGACCGCGAAGATCTGCACCGCGGGCGAGGTGCGCTTGGCGTAGAGCGAGAACATGCCGACGTGCGCGCCGATATCGACGATATAGCCGGTGGCCGGAATGCTCATACCGGTGCGGCAGTACTCCTGCTGTTCGAAGATCTCCTGATACAGGAATTCGATATTCGAGCGATTGCGGCCCACCATCGGCATACCGTTCGGCAGCTCGTGCAGCCATTCCGCCGGTATCGTCCGATCGCGTTGCAGCTCCAGGCATTTGGCCGCCACCGGCGCGAAACGCGGATCCGGGACCAGATACGCCACCAGCTGGGTGTCCGGTGCGGCATCGGGCGTGGCCGCCGGGGCGAGATAGGTGGTGACGACCGCCTGTGCCACGGCCGCCTCGGCGGCCAGGGTCGCCTCGATCTCGCCGAGTTCGATGCGGAAGCCGCGGATCTTGACCTGCTCGTCGACGCGACCCAGGTATTCCAGGACGCCCGCCGCGGTCCAGCGGACGATATCGCCGCTGCGATAGAGCCGTCCGCCGGTCGGGTCGAAGGGATCGGCGACGAACCGCGCGGCCGTGAGCCCGGGCCGAGCGTGATAGCCGCGGCCGACCTGATGTCCGGCCACGTACAACTCCCCCGCGACGCCGGGCGGCACCGGGCGCAGCAGCGAATCCAGCACGTACACGCGCAGATTCGCCAGCGGCGTCCCGATCGGGCTCACCCCGCGCTCGCCGCGCAACTGCTCCGGGGTCAGCGGCTGTTTCGTCACGTGCACGGTGGTCTCGGTGATGCCGTACATATTCACCAGCGCCGGCGGATTCGGGCCGGAGAGCGGACGCCAATGCCGTAAACGGCTGGGGTCCAGCGCTTCACCGCCGAAGACGACCATGCGCAGTGCCGAGTCATCGGTGTCGGCCAGCCGCTGGGCTTCGATCAAAGCGTAGAAGGCCGAAGGGGTTTGGTTGAGAACGGTCACGCCCTGATCGACGACCAACCGCCAGAGTTCGGCGGGTGCGTACGCCACCTCCCGGGGCACCACGACCACCCGGCCGCCGTGCAGTAGCGCGCCCCAGATCTCCCACACCGAGAAGTCGAAAGCCTGTGAGTGGCACCAGGTCCACACATCATCGGGGCCGAATTCGCACCACGGCTCGGTGCCCGCGAAGAGCGCCACCGCGTTGGCGTGGGTGACGGCCACGCCCTTGGGATTTCCGGTGGTGCCGGAGGTGTAGATGACGTAGGCGATATTGTCCGGGCGCGGTGCGAGCGGGGAGACGACGGTCTCCTGCTCGGGCAGTTGATCGATGCGCAGCCGGGGCACGGCGGCGGTGCCGACCACCCCGGCCGTGCCGTCGTCGACGATGACGAGCGCGGGTCGCGCGTCGGTGAGGATATAGCCGAGGCGTTCCGGCGGCGAGGCCGGATCGAGGGGCAGATAGGCCGCACCGGTGCGCAGGATGGCGAGCATGGCGGTGATCAGTTCGATGCCCTTCGGAAGGGCCACCGCGACAATGCCTTCCGGGCCCGCACCGAATCCAGCGAGAGCCGCCGTCAACCGTTGCGCCCGAGCGTCCAACTCTCGGTAGGTGATTCGGCGATCACCGTCCACGATCGCGATGCCGTCGGGCGTGGCCTCGGCTTGACGGCCGAACATTTCCACCAGGGTGGCGGCCGTAACGATCGGCGCGTCGGTGTCATTCCACGCGCACAGCAACAGGTTTCGCTCATCCGGTGCGAGCACCTCGATATCGCGCACGAGCGCGGCCGGATCGGTATCGGCCACCCGCAGGAATTCGTGGAAGAAGTTCAGGAACCTGGTGTGATGTCCGGCGAGGTCCTCGGGTGTGTACAGCGCGTGGTTGGCGACGAAGTCCACGCAGGTGCCCCCGGGGCCGGTCGCCGAGTAGACGCTCACCGACAGATCCGAGACCAGGCCCGGGGTCAGCACCTGCCAGTGTCCGGTGATGGGGCCGAGGGTGATCTCGGTATCGAACAGCATCAGATCCACGTACGGTCCGAAGACCTGGGTCTGCGGTGTCAGCCGCCCGATATCGCGGAACATGTCCTCCTGGCGGTAGCGCTGCCGGCGCAATGCGTCGATGAGTTGCCGCTGGGTGGCGTTCAGCACATCCCGCACGGTGTCGCGCGCACCGGTCGTCACCCGGAAGGGCACGGTATTGGCCAGCATGCCGCCCGAACGCAGCGCGGCCGTGGTGACGCGGGCCGACACCGGCAGGCTCAGCACGATATCGGCACTGTCGGTCATCCGGCCGAGGAAGATTCCGAAGGCCGCCAGAATGAGCGCGGCGGGATTGGTCGCGGTCGACTTGACGACCGTGTCGAGCAGATCGCGGGTGCCCGCGGGCAGTACGCCCTGGACCGAGATCGGATGTGCGTCGGCCTGTGCGCTCCGGCCCGCGAGGCTGACGGGTGCGGGCAGACCCCGCAGCTGTTCCCGCCAGAACTCGCGGTCGGTCTCGAAACGCGTTGAGCCCCGGTACTCTTCGTCGGCCGCCACCAGCTCGGCCAGTCCGCGAGCCCGCATCCGGGCGGGCTCGCGGCCCTCGACCGCGGCGGTGTACAGCTCACCAACGCGGGTCAGCAGGGTCATCGCCGCGAGTCCGTCCATGGCGATGTGATGCGCGCGCACGTACCAGAACCAGCGGTCGTCCTCGACGCGCAATACGGCGGTGGCGATGAGCCGATCCCGTTGCAGATCAACGGGACTGCCGTATTCCGCGCGCATCCACTCCCGGGCGGCGGCGATCGGGTCCGCCTCCGCCCGCATATCGAGCAATCGGATCGGCTCGTCCAGCCGCCGATCCACCACCTGTGATATCTCGCCGCCCGCCTCGATGATGCGCAGGTGTGCGGCTTCGCATTCGCCCGCCGCACGCCAGAACGAGGCCATCAGCAATTCGATATCGAGCGCACCGCACAGATCGATATTCAGAGCATTGGTAATGGGTGTCGAACCGGTCAACTGTTGCGCGTACCAGATTCCCTGCTGAGCGGCAGAGAGCGGAAAAGGACGTGAACGGTCGCCGGACATTATGCTCCTGTGTCTCGAAAGCCTTTGCGATATGCGAAATTCGGCAGATCTGCTATTCGGTCGAGAGAGAATTCTTCAGTGCGGCAAGCGATTCCAGGCCGGATAGCACATCGGTATCCGGAATGCCGAAGTCGATCAGGCAGGCGATCTCATCGACGCCGATCTCACGCAGGCGCGCAACCATCGGCAGGGTGGATTCCGGTGTGCCGAACAGGCCGTTATTGCGGTAGTACCGCTCGAACGCGAAATCCAATACCTTGGCCCGCGTCCGCTCGTCCAGGCTGTCCAATGCGTCCGAGCCACGCCGCCACAGATCGACGGAATCCTCGAGATAGCGCTTGAACGGAGCCGCGACGGTCTTGCGCACCTGTGCCTCGTCCGGCCCGACGAAGGTGTGCAACATGACGGTGACGGTGCCCGCTTCGATACCGTGCCCGTTGTGCGTCCGCGCCTTTCGATACGCGGCCAGCTTGTCCGCCAGTTCGTCGACTTCCTGGAACAGCAGTGCGGTCAGGATGTTCACCCCGAGCGCACCGGCCATTTCGAAGCGTTCGATACCGCCGCTACAGGTGAGCCAGACCGGTAGCTCGGACTGCACGGGCGTCGGAAAGATCCGCACCGCGCGGTCTTCGCCGACGCCATTGGGCAGGGTGACCGATTCACCGCACCACAGGCGGCGCACGGTATCCATGCCCGCCCGGGTGACCTCGACCCGATCCCGGTAGTTATGCCCGGCGAGGACGAAATCGTCCACATTCCAGCCGGTGGCGAAGGCCAGATCGACGCGGCCGCCGGACAGGTTGTCCACCACCGACCAATCCTCGGCCACCCGCACCGGATTGTGCAGCGGCAGCACCACACTGCCCGCGCGAATGCGGACCTGCTCGGTGCTGGCGGCGAGCGCCGCGCCGAGCACCGCCGGATTCGGATACAGCCCACCGAAGGAGTGGAAATGCCGCTCCGGAATCCACACGGCCTCGAAGTCGTGCGTATCGGCGAAACGGGCGCTGTCCAGCAACAATTGATAGCGCCGTCTGCCACTCTGCTGAGCGTCACTGGAGAAGAACAGCAGACTGAATTTCGGACTATCCACGGGCGGCACCGCTGTGCTGCGCCTCCACGCGCCGCGCCACGTCCGCCATGGTCAGTCCGTCGAAAATATCCTCGGCGGTGATTTCCGTCCGGTAGCGATCCTCCAGAATCGTCATCAATTCCGCCGCGTGTACCGAATCCAGACCCAGCGCGGTCAGCGGCGCATCGGGATCCACCGAATCCCTGCCGAGCTTCGCCGCTGCCCATCCCACGAAATAATCGAGCACGGCCGTGGGGGTTGCCGATTCACTCATAACGCACTCTCCTGGAAAGTCGTCGAACCTGAGTAATGCTCACGCAAACGTTGGCGCTGTACCTTTCCGCTGGTCGTCTTGGGCACTTCGCCCTTGCCGACGAAAACAACCCGGTGCACGCTGACCGCGTGCACCCGGCTGACGATCTCCCGAATCGAACCCGCCAGCGCCTCGGCGTTGTCCGGCTCGAGTAGATCAGCCAGCTCCTGCACCACCATCACCCGGTCCTCATCACCGATCTCGGCCGTGAAGACCGCACAGCCACCCGGCCGCAGGGCCGGATGAGTGGTGACGATGGTGCGCTCGATATCCTGCGGAAAGATATTGCGGCCGTGCACGATCATCAGTTCCTTGATCCGGCCGGATACGTAAAGCTCTCCGGCGCAGACGAATCCGAGATCGCCGGTGCGCAGGAACTCCGGACCGCCGTCATCGGCGATCCGGGCATGGAAGACGCGTTCGGTCTCGACCGGCTTATGCCAGTATCCGGCGGCGACACTGGGACCGCGCAACCAGATCTCACCGATGGCGCCCTCGGCACAGCGCAGCCGGGTGTCCGGATCGACGATGGCGATCGAATCCGGTTCGGCCGCACCCAGACTCGGCAGTTCCCGGCCCTCGGCATCCTCGACGGCTGTGCCGCGCTCCAGTTCGGCCACCGCGAAGCGGCGCGAGCGCGCACCGGCACCGACCGCGCCGCCGCTGACGAACAGCGTGGATTCGGCCAGACCGTACATCGGGGCGAAGCTCTCCGGGCGAAAACCGCTGACCTCGAACAGTTCCGCGAAGCGGCGCAGGATATTCGGATCGATCGGCTCCGCGCCGACGAAGGCGATCCGCCAGGCGCTCAGGTCCAATTGCGCGGCGTCGGCCGGGGATACCCGTTTCAGGCACAGGCCGTAGGCCAGATTCGGCCCGCCCGCGGTGACATTCGAACTGCTCGATATCGCCCGCAACCAGGTGAGCGGATCGCGCAGGAAGGTCATGGGCGACATGAGCGTGCTCGGGAATCCGCCGTACATGGGCAGCAGCAGACCCTGAATCAGCCCCATATCATGAAATGGGGGCAGCCAGGAGACGATCGAGGTGTCCTGTGCCAGTTGATATCTGGAGGCGAGCAGCCCCAGATTGTCCATCAGGTTCCGGTGCAGCACCGCCACACCCTTGGGCGCACCGGTCGAACCGGAGGTGTACTGCAGGAAGGCGATGTCATCCGGTGCGGGGGGCGCTTGCAGGCCCGCCGCGATATCGAATCCCGGTCCGGCCGAATCACTGTCGATGATCGTGATGCCCGCGCCGAGCTGCTCGCTGGTGACCGGGATGACCGAGAGCGGCACGATGGCCGCCACCGCGCCGCTGTCCCGAATGATCTCCGCCAGCGTCGAGAACTGCTGCGCCGAGGTCGGTAGGTGCACGGCCACGGCGATGCGGCCGGTCGCTAGGCAGGCGAAGAACGCGCAGGCGAAATCCTTTCCGGGCGGGCACAGTAGCACCACTCGGTCGCCGGGTGCGGTCACTTCGCGCACCAGCCTGGACAATCCGGACACCCGGTCCCAGAGCTGGCCGTAATCAACGCTTTCCGAGTCAGCGCGATGCCCCGCGAAGGTATACGCGAGTCGGCGCGGAGTCTCGAGGACTCGCGCCGACAGCACGTCTACCAGAGTGCGGTGGTCTTGCGCTGATTTTCGGACATCCACAGAGAAGCCTCCGGATCCTCGGCTGCCTCGCCGCCCCCTACGGTGGTATCCGGCGAAGCAGCTGCCAAAGAACAGTCCAGCTCGACATCCTTGCAGAGATCAGCGATCCACCCGGGAAGCAATCTCCTTCCGCGTGTGTCGTGCATCGATTTTCACTTCGATGTGCTCAGGTTCCGATAGGTGAGGGCGACGGCGAAGGTCAGCGCCGCAATACCCGCCGCCGCGGCAAACGCCGTGGTCATACCGCTGACCAGGGCATGCTGTGCGGTACCGCCCGCACCGCGCGAGGCGGTGCCGAAGACGGTCACCAGGATCGCCAGACCCAGCGACGCGCCCGTCTGCTGCAATGTCTGCAACGCGCCGCCCGCGGCACCGGCCTCATGCGGTTCGACGTTCGACATGATGATCACGTTCAGCGGTGAAACCGCCAGTCCGATACCGCATCCCATCAGCAGCATGGCCGCGAACAGTACCGGGAAGTAACCACTGTGCTCGGTGAGCTGGGTGAGCAGCAGCAGGCCGGTGACCATCGACGCGGTGCCGATCATGGTCAGCGGCTTCGGGCCGAAGCGCGGTAGCAGGCGCGGAATCATGCGAATCATGGTGAACATCAGCAGGGCGGTCGGCAGGAAGGCGAAACCCGTTGCCAGCGCACTCAATCCGAGCACGTCCTGGAGGAACTGGGTGAGGAAGAAGAACATCGACATACCCGCCATGGGCGCGAGGAACATGCTCGCGTAGGCGGCGGCGCGATTGCGATCGGCGAACAGCCGCAGCGGCAACAGCGGTTGCGCGGTGCGGGATTCGATCACCAGGAAGGCGGCGATGAGAATGACGCCCGTCGCCAGCGAGATGTCGGTCTCCGGCTTACCCCAGCCGTGCGCGGCGGCATTGATGAAGCCGTACACCAGCGCGGCCACACCGCCGGTCGCGGTGATCGCACCGGGCAGATCCAGATGTGCCGGTTGCCGTTGCGCGCGGGGCAGATAGCGCAGTGCGAGCACCACGACCGCCAGCCCGAACGGCACATTGATGAACAGCACCGAGCGCCAGCTCAGCCATTCGGTGAGCAGACCGCCCACGATCAGGCCGATCGCGAAACCCGCGCTGGACATGCCGGAGAACAAGGCCAGCACCCGAATTCGGGCCTTGGGATCGGAGAAGGTGGTGGTCAGGAGTGCGAGGGTGCTGGGTCCAGCCATGGCCGCGCCGATCCCCTGCACCACTCGCGCGATGAGCAGCCAGGTGGCCGAGGGCGCGAAGCCGCCCGCGAGCGAGGCCAGGGTGAACAGGGCCGCCCCGGCGATGAAGAGGTTGCGGCGACCGAAGAGGTCACCGGCTCGGCCGCCGAGCAGCAGCAATCCGCCGAAGACCAGGGTGTACGCGTTCATCACCCAGGACAGGCCGGTCGGGCTGAAATGCAGATCCGCCTGAATGCGCGGCAGCGCCACATTCATCACGGTGATATCCAGGACGATCATCAATTGGCAGGTCAGGAGGGTGGCCAGCACGATGCCGGAGCGGATCCGGCGGGGTTCGGTCGCGGGAGCTCTAGTACCCGCGACAGCGGCATTCGAAGAAAGGGTGGTCGACAAGGATCGCTCCATCGAAAGGAAGATATGACTCGGAATCAAACGGAGGCATCCTCCGTTTCCGATAGAGCTATCATATGGAGGAGCCCTCCACTTGCGCAAGTGTATCCGGAGGGTCCATCCGTTTTCTAGTGGAGGGTTCGTGGGAGCACCGCCGACGGAGAAGCCGATGCGCGCCGACGCACGCCGCAATTACGAGCGCATTCTGACGGTCGCCCGGGAGGCTTTCGCCGAACTCGGACCCGAGGTGGCGCTGGAGGAGATCGCGCGGCGCACCGGCGTCGGCATCGGGACGCTGTACCGGCACTTCCCCAATCGCGAAGCGCTCATCGAGGCCGTCTACCGGTCCAATATCGAGCAGTTGAGCGGGCGCGCCTATGAACTACTCGAAGAGCATTCGGGCGCGACGGCTTTCGAGTACTGGCTGCGCGAACAGGTGCAGTGGGTGATGGCCAATCGCAGTCTGGCGACCACGCTCAAGGCCGGAATGGACCACAATTCACCGACTTTCACACTGTGCCGGTCCGCGATCAATGACGCGGCGAACGCGCTGCTCGAGGCCGCTCAGCAGGCGGGCGCGGTGCGCGCGGATATCGAACCGCGCGATCTGGTCCGGCTCGGGCACGGAATCGGCATTGCCTGCGAGACCACGCCCGATGCGGCCGAGCGGCTCATCGCGGTAACCGTCGACGGATTGCGGGCCGCGCCCGGTGCGGGCGCGGCCGAGTAGCCGATCAGTTCGGCAGCGGCGGCAGTTCCAGGTTCTCGCGGAAAGTCGTTCCGGTGTAACCGGTTCCGACGATGCCGCGACGGCGGAGTTCGGGCAGCAGGCCGTTCAGCAGGAAGTCACGGGTGCGCGGATCGGCCAGACCGCCGAGCGAGATGACATCGAGTACGCCCGCGTCATAGCGCTCGGCGATGACGTCGGCGAGCTGTTCGGGGGTGCCCGCGGCGGCCCAGTGGCCGGTGTCCTTGGCGGCGATGATCAACTCGCGCAAGGTCTTTCCCGAGCGCGCGAAGTTATTGAAGATCTCCACCCGGCCGCGACGACGGTGCACCGAGCGCGCATCGGGCAGCAGGTCTTCGGGGATGGGCTTGTCCAGGGGCAGTTCGGACAGGTCGACACCGCCGCCGAGCATATCGGCGAGCGCGAGCCGTCCCGAGTCGAAATCGGTGGCCTCATCGCGCTCGCGCACCAGTCGCCGCACCTCGTCCTCGGAAGCGCCGTAGGTGGCGTGGAAGGAGCTCATGATCAGCGGCAGTCCATCGGCCCGGCCCAATTCCGTAGCGCGCGAACGGATCTTCTTGGTGTAGGTGACGGCGTCCTCGAGGGTGGGCAGGGAAGTGAAGACGACCTCGGCGAACCGTGCGCCCAGTTCGACGCCCGCCTCGGACTGCCCGGCCTGGAATTGCACCGGACGTCGTTGCGGCAGCGGTGGAATGTTCAACGGCCCGCGCACGGTGAAGAATTCGCCCGTGTGGTCGATCGGCTCGACCAGATCCGCGTTCAGCACCACGCCGCCGTGTCCGTCCGGGGTGAGCGCGCCCGGCCGCCAGCTGTCGAACAGCGCGTTGACGATTTCCAGGGACTCACCCGCGCGGCGGTATCGATCCTCAGGACTCGGGAGGTCGCCCGAGCTGTAGTTCTCCTCGCCCAGTGACGAGGTGACCGCGTTCCAGGCCGCGCGGCCATTGCTGACGTGATCGAGGGTGCCGAACAGGCGCGCAAGGTTATAGGGATGGTGGAAGGTGGTCGTCACCGTGGCGATCAACCCCACATGCTCGGTGACCGCGCTCAACGCGGCGAGGAAGATCAACGGCTCCTGCGCACCGATCGCCCCCTGCGCCCCGAAACTCAGCAGATCCGCCGCGAACAGCGCGTCGAACCCATGGGCCTCCGCCAGTTTCGCGATCTCGATCGACGACTCCAGCGTCGATCGCCCCGGATCCAGTGCGGCGGCATACACATCCACCGAACCGCTAACTCCCGTAACCGTTTTCAACAGCCGCCGCGAATCACCCATTCCCTCGACGCTAGAACCCGGGTCGCCTCCCGGCGAGGGTTACCCTCGCCGTGAACCGAACCCGCCCGCGAGTGCGGGGCGCGAACATCATGCGGAACCGGCGGGCTCGAGGATCGCGTCATCCGGGCGGGACCGGTCTTGCCCGGACCCCGCAGGAGCGAAGGACGACAGAGCCGACAGGCGTTGATCGATCAGGGCCAGCACGACTCGCACCGCGCGGGAGTCGGCCAGCGCGCGGGCTCGCCGGAGGGTGGTTCGCGCGAGTGCCGTGTGACCCGTGGCCGCGTGGGTATCGGCGAGATCGATCAGGGCCGCGAGCAGCTCCGGGACGGACTCGCCGCATTCGAGATATGCGACCGCGCGACAGAGCGATTCGGAGGTGGTCTGGTCCGCCGCGGCCAGGGCGACCGCGCGCCAGGCCCGGCCCAGGGCGACCGGGGTGTTCAGGCGGATGGCCAGTTCGAGTTCCTCGGCGGCCAGGCGGCGGGCCTCGTCCAGCTCGCCCAGCGCACTGAGTTGCAGGGCGGCCGAACTGCGCCAGGGTAGGTGGGAGGGATTGTGCTGCTGCCAGGCGGCCAGACGGCGACCGCAGTCCAGGAAATGACCGGCGGCCTCGCGCGAGCGGCCCTGCGCGGCGCACAGCATGGCGCGCACGTAGGTGACCGTAATCCATTCCCAGGACTCGGAATTGGCGTGGATGTGGGCGGGTTCGAGCAAGCGGTCGGCCTCCTCGATGCGCCCGGCTCCGAGCAGCGCCGCGGCGTAGAGGGCGACCAGCCCGGCCGGACGCCGGACCGACGCGGGGGCGGCCACGGCCACCAGCGCGCAGGTCCGTGCGGCCTCGGCGTAACGGGCCTGGCGCAGCAGCACTTCGGTGTGCAGCATGAGCCGATAGGTGTCAAGCATGCCGAAGTACCTGTCATCGCCCTGACCGGTGAGCTGACCGGCGAGGGTCACCTCATCGGTCCACAGCGCGATATGGGCCTGGATGCCGAGCAGCTCGGGCGGGATGTATTCCCCCGTCGTCCCACCCGCCGCGGCTTCGAAGCGTGACCGCGCCTCGTGCGCCGAAATACGCACGGCCACAAGGTCATCGATCGCGAGCACGGCCTCGGTCACCGCATCGGGCGCGGCTTCCGCGCGGGTGCGCGCGAGGTATGCGTTCCACGCCCGCGAGGTCAGCCCGGTAACCATCCAGCGCGAGGCCCGCAGCGTCCGCGCGGCCTCGGGATCATGACCGGCGGTCTCGGCGATCACCTCGTCCAGCAGTGCCTCGGCATCCTGCGTCTGCCCCGAGGTGACCAGCGTCCACGCGAGCGGAATCAACGCCGTCGGAGCCACTTTCGCGGCCCGCTGCCCCATCAGCGCCCGCTCGAAGTACGCCCGCGCCGCCACCGGATCGGTCCACTGCTTGACCAGCCCGAGCCGCACTCCGATCTCATCACGCTGTTCCGGCGCGCATACCCGCTGCGCCACTTCGAGATACCCGATCGCCTCCGGAAGCTCCAGCGCCCGAACAGCTTCCGCCCCCGCGTCCACCAGCGTGGGCACCCACTCCGCCCACCGCTCCCCCGACAACTCCCGCAGATACCGCGCCGCCACCCGACTGTCCCCGGTCAGCACCGCCGCACGCTGGGCCGCCGCCGCCAGCATGCCCTGCACCTCTTCGCGTGTGCACAATCGGCGCAAGGTATTGGCGGGCAACGCATGCCGCAGCCGAGACAGCTCCGGCGCACCACCGGATACGGCCGTCGGATGAGCCGCGCCCCCGCCGACCGGCCGCTGATGCACACCGACCGCCGAGGCCGACGTGCGAGCCGAGTCGTACCCCGGATACCCCTCGGCCTCGTCGACCGCTGTGCCGTGGCGCGGCCGAGGCGGAGCCGTAATGCCGTGAGCCATCAGTGTGCCGCAGCTGTCCCGGAATTCGCTGTCGGACTGGCCGCAGGCGGCGGCCACCACCTCCGGCGGTGCGGCGTACTCGTGGAGCACCGCGATCGCGCGGAGCGCTCGGACCGTGGCCGGTGCGAGCTGATCGAGTTGCCGGCGAACCGCGCGCGTGTAGTTTCCGTTCGCAAGATACTCCGGAACGCACGGCGGATCATCCAGCAGGGCAAGGTCTTTCAGCAGCGCGGTGACCAGCACCGGAGAGCCGCCGGTGGCCCGATGAATGTCAAGCGCGAACCGGCCGCCGGGGATTCCCAGCACCCGCTCGGCCAGCGCCGCGATTTCGGCGGCACCCAGTACGCCCGGTCGAATGGTCGCCGGCGCCGGGGATTCCCGTAAATCGATCGCCTCGGAGGTGGAGGATCGATACCGCGCACTTTCATCACTCGATGCAACGGTCGCGGGAACCGGGGACGCGGTAACTCCCGCCGTGCCGTCGTTGGGCCGACGGGACAGCACAGCCGGGAACAAGTCTGGCGACGACGGATGGCGGGTGGGGCTCGGGATCGGTTGTCCGGCAAGGATGCTGGTTTGCAGGGTGCGAAGGTCATTGCCCGGTTCGACGCCGAGGGTGTCGATCAGGGCGCGGCGGGTGCGGGTGTAGACCTCGAGGGCTTCGGAGCGGCGGCCCTGGCGGACCAGGGCGCGCATGAGGAGTTCGGCGGCGCGTTCGCGGAGCGGGTGTTCGCCGACCAGGGGGCGCAGGCGGTCCAGGACCCGGTCGGTGCGGCCGAGCATGGAGGCCACGAAGAGGCTTTCCTCCAGGGCGGAGAGGTAGCGCTCGCGGAGCACCGCGCGCTGGGCGGAGGCCGCCGGGCCGGGCAGTCCGGCCAGGGGTTCGCCCGAACACAGCGGTAGCGCGTGGGTGTAGAGCTGGTCCGCGGTCTGCCAATCCCCTTGGGCGCGAGCGTGTTCCGCCCGTGCGACCAGGGCGTCGAAGATTCCGGCGTCGACCTGGTCATCGGTGATCCGCAATTGGTACCCGCCATGTCCGGACAGCAGCACTCGCGGTTCGGCGCGGGGTGCGCGGTCGGGTTCGAGGACGCGGCGCAGGGCGGAGATGTGGGTTTGGATCAAACCGGTGCCGCTGGCGGGGACATCGCCGTCGTAGAGGCCGTCGAGCAGTACGGTCGCGGGCACCCAGCGCCCGCGGCGCAGGGCCAGTGCGGCCAGCAGCGCACAGCGCTGCGGCGGACCCGAGGGCACGGGTTGATCGTCGCGGAGCACCTCGACACCGTTGAGCAGGTTGATGCGAATTGTCGCCATTGTCTTGCGCCTTGCGCCCGGCCGGGGGCTTCCTTCCTCCGCATAGCTGCCGCTTCTCGAACTCGCACAGCGTAGTCAGTCGCATGACCGGTTCCGCCGCCCCGCCCGCGCACCGAACCAGCGCATATACCGCTGACCTGGCCGTTCTGAATCCATCCAGAGCATTTTCAGTGACCGAGAACATGGTTTGCCCGGCGCCGGGTTTCCGGCGCGTTCGCGAAACGAGAAGGGCTGCGGTCGATGAACCACGACTACATCATCGTCGGCGCCGGTTCGGCGGGTGTGGTGCTGGCCCGGCGGCTGGTCGACGCCGGTCACCGGGTGCTGCTGTTGGAAGCCGGTCCGGCCGATACGAATCCGGCCATCCACGATCCGGTCCGGTCGATCGAACTGTGGGGCAGTGCGGTGGATTGGGGCTTCAGCACCGAACCGCAGACCCATGCCGACGGGCGACGGCTGCCCTGGCCGCGCGGTAGGACGCTCGGCGGCAGCAGTGCCTTCAACGGCATGATCTATGTGCGCGGTATCGCCGCGGACTATGACGCCTGGGCGTATCAGGGTGCGGCGGGCTGGGATTGGCGGGGCGTGGAGCCCTACTTCCGGCGGCTCGAACATTTCGAGGGCGGACCCGACGGCGGTCGCGGTATCGACGGACCGCTCTGGGTGCAGCGCAATCCGGGACCGAACGCCCTTGTCAAAGCCTGGGTGGAGGCGGCCGGACAGTACGGGCTGCCGTTCAACGAGGATTACAACAGCGGCGATATCACCGGTGTCAGCTACACCCAGCACACCATTCGCGATCATCGGCGGCAGAGCACCTGGGTGGGCTACGGGCAGCCCATCGCCGGGAACCCGAACCTGACGGTGGTCACCGGAGCGCATGCCACCCGGGTGCTGTTCGAACAGGACCGCGCGGTGGGCGTCGAATATCTGGTGGACGGGGTGGCGCATACCGCGCACGCGGACGCCGAGGTCGTCCTGTCCGCCGGGGTGCTGGGATCGCCGCAGCTGCTGATGCTCTCGGGCCTCGGTCCGGCCGAACACCTCCGGTCGTTCGGTCTGCGGGTGCGCACCGATCTGCCCGGGGTCGGCCGGAACCTCCAGGATCACTGGTCCAGCCCGCTCATCTGGCGTGCCACCGGGCCGACCCCGGAGTGGTCCGCGCAGGGCCTGGAGGCGCATCTGTTCACCGCCACGCGCCCCGGATTGATCGCCCCGGATATCCAGCCGCTATTCCTGTCCTGGGTCTATCCGCTGCCCGATCGCGCACTGCCCGAGCACGGATTCTCGGCGGTCGCACAGCTGTTGCATCCGTACAGCCGTGGCGAAATGCGTTTGCGCTCGGCCGATCCCACGATCGCGCCGAGCTACGACCCGAAGGTCTTCTCCGATCCGCGCGATCTCGAGACCCTGGTGGACAATCTCGAATTGCTGCGCGAGATCGCCGCCCAGGACGCGCTACGCGAATGGACGGACGGTGAGGCGGTACCCGGACCCGCGGTGCGCACCCGGGAGCAGTTGCGCGATCACGCCCGCGCGACCGTGGTCAGCGGACATCACCAGATCGGCACGGCGCGTATGGGTCTGGACGCGCTCGCGGTCGTCGACCCCGAACTGCGGGTGCACGGCGTACACGGCTTGCGGGTGGTCGACGCGTCCGTCATGCCCGCACTGCCAAGCGGAAACACCAACGGCCCCACCATTATGATCGCCGAGAAGGCCGCCGATCTCATGCTCGGCCGGACCGCCGCATGAGCCTGACGATCACCGCATCGGTCGCCCGCGACAACGCGGCCGAATTCAGCGTGGAGCGGCTCGAACTCGAAGATCCGCGGCCGGACGAGATGCTGGTCCGCTATATCGCTTCCGGACTGTGCCATACCGATCTGGAAGCGGCGCGCGGCACCGTGCCGACGCCGCGACCGGTCGTGCTGGGGCATGAGGGAGCCGGGGAGGTAGTGGCCGTCGGTTCGGCGGTCAGCGGCTTCCGGCCCGGTGATCGGGTGCTGCTGAGCCTGGATTCCTGTGGCCTGTGCGGGAATTGCCTGGCCGGGCAGCCCGCCTACTGCGTTCGCCATATTCCGCTCAACTTCCATGCCGTCCGCTCGGACGGATCGGTGGGGTTGCGCGATGCCGACGGCGAGCCGGTGCACGATCACTTCTTCGGCCAGTCCTCGCACGCCACCTACGGTTTGGTGCATCCGCGCGGTGCGGTGAAGGTCGATCCTCAGCTGCCTCTCGAGGTGCTCGCGCCCATGGGCTGCGGTGTCATCACCGGTGCGGGCGCGGTGCTGAACTCGCTGCGGGTACAGGCGGGCAGTACGGTCGCGGTCTTCGGTGCGGGGGCGGTCGGGCTCAGTGCCCTGATGGCGGCCGAGGTCGCCGGGGCGGCGCGCATTATCGTCGTCGATCGCAATGTCGAGCGGCTGTCCCTCGCAACGGATCTGGGTGCGACCGACACCATCGACGCCGATGTCGAGGATCCCGCCGCCGCGATTCGGGAACTCACCCGCGGGCGCGGCGTCGACTTCGCGGTGGAGTCGACCGGCGTGGTGCAGGTGATGAATACCGCCGTCGAGGTCCTCGCGCCACTCGGGTCGGCCGCCATTCTCGGCGTGACCGCGCCGGATGCGGCCATGCGCGCCAATGTCTTCGAACTGCTCAAGGGCCGCACCGTCACCGGATCGGTGATGGGCCATCAGGCCCCGGCGGTGCTGATCCCGCGCCTGCTCAACCTCTTCCAGGCGGGCCGATTCCCGATCGGCCGCATGATCCGCACCTATCCGTTGGCGCAGATCAACAGCGCCGTCGCGGACGTACGCGCCGGAAAAACAGTCAAAGCCGTTCTCACACCCTGACATTCCCGAAAGGACAGCCATGTCTCACACCCCCGACATCCTCATTGTCGGTGGCGGTTCCGCCGGTGCGGTGCTCGCCGCCCGGCTCAGCGAGAATCCGGAGCGACGGGTTCTGCTGCTGGAGGCCGGACCCGCGTATCCCGCGACGGGGTATCCGGAATCTGTTGCCGCCAGCGACATTCTGGGCGGATACACCGGACACGATTGGGGTTATGCCTCCGAGCCCGGCGTCATCGGCCATCCGGTGCATGCGTACCGGGGCAAGGTGCTCGGCGGCAGTTCCGCCGTCAATGGGTCGGTCGTGGCCCGTGCCCTGCCCGCGGACTTCGACCGCTGGGCCGCACGCGGCCTGACGGGCTGGTCATTCGAGGAAGTCCTGCCCAGCTTCCGCGCGCTCGAGCGCACCGATGCGGGTGACGAGCATTGGCACGGGCGCGGCGGACCGCTGCCGGTGCATCAGCTCGATCGTGCCGAATTGAGCGATATGCAAAGGGCTTTCGTCGATGCCGCGCTCGCGATCGGCATTCCGGCGACCGAGGATTTCAATGGTCCGCAGCCCTACGGCGTCGCGCCGTACGCCATGAATGTGGCGGACGGGGTGCGGGTCAATACCGGCATGGCCTATCTCACCGATGCCGTGCGCGCCCGGCCGAATCTGGAGATCCGGGCGGATACGCTCGTGGATCGCGTGCTGTTCGAGCAGGGCGACGCCGCGCAGGCGCGAGGAGTACTGCTGGCCGACGGCTCCGAGCTGATCGCCGGTGAGGTGATTCTGAGCGCGGGCGCCTACGGTTCCGCCGCCATCCTGCTGCGCTCCGGTATCGGTCCGGCCGAAGACCTTGCCGCACTGGATATCCCGATCGTCGCCGATCTTCCGGTCGGGCGTACGCTCTATGACCACCCGTTCTACTACAACGCCTATGCCGCCCATCCCGATCGGATCGGCGGCGCGCATCCGGTCATCGGGGCCAAGGTCTGGACCGCGAGTTCGGACGCGGCCGCGGGTGAATTGGATCTGCACATCACCGCCACCCACCTGATCGATCAGAGCATGAGTCCGACCGGTGCGGCGTTCGTACTGGCGGTCGCCCTGACCCGGCCGCATTCGCGTGGATCGCTGACCCTGCGCAGCCGTGATCCCCTCGACGCGCCGCGCATCGACCTGAACTTCCTGGCCGAACCCGCCGATCGCAAGCGCCTGCTCGAGGGCATCGCATTGAGCCGCCGGATCGGGGCCACCGCACCGCTGTCCGATCTCATCGATCACGAAATGGCCCCGGGTGCAACGGCTCTCGGCGACGCCGACGTGGAGGCCGCGATGCTGGCCACCCTCGACACCTACCACCACCCGAGCTCCACCGCACCGATGGGCGGAGCCGATGACCCGGACGCGGTGGTGGATCGCCTGGGCGGGGTGCGCGGGGTGCGGAAGCTGCGCGTGGTGGACGCGTCCATCCTTCCCGACGCGGTCTCCGCGGCCACCAACGCCACCGTGATCATGGCCGCCGAACATATCGCCGCACAGCTGTAATCACCTGCCCAGCAACCATATTCAGGAGACTCAGTGACCAACGATCGACTTCCGCACGCCCGCAACTGGATCGACGGAGCCTGGCACGAGGGCACCGCCACCGGCACCTCGTACAGCCCCGCGACGGGACAGCCGGTGGGCACCTTCGCCGAAGGCGGTGCGGCCGAGGCACAGGCCGCGATCACCGCCGCGCGCCGCGCCTTCCGCACCGGAACCTGGTCCCGGGACCGGGAATTGCGCGCCCGCGCCCTGTTCGAGATGGCCGACCGGATGGCAGAACGCCGCGATGAACTCGTCGCCCTGCTGGCCCGGGAGAATGGAAAGATCCTTGCGGAGGCCGCCTTCGAGGTGGATCTCAGCATTCCCAAGCTGCGCTACTACGGTGCGCTGGCACTGGCCGAATCGGGGCGCGCCGCCGAGGTCAAGCCCGGCCTGTACTCCATGACGCTCACCGAGGCCGCAGGTGTCGCCGGAGTGATCGCGCCGTGGAATTCGCCGGTGGTGCTGGCGGTGCGGTCCTTCGCACCGGCGCTGGCGGCGGGCTGCACGGTCGCGATGAAGCTGCCCGGTCAGACCGGGCTGGTCAACGGCCTGCTGTACGAGATCATCGCGGCCACCGAATCGCTGCCCGCCGGTGTGATGAACTGTTTCACCGAATCCGGCAATGACGGTGCGCCGCTGCTGGTTTCCTCGCCCGAGGTCGATGTCGTCAGTTACACCGGCAGCACCATGGTCGGGCGAATCATCATGCGCAATGCCGCCGATACGCTCAAGCCGCTATCGCTGGAGTTGGGCGGTAAGAGCCCGATGCTGGTGTTCGACGATGCCGATCTCGATGTCGTCGTCCCGGTGCTCACCAAGGCGATCACCACCTTCACCGGGCAGTTCTGCATGACCGGCAGTCGCATTCTGGCCCAGCGCGGTATCGCGGACGAGTTGCGCGATCGGATGGCGAAATCCCTTGCGGCGGTGCGGGTCGGCCCCGGTGACGATCCGGCCAGCGAGATGGGCCCGATGATCGATCGCGCCAATGCCGAGCGGGTGGATCGCACGGTCGCCGAGGCCGCCGAATACGCCACCATCGTGGAACGCGGCGGATTGCTGACCACCGGTCCCGACGCCTACTACCACCCCAGCTTGATCGAAGTGGCCGATCTGAACTCGCCCATCGTGCAGCACGAGGTGTTCGGGCCGGTCGCCACCTTCGAACGCTTCGACGATGAGGCCGAGGCCATCGCACGCGCCAATGCCACGGAATACGGTCTCGCCGCGAGCATTTGGACCCGCGATGTGGATCGCCCGCTGCGGGTCGGGCGGGAACTCCAGGCCGGGACGGTGTGGACCAATACCTGGGCGGTCGTGGTCGATCAGTTCGAGGAGGGCGGGTTCAAGCAGAGCGGTATGGGCCGCCTCAACGGGCTGCGCGGGCTCGGCGAGTTCCAGGAGATCAAGCATATGGTCCATCCCGCGCCCCGGGGATGATCAGCACCTGCGCGTGCCCGCGACCGGCGCGCTGGAAACAGGCGGTGGCCTCGGGCCTGGCCATCTTCCCGATCTCATTGCTCGGCAATGCCGTACTGGGTCCGCTGCTGGCCGGTGCGCCACTGGTGTTGCGCACCTTGGTTTTCACCGTGCTATTCAGCGTGCTCATGACCTTCGCGGCGCTCCCGGCCGTCAGCGGCCTGCTGCGCGGCTGGCTCGCCCCGCACCCCCATCCGGCGAACGAAGTACTTCACCATGACCACTGACAATGAGCTCACCGCAGAGGAATCGGCCGAACGCATGGCCGAACTGCTGCCCGCCGAACCGCATACGCGGCTGCTGCACAGTCGCGGCACGGCGGTGACGGGCGTCTTCCAGGCCGAGGACACCGCCGCCGAACTGACCGCGGCCGCGATATTCGCGGGCGGGCCGGTACCGGTGGTCGGGCGCTTCTCGGGTACCCGCGGCGATGCGCACGGCCATGACGCGCACACCGGCGATCAGGGACTCTCGGTGCGATTCGCACTGCATGGGGCACCGGTCGCGGATCTGACCGCGTTCACGCTGCCGGTGTTCTTCGTGCGCAATGGCGCGGACATGCTCGACTTCTTCGCCGCGATCGCACCCGATCCCGTTACCGGAGAACCGATACCGGGCGCGATGGCCGAGTTCACCGAACGGCATCCGGAGGCCGCTGCCGCGCTGGCGGCGGGCTCCGGGCTCGCACCCGCCAGCTATGTCTCGCAGCGGTACCACGCGATTCACGCGTTCGGCTTCCGCGCCCACGACGGCAGGCAGACCTGGGCGAGGCTGGAATGGCATCCGGAGGTGGGCCTGGCCGGACTGGATCCCTTTGCCGCGGGCCACTTTCCGGCCGATTACCTGGCTCGGGATCTCGCGCGGCGGCTACCGGCCCATTTCGGGCTGTACGCGCGGCTACCGGCGGACGGGGACGCGGTGCACGATCCGACCGCGCTCTGGGCGGATCCGCCGCGTCTGATCCGGCTGGGGCGTTTACGCCTGGACCACATCATCGACGACCACGACCTGGATTTCGATCCGCTGCGACTGCCCACCGGTATGACCGCCCCGCGCGATCAACTCGCCGCCGATCGATCCGCCATCTATACGGCGGCACGCCGCCGCCGCATTCGATAACCCATCGAAGGAGAACACCCATGACCATCGCCATTATCGGCACCGGCAATATCGGCCGCCGCCTCGCCTCCCATCTCACCGAGGGCGGGGTGGATATTCTGCTCGCCGGGCGAGAGCTGGATGAAACCCGTTCGCAGGCAGTGGATTTGGGTGCGCATGCCACCGCCGTCACCGTCGACGAGGCCGTCGACCGGGCCGATATCCTGATCCTGGCCGTCTGGTTCGACACCATCCGCGAACTCGTCGCCACCTACGGTGATCGACTGCACGGCAAGATCATCGTCGACCCGTCCAACCCCATCGCACCGGACGGGCAGGGCGGCTTCGTCAAGACCATCGGCGCGGACGAATCCTCCGGCCAGCTGCTGGCGGCCCTGCTGCCCGCGGACACCCGCCTGGTCAAGGCGTTCGGCACCCTGTCGGCCGAATCCCTCGACACCGCCGCCCGCTGCACCCCGGAACTCGCGGTGGCCTTCTACGCCACCGATGACGAGGCGGCGGGAACGGCGGTGGCCCAGTTGATTTCGGCCGCCGGTTTCGATCCGGTGCACGCCGGTGGCATCGACGCCTCCATTCGCCTCGAGGTCTTCGGCGACCTGCACGAATTCGGCGCACTCGGCCGCACGGTCAACCGGGCCGAGGCCGAGGCCGCACTCACGCAGCTCGCCGCGCACTGACCCGCTACCGGTTGTAGGGCTCCTCCTGCACCCAGCTGAATCCACGTTCCAAGAGCGGGAACGACTTCGGGTCGAGCTGGGTGAACCAGGCGTGGATGCGATGCCCGGCGTAATCGTCGGCATCGATGACCAGGCGACCGGGTCCCGGCCACCAATAGGTGAGCCGGACCCGGACCGGGGTCTCGGCGTAGGTTCCCAGTGCGATGCGGTTACCGAGATCGATGTGATGCTTCCTGGGATCTATTGTGCCGCCGTAGATCTCGAAGGAATCGTCCATATGCTGAATGGTCAGCATCAGCGGATCCGATACATGGAACGGCCGGTCGACTATCACCCTGCGCCAACGCAATTCGTCGGTGAGCAGGGGATCTCGGGCATACCCCTCGGAGGAGAACCCATCCACCCGGTAGATCCCGTACAGCTCCGGTGTGGGCGTCTGCCACTGCCGCCAGCTCTGCACACCGATCACCCCGAGCAGCAGCAGCCCCACCGCCACCTGCGCCACCAGCGCGATCCGGTTGGCCCGCAACGATTCGAACAGCGGGACCGGCCGGATCGCGGGCGGGACCCGGTCGGTGAACAGCACCGCGAACAGCCGCCGCGCATAGGGCGCGAGCAGAAACAGGCTCAACAGCAGGAACTGCGATGACACGGTCTTGAGCCGAATGTCATAGGTCATATTCAGCAGGAACACCTGCGTCATATCCACCGCGCACAACAGCGCCCCCGCCGCCGTGGCGCGCGGCACCAGCAATAACAACCCCGCCAGCAATTCGGCCGCGCCGAGCGCGATCTCATACGGCTGCGACACGCTGACCTGCGACCACAGCACACCCTCCGGGCTGAAGTTCCCGTACGGCTCGACCAGCCGATTCAATACGAACGGCATCTGCGTCGGAATCGCCTTCGCCATCCCGAAATAGAACATCGCCAGCGCCAGCACCAGCCGCAAATACACCCGCGACCACGCGAACAACTTCGGATACCGCCCCCTGCGCCGATCCAGCACCGACCACACCGCGGTCCCCACCCCCGCGACCACCACCATGAGAAACAAAGCGGCCCACTGGAACGCGCTGTCACTCCCCACCTGCGTGCCGACCACCCGCAACCCGAGCACATGCGCGGCGGTCCACTCGATCGGCGGCCGCACCCATCGCAGCACACTCACCACCGACGCCCACCCAGCGTCAATTCCCATGCCCGCCAACAGCACCGGCATCAACCCGAGCACGCCCGCCAGCCCGAACAATCCGAAATAACAGCATCCGAACCGAAACCCGATACGGGTCAGCGGATGCCAGCGTTCCTCGGGCGCACTGACCACATCGGTGTCCATGGACCCTCCCCCACGTCTGAACGCTGCGGATCGACCGTAGGGGTGGGTCCTTAAAGGAGGCCGGTGAGTTCGCTTAAGACTCGAAAGCGCGCCGGACTTCCTCGGGGTCGAAGGTCGTGGGGAGGCCGTGGCCGGGGACCAGGATCTTGGCGGGCTGATCGGCCAGGAGCAGGGCGCTGGCGCGGGTGCCGGACTCGTTGTGGTTGAAGAAGCCCGGGAGGAGTTGGAGTCCGGTATTCGGCAGGAGGGGGTGGCCGGTGACGAGGGTGTCACCGGAGAACAGGACGCCTTCGGAGGGCAGCAGGTAGGCGGTGTGGCCATCGGTGTGGCCGGGGGTGGGTACGGCGACGAGGCCGCCGGGGAGGGCGGCGAGCGTGGCTGCGTCGGCGGTGGTGGCCGAGGGGACGGACATGTTGATATGACCGAAGCAGGCTCGGACGGTGTGCGTGACCCAGCGGCGGCCGCGGGCGGAGCCGAGGCGTTTCACCATTTCCACCGGGGTGATCTGCTGGAGGTATTCACGTTTGGCGTGGCGTACTTCTTCGGGGCCGGTGTAGACGGGCATGCCCACCTGCTCGACGAGGGCGGGGATGCCGCCGATGTGGTCGAGGTGGGCGTGGGTGAGCAGCACGGCGGCGATATCGGAGAGTTGATGGCCGATCTGGCGGACCGAGTCCTGCAGGTCGGCCGCGTCGGCGGGGTAGCCCGCGTCGATAACGGTGACGCCGGAGCCGTCGGTGACCAGGGCCCAGTTGACATTGGTTCCGGCCACCACGTAGACGGAATCGGAAATCTGGTCGATCTTCACAAACGCCTCGCTCAGTTGGGGATTCGGTGTTCGATGACGCCGATGCCGTCGATTTCCAGCCGCAGCTCATCACCGGGGGCGAGCCAGCGCCCCAGTTCCATACCACTGCCGCCGGGGAGAGTACCACTGCACAGCAGTTCACCCGGGAAGAGCTGTTCGCCGCGCGAGACGTGAGCGATAGCCTCGGCCATCGAGTACTTCATGGCGTGAGTTCCGGTGTGCGAGATGACATTTCCATTGATGCTCACCGTGGCCGTGAGCTGATCCAGGTGATCGGCAAGCGCCGCTCCCACGACGGCCGTCGACGATATGGACGTCGCGAAATGCTTGGAACGCTGCGGCCCGAAACCCGAACGCATCTCCGCCAATTGGACGTCGCGGGCGGAGAAGTCATTGACCACCACCACGGCGGCGATGGCGGCGGCCGCCTGGTCGACGGTGGCATCACGCAACGGGGCGCCCAGGACGACGCCGAGTTCGAGCTCGAAATCCAGTGCGCGACTGTAGGAAGGCGGGGCGACGGGCGTTCCGGAGGGAACAATGGTCAGCGCGTTGGACATGTAGTAGATCGGCTCGCGGTACCACAGCGCGTTCGGGCGGAACGGCGGGAAGGTGCGACGGGTCACCGTCTCGTACGCCGTGGCGATGCGGTGCGCGGCGGGCAGGAATCGTGCGGCCATACCGCGCGCGGCATCGACGGCATGCTTTTCGAAGACCATGAAATCGCGGAACGACGCCGGGCACACCGGTAGCACGGTCGCACCGTCGGGCAGGCCGAGCAGGTCGTAGCGGGCGATCTCGAATTCGGCGCTGAACGCGGGCGGAATCACGGAAATCCCACCGGCGCTGTCGTTTTCATCGACGCCGCGCCATCCGTCACCGGTATCGATCTGGGTGTCGATGCGATTGTCGGCACGGTTGAGAACGCGGCGGATGCGCGGCGGCGGAGTCGTCGTCATACCGCCCATCATGCGACCTCGACGGCGATCGGGGCGGTCAAGTGGTCGCGCAGGAAGGTCGCCGACAGCGCCGACCAGTGCTCGGCATTGCCCATGGCGCAGTGGTCGTCATCGGCGTAGAGCACCAATTGCGCGTTGGGTGCGCCGATGGCGATATCGATCGAATCCTGTGTACTGGCCAGCGTGTCTCGCGCGCCGTTGATCACCAATAGCGGGATGTCGATGCGCCGATACAGCTGCGCCAGTGAGAGTTTCGCGAGCTCGCGAGTCAGTTCGAGGGTACCGCGCGTGCCCAGGGTGGAATTCAATGTCGAGATCATGATCTCGGGCATCCCGATCGAATTCAGTGCGCCGAAACTGCGATGGCTGAGCGGGCCGTTGGACACCGCCACCCGCAGCCGCGGATCGACCGCCGCCATGCGGGTGGACCAGTAGCCCCCGAAACTGAAGCCCATCATGCCGATTCGATCGGCATCGATCCGCGCATCGGCGGATAGGTGGTCGATGACCGTGGAGTACGCGCGCTCGGCCGCGTCCGAGAGCCGGACGCGATAGGAATACGTGCCGGGCATCTCCATCACGAATATGCCCAGCCTCGCCGCGCGCTGGGCGAGCAGCGGCAGCAGCACCTCGGCGATCGTGCCCTCCAGCCCATTGGTGACCAGTACGGTCGGTACGCGATCGGAACCGCTGGGCAGCAATAGGATTCCGCGCACCTCATCGCCGTCGATCGGAATGCGCACCACTTCGGCGGTCAGGCCCATTGCCGGGGCCAGCGCGAGGACCAGCACTTCACCCAGGCGATGCGAGCGCTCATAGGCGAGCAGCCGGCGCGGACTCCAGCCCGGCCAGGCGGCGACGAACTCGTAGACCAGCGCCTTGATCAACCCGTCGATCGCGATCGCGGCATCGGCCGCATCAGGTTGCGCGGCGCAAAACCGTTGCACCGCATCGGGATCGGCGACCGCGCCACGATCGGCCAGGATCGTCACCGCCGGGGCGAGCAATGCGCCGAGGGCACGCAAATCGACGGCCGCGCCCGGATCGAGCAGTTGCGCCGAGCCGGGCGCGCCGAGTCGGGCTAGCGCCGTGTCGGCTCGCGCTAGCTGTTCACCCGCGAAGCCCTCCCAATACCCGGCCCATCGCGCATCGTCGAAGGATCGGCATCCGGCCAGTTGGCGGGCGAACTCCTGCGCCCGAAACCCGCCGAGATGGGTGAACCGGTCCGCGAACAATCGGGGCAGGAACGGCGCGACGCCCCTGCGGTGGGCCGCCCGTTCGGTGGTGTGGGTCATCGCGTGCGCGGTAATTCGAACTCGTTCACCGATCTCCGACAACGTCATCGTTGTACCTCTCGCCGCAAGCGTAATAGCGGAATGTTCCGCTTTAGCGAGAGTAGACAGCCGGAATGAGCAAAAGCAAGAAGTTCTGCTTTAGAATTCCGGGCATGTCCGAAGCCGAGAACATCGCACGTCAGCGCCGACCGGGCGGACGCGCGGCGAAGGTCACCGAGGCCGTGCAGCGCGCGGTCCTCGAAGCGGTCGCCGAACACGGCGTCGACAAGGTCGGGATTCCCGATATCAGTCGGCGCGCGGGCGTGCGGGACAGTTCCATCTATCGCCGCTGGGGTACGCGCGAGAACCTGATCCTGGACATCATGCTCACCGCGAGCGAACGCACCCTGCCGCTACCCGACACCGGTGAACTGCGCGGCGACCTCACCGCGTTCGCCCAGGCGCTCATCGCCTATTTCGACACGCCACTGGGGAACGGGCTGGCGCGCGCACTCGCCTTCGCCACCGATTCCGCGGAACTCGCCGCGGCGCGAAAAATGTTCTGGGACACACGCTATGAAGCGAATCGGGCAATGATCACCCGTGCGGTGACCCGGGGTGAACTACCGGTCGGCACCGATGCGCGCACGGCCTTGGAATCGCTCATCGCGCCGATTCACTTCCGGCACTTCCTCACCCGTGAGCCGATGGACGCCGAATTCGTCGATCACCTCGTCACCCGCGTGATTCGCACGCTCGGGTAGTGGCTCAGCGTCGTCGCATCGGTGGATCCGGCGGCGAATCAGGGTCGCCGTCGTGACCTTCCGCCTTGCCCTCCGCCGCGGTCGGCTCCCCCGACTGTCCGATTCGGCGCGGCCGCGCGATCCGCCGGATACCGGCGGCGGGCGCGTCACCGGCGCGTTTACGCCGCAGAGCGTCGAGATCGATAATGTTCGCGTCCGATCCGGCGGCACCCGAATCATCCTGCGGCGCGGGCTGCGGCATCCGGCCCGGATCGACCGGCCACCACCCTGTCTCCCGCTGCAATTCCGAGCGCAGTACGGGCCGGGTCGGTGCGGGATCGTAGATGGTGCCGCCATCCGGACGCCAGATCTGATCCGGGCGCGCACCGGGTTCCTCATGCATGCGCCGCGGGCGGCGCGGCAGCCGGGTAACCCCGGACGCATCGTCTTCCGCATCGGGCGTGGCGGTCTCGGCGGCCTTGAGACTCTCCAGCTTCCGGCGCAGCCGTTCCACCGCTTCGAACCTGTTCGTGCCTGGTCCGGGTACGGATCCCCGTCCCGGTCCTTCCTGCTCGGACATCGAACTAGCCGCCGACAGGAGTCGCGGCGGCGCTTGCCGCCACCACCGCCGGCTCGGCCTGGTCGCTGAAATTCTTCCTGTTCGTGTAACTCACGTTCGTATTCTCCCTCAGCACCGCTACACTCTTCGTCCCGCCCCGAGCCCAATGGGCGACGGGATCCATACGCGAACGGCCCTTCCGAATGTACCGCCCGCGACGCCGGAAACGTTCAGCCGGATTTCCCGGCCTCCGGACCACGGCTGATCCGGAATCACGGCACGCGGGCACGAAGCGATCAGATCGGATAGCGCGGACCGCGGAATCGTGACGCTCCGCATACCGAAACCGCAAAGTTGATAGTCCAGTAAGAATTCACCGGCGGTCATACCGTGTCGTCGCCGGAATGCCCGATATGTACGCGAGTATGGCCGTCGATCATCTGCTCCACCTCCCTCGAAGCTGTCCAACTGACCAGTTCGGAGGTTCTTCCGCAGTGAAAACGGTCCAACCCGCACGACTCGCCCCGGTGGCCCTGGGCGTACTGGCCGCATCCCTGATATCGATTCCGGCACAGGCGGATTCGCCCGCCTATCACGAATATGTGGCACTGGGCGATTCCTGGACCGCGGCGGTCTTCACCACCCTTCCGCCCGCGATGACGGACGTTCCCGCCGATTGCGTCCAATCCACCTCGAACTATCCGCACCAGGTGGCCGCGGCCCTGGGCGTCAAGGTATTCCGCGATGCCAGCTGCGCCTCGGCGACCACCGCCGATATGACCGCGGAGCAGCAGCTCCCGCTGGGCGGGGTCAATCCGCCTCAATTCGAGAAGCTATCCCCCACAACCGATTTGGTTACTCTCGGCATCGGCGGAAACGATATCGGGTTTCCCGCCTTGGCCATGAGCTGCCTGCAACCGGTGCCCGCCGCCGCTGCCGCGGGCGGGGCGGCCAAGGAAACTCCCGCCTGCGCGACGACTCCCGCCGCCGACGATCGGGTGACCGCCAAGATCGAAGCCACCGCACCGCTGGTGCAGGCGACCATCGCCGGTATTCGCGAGCGCGCCCCGAAGGCGCGCATCCTGCTGGTCGACTATCTCAACGCACTCCCCGTCTCGGGCAAGGGCTGTCGCCCCGACCTACCCGCGGCCGATGTCGACATCACCTATCTCCGAGATAAATTCGCCCTCATGAACGCCATGCTCGCGCGCGTGGCCAAGGCCGCCGGTATCGAGTTCGTCGACACCTACACGCCCAGCACCGGTCACGATGTCTGCCAGCCCGCCGCGACCCGCTATGTGGAGGGCATCGCCTTCTCGTCGCCGCACAATGCCCCCGGCGTGGCGTATCCGCTGCATCCGAACGCATTGGGTGCCACCGCCCAAACCGCCACCGTCCTCGAAAAAATCCGGCGCACAACCTCGTAGCGATCCGGCTCGCATCCGGCGGGCTCGATCCTATTTGGCATCGTGATAGCACTCGACGATCGCGGTGGTGAACGGGAAGCGGACCGGGGTCGAGCCGAAAGCCAATCGCGCCGCGGTGTCGGCCGCCGCCGAGATCGCGGCGGCGGCCGTGTCGGCATCCTCGGCCGGACAGTGCACGATCACCTCATCGTGCTGGAAGAAAACGAGTTCCGCCGCGGGCGCGGTCCGGGTCAGCTCGGACCGCAGGGCCGCCAGCAGCAGCAGGGTCCAGTCGGCCGCGCTGCCCTGGACGACGAAGTTGCGGGTGAAACGGCCTCGGGCACGGGCTTTCGGGTTCGGACCGTATCGGGTGGACAGGCCCGGATCATCATCGGACTCGGGCTGCGCCGAGGCGGGCGGGCAGGTGCGGCCCAGCCAGGTGCGCACCAGGCGGCCCTGTTCCCCGGCGGTGGCGGCATCGTCGACATAGGCGACCGCGGCCGGATAGCGACGGCGTAGTTCGGCCATATGCACGAGCGCATCGCCGGAGGTCTGGCCGTAAATCGCGCCCAGCAGCGCGATTTTGGCCTTGGCGCGGTCGCCGTTGAACGAGCGGGCAGCAAGATCGGCATAGAGGTCCTCGCCCCGGCCCGCCACTTCCATCAGACCCGGATCGCGCGAGATCGCGGCCAGCACACGCGGTTCCATCTGGTCGGCATCGGCGACCACCAGACGCCAGCCCGGGTCGGCGCGGATCGCTTTGCGAATGATTTTCGGGATCTGTAGCGCCCCACCGCCATTGGCGGTCCAGCGCCCCGAAACCGTGCCGCCGGGCAGGTATTCGGGACGGAAGCGGCCGTCGCGAACCCATTGATCGAGCCAGGACCAGCCGTGCGCGGTGTAGAGCCGATAGAGCGATTTATAGGCGAGCAGCGGTGCGATGGCCGGGTGATCCACCTCCTGGAGTTCCCATTTGCGGGTGGAGGAGAGCGGAATACCCACGCGGGCGAAGGCTTTGATGATGTCCTGGGGCAGATCGGGGCGTACTCGCACGCCTTCGCCGAACGCCCGGGAGACCTGCTCGGCCAACTCGACCATGCGCCGCGGTTCGGCATCACCCGAAATGCGTTCCCCCAGCAGACTATCCAGCAGGTCCCGGTGCACGTCCGCGCGCCAGGGAATTCCGGCGCGGGACATTTCGGCGGCGACCAGCATGGCCGCCGATTCGGCCGCCAGCAGCAGGCGCATGCGGTCGGGGAATTCGGCCTTCGCGGTGCGGGCCACCTGCTGCGCGTAAACCTCCAGCAGCGCGGTGAATTCGTCGGTGCCGGGCGGCAGCGGTACCGGGCCGGAGTCGAACAGTGACGGCTGCTCATCGGCGGCTCGCAGCGGCGCGTCCGGCGGAACCGGCTGTTTATGCAGTCGCGCCCACGCCGCCGCCAGTGAACGCGGCTGCCCGGATTGCCCGTGCTCATGACCGATCAGCAGCGCTTCGGCCGCTTCCACGTCATAGCAGCGCTCGACCCGCACCCCGGCGTCGAGCAGCTGCCGGTAGATCTCGGCGGTCGAGCGCCACACCCACCGCTCCACCTCGGGACGGTCCCGTACCGCCGCGGCGAGAGCGGGCTCGCGCAGTATCGGCCCGGCGGGACTTCCGTCCTGCTCCAGCGGACACAGCAGCGCACCGCCCTCGCTCGTCGCCGCCAACGCCCATCGCATGTCCCAGAGTCTCGCATCGGGCACAGACAAGTTCGGGCAGCCACGAGCGCGGGCGGTGTCGAATCAGCTCAGCGCCTGGTCGCGGGGCGCTTGATGCGGACCGGCTTATCGGCCGGCGCGTTCTCGATATCGTCCAGCTGGGCCAGGATGGTCGCGCGCAATTCGTCGTAATCATCGAAGGTGTGGTCGTTGAACAGGGTGTATCCGGTCCACATCAGGTTGGCGCACACCCGCGCGGGCACCTGACCGGTATTGGCCCCCATGCCCACCAGCGCGACCGAGGAGATGCTGCCCGGCGCGTCCCGATTCTGGCGGTGGATCGCCTGGAAGGCCGCCGCGCAGGCGAGCGCCACATTGAGTGTCTCGCTGACATCCTCGGCCGACTCCCGCATGGTCGGGGTCGAGATCAGGAACTTCGGATTGATCGCCCCCGAGGACACGCAGACCGCGCTGCCGACCGGCAGCCTGCCCGCGAAGCCGTCCCGGATCGCGCGCTGCACCCGCACCTGGATGCCCGCCCCGAGATGCCGTTTGATGGCCGCGTCGACGCCGCCGTCCATCAGGCCGCGCGCATTGGTCGGGGTGACCCAGGCGTCGACCCGCTCGTCCAGGATCGAACCCTTGTGGATCTCGATCTCGGGATGGTCGGCGAACGCCGCCAGCCACGCCTGGACAACCTGCGGATTGATATCGGCCAATACCACCCGCAGCGGCGGTTGCACCCGATTCGAACTCATGAAAACACTCCCGGTGAGATGCGGTCCTGCACTGCCCGGGACGTTACCCGCACCCACCGACATGCTTTCTGCCAGAGCGATTTTCATGACATATAGTGCCGGGCGTGAGCACGAATGACCCGCTGTCCCTGACCGATCTCTTCAATGGCGGCGGTGAGCCGTGGCTGCCGGTGCTGCGACCGGTGATCGAGGCGCAGCCGAATGCGGCCACCTTCATCGGCCCCGGCCGGGGTCCGAGTGTCGTTCCGGTGCGCGAGTTGACTTTTCAGGCGCTCAAACCGCATCCGCCGCATAAGTGGAAGGTGGTGGTGTTCGGCCAGAACCCGTATCCGCGGCCCGAGAGCGCCACCGGAATCGCGATGTTCGACAACGCCTTTCACGATTGGAAGGACAGTCAGTTCGGCCGGGTGATCAGCATTCGCTGCATCATCAAAGCGGCGGCCATGTGGAAGTACGGCATTCCCAAGAAGACCCCGATCGCCGATATCCGCGCCCTGCTGCGCGAACAGGACACCGTACAGCCGCCGGAGTGGTTCCAGGCCATGCTCACCCAGGGCGTGCTGCTGCTCAACGCGGCATTGACCGCCAGCAGTGACGGGGCGCTGGCGACCGATCAGCACACCGCCTTCTGGCGTCCGGTGGCCGAGCGGATCATCGAGGAGATCCTGCGCGCCAAACAGGAGGCGGATGAGGCCGATCGGGGTGTGGTATTCGCGTGGTGGGGAACGCACGCGCGCAGCCTGAAAAAGATTGTGCTGCAACTGCAGAAGAAATACCCGGGCGTCGATGTCCGGCATGTGGACCACGCCAATCCCGCCGCGCAGGGCGATATCTTCTGCGACGGAGACCATTTCGCCATGGTCAACGCGGCGCTGGCCGCCACAGGCGCGGACCCGATCGATTGGCTGCCGAGTGCCGGATGGAAAACCGGTGAGGCGGAAACCACTGGGACGGACCGGGATACCGCCGACCGCATGGGCGCGTTCATCGCCTCCACCATGGAATTGCATCAGCTCTATCTGGAACGCCTGGCGAGCGTCAAGGACGAGGGCCTGGTCCTGCCCGCCATCACCGGCGTCTTCGACACTCCGCTACAGAGTTTCCGCGATGCCATCGCACCGGTGGCCACCCTGCTTGCCGGTCTGGATCGGCATGCCGTGCGCTCGGACGAGTTCGGCAAGCTGCGGGCGGACCGGTCGCGCGCCGCCCTGTCCGCCGATGCGATTGCGGCACTGCATCTCTACACCTGCGAGTCCGCGTTCTACCGGGAGATCAACCGGGTGTTGCGCGCCCCGGATCGTGCCCAGTTGATCCCGTATCTGCCCTATCTACGCCTCTTGTTCGCGGCGGTGTCGGCGCTGCCCACCCGCACCGAACCGCTGTGGCGCGGAGTCTCACTGGATCTGCGCGCGCAATATCCGCTGAATCGCACCGTGACCTGGTGGGGCGTGTCCTCCTGCACCTCGGAATCCAGTGTGGCGCGGGCATTCCTGGGCAGCCGGGGTAAGCGAACGCTCTTCGAGGTGCGACCCGCCCGGGCGGTGAGCATTCGCGATTTCTCCGCGTTCACCGAGGAGGAGGAATTCATCCTGCTGCCGGGCACCCAATTGGAGGTGACCGGCGTCCAAGCGCAACGCGGCGGCCTGTGCATCGTGCAGTTGACCGAATCGACAGCGCAGCCCCTGGTGTCCTGACGGTCGGCCGTGCACGGTTCAGAGGCGACTTTGCAACTGGGCCATGATGATTCGGGCGAACGGACGGATGAAGACCGCCGTCCAGGACAGTGGGAGGAAGGCGAACAGGGCGGGGCGGCCCGCGATTGTCCATTCCAGGTCGGTGCCGCCGTCGTCGGTTTCGCGGAGTTGATAGTCGACGGTGTAGGACTTCACCGCGACGGGAATCGAGGTGTGGATTCCGGTCACGCTGAGGCGAGAGCCGGGGCTGCGGTGGGTGACCTGTTCGGCGGCAGCGAAGAACAGCAGGTCGAGTTTGCGGACGGCGCCGGGGGCGCGGTCGGTGTCCGCGTAGCTGACGCCGTTGATCATCGGGATCCAGGAGAAGGCGTTGTTCTCCAGGACGGGCCACACTTTGTCCGGCGGGGCGGCGAGATGATTGGTGACCGTCATCGTGAATGTCGGGCGCTGCGCCGCGAATTCGGCGAGTGCTCGCTCGTCGGCGGGCGGAACGTCGGATTCGATGAGACGCCGGGCCCGGCGCAGTAGCGCGGTCGGGATGATGACGGCCAGCATTGCCCCCACGGCGACCAGCACCGCCGCCAGCACGATGAGTACCTGAGTCATGACGTGCTATCTCCTGTCATTGGGTGCGCAGCAGCGGGGAGGACACCTTGTCGACCAGCCAGCGGTCGCCCGATTTGACCAGGGACAGGGTGATCGCGAGTTGCCCTCGGCGCGGCTGGCCCTGGGTGCCGACGCTGGTGACGGATTGATCGATGACGACGACCGCGGCGGCGGTGCTCGCATCACTGGCCGAGATGGCGCAGTCGACGGTGCCGGATTTGGATGTCACCTGGCCCTGCACCAGGACGTCGCGCAAATCCTTACTGGTGGAGTCGAATTCCCGCTTCCAGTCGCCGGTGGCGTGATCCAGAACCGCCGCGAAGTAGGAGTCGAGATGTTCGACGTCGTAGTTGGCCAGGACCGGGCCGTATTCGCAGGCGGTCTTGCGAGCCGTTTCGCGGGCTTCGACGAGGTCTTCGGCGTGTCGGCTCCGCACCGAGGTGTAGACATCGTGCGCGATCGCCGCACCGGTGAGGGCCACCGCAGCAGCAGCGAAAAGTACTGTGCGACGGGTCGATCGGCGAGTTCCGCGAGCCTCGGCCGACGGCTCATCTGCCACCGCCGCACTGCGCGGGGCCGCGTCGATCTCGTCCGCCGCGGGGGCGGCCACATCGTCGATCACGTCGTGGGTGTCGTTCACGGATATCACATCTCTCTGCCAGTTATCGATGGCGGTGCTGCCGTAATCAGTTGGCGGGCAAGGGGACCGATAGTTCATTGCCGGTCACCCCGGGTGGCGGTCCGGAGGTGTTGTCCGGGCCGCCGGGGCGGGGCGCGTTGGCCGAACCGCGGATCTGCTGCGCCGGATCGTCGGTGACGCAGTAGTTGTAGAGCCGGATCGCGCCGTCGCTGACCTTGACCGGCGATACCGGGATGGTCGCGTATTCGCAGGTGGGTCGCGGCCAGATGTCCACCATGGTGTGGAAGGCGTTGTCGTGCACCGGGATACCCAGCATCGCGGTGCCGGATCGCAGCGCCGGGAACAGTGCCGCCAGCGCGGGTGTCCGCAGTCGCGCGGCCCTGGTGATCGCGGACAGATTGGTGACCAGATTCGTCACCGGGTCCGTGGTCTCGGCCACCACCCCGCCGAGCGTCGCCAGTTGTCCGGGACCCAGTTCGAGTAATCGGCGCACCTCCTGATCGGCGGCGGTGAACTGCCCGAACAGCACTCCCGCCCCGCCGACGAGGGTGCCGAGATCGGGTTGCGCGTGGCTGGTGGTCTCGGCGATCACCTCGAGCTTCTCGATGAGATTGCGGGTTTGCGGCAGCAGCCCGGTCAGGCCGTTCATGGCCTGGCTGATCCCGCTGAGCACCGTGCGCAGCCGATCCGGTCCACCGGCCAGCGCCTTATCCAGTTCGGCGACAATCACATTCAGCCGGTCGGGGTTCAGCCCGCCGATGAATCCCGCCGTATCGGTGAGGAATTCGTTGATCGTCACCGGTGTGCCGGTGCGATCCGTCGAGATGACCGCTCCGTCTGCCAGATACGGCGGCCCGTCACTATCGGGCCGGAAGTCCAGATACTGTTCCCCGGCCGCCGACAGCCGCGCCACCACGACCGTACCGCCCACCGGAATATGCTGGTCCGCATCGATTTCGGCGATCGCGATGACACCGTGTTCAGACAATTCGGCCGATCGGACGGTGCCGACCCGCACACCCCGGAAGGTGACATCGGAGTGCGGCAGCAAGCCGCCCGAGGAGGTCAGTTCCACCCGCACCGTCATGGTCTCGCGCAGCGGATCGATGCGCACCACATCGACCAGCAGGTAGCCGCCGCCGACCAGCAGCGTGATCACCAGGCCCACCGCGGCCAACCCGGCGATATGCCGCCGAGCCCAATCGGCCGCGTCCAGAAGCAGTTCCGCGACCACCTCCAGAACCAAGGCGATCACCCACCAGACCAGAGCGAGCAGCTCAGGACGATCGCCCTCGGGGCGTTGCCCCTTCATCGCGCACCACCCTGCAACCGGTTGATCACCCGGGTCAGCACATCGGCGAGACTGCCGAGGAACGCCCCCGGATCGGTGCCGTCGGGCAGTCTGCTGCCATTCGGATCGGTGAGCGCCCCGATGCTCAAATACGAAACCGTCGCCGCCACAGCCAAGTTGGTGCCCTTCGTGGAGGCCAGTACCGAGGGTTGCAGGGTGTGCAGCCGGTCCAGCGCACCGGCGAGGTTGTCCCCCATCGCACTGAATCCGTCCATGAGCTGCTGCACGCTGTGGAACAGGCTGACCGTTTCCGCGCTGCTGGTGGCGGTGAAATCCCCCAGTGCGCCGAGGGTTCCGGTCACCTTCGCGGTGAGATCGGTAATGGCCCGGTTGTTCTCGGTGATGATGGAGATCAGCGGCGGGAAGCTGTCCGCGGCCTGCCCGAGTTCGGCTTTGCGCTGATTGAGTGTGGTGCCGAGCGCGTCCATCCCGTGCAGCACGCTGTCGAGTTGATCGGTGCGCTGGTTCAAGGCGGTCAGGGTCGCGGTGATCTCGGTGATCAGATGCGACAGTTGCGGGCCGCGCCCCGCCACCATGGAGTCCGCATCGCTGGTGATGCGCGCGACCTGTTCCAGCGCACCGCCATTGAGCAGCATCGACAGTGACATCATCAGCTGCTCCACCGATGCGCCCGCCGAGGTGTGCTCACGGTCGATGACGTCGCCGTCATGCAGCAGTGGCGTACCGGCGCGCTGCTGCGGAAGCGTCACCGCGACATAGATATCCCCGAGCGGCGTGGGCTGCCGCAGTTCGGCGCGCACGTCCCGGGGTAGCGGTATGTCCTCCCGGATTTCCAGTTCCACCGTCGCCAGGAAGTTGGCGGTGTCGATATGGGTGACGATGCCGATATCGCTGCCGCCGATCTTCACCCGCGCGCGTTCGGGCAGATTCAGCGCATTGTCGAAGATGGCGCGCACCCGATAGGTCGGCCCGCCCACACCGGGTTTGGGCAGCGGCATGGAGTCGACGGTGACCGCGCATCCGGTCATCGACAGCGTGAGCAGGCTCGCGGCGGCCAGGCGGCGAATCCGGCGGCTCATCGGAGCAGTCCCAGCAGTGCGGCCGTCAGCCCGAAATCCGGTCCGAAGTCGCGGAGTTTGCCCGTGCGACAGCCGTCGGACCGCATCTGCAACCGTTCGCAGAACAGTGCCAGCAGTTCATTGTCGAGCAGGGTCTTATCGGTGAGCAGATGTAATCGCACCGCATTGGCCTCCGGGCTCACCGCATTGCCGAGATTGGTGAAGAACAGCGGTCCGACATCGACGATTTCGGTGAGATCGCGGGCGTGGTCCCGCATTTGCGCGGTGATGCCGGTCAGTCGCGACAATGCATCGGTGAGCGGTTGCCGGTTCTCCCCCACCACCGCGCTGATATTGGCCACGAAATCATTGATCTGGGTGAGCACGGCGCCCAGGCCCGGGGCTTGATCGCGCATGAGGGTCACCAATTGGGTGAGCCGGGCGCTGAAATCGCGGACGGTGGAATCATTGTCGGCGATGGTCTGGGTGATCTCGCTGAGCCGGACGATGGCATTGGAGATCTGATCCTTGTTGGCCAGCGTCACCTGGAACGCCCCCGAGAGCGCGTCGAGGGTCTGGCGAATGCGATCGCCATTGCCGTCCAGCAGCGGGAACAGCACCCGGCTGGCCATCGGCCCATCGGTATTGCTGCCCGCCAGCGCTTTACCGATATCGTCGAACGATCGCAGAATGCGGTCGAGTTCCACCGGAGTTCTGGTGCGGGGCAATGGAATATGCCCGCCGTCCGACAGCCGCGGCCCACCGGTGTAGGCGGGGGTCAGTTCGATATGCCGGTTGGTGATGAGCTGCGGAGACACCAGCGCGGCAATGACTTCCGCGGGCAGTTCCACATCGCCGTCCACGACCATGTGGACTTCGACGTAGCGTCCCTTGGGAAGCAGTTCGGTCACCCGGCCGACGGGCAGCCCGAGCACCGACACCTCATTGCCGACGTACAGGCCCGCCGTGTTCTCGAAATCGGCGGTGAGCGTTTTCTCCTTACCCAGCAACCGATCCGGCAGTGAGGTCACGCCGTGCGGCAGCCCGGAGCAGCCCGCGGCGAACAGCAGGACGAGAGTGATGATCGCGAGACGAATCGGTGCAGTGCGCATCAGTGGCACCCCTGCACCGCTGCGGTCGCGCACAGCAGATTGTCCGGGAACACCCAGGGCAGATACAGCTCGCCGTACGGCCCATTGCCGAGGCTGTTGTTGAACTGCCGCAGTGTCACCGGCATGATCTGGAAGAGTTTGTCAAGGTTGTCCTTGTTCTTCTGCAGACCGTCCGACATCGTGTTCAGATCCCGGATCAATGGGGCGAGCCCACCGTTGTTCTCGATTCCCATATCCCGCAGGTTCTTCGAAATGGTCGCGATATTGTCCAGCAGCTGGGTGATCAGGGTCTGCCGGGCGGCGACCGCGTCACCGACGGCCTGACCGCGGGTGAGCAGCAGCAGTACCGCACTCCGGTTGTCCGATACCAATTGCGAGACCGAGTCGATATTGCGCAGCAGTTTGCCCACCTCGTCACCGCGATCGCTGATTACCTTGGCCAGCACGCCGACCGAGTCGAGGGCCTGCGCGGTGAGCTGCGGGGAATCGCCCATCTGCCGGGCGACCGCATCGAGGGAGGCGCGCAGCGCATTCGGGTCGACGCGTTCGAGATGTTCGAACGAATGCGTGTAGTCGGGATCGTTCACGACCTTGGCCAGGTTGTACGGCACCTGGGTCCGTTCCAGCGGTATGCGCTCGGTCGTGGGGCCGGAAGTCCTGCCCGCGTCCAATTCCACGTGCATGCGGCCGAGAATGGTGGACATCTTGATCGCGGCCTTGGCATCGTCACCGAGCCGGATATCACTCTTGATCGATAACCCGACCACGACCCGATCACCGGCCACTCGCGCGGATTCGACCGAGCCGACCTCGATTCCGGCGATATCGACGCTGTCGCCCGTCCGCAATCCGGCGGCCTGGGCGAATTCCGCTGTGACGGTGTGGCGTCCGATACCGGCCCGGGTCAGCACACTCGACCCCAGTAGCAGGAGCAGGATCACCGCACCGGCGGCCAGGCCGAGCCACCATTCGCGGTTCCGCGAATAGCCGGGTACCAGGTACCAGAGCGATTTCAGGCGGGCGCGGACATTCGCTGATTTCATTACCGGCATACCTCCGAATGCGCAGTGCCGCCGATCTGGCTGATGACTCCGGGCGGGAAGAGCACGCCCCAGAGCGATACGTCCAGACTGCAGATGTAGGAACCGATATAGGTGCCGTTACCGCTGATCCGGGCCAGTCCGGCCAGCAGGTAGGGCAGTTCGGCGGCGGTGATATCGAGCCGGGAACCGTTGGACAGCAATAGATTCACCCCGGCGGTGGCGGACTGCTGGGCCTGCGCCAGGCCCGGTTTGATCTGCTCGATGAGCTGTGCGAGCCGGGTGGTGGAACCGGCGGCCTGATCGACCGCGCCTTTGAGCGTCTCGCCCTGCGCGTAGAGATCGGACAGCAGTGTGCGCGATTGCGTGATGAGCGTGGCCAATTCGTCTCCGCGATGGGCCAGGCCCTCGACGACGCCGCCCAGATTGGTGATCACCTGGCCGAGGATCTCGTCGCGGTCGCGGAAGGTGCTCGCGAGCGCGGCGGCCTGGGTCACCAAGGCGCTCAACGAGACTCCGTCGCCCTGGAGCGCCTGCACCAGGGTGTTGGACAGCGAATTCACCTGTTCCGGTTGCAGGGTGCTGAACAGCGGCTGGAATCCGGCGAGCACGGTCGAGACGTCGAAGGAGGATTCGGTGCGCTCGTAGGGAATCGAGCCACCCGGCGGTAGGGGTTGCGCCGCACCGGTTCCCGGGGCGAGCGCGATATAGCGCTGCCCGATCAGATTCTGATACCGGATCAGCGCCTTGGTCGTGGTGGTGAGATGCTGCCGGGCCTGCACCCGGATCACCACGCGGGCGCGGCGATCGGCATCGAGTTCGACGGTGTCGACCCGGCCCACCCGGACCCCGGCCATGCGCACGTCATCGCCTGCGCGCAGACCCAGCACATTGCCGAATGTCGCCGTGTAGCTTGCGGTATCGCCGCTCACCCCGCGTTGCAGGGTGGAGAAGATGGTGTAGGTGGCCACCAGCGCCAACCCCGTGAACAGGGCCAGCCCCAGCACCGCGGTGCGAAGCTTCAGCATGGTCAGCGCCCTCCGGGTCGCGGGGTCGAATCGGTCACGGTGAGCGAGCCGCCGGTGAGGATCGGGCCGAGCAGCATGAGCTGGGCGGCAGTGGGATTGCCGCCGGTCAATGCCGAAATGGCTTCCGCGCCTTGCAATCCGCCGGTCCGCGACGAAGCGGGTTGGGTCGACCCCGAGGGCAGCGGTGACCCGGATCCCGGGGCCGCCGCGGCGGTGCAGCGCGGACCCGCCAACTCGCCGTAGCGCGGGCAGTCGCGCGCGGTGTACTGCTGGAACGGGGTGACGCTCAAATCCATCACCCAGCTCATCAGTTTGTTGGGCCCCCAGTTGAAGACAGTCGACAATTTGCCCAGTGCCGCATTGAGGTCCGCGACCGAGGCGGCGATGGCGTCCGGATCTCGGGCGAGCGCGCCGAAGGTCTGGTCGAGTCCGCCGACCAGCTCCGGGCCCGCGCCCGGATTGCGGGCGAACAGGTCGTTGGTCGCGTCGACCGCCCCGCTCGCGGAGGTCAGTAAGGCCACCAAACCGGCGCGGTGATCATTCAGAGTCCTTGCCACGGTCACCGATTCGGTGAGCGTGTCGATCAATTGCGGCGCGGACCGATTCAGCGCCGACGCCGCCGCGCCCAGATCGCCCAAGAGATCACCGACTCCCGGGATCGCGCGCACCTCGGTGGTCCAGGTGTCCAGCCGTTCGATGGTGGAGCCCGGCATGCGATAGGCGGGATCGAGGGCGTCGGCGAGCGAACCGAGTACATGGGCGAGTTTGATCGGATCGATGGCGTCGAGCACGGTGCGCAGCGTGGTCAGGGTGGCCTGCAATTGCGTGGTGACGGTGCTCGTGTCCTGCACGATGGTCGCACCGGTGCGCAAACCCTGCCCGGACGGGCCGTTGTCGATCAGTTCGACCGCGGTCACCCCGAAGAGGTTGTTCGGCACCACACGGGCCGTCACCGTGGACGGAATGGACTGCGCCAGTTCGGGTTTGATGCGCAAAACGACATCCTGGCGTTCCCCCGCGGCGGCGATGCCGGAGCTGCCGACCTGGCCAACCAGCATGCCGCGGAATTTGACGTCCGCCCGCTGCGGTAGTCCGTCACCGGTGCTGGTCAGCCGCGCGGTCACATCCACCGTGTCGGCGAATGCCCCGGTATAGCGCAGTCCGAGCAGGTAGACGGTGGCCGTGGTGACCGCCGCGATGAGCAGGCCGATCAGGGCCAGCCAGGCTGCGGACAGACCCCTGCCACTGGGATCGATGTACACGAAAACTCCTATCCGGAGATCCGAATGCCGGGATCGATGCCCCAAATCGACAGGGACAGGACCAGATTCACGAAGACGATGACGATGATCGAGGCGCGAATGGCCCGTCCGGCGGCCACGCCAACGCCCTCCGGTCCCCCGGCGGCGACGAAGCCGTAGTAGCACTGCACGAACGTCGAGATCAGCGTGAACACAACGACTTTGAGGATCGAATAGAGCAGGTCCACCGGATTCAGGAACTGGTGGAAGTAATGGTCATAGGTGCCGAGCGTGGTGCCACCCAGGAAGATCACCGTGAATCGCGTACTCAGATAGGCGATCGCGAGTCCGACGGTGTACAGCGGAACGATCGCCACCACCGCGGCGACCATGCGGGTGCTGATCAGATACGGCAGCGGCCGGATGGCGATGGACTCGAGCGCATCGATCTCCTCGGAGATGCGCATCGATCCGAGCTGTGCGGTGAATCGGCATCCGGCCTGCGCCCCGAACGCCAAAGTGGCCAGCAACGGGGCCAATTCGCGAGTGGTCGCGAAACCGGAGATCGCACCGGTGAGCGGGCTCATGCTGAGCAGGTTCAGCGCGGTATGCGATTCCATGCCGACGGTGATCCCGCCGAATCCGCACAGGATCGCCACCACGCCGATCACCCCGCCGCCGACGACCAGTGCGCCATTGCCGAAGCTCACATCGGTGATCAGGCGCAGCAGCTCCTTGCGATACTGCTTGAGCGCGAACGGAATCGCGGCGATGGCCTGGAAGAACACCAGCCCCTGATGGCCCAGGCGCACCGGCACCGCCGCCGGAGCCGCGGCGACCGCGCGCAGCCGATGGATCGGGCGCAGCACCGGCGGAACATAATTCGCCATTTCAGATGACCTTCGTCGGAAACAGCGTGTTGTAGAGCTGGGTGACGATGATATTGCTGGCGAACAGCACGATCGCGGAGTTGACCACCGCCGAGTTCACCGCGTCGGCGACCCCGGCCGGGCCGCCCCGGGTGTGTAATCCGGTGTCGCAGGCGATGATCGCGGCCAGTGCGCCGAAGATCATCGCCTTGACCATGGCGATGATCAGATCGCTCGCCACCGCGAAGGAGGCGAAGGTGCTGATGTACGCCCCGGGCGTACCCGCCTGGATGTAGACGTTGAACGCGTAACCCGTTGCGAAGCCCACGAATACCACCAGACCGCACAGCAGCGTGCTGACCACCACGGCCGCCGCCAGGCGGGGTGCGACCAGCCGCCGGATGGGATCAACGCCCATCACCCGCATGGCGTCGATCTCCTCGCGGATGGTGCGCGACCCCAGATCGGCGCAGATGGCCGAGCCGACCGCGCCCGCGATCATCAGCGAGGTCACCAGCGGCGCACCCTGGCGGATGATGCCGAGGCCGTTCACCGCGCCGATGAAGGTGGTCGCGCCGACCTGACTGACCAGCGATCCCACCTGGATGGAGACCACCACGGCGATCGGGATCGCCACCAGCAGTGTCGGCGTCGCCGATACGCTCGCCATGAACGCGCACTGTCTTATGAACTCCTGCATAGGGAATCGCCGCCGAACGAGCGAGCCGAACAGCTCGGCGGTCGCTCGTCCGGTCATCAGCACCTGCCTGCCGGCCGTTTCCACCGAACGCCGCGGATGATCACGCCAGTAGTCGAGGCCGGAGGTCAGCACGCGCATGCGCGCGCTGTGCTGGGCGCCGACGGTCATCGCAGCTCGATATTCGAGATCAGCAGCGGTGGCCAGGCGATGACCTCGCCGATCGCCGAGAACACGAGATCGAGGCCGTGCAGCTCATTCAGATGATCGTGGTGCAGGCCCAGCCACACCAGTCCGATCGCGAGGTAGGGAACGCCGAATGCTATTGCCAGATACATGATTTGGCGCAGGCTGATGCGGTAGTTCAGCAGATCTCTCAACATGACGCGCCCGCGATCAGGCGATATTGCCGAGAATGGGCTGGGATTCGATGATGCCCTCATCGCCCGGCGGCAGTCCGCTGCCGAAGATTCGATTCGCCTGCTTCTCGCGCAGTGCCAGGTGCGCCTGCGACGGGATGTCATAGCCGTAGCGGCGCTGCGCTTCTCGTGGCGTCATGGTCTCCTCGTGCACCGGCGGAATGCGCAGCAGTACGGGGGCGGCGACGGCGACCGTCATCGGCGAGATCAGGCGCAGCAGCAGGATCTCCAGTCGCGCATTGAGACTCACCACCGTGAACGCCGAGCTCAGCAGGGGGACGATGAGCAGATCCAGCAGCGGATTGGTCGGCAGCCCGGCCATCTTCCGCATCCAGCGCGGCATGGTGGCCAGCGTTCCCCGGCGCAGGAAGGCCGAGACGATATAGAACGCGGGCCGCAGCAGCGGCGGCATGGGCGGCAGCATGACATCGGCGCGCAGCAGATGCCGCATCGCCTTTTTCGCGATCTCCGAGCCGAGTAGTTGCGGTCGCATCTGTTCGAAGTAATCCTGAATCCCCTCTCGGGTGCGCGGGACATCCGCCGGATCGCAGGTCTGGAGTTCGGCGGCCCGCGCGCACTCCTCCCAGTACCTGTTCTCCTCCTCCGCGCTCAAGCGGCCGGGGCCGTACTTCTCGTATGCGATGAGCAGTGAATGCCAGGCCGTCAGGTGAATCCACAACTGCGACTTGGGATCATTGGCGTCATAGCGCTGTCCGGTGACCGGGCAGGTGCCCACGCCCTTGGAGTGGATCTTGACCAGCACGTCCGCGGCCTTGGCGGTGGAGCGGCTGTCGGCGAACATGACCATCGCGAAATAGCGCAGGGTGCGGTCGTAGCGGGTGCGCGGGCGATCGTAGATGGCGGCCGTGGCGTCCACGGACGCGACCAGCGCGGGGTCGAGTTCCTCGATGACCACGGCGCGCTGGAAACCGATGGTCAGGCTGCTCGGATAGCTCCACACCTTCCAGGCGATGGAATCGGGTCCGAAGAATCCGTAGTCCTGCGCCGGTTCCACCTCCGGAAGTGCGAGCCAGGAGCGCAGGGATTCGATCAGTGGCATAGCTGTCCCACCCATTTTCTACTTCTGCGTAGTTTTCACTACTACGCTTGCGTAGAAAGGGTATTCACGCAGGGAAACGCCCGTCAACGGCAGGACTCGCCAATTTCTACGCGACCGTAGCGATGCGGTCAGTCCGGCTCGGGGTGCGTGCCGACGGACCACCGCACTGAGGGATCATGGCTGGGTGAGCATCGAGAAGAAGTCCGTCGGCGTCTGGCAGATATCGCCGGAGCGCGCGGAGCCGCGGCCCAGGCGGCGCAATGGTCCGCGGCTGCCATTGCACCAGCGGCGCGAGCAACTTCTCGATGCGGCATTGACCGTGGTCGGCGAGGACGGGCTGTCCGGACTCACCATGCAGGCGGTGGCCAAAACCGCCGGTGTCGCGAAACCCGTGCTGTACGCGGTGTTTCCGACGGCTCCGGAACTGGTCGGGGCGCTGCTGCACCGCGAGCACAGTCAGGGCATGACGCAGATCTTCGATGCCATGCCGAAGGATCTGCGCAATTCCAACCCCGATGACGAGTATCTGTCGGCGGTGATGGCGTTCCTGGCCGCCGTTCGCACCGATCCCGTGCGATGGCGACTGATTCTGATGCCGCCGGAGGACGCGCCCACCGACTACCGGGGATTGCTCGCCGCGGCGCGGGATCGACTGGTGGAACGCTGTGTCGAACTGCTCGAACTCGGCATCGAATTGCGCGGCGGCCCAAGCGATGCCGATACCGAGCTGGTCGGGCATGTGCTGCTCGGGTTCATCGAGGTACTGGGGCGGCTGGTGCTGTCCGATCCGGAACGCTTTCCGCCGGAGCGGCTGGAATCCACCGTGCGCGCCCTCGCGAATACCCTGCCGAAGGGCTGACGCGAGGCGGCGGTGGCCCGATTGCGAAAGATCGTCTCAGACAATCTTTCCCGAATCCTGGACGAGGGTGTCTAGTCAGCCTTATGGTCGTTGCCAAGACGACGTTTTGGAGGCTGTTCATGTCCAGGTCCGCTGTCTCCGCCAGTTCCGGTGTCGTACCGCTGCCACCGGATGCGCGCTTCGATATCGGGCCCGCGCGGTTCGCGGCCGTGCATACCGACACCACCGTGACCATTCCCATGTCGGATGGGGTGGTGTTGTGCGCCGATCTGGTGCGGCCGGGATATGACCGGTCCACGCCTGTGCCGCAGGCGTTTCCGGTGGTCGTGAACTTCACGCCGTACAACCGCATGGGGAATCGGTTCGCGGGGCGGATCGCGGGATGGGCGCAGCGCCGGAGTGAGCGGGGTGCCGGATCGGATCGGCGGCGATTCACCCGGCGGGATCTGACGCATACGCCCGCCGGGGGCGCGATCGATGTGTGGGCGACCAATCGAACGCTGGTGTCGCGCGGATACATTCAACTGATCGTCGATGTGCGCGGTACCGGCTCCTCGACGGGTGGATGGGATTTCTTCAGCCCCCGCGAGCAGCGGGACTATGTCGAGACCCTGGAGTGGGTGCGCCAACAGCCCTGGTGCGATGGACATCTCGCGCTGACCGGCATTTCCTACGGCGGGATCGCGGCGCTCATCGCGGCCGGGTTGCGGCCCGAAGGGCTCGATGCGATCTTCGCCATCGTCGCCGGGGAGGACGCGCCGCGTGAGCTGGGATTGACCGGGGGCGCAATCACATTGGGGATGGGAGCGTGGCTGGCGGCGGTCAATGCGGCGAAGTTCCTGCCGTCACCGCGCGGAATGATCCGGAATCGGGTGCTCGGGGCGTATCTGCGGGATCGGGTGCGTGAGCCGGGCGGGCTCGGGCATGCCGCGCGGATCGCGCGCGAGGAGGATCATCCGGACGGATACCTCAATGAACACTGGGATGAGCGACTGGCCCGATTCGAGGAAATCACCTGCGCCACCTGGATTCACGGCGCTTGGCACGATGTCTACAACCGCTCCAATTTCCGGATGTTCGATCGGCTGGCGCTGTCGGACGGGCGCAAACAGGTGGTCGTCGATGACGGATATCACCTCACCGTGGGTAGCGGATTCGGTGAACCCGACAGTCCGCAATCGCTCGACGAATTGCAATGCGCCTGGTTCGACAGGTGGTGTAAGGGAATCGAGAACGGGATCGACGGGTACGGGCCGGTCACGGTGCGCCGCCAGGGCGGTGGCGGCTGGGTCGCGCAGCCGGCGTTTCCCGATCCTGCCGCACAGGTGCGGCGGCTCTACCTTGCCCCCGAGGTCAGCGGTTCCGCCGCGCACGCGAATACCGATGCGGCACTGCGCGATACCCCGCCCGAAGACCTCACCCGGCTGCCGCTGCCGACGGCCAAGGCGAGTTGGACCTCCAACAATGTCGCGCTCATGTCCATGGGCCTGACCACCCTGTTGAGCGCCCGCGCGGGCTCGGACGACCGGGGCGCGGAAGCCGATGCGGTCACCTTCACCACCGCACCGCTGGACGCCGATCTGACGCTGTCCGGGCCGCTCAACCTCCGGCTGCGGGTGGAAGCCGGTGGTACCGACGCCTTCTGGTCCGTCACCGTCACCGATGTCGAGCCCGATGGCGCGTCGGCCACCCTCACCCGCGGCTGCCTGCTGTCCTCATTGCGCGCGATCGACACCGAACGCAGCACCTACATCGACGGCGAATTGATCTTCCCCCTGCACACCCTGCGTGCCGATACGGTCCTGCCGGTCATCCCCGGCGAACCCTTCGACCTCGATATCGAGATCAACCCCACCTCGGCGGTCCTGCGCGCCGGTCACCGCCTCCGCGTCGCCATCGCCGCCAACGCCCCCGGCCGCCACTGGCTCCGCCCCGCCCTGAAGCGAAAGGTCAACGGCCAGAGCATCATCCTGGACACCGACCACCCCAGCCACCTCACCTTCCTGGCAGTCGGTGACCACTGAGCGACAATGCGCGCATCGCACCCAATGCGACTGTTCCGCCCACGCCGAACGCGCGATGCCGTCCCCGATGCCGCCATCCCCCGCGCTGCCCGCTCGCGACAGGGATGTAGAGGCATCCCCCTGTCGAGAGCCGCAATCTGAGAGACCGGGCATCACCACGCTCCCGATGGAAACCCCACGCCGCCCAGCCGATCACGGCCAGACACAATCCGGTAATCGCCAGCAGAGCCCATGTGTCCCAGCGCATTTCGATAACCCCTTGGATCTCGCGACTGCTGCTACAGATCCAAGTAGACACCCGATCGAGTTTCTGTAATACGTGCACAGCCAACATCGCACGAAATAGAATTGAGGTGCATCGCACACGTGTGCGCTGGAGGCACTCCCCAGATAGCGAGGCTAACGAAATGGCCGGACTGACGTTCTCTCGCATGGACTTCGGCAATTTCATCCAGGGGATTCGAAAGCGCGCACCGCACCCCGCGCTATCGCGGGCAGCCGCTCACCTCGAGGTGACTCGGTTTGTCCTCATGCGTGTGGAAGACGGGCTTCCCACCAGGCTCACCACACCACAGCTCGAGAGTCTCCTCGATCACTACGCAGCGACACCGGAGGATCGAGCAGAGGCATTGCGGCTGTGGTCGGAGGTACGTGACCAGGATAAAACCGCTAAGGCACAGGGGAATTCGAAAGGATTCTGGAAGGCATACACCGATCAGATCGCCCCGAACTTCCCGAAGTTCCTTCGTCTCGAGGGTGCGGCCAACCATATTGTCGCGCATCAACCGACGATCGTTCCCGGTCTGCTTCAGACTCCGGAGTATCGGCGCGCGATAGTTCGAATGAGTGAACCAGACCTGTCGGCAGTCGATCTGGAACGTCGCCTCGAACTCACCGCACGTCGCCAGGCCCGACTCGATGAGACCGGCTTTCGGCTGGAGGTTTTCCTTTCGGAGGCGGTGTTGCTGCACAGACCGGCGGAACCCTCGGCAATGTCCGGTCAACTGCGCTGGCTGGCCGAGGTCGGCGAACGTGAAAACGTCGATATCAACGTGATCCCGTTCTCCTGCGGACCGCACCCCGGCCTGGCGATGCACGTATTCAATCTGCTCCGATTTCCAGCGGGCGCAAGCGGAATCAGCTTGCCGCCTGTGGTTTACGCGGAGGGCGCGATCGGCTCGACATTCCATGAGCACAGCGAAGAGGTCAGCGAATATCGTCGGGCGATCGAAGGTATGCGGGCTGTAGCGTTGACAGCGCGCGGCACCAGGGATCTGGTGCTGAAGGTTGCGAAGGAGTACGCAGCGTGAAGAAGTCAGTGCAGGGTGAATGGTACAAGTCGACCAAATCCGACGGCGCGAAGCAGTGCGTGGAGGTCTATCACGGCGAAACCCGTACCGGCGTACGCGATTCCAAGAACCCCGGTGGCCCCGAACTCTGGTTCACCGCCGAGCAGTGGGAGAGCTTCCTCACCGGGGATGCCTGGAAATCCTAGTTCGGAGCGCTACGGCACGATCGTGGCGTCGGGGAATTTCCAAGTGCCGTCGAGGATTTGGGGCTGCGGGCGGTAGAGGCGGACCATGTAGTTCCAGCCCGGCATGGTCGGCAGGCAGTTCGGGATCTGCCCGTCGCAGCCGCCGAACCGGATATCGATCGAGCCGTCCGGGTTGGCCTTCGCGGTGGTGTTGTTCACGGAGTAGGCGTTGAACGGATTCGCCTCGTAATATCCCTGCGCGTTGTACAGGCTGACCGACCAGAAGCCGTCCACCGGAACATCTTTCACGTGCAGCGCGTACTTCACCTCGCCATTGTTCTGCGGCGGAACGACATTGAGGTACAGCGCATCCTTTTCGGGATTGCCGCCCCACGCCGATGCGGCGGTGATCAGATGCCGCACCTCGTCGACCTGCCCCTCAGGACCGAACGAGTTCTTGGTATCGGGCAGCGTCGCGGCGAGGGCGAGCAGCGCGTTCCGGACATTGTCCTGACTCGCTTTGTCCCACTGCGGAACCTCGAAGGTTCCGTTCCCCGCCTGTTCGGCCTTGATGCTGTCCTGTAGGGCATGCACCGCGGCGATATCCTGCGGATTGTTCGGATCCACGAAGGTGCGGATCGCGGCCATGAAGTACCGCGTCCCGATCTTGTCCCGATCGAAGGTGTAGCTCCCGGCCTTGTACACCACCTCGGGCGTGTACTCGTCCTCGGTGATGATCTGCAAGGACATGAAGCGCTTACCCGCGTCCGGCAGCGTGATGGTCACCGGTCCGGCATCGAGATCGAAGACCCGCGAGGAGTACAGCGTGTCCCGATTGGCGCGCACCACCACCTGATGATCGATCGGCATCGGCTCCCGGATGTGATGGAACGCCCCGAACCCGCCCTCCGCCACGGACATGGCGAACTCCCGATCGGTTTCCGCCCGGACGAAATTGTCCGCCGTCACCTGTACCGGCTGCCCCAGCGGATACTCCGCCGCCGTCGAACTCTTCGCACCCCCGCTCGTGGTGGCGCTTTTGTCGGTATCAGCGGAGTCCTTCCCGCACCCCGACAGCGGAGCGCAACTCACCACGGCAACAATCAGAATCGCCCACAACCGAAGAGTTTTCACGCATCAACTCCTTGTCGACCGTCGACCCCCGAACCTCCCTTCAGCAAATATATAGCTACCGTGATGCGATTCGGTGCCGACACATCGAAGGGCCCGGGCCCTCGTCGCCGATCACATGGATGACCGGCGACGCCGAGTAGTCGGACGTGCCGAGAAGGTCAGTCGCCCAGCGGGACTGACGAGGTGGCGACCTCGGCGGGCGCGGGCGTCGGGGCCTTGCCGGTCGGACGGCTGACGGGCAGACCTTCGTGCCGCACGGGCGGCTGGGGGTTGCCGGGGCCGGGGTCGGGGAGCATGCGGTGGAGCTGGCGCAGGCCCTGGCGCGCGAGACCCGGGAACATCGTGTTGAAGAGCAGGGAAAGCGAGCCGTGCGGATTCTCCAGGGTGATCGGGCGGCGCACGATCGCGTTCACCAGCATTTCCACGGCGGCCTCGGCCGACAGGGCGGTGTAGCCGGTGAACCCGAGCGGCGCGCTCAGTTCGGTCGCGACCAGCGGCAGGCGGACGTCACTGAAAGCGATTCCGTCGGAGTGACATTCGACGGCGGCCACGCGCATGACCGCTTCCAGGGCAGCCTTGGAGCCGAGATAGGCGGAGAAGCGGGGAACGTTGGTGATGACGCCGAGGGTGGAGCTCGACACGATATGGCCGGAACCGCGGCGGCGCATCTCCGGCAACAACCGCAACATAAGACCGACCGGTCCGAAATAGTTGATGCGCATGGTGCGCTCGAAATCGTGCAGGCGGTGTTCGGAACTGGCGATCGAACGCCAGATGGAACGGCCGGCGTTGTTGACCAGGATATCGGGGGCGCCGAACTGGACGAGCACCTCATCGGCGAACTTGTTCACCCCCTCCTCGGTGGACAGATCCGAGGTGACGGCATACGCCTGCCCGCCCCGGGTCCGGATCTCGGCGACGAGCTGATCCAATTCGCTTGTGCGGCGGGCGGTCACGACGACGATGGCACCCTCGTCCGCGACCCGCAACGCCAGCGCACGCCCGATACCGCTGGACGCACCGGTGATGAGAACCGTCTTGCCCGCCACCCGATCGTGCAGGGTGGGGCCGAACGGCCGCGGTAGCGGTCGCGGCACGGTCAAGACATTGACCACCTGCCGGACCAGTTCGTTCTGGAGTCCCGCAATGGCCTTTTTAACGCTGTTCAACGCACTACCTCGTACTTCTCAAACCTCAAATTCCCTGTGCGGGGATCGTATTCGATCATCGGGCGGGAGGCTTGCCAGGCAGTGTCGGGCGGACGGCTCAGTCGGTATAGCTGCCGGTCAACAGGTTTTTGAGAATTTTGCCCGTCTCACCACGTGGTAAGTCCGGCACGAACTCGACCTCACGCGGCACCGAGACGCGGCCCAGGAGATACCTGATGTGCCGCCGGACCGACTCCGGATCCAGCTCCGCCCCTTCATGTTTCACCACGAACGCGACCAGGCGCTGACCGAACTCCACATCCGGCACCCCCGCCACGGCGACCTCGCGCACCTGCGGCAGCAGCGCCAGCGCCTCCTCCACCGGGCGCGGGAAGACATTCTCACCACCTGAGACAATCATCTCATCGTCGCGGCCCGCGATGAACAGGCGGCCGGTGGCGTCGAGGTAGCCCAGATCGCCGGTATCGAGCAGCCCGCCATTCTGTTCGGGCGGAACGGCATTCACATAACCCTCGAACAGCATCTGATTGGCGACGAAGATCCGGCCGGTGACACCCACCGGCACCGGCTTGCGATCGTGGCCCAGCACAGCGACTTTCGTGCCGAACGGCGGCCGCCCGGCGGTCATCGGGGAAACGCGCAGATCCTCGGGTGTGGCGATGGTCGCCCAGGACACCTCGGTGGACCCGTACACGTTGTAGAGCACATCACCGAACGCGTCCAGGAATCGCAATACCGTCGAACCCGCCAGCGGCGCACCGCAACTGGCCACCACGCGCAGGCTGGACAGGTCATAGCGCGCCCGCACCGCGGTGGGCACGTCCAGTAATCGCTGCACCATGGTCGGCACCACCAGCACGCTGGTGATCCGATGCCGAGCGATCAGCTCCAGCAGCTGTTCGGCCGAGAACTGTTCCGGCAGCACCACTGTCGCGCGCAGCGCGGCCGCCAATTGCAGCCCGCCCAGCCCCCAGGTGTGGAACAGCGGAGCCGGGATCAGCATGATCTCGTTCATACCGAAGGGAATTCGGGACAGCAGCGCCGCCAGCGCGCCGAAGCCCCGGGCGTGCGGACGGCGCGCGCCCTTGGGCGCACCCGATGTGCCCGAGGTCAGCACCACCAGCCGTCCGGGCTGCGGTGGGCGGCGAAAACCCTCCGCCGCCACCGCGATCAGATCCGGGACGGTGAGCCGCCCCGCCACCGGCGGCTCACCCGCCGTGGTGACACGCTGAATGCCCCGGTGCAGAAAGTCCACCAGCGGTTCCAGATCCGCGTCCACGAACAATTTGGTGAGACGATCGCGCTGCACGATCTCCTCCAGCCGTCGCGCCGACAGGCCCGCGTTCAACAGCACCACGTCCACGCCGATCTTCCCGGCCGCGACCATGGTCTCGACCATCCCGGCGTGATTGCGTGCCAGCAATCCGATCGCATCGCCAAACCGGAGCCCCAATGCCGCCATCGCGGCCGCCAGATTCGTTGTACGACTGTTTATCTCGGCGAAGGTGTGGCTGCCGCGCGCATCCACCACCGCCACCCGATCCGGGGTGACCGCCGCTCCCGCCGCATATCCCCCCGCCAGATTGAAGCCCCAGCGCACCAGTCCGGACAGCTGTCGCATCGCGAGATCGGGGCGCTTGGGCGCGACCACCCCGCGCTGCAACATATGCCATGCCACGCCCAGTTGTCTGCGCGCGGGGGAATCCTCGGCATTGACCGCGACCGAATTGCGCACGCCCCGATTGATATCGGCGGCCCGCTCCAATCCGGTCCGAATCCAGCGCCGCACGGTCGCTTCGGTCAATTGCCCGAGCACCGGATGGATCCGGCGGATTCCGAAACAGCTGACCGTGACCCGGGTGCGCTCGGCATCGCCGACCAGCTGCACCCGCACGACGCTGCCGAGCCGCTCCGAACGCAATTCCAGTGCCTCACACCAACGTCCGGCGATCACCCGCACTTCGATCACCCCGATGCCCATGCGCGGATCGCCGATGCGGAAGCTGACGATCCGATCGCCATCGATCGAGCCGAGCGGTTCGCACGCGCCGATGCCGGGCAGGATGCGCGGATAGGCGTGCGGATCGACGAGCAGCGACCACAGCGCATGCCGAGGGGCGACGATATCCACGGAAATATCGAAGTCGTCGGTTATCACCGGTGTGCCACTCCCCGTCCGCCGGAACTCTTCAGGTATCCGGCCCTCCCGTTCTAGCGATCCAATCGGTCCGAAATGCCGGAATCGCGAAAACTCCGTCGAATCACAAAGGCCCCGCGGAATCCGTTGTGCACCGACACACCCGGTCCGGGCCGGAAATTCGGGAGTGACAGTACTCAGATACCAGTGGTATTTTGATTCGCATGGCACGCATGTCACGACCGGAAAGCCAGGCGCGCACCCGCGCCGACCTGGTTCGCACCGCGCGCGATCTGTTCATCGCGGACGGTCTGTCGAACACCTCGCTGGCTCACGTCGCCGAAGTCGCCGGATACTCCAAAGGCGCTGTGTACTCGAACTTCCGCAATAAGAACGAACTCTGCCTGGAGGTCGTGGAGCTGATCCACGTCGAGGCCATGGCCGATCTCGCGACACTGCGCGAACGCGGCGGTGCGACCGCGGATCGGCTTGCGGCGGCACTGGATTGGGCGGGCGCGAATGTGCGGGATACCGGCCGCAATCGACTCGAACTGGAATTGGCGCTGGTGGCACAGGGCGATCCCGGATTGCGCGATCAACTGACCGCCAATGTGGCCACACTCCAGGACGCCATTGCCGCGCTCTTCGCCGATATGGCCGGTTCGAACGCGCCGGACAGGTTCCGCGATGCCGCGAAAACCGTGTTCAGCCTGGGCGTAGGGTTGAGCGCGCAGCGCCTGATCGACACCTCGGTCACGGCCGATCGGATCTTGGCGCTGTTGCTGCCGAGCCTGCTGGCCACCGCCGGGTTCGATGTATTGAAAGATGTTCAACCTCCGGCCAACGCAGCCGACGCGGTTGAAAATCATTCAAAACAGAGGTCGGCCTCGACTCGCAGCGAAGCCTCCCGAGCCGCACTGCTCGGAGCCGCGATTACCGTCTTCCGTGCCAAACGCTTCGACGAGGTGTCCACCACTGAGATCGCGCAGCGCGCCGGTGTCGCGATCGGCTTGATCACCTACCACTTCGGCGGTAAGCGCGGCCTCTACCTCGCCGCCGCCGAAACCGTTTACGGCGATTTCTGGGATCGGCTGCAAGCCCTGCGCGGACCCGCGGTATCGCGGCTCATCCGGGGCCTGGACCTGTACCTCGATACCGCCGCCGAATTCGAGGGTTCGCCCCTGGCACTGTCGACCCGGGTCCCCGACGCGGAATTGCGCGCCATCCAGCAGCGCCATATCGACCGCCTGGTGGACGGGCTCATGCAGGAGCTGAGCGGCGGTGCGACAACGGCTTTGGCGCGCAGCGCCGTCATCGGCTGGCTCGCCTTCGTCGAAGGTGTGGTGACCGACTGGCTGCAACACCGCGAATTGAGCCGGGTCCAGGTGCGAGAACTGCTGGTGGCCAACCTGTTCGCCACCGGGCAGACGGTACTGACCCTCGCACCCGGCACCCCGCTGTCCTCGCGCGCCATCAGCGCGCTCCTCGACCGTTCCCACTTGCCCACCGAGACAACGGAGTACAACGAGTGAGCAACTCTCTCGACGCCGGACCCAACAATTGGCTGGCCGCCGGACCCATCGGCAGGTCCGTCATCTGGCTGATCGGGCCGCGTCCCTACCGAAATCAGGCCCGGCTGCGCGCGGAGGTCGCGGACAAGATCGCCGTGATCACCGGTGCGTCGTTCGGCGTCGGCGAGGCTACCGCGCGCATTCTGGCCGCCGCCGGTGCGACCGTGGTGCTGGGTGCGCGCTCGGCCGAACAACTCGATCTCATCGTCCGCGAGATCAAGGAGGCGGGCGGTAACGCGGTCGCCATCCCGCTGGATCTGGCATCTGAGCAATCGGTGGAAACCTTTGCCGAACAGGTGCTCACACAGTTCGGCCGGGTCGACTATCTGGTGCACAACGCGGGCAAATCATTGCGCCGCTCGATTCATCTGTCCTATGACCGGCCCAAGGACCTCAACAGCACCACCGCGGCCAACTACATCGGGCCTATGCGGCTCACCCTGGCCCTGCTGCCCGGTATGCGCGAGCGGGGTTCCGGGCACATCGTCAATGTCTCGACGGCGGCGGTCATGTTCCCGGTCGCGCCCAAATGGAGTTTCTACCTGTCCACCAAGGCCGCGTTCGATATCTGGATGCGGTCGGTCGCCATGGAGGCCAGGCCCGACGGCGTCACGCTGACCAGCTTCTACGCCGGGGCCATGTTCACCCGGATGAGCGCGCCCAGCGGCTGGGTGTCGGCGATTCCCGGGCATTCGGCTCGCGACGCCGGATACATCATCGCCCGCGCGATCGTGCGCAAACCGCGCACGCTGGCCCCGAATGTGGTGTGGCCGCTATCGGTGCTGGTACCGCTGCTGCGCACACCGCTGGAAATCTCCACCACCTTCCTCTACCGGTTCCTCGGCGATACCAAGGCGTCGCTGCGCAGCATCGAGAACGGAGCCCGTGATGGCTCGTAATATGACCTTTCAGTGGTGGGATGCCGTTGTGCCCCTGCTGACTTCGGGTGCGGTACGGCCGATCGGTCCGGGTGCGCTGATCCGCATCGGCCGGGGATTCCGGCAGTACGGGCCGTCGATCGCGACGGTGATGGCGATGTCGGCGGCACGGTACCCGGACCGCGTCGCGGTGATCGACGAGCTCGGTTCGATCACCTACGGACATTTGCAACGGCGCACCGAAAAGATCTCCGCCGCATTGCATTCGCTCGCGCCGGGGGCGAAATCGCTTGCGGTGCTGTGCCGCAATCATCGCGGATTCCTCGAGGCTGCCGTGGCGGGCGCGCAGCTCGGATGCGAACTGGTCTTCCTCAATACCGATCTGCCCGAGGCGCAGTTGCGGCAGATCCTGGAGCGGCATCGGCCCGATATCCTGGTACACGATCAGGAGTACGACGCGGATGTCACCGCATCGGGATTCGGCGGCGTCCGAGTGATCGCCTGGCAGGATTCCGAGACCGGCACATCGCTGGATTCACTTGCCCGGCAATCGCATCCGGCACCGCCGCCGGTGCGCCAGCCGGTCAAGATCACCCTGCTCACCTCCGGCACCGGCGGCCTCGCCAAGGGCGTCTCCCGCCCGATCAGCCGGCGCGCCATCGCCGAGATGGTCGCTACCGCCATGGCGGCCACCCGTTTTCGCAATGGCGAGGCAATGGTGCTCGCACCGCCGTTCTTCCACGGCTTCGGCCTCGCCATCGCACTCGGTGGACTGGCGCTCGGTTCGACCATGATCATTCGCAGGCGGTTCGATCCCGAGGCCGCACTGGCCGATATCGACCGGCACCGGGCCGCGGTATTCGTCGGCGTACCGGTGATGATTGCGCGACTGATGGCCGTTCCCGAGCAGCGGCGGAGTGAATTCCGCACCGGTTCACTGCGTTTGGCCGTGACCGGAGCCGCACCGATCTCCCCCGCCACGATCGGCCAGTTCCTGGCGGCGTTCGGCCCGATCCTGGTCAATGGCTATGGTTCCACCGAGGCGGGCGTGGTCTCACTGGCCACGGCGGCGGATCTGGCGCACTCCCCCAAGACCGCCGGACGTCCCGCCATCGGTGTGTCCGTGCGGATTCTGCGCGCCGATCGCACCCGGGCCGCCATCGGTGAGACCGGCACGATCTTCGTCCGTGGCGGACTCGGCTACCACGGTTATGTCTCCGATGGGAAGTCGCCCGCACCGGCCAAGGAGATTATCGACGGCCATGTGAACACCGGCGATATGGGTCATTTCGACACCGGCGGCCGCCTCTACATCGACGGCCGCGATGACGACATGATCGTCTCCGGTGGCGAGAACATCTATCCCAAAGAGGTGGAGGATGTCCTCGCCGACCATCCCGCCATCGCCGATATCGTCGTAATCGGCGTTCCCGATGCGGAATTCGGACAGGTGCTGCGCGCCTATCTGGTGCCCGCGCCCGACCACGCCGTTCCGGCCGCCGAGGAGCTCAAGACCCATATTCGCGGACGGCTCGAGCGCTATAAGGTGCCCAAGGAATTCATTGTGCTGGAACAGATTCCGCGCAATCCGAGCGGAAAGGTATTGCGCCGCCTGCTCGACAGCCAGACCGGTCATATGGCCGGTTAGGCTGCCGATCCGCGCGGCCGGTATCAGCCCAGTTTCGTGACCGTCAGCGCGCCGTCGGCGTACTGGCCGCGCAGGCGCTTCTTGTCGAATTTGCCGACCGAGGTCTTGGGCACCTCGTCGATGAAGGTCCAGTACTCGGGCAGCTGCCATTTGGCGAACTTATCGGCCAAAAAGTCGCGCAGCTCCTCGGGTTCGGCCTGCGATCCGGCGGCCAGTACGACCGCGACCAGGGGACGTTCATCCCACTTGGGATCCGGGATGCCGATGACGGCGGCCTCGGCGACCGAGGCGTGACCGACAACGGCGTTCTCCAGATCCACCGAGGAGATCCATTCACCACCGGACTTGATGACATCCTTGGAACGGTCCACCAGGGTCAGGAAGCCATTGGGGCTGATCTTGCCGACATCCCCGGTGCGCAGCCAGCCATCGTGGAACTTGTCCGGATCGATGGTGTCGCCGTCCGGGGAGTAGTACGAGCCGGTGATCCAGGGACCGCGAACTTCCAACTCGCCCAGCGATTCTCCGTCATTGGGGATGACGTCGCCGTCATCGGAGACCAGGCGCGCCTGCACACCCGCGGGGAAACGTCCCTGGGTATAGCGGTAGGCCCAGCGCTCATCGCCCTCGGAGGTGCTCGGCGGGTGCGAGACCGAGCCGAGCGGGGAGGTTTCGGTCATACCCCAGGCGTGCAGGAGTTTGACACCGTACTTGTCCTCGAAGGCGTGCATCATCGAGGGCGGCAGGGCGGCACCGCCGACCACGCAGGTGCGGAGATGGGAAATGTCCTGCGGCGCGGCCTGCAAACCGGCCAGCACACCACCCCAGATGGTCGGCACAGCCGCGGCGAAGGTCGGCTTGATCGCAGCCATCATCTCCAGCAGCGGACCCGGTTGCAGGAAACGGTCCGGCATCAGCAGGTTCGCACCCGACATCATCGCCGCGTACGGCAAACCCCACGCGTTGGCATGGAACAGCGGCACGATCGCCAGCACCGTGTCGGCTTCGCTGAAACCCATCCCGTTGGGGGCGCACACCTGCATCGCGTGCAGGAAATTCGACCGGTGGGAGTAGACGACACCCTTGGGGTCACCGGTGGTGCCCGAGGTGTAACACATCCCCGCCGCCGACCGCTCGTCCACGACCGGGTAATCATAGGTATCAGGTTGCGCGGCAAGCAGTTCCGCGTACGAATGCACCTGCACACCCTCGGGCGCAGTCAACGCCGACGCATCACCGTTGGCCACGATCACATGCCGCACCGTCTTAAGGTTCGGCAGATACCGCGCGAACATCGGCACCAACGTGCCATCGACGATCACCACCTGATCCTCGGCATGATTGGCCACATACACCAACTGCTCCGGGAACAAACGAATGTTCAACGCGTGCAGCACCGCACCCATCGCCGGCACCGCCACGTACACGACCATGTGCTCATTGTTGTTCCACATGAAGGTCCCGACCCGATCACCCTCACCGATGCCAAGGTCACGCAAGGCATTGGCAAGACGGGCCGCATCCGCGCCGATCTCGGAGAAAGTCTGGGTACGGACCCCGTCACCGGTCCAGGTCGAAATCGTGCTCTCCCCCTGGAAGGTGGACGCGTACTTCAGCAGTGTCGCCAGCGACAGCTGCTCGTCCTGCATTGTGCTCAACATTGAACTCTGATTCCTATCAATGGATTTCGAGGCCGGTATGACGATGATCAGCCGTGCCGCAGCACGGTCAGGGTCGCCATCAGTTTGTCGATCTTGGCGGTGCGCGCGAACGTGGTCAGCGGCAGCAACGCCGGGAAGCGGCGGTGCGCAATGGATTTCGCGTAGGTGAACTCGCGCAGCCCATCCGGGCCGTGGATGCGGCCGAAACCGGAATCACCGACGCCACCGAACGGCAGTTCGGGCAGCGCGGCGAACAGGTAGACCAGATTCACGCCGGTCATGCCGGATCGGATGCGCCGCGCCAACTCCTGGCCGCGACCCTTGGAGAATACGGCGGCACCGAGTCCGTAGCGCGAATCGTTCGCCCGCTCGATCGCCTCATCCATATCGCGAACCTTGTTGACCGCCAGCGTCGGCCCGAACGTCTCCTCCGTCATGGCGATGGAGTCCTCGGGCACATCCACCAGGACGGTGGGCTGCACCAATCGCTCACCGACCGCGGCGATTCCGCCGACGAGCGCTCGCGCGCCTTTGCTCAGCGCATCGGCGATATGGTCCGCCACCACCTTCGGCTGGGACGGCATGGTCATGGGGCCGAGCTGCGCCTCCGGGTCATCGCCCGCGCGCAGGTTCGTCACCAGATCGCCCAGCTTGCCGACGAATTCGTCGTACACCCGCTCGTGCACGTAGACCCGTTCGGTGCCGATGCACGCCTGCCCCGCATTGGAGAGCCCGCCCCAGACCGCCGCCTCGGCCGCCGCGTCGAGATCGGCGTCCGCGTCGACCAGCAGCACATCCTTGCCACCGGCCTCGATCAGCACCGGGGTCAGGGTGTCCGCGCAGGCGCGCATGACCTTCTTGCCGGTGGCGGTCGAGCCGGTGAAGGCGATCTTGTCCACGCCCGAGCTACACAGTGCCGCACCGGTTTCGCCGAGTCCGGTCACCACCTGGAGCACGGGATGCTCGGGCACCGCCTGCGCGAACGCGTCCACCAGCCAGACGCCGACGCCCGGGGTGAATTCACTCGGCTTGAACACCACCGCGTTGCCCGCCGCGAGCGCGTAAGCGATGGAACCCATCGGGGTGAAGACCGGGAAGTTCCACGGCCCGATCACGCCGATCACGCCGAGCGGCAGGTACTCCACCGACGCGCCCAGGTCCTGTGCCATCAGCCCGGTGGAAACCTTCTTACGGCCCAATACCTTTCGGGCATTTCCCGCCGCCCAGGCCAGATGGTCGAGCATCATCACGATTTCGAGCTGGGCGTCGGCGGTGGGCTTACCGGTCTCGGCGTGTGAGATCTCGGCGAGCTGCGCCATCCGGCGGGCAATGATGCCGCGCCAGATCTTCAGCCGCTCGGCGCGTTCGGCGAAACTCAGTCCCGCCCACCAGCTTGCGGCCTCGCGGGCGCGGACCACCGTATCGTTCACCTGCTCGGCGTCGAATACCGGATGGGTGCCGACCAGATCACCCGTCGCCGGGTTCAGTGAGTCGAATGTCTTTGTGACCGTTGCCGTCACGATGGCTCCCTGCGTATCTTCGGCCCGCGTCATGACGTGCGGCCGTCCCGAATCAGATCGGATGCCTTCTCGCCCACCATGACCGTGGGGGCGTTGGTATTACCGCGCGGTACGACCGGCATGACCGAGGCGTCGGCCACCCGCAGCCCGTCGATGCCGTACACCCGCAATTGCGGGTCCACGACCGCGTTGTCGCCGGTGCCCATCGAGCAGGTGGCGACCGGGTGATACAGCGTCTGCGTCCAGGCGCGAATATGGTCGGCCAGCAGCTCATCGGAGAGTCCGTCGACGCGATCGGGCAGGAATGGCTCGCCCAGGAAACGCGCGAGGGGGCGTTCGCGCACGATCTCGAACACCCGGCGCGCCCCCGCCACCGAGGCGGCCAGATCGGCCGGATCCTCGAAGTAGCCGGGATCCATCTCCGGCTTCCACGCCGGATCGGCGGAACGCAGGCGGACCCGGCCCCGGCTGCCGACATTCACCAGGGTCACACCGGCGGTGAACATCTGGCCCGCGGGTTCGCGGAATCCATTGTCGTAGAAGCCGGTCGGCGCGACGATGACCTGGATATCGGGTGCGGGAAGACCGTCGCGCGAGGCGAAGAAGGCCCCGCCCTCACCGACGTTCGAGGACAGCGGACCGCGCCCGGCCAGCTTCCACTGCGCCAGCCGCGCGGGGTTGGAGAAGTCGGTCAGATCCGAGGTGCCCCTGGTGCGCCAGATGAGCGGTGTCACCGGATGGTCGTGCAGATTCTCGCCGACGCCGGGCAGATCGACCACCGGATCGATGCCGTGTTCACGCAGATGCGCGGCCGGGCCGATGCCCGAAAGCATCAGCAGCTGAGGCGAATTGATCGCGCCGCCGGACAGCACCACCTCGGCGGCCGCGTGCGCGATCTGTTCCTGGCCACGATGGCGATAGGCCACGCCGATCGCGCGGGTGCCGTCCAGGATCACCCTGGTGACGAAGGCGTGGGTGCGGACGGTCAGGTTGGGCCGCTCCAGCGCGGGCGTCAGATAGCCGTCGGCGGTCGACCAGCGCCTGCCGTTCCTACAGGTCACCTGATAGTGGCCCGCGCCCTCCTGGGTCGCGCCGTTGAAATCGGCATTGCGCGCCAATCCGTGCCCGGTGGCGGCATCGATCCAGCCGTCGGTCAGCTCATGGGTGTAGCGGCGGTCCTCGACGTGCAAGGGACCCGTCGCGCCGTGGAATCGGTCGCGCAGTCGCGTATTGGTCTCCGCGCGAACGAAATACGGCAGCACATCGTCATAACCCCAGCCCTCGGCCCCGAAATCGTCACGCCAGGAATCGAAGTCGGCGCGATTGCCGCGAATGTAGATCATGGCGTTCATGGACGAGCAGCCGCCGAGCGCCTTCATGCGCGGCCAGAACGCGCGCCGCCCGGCCATATGCTTCTGTTCGGTGGTCTCGTAGTTCCAATCCCATTTGGTCTTGAACAGCTGCGGGAAGGCCGCGGGAATGGCGATCTCGTCGGCATCGGCCGCACCGCCCGCCTCCAGCAGCAGTACCGATATCGATGGATCCTCCGACAGCCGCGCGGCCACCACCGCACCCGCGCTGCCCGCTCCGACGATCACGTAGTCGAAGCTGGTGTGCTCGCTCAAATTCGCCTCGTATCCTCACCGCTCCCGTGACCGCCGTCACGGTCCGCTCAGCCCGAGGGTAAGGCGGCGAGGGTGGTGATTCCCACGTCCGCGCGGGCCGGTTTTTTGATATTTTTGGCCAGTGACAATCGCCGGGCGGAGCCGACCATGAGCGTGCTGACCGCATTACGGGCACCCACCAGCGCGCTGCTCATCACCCGGCTGGCCGCCGAGCACGGCGTCTCGGAAGCGATATGCCTGCGCGGCACCGGGGTCGCGGCCGCCGAACTGCGCCGCCCGGGCGCGCTCGTCACCGGGGCGCAGGAAATCGCCATCATCACCAATGTGCTGCGGGCGGTACCCGATACCACCGGCTTCGGCTTGGCCGCCGGGCTGCGGTATCACGCCACCGCGCACGGTATCTGGGGGTATGCGCTCATCGCGAGCCGATCCGTGCGCGATGCCATCGATGTCGGGCTGCGGTTCCTGGATCTGTCGTATTCGTTCAGCCGGATCACCGCGGTCGAGAGTGCTGGGGAACTCGCCCTGGTGATCGAGCCGGAGGTGACCGATCCGGTGCTGGCCCGGTTCGTGGCCGAACGCGATATCGGCATCATCGCCACGCTGTACAGCGATATCACCGCGGCGGGCGCACGGCTGCACGCGATCCGGCTGCCATACTCCGGTCCGGAGTTCGCGAGTGCGCACCCGACCACCGAACTCATCTCCGACACAACGCAATACGGTGCCGACGACTATGCGGCCGTATTCGATGTGCGGACCGTCGACGCGCCGCTGCCGCAGTCCGATCCCTATACCGCCGACCTCACCACCCAGCAGTGCCGGGAACTGGCGATCGCGCGCCGCGCCCGGATCGGCACGGCGGGGCAGGTGCGCGAGGTGGTGCTCACCCCGCCGCGCGGACTGCTCACCGAATCCGAAGTGGCGACGGCGCTGCATATTTCGACTCGGACACTGCGGCGGCAATTGGCGGCGGAGGGGCATTCGTATCGGTCACTGGTCGATGAGGTGCGCTGCACGCTCGCGTGTGAGTTGCTGTCCGCCACCACGCTGCCGACCGCCACCATCGCCGATCGGCTGGGGTACTCCGAATCCGCCAGCTTCACCCGCGCTTTCGCGCGCTGGACCGGGCAGTCACCACTGCGCTGGCGTAAGGCGCAACACGAGACTTCGATATAGGTCAGGCGGTGCGGCTGGCGGCAGCCAGTTCCGGGTAGAACGCCGAGAAGATGCCGAGGTCGGTGGCCCGGGGGAAATCGGGGTGATCGGTCAGATCGCGGAGGCTGTCGAGGGCCTTGCGGCCGTAGTAGCCGCTGTTCTCGGTCGGCTGCGGGATCGGGGTGATGCGGTGCGCGACAATGGCTTCCAGATTGCGTTCGAACAGCACCGTGCAGGCGCGCAGGCCCTGCAACATGATGTCCTGGAAGCCGTCTGCTTCCGTGATCGGGAACTGTTCGACATCCAGCACCGCGCCGGTGTCGACCCCGGCGTCGATTTCATGCAGGGTCGCGCCGTAGGCGTTATCGCCGTTGAGGATCGCGTGCGCGATCGCGGCCTCGGGCAGGCCGCGATGGCGGGGCAGCAGGCCATTGTGGATGTTGTAGACGCGGAAATTCTTGTCCAGCACGGGCTCCCGCAGGATGGTGGCGTTATTGATGGAGAATACGATGCCGTCCGTGCAGGCGCTGGCCAGCTCATCGGCGGCGGCGTTCACATCGGCGGTGGCGAGCACCGGGACCTGTCTGGCCCCGGCCGATGCCTGCTGACCGGCGGGCACCACCACGAGATCGACGGAATGACCTGCGGCGGTGGCGAAATCGACGGCCCGCCACAGTAGCGAACCGCTGCCGATGAAGATCATTCGAATGCTCCTGTACCCGCGGCAACGGCCACGGCCTCGCATACCCGGTTCAGGGTCAGATGGGTGATGAGGCCCTCGACCTGGGCCACGAATGCCTGTTCGGCGTCCCGGCCGACAATTCGCTTGGAGACCTGGGCGAGCATCTCGACGGTGGCGAGTGAATCGCCGCCCAGGGCGAAGAAGTCGGAATCGGGTCCGAGGGCAGCGGAATCGCATCGCAGGACACGAGCCCAGATCTCGGCGATCTGTTCCTGGAGATCGCTCTCGGAGTCATCCACGTCGTCACCGGCCGAGGGCGTGGATGCGCCCGCGCCGTTACCGCCCTCGGAGTTGGAAAGGTTGCCGGGCAGCGTATTTCGACTCGATTCGGACTCACCCGCGAGGAGGTCCGCGAGCGCGGCGCGGTCGGTCTTACCGTTGCTGGTGAGCGGAAGTTCGGCGATGTGATGGAAGCCGCTGGGGATCATGTACACCGGCAGGCGATCCGCCAGGAAGTCACGCAGCGCCTGATCGGCAGGGGCTTGCGAGGTCGGTACCACAAAGGCTTCCAGCACGTGATCGCTGTGTTCTTCACGGCGGCGGCTGATTACGGCGGCCGCCGCGATATCCGGATGCGATTCCAGCACACAGCGGATCTCATCCGGTTCCACGCGGTTACCGCGAATCTTGACCTGGTGGTCGACGCGGCCGACGAATTCGAGCGCGCCGTCCGCCAGGCGGCGCACCAGATCGCCGGTGCGGTAGGTGCGTTCGCCGTGCACGGTGACGAAGCGTTCGGCGGTCAGTTCGGGGCGGTCCAGATATCCGGCGGCGACTTGCGGTCCGCCCAAATACAATTCGCCCGCCGTACCGTCCGGCACCGGCTCGCCCTCGGGATCTAGCAGGTGCACGGTGGTGCCGGGAGCGGGGAAGCCGATCGGGGCGGAAGTCGCGCCGGGCGACCTCGTATCGGTGAGGAGGTGCGAGACGCAGACCAGGCTGACCTCGGTCGGGCCGTAACTGTTGACCAGTCTCACCTCGGGACCGAAGAATTCGCGCACCCGGCGGGCCAGGTCGTGGCTCAACTGTTCCCCGCCGAGGACGACAGTATTGAAGGCGGCGGGTCGAATATCTTGGCGCAGTGCGACTTCCGCCAGGCTGGGCGTGAAGAACAGTGCGTTCGCGCCGTTTTCGCCGAGCATGTCCGACAGGGTGAGGTGGTTGATATCGCCCGGTACCAGCAGCACCGTGCCGCCCGCGATGACCGGGGACACCATCGCCATGGCCGCCATATCGGCCGCGGGGGTGTGATAGTGCGCGTACCGGGTATCGGGCGTGAGCTGATACCAGTCCCGCGCCGCGCGCAGGTAGTGCATGACACCATCGTGGGTGACGCGCACGCCCTTGGGGCGGCCGGTCGAGCCGGAGGTGTAGGTCACGTACGCGACGTCGCCGGGTTCGACGCCGAGATCGAGTGGCTCGGAACCGCTTTCGGGCAGGTTCTCGAGCACCAGGGCCGGAACGGCGTCACCGACGATATCGGCGTACCGGCGTTCGACCAGGCATACGCTCGCACCGGAATCACGCAGGGTCTGGATGATGCGCTCGCGCGGATGCTTGGGATCCAGCGGCAGGAAGGCCGCACCGGCCTCCAGAATGCCCCACTGCCCGGCCAGTCCCTCCAGCGTGCGCCCCGCGAGAATGGCGACGATATCGCCCCTCCCGACCCCGCGCTCACGAAGCACATCCGCGATATCGGCAGAGCGCGCGCCCAACTGCGCGTATGTGAGCGAACCGTCCGGCCCGGTCACCGCGAGCGCCGCAGGCCGCGCCGCGATCTGCGCGCGAAGCAATTCCACCAGCGTGGTCGCCTGCTCGACGGATTCCGATTCGGACCCGTCCACATCGGCCTGAAGGGCCGCGTCGGCCTGCTGGACCGGCTGTTCGGGTTCGGTGAGGGCGGCCGCGATGGAGTCCAGCAGGATCTCCAGGCGTTCGGCGACGCCGTGGCCGTTGCGGCAGGAGACCGTGATGCCGGTGGAATGCTCGGATTCCACGATCGCGAAGCTGATCGGGGCCAGGCCGGTGTGCGCGGGAATCGCCACCACGCCGGTGGGGGTGAAATCCGGTCCGGCGAAATCGGCGAGCGCGACCTTGCCCGCGTGCGAGACGATGGCCGAGCACAGGTTTCGGCCCGTACGCCTGCCGATCGCGTCGATGGTGCGTACGGCGGCCTTGGCCACGGGGACCGGAATCTGTTCCAGGCCCGGGTTTTTCATTTGATTGAGTTCATCGCGGCGCATCAGTCCGGCCAGCATGCGGCCGTTGATCTCCCGCCAGTTCTCCCCCGGCTCGGTGTCCAGGAACAGCGGCAGGGTGAGGTTCGCGGTCGAGCGCAGTTCGGCGTCATGTCTGCGCAGGTCGACCGGGATCATCAGGCGGGCCGTGGAACCCGTTGCCCGGGCGACGATTTCACCGACTCGGGCCGCTATCGCGGTGGTGGTGCCGGGCACGTTCCGATGCCGCAGCAGGAAGGGGCGGCCCGCCACCGCGGCACCGTGCCCGATCGGCGAGCGGAAGCGCACTCGCATCGGCGCGGGTGATCCCGGAATGCCCAGGCGCAGTGCGAATTCCAGATCGGTTGTGGGATCGTTCGCGCCCTCGGGCGTCTCATCGCGCAGCACCCGGAAGACATCCGCGGCCCACATCTGCAGGCCCTTGGCATCCATGACGCCGTGGAAACCGCGGAAGATCACCGTGACCGGGTCGGCGGTGAGCAGCACGACTTCACAGTTCGGCGCTTCGGATACGTAATCGGGCCGTGAGATCGGGCCGTTGAGGATGTCGTCCTCGGTGAGCCGGTCGTAGTCGACGGTGGTGTTCGCGATCACCCTGACCCGGGGCGTATCGGCTCGGGCGACCCAATCGCGGCCCGAGCGCTCCAGGCGTGAGCCGGGATGTGCCAGCGATGCGACCTGAACCGCGTCCCGCAGTTTGTCCGGGTCCAGTGCTCCCGTGCCCTCGACGATCACCTGGATCAGAAAGTGTGGGTGGACCTCCCTGGCGGATAGATACATCCGTTCGGTGGGCGAGATGCGGCGTCGGAAGGCGCTGCTCAACTGGATCCACTCCTCAAACGATTCACGCGCGAAAAGCGCGGTGCCACAGGCGATCATCATCGATCGGAACTCGCAGCCAGTCTAAGTGGGCAAACGGCAGGCAATGTGTGTGCTTGCTCTCACCGGTCAACGGTCCAGGTAGGGCGCGGTGCCGGACTTGTGCGTTTCCGAATACCGCCGGATCCGGCGCAATAGACTTCGATTGATCTCATCTCGTCCCGGATCCGTCGAATCTCGACCCGCTGGAGAGGAGGAGCGGCCTCATGATCGCCAATCGAGTCGCCGTCACCCTGGCTGCCGCCGTCACCTTCGGCGCCACCCTGATCTCGGTCGGCGCGGGCGCGGCCGACGCCTACGGCCCGGCCTCGTGCGCGGCGGGGAACCCCTTGCAGCCGACCGCCGAATTGTTCGGCACCTGGAATACCGCCACCATCACCGATCCGGCCGATCCACGCCTGAACGATCCGCTCACCCAGTTCGAACTGGAAACCAACCTCACCGCCGCCATGGAACTCGGGCTCACCGTGCAGTCCGAACCCATCGACGGCGTGTTCTGGTCCGAGCAATCCCAGCAGATAACCTACGAACCGGCCCGCCGCTTCGAACTGGCCTGCACCGGCCGCGACAACCTGTGCTGGATCGCCGACGACCTGCGAGTGCGCTACCACCAGGAAGCCGTCCTCGGCATCGAGTTCCTACCCGCCGACGACCCCCGCGCAGACGGATTCATCGTCCAAATCCCCGGCATCGACCGAACCCGACTGCACGACGCCCTCCTCGCCGACCCGGCAGCCCGCGACACCCTCGGCGGCGGCTCCGTCACCGAAGACGACAACCTCATCCTGATCGCCGACCGCAGCGACCTCGACGCAGTCCACTCCTTTGTAGAAGCCCTTGGCGCACAATGGAATCCATCCGCTGTACGCTACGGCGACCGCCAATACGTCACCGGCTATTGCGTCCCCGGCGTCTACTTCTGACCGACTCCCGGTTGCACCAGAATCGCCACGCCCGCCCGGACCGCCTCCCAATCGGTGCCGACCTGCCGTGACATGGCCCGAGCCAACCAGGTACGACGATCCTCATGCTCCCGAATCAGGTGCGGGATATCGAGTTCTATCCCGTCGGGCGGGCCGGTCTCGGCCAATCGATCCACGCGCACCCGCATGGATTCGAACAGCCTGCGGTCGAAATCCGTTACGGCATCGATGAACTCAGCCGTGGTCACCGACACCCTGCCCGATAGCGGTGCGGTGAACGCGATTTCACCGTCGGGGTCTGCGGTGGTGTGCCAACCCACGGTGACGGTGTCCACCGGATCGAGTGTGCGGCACCATGAGAGCGTCGGACCGAAGCGCAGGTAGGACGTATCGACCCTGCGTTCGCCGGACGCGTCCCACGCCGCGTCGACGGCGGGGTCGTCCAGAATCGAATCGTCGAGATCGACCGGCACCATGGATCCGGTGACCATGTAGTCCACCAGATCGTCCGGGACGGGCTCGAGGATGTACGGCAGCGCGGCCAGCATGTCCTCCCACAGGCGGACCACGTAGTAGTCCACCCACGGCAGTGGCGGCCGATCCCGTTGGGTTGTCAGCCAATCCATCGTTCGATCGGTGTAGCGCAGCAGTTCGACGCCACCTACATCGAGGCAGTAGAGACCGTCGGTGAGCCCGAACCAGTGCAGGTTCGGGGTCACCGAGCCCCAGGGGTGAACCTCCTCGAGCGGTGTCAGCTCGAAGCGGAATCGCATACCCGGCATTACATGGGGTAGATGGCGTGTTTGCGGGGGTTGAATTCGGGCTTGAGGGGTTGTTTGTCGCGGAGGAGGCGGAGGGCGTGGCGGATTTCGAGGCGGGTGCGGGAGGGTTCGATTACCGCGTCGATGTAGCCGCGTTCGGCGGCGATCCAAGGGGTGGCGACGGTTTCGTTGTACTGGTTGACCATGAAGTCGCGGGCGGCGGCTCGGTGTTCCTCGGGGATGGCGGCCAGTTGGCGTTTGCCGAGGAGGTCGACCGCGCTTTCGGCGCCGATTACCGCGATTCGGGCGGTGGGCCAGGCGAAGCTGAAGTCGGCGCCGACCTGGCGGGCGGCCATCATGCCGTAGGCGCCGCCGTAGGACTTGCGGACCACCAGGTTGATGATCGGGACGGTCGCTTCGATGATGGCGCGGGGGACGCGGCCGCCGCGGATGATCACGCCCGCGGCTTCCTCGGACAGGCCCGGGAGGACGCCGGGGGTGTCGGCGACGAAGACGAGCGGGATATTGAAGGCGTCGCAGAGGCGGATGAAATAGGTCGACTTGTCCGAGCAGGCGGCGTCGATCGAACCTCCCAGCACCAGTGGCTGATTGGCGATCACGCCGACGGGATAGCCGTCCACGCGGGCGAATCCGGTAATCAGGTTGGGCGCGAACGCGGCGCGGACCTCGTGGAATTCACCGTCGTCGAACAGGCGCAGCAGGATCTCGTGCATGTCGTAGCCGGAGCGATCGGAATCCGGGATGATCCGGTCGAGTTCCAGATCCGAGGCCGTAATCTCCGGCTCCAGACCGGGATTCACGATCGGCGGCGTTTCGACGCAGCTGGTCGGGAAGTAGCTCAGGTAATTGCGTGCCCAGTCGTACGCCTCCTGCTCGGTCTCGGCCACGTGATGCAGCGTGCCGCGCTTGGCCTGCACCTCCGCGCCGCCGAGCTCCTCGGCAGTGACATCCTCACCGTTGACGGCCTTGATCACATCCGGCCCGGTGACGAACATGTACGAATCCTTGGTCCCGATAAGCACATCGGTATTGATCGGCCCGTACACCGATCCCGCCGCGCACTTGCCGAGAATGATCGACACCTGCGGCACATATCCGGACAGCTTCTCCAGCACCCGCGAGATATCACCGAACGAGGCGATGGAACCCACCGCGTCCTGAATGCGCGCACCACCGGAATCGTTGATCGTCACCACCGGGCACGCGTTGTCGAACGCGAATTGCAGCGCCCGCATGAACTTCTGCGCCGAGGTGACGCCCACTGACCCGCCGTACACGGTCTGATCATGAGAAATCACCACCACCGGGCGTCCCCCGATCAACCCGCGACCGGTGACCAGGCCGTCACCATAGAGCGCGTCCGCCTGTCCCGGCTGTCGAGCCAGCGCACCGGTCTCGATGAACGTCCCGCGATCGAGCAGCATGTCGACCCGCTGCCGCACACTCGGAATGCCCTTCTTCTCCCGCTTGGCGACCCCGGCCTCGCCCGCGGGTTCCGCGGCGATCTCCAAAATCTTGGCCAGTTCATCGAGCTTCGCCTGCGTACCGATCACGCCTACTGCCACCTTCCCAACTCAGTTCTGCCCCCGCGACGTTAAGCGGTACCAAGACCGTTCGGGGAGCAGAACCAGATATACGGGATGAATCACAGTCACGGCGAGCTCACATCGGGCTACTCGCGCACCCCGAACCTCGCCCGGCCGATTCCAGCCGCGATGTTCCTGTGAGGTTCCTGGATCCGGTCCCGAGTGGAACCGACGGCTCATAGCCTGCGAAACGCATTCATTTCAGACGATTGAGGACACTCCTTTATGCGTAAGTCACTCTGGGCGACCGGGCTCGCACTCGCCGCCACCGCCGTACTGAGCTCCACCGGAACCGCGAGCGCGGTCGGCACCAGCATGGGCACCGACTCCATCTTCACCGTCGGCACCGATATCCAGGCCGGCACCTACACCACCAGCACCGCGCTCTCCACCTGCGCCTGGGCCCGGCTCTCGGCTCTGACCCCCAGCGCCACCGCCGTGCTGGAAACCGGTGGGGCGGTGAACGGTTCGGCCACCGTCACCATCCAGTCCACCGATATCGCCTTCTTCACCACCGGCTGCGGCACCTGGACCCTGCAAACCTCCACCGGCTCCTCCGGCCTCGGCGGCGGCGGGCTGCTGTCGGGCCTGCTGTCCGGCAGCGCCTCCTAGCTCGAACCCGGTCGGTCCATCCCCGACGGTGGACCGACCGCTTCAGCTGTAATCAATTCCACCCGTTGAGTTTTCATGCGGATGGGTGACGGGACAGGAAGTCGTCGATGAGACGGTTGACCACATCGGGGGCTTCGTAGGCCGCGAGATGGCCCACGTGATCGAGGACGGCGAATTCCGAGCCGGGGATGGCGCGGGCCATGCGACGGACCTCGGGAACCGGGAAGCTGATGTCCTCATCGCCGGTGATGATGAGGACCGGGGATTGGATTCGGGTGAAGAGGGCGTGCTGGTCGGGGCGATTCACCACGATGCTCTCGACCGCCAGGCTCGCGGAGCGGGGATTGTTGCGGGCCAGGATGGTCAGGAAATCGTCGACTAATTCGGGCCGGGTGCGTCTGGTCGTCGCGCCGAGGAAGCGGGGGACGACCAGGATTCGAGGGAAGGCCATGCGGCCGAGGCGGCGGCTCAGCTGAGCGGAGAGAGCCAGCTTCCGGCGGTCCCAGGCAGGTGCCGGGGAGGCGGTGCCGTTGATGAGGATGGCGCAGGCCACGCGGTCGGGGTAGCTCGCGGCCAGGGTGCCACCGATCATTGCGCCCCAAGAGTTTCCGACTATGTGGGCGCGCGCGAATCCCAGTTCATCGAGGATCTGCAGATAGCTGCGGGCGCTCTCCTCGAAGGAGAATTGGCGTTCGAGGTGTTCGCTGCTGCCCTGACCGGGCGGGTCCACCGCGATCGTGGTGTACCGATCGCCGAAATGGCGTATCTGCGCGGCGAAGAGGGTGTGGTCGGTGAGCAGGCTGGGCAGCAGCAGTATCGGCTCGCCCGCACCGGATATGTCGACGTAGATCCGGCCGAGTGCGGTGTGGATGTATCTGCCGGTCATCGAAGTATCGTAATCGCCCCCGGAAAACCCGGAGTGCCGTAGATCACATATGTCGGTATGCTGGGTGGATGCCCCACAACCCAGGCTGGGTCAGACGGAACAGTTTCGCCGCCTGGTTCGGTTACACCTCGATACTCGTCTCATTCGGCACCTGCGCAATGGCTTTGGCCGCTGCCGCAAGTGGATACGCCGGTTGGGCGTTGATCGCGGGCGGCATATGCGCCGCCACCGCCATCACGAGCCTGACCATCTTCGGGTCGACAGTGCACAGCGACCACGTCAAACACCACACCACGCCGCGGCTGCTCATGGATTGCTGGGAGGAGAGTCCGGATTTCGCGCAGCTGCGCGGGCTCCCCGCGGCTATCGAACCCAAGCGACTTCAGTAGTCGCCGATAGAAAAAGCCGCAGGTTTCCCGACCTGCGGCTTCGGCGTGTCGAACTCGGCTGCGCGCTGAGCGAATTCACCACCGGAAGACCGGGCATAAGGGTTGCGCCCGATTCCATAGCGGATCCCCGATATTCGCGGACGAACGGTACGACACTCGCTTGCTCAACTGCCGTTCGGCGATTCGCTCCACCAACAGCGGAATGAATTCCCGAACCCGATGCCCTTCGAAATCGCGGTGTATTCCGCGCACTTCCTCACCGACAACCCGCGCCGTCAAATGCGGGAATTTAGCGGCCAGCCGGGCGACGAGCTCGCTGATCTGCCGCTCCTCTTCGGATGCCGTCATGCTCTGGTTTCGCCTCCATACGCAAACGGGGTACGCCGGCAGCCAACTTCCTCATCAGGTTGCGCGGCGGACTGGACAGCGGCCTCGCGGGGCCGCACCCACAAAACTGTCATGAGATGCGAGCACTTTGCTCCCTCGAATCCCTTTGTGGCACAACCCGTCAGCTAGTCGGCACCAGAGGTCCTCGACAACGACACCTGCAAACGACAAATGAAAGTACATTTGCACCTTGCAGCCGAAAACGATCGCTAGGTGACCGAATCGAGTGAGGAGAACACCACCACGTTGGACTGGTAACTCTTGGCGGATTGATCGAAATCGCCTCCGCAGGTGACCACTTGGAGGGTAGCCCCGCCGCGCGGACCATAAACCAGCTGGTCCGGAAACTCGGATTTGAGATACATGCGCACATCGGTGACCTTGAAATGCGCGGTCTTACCGTCCGCGCGCTTCACATCGATCATGTCGCCCGCTTTGACCTTCTTGAGAGAGAAGAAGACGCCTTCGCCCTTATAGGAGTCGACATGGCCGAGGATCACCGCCGAACCCTGCTCACCGGGCGCGGGACCCTGCTGATACCAGCCCGCCTGCTGATAGTCCGCCGGGACCTGAACCGTTCCATCGGCGTTGAGCCCCAACGAGACCAGCGAACCCGATGCCTTGATCGAGGGGATATCGAACGAGACCGGCGTGGACCGGGTGACCGATGCCGCCGTCTGCACTTTGGCGGGCGTGGCCGCGGTCGTGGTCGAGGCCGCGGTGGTCTCGGTGGATCCGCACCCGGTGATCAGGGCGGCGATGACCGCAAGCGCGGCGATCAGGGCGGCGAGTGGAGTCCGCCGAATCCTCGCCGCGCCCTTGATGTTTCGGCTCATCGCGCGCTCACGACGCACGCCATACCGCCCGCTCCGGTCTCCGGTGCGCCCTTGGGGATGACATATCCGCCCGCCGGAGTCTTATCGGTGACGGCCGTGCCGCCGGGGATACCGGTGGTCGCGCCGACCGGAATCGCCATGCCGTACACCGTGTCCGGTCCCGCGGCCGCCGCGCCGACGGCGATCAGATCGATGCCGCCGAGTCCGCCGGTCTGCACACCGCCGCCCGCGTTCCCGCCGACCTGAACGCCACCACCGGTCTGCACACCACCACCGGCAGTGCCACCGACCTGAACTCCGCCACCGGTTTGGACGCCGCCCGCGGTGCCACCGATCTGCACACCGCCTCCGGTCTGCACGCCACCGTTGCCGGTGCCGCCGACCTGAACGCCACCGCCGGTCTGCACACCGCCGTTGGCGTCACCGCCGACCTGAACGCCGCCACCGGTCTGCACACCGCCATTGGCGTCACCGCCGACCTGAACGCCACCGCCGGTCTGCACACCACCGTTGGCATCACCGCCGCCTTGGACGCCGCCATTGGCATCGCCGCCGACCTGCACACCGCCGCCGCTCTGCACGCCACCACCGGCATTTCCACCGGCTTGGACGCCGCCGCCCGCCTGGGCACCGCCACCGGCCTGCACCCCTCCCCCGGCGTTCGCACCGACGCTAGGCGCAATGGTGACGCCGAGACCGCCGCCACCGGCCTGCACGTCGACCCCGAGGCCGAGACCCGCATTCGCCCCCGGACCGTTCCCGCCGGGGTTCGCCCCGACGTTGCCACCGCCATTGAGATCGACACCCAACCCGAGGCCCGGGGCGGGCGGAGTCGTCGTGGGAGGTTCCGCGCCGACCGACGGTGCGCAAAGCGCGACTGCTGCTACGGCGGCCGCCACCACCGTGAATGTCCTTGCCGACATTATGAATTCACTTCCAGACGTTGTATCCCGATGCCCTTCCTTCGGACCTTTCGGTCTGTCCGTTACCCCGATCACCCGCGAATTTGCGAAGCTCGGGCAATACGGGAGCAAATAAAACCGGACGTCCGTTCAAGTCCCCGAGGTGAGCGACCTGTTTTCGCCAGAAAGGTTGACACCGCGGACCCATCGGCAGCAGGCTGGATCCGGTTGTCGGCGACCCTCGCAGACTTCGAAGGACGCTCGACAGCGCTCGGAGACTCGACGGATGCGGGTTCTCACCCGCACTCCCATCTCGTAGTTCGGACCTGAAACCTACCGACGCGGAGGTTGGAATGTCTGACCGCAAAGGCCGAAAACCCGGCCAGATGGCGAACAAGGTCAAGCAGGACATGAAGGACCAGGGCCAGCGCATGGCCGACGGCATGGACCGCATGGCCGATGATGCCAAGCGCGATATGGACCGGCTGGGCGACGGCATGAAGCGTGAAGCCCAGCAGGCGCGCTCGGGGATCAAGGATATGAACGAGGAGATGAAGGAGAGGCTGCAGCACCACTAGCCGTGCGCAGTCCGAACGGCCGGTCCATCCTCCTCCCGATGGACCGGCCGTCTCAGGTCAGGACCATGACCGCGATACCCGCGGCGACGACGCAGGTGGCCAGGATTCGGGGCTTGCCGAAGCCCTCCTTGAACCAGACCGCGCCGATCACCGCCGCGATGATGATGCTCGATTCCCGCATCGCCGCGATCGAGGCCAGCGCGCCGCGGGTTTGCGCCCACAGCACCAGCCCGTAGGCCGCGACGCTGAGCACACCGCCGAGCAGGCCGATATGCCATACCGGCCGCACGCGCGGCCACAGCTTCGGTCCGATCCAGGCGAAGACCAGCACCGGCATCGTGACCTCGCCGAGCAGCATGAGCCAGGCGATATAGCCGAGTGTGCTGTGCGACAAGCGGATTCCGGTTCCGTCCACGACCGTGTACGCGGCGATCACCAGACCGGTGGTGACGGCCGCGCCCATCGCGGCCGGGCGGCTCGGATTATCGCGGCGGCCCCAGAAGACCAGGAACCCGAGGCCCATCGAGATCAGCAGCACACCGGCGAGCTGTCCGTGGCCGGGCGTCTCGCCCAGTGCGATGGCCGCGACCAGCGCCACCACCAGGGGCGCGGTACCGCGCGCCAAGGGATAGGTCTGGCTGAGATCGCCGAAACGATAGGACAGCATGAGCAGTCCGTTGTAGAGGATGTGCAGCACCGACGATGCCGCCAGATACGGCCAGCTGCGCGAATCAGGCGCTGCCGCAACGAGAATCATGGGAATCGAGCACAGCACACAGCCCAGTGGCACCAGCGTCAGCGCGGCGGCCTTATCGGGAATCCAGTGCGCGATGGCATTCCAGGCCGCGTGCAGGACCGCGGCCACCAGCACCGCGATGAGAACGACGACCGGAACACCGGCCGTGGCGGGAACGGACGAGGCGAAAACCATTGGCGGGACTCTCTACTCGGTACCACCTGAGTTTTCGGGTAGCACAATAGGAGTCCTCCAGGCTTTTATCCCTTCAGATGTCGGCGGCCGGCAGGTTGCCGTCCACCGAGGCGTAGCTCGGTCCAGTCCACCCACACCTGATTGTGTTGTCGTTCAGGCGGTGTGCGCGCGGAACCCTATACGCTGTCACCGCCGACCCTAGCGGTAACCGGGCGTTCGCGCGAATCGCTCGTCAGGCCGGGCTGTTCCTCGCTCGGAAATGGCCTTCGCGCAGTGGAAGTCACGCTCACACACGATGCCTCGCGGTATTTCCGCAGGATCAACCTGATCGCAACTGTTGGCCGGATGCGGGCCATCGACAAGGTTGGGGAGTACGTACGCCGATCGGCGGGCTGCGAGCGAGGACGGGAAACCTATGGCATCGACACCATTGCACCTGGGCGTGGCCCTGGACGGGGCGGGCTGGCATCCGGCGGCCTGGCGGGAACCGAATTCTCGTCCCGCCGAATTGTTCGATGCCCGCTATTGGGCGGATCTCGCCGCCATCGCCGAGCGGGGGCTGTTGGATTTCGTGACCATCGAGGACGGGCTGGGGGTGCGGCACGCATCCGGAGACGACGGCGTGCACGCCCGGCTCGACGCCGAATTGATCGCCGCGCGGCTCGCGCCGGTGACCAGCCGCCTCGGGCTGATACCGGTGGTGACGACCACGCATACCGAACCGTTCCACGTATCCAAGGCGCTCGCCACCCTGGACTACACCTCGCGCGGGCGGGCCGGATGGCAGGTGCGGGTATCCGGAACCGCCTCGGAGGCAGCGCTTTTCGGCAGGCGCACGGTCACCGACCTCAGCACCGCCGAACTTGCCGAGGCCGTGGCCACCGGCCGATTCCCGCAGGCGGTGCACGAACTGTTCGATGAGGCGACCGATGCGGTCGAGGTGGTGCGCCGACTGTGGGACAGCTGGGAGGACGGTGCCGAGATTCGCGATATCGCCACGCGGCGTTTCATCGATCGCGACAAATTGCATTACGTCGATTTCCAGGGGAAATACTTCAGCGTGCGGGGCCCGTCCATCACCCCGCGACCGCCGCAGGGGCAGCCCGTGGTGACGGCACTGGCGCACGCGCCGCTCATCTACGAATTCGCCGCTCGCGGTGCGGATCTGGTGTTCGTCACCCCGACGCGCGAGGACGGTCCCGTACCGATCGTGCGCCAGGTCGCCGAGGCCGCCGAGCGGGTCGAGCGCGATGGCGAACCGCTGCGGGTGTATGCCGATCTGGTCGTATTCCTCGATAACGGCGACGGCACCGGGGCGGAGCGGCTGGCCCGTCTCAATGAGCTCGCCGGGCGCGAATTCGTCTCCGATGCAGCCGTTTTCGCCGGAAGCGCCGCGGATCTGGCGGATCTGCTCGCCGCCTGGCAGGACGCCGGGGTCGACGGTGTGCGCCTGCGGCCCGGTGTCGCCGTCGACGATCTCACCACCATCGCCGACGTACTCGTGCCTGTTCTGCAACAGCGTGGCCTGTTCCGCACCGGCTACGCCGAGACCACCCTGCGCGGGCTGCTCGGACTGCCCACCACCGTCCCCAATCGATACGCGAACGCCTGAGCGAGGCCATCCATGAGCACATCCCGTAAGCAGGTCATCCTCGGCGCATACCTCGGCGGCGTGAACCACAGCACCGCGTGGTGGCATCCCGAGGCGGGCAGCCAGATCGATTTCGACAGCTTCGAGCACACCGCGCGCACCGCCGAACGCGGCAAATTCGACTTCTTCTTCCTGGCCGAGGGACTCATCCTGCGCGAGCGCGCGGGGCAGATCTTCGATCAGGACATTATCGGCCGCCCGGACACCCTCACCGTGCTGGCCTCGCTCGCCGCGGTCACCGAGCACCTGGGGCTGGCGGGCACCATCAACACCACGTTCAACGAACCCTATGAATTGGCACGGCAATTCGCGAGCCTGGATCATCTGTCCGGCGGTCGCGCGGCGTGGAACGTCGTCACCTCCTTCGACGAGTTCACCGGGCAGAACTTCCGGCGCGGTGGCTATCTCGCGCCCGCCGATCGGTACGCCCGCGCCGAGGAGACTCTCAATGCCGTTCGCGCGCTGTGGGATTCGTGGCGCGAGGACGATCTGGCAGCGGATAGGGAATCCGGCCGATTCCTGGCCCGCGCCGAGGCCGGTGAATTCGCCTTCCACAGCGGTCAATTCGATATCGCCGGACGGTTCGACGTCCCGCGCAGCCCGCAGGGACGGCCGGTGATCCTGCAGGCCGGTGTCTCACCGCAGGGCCGGGCCTTCGCCGCCGCGAACGCCGACGCCATCTTCTCCCCCTACGGCAAGCTGCCGGAGGCGGCCGAGTTCTATCGCGATATCAAGGCGCGCGCGGTGGCGGCCGGGCGCTCGGCCGACGACATCAAGATCCTGCCGTCGGCGAGTTTCGTGCTCGGCGATACCGAGGCCGAGGCGATCGAGAAGTATCACGCGATTCGCAATGAGCAGGTCACCGGGCAGACCGCGCTGATCCTGCTGGAGCAGATCTGGAATCGCGATCTGTCCGCCTACGATCCGGAGGGTCCGGTGCCCGCCATCGATCCGGATCCCGATGCGCCGCCGATCATTCAGGGCCGCGCGTTCGTGCACCAGGATCGCTTCGCGACCGCGCAGCGGCTGCGCGATGTCGCCGAGGCGAAGAAGCTGACGCTGCGCGAGGCCGTCATCGATCAGTTCGAACGCGGTCCGCTGGTCGGCACCCCGGCGCAGGTGGCGCAGCAGATCGACGATTTCGTGAGCAATGACGGCTCGGACGGGTTCATTCTCGGCTCGCATCTGGTGCCGTCGGGGCTGGACGAATTCGTCGATCGGGTGGTGCCGCTGCTACAGGATCGCGGCGCGCTGCGCACGGAGTACACCGGAAACACCTTGCGCGACAACCTCGGTCTGCCGCCGGTGCGTTCGGCCACCACCGTCGCGGCCGAGGGCTGACGTTCGGCCCGGGTGTGGTCGTGCGCTATCCCAGCGCCTCGACCTGGTCGGCGACCACACCGGTGAGGATCGCGCGCGCCACCGCGAGTAGCTCCGCCACCTTGGGTGAGGTGAGCTCGTAGGTAACCGAGAGCCCGGTCCGGCAAGCCCGCACCAAACCGGCGCGCCGCAGAATCGACAGCTGCTGGGAGAGATTCGCCGCTTCCACGTCGATCTCCTCCAGCAGCTCCGAGACCGCGTGCGCACGCACACTGAGCAATTCGAGAACGCGAATGCGCACGGGATGGCCCAGTGTTTTGAAGAACTCAGCCTTCATTTGATAGAGCGGCCGCTGCATCGATGGCATTACGTGGCCACCCTTTCCGCCAGGTGAATCAGATTTCGAGCTCTTCCTCGATGTCCTTCAGCCGATGCCTGGCCAGTGCCAGGTTGCCGCGCTGGCGGTCGAGGGCGACATAGAGAAACAGACCGCCGGCCCTGCGACCACGCGTCGGCCGGATGAGATGGTACTGGCTGCCGAGCGTGATGAGGACGTCTTCGATCTCTTCATTCAGCCCGAGTTGGTCAATCGTGCGAAGCTTCGCACGCACCAGTTCGGTATTGCCCGCTGCGGCGACTTCCAGGTCCAAATTCTTCGAACCGCCGAGGGTGCCGAGCGCCATACCGCTGCCGTAGTCGACGACGGCGGCACCGAGCGCACCATCCAGCAGCATCATGTCTTTGAGCGCAACTTCCATATTGGCCATGATCATTCCTTTCCCGCATCGCCAAAAGCCTTGGCGTGCCGAGACGCTACCTGCGGCGCGGATGAATCACAGTTGATTGCTGAAGAATTCCGCAAGGTATGCAATTCACTATTTCTGCAATCAGCGAGTTAGCACCGACACCGTGCTGTCGCCCAGGTTGGCGACGTAGACGGTGTGCGTGGCGGGATCTACCGCCACACCCTGTGGGCCCTGGCCGACGCGAAGTGTGCTGGTGATCGTGCGCCTGCCGGTGTCGATCACCGACACGGTGAGTGCGGCATTGTTGGCGACGTAGGCGCTGCCGGTGCCGGGGTCCAGGGCCACCGCGATCGGCAGGTCCCCGGCGGGAATGGCGGCGGTGACCTTGCGGGAAGCGAGCTCGAGCACCGAGACGACATAGTTTTCGTGCGCACCGCCCACGACATAGGCCGCGTGCGAGCCGGAGTCGACGGCGATGGCCAGCGCCCCACCGCTCACCGGAACGGTGGCGAAGACGGCGCGGGCCTCGGGATTGATCACCGACACGGTGCTGTCGCCATTGGCGACGTAGGCGGTGTGGGCACCGGTATCCACGGCCACGCCGTTCGGGTTCTTCCCGACCGGAATCGTGGCGGTGACCGTACCCGCGACCGTATCGATCATCGAAACACTGTTGTCGCCAGGGCTTCCCATGATGCTGCCGCCGGTGACGTAGGCGGTGTGGATATCGGGATCCACGGCCACGCCGGTCGGGTTCCGCCCCACCGGGATGCTGGCGGTGACCGCGCGCGAGACGGTGTCGATGACCGAGACGGCGTTATCGCGGCCGTCGGTGACATAGACGGTGTGCGCCGCGGAATCTACGGCCACACCGTTCGGATACTTCCCGACGGGAATCGTGGCGGTGACGGTGCGAGTGACGAGGTCGAGAACCGAGACGGTGTTCGCCGCGCCGTTGGTGACGTAGGCGGTGTGCGCGCCGGGGTCGACGGCGATCGCGTTGGGGCTCTGCCCGACGGCGATGGTCACGACTGCGGGTGCGCCGCCGGTTGACGAGGAGTCATCCCAGCCGCGAACGGCCGCCGTGGTTCCCAGAATCGCCACGGCCACAACGGCTCCCGCTATCGTCCGACGCCGGTGCCTTCGGAGGTAGCCGCGGAGCGAGGAACCCGCGGTACGGGGAGGGCGGACGGTAATCGGGACCGAGTTGGGTGGCGAAGTGCGGAGGCACCGTCCGGCGGCACGGGCGAACTCTTCGCAGGTGGCGTATCGGTCGGCGGGATTCTTGGCCAGGGCCCGGGTGAGCACCGCGTCCAATGCTGTTGGGAGCAGCGGGTTTCGGCGGCTCACGGCAGGGATCGGGGCTTGCAGGTGTGCCGCGATCAGCTGGTGCAGGTCGGCGCCACGGTATGGGACGGAGCCGGTCACCATCTGAAAGAAGGTGCAGCCCAGCGAATACACGTCCGCGCGGCCGTCGACCGTCGCGTCCAGCAGTAACCGCTCGGGGGCGACGTACTGGAAGCTCGCGGGTACCTGGCTCACGCTCGTAAGTTGCATGCTCTCGTCGAGAGTCTTCGCGATGCCGAAATCGGTTATCAGCACCCGGGTTTCGGTGAGCAAGATGTTCGCGGGCTTGATGTCACGGTGCACGATGCCCCGGCCGTGCGCATAGTCCAGCGCATCGGCGACTTCGGCGAGGATGCGCACGGCGGTGGGCAGTGCAATCGGTCCCCGGGCGAGCACACCGGCCAGATCACCGCCCTCGACGAAGGTCATGGCGATCCACAACCGCCCGGCCGTCTCCCCGCGCGCGTGCACGGTGACGATATTCGGATGATCGAGGCGGGCCATCGCCTCGGCCTCGCGCAGGAAGCGGCGCGCCAGCTCCGCATCCCCGTTCCCCTTGAGGATTTTCAATGCCACGAATCGCGGTAGGTCACGGTCGCGGGCCAGGTACACCTCGCCCATCCCGCCCGCGCCCAAGGGTCGTTCGATGCGGTATCCCGCGAAGGACTCGCCGGCACCGAGTGTGCTGCCCACCGGCATGTCCTTCCCGCGATTGCGCCTGCGGCTCACGATGTTACGCGCGACACGTCGAATCGACAGTGGTCATGCCCCAGCTTCTCGGGGCGCGGGAAGTCATCTGAAATGGAGTTATTTCGAATAGGCTCCGGCCGTAGTCATCACTTTCCGGAGGTATCACCAATGTCAGCATCGCTCGGCCGCACTCGAATCCGCGTCATCGTCGCCGCGCTCGCGATCGCCGGAACCGTCACCACCGCGGCCACCACCCAAGCCGCGCCGTCGGCCGAAACCCCTGTGGCCGCGCCGAATTCGGGGTCGAGCGCGTTCGGCATCGACTGGGACTCGGGGATGATCACCGCCTCGGCGGCGGCCCCGTTCGCCATCACGGCGGTGATCGCCTGCTTGATCGGGCTGAATACCGGCAGCGTGAAGGAGGTCCCGGGCAACGACAACCCCTGCCTGCCCATCTGACCTCGGTGTACCGGCGGGTACCGTTGGGCAGTGAACCCAGCAGATACGCGCCGCCTCAAAGACGGTGATCTAGAGACCCGCAAGGACAACCTACGAGCTTTGCTCGATCGGGCCGCTGCGGGTGACGCGTCGGCTCGGGAGACGCTGCGGGCGCTCGTGCGCGACTATTCGGGCTCCCATCGCACGCTGTACAGCCTGGCCTTGAATCGGGCGGAGGTCTTCGGGGACGAGACCTTGCGTGAACCGCTGCTCGCCGCACTCGGCGACACGCGGTACAACTGCCAGGCCTGGGCGGCGATGGGGTGTGCGGCGCTCGGGTTCCACGATGCGGTTCCCGGATTGATCGCACTGCTGGACCATCCGCAGGAGATAGCGCGGGAGCAGGCGGTGATCGCGCTGGGGGTCCTCGGGGACGAGTCGGTGGTCCCGGCGCTCACGCCCGTACTGCGGGATCAGATCGCGGGAATGCGCGAACGGGCCGCGGAATCGCTCGGGATGATCGGCGGCGAGGAGGCCCTCGCCGCGCTCTGGGATGAGTTCGAGAATCGCCGGTACTACCGCATCGGGTATATCGCCAGCGCGCTGTCCACCTTCGCCCCGGACATCATCCCGCGACTGTGCGAGGCGGCCGAGAGCACCGATCCGAACCAGCGCTATTGGGCGGCCGTCGCGCTCGGTTCGACGGGCGACGACCGTGCCGCGCCGACGCTGGAACGGCTGATGGCCGATGACCGGGGCTCGACGGTCTTCGACGGCATGGTCAGCGTCGCCGCGAAGAAGGGGCTGCGCACACTGCGGCGAATCCAAGCCGCGATCGCAGCCCGCGAAGGCTGAGGAACGGATTCAGTCGATCTTGACGCTCATTCCGTAGTCGATGGTGTTGTGATGCGGGGACGTCACGGTGAGCTGGTAGGAACCGTTGACGGGCAGGACAACTCGGGTCCACTGGTTCTGGTAGGACAGGGTGCCGGTCGGGCCGGTGACGGTGACGACGACATCTGACCAGTTGGGGTTCGCGTCGACGATCATGACCTGACCGCCGCGGGCGTCGACCCGGTAGCTGTCGTGGCTGAAACCGGTGAGACGGCCACTGACATAACCGTTATCGGTGCCGTAGGCGAAGTAGATCTGACGCACGTCGTCGGCACCGGCGGTGCCGCTACCCAGGATGGTGGCGGCGGACGCGGCGGCGAGGACGGCGGTGGCGAGGAATTTCTTTGTCATGGCACCGATGGTGGGCGGCGCGACCAATCAGATCCCAAGCGCGGACTAATGACGGAAACCGGGCGGTTGGGCGCTCGGGAGGGATTGCGGCAGGCCGAAATTGGCGAAGACGGAGTTCTCGAAGGCGATCATGGCTCGAATTCCGTTGTCGGCGAATGCTATTACGAGAAGTCCGGCGGCGTGGATGCCGTCGGGTGTGTGCCGGTAGATCCCGAATGCCCGCTGACCGTTGGCCCGCGTCGGCAGTAGGTCGAATCTCTTCGCCGGGCCGAACAGGAACGTCAGGAAGCGCGTCGCGCTGTCTCGACCCTGGTATTCCAGCGGGAGCGGTGGCATCGAAATGAAGACGTCGTCGGTCAGCAGGGCGACGACGGCGTTGATATCGGCGGATTCGTAGGCGCTGACGAATTTCGCCACGATCGCGTCCTCGGCGGGCGGGTGCTCCGGGACGGTGGTGTCCCGCATGCCAGCACGTGCGCGTTTGAGGGCGCTCTTCACCGATTCGACTGTGGTGTCCAGCATTTCGGCTACTTCGCTCGCACGGAATCCGAGCACATCGCGCAGGATCAGGACGGCCAGCTGGCGCGGCGGCAGGATCTGCAACGCGGTCACGAAGGCCAGGGAGATCGACTCGGTTTGCTCGTACCGCGCCTCGGGACCGAGCGGAACGCTGACCGCGCCGTCCAGCAGGGCATCGGGATAGGGCTCCAGCCAATGGATTTCGCCGAGTCCGGTAGGTTCGGGCGGTTCGATCCCCGGGATGTCCCACTGCTTCGCCGGGCGGCGGTGAGCCGAGCGCAGTGCGTCCAGGCACCGGTTGGTGGCGATGCGGTAGAGCCAGGTGCGCAGCGACGCGCGCCCGTCGAATCGTTCGAGACCGCGCCATGCGGCGAGCATGGTGTCCTGGAGCGCGTCCTCGGCATCCTGGAACGATCCGAGCATCCGGTAGCAGTGCACCTGTAGTTCGCGACGGTGCGGCTCGGTCAGCGCGCGAAACGCCTCACCGTCACCGGCCCGCGCCCTCGACATCAGATCTGTTCTCGGCACTCGCGCCTCATTCCCTGTGTACGGCTCCATGCGGTATGGACGTCGGCCGAGGCGGGAACGGGGCGGTCGGGCCCCGCGCCCCCTTTTTCGATACGTCGGCGTCAGAACCGGTGACAGCCGACAGCATTTCAAAGGAGTACGGAAATGGGAAAGATCGTCATCAGCGCGAACGCCACCCTCGACGGCGTGGTCCAGGACCCGGACGGCCAGGAAGGGTTCGGGCCGGGCGGCTGGTTCCACCGCTTCGTCGCGGTCGAGGACCTGCAAGCGTGGACCACCAACGAGACCGGGGAGGTACTGCACGCCGAGGCGCTGCTGCTGGGCAGGCGCAGCTACGACTGGTTCGCGACCCGGATGCACGGCGCGGACGTCCGGGTGAGTCCCGAGTGGGCGGACACAATGAACGGACGCCCCAAATACGCGGTGTCCTCGACCCTCGAGAACCCGGAGTGGAACAACACCACCGTCCTCAACGGTGATGCGGCAAAGGAGATTTCGGAGCTCAAGCGGCGGGTGGACGGCGACATCCTGGTCTACGGCAGCTATCAGCTCGTGCGCACACTGCTGGCAGAGCACCTGGCCGACGAACTGCGCCTGACCGTCTTCCCGGTCGTGCTGGGAAGCGGCCAGCGCCTCTTCGACAAGATCGGCGACACCACACCGCTGCGTCTGGCCGACACCCGCAAGATCGGCGACGGCCTGGTGTTCTGCACCTACGAATTCCTGTACGGCTGAGCGCTTTTGATCGCCGCCGGATACCCGGCGGCGATCTCAGTTCAGCCAGGCTCCGACACCGGTGACCTTGGTCAGTCGCACCCGAATCAAGTGTCCCGGTCCCACCGCCGGATCGGCGAGGAAATCCGCGTCGGGACCGATGTACGCCTTCCCGAGCCGATTCAGCAGAGCCCGCCCGTCGCCACCTTCGACCACTTCCGCATGTCCTTCGGCGACAAGGTATTCGGCCAGCCCGTGGGCATCGATCACACCCGACTGATAGGAGATCGACACCCGCGAATCCCGTTGCAGATTCCGCACATACCGCTTGTCCAAGCTCATCGAGCCGATGCTCAGCGCATCGGCCTCGGCATGCGTCCACACACACCGCACATACGGCGACCCATCCTCATTGATGGTGACCAGATGGGCGAGCAATCCGCCATTGATCGCCGCGGCGGCTTTCGCGGGCAAGGTAGTTGGCATGGGAGGACCTTAGCCTCACGATTCGAGCAGGTCGGTCCGCACGTCGAACCGACCGTCAATCCGCTCGCGAAAAGACGTAGGTGCCTACAAGACGTCCTGAAACCGCGACCTGCTGACCGGAGGCGAGGAACTTGTCTCTCGACTCTTGGGTAGTCGGTATGAAAGCAGTTGAAAGTATCTGAAGTGACCAGCCTTCCGCCAAAATCGCGTTGAGCACCGTTGATGGGCTGGATCTTCTGCTATTACTGTGTGCGCCAGTCGGTTTCATGCTCACGCTCGCCATCGTGACAATCTGGCCCGAAACCTGTTCGAGGTCGACATTGATCTGAAAGAGCTGATCACCCCTCTTATGAGCGGTCCTCGCTTGTCCCCCAGGCGATGCGTTGAAAGCTGCTTCCGCTTCCCGCTTCTCATTCTCGGCCTGCCGTGCTTGCCGGTCCGCCTGCTGTTGCGCTTTCACGCGCGCCTTCTCAGCGGCGACAGCAGGATCATCATTCGAAAAGAGCCCCATGACCGAACTCTCTCATACCCGAAGTCGATTGTGGCGGAAACGAATTCAGCAGATCTCAGCGAAGCCGGAGACCAGGCAACATCAACTCATCGAGTGGCTGGAAGCGAGTCGGTTCATCCACAACGCCTGGCCGTCCAGGCGTGCGTCGAATCAATCCCTCAACTAGAACAGCCCGGCCTGCGTTGTGCCATTCCCAAGCCTCGCGGTACGTCCGCAGAGGGAGTCGTACCTTGATCTCTGACGGCCGGCCACGCTGCATCGTCGAAACCGCGATCTCACCATGGGGATCATCATGATTCTCGTGCCTGAACTGGATGATGGTTCCCGAAAACACCTGGCTGGATTGAGGTTTCTGCTGGCGCAGCCGTTCAGCGACGTGGCGGACAAGATCTGCGGCGTCCGCGCTGATCGAGATGTTCCGCGGCATCGTGTCCGGAGCCGCTACGACAGGCGCCCAGTCAACGATGGTCTCGAACTCGCCGATTGCGCTCTCATCAAGGACAGTGACCAAGCCCGTGCAGAACTCACGGCTAACCCCGCGATAGACGAGTTCGTGAATACTGTCGACGTTCGGCAACCTACCAGGTTCAACGACCAGATCGTGCATAGCCTGCATTGATTGGGCGAACGTCCTGACAACGCGCCGAGCGAAAGGCTCAGGAGCGGCGTTGTACAGCGTCGGCCCTTCTTCGTCTTCGCACAAGCTCAGCTGCTGAAGATTCGGTTCCGCGGGCGGTGGAATCGGTACCAGAACAGGAATGATGTAGGAGCCTCGCTCCGTGTGGCCCATGAACGCGTCTCGGATAACGTCATCACCGATACGAGAATAGTTGCCGCCAATCTGCGCTCGCTCCGACCTTGCTGTAGTCGCCGTCGCGCGCAGCATCATTCGAGCGGAACTAAGCAACTTCGTTGCCGTCTCGAGAGGAATCTTGTCGACAATCCGCTCACTATTCACGGCCCGCAGATGCGTAACGTCGAACCGAACGTACCGAACAGCGTCCGCGGTTGTCTTGAGATCCCGCCGCTCCGCACGGGCAAGACGAGTCAATACCGAGCTGATCAAGGTCTGATCAGGGTCGTTCGGAACCCCGATACGAACCTCATCTTTCACCCACAATGTGCCGCCCGTTCCTGGAGGATTCGGTGACCAGTCGTGGGCGGTGAGATAGGTAATCAAGTCAGCAACGGATGGCAAAAAGACGTCGTCAGACAACACCTGACCCTCTCGATCCGTCGAAGATTGCCTCCACATCAGCAAGCCAAAGGCGCAGCGTGTCAGCGGTTAGTCGCTGAGCCTTGGGAACAACGATGCCTTGACTGTCGGGGATCGTATCCACTCGAACCCAAAAGGCAGCTGCTCGATGCAATGTCGCGTTGTCGTGGTGTTGCAGCCATGCGATCTGGTCATCAGGATCGACGATAACCAGCACGAAATAAACGGGGAGCTTGCATTGATTCCAGTTTTTGCGCCACGAGTCTTCAATCGGCCATGTTGCTGTCGGTCCACTGTTGATCCGAAACTGCCCCGTGCATTTCACCTGGACTCGTACGTCCGCGATTGCAAACCCAACCAAGCCATCGACCGCGCGCACATCCTCGTCAGGACTGGTTTCCTGGAACACGACTCCAGCCTGACTGCACACCGCCCGCACATATGCCAAGCCGAACCGTGCCTTAGCCCCATTCGCACCCAGCACGGCTACATCGTCAGTTGAGTACCCCGCCCCGCTATCCATACTGACATGGTCAAGCATGACGGTTTCCGCATGTACATGTTGGCACAAAATGTCACGATCATTTGCACAAAACAGCCGAGCCTAGATGTAGCCCACAGATAACCATTGGTACGCAGCACCTTTCACACATCCAACACCTTGGCACGAAACGTTGATTTCCCCCAAGCTCGCCAAATGAGGTCCGCACCCCCTGGCAGCCGGATCAGCTAAACGTCCGTATCGAAGGACGACAGGACAGATGCGATTCGGTATCCAAATCACCACGACAAACGATCGTGCGACCAGCACAGTCTCGCCATTGAAATGGATGTCGGTTCAGCGGCGTGCGGTCTCGGGCAGGGCGAGGATCGCTTCGATGAGGCCGGGGGCGACGGCGTCGAGATCGGCCTGGCGCAGGGTGTTCATCTTGGAGGTGCCCAGGTAGTACTGGCGGATGACGCCCGCGTGGCGCAGCACCTTGAAGTGGTGGGTGCCGGTGGAGCGGCTCACGGTGATATCGAAATTGCCGCAGGCGATATCCACGTCCGAGGCCGCCAGCTGTCGAACGATGCTGCGGCGCACCGGATCCACCAGGGCGTCGAGCAGGCCCTGGGCGGTGATCTCACCCGGCTCGATGTGGTCGGTGATGCGACTGTCGGTTTCCGAGGTCATCGGCGACTCCTCTCCGTGGCCGATACTACCATCAGCATCAACGTTTGATGAGCATCAAATGTTGACGGTCATCGAACTATGTGGTTGCCTGGAAAAGTCGTCGACACCTCATTCGCAGCCATTCGATCCGTGCAGGCGGTCTATCAGCGATGACCCGATCACTCAGTCACACAACACAATCGGCACCACAAGCGCCCGAGATGGGCGGCGTCAAGCTCACGGCGCTCGCGGCCGGGTTCGTCATGGCCTCGGTGGACGCGACCGTGGTGAATGTCGCGGGCGCTCGTATCCAACGCGATATCGGCGCATCCGTCACCGAACTCACCTGGATCGTCGACGGGTACGTGCTGACCTTCGCCGCCCTGCTACTGCTCGCCGGTGGACTCGCCAATCGGCTCGGCAGCCTGCGCGTCTACATGTGGGGAATGGGGGTGTTCGTACTCGCCTCGCTTGCCTGCGCGGCGGCTCCGAACAGCGCCCTGTTGATCGCGGCGCGGCTGGCACAGGGCGTCGGCGCGGCGTTGTTCATGCCCAGTTCCCTTGCCCTGCTCGTGCATTCGTTTCCCGATCCGAGGCAGCGCACCCGAATGCTGGGGCTCTGGTCCGCCATCGTCGCCACCGCGGCCGGACTCGGGCCGACCGTCGGCGGGATATTGGTCTCGGCATTCGGCTGGCCCAGCATCTTCTTGATCAACCTGCCCATCGGCGTACTCGGCGCGGTACTGACCTGGCGCTATGTCGCGCCGATCGCGCCGAAGCGGACCGCCGTCCCGATCGCCGGGCATCTGCTCGCCATCACCGCGCTTGCCGCCATCTGTTTCGCGGTGATCGAGGGCCCCGAACAGGGTTGGATCGCTCCGCCGGTGCTGGTCGCCTACGCCGTCGCACTGCTGGCCGCGGGGGTCTCGATACTTCGCGAGCGCTCGGCTGGTTCGCAGGTCATGCCGTGGATGCTGTTCACCCGGCCCGCCTTCGCCGGTGGCAATCTGATCGGATTCCTGTTCAACTTCGCCCTGTACGGCAGTATCTTCGCACTCGGGCTCTTCCTCCAGAACGCGCGCGGCGCAAGCCCTTTCGAGTCCGGACTGCAATTGCTGCCGATGACGGCGTTCTTCCCCCTCTCGAACATCGTCTACTCGCGGATCTCCGGTCGCGTCTCGAATGGCCTGCTGCTCACGGCATTTCCCGCCCTCGCGGCGGCCGCCACGGCCGGTCTGGTGTTCATCTCCCCCGGCACCCCGTACTGGGTACTCGCGGTGGCGGTCGGAGTCGCAAATATCGGCGCGGGAATCATCTCCCCCGCCATGACAGCCGTCCTGGTCGACTCCGCCGGGGTCGACCACGCCGCCAGCGTCGGCTCAATCCTCAACGCCACCAGGCAGATCGGCTCCCTCTTCGGCATCGCCGCCATGGGCGTGGCGATCACCATGAACCACGACTGGTACTCCCGCGCCTCGGCCGCCTTCACCGCCATCACCATCGCCTACGCGCTGGCAGCCGTCGCCGCTTGGCGTTCGGTGTGGCGGACGAATCCGCGACACCCCGCTCCCGTCAGCTCATGAGGCCGCTTTGGTAGGCCAGGACTACGGCTTGGGTGCGGTCGCGGGAGGCTGTTTTGGCTATTACGTGGGCTACGTGGGTGCGGGTGGTGGCTTCACTGATGAAGAGTTCGGTGCTGATTTCGGTGTTGGAGCGGCCTAATGCCATGAGTACCAGGACTTCTCGTTCTCGGGTGGTGAGGGTTGCGAGGGTGGTGGGGGCGGTGGCGGCGCGGGGGCCGGTGCGACGGAGGGCACCCAGGACGCCGCCGACGATGCTGGGGTCGAGCCAGCCGTCGCCGGCGGCGCAGCGGCGGACGGCTTGGATGAGGTCGGCGGGGGCGGCCTGTTTGAGTAGGAAGCCGCTGGCGCCGGCGGCGAGCGCCTCCTGGACCATGGTTTCGTCCCGGAAGGTGGTGAGGACGAGGACCGCAGGGGCGGCGGGGAGGGCGGTGATCGCGCGGGTGGCCGCGACACCGTCCAGGATCGGCATTCGCAGGTCCATCAGGACCACTTGGGGCGCAAGGGTTTTCACGGCGGCTACCGCAGCCTCACCGTCACCGGCCTCACCTGTCACCTCGATGTCGGAGGCCGTGCCGAGCAGCATGACGCAGCCCGCGCGCACGAGTGCCTCGTCTTCGGCGACGAGCACGGTGATCGTCATGGCATTCCCGTCACGGCGGGCAGGCTGGCGTGCACACACCAGCCGTCGCCTTCCGGGCCGCAGGTCAGTTCGCCGCCCAAGGCGTCGAGGCGTTCGCGGAGGCCGTGCAGACCGGTACCGGCGGAGAGGGCGGCGGCCGCTGACGGTGCGCTGCCACCGGAACTGCGCACGGTCAGGTCGAGGGTGGCGGGGGTCCAGGCGACGCTGAGCGTGACCTCTGCGCCACGGCCCGCGTGTTTGGTCGCATTGGTGAGCGACTCCTGGACGGTGCGGTAGGCGGCCAGATCTGCACCGGGATCCAAAGGTCTTGGCGTACCGGTGATCTCGCTGCGCACCCGCAGGCCCGCATGCCGAGCGGATTCGAGCAGCCGTTCGGCATCGGCGAAACGCGCCGGAGCCGCGCCGGGCGGCTCGGTCGAGCGCAGCAATCCCAGCATGGAATGCAGTTCGGTCATGGCCTGCGCGCCCGCGTGTTCGATGACCTCCAGCGCCTGTTCCACGCGGGAATCACTGCCGGTGCAGAGCGCGCGAGCGGCCCCGGCGTGCAGGATCATGCCCGCCACCGCACCGGTGACGCTGTCGTGCAATTCGTGCGCGAGTCGCAATCGCTGTGCGATGAGCTCCTTTTCGGCCGCCGCGGTCAAGCGTTCCCGCTCGGCGATCGCGTGTTGTTCCCGAGCGTGCACCACCCGGCCCGACCCCCAGGCGACGGAAAGGATGATGGACCAGATCACGACCGCCGCCAGGAAATCGCGGATGTGCGGCTCGGGTGCGGCCGATTGCGCCGAGCGGTAGCTGAACAGTCCGAGCGGCAGGGCGGATGCGATGAGCACGATGCGGGCGGTTAGAGCGGGCGCGCGGCGTGCCACCGCGTAGTTCGCGATCAGCAGGTAGGTGAACGGATAGTAGTCCGGGACAACAAGATTGGCGCTGGTATGCAACCACGCCAACAGCCACACCTGCACCGGGAACCGATGGCGGAACAGCAGCGCCGCGCACAGGCCGATCGCGACCACGGGCACCAGCCACGACGGCAAACGCCCACTACCGGTCAGATCGCGATGATCCCCGCCCCAGAAAGCCATATCCACGCCACCCGCCAGGACGACGAGTGCCAGATCCGCGAGCCGGTGACGCAGCAGGGCGGGCGAACGCCATGAATCGGTCACTGCCGCACCGAAGTCCGCCGCCTCATGCGCTGCATTTTCCCACAGAACAGGTGACGCGGGGAGGTGCTCGTCCCGCGCACTCCGGCCTGGGCAGGCGTACCCGCGAGTTCAGTCGTTGCCGAAGAGGTGCAGTAGCCATCGAATCGGATCGTCGGCGACGTGCGGGGTCAAATCAGGGGACGGCGGGGGTGGGGCCGCTGCCAGCACCCGGCGCACGGCGGCAATGATTTCCGCCCGGGTCGGCTGTGGAAACAGCTCCACACCCGTGGGGTCCGCATGCAGCTCGACCGGAACTCCCACCGCGGGAGCCGCCGAGACGACAGCGAGCTGGAGCAGCACCACGTCCGGGGCATCGGGAAGCACCCGGACGCGCGCGACATCGATGACTTCCGCGATATCGCCCGCGGCGGCGAAGATGCCGACCCGCACCGCCTGCGGATTGTCCGCGAGTGTCCGGTTCAGCGGTGGATCGGCGAGTGCGAATTCCGGTTCGATCAGAGTGGCCGCGCCGAGGAATTCGCCCGTGGCCCCGGTATCACCCACCGCGTACACCACCACCGAAGCCTGCCTTGTCATATCGGCAGTGTCGCACGAATCGCGGTGCTACCGCGTGGAGATGAGACCTCTCATCGCGCCACGGTAGGCGAAGAACACCGCGACAGGCGGATTCGCGCGAGGGCGTCGGCGGGAGATTCTTGACTCGTTCGATCCACCGGCCCCAGAGCACGAGAAAGGCAGCAGCACAATGCTTCCCGACGCGGCCTTCACTTTTGCACACCCCGACTACTACCAACCGGTCGACTGCGTCGATCCGGGCCGGCGGTACAACCCGACCATGCCGCCGCACGGCTGGACCCGGCAGCAGTTCGAGATCTGGACGCATTGGACGCCGCCGCGGGCCGAACTGCCCGCACAGGGCTGGAAAGTGCACGTGTCGAGCACGCTCGGCTCCGCGCAGCAGGTGCTCGACGTGGTCAGCGCCACCTGCGCCGAACTGGGTGTCCCATTCAAGCACCTCACCGGCCGCAACTACTTCCTGTGGCTGCACGGCAAACACGGCAGCCGCGTACAGAGCGGCAAGTTCTGCGCGCTCTATCCCCCGACGCCACAGCTGGCGTACACGCTGCTGAACCGGCTCGAACGCGAATTGGCCGGTGTCGCAGGACCGTACGTGCTCACCGACCGGCGCTTCGGATCGTCGCAATGCGTGTCCTACCGGTACGGGTCGTTCCGGCCGCGGTATCGACTGCAATCCGACGGCACCCGGGTGCCGACCATGCTGGCCCTGGACGGCACCGAGATTCCGGATGAGCGCGGCCCAGGTTTCCTGCTGCCCACCGGAATCGCCGATCCGTTCGACCCCGCTCCGACCCCGGACGATGAGGGCGATGTGGGTGACGAGGTCAGCTTCCACGGCTACACCTTCGAAACCATGCTGCGGCCCAGCAATGCCGGTGGCGCGTACCGCGCCCACTGTGCCGACGGCACAACGGTATTCGTGAAAGAGGCGCGGGCGCACAACGGTTACGCCGGTGACGAGGCCGCCCGGGAACGGCTCGAACGCGAGTACCTGACATTGCGCACCCTGCACACCCTCGCGCCCGGTCTCGCCCCGCGGCCGCTGGAGTTGTTCACCGAATGGGAGCACACCTATCTCGTCACCGAATTCGTTCCCGGCCGCACGCTCAACAAATGGGTCGTCGCGAATTCGCCTGCGACGCACGCCGTTCCGGATGCGACCGTATTCCCCGCCTACTACCGGCGGTGCGAGCACATTCTCGATCAGCTCACCGCGCAACTGGCCGCCCTGCACGAGCTCGGATACGCGTTCGTCGACCTCTCGCCCGGCAATATCCTGGTCGACGACGACGATACGGTGCGCCTGATCGATTTCGAGGCCACCCAGCCCATCGACCATCCCCTCGGCCTGCTCGGCACGCCGGGATATGAACCGCCGGAATCACGTTCGCCGGGTGAACGCGCCAAGCTCGATCCGGCGCGGGTGGACGACTACGGTCTGTCGGCGCTCGCACAGCTGCTGGTCTTCCCGATGCACGAGGCGGCGCGGCGCAGCCCGCAGACGCTGGATCATCTGCATGCGGAGCTGGCCGAGATCTGCCCGCCGCCGCGGCGGCTGTGGACGGCCGTGTTGCGTTCGCGGCGCGAACTCGACGCACCGCTGCTGCTGACGCCCGACCGAGTGCGCTCGGAGCCTGCGGACGCGACCCGATGGCTGCGTGATCGCACGGCCGACGCCTTACAGGCCATGGCCGATCCCGGCCATCCGCGGTGGGTGTATCCCACAGCGCCGCAGGGACATCGGACCAATACCAGGTGTGTCGCCTACGGCACCGCGGGCGTCTTGCACGCACTGCGCTCGGCCGGTCGGGAAATCGACCCGGCGGTGGTCGAACGACTGCGCACCGATGCGCTGCGCGAGCGGCGCGGGACCGGACCGGGTCTGCTGTTCGGCAATGCCGGAATCGCCTGGGTCCTCGATGATCTCGGCGAACGCGACGCGGCGCTGACGTTGCTGGCAGAGGCCGACGGTCACCGGCTCACGACCGAGGCGGCCGGATGGGGCGGCGGTGCGGCGGGCGTTGCCATGACACACCTTTCGTTCTTCCACCGCACCGGCGATCCGGAACATCTCGACCGGGCGCAGCGGCTGCTGGACGCGATACCCGAGGGCGATGCGCTGATTCCCGCGCTCGGCCGCGACCACGGCTCCGGGCTGGTGCACGGCAGGCCCGGTATCGCGCTCGCGCTGTATTACCTGTCCAGGTTCACCGGGGCGGACGAGCCGTTCGAGCGCGGAGTGCGACTACTGCGCGCGGAACTCGTGCACGCCGAACCGCTTCCGGTGGGCGCCACCGGGTTTCGAGTCTCGACGCGAGACCGGCGCAATATGCCGTACCTCGGATGCGGCAGCGCGGGCTATCTGCACGTGCTGGCGCGCTATCTCGAGCCTGCCGCCGATCCGGAACTGACCGGACTGCTGCGCAGCTGCGCCCGGGCGGTGGGCATCCGGCTCACCGCGGGACCCGGACTGCTCCTCGGCCAAGCGGGGCTGGCACTCGTGCACGCCGATATTGCCGCCAGATTCCCCCGGGAGCAGCTCCTGCCCGATCCGATCGCCCGGCCGACGGCGCTGTTCATGCACGCGATACCGCACGAAAGCGGCGTCCGCTGGCTGGGTGAGCACGGGCAGCGGCTCAGCGCCGACCTGGCCACCGGCTCCGCGGGCATTCTGCTGGCCCTGCAGCACGCCACGACCGGCGTCACCGACCCGCTGTTCACCCTCGACCACTGCCTCGACTCGGAACCGAGTCGCACGGCAGCACCGACCACGACAAGTCTCGAAAGGAGGTGAACAACATGATCAACGTGCTCAAGCTCCAGCTGAAGTCCGATCCGGAAATCGGCGACGACGCCCCCGACAGCACCAAGAGCATCCTGCTCTGCATCGACGGCGGGGAGGTCGCTCAGTAATTCGCCATCCGGCGGAAACAACTCACACACAACGCAATTCATGCCTTCGCCGAGCTCGGTTCACCGAGCTCGGCGAATACATCTCACGCATAAGACAATTCGAGGAACTACCATGAAGAACCCACTCCCACTATTGATCATGTCCCCCGGCGAGGATGTGTTCGACGACGCGCCGCTCAGCGTGCTGTCGGTCACCTACTGCGACGACGCGTATTTCGGGTGACCTGATGGAATCAGCCGCGCCCGAGGCCGACCTGCGGCGCTACCGCATAGCGCAGGCGGCATCGACCTTCGGTAGCACCCTCACCGGCACCGCGGCATCGGTCGTCGCGGTGGTGGGGCTCGGAGCCGGACCGCACGCGGTCTCGCTCATCGTGCTCAGCGCGATGCTTCCGACCCTGGTCTTCGGACCGTTCGCCGGAGTCTTCCTGGACCGGGTCAGCCGACCGCGGCGGATGTTGCTGGCAACCGATCTGGTGGCCGCGACGGCGGTGCTCGCGGTCGCGGCCGCCATGTTCGCGGGCGCATTGACCGTGGCGGGTCTGGCGACGCTGTCGCTGATCCTGGGCATGACCCGGGTGGTGTTCGAGGGCGTCTACTTCGCTCATCTGAATACCCTGATGGTCGCCGATCTGGGGCGGGCGCGTGCTGATCTGCAATCCACCACGATGCTGTCGCGTTCGGTGGCCACCTCGGTCGCCGGACCGCTGGTGGCCTCGGTCGGCGCGGCGGCGATGTTCGCCTGTGATGCGGTGAGCTATCTTTTCAGCGCCTACTGCCTGATCCGGCTCGAAGCGCCGGACCGGCGCGCGGTCGAGCAGCGCGACCGGTTCGATCGCGAATTCCTCGACGCCCTGCGGGTTTTGCGAGGTCATCCGCTGCTCGTGGCATTGACGATGTATCTGCTCGTGGGCGGGATGGCCGCGGGCGGGGTCTCCGCCCTGCGAGCGGTGTTCCTGCTGCACGAGGTCGCGTTACCCGTTGCGGTGTACGGGATTCCGGCCGTGGTGGCGACGCTGAGCTCGGCCGGCGGATCGCTGCTGGCACCGCGGCTGCACACTCGCGGGGTGCCGCCGCGGCGGGTGCTCTCGGTCGCGGTATTCGGAGCGGCGCTGGGTGCCATCGCACTGCCGATCGCGACGGGACCGGCGGTGGCCGTAGTGCTCGCCGCCGCTCTCGGTGCGGCGGTGCCCATGTTCTTCGGCGCGGTGCTCAATATCGCGCTGGTGACGGTGCTGTGCGACGGTATCGGCGACGGCTACTTCGCCCGCATCGGCGCTCTGCTGGCGACCGGGACCACGGCGGCGGGTCTGGTCGGCGCGCTGCTCGGCGGCGAAGTCGGCGAAAGATTCGGCGCCCGTACCGGAATCTGGGTCTTCGTGGCCGCCGATCTGGTCGCGGCCGTCATTTTCCTCGCGACCGTGGGCCGCACGACAACGGGCAGTGACAACGATGTCGAGCCGATACCGGAGGTGGCGCGATGAACGCCGAATATCCACCCGCTCCCTGCTCCGCGTCGCGAGATGTCCTGCACGGCATATCGATTCCGGATCCATATCGCCGACTCGAAGATCCGAGCGATCCGGAGGTGCTGGCCTGGGCGGCGGCACAGCGGCAGTTGGCCGGGGAGTATCTCGCCGGGCTGCCCGGGCGGGCGCGATTGCGGGAGGTGCTGCGGGAGATCATCGTGCAGGGACCGGTCGCATCATCGGTGAAAATCGCCGGTGCGCAACGATTCCGGGTCTCGCGGCCACGCCCGGGATCACCCTGGGAACTGCAGATCGACCGTGGGTCGCACGATGGCTGGCGAACGCTGATCGATGCGGCGGCATTGGGAGCCAATGCGATCCTGCGCCGCTGGGTGCCGTCACCGAACGGCAGATACGTGGTCGTGCAGGTGACTTCCGGCGGGGCCGAGGATACGACTCCGCTCTCGCTGATTGATACCTCGACCGGCGACGTCTTGAAGACATGTGCGTCGACGCGGTATTCGCCGGTGGCGTGGCTGGCCGACGAAACCGGATACTTCTATGTGCGTCGTCACGATAACCGTTGCGGCAGTGGGGTATACCGGCATCGGGTGGGTACACCGACCACTTGCGATGAACTGCTCGCCGGTGACGACGACCCGATGGGGCGGTTCCATCTCGCCCTCTGGCAGGACCGATGGCTGGTCATCACCGCCCGCACCGGCACCAGCCGGGCAACCCGGGTATCCATTGCGGATGTGGCGGCCGGTGATTCACCACAGCCACTCGACCTCGGCGGACTCTCCTCGGCGGGAGTCGTGGTGGACGACTCGGGTCGAATACTCGCGATATCCACGGCCACATGCGAATTCGGCCAATTACTCGTCGCCGATCCGCTGCCCGGCGGCGGGTGGGGTTCCTGGCGGACGCTCGTCGAAGGCAGGGAGCCCGCGGTACTGGCCGCCTTCGCCCTGGCCCCGACCGACGATGGCGACCGGCTGGTGCTCCTTCGCACGCGCGACGGCTATTCCGAACTATCGGTCCACGAACCACGGTGCGGCACTTGGCTACTCGATGCCGATCTACCTGGTGCGGGCACGATCGCCGCGATAGAACCCACGGACGAACCCGGCGTACTCGCCCTGAGTTACACCGACTGGATCCGGCCGCTCGGAAAATGGCGACTGAGCCTGCTGACCGGACAGGTCGAACCAACCGATCCCGCACCGCGGGCGCTGTCCGGAATCACCGTCACCAGAACGACTTACCGTTCCGGCGACGCCACCGAGGTACCGGTAACCGTGCTGGCCCCCGCCGGACCGCAACTCCCCCGGCCCGCCATCCTGACCTGCTACGGCGGCTTCGGAATCACCATCCGCCCGGACTATCAACCCGATGGACTGGCCTGGGTGCTGGCGGGCGGAATCATGGTGATCGCGGGCGTCCGCGGCGGTGGCGAGCGTGGTCGCCGCTGGCATCGAGACGGTGCGGGTCCGCACAAGCTCAACGCCTTCGCCGATCTGCACGCGGCCGGTGACTGGCTGGTTGACACGGGGTTGACCCGTCGCGGTGAGCTGGCGCTACTCGGCGGCAGCAACGGCGGCCTCATGGCGGTCGGTGCCATGGTGCAGCGCCCCGGCGATTACGCCGCGGTCGTAAGCGCCGCCGCCCCACTGGACATGGTCCGTTATGAACGCTGGGGCCTGGGCCGAGCCTGGCGCGAAGAATACGGCTCGGCCTGCGACCCCGCGGCCTTGCACGTACTACTCCAGTATTCGCCGTATTACACCGTCACCACTCGCAGCGGCGAACAGGCGCAACCCTTTCCAGCCGCCCTGTTCAGCACCGGGGACCATGACACCCGAGTCCCGCCGCTGCACTCCTACAAGATGGTCGCCGCCCTCCAACGAGACTGCGCCGCACCGGTTCTCCTGGATGTGATCGCGGGCAAAGGCCACGCCGGAGGCGGCCACGACGCGGCCGAAGCCCTGATCTCCCTGCTCGCCTTCATCGCCCACCACACGGGACTGCGGCTGGAAACCCCGGAAGCCGCAGGTGGTGATCGCCAGCCGCCTCCCCGCATCGAAGGCCATGGCGATGGAGACTGAACCCGGAACGTCCGTACACCGTAGTGGTGTCAATAACCGACGATTCGAGGATCACCATGCGGATACCGTCCCGTCTGCTATTTGTCGGCGTCGCAGCCACCGGGCTCGCTGTTGGTGCGCTGCCTGCCACGGCCTTGGCTGATCCGGGCAGCGGACTCCAGGCATCGCCGACTGCGCTGCGTGATGGTGGAGCGATCTCCGAGGCGGTTCCACCCGGTGGCTTGATCACTCGGTTCGTGCAGAACCAGGTGACCTATTGTTCGATCATCTGCCCGCTCGCTGTTCAGACCGCCACTACGGCCGGGACCGCGATCGGGCAGGCGCCGGGTGTATTCGCGGCCGCTTCGCAGGTTGATGATCCGGTGACGGCGCTCGGCATCGCTGCGGCTTCTATCACCGGACCCGTGAGTGTCGCGGCGCAGCAGACCATTGTCGCGGACGGGACGATCGTGGCGCCGCGGGCGCTGAACGCGTTCGAGGTGGGTGTGGTCGGGCTGCTCGATATCGGCCCGGCTGCCGCCGCAGGTGGGCTTCCCGCGATCGACCCGGCAATCCAGACCGCTCGGCAGGACACCTACACCGCGATGAACGCGCCGATCATGCCCAATCCCCCACGCACCGTCGCTCCGCATGATGCCGTGCAGGCCGCGGTGATCGGGGTGATCGATGCGGGCGCGGCAGTCGCCTTCCCGGCTTTCAATACCGTCTTGTCCGCGGCGTTCCAAGTGCCCGATGCCGCAGCGCGGGAACTCGCGGCTACCGGCGATCCCGAACAGGCGTTCGCCGCGGGGCTGGACTCGGCGGCAGCTGCGCAAACCGAGGCGCAGACCATCATCGCCGACGCGGTCGACAACGCCGTCGACAAAGTCCTCGCCGCGACGCAGTAGCCCGGATGTCAACGGCGAGAAGGCACCGCAGACCGCGGTGCCTATTTCGCGTGCGGTAAGCTCGCGAAACTTGAGGTTACTCCTCCATTTTCGGCTTTCGGACGATCAACCAGTCGTACGGTGCGGTGGATCGGCAGAGCGGGCCGGGGGGACTGTTCGCATGCGTTGCGGGCCGCGAAAGCGTTGTACTCGGGCCCCGAATCAGGCACACCCGGATACCACCTAGGAGCACCCTTCGTGTCCGTATACCTTTATCGCTGGGGCAAATTCGCGTTCAGACGCAAGTGGATCGTGCTGCCGGTGTGGCTCCTGCTGCTGGTGACGCTCGGCGTCGGCGGCAGCATGTTGAGCAAGCCGATGAGCGATAAGTTCAGCATGCCGTCGCTGCCTTCGGAACGCGCCACCGACATCCTGGATAAGCAGTTCCCGGGTATGTCAGGACAATTCGGCATCGATGCCGTCGGCGGTACGTACGTCATCAAGGCGCCTGCGGGGACGAAGCTGACCGATAAGGACAATGCCGCCGCCATCGATGCGCTGATCAGCGATCTCCAGCACCTTTCGAACGAGGGTCGGCCACTCGTCGCCGAGAAAGACGCCGCGGCACTGAAGAATCCGATCGCGGTGACCAAGGCGATGGGATGTCTGACCGACGCCAATCCGGCGGTGTGCGCAGGTGCGCCGTTGAATGTGCTGAATCATGATGCGCCCGCCACCGTCGCGGTGCTCTCGGTGCCATTCGATATCGCCTCGGCGGCGGATATCACCGATGCGCAGCGGCGGGCCGCCTACGAGGTGGCCGCACCCGCTCGTGCGCACGGGTTGACCGTCGAGATCGGCGGCGCGATCGAGCAGAAGCAGGGGCAGCCGAGCGGGCAGGCCGAGATGATCGGTATGGGGGTGGCGCTGGTCGTCATGGTGATCGCCTTCGGGGCCATCGTGGCGGCGTTCGTGCCGATCGTGACCGCCATCGCCGGGCTCGGCGCGGCCATGCTGGTGATCTCGCTGAGCACTTCGATCATCGAGATACCCAGCTTCACAACGTTTCTCGCGTCGATGATCGGTATCGCACTGTCCATCGACTACGCGCTGTTCATCGTCTCCCGCTACAAGCATGAACTGCGTGTCGCGGAGAGTTCCGAAGAGGCAGCGGGCATTTCGGTCGGGACCGCCGGTTCCGCGGTGGTGTTCGCCGGGCTCACCGTCATTGTCGCCCTCGGTGCGCTGAGCATCGTCGGGGTGAACTTCCTGACGTTCATGGGCCTCGGTGGGGCCGTCGCGGCCTTCTTCGCGGTCCTGACCGCCATCACCCTGATGCCCGCTCTGCTCGGGGCTTTCGGCCGCTTTCTGTTCACGCCGAAGCTGCCGATGGTCGCGCGGCACGACCCGGAGGACGACACCTCGGTCACCATCGGCACCCGGGTGGCTCGCCTGATCGGACGACGACCGTGGGTCGCGTTGACCATCGCGGTGGCGACCCTGGGCGCGCTGGCCGCTCCGGCACTCGGATTGCAACTGGGGCTGCCGGGTGAGAACAGCTTCCCGACCGATTCCACCGTGCGGCAGGCCTACGACATCAGGACGGCGGGGTTCGGCGAGGGCAGCAACGGTGTGCTGACCGTCGTCGCCGATCTGGAGAAGGTGCCCGCCGGCGAACGCGAGGCCGCGGTCGGCGCGCTGCGCGATCGGCTGGCGGGGTTCGCGGAGATGGATTACGTCACCGCACCGCAGCTGAGTGCGAACGGGCTCGGCGTAATGCTCAGCGGCGTACCGAAATCGGGGCCCAACAACCAGGCGACCAAGGATTTGGTGCGCACGGCTCGCGAGGCCGAAGGCGCACTGACCGAGCGGTACGGCATCGAGTACGGAATCACCGGCACCACAGCCATTTACGCCGATATGGATCATGTCCTGCTCGGCAAGATCGTGCCCTATCTCGCGATCGTGGCCGGGGCGGCCTTCGTGCTGTTGATCCTGGTTTTCCGGTCGATCCTGGTGCCGTTCACGGCGGCGCTCGGATTCCTGCTGTCGATGGCCGCGACCTTCGGCGCGACCGTGCTGATTTTCCAGGAAGGCACCTTCGGGCTGATCGCCGATCCGCAGCCGATCATCAGTTTTCTGCCGATCATGTTGATCGGGTTGGTATTCGGGCTCGCCATGGATTACCAAGTGTTCCTGGTGACCCGCATGCGCGAGGAATACGTGCACGGTAAGTCGCCACGAGAGGCGATGATCGCCGGGTATCACCATGGTGCCCGCGTGGTCACCTCGGCGGCGATCATCATGATCTCGGTGTTCGGGTCGTTCCTGCTGGAATCCGATGTCACCGCCAAATCCATGGGGTTCGCGCTGGCCTGCGGTGTCGCTATCGATGCCTTCGTGGTGCGCATGGTGGTGGTTCCGGCGCTGCTGGTGATCATGGGACACCGATCGTGGTGGATTCCGCGGTGGCTCAACCGCATACTGCCCGATATCGATGTGGAAGGGGCAAGGCTGCGTGAGCTGCGGCGGCCGGTGCAGGTCGACCTGCCTGTGCCTGTCGATGCCGTGTATTCCGAGGCAGCCGAACAGGATCGGGTCGCTACGCGCAGCCCCGAGGCGGCCTCCGAACCGCTTGTACCGGTCGATGGGCGGATGATCGGCGGCCACATTCGCCGGGATGACCGGCATCCGGTGCCGGGGGCAACAGTGACACTGATCAGCCAACGCGGACAACAGGTTTCGCGGGCGACCACGGACGTCAGCGGCGGCTATACCATCGAGCCGCCCGCACCTGGCAGCTATGTCCTGATCGTCTCGGCAGACGGACATCAACCAACCGCGGTGAACGTTACGGTGCGCAATGACGGCGTACATCAGCTCGACGTCACGCTGTCGGGATCCGGCGAAGTATCCGGCGTGGTGCGCACGATCGAGCACGAACCGGTGCCGGATGCCACCGTCAGCGTGACCGACCTGCTCGGTGATGTAGCGGGTACCGCCGTCACGGCGGCGGACGGCACGTACACCTGCCATGGTGTGCCCGCCGGAACCTACACACTGGTGGCAGTCGCCGCCCGAATGCGGCCCACGGCAACAACATTGACGGTCCCCGACAGCGGGCGACTCTGTTTCGACGTCACACTGACGCCGATGGCGGTGTTGTCCGGCACGGTGCGCGGCGGCGGCCGCACGGTGCGCGATGCCAGGGTCACCGTGCTCGATTTATCCGGCGACATCGTCGGCACCGCTCGCACCGATGAAAACGGCCGCTACGCGGTGAGCGGCCTGCCCGACGGCGAGTACACCGTCATGGTTCGCGGATATTCGATGGTGACCGACCAGGTCACCGTCACAGGCTTCGCCGATCACCACCCCCGGCTCGGCTTCGACGAATACGCGCAGGTTCGGTGAGGCCGCTCCCTGATACATCGTGTGCGATGCTTTCCCCATGGTGATCCACGGTGAACGTTCGTCCAGAGTCCGGTTGGCAGCGCAGGCCTTCCTAGGCGTGATGCTCATATCCGCAGGCACAAGCCACTTGACCTTCGCCCGCAACGATTTCCGCGCCCAGGTGCCGTCCTGGTTCCCGCTCGACACCGACTTCGTCGTACTGGCCTCCGGGGTCGTCGAGATCACGCTCGGCGCGGCGCTGCTCGGGGCGTGGAAGCAGCCGCGCCGCGCGCTCGTCGGAGCGATCGTCGCCGCGTTCTTCGTCGTGATTTTTCCGGGGAATATCGCGCAGCTGGTCGAGCATCGCGACGCGTTCGGACTCGACTCCGATGCCAAACGCGCTGCGCGGCTGGTGTTTCAACCGGCGCTCGTGGCGTGGGCACTGCTGGCTACCGACGCGATCGGCGTGTGGCGGCGCAACCGGGCGGTGGCGGCCGCCTAGACGGTCGCCAGACTGAAGTATCAGCTTTTCAATTTATCCACGCGCAACCTCACCGCGCGGTTACCGTCGGAGCGGCACTCGGGTGCCGATCACTCCAACGGGAAGTACAGATGAGGCAAATGAGTTGGGCCGCAGCCACTGTGGCCATGCTGACGATTCCGGTCGCCGCGGCGGCATCGGCGTCGGCCGCAGTCGACAGTGTGAACATGATGCAGGTCCTCACCGGCGCCGGATGGTGCGAGGGCACGGGCAACACGTGCACGATCCTGGTGTCCACCAGCGGCGCGGACGCCCTCACACCGGTCACCATCACCCTGGCTGGCCAGAACGTCGGCACATTCACCCCGCAAGCGGGATCCACCCCCGGCACGGGATCCATCCAATACATCTACCGCTCAAAGCTTCCCGAAGGCATCTACAACCTCACGGCAACCCAGGGCTCGTCATCCAAGTCGATGACGATGCAGAACTGCGTCAACCAGCCGACCGGCAGCTCCACGGCTTCGGCGCAGTGCACCGGAAACAGCATCCTCGGCGTGCTCCTGATGCCACTGATCATCCTCGGCGGTTCCGGGCACACGCAACTCTGAGTGGCCAGGCGACACATGGGGTCCCGGGCGGGACGGCGCGCGAAAGCAGCCCCGCGCCGGGCCACCCGCCCACTAGGCCAAGGGTCAGTGGACAGGGCGAAGTAGTCGCGATATTGGTCGGTTTGGATTCTGCGCACACACGCTGATCGAGTCAGGATCTCCGTCGAGGATTTCGAAGCCATCATGCGCCCCGTCCTTTGAATCACGGATTTCGGGCGCGCGTTCACGCAGATGCGCTGAGCAGGTAACGGGCAACCCGCCCGAGACCATGAACCACATATGCGAGGGACTGATTCTTCGAGGGCTGTGCGGGGTACGAGCTTCGGAAGCTACTGGATCGAGGTCAGCGCCGACGATCACGATCGACAGGCGTTGGAAGGTGTGATCGCCGAACGTGGGCGTACGGGACCAAAGTCGATGCACATGGACGATGCGACAGTGCGTCTCGCCGGCGACAAGGTCGAGGTGAGCATCGGAAACACACGAGTAGGCGAGTTGGGCGCAGCGGACGCGGCGGGATTTGCACCGGTGATAGAGCTGGCGGGTTGCCCGATCGAGTCGAGCGGGATCGTTGTCATAGATGCCGACGGACATCCTGGCTCGCACGTCAAGCTGTACCTGCCGAGTCCAGATATGCTCCTGCCCGTCAATGCATTTGACACATCCGTGCCACTGTTCCCAGCACATGATCGGGCTGGAGGGGTAACCCTGGCGCGACGTAAGTCCGACCATACTCTGATAAAGACAGCCACAGCCTCATGGTGGTCAGGGATACCCAGGTCCGCGTGGGTTGTCCTCACTCGATCCAGACTTGAGATCACGGCGACGATTGATGGGCTCACACTTCCTCGCCTGAACCCGGATCGAACGATGGAGCTCCGATCAGCTTGGGATTCACAACATCCCGAACACGACCGGTTACAGCTCGAGGCATGCGTGTACGAGATCAAGGCAGGGCTTCAGATGGTCGTCCGACACCAGTTCGTCTGGTAGCAACGCGAACATGCTGGCGCGGCACCCGATTCACGATTCGCATCGTTCCGACAGCGACATCAGATTCGCCATCGAAGACTCCTAAGCCATGAGGCGGCGGATCCGAATCCACTCCCGGCGTGGTTGCCAAAAGAAACTCTGTCTCCGGCAACCACTCCAGTCTCGGCAGGATGTCCGAGGTGAGAGCTATGTAGCCATGTGGGTCCGACGACTAATTGGACGTCTAAATCGTGTCGGGGCCGGTCGGCAGATCCTGTAACTGCAGGATGTCGTCAAGCAGTCCTCGGATCGCATCACAGTATCCACGAACCCACCTGTCCGACCGCCGGTACGAAATGTGGTCGAAGTTAATGGGAGCCGCAAACTCACCCAGATCCTCCGCAAGTTTCCAAACGAAGTCGAATGTCCGCGCATTCGCCAGCGTCTGGGGTTGGTCGGGGTTCGCTGCCTCCTCCGCTTGTTGCACAAGGAAGAACTCTGCGTTTTTCCTATGGAACCGGATCCATGCCTCAACGTCACCGCTGTGGCGTGTGGCGATTTCCTCGAGGTGGTGCCACGGCAGGTCCGGGATCCGCTTCAACGCTGCGACGCGGCCGTGGTCGTACTCCTGTTGGACCTGAAGCCGCAGTTGCGCCTTCGCCTGCTCAACGAGTTGCGTGATGTCTGGTTCAGTGCCGGATTCTTTGGCAAGCATGAACCGCCGCGTTCGCGTGTAGGAGGTGCCATTGGCTTCAGCAGCCGCGCGAATCGCTTTCTTGAAAGCCTTGTTCTCGGTCATCATTCCGTCCCTTTTGAGTTGGGCAGAACCCCACGCGCTCTGCCACATTGCCAGTGGGGTGCGGAATAAATCTGGTGTACACGAGGAAGGCCCCCTTGTCCTCTTTGCCAGCGGCCCCTGCGTGGGCGGGATTGCGGCTCGGAATCCGGCCGGTGTACGCCAGCCAGTCACGATGATAGCGGCAGAGCCAATATTTGGCGGACAAACCTCAGAGATCCGCCGACGCGGGTTTTCGCGGTCCCCGCCGCCGCCAACAGCGCTGCCGCCACACAAAGGACGCGCAGGAAAGAGGTTGCTGCACAAGCTGATTCGCCCCGAGTTTCGCCACCTCGGGGTGCCAGGTCACCATCTCCAAGTTCCATTGCACCACTCACCCTCGTCACCACAGGCGATCTCAGCCGCCCAGCCGACCCGATGGAGTGGCCGCTGACCTAGTGGGTAGTGATCTCGCACCTACCAAACCGAGGTCTTGCGAGGCAGCCGCGACTGTTCGCACAGAAATCACCGACTCAGGGTGTCCGATCTATGACTACGACTGTGCTTCGCTGCGGCTTGCGGCGGCACAGCGGCACCTGGGTCGAAGTGATTCTTACGCCCTGTTGTTTCGAGCAGGGTCTGAATCGGCGGTCGTACCAGAATCCGGTTACCGATTCATCGCTGGTCGGTAATCACCACTCGGTGTTGCAACTCTCGTGTCTTGGTCACGACCCCAACCTTCAGACGAGCCGGTTCAATTGGGTGTTGGGCTAGTTCGTCAGGAGGTCCGCGATGGTGAGTGCTTCGGGGAGGGTCCAGGTTGCGGATTCCGCGGCGAGTAGCTGGTCCCAGGAAGGGGCTCCGGCGCTGGCGCGGGCTGCGGCGTCGGCGCGGACTTTCAGTGCGAGCATGCCGATTCGCGTGAGGACGGCGAGGTTGAGATGTCTGGCGGCGACTGCGGTTTCGCCGGCGATTGCTGCGGCTGCGGTTTTCGAGAGGCTGATTGCTCCGGCTGCGGCGTGGGCTGCGAGGAGCATTTCTCGGTGGTTGGCGGCCGCGGAGGTCGCCAGGCGGGCGGTGCCTGTGGAGCGGTAGGACCGGAGGTGGGTGTGGGTTCGGATGACTACCTCGGTGGCGAACATCCCTAGGCCGGGGGTTAATAGTCCGGAGCGGAGGTTCAGCCCGTCGCCGGAATTTGTGCCGGCGTAGGCGTCGTAGGCGAATTTCCGCAAGTTGGCGTCCGGCATCTCATAGAGAAGAGTCCAGCCCGGCAGGGGAAGATTCATCGGGGTGACAAAGTCTGCGGCCCAGTGCTTCAGCAGAAGTGCTACTGCGAGATGCGGTTCGGAGGCTTGGGCGAACGGCAGGCCCGAACGGGTTGTCGTGGCGAATCCGGCCATACGCTGTCCGCCGTCCCACCATGTGCCTTCGAAGACTCCGGTGCGAACTTGATTGAGAGCGGCGAAGAACCGGCCGATATCGTGGCCAGCGGATCGGACACGATGTGCCGGACCGCCGAATTTCGGACCGGTGTAATCGATGGGGAGACGGGCGGCTTCCTTCTCCCACCGGCGCAGCAGGTCGGTCTTCTTCAACAAGGACAGGCCACCGAGAACGGCGGCGTCCACGCGGCTATCGTAGAGATTGCCGAGTGCGCCGATGAGCGCGGAGATGCCGACGACGACCAGGTCACTTCGTTCCCACGAAATGCGTTGGGCCGCACGCCATTCATCGAGTTGCGCGAGCGCGATCGGGTCGAGGATGTCGGCGATTTCGGGCTCGCCCCAGCCCTCGGCTACACGGCGCTGTTGCTGGCGGGCGGTGAGTTCGGAATAGGTGAGCTCCGCTGGAGTACTCGCGATGCGATCTCTCGCCACGTGGTCGGTCGGGGTTCCTGAAAGCGCTGCCGCGGCAATCTTTTCGATGTCGTCGAGGTCGCGGGTGAGGGCATCCAGGTTGCCGATGTAGTCGGCATCGATCGGTGAGGTCCGGTCGCCGGAGTCACCGCCGGCGGTACTCACGCCGCGTCCTCGAGATCGTCCGCGAGGATGGAAACTCCCTGGGCAAGACTTTCGACGGTCTTCTTCTCGCCCTCGAGGTCTTCGAGTTCGGCGAGCAAGGCCTGAAGCTCGTCATCCTCGGGGCCGGTGACACGTTCCTTGAGCCGGTCGGCGACGACGCGGAAGCGGGCAACGCGATCCTCGGCCGCGACGCGCTGATCTCGCTCCGCGTTCACCTCCGCCTGCTTGGCCTCGAGCTGCGCACGAAGAATGTCAATTCGTTCGGCGAGGGTCACGACGGTCCTGCCGAGGTTGGTGACTCGCTCGCGCAGACTGACAATGACGGCCTTCGCCGCTTCTTCGTTGCCGTCGACATCGCGGAGTACGAGTTGGGTCACGACGTGCAGCCGGATGGCGTCGGCCGCGATGCGAGCCGCGGTGAGCCCGGAGGCCTTTCCGGCAAGCGTGGCCGCCCCGGCTCCCACCGCACCACTCAAGCCGGTGATGACGGCGGCACCACCGGCCATGCCGAGACCACCGGCAGCGAGGGAACCGCCACCGATCGCGGCCAAGCCCGCCGAAGTCGCCACCGCGCCCGAATAACCGAGAACGATCGCCCCGTACGCGCCCGCGATCGCGGGTGCGGCGAGGCCGCCGGTCAGAACGCCGAGTCCGAGGCCCGCCCCGGCCAGAAGCGCAATTTTGCTCCAGTTACCCGCCTTCGACAGCTTCTTGATCGCATCCTTGTACGCGGTTTCCACAGCATGAAGGTCTTCCGGATGCAATTGACCCATCGATTCATGAGCCGCCGTGAGGACCTCGGCGCGAACGGCCTTCTCCCATTTGCCCTCGACCCATGGCTCGAACCCATACAGGTCGATGAGCAGAAGGAGAGCTCGCGACCTTCTCGCTACGACCGAGAAGATCTGTGGCCCAGCGGATTCGAGCGCCTCGAGATTCGGAGACTCGCCCTGCACGAGGATCTGATCAACGGCCTCGGCAACCGCGGGTGACCAGTCTTCCCGGTCGCGCTGCTGGATCGCCGCGACCACGTTGTCACGGAAGGCATTACGGACTTCTCGCTTGGACGACAGGTTCTTGCCCTTCGATGCGGCGATGTCGCGCTGCATCATCCGGTATTGCCAGACCGTGAGGATGAAATCCTCGTCGGGAGTGAGGTCGAGCTTCTTCTGCACCTGTACCGCGTCCATGCGGTCGACATTAGCCAGACGATGCGATCGGAAAAAGCTGTTTCGATCGAAAGTGGTTCCGGGCGCGGGCATCTACGCGGCATCGAGCCGCGAAGACCGTCAGTTCGATCTCTCCCTGTGGGTGCACGGGGACGGCCCCGCCCGACTCCCTCGAGGCATTGCTCAGCTTTCCCCTGCCGCGGCGAGCCGCGCTTTACTGTTGCGCCTCTTGTTCCGCACCCGCCGCTGTTGTTTGATCTCGGGGTACGAGCCCGCCAGCTCAGTCGTGCGGATGTACGCCAGTACGGTGTCCGTCGCGTCCTCCAGTCGTCCGAGTTTCAGCTTGTGATACAGGTGAATCGCAGAGTGACAGGCTCGGCACACCGGACTTAAGTCGGCATCCAGTTCGCGACCAGCGCCCGACCTGGCATATGTCCTGTGATGCAGCGTGATATCCAGAATCGTTCCGCAGCCGGCGCACTTCCTTTCGTGAGCTGCGAAATACTCGCGCCGCCGCTGCGCCCACGCATCCGACGCGATGTAAACGTCGTACTTCATCCCTCGAGCGCTACGCCGAGCCTTGGTGCCGGGCGATGCCTTCGACGCAGCCTTCTTACGTCGGCGTTCGCACTGCTCTGGGGTCTCCAGAGGATGGGCACCCGGCTCCCCCGTGGTCCGCACATGGGCGAGAACAATATCCGTGTTCGAAGCAAGGCTGCCCGACTGTTTCGCCTTATGGTAGGCGCCAATCCCCGTATGGCACGGCTGGCAGACAGGCACGAGGTCACTGTCCAGCTCAGCGCCCTTTCTGGCGTAGGTCTTGTGATGAAGCGAAATCCCCTCTCTCCCACCGCATCCCGAACACTTCTTCTCGTGCTTGGTGAAGTAGTCGCGCCTCCGGTTCACCCACCACGATGACGCGATGTAGGTTTCATACACGCTGCGCGGCTTCGTCGGCGGTAGCCCCTGGGCTACGCGTTGCGCCGCCCTTGCCTCCTGCCGCTCTCGCCGCTTCGCACCCTTGCTCATTGTCTGCAGCGCCGGCAACCCCTCCGCCTCGCGCCGCGCGTCGCGGCGCGCCTTTCGATCGGCCAGCATTTCCGACCGGCCGGGTTCAACGTTCCGTTTGCCCACTTCACCCCTCTCGCTCCACTTTTCGAGGCGTACAACGCCCAAAAGTAACCGCTGGTTCCGACCACCTTCATGCGACATAGAACCGATTGGGGGACAACGATTCTGGCAATCCAGCCAACCCAGCATGCTTCGCTGCAAGCCAACTCGGACACCACGCCGACACGGACAGACCTTTCCCTTACCTACGCCACCGGTGCGGATGAGTCACCCAACCCGTGCGGCCACACGGAAGCGTGCACAAACATGCGATATTTCACCGCCTACCGGACCCCGGCGCGGGCGCAGATCTTTGCCCTGATCATCGACAGTGTCACGGGTACACCAGGCGCAGGAAGAACACACTTCCAGCGGTTCGCGTGTCCCGAGACGAGCAGCAGAGCGATCCCGGAGAGTGATGCCGCGCAACCGCCGCGGCATCACCGCACGCTGAAGGCCGCAATCAAGGACTCAATCTACGACGAGACGTAGCCAGCGGAGCCCCTGTCGGGACCTGTGTGTCAGCACAAGATTTCACCATCCGTGCCTAATTTGCGACATATCGGGCCAACGTCGGATTCATACGTTCGGAGTCGGGTCGCGTGTGACCGTGCGATCCGATACTGGGGGCCTAGCTCGGATGGGATGGTTCGGCGGGTTACCGCAGTGAGGGACAGAGGGATTCGGATGTCCGGCACCTTCGGGGCGGCTGATGGCAGACGTCGGTGAAGAGGGCGGTGCGGTATCTGCCGATCTTGAAGAGTCGACTCGGGGAGTTGACTGCGCTGAGGCAGATGGCGGACGAGATTGCTGAGAGTTGTTTGCCGCTTGTCGATTTCGTGCCAGGTGGGCGGGGTGGTACGGCGCTCGAGCCGAGGTATCAGGATTCGTTGGAGAGCTTGTTGAACCATTGGAATCCTCGGTTCGAGTTGATCGTCGATACGCATGGTCTGCCTGGGGTGGAACGGTGGAATCCGACCGCGTACATGGTTGATGGCTGTGCCGAGGCGCAGATGGCTGTGATACCGGCGGTGAGACTGTCGGATTCCGTGGGTGTGCAGCGCCAGGTTGGGGCTGCTGTGCGGCGAGCTTGCCATCAGTCGATCTGCATTCGCGTCACCGAGGTAGATCTGCTCGGGGAGAACGTATCTCGGCTCCCGGCACGAATTGACGCGGCGATAGATGCCATGGAGAAGGATCCGGACTCGATTCATCTGGTTGTCGATCTCGGTGCTATCGCGGGCGAGCGGGACGCTTTACACAAGGCTCGAATTACGCGACTGGCGCTGCCATACCTTCCGCATATCGAGTACTGGCAGTCGATAACCGTTGCGGGAGGGTCATTTCCGGACGACCTCCGCAATGTGCCGCCCAAAATCCTGACGCGACTGGAGCGCTCGGAGGTGGGATGCTGGCGTACCGTTGCGAGACAGCTGGGTGAAAAGCACGGCAGGACTCCCGGTTTCGGCGACTACGTGGTTGCTTCTCCGCGACACACAATCGGTCGAGGATTCCATGCTCCACCGCAGCTGCGCTACACCGTCGACAACGCTTGGCTGGTAACGAAATACGGCAAGAATGAACAGCACGCCCGGTTCTTCGATATCTGTGCGGAGATCGCCGAACACCCCGAGTTCACCCCGGGACTGACCTGGGGAGATCGGGAAATCGAGGCCCGCAGCCACCATGACCGGCCGCCCACCGCGCCCGGACCGGGTAATGCCACGACGTGGCGAGCGATCGGTACCAGCCACCACATCGGATACATCGTCGATCGCATCACGGCCAGAGGTCAGCGGTGACACAGCTACCGAGCGCCAGGATCAGTCCAAGTCGATGCGGACGGTCAGCAAGTCTGTGCCGACGGCCCATACCACCGCGCTATTGGCGCGCGGGAGTTTGCGGAGCCGAGCCCTTGCGTCATCGGCTGGCACCAGGTGCGCGGTGCCGGAGTACCAACGGCCACGGATGCGGAGTCGAATCCGGTTGTCCGACTGGATGTTTCGGATGTATTGAGACTTCTCGCCGAACTCGGAGACGAGCCAGAAGGAGTTGCCTTCGCGGCGGCCGCCGATGGGGGTGATTCGGGGCTGACCGGTCTTGCGGCCTGTTGTTTCGAGCAGGGTTTGGATCGGCAGTCGGGCCAGGATCGGGTTACCGATGTATCGCTGGCCGGTTGTCACCACTCGGTGTTGCAGGTCTCGCAGCTTGGTCACGAACCCAACGTACGGGAAGGGAAGACGCCAGGGATAGGAGGCCGAAAGCTAGGACGGCGGCTGTTGTTCGGGCGAAATGGGCTAGTTGCCAGCGGTTGCGGACGTGCGACCAGTCGGCGGGTGGGGATTGGATGGTCCAAGCGAGTTGGTCGGCGTTGATTGGGAGGTTGACCACGAGTGTGAGGCCGAAGACGAATAGGAGTAGCGCGAGGGCGGTCAGGGGCAACCAGCGGGTATTTGTTTGGAACGTGCGGTAGGCGAGGAATGCCGTGGTGAGTAGTGCGGGCAGCAGGGTGGCGACGGCTAGTTTGTCCAGGGAGTCGAGTTCGACCTGTCTGACCTGGGTGTAGACCGCACCGTTGAAGTGGCGTAGGGAGAGCTCCAAAACCATTACGCCGGTGAGGAATCCGGCGAACAGGCCGGTGAATACGAGGCTGGCGACGCGCGTGTATCTCGTCATGCCCATGCTCCCGCGTGATCGGCGGCCCAGGTTGCGAAGGGGCGGGCGGGGCGACCCAGGATCGTTTCGATCTCGGTGGTGACCGTCGCGGGTTGATCCAGTTCGCGGCGGTAGCGCGCCATCAGCGCTTGGACGAAACCTTCGTCGAGACCGTTGCGGATCATGCCCTGGGCTGCCAGCTCCGCGGGGACCTCTTGGAAACGCAGTGGCCTGCCGATCGCTTCGCCGATGATCGGGACCATCGCTTCGAGGCTGAGCGGCTCGGGGCCGGTGATGGCGATCTTTCTGCCGAGCAGCGAATCGTCCAGGAGCGCACGGGCGATCATGTCGGCGACGTCGCGCTCGTGGATGACCGCCTCGGTGAAGCCGCCGTACGGGCCTCGGACGGTATCGCCGAATGCGAGTTGGCCGCGCCACATTGCGAGGGTGTTCATCGCGAATGAGCTGGGGCGCACCGCAATCCATGGCAGACCGCTGTCGATGACGGCGCGCTCCACCTCGGCGTTGCGGTCGCCGTTGCGGCGGGACGGCTGATGGTCGAGGGGGTCGTCCACATTGATCGCCGACATGACAACCAGTTTCGGGACTCCCGCTTCGGCGGCAAGCTGCACGAGCTTGTCGGTGTCGTCCTTGGCCGCGCGGGGGTGGACGAAGAGCCCGCGAACGCCCCGCAGTGCGGAGCGGATCGACTCTGGCGCAACGGCTTCCACTCCTGCGGGGAAGGCGGCCGTCGCCGGGTCGCGAGTTACGGCGCGGACCTCGGCACCTTCGGAAAGCAGGGCTTCGATGAGTGGGCGTCCGATGATGCCGGTCGCTCCGGTCACGAGGTACATGAGGTGATCCATTCGGTTGTCGTATAGTACGAGAACCGTAGCATATTACTTTGGGAGTCGTACTATATGAGTTCCGTATCATCTGCGCATCGGAAGGCGACCGTGGCACTCAAGGGGTCGCTGCGAGAGCTGAGCAATCAGCTGTCCCTGCTCAACCGGCGGGTCGGGAGCAAGGTCGAGATGAAGGATGTCGACCTCGACTGCCTCGACCTGATCAATCGAATGGGTCCACTCAGCCCGAAAGCGCTGGCCCATGAGGCGGGGCTGCATCCGGCGACCCTCACCGGAATCCTCGACCGGCTCGAGAAGGGTGGCTGGATCGCCCGCGAACGCGACCCGTCCGACCGCCGGGCCACGCTGATCCAAGGGCTGCGGGAACGCAATTCCGAACTGCTGAGCCTGTTTTCCGGGATGAACTCGTCCCTGGACGAGATCTGCGCCGACCACAGCGCGGCCGAACTCGAACTCATCACCGGGTTCCTGCGCCGCGCGGTTACCGCGGGGCGCGACGCGACCGAGAACCTGACATGAATACGAAAAAGCCGCAGATCGATGATCTGCGGCTTTGCTGTGGTTCTAGCTGGGTTCGAACCAGCGACCCCTCGCGTGTGAGGCGAGTGCTCTCCCACTGAGCTATAGAACCGGGAGATGTTGCGGTGTTCGGGCGGCTGTTTCTGTGCTGCTCGAACGAGAATGAAGATTACACATAGGGGTGGCAGGACGCCAAATCGCGTGCACAACGGCGTAAAAACGGGGTTCTACGGGGAGGTGTGACGGGTGAGGTTTCATCTGGGTGTTGCCGGGGCGATACGGGGGTGTCGTGTCGACGAGGTTGGGTGGGCAGACGCGGTTTCGGTCCCGGAGCGGCCGAACTACACGGGTGTAGTTCATATTTACCCCTGTTTACCAGGCGATTTGTTACCTGCGCCGCGGGTCGGCTAGTGTTCTACCTCGTCAGCCGGACGGCCGCAAGGTCCCCGGGAGACAGAAATGCGGATGTAGCGCAGCTGGTAGCGCATCACCTTGCCAAGGTGAGGGTCGCGGGTTCGAATCCCGTCATCCGCTCGAGGGGCCAACACGGCCTGCTTGGCGGTGTGGCCGAGTGGTGAGGCAACGGCCTGCAAAGCCGTGCACACGGGTTCGATTCCCGTCGCCGCCTCTTCTTTATGAAGAGACATAAAGACCCGCGCGATTAGCTCAGCGGGAGAGCGCTTCCCTGACACGGAAGAGGTCACTGGTTCAATCCCAGTATCGCGCACCAGAGTTCACGAAAGGCCCGGCTTCGGCCGGGCCTTTCGTGTTTATCCAGGTCAGTGGGCCGACAGGCTGCTGAGTACCCCGTCCAGGTAGCCGCCGCTGAAGGCGCTGCCGAGGTTGGCGGCGGTGCTGCCGGTGTTCACGGAGCCGGCGCCGATCACATTGCCCAGGTCCGAGGCCGAGCCGGGGGTGATGTCCACCTCCTGGGCGTTGAGCGGAAGGCCTTCCGCGGCGGCCGTGCCGGCGACACCGCCGAGGAAGGCGAGAGCGGTCGCGCCGACGAGAATGGTGCGTTTCATGAAGTTGTCCCCTAATCCGGATCTCTGGCGGGCGCGGTGCTATCCCGCTCCGCCGGGGCAGAGCATATGAAACATTTTCAATTCAGATGATGGTTTCAGGCGGATCACGCAGTGCCGCAAGCCAGATCGCGACGACCGCCGGACGCACCTGCCAGACTGGCGGTATGACGGTTCGCAACCCCGGGCAACAGCAGAATGGCCGATATGTACAGCCGCCACGGGCGAAACGGTCGCTGTGGGGAAAGCTCACCCGGTTCGGGATCGTTCCGCTGCTCGTCTTCCTCGTGGTGCTGATCTTCTTTCCGCTGATACTGCTCGCCGCGCTGATCTTCCTGCAGCCCCGGCACGAACCGGTCGCGCCCGCCGCGCCCTCGAACGGGGTCGCGGTCACCGCCCCCGCGCCCATCACGAGCGCGCAGACCTGCTATCCCTTCCAATTGGACTGCACGCCTCGGTGAGTCGGCGCTTAGGCTCATACCCATGACCGGTACACCCTCCGCCGAACAGCATCTGCGTGACCTGGCGCGCCTGCGCAAGGTCCGCGATCGCATCGATCGCGAGTACGCGCAGCCGCTGGACGTGGTGGCGCTGGCGCAGGACGCACATATGTCGGCCGGGCATTTGAGCAGGCAGTTCAAGCTCGCTTACGGCGAATCGCCGTACAGCTATCTCATGACGCGACGCATCGAGCGGGCCATGACACTGCTGCGACGTGCGGATATGAGCGTCACCGAGGTGTGTTTCGCGGTGGGGTGCTCCTCACTGGGGACGTTCAGCACGCGGTTCACCGAGTTGGTCGGCGTACCGCCGAGCACCTATCGCAAGCAGGAGGCCGACGCCACCGTCGGGATTCCGGCGTGCGTGGCCAAGCAGGTCACCAGACCGATCAGGAATCGAGAAGCCTAGGCATCGGATCAGCAAATAGGCTGATCCCATGACCACACCGACGAAGAAGCAGCCCGCGGCGCACGCGGCGGACAGTCACGAGGTGATCCGTGTCTACGGCGCGCGGGTGAACAATCTCAAGGATGTCAGCATCGCGATTCCCAAGCGGCGGCTGACGGTGTTCACGGGGGTTTCCGGGTCGGGGAAGAGTTCACTGGTGTTCGGGACGATCGCCGCGGAATCGCAGCGATTGATCAATGAGACCTACAGCAGTTTCGTACAGGGGTTCATGCCGAGTCAGGCGCGGCCCGAGGTGGATGTGCTGGAGGGGCTCACCACGGCGATCCTGGTCGATCAGCAGCGGATGGGATCGGATCCGCGGTCGACGGTCGGCACGGCCACCGATGCCAATGCCATGCTGCGAATCCTGTTCAGCCGCTTGGGGAAACCGCATATCGGATCGCCGAAGGCGTATTCGTTCAATGTGGCCTCGATCAGCGGCGCGGGTGCGGTCACGGTGGAGAAGGCCGGGCGGCAGATTCGCGAGAAGCGCACGTTCAGCATTACCGGCGGTATGTGCCCGCGGTGTGAGGGCCGGGGATCGGTGAATGACATCGATCTGACGCAGCTGTACGACGAGAACAAATCGCTGAACGAGGGCGCGCTGACCATTCCCGGGTACAGCATGGACGGCTGGTTCGGCCGAATCTTCACCGGCTGTGGGTATTTCGATCCGGATAAGCCGATCAAGAAGTACAACAAGCGCGAATTGAACGATCTGCTGTACAAGGAGCCGACCAAGATCAAGGTCGACGGCATCAACCTGACGTACGAGGGTTTGATCCCGCGCATTCAGAAGTCGATGCTGTCCAAGGATGTCGATGCGTTGCAGTCGCATATCCGGGCGTTCGTGGAGCGGGCGGTGACCTTCACCGTCTGCCCGGAATGCCATGGCACCCGGCTCAGCGAGCAGGCGCGGTCATCGAAGATCAAGAAGATCAGCATCGCCGACGCCTGCGCCATGCAGATCAGCGATCTCGCCGAATGGGTGAAGGGGCTCGATGAGCCTTCGGTGGGGCCGCTGCTGGAATCGCTGGGCCAGACCCTGGATTCATTCGTGGAGATCGGGCTCGGATATTTGAGCCTGGATCGCGCCTCGGGCACGCTGTCGGGCGGAGAAGCGCAGCGCGTCAAGATGATTCGACATCTCGGATCGGCGTTGACCGATGTCACCTATGTCTTCGACGAGCCGACGGTCGGGCTGCACCCGCATGACATCCAGCGCATGAACGAACTGCTGATTCGACTGCGGGACAAGGGGAATACGGTGCTCGTGGTCGAGCACAAGCCGGAGACCATCTCGATCGCGGATCACATCGTGGATCTCGGACCGGGTGCGGGCGCGGGCGGCGGCACGGTGTGTTTCGAGGGCACCGTCGACGGATTGCGCAAGAGCGACACCATTACCGGACGGCATTTCGACGATCGCGCCGCGGTCAAGGATGCGGTGCGGAAATCCAAGGGCGCGTTGAAGATTCGTGGGGCGAAACTGCACAACCTGCGGAATGTGAATGTCGATGTGCCGCTCGGGGTGCTGGTGGTGGTCACCGGTGTCGCGGGGTCGGGCAAGAGTTCCCTGGTGCACGGGTCCATCCCCGCCGGGGAGGATGTGGTGTCGATCGATCAGGCTCCAATCAAGGGGTCGCGGCGGAGCAATCCGGCGACCTACACCGGGCTGCTGGAGCCGATTCGCAAGGCGTTCGCCAAGGCCAACGGGGTCAAACCCGCGCTGTTCAGCGCCAATTCCGAGGGCGCGTGCCCGGCGTGCAATGGCAACGGGGTCATCTACACCGATCTGGCCGTGATGGCCGGGGTCGCCACCGTCTGTGAGGAGTGCGGGGGTAAGCGGTTCCAGGCCGCCGTGCTGGACTACCACCTGGGTGGACGCGATATCAGTCAGGTGCTGGCCATGCCGGTGTCCGAGGCTGTCGAGTTCTTCGCCGACGGTGAGGCGAAACTGCCTGCGGCGCACAAGATTCTGCAGCAGCTGGCGGATGTCGGGCTGGGGTATCTGACCATCGGGCAGCCGCTGACCACACTCTCCGGCGGTGAGCGACAGCGGCTGAAGCTGGCCACGCATATGGGCGAGAAGGGCGGGGTGTACGTGCTCGACGAGCCGACCGCGGGCCTGCATCTGGCCGATGTGGAGCAGTTGCTCGGATTGCTCGACCGGCTCGTGGACTCCGGCAAGTCGGTGATCGTGGTCGAGCATCATCAGGCCGTGATGGCGCACGCCGACTGGATCATCGACCTCGGGCCGGGGGCCGGTCATGACGGTGGGCAGATCGTGTTCGAGGGCACGCCCGAGGATCTGGTCGCATCTCGCGCCACGCTGACCGGCGAACATCTCGCCGAATACGTGGGTCGGTCAGGAATCAAGAAGCGCGCGGCGCGGGCGCGCGGATAGCGTCTAGGACATGGACCTATCGATTCTCAATACTTTCCTCCCGCACACCGATCCGGAGGAATCGCTGGCGTTCTACCGTGACGCGCTCGGATTCGAGGTGCGCAATGACGTCGAATACGGGCCGATGCGGTGGATCACCGTCGGTCCGGCCGGGCAGCCCGGGGTGTCGATCGTGCTGCATCCGCCGGGCGCGGATCCGGGCATCACCGAGGATGAGCGGCGCGTGATCACCGAGATGATGGCGAAGGGAACGTACGCGACCATCGTGCTGACCACCTCCGATATCAACGGGGTGTTCGACAAGATCCAGGCCACCGGCGCGGAGGTCGTGCAGGAGCCGATGGATCAGCCGTACGGGGTGCGGGATTGCGCGTTCCGGGATCCGGCGGGCAATCACGTGCGGATCAATCAGGCGCTCTGAGGTTCGACGCATACCGCGCGACCGGGCACACTGCCGTGGTGCCCGAGTCGGCGGCCGTCAGTCCTCGACCGCCACCGGCCAGGGCAGGGTGGCGCGGAGTTGGAAACCGCCGAACGGGCGGGGGCCGAAAGCGAGTGTGCCGCCCACCAATTCGGCGCGTTCGGTGAGGCCGAGCAGGCCGTAACCGGACAGCGGGGCGGGGCGGGTCGCATCGTCTCCGCCGGAGTCGCGGACGGTGACCGCCAGGCCCTCCCCCGCCGTACCCTCCACGCCGATCCAGACGCGCGCGCCCGGGGCGTGTTTGCCGACATTGGTCAGGCCCTCCTGGACGATGCGGTATGCGGTGCGGGCGCTCGTCACGGGCGGATCGCCCACCGTGCGGTCGGTGAGTGTCACGGCGAGGCCGGAATCGCGGGCATCGGCCACCAGGGTGGGCAGGGCGGCCAGTGACGGTTGCGGGGGTTCCGGATCGCTGGTGTGCAATTCGTCGGCGCGCAGCACGCCGAGCACATCGCGGAGTTCCTCCAGCGCCTGACGGGAATTGTCGGCGATGGTTTTGGCGATCGCGCCGACCTGTTCGGAGTCCAGATCCGGGCGGTAGGTGAGCACGCCCGCCTGCATGGCGACCAGTGAGATCCGGTGTGCGAGAACATCATGCATCTCGCGGGCGATGCGGTGGCGTTCCAGGATGCGGGCCTCGGCGGCGCGGGCGACCTGGGCTCGTTCGGCGATCTCGGTGCGCTGTTGCAGGGACCAGATCACCTCGCGACGCGAACCGACGGCGACGCCGATCGCCACCACGGCGCTGATGGCCAGGGCCAGGAACGCCACGGTGTACCAGAATGCGCCGGGCAGGCCGTTGTCGACGTTCAGGTCCGGGTAGAGGACCGTCATGGCCATGCCCGAGATGACACCGCCGACCGCGATGGGGACGATCTCCCGCGACCGCCGCCGGGTCGCCACCGAGCACAGGGCGAGCAGGGAGGGGCCGCTGGCGGTCGTCGACACCGCCGAGGCGGCCGTGGTGATCGCGGCGACGGCGACCGGCCAGCGCCGGCGGAAACCCAGCAGCGCCAGCATTGCGACACCGATGATCGGATCGGCCACACACAGCCACGTCACCAGCATCCCGGAGACATCGTCCGGCAGGCTCTGCTTGGCGATGATCCAGGACAGCGCGGCGAAGAGCACCACGACCAGCAGTCGCCAGCCCTGCTGCCACCAGCGCAGCGGCGCGGGGCCCGGGCGTAGGGGCATGCTGATCTCGGTCACCCCACCAAGATTCCCTTCGGATCCCGGTGGTGCGCATCAGCCTGTGGTCTGGAATCGAAGCGACTGAAGGATGACCTTTTCCCGGCCCGGTGACCTGCGTCATCGGGGGCCGCCGCTACTACGCTGGGGCCGTGATCGAGTTCGGTTCGCGGGCAAGGAAACTACCGGCGTCGCCGACAGCGGTGTGGGAATCGCTCACCCAGCCGCGGCGGGCCGGGGCGCGGCCGTGGCTGAATCTGCTGGGCGATGAGGTCGAGCCGCGGATCCTGCGGGCCGAGGAACCACGGACGGTGGTGTGGTCGTCGCTGTGGCCGAGTCGGCCGGATGATGAGATTCGGTTCGAATTGTCGGCGACGCCGAGCCGGGAGACGCTGGTGCGATTCACACTGCTGACGCCCGGCGCGGCTCCCGACGCAAGCAAGGCCGGGCATCTGCGACGGCGACTCAACGTGTTGCTCTTCGCGGATCTGCGGTACTCATACGGCGGCTGAGCGCCCCCCGACATGCTTCCCGCTACGCCGCGAAACACCCGATATGGTGCCGATTTGCTTTCCACCCCGGTTTGTCCCTAAAGTTCTGTCCCGCAAGCCGATCGGCTCCAGGGCCCCGGCAAGCAAGCGGATGTAGCGCAGCTGGTAGCGCATCACCTTGCCAAGGTGAGGGTCGCGAGTTCGAATCTCGTCATCCGCTCAAAGTACGATCTCGCGCGATTAGCTCAGCGGGAGAGCGCTTCCCTGACACGGAAGAGGTCACTGGTTCAATCCCAGTATCGCGCACCAACGAGGGATCAGATGAGGCTCGGGTTCCACCGGGCACCTTCTCCGGAATCGCGATAGGCAGCACCGCACGACCGCGACGCACACGCGGGGAATCTCCCCTCGCACAGTACTTCAGGATCCTGAAAATCGGACTGCGCCAAGTCGACTCTTGACACCGACCTCGGTCATCTACGCGTAACTCATCGCGCGAGGCATTACTACCGCGTTAGTGCCCTAAATCAGGCCGCCCACGTCACCCGCCACAGGCAAACCGCGCGCCGCCACCTAGTCAACCGCACGGTTAACTAGCGGACCCAGCCAATCAGGCCCCTCCCTCCTTCACTAGCTACTCCTCCCACAACCTTCTTCCGTCCTCCCGTTTATGCTGGTAGGTCTGCATGTCGGAGTTCGGGACTTGGGTCGAACCAGGTGAACGATCTATCGATGTTTCGCACGAGTTCCGCATCGATGGCGTGTCGACCACCGGTTTCACACGTCACTGATCGCGCGCCACGTCTGCATTCGTCCCTCGTTTCGATTTCTGTGGATTTACTTGAGCAACAGCGGATTCCAGGACATCTTCACTCAACCTCTCCCGTGGGCGGTCCTGTCAGACCTCCCCCCAACCTCTCCCGTGGGCGGTCCTGTCAGACCTCCCCCACGCCCGGAATGGGGGAGGGGCGAGCGACTCTCACGATGTGATCGCCTATCAAAGGGCTTCGTGTTTGGCAGCCGGCACCCTTGCAGTCGGGGCCTGACTCCGTTCTCATGCCCGCTCCGCACCTCCTTACGGCAGCCGAGCCATAGTGCCATCTCACCGAGTGTATAAGCCAGACAAAGGAAGGCCGAGAGCTGTTGCTGCTCTGGCCAACGTCCGAGTAGCCAACGTGAAAGCCGTTGTTCGGAGCGTGACCTTCCAATCAAGCCGCTATGTTGCAGTCCAATTACCCTACAAAGGCAAGCACATCGGCCATTGGTTGGAGGCTGCAGCGCCTTCGAGGGGCGCGTTTCTCTCACACAGGTAGTTCGGTCACAGGAGCGTTCGCTCGTATGCAGCACTCGTCCACCGCAGTTGGTCGGTTCGTAGCCGACACCGGGTCGGCTGCCGTCACTGGTATGTCCAGGAAGGCCATTGCTATGCTAAATCGTGCCATAATTTGCACCTTCCAATAATAGGGACAACGACCTTCACTATCGTATGCCAGAGTTACGAGACTGCATTCACCTTGAGCACGAGAACGCAAAGCTCGAGCGCGAGAACGTAAAGTGTGGCACAGATAGTTTATTAGAATGGGGCAACGGTGGGCTATTTGTACGAGAACAGCACTCCCGATCGATTTCAACAGCTTTGCCAGAGTCTTCTCATAAAAGAATATCCGAATCTTCAGTGCTATCCTGTGGGGCAGCCGGATGGGGGCAGAGATGCACTCGACACCGAGAGTTCGACTGTTGCTCAAATAAAATTCAAACGAGCTGACGATGGTGAAGATAATTCAGACTGGCTGATCAATACCTTAACCGCCGAGTTGCCAAAGATTGAGAATTTAATTGATCGCGGCCTCAAGAAGTACGTGATCGTCACAAACGCTCGTGGAACATCGCATCTCGACAGTGGACGAATAGACAGGATAGACGCCTGGCTGAAATCACATTTGCAGATAGACTCTATGTGCTGGTGGCGAGATGAAATAGATCGCAGGATGGACCTCGCGCCGACTGAGTTAAAATTGAAATACTCCGAAATACTAACCCTTGAAGATGGAATTGATGTCGTACTAAAGAAGGTATTGGGTAGCTCGAATAAGCGCCGAGACGATGCGATTCGCTGTTTCATAGTAAAGCAGTACGAAGACGATGAAGACATTAAATTTCGCCAAATAGACCTTTCAAATGAATTATTGAATCTGTTTATAGATATACCAATCATATTTCCCAGGAATGCGATAGACAACGTCGGGCAAGTTCACTACGAAGACATTTTTCCTCATCACTACCTTCAGGATGGCCTAAATCCAGGATTTGCCCTCATCGACCCCGCAGATCGCCGGAACGGCATCTACAGTCCCATAGGTGCGGGTCGATTTCTATTGAGCCTCGCCGCGCAAGAAAAAATGAAGCTCATCATCCTGGAAGGAGCGCCCGGCCAGGGAAAATCAACGCTTTCACAGTTCGTCTGCCAGGTTCACCGAGCAAGGTATCTCAGTAGAACAGAATTGCTTGACCGAATTCCGACGAAATATAAAGAAACAGCCTTCAGAATACCTTTGAAGGTCGATCTTCGGGATTTTTCGAAGTTCCTCGAGGGTAAGTCACCTTTTGAGATTGTCGAAACTATTACAACTCGCCCGAAGAGCCTCGAAGGCTTTCTTGGAGAGTTGATCTTCTATGGTTCCGGCGGGGTCGATCTGGATACCCACGAAGTTCAGGAGATACTCACCAAAGCTCCCGTTCTTCTGTTCTTGGACGGGCTCGACGAGGTCGCCGATCTCACAATGCGTCGGAACATCGTCAAGTTGACCGGACAAACACTCAGTCGGCTAAAGGAACTTGGCGCTGATTTGCAAGTGGTCGTCACGAGTCGGCCTTCGGTTTTTGGGAAAGTAAACACCTTTCAGCGTTTCGGGTTCGTTAACGCGACGCTTGGACACATAGATGAATCTCGAGTGTTCGAGTATGCAGACAAATGGATAAAGGCAAGAAAATTGCGGGCCATCGATGAACGGGAAGTGAAGTCCATACTTTCCGAGAAGATAGCCCTGCCGCACATCCGTGAACTCACCCGCAATCCGATGCAGCTCACGATCCTGCTGACACTAATTCATCAGGTGGGCTATTCTCTTCCTGACCAGCGTACGGAACTCTATAACAAATATCTCGACTATTTCTTTGTCCGAGAGGCAGAGAAATCACGCGAATTTCATAACAACCGAGACGTCCTCATTGGTTTCATTGAATACCTTGCTTGGCATTTGCAAAGCCAAGCCGAAGCGAGTCGGGCAAGCGGAAGTGTTTCAAACGACGAACTTCTAACACTGGCAAGGGGCTACCTACGCGAAGGTGATCACGACGCAGACCTCGCAGAGAATCTTTTCGGTGGAGGTCTCGAAAGAATTTATGTCTTGGTCGAGAGAATTGAGGGACTCTACGAGTTCGAGGTGCAGCCTCTCCGCGAGTACTTCTGTGCACACTATTTGTACACTACGGCGCCTACTGCAACTAGACGCGGTGGGTCTGTAAACGGCGACAGATCCCAGCGATTCGAGGCTATGGCTGCCAATCCATTTTGGCTCAATGTGACTAGATTCTACGCTGGGTTCTACGTACGCGGCGAGCTGGGAAGTCTCGTATCAAGTCTGCGCGAACTAATCGCATCTCCGGACCTCGCAACTTCGTTGCATGCAAGAAGGGTTGGTCTGGCTCTACTCCAAGATCGCCTGTTCACCTCCAAGAAATTCTTACAGGAAGACCTTATCCGGTCAATTTTTGACTCACTTGGAATTGTCTCTCTCACAATAGGATCGCAGTTCGATGAGTCTCCTCGACTCCAGCCTGAATGTGGTCAAGAAATTTTGCGGACTTTATATTTTGAGTTCCTGCAGAAGATCAAGAATAGAAATCTCGTGGCCCTGTGTAGTTATCAACTGGCCTATCTGAACTCTCATGATTTGATGCCGCAATACCGGTCTATACTGGAGAGCCTGACTGGGCAGGAACGGACGACACAGCTGATTCAGGTGTTCCAGAGTGGAGCTGCGGAGGTCGCGGATCCCTCTGAGATATGGGAACTACTTACAGTAGACAAACCAAGTCGGAGAGTACTTCTGGACCGGATTACCGTTGCATGCATGGATCGGGCAAATACAGCTATGAGCTCGATTCAAGTTGTCGATGCAATGATCGAAGGAATTCTCGACGGCATGGTGGTAGAATCTGCCTATCGTCCGAGCTCTATGCGATTTCCATCACTTGATGCATTCAGGGTGATGTTGGCGATTCCTAAGTACACAAGAGATTCTCGAACGACGGGATATAGAAGACTCTACAGCCTCTTAGACTACACTCAGGAAAGCGATTTGGGAGGCGATATCCCTCCAGGAGGAGAAAAGGTATCGGCGTTTGTCGATGATTTACTGAGATCGTCAAACCTGGTCAGCCAAGAGCTATCCCAAAATGGTCTTTCATTCGATGGATGGAATATAATTTGCGAAGCCGCGCGAAGTCATTTTGGAGAGCGGTGGGCATTGCGGTCGATAGCAATCCGAGCAGCGGGAATGAAGCCTCGCGTCAAAATTTCAGATAGCACTCATACTTCATATGCAGAAATACCCATATGCATTCGCGCGAGAAGTCTAAGAATGTGGCGAGGTGGCGCAGACCGATGGTTGAACGAGCTAGAAGAAGCGACGACCAGAGTAGATAAAATATTTTGGGCTGGCATGGTTGTCCAATGGTCCAGCCCGAAGAACCTTTTCAGCTTGACCACACAAATCAACGAGTTAATCGACGACCTCGATGCCGATGAGTACAATTCATTGCAATCTACATTATTTGCAGTGACCGCCGAGGGTGCTATTAGAAGTGATCGAAAAAGATTGAGTAGCGTAGACTTGACCGCACTCTCCGGGCGTGCAGCCGCGCTTGTCGCTATAGCATTTGGAGCCGATATCCGGTCGTTGATCTATACTGACACACATGCCAAGCACCGAGAGTTCAGTGACTGGCTTGAGTGGCGGACGGAGTACGAATATCTTAGAGATGCTTCCGGCTCACGAGATGATCTCGACGAGCTAAAGCTCGTACAACGAGACTGCGAGTTGCGCGATACTCAGTGGTCATATTCTCCAGAGTCCGCGTATCGCGTCGACGGCTATAGACCATCCTTAGAGACTGCAAAGCTGGTAATGAAATCGCCGGAAAGATACTCGTACCAAATAATACGCACATGTCTCTCAATAATCCTTGGCAGGTTCCAGCCTCGCTCTCTTGTCTCGATATGCCAGAGTGAAGAGTGGGAATTCGAGTAAAGTTGCAGAAAGAGCTGAACCTATTCTCCTGGGCGAGAACTATGCCGCCAACGAAGGTCGTGATCCATCCGCCTCACGACAATTGTCTCAGTAGATCGGACTCGCATCGAGTGTATTGAAACTTCTCAGCGGGCATACCGACCGTGGCACGTACGGGACGGGACCGCACCTGCATCGGCCACTTCGAGAATCCGGTTGGTGCGCTCAATGCAGCTGTCAGCGGTCGATCACCACTTTGCCGCTGACGTGGCGGGCGGCTTGGAGTTCGGCTGCCGCGCGGATGTCGTCGATGGGGAAGGTTGCGGCGATGGGGACGCGCATGTGGCCGGAGGCTATGAGGGTTGCGATGGTGTCGAGGGCGGTAGGGCGGTGTTGGCTCCGTTGGCGGCGGGGATGCCGTCGAGGACAGTGGCGATGGTGCAGATGCGGGTGTCCGGAACGCCTAGTTCGCGGGCTACGTGCACGGTGCCGGTTCCGATTACTTGTGCGCCCGCGATTCGGGCCAGTTGGATGGCGAATACGCCTGCTCCGCAGCCGGCGCCGCCGATCAGGACCGTGTCGTTGGGGCCGAGGTCGAGGACGTCGAGGGCGGCGGAGGCGGTACTGCCGGCGATCGACAGGGTGGCTGCGGTGCGGTCGTCTACCTCGTCGGGTGTGTGGTGGGCGACGCCGCTGACGATGTTTCCGTTCGCGTCTATCACTACGAAGTCGGCGATGGCTGGGACAGGGCCGTTCCGAATAATCGGTCGCCGATAGTGTAGCCGGTCGCGTCGGGGCCGATCTGGTCGACGATGCCCGCGTAATCGGTGCCGAAACCAACGGGCAGGGTCAGGCCGAACGTGGCCGCGGTTTCGGCGTCGGCGGTCATGACCCAGTCCATGGGGTTCAGGCCCGCGGCGGTGACTCGGATGCGGACCTGGCCGTCGCCCGCCTGGGGTTCGGGCACGTCCTGGACGGTCAATACCTCTGGGCCGCCGAACGACTCAAGTAGGACCGCCCGGCTCGCGCCTGCTCGGGGTCCACCGTTGGGTTGCTGCATCCTGCGCCTCAACGTGTTCGCGGAGCCATTCTGAAAGGCTCAGCCTGAGCCGTTCTCACCGGTCTCAATCATTGCAGGATCGACTACCTACTGGTCTGCGACACGGCAACTCCCGACCGATGAGGGCTGGGTGTTCTCACCGCTGGAAACAGCGGGCCAATCGGAAACCTGTTGACCGAGGGTCGGCTCATGCAAGATGCACAGACTCCACAGCAGGCGCTGGATATCGCCGCGGCCGCCACGCAACGGGCGCGCGAGGCCGCGGCGGTGCCAGGTTGGGCACCGGGGTCGCCGGTGTACTCGCCGCGCTCACCGTCATGCTGATCTGCACTGCCATCAATGACGATCTGGACGTGGTGCCCCGCGCGATCATCGGTATCGCCGGGCTCGCAGCGATTTTTGGGCTCATCAAGCTCATTTGTGGATGCGCGGCATCGTCGATTTCCTCGGGCCGAAACCCGGGGGCGGACTGGGAAAACTGGTGCGGCGGTTCGGATTCCTCACCCTGGAGACCTACACCACGACCTCGACCGGCGCTCGGTACAAGGTGCGCATGCATTCGACACTCGAACCCGGTTACGAGATGACCGGCATGATCATCGGCCAGGCGGCATTGAGTCTGGTGCAGGACCAGGATCGACTGCCGAAGATCAGCGGTGTGCTCACTCCGGCCGCCGCCTTCGGCGATGTACTCATCGAACGCATCACCGCCCCGGGCACCGGGCGTCACCATGGAACTGAGCCGCCTCGACTGACCGAAGCAGCCGGGTCGCGCGTCAGCCCGGCAGCCAGTTCAGCTCGTGTGCCAGAGTTTTGGCGACGGCGCGGACGCGGCGGTGCAGGGGCGATTGGACGCGCGGGAGGACGAGGTGAATCGTCAGGGTGGGGGCGTCTCGCAAGGGTCGCCAGGTGAGACCGGCCGAGAGGACCGTGATCGCGGCCTCGCCTGCCGGGGCGAGGGTCAGGCCGTCGCGTAGATCGCGCTGAAACAGATCGAAAGAGATTGCGGGCGTGCGGAATCGGGGGGTCGGCTGGATATCGCGGAACAGTGCGGCGAGTTGATCGTGGACTGCGGGGTTGACCGTGCGGTCCGGGAGTCGCAGTGGATACGCGGCCGCCGCGGCGATATCGATCTCCGGGTCTTCGGCGAGCGGATGATGCTGTGCCAGTTGGACACCGACGCGCTGGCGGCGCAGCAGGAAACGACGCACGCCGCGGCCCGGCTGTTCACCGCGGGTGATTCCGGTGTCGATGCGGCCGTCGGCGACGGCGGTGGAGATCTCCGGGGTCGCCATCGGGACGGCGCTGACCTCGAGGCCCGGGGTGTCGCGGATGAGTCTGTCCACCAGGGACGGTGCCGTTTCGGCACCGGTGCTGAGGCTGTATCCGATGCGGAGGGTGCCCACTTCACCCGCGCCTGCGCTCCGGGCGGCGTCCCAGGCTCGGTCCAGCGCCGCGAGGGCGGGCGGTGCGGACTCGGCCAAAGCCGCACCGGCCGTGGTCAATACGACGGTGCGGGTATCGCGAACCAGCAGGCTGGTGCCGAGTTCGGCTTCCAGGCGGCGCATTCGGGCGCTGAGCGCGGGCTGTGCGATGCCGATTCGTGCGGCCGCGCGGGTGAAGTTCAGCTCCTGAGCCAGTACCAGGAAGTACCGCAGGCTCACCGTGTCCGGTGCCACGCACCCTCCCCGTCGATTGATAACGATCCGTTCTGAGTCTATCCCGTTCGGGTCTTTCCCTTGCCCGCACATCAAGCCCTAACCTGCGGATATGACAATTCAACGGGCCGAGCACGGCAACCCTGATCCGCGCGGAGGCCGACATGCATAAGTTGCTGGTCCTGTACCCCGCGCCCACCGACCCCGACCACTTCCGCGACTACTACGTGAACACCCACCTTCCGCTGGCCCTGGCGATGCCCGGACTGCTCGCGGCGCGGTACAGCTTCGAGGTGTCGGCGGTCGGCGGAAAAGCGCCGTATTTCGCGGTCTTCGAAGCCGACTTCGCCGACGCCGACGCCATGAAGGCAGCGCGGTCGTCGCCGCAGGGCCAGCGGGCGAACGCCGATGTCGCCAATTACGCCACCGGCGGTGTGGTCGTCATCGACTATCCGGCGTGGAGCGCATCACCCGACGAGTGAGCCACCGGCGGCTATGACTTGACTTCTTCGAGCCCCCACCTGATGTACAGGAAGGTGGGGGTGTGGCTTTCGGGTTCGTAGTAGGCGAACGCCATTCCGCCGTCACCGGCCATACTGCGGAACATGTAGTACTGGAGGTCCTTGAACCGTGGATTCAGGAATTTCAGGATTTCCACGGCGTCCGATTCGAAGCGGTCGATTTCGTCGCCGGAAGCGCCGGAACCCTTCAGGTGGTTGAGGATTCGCACGAAATACTGCTTCAGGTAGGCCTTCAGCTCGGCTTTGGTTTCGAAATAGGTTTGCGTGTACCCGAAGCCCACCTGCTCGTCGATGACATTGTTGACCTTCTCGTCGGCGGCCCTGGTGATGATCTTGGAATCGACTCGGAACATTCCGGGGACCGCAGATCCTTGCGCGTCGATCGCTTCCGCGATCTCGAAGGAATCGGAGATGACGTCATCTCCGGTGAAGATATCCCGCCAGACCAGCATCTTCCCCAGCCCTCCGTAACGGCCCCGTGGCCGCGCGCGGCCGAGAGATCGGCGTTCATGAAACCCATTGCAGCATAGCGCGTTCGGTGAGGTCGAGACTCGATTCCGGCGGCTGCTCGCGGCCGCCGCACCGCTCCGGGACACGCCCGCCGCAGCGTTTCGGGTGCGGGTCGCTACCTCACATGAGCACGGGTGGCGTGGCATGGTGGGGGGATGGCGGAGGATGCTGAATTGAATCCGGCGGCGGTGGAGGTGGGGAGGTTCTTTCCGCAGCCGCCGGAGGAGGTGTGGCGGGCGTTGACGGATCCGGACCTGCTGGAGCAGTGGCTGTTGCGGTCGGTGGGGTTCACGCCCGAGGTGGGGACGCATTTCATGTTCGTCATGCCCACCGAGCCGCCCTCGGAAATCGTGTCCGAGGTGCTGGTGGCGCGGCCCGGAGAGCAGTTGACGTATACCTGGGTTTACACGAAGGGTGAGAATCCGCCGAAGTGGGTGGTGGATTGGACGATTGAACAGCAGGGGCGGGGAACGCGGCTGCTACTGACGCAGACCGGATTCGATATCGAGGATCGACGGCAGAAGATGGCGCGCAATGCCATGGAGCGCGGATGGCGGAATCTGATGCCCAAACTCGAGGCCGTACTCGCCCGCTGAGAAGTCAGTGAATTTGTCGGCGAAGGAATGCTTCCAGGGGTGTCAGGACCGCTTGGGGGTCGTCGATGAATGGCCAGTGGCCCGCGTCTTCGATGATGTGAATCTCGGCGGCGGGGAAGAACTTTCGTTGTTGGTCGGCGAAGCGGACCGGGATGTAGCTGTCGCCCGCGCCCCAGATCACGCATACCGGAAGGGAATCGGCGGATAGGCCGAGGTTTTGTTCGGGGAAGGCGCTGGCGGGGTCGCGAGTGTTGCGGTAGAGGGTGAGGACGGCGCGTTTGTGCGGCCAGTCGGCGAAGCTGGCGACGCGGTCGACGTAGTTGCGCGGCAACGGTTTTGGATTGTCGCGGTTGAGGGCGATGTGCATGGCTCTGGGATTGCTCGCCAATTGGAAGAGCTCACCGAGCAATGGGGTTTGCCAGATGCGGGCGTAGCGATGCCAGCGGTAGCCCTGGAGTGCGCCGGTATTGATCAGGGTGAGGCTGGCAAGCGCGTCCTGATGGTCCAGGGCCCAGCGCAAGCCCCACGCGCCGCCGAAGTCGTGCAGCACCAGGTGAACCCGGGTGATGCCGAGTTGGTCCAGGAGTCGACCGAGGAAGCGGGCGTGGCCGGTGACGCTGTGGTCGAAGGACTTCGGGCGCTCGGATCGCCCGAAACCCGGCATGTCCATGGCGATTACGCGAGCGAAGCCCGCGATGGGCGGGACCAGGTCCGTCCAGTCGTCCATGGGGCCGGGGTTGCCGTGGACGAAGACCACGGCCTCCCCCGCGCCCGCCGGATCGCTGTCGTGGACGGCGCAGCGGACGCCGTCCACGATGTGTTCGGTGACCGCCAGGGCCGGGGTGGTGTCAGTCATGCGGAGCTTCCACGGGATTCGGAGGGGTTCGGGAGGAGAGGTCGTCGGCGCAGGCGCGCAGGATGCGGCCGAAGACATGGGTCACGATGGGCCGCGCGATGCGGCGGGTGGCGGCGGCCGCGGCGAAGGGGACGGCCATTTCGGTGGTGGTCGACCACACCACATGGGTGCCGCCGGGGACCTCGGTGAAGGTCATGGTGCCGCCCTCGTGACGCGAGGGCGGGATGCTGCGGTCGACCACGTAGTCGAAGGAGCGCGGGGCGTCGTAGCGGGTGACGCGTTCGACGAAATAGCCGATCAGCCAGGTGTGCACGCGGATCGCGCCGACGCCGTAGGGGGCGTCGCGGCCGGGTTCGGTGAGCTTGCAGCGCAGCACCCAGCGGGTGCGCTCGTAGTTGGTCGTGGTTGCGCACCAATCGAATACCTGATCGATGGGCGCGGGGATGGTGCGTTCTACGGTGATGGTTTCCATACCTCTGGGACACCTCCGGGTCCGAGACCGTGACATGTGATCACGAAATTTTTCGCAGCAGTGGGCGAACCACCTCGACCTCGCGCAGTTTGTCGGGATTGCGCACGGCGTACAGGCCGGTGATCAAGTCACCGGACACCTCGATCATGAGGATGGAATCGAGCGATCCATCGGCGGCGCGGCACAGCAGTGCGGGCAGCGCGTTGAACCGGCCGAGCTCGAAAGTCATGTCCGCCATGGGACCTCGCGCCAAAGCGATGAGGTACTTGGCGACCGGTTCGGGCCCCAGGATCGGGCGGCCCGCCACGGTGACCTTGCCGCCGCCGTCGGAAATCGACACCACATCCGGGGCGAGCACATCCATCAGCGTCTGCACTTCACCGGTGCGCGCGGCCAGCGCGAAACGGGCGATCACCGCGCGGCTGGTATCCGAATCGGGTTCGAAGCGCTTACGCCGCGCCCGCACATGCGCGCGGGCACGATGCGCGATCTGCCGCACGGTGGCATCGGATTTGCCTATCATGCCCGCGATTTCGACCAGGGAATGCCCGAACACCTCGGACAGTACGAAGACCGCGCGCTCGGTGGGGCCGAGGGTTTCCAGCACCAGCAGCATGGCCATCGACACCGATTCCGCGAGGAGGACGTCGTGGCTGGCATCGTGCTCGGTGCGAATCGGCTCGGGCAGCCAATTGCCCACGTACTCCTCGCGCCGCCGCCGCAGCGAACGCAATCGATTCAATGCCTGCCGCGTCACCACCTGGGTGAGATACGCGCGCGGATGCTCCACCGCTTCGGCGTCGCGCCAGCGAATGTAGCTGTCCTGCACCACATCCTCGGCATCGGCCGCACTGCCCAGGATCTCGTACGCGATCGTGAACAGCAGCGGCCGCAATTCGTCGAATACCCCCAATTCGCCCACCGCTCCAACCTAACGCCAGTTACGGCGGACAGCGATGTGAGACATGGCTCTGGAGGACAAGAGACCGAAGAACAAGAGACAAAGACGCCTGGACAAGAAGAGAACAAGAACAAAGATCAAGAACAGAGCCAAAGACAAAGACCAACAACAAGAACCAAAACAACTGGGCGGCTTGGTTCTTGGGTCTGGGAGGTGACCGCCGCCTGTCACACCGTCGGGTGGGTGAGGACATGCCTGTAGCACCGGCAGGAGGGTTCCTGACGGTGGAGGCAGGTGGGGTGGAGCTATTGCCGGGCTGGGCAAGCCGGGCGAGGCAATACCCACGGTCGCTGACGCATCCGATTCGGCACACAGGCCCGAGAGGGGCGTGCGGGCAACGGCGGGGCTGCCGGGGCGGTGGCCATCAACTCGTCCGGGTGGTGAAGATGGTTCACCCTCGGTGTGCGAGTCGGGTCGATGTGCGCGGGCGCGATCCACGCGGTGCGGCCCGCGAAGGCCGAATCCTTGCCGAGCTTGATCGTGGTCCACCCGGTCGGAGTGTCGTTCACCAGGGCGTGGCAGTGATCGCAAGCCAGGGTGAGGTTTTCGATGTCGGTGGGTCCGCCCTTGATGTACTCGGTGACATGGTGGACAGCGGCCATGCTTGCTGGTGCGGTGCATCCGGGGCGGGTGCAGCCACGCTCGGTGGCGATCAACGCCATGCGCTGTGCCGGGTTCGCCAAACGGGCTTCGCCGATGTGCAGGGGCATGTTGTTGCCGTCGGTGACGACGGAGAACGTCTTGCTTTTGCGTGCAGCCATTTCCAACGCGACCGCGACCGGCACAGTCCCGCCGGTGGCGGTGGTCGCTACTCCGGCGGCGCGTTCCACATCGGCGATGTTCATGGTCAGGATCGTGGTGACGGGCAGTCCACGGTGTGAGCCCAGGTGGGCGGGGTTGAAGTCAGGGTGCAGGAGCGCGAACAGGGCATCGTGCTGACGCTGCACGGTCGTGCGTGTGTCCCGCTTGGCGGCGGCCTCGACCACGTCGGGGCTCAGGTTCTCGTCCACCACGAACGGGCTTTCGGGATCAGCCGGGTTGCACAGGCCAGGCCGGGCGAGCTTAGCCAAGACCGCATCCATGGCCGCGCGAGCTGCGGGGGTCAACACCACGGTCATGGTGGACATCAGGTCGAACCCTTGGGGGCTCAACCGCATGCTGCGCATACGAGCCCGATCGGTGTCGTCGGTGAGGGTGCCATCGGGATCCAGGTGTCCCAGGATGCGGTCACCGATTTTGGGGAGCTGGTTCGGGTTCAACGCGCGTGCGTGCCGCGCGAGGTGTTCTTCAGCCAGGGCGCGGTCTTCGGCGGTGACTTGGTTGGGCAGGCGGTCCATGACCTGCCGGATCACGCGCACATGGTCGAGTCCGATCGCGCCTTCTTCTTGCGCCAGAGCAGTATTGGGCAGCACCGGCGCAGGGGTCGATACTTCGGCGTCGTCTCCTACACGCGGCCAGATCGCGGCCTGCTCAGCGCAGTGCCAGCGGTTCAGCGCGTCCCCGTGTGAGATCCGCAGGGTGTCTTGCAGGAACAGTGCGACGCTGCCTGCTCCGGCGCGCTTGGGCAGCGACCGCGAGCAGGTTTGCACGACCAGGTCGAGTTTGAGCGCGTCGAGTTTGCGGGTGGCGGTTTCGATCTGCTGCATCAATTCGACGATGTCGTTGTCCGACAACGGAATAAGCGGCAGAGAAACGAGGGTGTCGATCGCAGCGGAGAGTGCGGTTGCACTCTCCGTGATTGCGACTTCCTCCCCTGAGTTCATGCTTCTATTCTACTCCCCTGAAACAGAGATGGAGAGTCTAATTCGGTTGTGATACAACGCTATTCAGACCATCCCATATTTACATTCGCGCGTCTTTTGAATCTCCAATCACTGATGCACTGAGTGGGATCGCGGGTGATCACATGTCCAACCAACGGTTCGGCGACCCGGAGCCTTCAGGGGCTTCGGAGGACCGACGAGCGAGACGCAGTGCGACCTTATCGAAATAGGCTCTGGCGGCACACGTTTCGATATCGCAGGATTGGTGAGCCCGTTGACCGCGTTGGGCGACCTCGAGGTTCATGATCGGGTAGTCCGGGGGTTGATGGCCGAGTTCCATGGCGGCTGCGCCTTTCTTCAGACACTCCGCGCCATTCGGTGGCGGGCTATCGGGTGATCGATGGGGCGGGGGATGTAGAGGTGACCGCCGCCGGACAGGGCCAGGCGGTATGAGTGGGGCTCCTGTGGGTCGCGGTCACGGTGGAAGCCCCAGCAGGACCAGGCGATGACGGTGCCGCACAGGGCGAGGATCGACAGGAGAGCCCATGCGTCCCAGGACATTACGACCTCCAGCAATGGATGTGATTGTGGCTCCGGCTAACAAGCCGCACAACCCACAATGACCTAGCAGAAGCTCTGCGGGATCGAATCCGAGTCGGTATTCTGGAATTCCAATTTGAACCGTTGCATGAAGCGTCTCCCCAGATAGAGAGGCTAACGAAATGGTCGGATCAACCATTCCCCGTAGGGCTTTCGGCCGATTTCTGCGCGGACTTCGCGAGCAGGCCGGAGCCACGCTGCTCACCGCCGGGCTGCAAATCGAGACTTCCAAGCAAACCGTCATGCGGCTGGAGGACGGGCTGGCAACCAAAGTCTCCACGCCGCAACTGAAGGAACTGCTCGATCTGTACAAGGTCGGACCGCAGGTGCGGGCCGAGGCCCTGGAGCTGTGGGAGGAGGTTCGGCAGCAGGCCAAAGCGGCCAAAGCCCAAGGCATAGCGAAGGGTTGGTGGCAGGCGTACGCGGATCAATACGCGCCGCACTTCAATCACTATCTGCGGCTGGAGGAGGTGACCAATCACCTGACCACACATCAGCTCGTGCTGGTGCACGGACTTGTTCAAACACCCAAATACCGGCGGGCGATCATCAAGGAAACGCATCCGAGTATGTCTGCGGTCAATGTAGAGCGACGACTCGAACTCGCCGCGCGTCGACAGGAACGGCTCCGCGACAACGACTTCCGGCTCGATGTCATGCTGTCGGAAGCCGTACTCCGTCATCAGCCCGGCGGGCCACCCGCCATGATCGAACAATTGAGACATCTGGCCACAATCGGCGAAAGCGACAATGTCTCGATTCGAGTGATTCCACACAGCGTAGGCATGTACCGCGGCCTGGCGACGCTATCTTTCAGCCTGCTCGAATTCCCCGATCTTGCAAGACATCTAGCGGAGCCTCCGGTTGTCTACACCGAAGGCTCCGAGGGCGCGCTCTATCTCGAACAACGTGACACGATTACCCGATTCAAGGATGCGATCTCCGAGATCCAGCGGGTAGCGTTGAGCGAGAAGGACTCTCGGGAATTCATAAGTAAGATCGCGAAGGAGTACGCGACATGAACGACGATCTAGCCGACGCCAGCTGGTTCAAATCCTCCAGATCCGCGAACGCCTCCGAATGCGTTGAGATCGCGTTCGTCGACGATCATGTGGGCGTGCGGGATTCGAAGGATGCGGGTGGCCCGGCGCTGGTCTTCTCCGGCGAGCAGTGGGATCGATTCCTGAGCAGCGGGGTGTGGCAGCGCTGAAGCGCGCGGCCGCCGGTTCCGGAACGGCGGCGGCCCCCGTGCCTACTTGGCGGGCTCCAGTTTCACCGCGTCTGCCGGGATCGACGGGATCGATTGCACCGTGGGGGTTTTGGAGGTGGGGTCGGGGAGGGTCAAGCGCCAGTCCTCGGCTGACCACTGGACGGTTTGGCGGGTGGCGGCGATGCTGGCGTCCGGATAGGTGGTGTAGATGGTTACTTCGGTGCGGAGGGGGTCGTAGGCGGGGATCTTGTAGCCGGAGATGCGGGGGGCCACGGCTGGGTTGGCGGGGGCGGTGATGGAGATCTGGGCTCGGGAGAGGACCCAGGAGTCTTTGGCGGGGCCGGGCATCAGGGATTGGGAGGCGATTTCGGGCCAGGCGGCGTCGGGGGCCAGGGATAGGCGGACCGAAAGGTTGACCGCGGCGAGGGCCGCGCCCTGCGGGGTGTGCGAGTAGCCCGCGGCGGTGGTGGAGAGTTTGGTGGGGCCGTCGTGCGCGCCGATGGGGAGTTGGATGCCCTGGAAGGCTTCCCAGTGGACGTCGGCGGGGGCGCGGGCCGGATCGGGCGGGGCGATATTGGTGGTCGTCACACCGCCACCGCCGAGGCCGCCGCAGGCGGTGAGGACACACGCTGCGGCGAGGGGTAGCGCGAAGTGTGCTGGGCGTGCGCGCATGGGAATTCCTTCCGGGAACCGGCGGGCGCGATGAGAAATATTGTGGCGCACGGTTCTTGCGATGAACGCGAGTGATCTTACGATGTGGAATCGGATGGGGCAGAAGTATTCGTTCCGACTAATCCGTATCAGGTTGTGAGGGGAACGGTTACGGGTAAGATCGACCCGGAAACATGATCATCGCACACCGGTGGGGTTCAGTCATGGGTCAACTGCGGTGGATTGAGCCGGAGGCGCGAATAGTGCTGGTCGGCAGGGGGTTTCAGGCGGGTTCAACCGCCGTCGGCCGTTCGGGTAAGGGGAATGGGTAATGAATTCCAAACGAACTTCACTCGCATTATCGGTTTTACCGATAATGCTGGTCGCCGGGCAGGGGGTCGCCGCGGCCGCGCCGGGACAACCGGGGCTCGCGGTACCGGGTGAAGGACAGCCGGGGCTGAGCACCACGCCCCAGTCACCACCCGCGGCCACCGCACCCAGTCCCGCGGACTGGATTCCGGATCCGCCCATCGCACCGCCCAACCGGCCACGGCCGCAACAGCAGACGCAGCCGGATGTGAATACGCTGGTCGGGCCGAAACCGCAGGCCACGCAGCCGGATACGGTGGAGCCGGAGGCGGTGCAGCCGCAGACGCAGGAAGTCATGCCGACCGATCCGCACAAGCTGCGGGTGGGAACGGCCTCGGTCCAACTGCCGGACTTCGTCGACGTCAAGACGCGCGATAAGACCCAGGCGTACCTGGACATGACGGAGTGGCAGATCGCGGCCGCTTACGACCGCATGGGCTTCTCACGTGAAGACTCCGACCGCATGGCCGCGTCCAGCTCGATGGGCGCTCTGATCGGTGCGGGCACGATCGGCGTGGCGGCACCGGCCGCACTCGTTCCGGTCGGCTGTGGAGTCGGTGCCGTAGTCGGTGCTGTCACAGGCGCATTGATCGGTGGCATCCCAACCGCCGGTGTCGGCGCTCCGGCAGGTGCGATCGTCGGTGGCATCGCAGGATGCATCGGCGGCGGATCCTTGGGCGGCCTCGCCAGCGTTCCGCTCGTCGCCGGCGGCGGAGCATTGGCCGCACTCGGTGCCGGTGCGCTCAGCGGCGGTGATGCGAGCAAGCCACCACCGGCCGATCCCGCAACGGTCGATCAGCCTTTCGTAGCACCGGTTTCCGCCCCTGTGGCATCGGTCGCGCCGATCGTCCCCGCCGTGGCCCCGATCCCCGCGGCCCAGCCCGTCTACGACGCCGTGGCCCCCGTGGCACAGCAGGTCGAGACCGTGGTGAATCAGGTTGGCACCCAGGTCGCGCAAACCGTCGACCAGGTGACCCAAACCGTGGAAACCACGGTCGATTCCCTGCGTTCCGCCGTCGCCCAGATGCCGCCGCTGACTCCCGAATCCTTCCTGGCGGGACTAGCGCCCGCGCCGGGTGCCTGAACGAGAAAGCCTGGGTGACGCCGTGATCGAACAGGACGACCGCACGGCGCCGCGACCACCGATACCCGCGTTACCGCCGACGGCCCCGACTCCGCGCTCCGCGCAGTCGGGGGCTCCCGCCTGGGCGCAGTGGCTCGATGACTCCGCCACCGCGCCCGGCGATTCGAATACCCATGTGCGCGTACCGCTCGCCGAGGACGGTGAGCTGTACGACGACGATCCGATGGCCCCGCTCATGGAGGCCGCGCGCGAACGCGCGCTCCAGACCCGCCGCCGCCGTCAGCTGCGCAATCGGCTGATCGCGGCGGGGGCCGGAGCCGTCGTGCTGCTGCTGGTCGCGGTGGGCGCGTGGGTGACGCTCACCCCGAGCGGCACCCCCACCGCCGCACCCACCTCGAAACCCGCCGCCGCCCCGGCCAATCCGCCCACCCCGGCTCCGTGGTGCCAGACCAGCAGTACCGCCGATCGGGTGAGCGGTTCCAGCACAGGCGATCTCGATACCGGCCCGGGCGTCATCCTGCACCTGGAATACGCCTGGTACGTGCTGCGCGATGCGGCCGTGGTGCGCAGCATGCTCACCCCGGACGCGATGGCCGCACCGGAACAGGCCACCCGCGATGCCATTTCGGCCGTCCCGGCCGGTACCCAGCACTGCGTCGCCATCGCCCGGCTCACCGCCGACAGCTGGGATGTCACCGTCAATGAACTCCGCCCGGACGGCGCGCAATCGTCCTGGCAGCAGGTCTTCACCACCGTCAACCGGGAGGGCCACGTACTGATCAGCTCGATCCGGTCCTCCGGCGGGTGACGATATGGTCGATGTCCACGATCTGATCCGCCGCGCCACCGAAGCCGAGGACGAGCCCACGCCGCGCACCCCGGTCGGTTCCCCCACCGACCCGGTGCCGCTGCGCGGCGGACAGGGCCGTCTCATGCGGGCCGCCGTGCCCTCGGTGCTGGTGCTGGGCGGCTCCGGATCATCCGGATCATCGACCACCGCACTGGGATTGGCCGCCGCGGCCGCCGTCGACTCCGAGGGCGAGATCTGGCCGGTGGCGGTGGACGCCACGCTCGGCGGCGGCGATATCGGCCTGCGCGGCTGCGATACCGCACAACCGGTGAGCACGTTGCAGACCTGGCTGGTTTCCGCGCATCCCGAATTGCCGTCCAGCGTCGGCGCGTGCGCGGGACAGACCAGCACCGGGGTACGGGTGCTCACGCGCAGTCCGGACGCGCTGCCGCGCCGGGAATCGCTGGTGTCGGTGGCCCGGCATCTCGAAACCGCCGGACTGCTGGCCGTTTTCGACGCGGGCGCACCGGTGACCAGTCGTCTGGCCGCTCCCCTGCTCGCCGATCCCCGGGTCGGGCTGGTCATCACCGTGGCCGCGCGGCCCGATGCCATCAACCGGTTACAGCCCGCACTGAGCTGGCTGGACGAGAACTTCAGCGAATTCGTCGTCGGCGACGCGGTGATCGTGCTGACCGAACAGACACCCGGCACCGGGGTCGGCATTCTCGCGCATGTGCGCGCACACCTGGGCGAATGGGTGCGCGCGGTGCAGTTGGTGCCCTTCGATATTCACCTCGCCAGCGGCAGCCTCATCTCCTGGCATCGGATGGCCGCCGAAACCCGCGACGCGTACCTGGCACTGCTGGGAGCGCTGCGATGACCGCGCTCAGCGTGCCCCCGGTGCCCATGTGGCAGCGCGCGGTTCCGAATCGGCCCGCCCGGCCGCCACTGCTGTGGCTGGTCGGCGTGCACGGCGGCGCGGGTGTGAGCAGCCTGGCCGCCAGCATGAGCTGGGCCGGGGATGCCGGCCAGCGCTGGCCCGCGCGCATCGGCCTTGCCGCGGATATGGATTCACCGCTGGTGGTGCTGGTCGCGCGCACCCATATGCGCGGGATGAACATGCTGCATCGCGCGCTGGTCGCGCATGAACAGCACGCCACCCCGGCGGGCAGCGAAGTCGTCGGCATGATCACCGTCGCCGATTCCGCACGCCCACTGCCCAATCCGGTCGAGGAACGCCGCCGCGACGTCGAGGACCTGGCCTATGAGCTCGGCGCGCAGGTCTGGCGACTGGGCTGGCTGGAACAGTGGCGCGCCCTGGAACCCCATGAGATGGCGGCGTGGAATCCGTCCGTATCCAGCTCCCCGCTGGATGACGGCGATCCCACCCGCACACCGCCACAACCGGTTCGGCATCTCGCCGAACTGATCCTCACCACGGCCCGCGCGGCCGGGGCGCGGATCACCGCGAGCGCGCAACCCGGCGCTCGGAACCCGAGTCCATGAACTGAACGAGGTGCGGGCGTGGTCCGGAAACTGCTGCTCATCATTACCACCGCGGGGCTTTTCACCGCGGTGACCATAGGCGGGGCCGGTGCGGGCCCGCCCGATACCAGCCTGCCCATCGACACCTGCCCGGCGCTGTTCGCGCTCGGCGTGCAGGGCACCGGGGAATCCTCACCCGATGCCGCGGTGACCACCGATACCGGCATGCTGTCCACGGTGTTCCGGCCGATGATGTCCGAGGCGTCCGATACCGGATTGGTCGATCGCGCGTACGTGCCGTACGAGTCGTCGTTCGGCGGGGTGATCGCCGCCGACAAGACCACTTACTCACAATCGGTTTCCAACGGTCTCGATCGATTGCGGTCCATGGCCAAGCAGGTGGCCGATCGATGCGCCAACACCAGGCTCGCGATTGCTGGGTATTCGCAGGGCGCGAACGTGGCCTCGCTGTTCGCACAGGAGATCGCGGCGGGCAAGGGCGTGGTCCCGGCCGATAAGATCGCGGCGGTCGCGCTGTTCGGCGATCCGACGCGCACCGCGGGCGCGGCCATGTTCCCCGGCAAGCCCGGACAGAAGGAACCCGATCCCGCGCCCGGCACCAGCGGCACCGAGGTCGCGAAACTGCCGCCGCCGCCGCAATCGGATCAACCGCCCGCCGGATCCGGTATGGGCACCGCCGCCAAACTCGGCACCAATGTGAGCACCATCAGCACGGGCGGAACCACCGGCGGCGGGGTCAACTTCGGCAGTCTGAGCGGACGGGTCGCCAGCTTCTGCGCGGACGGCGATCTCGCCTGTGACGCACCGGATAACGCGCCGCTGCTGCGCGCGGTGGCCAATATCGCGGGGCAGGTGGAGATTTCGGGCGGCGATCCGATCGCCTCGCTCAAATCCATTGCGGAGGCGCTGGCCTACACCTCGATCAAGACGTTCACCAATGTGGTGAACAACGACATCTCCGGGAACTCGATCACCGATCTGTCGATTCAGCCGCAGAAATCGCTGTCGCAGCGGGTGGCCGATGCCGCCGATCCCAATACCGCGCTGAATCTGCCGGGTGCGATTCAGGCGCTGGTGAAGGTCGGCACCATTGCCTTCAATTCCGTTGTGGCCGTGGTGAAGAATGTGCTCACCGGCACCAATATCGCCGAAATAGCGGCCGCCGGATTGGCGAATCCCATTGCGGGACTTGCCGTTCTCGGGGCGAAACTGGTCGGCGCGGTGGCGGATCTGGTGCCGCCCACCACCATCAGCAAACTGACCAGTCAGGCGTTCTCGGCGCTGGTGCAGAATGTCACCGACAATAAGGATCTGCTCAACGTCACCACCTGGGTGCGGTATTGGAACACCGCCGCCAAACACGATTACACCCATGCGCAGGGCGGCGGATTCGGCAACAGCCCAACGCAATTCGTGGGCACCTGGTTCGCGGCGCTGGCACATGATCTGTCCTCGGTGAGCACGCCGGGGGCGACGCCCAAGGGCGGCAGTGACAAGCCCAGCGGCGGCTTCGATTTCGCGCCGTCCAGCACCGTCACCACCAGCGCGGTGCCCGGCGGTCAATTCCCGCTCGGCATAGGCGATTCCAACGGCGGCGGCAGCAGTGCGCCCAGTACCTCGGCCGCGCCGCTGATCGCGATCGCGCCCACCACCGCGGCCGCGCCCACCAGCGGCGCACCGCTCATCCCGGACCTGCAACCACAGGGGACGCGATGACCACACAGGAGCGGCGGGAACCGCAGCATCCGGACGCGGACCAGGAGTACACCGGCAACTGGTCGGATTGGATTGCGCCGGAACCGAAACCGGTCGCCGCGCGGCACAGCGAACCCGAGTACTACGACGACGATGACGACTACTACGACGATGACGATGACGATGACTACGAGCCCGGACTGCGGCCGCATCTCGGAGCCCGGCATCGGCGTGCGACACCGCTGCGCTCGAAACCACAGCGGGGGCCCTATCCCGCCTGGGCGGTACCGCTGCTCGGGGTGCTCGCGGTGCTGGCGGTGGTCGCCGCCGTCGCGGTGCAGATCGCCAAGGTGAGCCCCGCCGACAACAGCGGGCCCATGCCGACGGTCGCCGCTCCCCCGGCGACATCGGTCACATCGAGTTCGGCCGCACCGGCGGCGAACACCGATCCGGCGCTGTGCCCGAATGAGATGAGCGGCACCAGCATCCGGGGCAATGGACCGGGCAGCACCCGCACCGGGACGGACGCGATCCTGGCGCTGCAGAATCGGTACTACGTCGAACGCAACGGTGCGCGGGTGCGGGAGATGTTCGCACCCGATGCCACCCCGCCGCCGGTCGCCGATATCCAGGCCGGGATCGACAGCATTCCGGTGGGGACCACCTACTGTGTGCAGATCATGCCCGGGCCGTTCGCCGGGCAGCACATCATGGTGGTGAGCGAATCGCATCCGGACAAGTCGAGCAAGGTGTGGCCGCCGCAACTGGTGCTCACCGCGGTCAGCGGGGATCGCACCCTGGTGGCCTCCATCGTGCCGTTGCAGGGTGATGCCACTCCGCCACAAAGCCAGACGGAACCACCGCAGAACCAGACAGTGCCACCGCAGAACCAGACAGTGCCGCGCTGAACACCCGTTTTGGTGTTCGGCGCATCGTCGGCTAATGTTTTCTCTCGCACGCCGGAGGAGCCGCAAGGCCCCGAGGGACGCGCAAGCGGATGTAGCGCAGCTGGTAGCGCATCACCTTGCCAAGGTGAGGGTCGCGAGTTCGAATCTCGTCATCCGCTCAACGGGCCCCAGGTCCAATGCTTTCAAGGCCGCAGGTCGAACTGCTTTTCAGCCCGGATCCAACTCTCGCAAGACCAGTGATGCGGCGCTCGCCGGGCTATCAAGTCCCGGACTTCGCAAGACTTTCGAGTTCAGTCCCCTGAACACTCGGAATCCGCTCTGGTGCAAAGCATCTCACAAACATTCCCGGGCATGTCGGGCCATTTTGGAATATCGTGAGCGGGGTGACCCCCATGCTCAGCGCCTTCCACGACACTGTGCTTCATCTCAGCGACAGCTCCGCGCTTCACTTCAGCGACAGCACCGTGCTCGCGCAGATCAGCAACCCGACCCCCGAGACACCGCCGGTGGCCGACAAACTGATGAAGCTGGTGCGCTACTTCACCTGGTTCGTGCTGCTGTCCGGCGTCATGGGAATCACCTACGCCGGTGGCCGCTTCGCCTGGGAGAAGTGGTCCGGCGGCGGCCTGGCCTCGCCGAAGATGGTGGCCGGCGCGATGATCGGCGGCATCATCGCCACCAGCGCCGGAACCATCATGAACGCGGCCATCGGCTGAATGAGCCCGGCCATCGGCTGAATGAACGCGGCCATCGGCTGATTCGAGCGGCCGACCTCCCGCAACCTGTCGGCCCCCGCCACTAAGCTCGTCGAACAGACTGGCGAAACGGCAGGGGCCACTGTGACGAGTACTGAGCGCGAGGCAGCAGCCTCTGGGAGCGGGGCGGCTGCCCCCGGGAGTGGGACGAGCGCCTCCGGGCGCACCGCGGGCACCCCCGGGCGCACCGCGAACGCGGCCGGGCGCGATCCGCGCGTTCCCGCGCGCGATGCGGCCGCGACCGGGCACGATGCCTTCGGCCTGGAGGATATCGACGAGGTGCTGGCCGCCATGGTCGGCGAACAGGCGGCCGAACGCCCGCGCGACGGCCTGCTCATCACTCGCCGTCTCGGCCTGGACGGCGAACCAGCGGAAACCCTGACCCTGCTGGGCGCGCGCTTCGGCGTCTCACGCGATCGCGCGCGCCAGCTCTACACCCGCGCCATCGGAAACATGGTGCGCGCCGCCCAATTGAGCGGTGAATACGATCTGAGCGTCTTCGCCGACCGCTACCCCGTCGGCTGGAGCGATGAGCGCCTGGTGCGCACCCTGCTCGCCGAAATCTATGCCACCGACAGCGATATCGCGGGCCAGGATCGCGCGTATCTGCATCTGCGCCTGGCGGGGCACGACCTCCAGGAGTCGAAACGCTTGGCGGGCTTCGTCTTCCAGCGCATCGCGGGCTGGCAGCAGAAGGGCCGATGGCACCTGATGCCGCCCGAACACCTGGAAGAGGTCCCAGCGGACGCCTGGAACCCTTGGCTGCACCGCGTGGAGTGGGCGGCGGGCGATCCGCGGGAGCTGCCGGCCGCGCCCGCGCGCACCCTCGACCTCGGCGATGACGGGCGCGGGTTCATGTACTCCGAAAAGCTCGCCCGCGAAACGACTTTCGACACCGGCCTGCAAGCCCGGCTGCTGCGCCTGCTGGACGGCAGCGAACGCGTCGAGAGCTTCCAGGAGTATCCCGCCGAGATCGTCTACGACATCGACGGCAGCGAACGCGTGCACTATCCCGCCGCCGTGGCCCGCTTCACCGACGGGCGCGTGGTGCTGATGGATGTGATCCCGCTGGCACACACCGCATTCCATGTGAATCGGGTGAAATCCACCGCGGGCCGCGCGCACGCGCACGCGCAGGGCTGGGGCTGGCTGGTCTGGACCGGCGCGGAGGAGGGCGTCACGGATCTGCTCGCGCGCAAGGTGAGCACCCGGCACGAGAACCTGCTGCGCAATCGGCTCGCCGCCGGACCGCTCGACTGGACCGCGCTGCGCCGCTACCGCGCCGACACCGGTATCGAACCGCTGGATCTGGCCGCCATGGTGCTGCGCAACCAATGGCGTTGGGACCGTGGGCCGTTCCAGCTCACCCGAACCTAGCCCGCGCACAGTATTTCTTGTTGCCTCGGCACGAAACTGCTGAAACAAATACGATCCAGATCTGCCGGAAACGCTGGAATCGGGAGACAACATGAAATGGTCCAGGCTCACCGCGCTCTGTTTCGCCGCCGTATTGGCCGCGAGTCCCGCATTGACGGGCTGCTCCTCCGGTGGCGGCGACGATGACGGCTACGTCACCGTCAATGCCGGAGAACCGCAGAATCCGCTGCTTCCGGCCAATACCAATGAGAATCAGGGCGGGCGCGTCGTCGACCGGCTGTTCGCGGGGCTGAAGTACTACGACGTGGACGGCAAGTCGTACAACGAAATGGCGCAGTCCATCGACTCACCGGATCGGCAGCACTACACGATCACGCTGAAACCGGATTGGACCTTCACCGACGGCACCCCAGTAACGGCGAAGTCGTTCGTCGACGCCTGGAATTACGGTGCGCTGGGCAGCAATGCGCAATTGAGCAGCTGGGTGTTCTCCCCCATCGTCGGATACACCGATGTGTCGGTCGATCCGCCCAAGGCGCAGACCATGTCCGGGCTCAAGGTGGTCGACAATCGCACGTTCACAGTGGATCTCACCCAGCCCTCGATGGATTTCGAACTGTCGCTGGGATTTTCACCGTTCTATCCGCTGCCCGATGTCGCGTACAAGGATATGAAGGCGTTCGGGGAGCATCCGATCGGGAACGGGCCGTACCAGTTCAGCAGCTGGGATCACAACGTCAAGATCGTGGTGCAGGCGAATCCGGGCTATCACGGCGGACGGCCCGCCAAGAACAAGGGCCTGCGGTTCATGATGTACCAGAGCTTCGACACCGCCTACGCGGACCTGCTCGCCGGTAATCTCGATGTGCTCGACACCGTGCCCGCCAGTGCGCTCGCCACCTACAAGAAGGATCTCGGCGATCGCGCCATCGATCACCCCACGGCACAGAATCTGCACGTTGGGTTCCCCAAGGATCTGCCGCACTTCGGCGGGGCCGAGGGTGTGCTGCGGCGCAAGGCCATCTCGATGGCGATCAACCGGGAACAGATCTGCGCCAACATCTTCTACGGTGCACGCCTGCCCGCCCGCGATTTCACCGCCTCCACCTTGCCGGGCTTCCGGGGCGATCTGCCCGGGGTGCAGTGGCTGAGCTACAACCCCGATGAGGCCAAGAAGCTGTGGGCGCAGGCCGACGCCATCTCGCCGTGGTCCGGGGATCTGCAGATCGCGTACAACTCCGATGGCGATCATCAGGCCGTCATCGAGGCGATCGCGAACAGCGTCAAGAACACCCTGGGCATCGCCGCCGGGCCCGCGCCGTATCCGACGTTCAAGAATCTGCGCGATGAGATCACCCATCGCAGTCTGAACAAGGCCTTCCGGTACGCCTGGCAGGGCGACTACCCGTCCATGTTCGAATTCCTGACCTCGCAGTACCTCACGGGGTCCGAGACCAATGACATCGATTACGCCAACCCGGAATTCGACCGGCTGCTGAACGCGGCGCTGGCCGCGCCGACCCCGGATCAGGGGTACGCGCTGCTGGCACAGGCGCAAACCCTGCTGCTGGCCGATATGGCGGACGTTCCGGTACTCGAGTACAACGCGGCCTCCGCGCGGTCGGATCGGGTGCAGGCGAAGGTCACCTGGGCCGGACTGTTCGACTTCGAGAACATCGAGAAGAAGTAGCGCGGCGTCGCAGCGAAGAATGGGTTGGTCCGCAACCGAAATCCGGTGCGGACCAACCCATTCTGTATACGTAGAGCGTCAGATCATCAGCATGCCCGCGGCAATGAAAGTCACGATGATCAGCAGGGCGAACCAGGAGATGAGCTGCCAGTGCATGATCGCGGACTTCTGACCCGCCACGGTGATGCGCAGGGTGGCATCCACCCGACTGTGATCGGCGATGCGGCGCCGGGCCTGGGCGAGATCGTCGGCCTGCTGCTGTGAGCTCGCCTCGGTGCGCTCCAGGCGCTGGGTCAGGCGGATCAGCTGTTTGGTCTTATCGCGGGTGGCCTTGCGGGCCAGGGCGAGCGCGGTGCGCTGATTCTGGAGTTCCTGGCGCTGCCGTGCGATGACGGCGGCCTGTGTCCGAGTGTGACGTTCCCAATCGGTCACCGTGGCCCAGCCTCCCATATGCTCGTCGCGGAAGCCGTAGGCGAGCTCCTCCGCAACCCATCCCGTGATGAATTCCCGCAGCTCACAGGCGGATTGACTGGGCGAAACCACACCACCGGGGCCGCCGGAGAGCATACCGCCCAGCACCTTGTAGTCGCAGGCCGCGGGCGCGAAATCATCGATGCCGAGCGCGGGCAGCTGCGCGGTCCAGAATCCCGGCGGGGTGATCCACAACACTTCGGTGCAGCCGCCGGACTTCAGCGCCGCGGTCTGCTGCCGTGCACGCGCCAACTCCGGTGCGGCACTGTGTACTTCGATGGCGCAGACGCGATCTCCTATGCGCCACAGCAGATCCGGCGTCAGACCGCCGATCGCCACGTCGACCTGCGCCTCATCCGCGCCCGCCGACAGCAGGCGCGCGCGTAGCCAGAATTTGAACCGCTGGGTATCCCAGCGGCAGTCCGGACAACCCGGTTCCCGGCAACGCTCCCCCGGTGCGTGCCCACGCGAATCCGCCACCGCCGATGTCTGATTCGGTTCCGCATCGACGAGGGCCACCGATTGCCCGCGCGGAACTTCAACACGCCTCGTGCTCACACGATCACCGCCCCAGCCACTTCTTCCATGAGCCGCTCCAGTAGTACCCGGAAACCACCGGCCCACGCCGTACCCTCCAGAGTGCAGCAGCGAACAGCCCCCCAGGTGAGAAAGCGGCAAGATTCGTTATCCAACCGCGAGCACGGCGTGATGAAGTGCCGCGCGGATTGTTATCGGCGCCCGGGATGCCGGACTCGATTGCCGCCGCTACTCTTTCGGGATGCTCGAGACCACGAACCCGCTGCTACGCGCGGCGCGCGCCGCGAATTCGGTGGCGTTCGCGCTACAGGGATTCTTCCTCGCGGTCATTCTGACCGAACTTCCCCAGCAGCGCGATAAGTTCGGGCTGACCGATACCTTGATAGTCGCCGCTGTGGCGATGATCTCCGTCCTCGCGGGCGCGGGCAGCATCACCGCGGAGAAGATCGCACTGCACCGGTCCAGCCGGACCGCGCTGCGGATCGGGCTGCTGCTCATCGCGGTCGCCGGAATCGGAGTCGCGTTCTCGCCGAACAAGTTCGTGCTGCTCGGGGCGCTCGCGGTCTACGGCATCGCGGTCGGCATCGTGGACGCGGGCACGAATATGCAGGCGGTATTCATTCAGCACGGCTATGGCCGATTTGTCCTGTCCTCGTTCTACGCGGCCTGGAGTGGCGGATCGATCATCGGGGCGCTGTTCGTATCCGCGTTCGAGGCGCTGGGGGTGCCGCTGTGGGCGAGCATTCTGACCGCGTCGGCGATCGTGCTCGCGGGCGCGCTGCTCGCCGGACCACGACTGCTCGGCACCAGCCAGGCCGAGGCCGGACCCGCCGAACCGGAGCCGGTAGGGACGGTGCCCACCCGGATCTTCCTGATCTTCGGGGTGGTGCTGGCGCTGGCGTTCGCCATCGACTTCGCGGTCGGCAACTGGTCGGCGCTGTTCCTCACCGATGTACTGCTGTCCTCGTCGGCTACGGCGGCGCTGGCGCTGGCCGCCTATCAGGGGGCGTCACTGATCGGACGTCTCACCGGCGATGTGCTGGTGCGGCGCTCCGGGCCGCGCATGGTGGTGCGGGCCGCATCCAGTGTCGGTGCGGTCGGTCTGATCGTGGTGGTCAGCGCGCCGCATCCGGTGGTCGCCATCATCGGATTCCTCATTGCCGGAATCGGATTGCCGCTCATCGCGCCGCTGTGCTTCTCCGAGGCCGGACAGCTCACCAGCGGGCGCGGACTCGATGCCTTGATCGCGCGGCTCAACCTGTTCAACTACGCGGGCACCCTGGTGGGTGGCGTGGTGGTCGGGGCCATTTCGGCGGCGGCGAACCTGCGCGCCGGATTCGTGGTGCCGCTGCTGTTCGCGTTCGTGCTGATCGGATTCGCGCAGGTGTTCCACACCCGGACCGGCGGTACCGGAGGCGCAGTTCCGGCCGCGGGAGCCGATGCGCGAGCCGATGCGGGGCATGCTTCACTGGACAAGTGAGCAACTCCCCAGTCACCATCGATCGGGCCGATTCGGGGGACGCGGCCGCACTGAGTGAAGTCGCCGCCGCGACGTTCCCACTGGCCTGTCCGCCGGGGTCGACGGCGGCCGATATCGCGGCCTTCATCGCGGAGGTGCTGTCGCCGGAACGGTTCGGCGAATACCTCACCGATCCGGCGCGCACCGTGCTCAAGGCCGTCGACAACGGGCAGATCATCGGATACAGCCTGCTGCACACCGCCGAACCCGCCAACCCGGATGTGGCAGCGGTGATCAATCTGCGGCCGGTGACCGAACTCTCCAAGATGTACGTCCTGCCCGGGCACCACGGCAACGGCGTGTCCGGGGGCCTGATGTCCCAGGCCCTCGAGGCCGCGCGACACGAGGGCAGCGCGGCCGTCTGGCTGGGCGTGAATCAGGAGAACGTGCGGGCGCAGCGGTTCTACAGCAAACACGGCTTCCGCATCGCGGGCACCAAGACCTTTCTGGTCGGATCGCAGCTGCACAGCGATTACGTCATGCAGTACGAGTTCTGAAGCGCGGCACGGCAGACGATCACCCGGCGATGACTGCCGGGCCCGATCACCCGGCCATGAGCGCCGGATGCCGCGCGGCCATTTCCAGTCGAGAACCGCGGAACCGGGAGCGCATCCGCCGGTCGTGCGTGACCAGCACGACCGCGCCGGGGAAACCGTCCAGGGCCTGTTCCAGGTCCTCGACCAGGGCCGGGGACAGATGGTTCGTCGGCTCATCGAGCAGCAGCAGATCGGCGGGATCGGTTACCAGCCTTGCCAATTCGATGCGACGACGCTGACCGTAGGACAGCTCTCCGACTCGCAGACGCAGGTCCGCCGGACGGAACAGGCCGAGCGAGAGCAGTTCATCGGCGTGCTCGTCCGGGTAACCGATCCGGCCCGAGGCGAAGGCTTCGAGCACGGTTTCGGTTGCCGCCCACGGTGATTCCTCCTGTCTCAGGTGTCCGACCCGACCGCGCACGGTCACCTCGCCACCATCCGATGCGAGTTCCCCCGCCAGGACCTGGAGCAACGTCGTCTTACCGGCTCCGTTCGGACCGGTCACCAATAACCGCTCTCCCGCAGCGATACTCAGTGCGTCGAGCCGAAGCCGGCCGTCGACCACGACATTCGTCAGCTCCGCGACCGGCTGATCGACCGGGGCATCGACGATATCCATTCGCATCCGGAAGTGCAGCGGATCGGTCGGGGCCGCAACAGGATTCGCGGTCAGCCTGGCCACGCGTTCCTTGGCGTTACGGATGCGGGACTGGGCTCCGTGACCGCGGCTGCGGGTGCGGAACGGTCCCGCGGCGAAGACCGCGAGCGGGAGCTTGCGCGGGATCGCCTCCAGGCGAGCCACATTCGACTCCGCGAGGCGAGTTCCCCGGGAGAGTTCGGCCTGCCAGGCGTCGTATTCCTGCTGCCGGCGCTGGCGGGCGGCGGCCTTGGCGGTCAGATAGCCCGCGTAACCGTTGCCGTGCCGGGAGACCCGGCCCGCCTCGACCTCGAGCACCGTGGACGTGATGCGGTCGAGGAAGACGCGGTCGTGGGTCACCGCCACCACCGTGCCGCGGTGGGCGCGGAGTTGTCGTTCCAGCCATTCCACCGCCGCATCGTCGAGGTCGTTGGTGGGCTCGTCGAGCAGCAGCAGTTCCGGGGACGAGGCGAGCGTGCCCGCCAGGGCGAGGCGACGTCGTTCACCACCGGACAGCGTGTCCAGCAGGCGATTTCGATCGAGACCGGGGAGGCCGAGGCCGTGCAGTGCGGCTTCCACCCGCTGCTCGGCGGCATATCCGCCACGCGCCTCGAAGCGGAGTACCAGGTCGTCGTAGACGGCCAGCCGCCTGCCCAGCGCACCGGGCGCGATGAGCGCCTGTTCGGCCTGCCGCATCCGGGCTTCGAGTTCCCGGAGATCGGTGAGCGCCAGGTCGATGGCATCGGCGACGGTGGCGGCCGGACCCAGGTCCAGGGTCTGCGCCAAATAGCCTGTGCCGCCGGGTGATTGCACGATCACCGCACCGTTGTCGGGCTGTTCGCGACCGGCCATCAGCCGCAACAGCGTGGACTTCCCGGAGCCGTTGTCGCCGACCACGCCCACCTTGTCGCCGGGACGGATGGACAGGCTGACACGGTCGAGCACGATGCGGTCGTCGTATCGTTTGGTGATTTCGGAGAGGGTGAGTTGCGCGGTACGCATGGCTATCCCCTGTTCTCGGCATGGGCCGGATCGCTCGGAACGCGCACGAAAAACACACGCCTACAGGGGTGTTTTGTGCGGGTGATGATTCGCGGCGGAGCAATGCTCAACGCGGCGAGGCGATTACACGAAGAAGAAGAAATGCATGAGGCTTAGGAAGTTAGCGGAGCCGCGCCGAAGCCGTCAAGAGTTTTCTCGAGAATCAGGCGCGCCGCCGCTGAGCAGGAAGACGATCGAGCGCACGAAACCCTCGATCCGCTCGCGCGGGTACTCACCCGGATCGCGCACCGCCATACCGCCGAGCATCTCCGCGACCGTCAGCAGCGAATTGGTGAGCAGTCCGGAATCGATTGCGGCCCAGCGCGAATCCAGCGCCGCGCCCATGCGCACCAGCGCCTCGGCCTGATCGAAGATGCCGGTGCGCGAACTGCGCAGCGCGGCACGGTACTCCTCGGGCGCGGTGCCCGGACTGGCCAGGATCAACCGCCAGCGGGTGGGATGCGCGAGCACCACACCGACGAACGCCTCGACCGTCTTGGACGCGATATCCACCGGATCACCGCCCAGCAGATCGGTGGGCAGGGTGGTCACCACCTGATCCAGGGCGCGTTCGCGTTCACGTTCCAGCAGCGCCTCGACCAATTCGGCGCGGGTCTTGAACACGGTGTACAGCACCGGTTTTCCCACGCCCGCCTCGAGGGCGACCGCCTCCATGCTGAGTTCGTGCAACTCGACCCGGCTCAGCACCTCGAAGGCGGCGTCGAGCAGCTGGGCGCGCCGCTGCTCGGGCGGCAAGCGCGGGGCATAGCGGCGTTTGGGCCGTTCGGCCGCCGCGCGTGTTGTCGTCACTGCCTTCTCCACCTCATCGGCTTCATCATGTCAGCCGTCCGGAGGGTAGGGGGAACCCTCCCCCGCCGAATCTTACGCGACCGTTGTATTCGATGGGAACAATTGCTACGGTTGCGTTGTATTCACCGTCGAGGCGGGCAGCGCACCAAGGAGACAACCGATGGGCTTCGATCCGACCACCCTTCGCCGGGACGACTACGGGTTCTTCGGACCCGACTCCCCCAGCTGGAAGATCTGGACCGCGCCGACCGCGGTGATCGGCTTCCAGCGCGCGGTCGTCCTCGAACACTTCGACCCGTTCCTGACCGCGGCCGTCGCCGATTCGCAGGGCATCTACAGCAATCCGCGACAGCGCCTCGACCACACCTTCTCGTACTTCCTGCTCGCGGCGATCGCGGACGGGCGCACGGCGATTCAGGCCTCGGAGCACCTCATGCAGGTGCACGCGCCGATGACCGGCATCGAACCCATCACCGGGCAGCGGTACGCGGCGAACAGCCCCGAGACGCAGCTGTGGATTCACATCACCGGCTGGCATTCGGTGCTCAAGGCCTACGAGGTCTACGGGCCCGGCAAGCTCAGCCCGGAGGAAGAGCTGCGGTTCTGGGAAGAATGCGCCATCGCGGCCGAACTCCAGACCTGCAAGCCCGAGGATGTACCGCGCAACCGCGATGAGGTGCGCGCGTACTTCGAGCGGGTCAAGCCGCGACTGTGCACCTCGGTGCGCGCCGAAGAGGGTATGCATCACCTGCTGCGCACCTCACCGCGCAATGGCGCGGGCATCACCTACGCGCTGGGCAGCATCGTGCTCTCACTCACCACGGCGGCGCTCACCCCGATGTGGATGCGAAAGCTGGGGCGCTACAACGTGCCTCGCATCGTCGACCCGCTGGTGAAGATTCCGGCCAAGCTGGTGGTGTGGGCCTTCACACTGTTCGGATCGTTCGGGTTGATCAAGGCCGCGCCGTTCATCGCGCCGATGGCCGGGCAGATCCTGAAGCAGCACCTGTCCAAGGAACTGCCGACCACGTTGGAGACGATCACGCCCGCGCAGGCTCGGGAACGATACAGCCTGCGCGGCAAGCGAACTCAGGTCGCCGAAGCGAGCTGACATGCCTCAGGCGAGCAGTTTCGCCTTCAGAGCGGCGATGTCCGCGTCGGTGAGCTTCAGACCGTCGCGGACATAGTTGTCGAAGCTGCCGTAGGTCTGATTCGCCTGATCGAAGGCCGAATTCAGGGCGGCGGCATTGACGCCGTTGAGCGCGTCGGTGTCCGAGGCGCCGCGGTAGTAGTTCGACAGCAGGTAGTCGTAGGTGACGGTGTCACGGTCGACGCCCAGAATCGTCAGCAGCACAGCCGAAGTCCAGCCGGTGCGATCCTTGCCCGCGGTGCAGTGGAAGAGCACGGCACCCGGATTGTTCGCGATATCGCGGAGCACGTCCGCGAACCCCTCGTTCGCACCCGGGGCGGTGATGAAGGCACGGTACAGATCCGTTCCCGCCATCAGGGTGGACATCATGACCTGCGGCGGGGCCTGGCCGATGATGTCGTTGTGGTACTCGGTCGCCCCGGCGGGCACCTTGTCCACGCCCATGAGCTGCTGTTCCATCGAAGTGCGCAGATCGTGCACGGACTTCACGTTCCGCGCGGCCAGATCGGCGAGATCGGAATCGGTGGCCTTGGTCAGCTCACCGGTGCGGTACACCAGGCCGGTGCGCACGGTGTGGCCGTCGACGGTCTTGTAGCCGCCCGCGTCCCGGGCGTTCACCACGCCCTGCAGATTCAGCGATCGGGCGGCGGTATCGAGCACCACATTGCCGGTGGTGGCGGGCGGCTGCACGGCCACCGGGGCGGGCTGATCGGCGAAGGCCACCGCCGGGAGCGAGCCGAAGGACAGCGCGGAGGCCAGCACCAGCGAAGCGCCGAGCACGCGGGGTCGAATCATTGCAGAACTTCCCTTTCTCGAGTGCCCGGCGAAACCTGAACAGCCAGGCGGCAATCTAGGAGGCGGTCGCGGGAGCCTCGAATCGCGACAGCGCCAGCAGGCGCGAGATGGCGCGCAGATACTTCTTGCGGTAGCCGCCATCGAGCATTTCCTGCGAGAAAATCTGATCCAGCTTGGCCCCGGACACGGTGACCGGGGTGCCCGCGTCGTAGAGCCGGTCGGCCAGCACCACGATGCGCAGCGCGACCGCCTGATCGGTGACCGTGTGCACGCCGGAGATGTACACCGCGGACACACCGGAGATGAGCGCGTTGTACTTCGAGGGATGCAGCGTACTGAGATGCTTCAGCAGCGCGTCGAAGTCGTCGAGCGTGGATCCCGGTGTGTGGGAAGCCTTTTCGGCCAGCAGCTCGGGAGCGGTCGGCTCCGGGGCGGGCGGCAGATCACGGTGACGGTAGTCCGGACCGTCGACGCGAATGGGCTCGAACAGCGAACCCAGCTTCTTGATCTCGCGCAGGAAGTCCTGGGCGGCGAAACGACCCTCGCCCAGCTGACCCGGCAGCGTATTCGAGGTGGCCACGATGGACACCCCGCGCGCGGTCAGTTCGGCCAGCAGCCGGGACACCAGCATGGTGTCGCCCGGATCGTCGAGCTCGAATTCGTCGATGCACAGCACGCTGTTCGCGGCGAGCCGTTCGACGGTGTTGTTGAAGCCGAGCGCGCCGACGAGATTGGTCACCTCACCGAAGGTGCCGAACGACTTCGGACCGGGCACGCTGTGGAAGATCGAGGCCAGCAGGTGGGTCTTGCCCACGCCGAAGCCACCGTCCAGGTACAGGCCGATGCCGGACACCGGCTTCTTCTTACCGAACAGCGGCTTCTTCGCATTGGCCTTGTGCAGCTTGGTGACCTGATCGGCGAATAGCTCGGCCTTCAGCACCGCGGCAGCCTGCGACGGCTCCTTCGGATCCGGGATGTAGCTGGCGAAGCTCACCTCGTCGAAGGTCGGCGGGGGAACCATCTGCGCCACGAGCTGGTCTGCCGGAACCTCCGGATGGCGATCGACAAGGCGTTGTTGCACCGCCATAGCGTAGTTACGTGGTGGAATCGGTTCTCATGCAGCGTATGCCCAATGCGATCCAGCTCACAGAACTCGCCTTCGACGATCTGCTGGCGCTGTACGCGTACCCCGCCGGACCTGCGGAACCCTGGATCCGAGTGAATTTCGTGAGCAGTCTGGACGGCGCGGTCAGCGTGGACGGGCGCTCTGGCGGGCTCGGCACGCCCGCCGACAAGAAGGTGTTCCGGATCCTGCGCGATCTCGCCGATGTGGTGGTGGTCGGGGCGGGCACCGCACGGGCCGAGAATTACGGGGCGGCGCATACGGATTCGCGATTGCGGACGCGACTGCACCATCACGGCTTCGGCGGCGATCCGAACGGCGCGCCGCCGCGCATCGCGGTCGTCACCGCCACGGCCACACTGGACCCGGCCGGGCGGCTCTTCACCGATACGGGCGCGCGGCCGATCGTCCTGACGACCGCCGCCGCACCCGAGGACCGCAAACGGGCACTGCGCGATGCGGGCGGTGAGGTGATCGAAGCCGGGGACACCACCGTCACCGCGACCGGACTCCGCGACGCGCTCGAAAGACTCCATATGCGACGCGTGCTCTGCGAGGGCGGACCCGCGCTGTTCGGTGATCTCATCGTCGCCCAGGCCGTCGACGAACTGTGCCTGACACTGTCTCCCATGCTGGTCGCGGGGACGGAACGGCGAATCTCGATGTCCCCCAATGCCATGCCCACACCCATGACATGCCGCCATCTCATCTTCGACGAGGACGGCACGATCCTGACCCGCTGGACGCGCACGCACACCCTGTAGCTGAAACCGGCCGCGAGACCTGGCAGGCTGTACCGCATGCGCTGGACTCGGGCCGCTCTGCTGGCGTCGACACTTTCGATCCTGGTGACCACCGGCTGTGCCGCCGGGCCCTCGGATCGGCCCGCCGTTGCCGTGGAACGACCGCATCAGGGGATCAGCGAACCCACGACCGCGCCCACCGATAACGCGCCGCCGCCACCGGAGGTCCCCAAAACCGATCTGGCGTGGCACGACTGCACGGTGCCCACGTTCACCCTGCTGTCGCTGGGCGCACCGCCCACCGGGCTCATTCTCGAATGCGCGGAGTACTCGACGCAGGTCGATATCGCCGGAGCCGTGGGCGGCAACTTCCGCAACGCGGCCATGCGGGCGCGATACGACCGCACGCCCAAGGATGTCGCGCCGCTGGTGCTGACCTCCGGATCGGATCGGTCCTCCACCGCCACGCTCGCCTCGCTGGCGGCCGGGCCGTCCGGATCACTGCTGGCCGCGCGGCCCATTGTGGCCATCGACCGGCGCGGGATCGGCAGTTCGCAGCCGGTCAGCTGTCTCACCAACGATATTCGGCGCACCATCGCCGATCAGGCCCAATTCACGCACGGCACAGCCGATCCCGTGGACGCGGTCGCCAAGGCCAGTCAGGACGCCACCATCGCGTGCCTGGACTTCCTCTCACCCGCACAGGGGACGTTCGACGCCGCGCACGCCGCGGACGATATCGAGCAGCTGCGCAAGCAGTGGCAGGTCGAGCACATCGCGGTGATGGGCACGGGCAGCGGTGCGACGGTCGCCATGAGCTACGCCCGCAAGTACGGCGACCACATCGCCCGGCTGGTGCTCGATTCGCCGCAGGCGGTCGGGCTGGACGCCATCGGGCGGGCCGAACAGCGGGTGCGCGGGGCCGAGGCGGCGCTCACCGCGTTCGCGGGCAAATGCGCGGCGCTGAAGTGTTCGCTCGGCGGTGATCCGCGCGCCGCCATCACCACGCTGGTGAACCGGGCGGGCAATGGCGAATTCGGCGATCTGTCCGCAGCCGCGCTCGTCACCACGCTCAACGGATTCCTCGGTGATCCACGCAATCAAGGCAATTCGGAGGTCACCGAATTCGCGGACGCGCTCTCGGCGCTGGGGCGCGGTGACCGCGGGCCGATCACACCGCTGGTGCAGCGGCAGACCACCGCCATCGCCAATGACGGCGAATACGTGAACCGGTGCAGCGACAATCACGAACCCGCCACCCCGGCGCGCGCCAAAGACCTTGCCACCCAATGGGGTGCGAAGTACCAGGTGTTCGGCAAGGTCGCGGCCATCGATCTGATGGCCTGCACCGCGTGGCCCGCACCCGCGGTCACCGCACTGCCGGACAAGTTCGACAAGCCGGTGCTGGTACTCGGCGGTGAAGCCGATCCGGTCGCCGGCGTCGACAGCCGACCGTCGGTCACCGGTGCGCTCGGCGCGGCCGGAGCGCGCACCGCGACCGTGGTCTGGCAGGGCTGGGGGCACCCCACGTTCGCGCATTCGGGCTGCGCCCAGCAAACCGTGACGGACTACCTCAAAGACGCCAAACTGCCCCAGGACGGGACCGCCTGCCCGGCATAGCGCACATCGGCAGCCCGCCTGACACCCGAATCGGAGCGCACCCGCACCCCGGATCGCCCTCCGACCGGCGGGTCCGCTCGAGCGCCACGGCACGACACAGGCGGGTCGGCACACGCGGGAGGGGGCTGTTCGGTGTACCGTGCCCGAGTGTTCCTTCGCCAGCTCGAGCCCCGCACCGCTCGCACCACCGCCGAGGTGCTGAACTTCGCTCTGTGGCCCTTCGCGGTGCTCACAGTGCTGAACCGGGTGTTCATCAAGGCCGTCAACGGGTACATCACCGATGACTTCCGGCCCGTGTACAACGCGTCGCTGGCGTTCCTGAACCACAAGGCGATCTACAACGCCAATTTCGACTCGACCGATCCGCACTATCTGTATCCGCCCAGTGGGACGCTGCTGATCTCTCCGCTCGCGATCGTCGATCCGGAGAAGTCGCGCTGGCTGTTCATCCTGGTGAACGCGGCGGCCATCATCCTGGCCGGATATCTGCTGCTGCGGTTGTTCAACTACAGCATCTCCTCGGTGGCCGCGCCCGCACTGCTGCTGGCCATGTTCGCCTCCGAGACGGTGACCAATACGCTCGTCTTCACCAATATCAACGGCTGTCTGCTGCTGGCCATGGTGGTGTTCATCCACCTGATCCTGCAGCGCAAAGACCTGTGGGCCGGTGTGGCATTGGGGTTGACGATCGCGGTCAAGGGGCCATTGTTCGCACCGCTGCTGCTGATTCCGCTCATGCGCGGACAATGGAAGGTGTTCATCACCTCGCTGGGTGTACCGGTGGTGCTGAACCTGCTGGCGTGGCCGCTGATCGTGGACTACAAGCAGTTCTGGTCGCATACGCTGCCGTACCTGGTCGAATCGCGGGATTACTTCAACAGCGCGATCGTCGGAAATGCCGGGTACTACGGGGTCGCGGGCTGGCTCACCTGGCTCATTCGCATCACCCTCGGCGTGCTGGTGCTGATCACGCTGTGGCTGCTGTACCGGTACTACCGCGAGGATGAGGTCTTCTTCATCTGCACCACCTCCGGCCTGCTCATCGCCGGTGTGCTGCTGCTCGGCTCGCTCGGCCAGATGTACTACTCGATGTTCCTGTTCCCCATGCTGATGACCGTGGTGCAACGCAATTCGCTGCTGCGCAACTGGCCGGCCTGGGTCGCGATCTTCGGATTCATGTCCTACGACAAGTGGCTCTCGGACCGCTGGCAGAGCATCGGCCGCTCGCTGGACTACCTGCGCGTCACCTTCGGCTGGGGTCTGCTGCTCATCGTGGCGTTCTGCGTGATCGGCGATCGCTACCTGGCCGCCAAGCGCGAAGGCCGCCTGCGGGACGGCCAGACCCTCGACCCGGCGTGGATGCATCCCGAATTGGAAGCCGACCCGGCGACCAACGGCCGCACCCGAATTCCGGAGCCCGTCACCACCTGATTCGGCCCCGCCAGCGCGCGAGGTATTAGCGTGGACCCCATGAGTTCCGACGCTGACACCTCGCTACCGGCTCCCCGCATCCAGCTCACCCCGCAGGAATGGCGCGCCAAGCTGAGCCCGGAGGAATACCAGGTGCTCCGCGAGGCGGGCACCGAACGCGCCTTCACCGGCGAATACACCGACACCGAAACCGAAGGCGTCTACGCCTGCCGCGCCTGCGGCTCCGAATTGTTCCGCAGCGGTGAGAAATTCCACTCGCATTGCGGCTGGCCGTCCTTCTTCGACCCGGCTGACTCCAACGCGGTCATCCTGCGCGCCGACAACTCCCTGGGCGCGTCCCGCGTCGAGGTGCTGTGCGCCAACTGCCACAGCCACCTCGGCCACGTCTTCGAGGGCGAGGGCTACCCGACGCCGACCGATAAGCGGTACTGCATCAACTCGATCTCGCTGCGCTTGGAGCCCGCCGACGGGTCTGCCGACTGATCTGCCGGATGTGATCACTCACCCGCGGTCGCCGGACCGCAGGGTGTAGTCGGCTGTATCGGGGTGCCGCATCATGTTTCGGTGCCGGTCCGGGGTCCAGGGCCAGAGTTCGGGGGTGCCATCCGGGCCCAGATACCAACTGTCGCAACCCGATGCCCATACGGTGCCCGGCATCGCCTCGCGGATGGCCGCATTGAAGTCGTCCGTGGCCTGCTGTTTCGGCTCGACGGAGTCGAATTCGCGTGTGCTCCAACGCTGAATCCAGCCCAGAATGTGGTCGGCTTGGGATTCGGCGATGGCGGTCAGGGCGTAGTTGCCGACGGGGCTGTGCGGGCCGATGAGGGTGAACAGGTTCGGGAAACCCGGGATGGTGACCGTCTGGAAACCGCGCGGGGTTTCGGCCCAGGCCCGGTCGATGGTCATGCCATCGCGGCCGGTCAGCTTCATCGGCCGCATGAAGGCGTGTGCGTCGAATCCCGTCGCGTAGACCAGGACGTCGAGTTCGTGCAGGTCACCGTCGACGGTCACCACGCCGCGAGGCTCGATGTGATCGATGGCGGCGGTGACGATCCGCACGTCGTCGCGGTTCACGGCGGTGAAGAAGCCGGAGGAGATGATCAGGCGCTTGCACATGGGGTCGAAATCGGGGGTGAGCGCGGCGCGCAATTCGCCGTCCCGGATGCGCAACAGGCTTATCCGGCACAGGGTTTCGATGAAATCGCGGCGCTGACCCGGTTCGATCAGGGCCACCGCGAACCATTCGAACACCCCGCGCAGGAGTCGGTAGGAGACCTTGTTCAGGACGGGCAGCCCGCGGTACAGCGCCGATCCGGCGCGCGAGTACCGGAAGTTCGGGATGGGCAGCACCCAGTGCGGCGTGCGCTGGAACATATCCACGTGCGCGGCGTCGCCCGCGAGGGCGCTGACGATCTGCACACCCGTCGAACCGGTGCCGATCACGCCGATGCGCTTGCCGGACAACGGGACCGAGTGATCCCAGCGTGCGCTGTGGAAGCTCGCTCCCGCGAACGTCTCCATACCGGTGATGTGCGGGAGGCGCGGATGGTGCAGCAGACCCGTTGCGGTGATGACGAAATCGGCGCTGTCGCTGTCGCCGTTCGCGGTGGTGAGTGACCAGCGGCCGTCCTGGAATTCCGCCGCGGTCACCTCGGTGCCGAATCGGGTGCGGGCGGGCAGGCCGTATTCGCTTGCGACACGGGCGAAATAGGCGTCGATCTCCGGACCCGGGGAGAAGAAGTGGCTCCAGCCGGGGTTCGGCGCGAAGGTGAACTGATAGAACCGTGACGGCACATCGCAGGAGAGTCCGGGATAGGTGTTGTCCCGCCAGGTGCCGCCGCCGCGCTCGGCCTTCTCGTAGATGGTGAGGTCATCGAATCCGTTGCGCAGCAGGGTGATCGCCATGCAGATGCCGGACATGCCCGCGCCGATGATGACCACGCGCGGCTGCCGCGTCATCGTGATGCCCCGTTCGCGACGGCAGCATCGCGCACCAGTTCGCGGATCGCGGGCAGCCGGGCCAGCAGCGGATCGGTCCAGGCGAGCACGCTGCGCAGGGCCAAGAGCGCGGGCACGTACGCGGGCGCGGAGACGGTGCGGTGGCGGCTCTCGATACCCCGCACGATCGCCGCCGCCGCGTGGCCGACCGGTACCGGGCGACCCGCGAAACCGAGACGTTCGAGTAATTGGTTGAGCCCCGGCTCATTTCGCATGCGCGCCACCATCGGGGTGTCGATCGCGCCGAAATACGCGGTGCCGACGGCGATCCCGGTATCCGCGAGTTCCATGCGCAGTGCCCGGGTGAACTGTTCGACCCCGGCCTTGCTCGCGGCGTAGGCGGGCATCGTCGGACAGGGAATGACCGCGGCAATGGAGGAGATGGCCAGGACATAGCCTCGGCGCTCGCGCACGAAAGGCAGTGCGGCGCGGACGGTTCGCCACACGCCCAGCAGATTGATGTCGATGACCCGTTCGAACTCCGCCGGATCGATCGACTCGACCGTGGCCCCCGGCCCGGAGATGCCCGCGTTGGCGACGATCGCGTCGATACCGCCGAAGTGATCCGCCACCGCGGCCATCGCGACCGTCAGCGATGCGGTATCGGTGACATCGGCGACGCACGCCGCCGACAGTATTCCCAGCTCGGATTCCATTGCCCGCACGGATTTTTCGTCACGATCGAGCAATCCCACCCGGATGCCGCGGGTGACCAGCAGACGCGCGGTCTGCGCACCGATACCGCTCCCCGCGCCGGTGATGACCACGACACGGCCACCCGGCTCCTGATTCGACTCCATTGTCATATCTAGACGCTATGGTCCGCGATCCGGCCGGAGCCAGGATCGCGACGGCCAGCCTTTGATACATTCGGCCAGTGGCCCGGCCGTCATGGGACTTTCCCCGCTCCCCCGCCGCCCTGCGCGGCCTGCTCGCCACGGCGGCGGTGCACGGGGCGACCACGGCGGAGTGCCTGCGCGGCACCGGACTCGACATCACCGTGCTCGATATCGATCAGCTGATCCGCGCCGACCAGGAATTGGCGGTGGCCCGCAATCTGCTGGTCCGGCTCGGCGATCACCCCGGCCTCGGGGTCGAGGCCGGGCTGCACTACAACCTCACCAGCATGGGCATGCTGGGCTACGCCATGCTGTCCAGCCGCACGGTGCGCGAGGCCATCACGGTCGGAATCGACTATCTCGCACTGTCTTCGGCGTTCGTGCGGTTCGATCTGGCCGAGGCGGACGATCAGGCCGTGCTGACCATCGATGACAGTGAGATACCCGCGGATATCCGCCCGTTCCTCGTCGAACGCGATCTGGCCTCGGTATTACAGGTCGCGTTCGTCTCCTTCAGTTCCGTGCTGCCGATCGAAAGCCTCAGCGTGGCACTGCGTCTCGACGCACAGCGGTGCGCGCGCCTGACCGAATACAGCGGCGGGCTGATGCGCGCCACCCCGGACACCGCGGTGACCCGAATTCGATTCGCGCGCACGCTCCTCGACCAACCGCTGTCCGGGGCGGACGAGGAAACCCTGCGGGCCTGCCTGCGACAGTGCGAGAGCATTCTCGACGGGCGGCGCAGGCGCAGCGGGTTATCGGCGGTCGTGCGGGCGCGGCTGCTCGCGGATCCCCGTGCGATGCCCTCGATCGCGGGGCTGGCCGAGGAATTGGGATTGTCGCAGCGCACGCTGCGCCGTCGCCTCATCGATGAGCAGACCTCGTATCGGGCACTGGTGGACGAGGTTCGCGAGGGGCTGGCCATGGAACTGCTCACCACCACCCAGTTGTCGATCGAGCAGATCGCGCATCGGCTCGGCTACTCCGAGACCGCGGCGTTCACCCACGCGTTCGCACGCTGGCGCGGTGCTCCCCCGGGTAGTTTCCGGCGGTAGTCACGGCACGAAAAAGACCGGCGGACACATCATGTCCGCCGGTCTCGGGAGTTGTCAGTTCTGCGGGGTGCAGCTGTAGCGGGGGTGGCCGTTCAGGGCGTCGGCGAACCATTCGGGGCGGATGGCCTGGCCGATCGAGGCGCGGTCGGGGACGCGCAGGCACCAGTTGGGGCCGGAGCCGCCCTGGGGGGCGTATTCGCTGGCGAAGGCGCGGGACATGGCGTCATCGGACTGCATCAGGGTCCGGCAGGCGGACTCGTCGGCATCGGCGCGGCCGTAGCAGCTGAACCAGGCGGTGGAGTACTTCACCGACATGGCGGGGGATTTCACATTGCGGGGGACGCCGAGCCAGTTGATGGAATCGCCGTGGCTGCCGCTCTGGATATCGATCCACTGCTGTGCGACATCGGTTTTCGCGTTCAGCATGTCGCGGTAGCGGTCGGCGGTGCCGAAGGGGCCGTCGGTCGGATTGAACAGGGACTGATAGAAGTTGGTGAGGCCGTAGGTGGACAGGCCGGGGATGTCGAAATCGGCGGTCTGCATTTGGACGGGGACGTCGGAGCCCATCATCTGGAAACCCGACATCAGCGAGGCCGAGGAGACGCGCGGCAGCGGGCGGCCGTCGAAGCCGTGACCCTTGCGCTGCCAGTCCAGATAGCTGGAAACGCCTACCGCGCCGATGGATTGGCCGTAGACATTGATGTGGTCAACGTCCATGAGGTCGATCCACGGGTTCACCTGATTGGCACCGACCGGCGCGTACGCGGGATTCGAGCGCACCAGTCGGGGCACCATCAGAATATTGGCGGCCTCGTTATTGAGATCGACGACCGGAATGATGTCCTGACCCGCGACCCAGCGAATGCCGTCCTGCGCCGACCAGCAGGTCGACGGGGCGAAACAGTCGGGGACGGTGAACTGGGGCAGGAACATGTCCAGCAGGGTGCCGGGGCTGTCCGGCTGACCGACCTGGGCCAGCGAGACGCCGATGAAGCCGTCGCGCACATACGATTCGGTGTACATGGCGATGTGGTTCATCGTCTCGGCCGCACCGGGCATACCGTAGGCGACCGGGAATTTCCGGCCGGAACCCTCCGCGCCCTCGGGCAGCCACACCATCGCCGACATGGGGATGCCGCGCGAACCGATGATCTGAATCTTGTGCACGTCACCGAGTTTGAAATCCGCGCCCGCGGTATCGCCGGGAACACATGCCCCGGAACGGGTTTCGTAGAACACGCTGCCGTCGGAATTCAGGCACGGGTAGCGGAACTTGGCGGTCATGAACGCGGGATTGTCGTAGACGTCATCGAGCGCCACATCGGAGGTGGGCGATGACGGATTGTCCGCCAATCCGAAATTGCCGTCATGATTCCAATCGGGCAGGTAATCCGGATGCGGCGGGAAATTGATTCCGAACGCCTCCAGATGCGCGATCAGATCCCATGCCTTCTGCGCCGCGACCAGAATCTTGTGCTGGGAATCGGGGCCGCTGTAGGTATCGGGATTCGCCAGATCCGCGAAGCCGCCCTGCCAGTTTCCGGTGATATCGGTGATGCCCGCGCGAACCAGATAATCGACCATGCCGGGCGTCTTCAAATCCCGGGCTGTTCCGCCGAAAATACCGCTGACCAGGTCGGACAGCTGCGTCATCAGATAGGAGTTATCCGGATTCGGATCGGGCGGCGGTGCGGGCTCGGCCGAAGCCATCGCGCCACCCGCGGCCACCAGCGACAATGCCGTGGCAACGATCATGGTTGCCTTCACCAAGCGACGCACCTGCCGCACCCGATCCTCCTGTGGTCGAACAACATTCACCCGGGTGTCGTCGAAATTCCCGTCGCATGACGGTAAGGCGTGGAATTCGGGCGCAGAAGGACATCTACTGCCATCGAATTGACAGTTCGCGCCCGAGAACTACCGGGTGAATGGCCGCCTCAGTTCGGGCGCAGGCGTTTCTTGGCCGATTGCGCCAGCTTCAGGCCGCTCGGGGCGATGGTGAGGGCGGTGTAGATGATCGCGGGTTTCACGGAGAAGCGTTCGCGCAGGGCGAGGCGGACCTGTGCGCGGGCGGCTTTCGCATCGGAGATGGAAAGGGCTTGGCGGGCGCGGCCCATGGCCTGGTGGAAACGGATCTCGCTGAGCTTGTGCAGGGCTGTCGAGCGCACGGCGGGGTCGTCGGTCAGCTCGGCGATGCGGGTGAACGCCAGTTGGACGCTGTCCTGGTAGACCTGGAATACGGCGGGGTCCTCGGGGACGCGGTAGCCCGCCAGTGGTTCGGGGAGTACCCGAATATCGTTGCCCCGGGCGAGCATTCGCGCGAAAAGCAGCAGACCTTCGACGGTCGGCACATCGGTGGCGTAGCCGCCGGCGGCGTTCCAGGCGGCCGCTCGGATGGCAGCCGAATAGTAGAGAACCGAACCGGCCACGAATTCGGCGAGGGTGACAGGGTGATCGACGCCGGGCTCGGCGGTGACGCCGCCTTCGCTTCGGAAGGTGGTCGGGGTCGTTTCGCCCGCATCGGTGAAACCGACCGCGTCCACGGCTACGACATCGACCCCCGGGTGCGCCTGAAGGACGCCGTGCGTGCGTTCACAGAACGTCGGCATCAGCTTGTGGTTGGCGCGCACCACGGTGTGGATCTCGCCGGTCGCCAAGCCCGCGGCTTGATTCACGCCCGCGCCGAAACCCGGAGCCTCGGACTGCGCCAAGCGGATTCGGTCATCGCCGTACTTGTCGACCACCGGCTGGGCGGTGCCGGATTCGTCGACGACGATCAACTCCCACTCCGGGAAGGTCTGCTCCCGGATCGATTCGATCAAGTCGATCAGCGGCGACTCGGGTCCGTCGACCACGGTCAGAATGCTGAACACGGGCTGAGTCATTGTGTGAATCCCCATCTTTCGATCACCGACCGACCCAGCCAATCAGATCGAAAAAGCCCTTCGGCGCGTCGCGATCCGACGCGCCGAAGGGCCCTGGCGCTAATGCGTCAACTCGAACCCGCTGCGCTTGCACCCCTCGGACAACGCAATGAGCTGGTCGCAGGAACCCTATGGGGCGTATGCGGTTCCGTGCATGCCCCAAATTTTCTGGGCAGGCGGCGAGCTAGCTCACGGTTACCGGTGAAACGGTGCTTACGGGAGGGCGGCGATCAACTGCTCGACCTCGACGCGCGGGCCGGTGAAGAACGGAATCTCCTCGCGCACATGCAACCTCGCCTCGGTGGCGCGCAGTTCGCGCATGAGATCCACGATGCGATGCAGTTCGGGAGCCTCGAAGGCCAGGATCCACTCGTAGTCGCCCAGGGCGAACGAGGCGACGGTATTGGCGCGCACGTCCGGGAACTCGCGGGCGGCCTTACCGTGGTCGGCCAGCATCTTGCGACGCTCCTCATCGGGGAGCAGGTACCACTCGTACGAACGCACGAACGGGTAGACGCAGATGTAGTTGCCCGGATCCTCGCCCGCCAGGAACGCGGGGATATGGCTCTTGTTGAACTCGGCGGGGCGATGCAGCGCGGCATTGCTCCACACCGGATTGCTCACCGAACCCAGCTCGGTGACCCGGCGGAAATCGGCGTACGCGGCCTGCAACTCCTCGATCTTCTCGGCGTGCCACCAGATCATGAAATCGGCGTCGGCGCGCATACCGGCCACATCGTAGATACCGCGCACCACCACACCGCGCTCTTCCAGCGAATCGAAGAAGGCGCGGGCCTCCTTGATGGCGGCCGCCCGATCCTCACCCAGCACGCCGGGTTCCACCTGGAACACCGAGAACATGAGGTAGCGGATGGTGTCGTTGAGGGACTTGTAGTCGAGTCGCGCCATGACCCCATCGTGCCATTCGGCTTTCCGGATGACAGCGGCGGACCCGGTGGGCTATTTCACGCTCGCGGCCCAGGAGGCGATGAGGCGGCGCAGGCCGTCGCGGAACGGCTCGACGTCGACTATGGCTTCGGATACCTCGTTCAAATGCCCTGACAGCAGTGGGTATTCGTCGGGGTCCAGGGCCGCGAGGGTCGAACGGGTGCGCAGTTGAACGGCTTTCGTATCCCGGTGCTCCACCATCGCGGCGCAACCGAGGGTGAACAGGTACATCTCTCGATACGCTTGCAGCGCTCGGGGCAGGGTAAGACCCAGTGAAAGATTGTCGGCCACTTGCGGTTCCGTCAGACGGGCGAGCAGGCGGGGGCCGAGCAGCGGACGGGATCCGCGGAACAGCACCAGACCCGGATGGGCGGCGATCAGGGTGTACCAGGCGACGAAACGCTCCTCGGTGGCCCGCGCCCACTCCCCCGACCCCGGGGCGATAGCGGGCAGGTCCGCTGCCAGATGATCGGCGAGCAGATCCAGCAGGCCGAGGAAATCGCCGCCACCGCGGCGCACCACGGTCGTATGCGACACCCCCAGATAGGTGGCGATGGCGCGGAAACTGAGCTGGGCCGCACCGCTGCTCTCGATGATCGCCAATCCGGCGCGCGCGATCGCCTCCGGGGTCGCGTCTTCGAGCGACTTCGAGGTCCTGGGCATGCGAACAGCGTAAGTTACAGTGTAATTATCCCCGGCATCGGCCCCGACGCGTGTCGCGCACCCCCTCCGGCCTCGACCGGTAACAGCCCCGAACCGAACAGCGAAGGAAGTGCAGTGCATCCGACTTACGCCGACGTGAAGGCGGCCAGCGACCGCATCTCCGGGCATATCCGCCCCGTGATCCTCACCCCGGCCGAAACCACCGACGGCATCCAACTCCGGCTGGCGCTGGAACATCTGCAATACGCGGGGAGCTTCAAGGCTCGCGGTGCGGCCAATTTCCTACTCGCGCACCGGGAACGAGGAACCCTGCCGCGAGTGGGGGTCACCATCGCCTCGGGCGGCAATGCGGGCGTGGCCTGCGCCTGGGCCGCCCAGATGGTCGACTCCGCCGCCACGGTATTCCTGCCCAACTCCGCACCGGCGGTCAAACTGGCCCGGCTCCGGACGCTCGGCGCGCAGGTCTTGCGCGGCGGCGACTCCTACGCGGACGCGGCCATCGAATGCGAGCGATACGCCGCGACCACCGGAGCATTGCGCTCCCACGCCTATGACGATCCGTACATCGCGGCGGGTGCGGGCACACTGCTGGAGGAGATCGTCACCCAGATGCCCGATCTCGACACCGTTGTCGTCGCGGTCGGCGGTGGCGGACTCTTCACCGGGGTGGCGACGGCCGCCGCGCACCACGGCATTCGGGTGGTCGCGGTCGAACCGGAGAACTGCCGCGCCTTCAATGCGGGGCTCGCAGCCGGGCATCCGGTGGACGTACCGATCGACTCCGTCGCCGCCGATTCCCTCGGCGCGCGCCGCACCTCGGAGATGGCCTTGTCAGCGGCTCAATCCGCGGACACCGTCTCCGTGCTGGTGACCGACGCTCAGATCATCGCCGCACGCCAATCCCTGTGGGACAACCGCAGGCTCGCCGTGGAGCACGCGGCGGGAACCGCCTTGGCCGCACTGCATTCCGGCATCTACACCCCGGAACCAGGCGAACGAATCGCCGTAGTCATCTGCGGAGCCAACACCGACCCCACCGACCTCGTCACCCCGTAACCGTCGGCCCGAATCCCGCCGCTCAGGTCTCCCGCGCCAGCTTGCGCGCGGGACCCGCTGCAACTCCACGAATCGGAGCGGGGCGGATCTGCGCGCGACAGAGTGAGAATGGCCGACGCGGCCGGAATTCCTTATCTGCACGCCGCTCTCGCACGCGGGAGCGGCGTTCTTCCTGCCCGTGGTGCTGCTCGGCGGGCAGTGTTGGGGCGTCAGGCGAGGGATGCGTGGATTCGGGCAGCCGCCGCGGTGCCGGAAGCCGCGCAGGCGGGTACTCCGACACCATCGAGATAGGCACCGGCCAGGGCCAGGCCGGCGAGATCGGCTGTGGCGGAACGTAGGTCGGCTACACGGGCGGTGTGACCGGGAGCGTACTGCGGTAGGCCACCGCGCCAGCGTTGCACCACGGCGCTCAGGGGTCGGATGTTCGCGCCGGTGACCGTCGTGAGGTCGTCGACTGCGGCTTGAATCAGTTCGGCGTCCTGCCACGCGAGTAGCGAGTCGTCCCCGAAGCGGCCGAAGGAGGCACGGACCAGGGCCACATCGCGGGCGGCCAGATGCGGCCACTTGCGGCTGGAGAGGGTGAAAGCCTTGGCACGCAAGGGTTCACCCGTCGCCACCAGGATGCCGGAGTTGTCAGGGAGTTCGGTGGCAGCGGGCAGGGCCATCGCCACCACGGCCGAGGAGGCCAGCTCGATACCGGCGGCGATCTCGGCGGCGTCGGGAGCGATGTCACGCAGTAGGGCGGCGGTCACCGGGGCCGGGGTGGCCAGCACCACGGCATCAACCGCACCGATCGGGTCGAGCTGCCAACCCGCACCCGCGCGCGTGAGCCGCGTTGCGGCGGTACCGGTTTCGACCTTCACATCGGCGGCGGCCTCGAGCGCATCCAAGAGTGCTCGGTAACCGTCGCGGATACCGCCGAATACCGGGGTGGTGGATGGGGGCGGGAGGGCCTCGCGCACAGCCTGAGTGAGACTCCGCGCACCGGCATCCAGTGCGGCGGCGAGAGTCGGCAGGGCGGCACGGACGCCGATCGAATCGGCGGTTCCGGCATAGACGCCACCGAGCAGTGGATCGACACTGCGGCGCACCACCTGCTCGCCGAAACGGTCCGCGACCAGTGAGCCGACGGAGATATCCGCACCACGCTCCCAGTGCAGCGGCCTGCTGGGCTCGGCGGCGACACGGGCCATGGTCTCCGCATCGACCAGACCGGCAAGGGACTCGGAGCTGGCGGGGATACCCATCAGGGTGTTGCCGGGCAGCGGGTGAGCGGTACCACCGGACCACACCAGGGGGCGTTTACCGGCGGGGTGGACCAGTTGATCCTCGATGCCCAATTCGCGCATGAGCGCGGGGATTTCGGGGCGGCGGCCTACGAATGCCTCCGCGCCCAGGTCTACCGGGTCGCCTTCGATGTCCGTGGTGTGGAGGATGCCGCCGAGGCGGTCTCGCTGATCGATGAGGATCAGGTCGGCTGAGGTGCCCAGGGACTGGCGCAGTCTGTAGGCGGTTACCAAGCCGCTGATTCCGCCGCCGACTATTGCGATCCGCATCGATCACTCCTTTCCATGTTGAAGTTACTCCGGGGGTGGGGAGCGGGTTTGTACCCGGGGCCTTCGTAGCGGACCAACCCTCGGAGCCTCCGCTTCCAGCGGCGTTCGGCAGATGGCCACGAATTTTCGGAGTGGTTGCGTCGCCTGCCGTACCCGGCTTTACCCCACCGGCTGAGAATCCACCTCGCGTTCCAGCGTGGCTGGCTGGCCGTGGTCACGTCTCGAGACCACAACACCAAACCCTCGATTTGGGGTGTTGGGTTTGAAAGTGACCGGGGCCGTTCAGCCGGGCTGGGAGGTGAGGTGGGTTCCGGGGGTGAGGGGTAAAGCGGGGTACGGCAGGCGGGGTTCCCACTCCGAAAAATCGTGGCGCTCTTCCGAACCCCGCTGGACGGCGGGGTGTGGGCATGGGTTTGCTACGAAGGCCCCGGGACCATGCCGGGTGACCCCGGAAGGCTAATGCCTGGTCAGGGAAGAGTTGCGGCGGTTGAGCCACTGCTTGAGGCGGTCTCGCTCGCGTTTGTTGCGGGCTTGGATTCGCGCTACGGCAGCGGTCATCGCCTCGTCGGGGTGGTGCCGGTGATTCACCTGCGGTGTTGCGGTGGGGTCCATGTGGTGGGGGGCGATCCAGCCGGTGCGGCCCGGGAAAGCGCTGTCCGCACCGAGTTTCACGGTCTTCCAGCCGTCGGGGCCGTCTTTGACCAGTGTGTGGCAGGCATCGCAGGCGAGGGTGAGGTTGTCGATATCGGTGGCTCCACCCTTGGCCCATTCGGTGACGTGGTGCACCGCCACCAGCGTGGCGGGCGCGCTGCAACCCGGGCGGGTGCAACCCCGCTCGGTGGCGGTCAGCGCCAAACGCTGTGCCTTGCTTGCCAATCGGTGCGCCTCGACGCGGCCGAAGTGGAGCGGCATGCCGTGCGAATCCAGGACCGCGAGGTAGTTGTCGACGTGGTTGGCGTTGGCGATCAGCCGCATGGCTTCGGGGATGGAGAGGGTGCCTCCGGCCGCGGTGGTCGCGATGCCGGTGCCCTTCTCCACATCGGCGGCGCTCATGGTCAGGATCGTTCCGACCGGAACACCCCGATGCGTACCCAGCTTGGAGGCATCGAGTTCCAGGCGCAGAAACGCAAGCAGCGCATCGTGATTGCGCTGTGCCGCGGTGCGGGTGTCCCGCTTGGCGGCTGCCTCCAGTGCGTCACGATCCACCGGTCCGGCGGTGTTGGGGCTCTCCGGATCCTCGGGGTTGCACATGCCCGGGCGCGCGTACTTCGCGAGCAGTGGATCGACCAGGGCACGCAGTTCGGGGGTGATCTCACCGCACAGCGGGGTCATGCCATCCACCCGTTCGGTTCCCAGAGTCACCCCGCGCTTGCGCTGCCGGTCGGCATCGGTGTTGAGCCGACCATCCGGATCCACGCGAGCCAACAGCGCTTCGCCGAGCGGGCGCACATCGTCGGGCCAGCCGGTGGCGGCGTATTCGGTGAGCGAAGCCTCGGCGCGTTCACGAAGTTCGATAGCGGTGCTGCCCGGCAGCCGATCCATCACGTGCACGATCCGGCGCACAGCATCCACCGACATCACACCGGCCCGCTGGGCCTCGGCCAGCATCGGGAACTCGGGCTCGAGCTCTTCACCCAGCTGGCGTCGCACACCGATCTTGGCGGCCAGGTTGACCCGGCCGTAGGCGTCCGCGCGGGAAAGCCGCAGCGCCCCCTCCAGGAAACGAGCCGGGGAGCTGACGCCCACGGTCTCATGCAACTTGCGGCGGACGGTTTCGGTGGCGAACTGGACCTTGAGCGCGTCGAGCCGCCGCAGCTCGGTCTCGACTTCCCGCATCACGCTGGTGAATTCGTCATCCGACAAAGGAATCAGCTGGGATTCCAGCAGCCCGTCAACCGCCGCGCGCAACGCGTGCACGCTGGCGGCGACCTCTGCGGTGAATCCCCCTGATTCCATACCACAATTTTACCGCGATAAAACAGACCCCGAAAGGTTAATTCTATTGTGATGCAATCCTTTTCAGAAGGATCGGCATTTACAACGGCATAGGCAAACTGTGAATCAATTTGACCGCCTCGGTAATTGCCGTCGGATCGGTATTCGGCAACACCCCATGCCCCAAATTGAAGATATGTCCCTTGGCTCCCAACGTAATTGCCTCATCCGCTTCCCGAGCGATCCGAAGAATCTCCGACTCGATAGCCGCCGACCCCGCGAACAACACGGCCGGATCCAGGTTGCCCTGCAACGCTTTTCCGGGCCCGACCCGCCGCACGGCGTCATTGAGCGGAATCCGCCAGTCCACACCGACCACGTCGGCCCCGGCTTCGCCCATGGCGCTCAACAGCTCTCCGGTACCCACGCCGAAGTGGATGCGCGGAATCCCCGCCGACGCCACCTCCGCGAACACCCGCTGCGAATGCGGGAACACGTACTCCCGGTACTGGGCGAGCGTCAGCGCACCCGCCCACGAGTCGAACAGCTGCACCGCGTCCACCCCGGCCGCGATCTGCGCCTGCAGGAACTCGATGGTGATATCGGTCAGCACGCCCAGCAGCTCATGCCAGGTCTCCGGATCGGCGAGCATCATCGCCTTGGTGCGCTCGTGGTTCTTGCTCGGCCCGCCCTCCACCAGATAGGAGGCCAGGGTGAACGGCGCGCCCGCGAAACCGATCAGCGGTACCTCGCCGAGTGCGTCGAGCAGCAGCCCGATACCGGCGGTCACCGCGCCCACCTCTTCGGCGCGCAGGCGGGGCAGGGCCCGCACGTCGGCGACGGTGCGCACCGGATTCGCGACCACCGGGCCGACCCCGGGCACGATGTCCAGATCGATCCCGGCCGCCTTCAGCGGAACCACGATGTCCGAGAACAGGATTGCCGCGTCGACATCGTGTCGCCGGATCGGCTGCATGGTGATCTCGCACACCAGTTCCGGATCGAAGCATGATTCGAGCATGCCGATACCGGCGCGCAGTTCGCGGTACTCCGGCAGCGAACGCCCTGCCTGGCGCATGAACCACACCGGACGACGATGCGGCACACCACCCGAGGCGGCTACTAGAAGGGGCGCGTCGGTCAGCTGGCGGCGGATGTGAGTGCTCATCACCGCTCATCGTAAAGGCCCCGGGCGGCGCGCCTCTCACTACACCGCGCCGGGTAGGTCTACCGTCCTCATACGTGACACCGCTCGACTTCCGCGACGGCGCCGCACCGACCCCAGAGCCAGAAGAACCCATCGGGTTCCGTGCCGCGGTCGATGCGATGGGAACCGCAACCGTGCATCCTCGGATCGAGCTAGCTCCGATCCGCCCGCCGCAGCGCTTGGCGCCGTACTCCTACGCACTAGGTGCGGAAGTCACACGGCCCGATACGAATGTGGTTCCCGTCGACTCCGACGGGGACGCCTTCGGGCGGCTCATCCTGCTGCACGACCCGGACGGGCAGGAAGCCTGGCACGGGGTGTTCCGGTTGGTCGCCTATATACAGGCCGATATCGATTCCGCGCTCGCTGCCGATCCGCTGCTGCCCGAGGTGGCGTGGAGCTGGCTGGTGGACGCGCTCGAATCGCGCACCCCGTTCACCGCGCTGGGCGGCACCGTCACCTCCACCTCCTCGGTGCGGTACGGCGATATCGCGGGACCGCCGCGCGCGCATCAACTCGAACTGCGGGCCTCCTGGACCGTCGGCGACAGTGAGATGCGCTCGCATGTGGAAGCCTTCTGCGAGGTCCTCGCCTACGCCGCCGGACTGCCGCCCGCGGGCGTTACCCGGCTGGATGTCCGGCACGACGACGGCGATTCCGACTAGTCCCGTACGAGAACACCTGTACCGCAACGAAATCGATCCGGGGCCATTACGATTCCCAACAGCCCGGCCCCGAGTCGAGGTCCACCGTTTCGCCGACGTGACGCGGATCGCCCCTGTCCTACCCGTAGAGTTCAAGACCATGTCCGTACCAGAAGAGCCCGAAGCCACTGCCGCGGTACCGTTGCTCGCGCCAGTGGAGGGTGTGCCGCCGGTATTGGACAGTGCTGCCGAAATCACGGACGCCGCGCGCCGCTTGGCCGCCGGTACCGGGCCGCTCGCGGTCGACGCCGAACGCGCCTCCGGATTCCGTTACTCCAATCGCGCCTACCTGATTCAGTTGCGGCGCGCGGGCTCGGGCTCATTCCTCATCGATCCGATTCCGCTCGACGGAGATCTGGAACCGCTCGCGGACGCCATCAACGGGCTGGAATGGGTGCTGCATTCGGCCGATCAGGATCTGCCCGGACTCGCCGAACTCGGGCTCTATCCGGCCAAGCTCTTCGATACCGAACTCGGTGGGCGGCTCGCCGGATATGAGCGCGTCGGGCTCGCGGCCATGGTGGAGAACCTGCTCGGGCGCGAACTGCGCAAGGGGCACGGGGCCGCCGACTGGTCGACCCGGCCATTGCCCGACGACTGGTTGAACTACGCCGCGCTCGATGTGGAACTGCTGCTCGAACTCCGGGACGCGGTCGCGCTCGAGCTCGATGAGCAGGGCAAGACCGATTGGGCGGCACAGGAATTCGAGCACGTCCGCAATGCCGAACCGTCCGCTCCCAAATCGGATAGATGGCGGCGCACCTCCGGAATCCATACGCTGCGCCGGACCCGGCAGCTCGGTATCGTCCGCGAACTCTGGACCACCCGTGACCGCCTGGCCCGGCTGCGCGATGTGGCCCCGGCCCGCATCCTGCCGGACTCCGCGATCGTGGCGGCCGCCAATGGCGAACCCAAATCCATCGCACAGCTGCGCGCCCTGCCCGTGTTCGGCGGACCCCGGCAGCGCCGCTACTCCCGGGAATGGCTCGGTGCGATCGAACGCGCCCGGGCGCTTCCGGAATCCGAACTTCCCCCGCTCACGCAGCCCTTCGACGGCCCGCCCCCGGTCAACCGCTGGGAACGCCGCGATCCGGCCGCCGCGGCCCGGCTACAGCGCGCCCGCTCGGCGATGAGCGATCTCTCCACCGAGGTCTCGGTCCCCATCGAGAACCTGCTCACCCCCGACCTGCTGCGCCGCATGTGCTGGGACGGACTCCCCCGCACCGCCACCAACGGTGAAGCCCCGGCCCTGATCGACGACTTCCTCTCGGCCGGCGGCGCTCGCCCCTGGCAGCGGGAACTCGCGGTCCCCCGCCTCACCGAAGCGCTCTACCCGGCCGAAGAGAAGGACTAGCTGCCCGTCAGTCCTCGAAAACAGGTGGTCTGCGGTCGCGGCGGGCTCGGATGGCCTCGTCGAAGTTTTCGGTGGTGAGGCGGACGTACAGCTGGGCTGTGCCCTCGTGCTGCATATGGGATTCGAAGCTGCTTGCTTCCAGGCCGCTCCACAGCATGCGTTTGGTGAGTTCGGTGCCGACTCGGCTCCAGCGGATGATTTGATCCGCGGTGTCGTAGGCCGCTTCCAGGAGTTTGTCGGCGGGGACCACGCGCGAGACTATGCCGATGCGTTCGGCTTCGGCGGCATCCACGTCACGACCGGTGAGCATGATTTCGAAGGCCCGAGTGGTGCCGACCACGCGGGGCAGCAGGTAGCTGATGCCGAGTTCGGCCGAGGTGAGGCCGTTATTGATGCCCGCGGCGCGGAAGTAGGCGTCCTCCGAGGCGATTCGGATATCCGTGCCGACCGCGAGGCAGAAGCCGCCGCCGATGGCCGCGCCGTTGATGGCGCTGATCACCGGCTGATGCATGCGGCGGATGGTGAGCATCACGTTGTTGAGCAGTTCCATCGAGCGGCGGGCGACCGTGGTTTTGGTCAAGCCCTCGACACCGGGGACGCGGCCCGCGTGTTGCAGATCCGCACCCGAGCAGAAACCGTGGCCCGCACCGGTGAGCACGACCACGCGAACCTCGTTGTCGGCGGCGACCGCCTCCAGGGTTTCGCGGAGCGGGATCATGACGTCGAAGGCCATGGCATTCATTCGCTCCGGGCGGTTGAGCGTCACCAGGGCGATCCCCGGGCGCGGCTTCTCGACCAGTACGAAGGCGGGATCGCTCGACGCTGGGCCATCTACGGACATGCAAGACTCCTGACCGAAAACTGTAACCGGTTCTAGAATCTACGCGAGATGCGCTGCGGCGTATATGAAAAGCCGCGGAGATGAGAGAGCGGACGATATCCGGAGATATCGCCCGCCCAGCTCGAACAGTTCAGCTCGAGAACAACTCGCTATTCCGCGACCGCCCGCGCGGTGGTGCGGACCGCCTTACCGCCCTCGGCTTCGGACATCGCGATATCCGCCTCGGCGCTGTCACCGAGCCAGCCGTGCACGCGCTGCGCGATATCGCCCGGCGTCAGACCCAGATCGTGATGGATCTGCGCACGCTTGGCGTGATCCAGGAACTGCTGCGGCACACCGAGATCGCGGGTGGCGACATCGACTCCGGCGGTGCGCAGGCGCGCGGACACCGTACTGCCGATACCGCCGTGCAGACCGCTGTCCTCCAAAGTGACCACCAGCCGGTAGTTCTCGGCCAGCTTCACCACGGTGTCCGATACCGGCAGCACCCAGCGCGGATCGACGACCGTGACCGAAACCCCTTCGGCCGACAGCAGATCCGCGACCTTCAAGGCCAATTCGGCGAACGCGCCGACCGCGACCAGCAGCACATCGCCGCGCGCGGACTGCGCACCGGAGTCCTCACCCTGCGGCAGGCGCAGCACATCCACGCCCTCGAAGCGCTCGACGGCGGAAATATCCTCCGAGACAGTGCCCTTCGGGAAACGGATGGCGGTGGGGCCGTCGCTGATGTGCACGGCCTCGCCCAATTCCTCACGCAGTGTGGCCGCATCGCGCGGGGCTGCCACGCGAATACCGGGCACGATGCCGAGCACCGAGAAATCCCACATGCCGTTGTGCGAGGCACCGTCGTCACCGGTGATACCGGCGCGGTCCAGCACCAAGGTGACGGGCAGTTTCAGCAGTGCCACATCCATCAGCAGCTGATCGAAGGCGCGGTTCAGGAATGTGGAGTAGATGGCCACCACCGGATGCAGCCCGCCCAGCGCCATACCGGCAGCGGAGGTCATAGCGTGCTGTTCGGCGATACCGACGTCGAACATGCGCTCCGGGAAGCGTTTTCCGAACGCGGACAGACCGGTCGGACCGGGCATGGCGGCGGTAATGGCGACAATATCGTCCCGCTGCTCGGCCTGCTCGATGAGCTCCTTGGAAAACACCGAGGTCCAGCTGGTGCCCGGGGAACCGCCGACCGGCTCACCGGTCTCCGGGTCGATGCGGTTGATGGCGTGCATCTGATCGGCCACATGGTCTTCGGCGGGCTTGTAACCGCGACCCTTCTGCGTGACCACGTGCACCACCACCGGACCGCCGAAATCCTTGGCGCGCCGCAGCGCGGCCTCCAGGGCGACGGTGTCGTGCCCGTCGACCGGGCCGACATACTTCAGCCCCAGATCGCCGAACAGCTCCTGCGGTGCGACGGCATCCTTTATGCCCGTCTTCAACGCGTGCAGCATCGAATAGGCCGAATCCCCCACGCGCGGAATGGACTGCACGATGCGCTTGGTGGCGTCCAGGGCCTGCTCGTACGCGGGCTGCATGCGCAACCCGGCCAGCCGCTCGGCGAGACCGCCGATGGTCGGCGCGTAGGAGCGCCCATTGTCATTGACCACCACGACAACCGAACGGTCCTGCCCGGCGGCGATATTGTTCAACGCCTCCCAGCACATACCGCCGGTCAGCGCGCCGTCGCCGACGACCGCGACCACGCTGCGCTTCTGCCTGGTGAGCCCGAACGCCTTGGCCAGACCATCCGCATAGGACAGTGAGGCCGACGCGTGCGAGGACTCGACCCAGTCGTGCGGGCTCTCGGCGCGGCACGGGTAGCCCGACAGGCCACCTTCCTTGCGCAGCGTGTCGAACCCGTCCTTACGACCGGTGAGGATCTTGTGCACGTAGGCCTGATGCCCGGTATCGAAGATGATCGGATCGGCCGGCGAATCGAAGATCCGGTGCAGCGCGATGGTCAGCTCCACGACGCCGAGGTTCGGACCCAGGTGCCCGCCGGTGACGGCGACCTTCCGCACCAGGAACTCGCGAATCTCCTCGGCCAACTCGCGCAGCTCCGGTATCGAAAGCCGACGCAGGTCCTCGGGCATGTCGACCCGGGAAAGCACTCCCACGGCTATTGCTCCCTCCGGATGTCTCCTGTGATTGCAACAGTCTACGGAGACCCGACCGGCCCCCAACGCCAGGAACTGAACTCCACCTGCGACATCCGCAATAGATGTGAGGCTCCACACACATTACCCGGATACAGTGGCCCAGTGGTCCCCCCAATTCCGGCCACTATCGGCCCAGCTCGCGTGTCGCACGGCGTGGTCGCGCGCATCATCGACGAAGTGTACGAATTGTGCCGATCCGATATGTCCGGTGAGCTGGCCGACTACATCCCGGAACTCGCGGCGGTACAACCGGATTCATTCGGCATCTGCCTGGCTACGGCCGACGGCCAGGTGTACGGCAGCGGAGACCTGGACACCGGCTTCACGATTCAGTCGATCTCCAAACCCTTCACCTACGCACTGGCATTGGCCGATCGCGGCATCGCCGCCGTGGCCGAGCGCATCGACGTGGAACCCACCGGGGAACCGTTCAATGAAATCAGTCTGGACCCCAAGACACAGCGGCCGCGCAATCCGATGATCAACGCGGGCGCGATCGCGTCCGCGGGGCTCGTCGACGGTCGTGACGCGGCCGACCGGTTCGCTCGGATACAACGCAGCTACAGCCGATTCGCCGGCCGTGAGCTTCGGCTCAACGAGGCCGTCTACGCCTCCGAGGCGCGCACCGGCTACCGCAATCGCGCCATCGGCTATCTGCTGCGCGGAGCCGGAATCATCGACGGCGATCCGGACGAGGTGGTGGATCGCTACTTCCGGCAATGCTCCATCGACGTCACCTGCCGCGACCTCGCCATCATGGCCGCGACGCTGGCCAACAACGGCGTGAATCCCTTAACGCACGAACGCGCGCTGTCCCGGCCGCTGGTCGAGCAAGTACTCAGCGTCATGACCACCTGCGGGATGTACGACGCGGCGGGCGACTGGGTGACCACCGTCGGGCTACCCGCCAAAAGTGGTGTGGGCGGCGGGATTCTGGCGGTGCTGCCCGGGCAGATCGGCATCGCCGTGTACTCACCGCGATTGGACGCGCACGGCAGCAGCGTGCGCGGCGTCAAGGCGTGCCGGGAGCTCTCGCACCGGCTGGGTCTGCACTTCCTGCATGTGACCCGGGCCGCGCACACCGCGATCCGCACCGCGTACACCGTCGCCGAAGCGCCCTCGCGATTGCGCCGCGACGCCGACGAATTGGACGTACTGCGCCAATGGGGTGAGCGCGCACAGATATTCGAACTGCACGGCGATCTACTGTTCGCGGGCGCGGAATCCACGGTGCGCGCGGTGGAGGCGGCCTCGCTGTCGGGGAACCTGGAAGCGCTGGTGCTCGATCTGCGCGAGGTCGCCGATGTGGCGGAGATCGCGGTGCGCATGCTCGACGATCTGCAAGCCGAACTCGCCGCGGCGGGATGCCGGGTGGCGCTGGTCGATCCGGAAGCCAAACTCGGGCATATGGAATCGAGCCTGGATCCGGCCGATCCGCGCGGGCGGGTATTCGCCGACCGCGACAGCGCCACCGAATGGTGTGAACAACTGATCATCGACAAATACCGGCCGGAGGATTGCACACCGTCGGCGGCATTGCGGATAGAACAGCATCCGGCGCTGGCCGATCTGCCCGATGAGGAAAGGCAGCGGCTGGCCAAGGAATTCGAAATCCGCACCATCGCGCGCGGGGAACGCATCATCGCCCGGGACAGTCCGCGCGCCGGACTGTTCCTGATTCTCGACGGACGGGTGCGGGTGAGTTTCGAAGACCGCGACGGTCGTCGGCATCGGCTCATATCCCTCTCCCCCGGAATGTCATTCGGTGAGATATCCCTCCTCACCGGCGTTCGATTCAGCAATGACATCTATGCCGAGAACACGGTTCGGCTCGCGGTGCTGCCACCGGACAAATTCGATGAACTGACCCGTCAAGCGCCGGAAGTGAAACTCGCGCTGCTGGAACGCCTCGCCACGGCCGCCTATGCCCAGGCCGATGCCGCCGTCCGAGCGCTCGCGGCCCACGGCGGCGTCTGACCCCGCGGCCGGGCGCGGCGGACCAGGCGGAACCATCGCCCTCGGTAGCATCGACTTGCCCTGGCAGCTATCGAGGAGGACCGCCGTGCCCAGCACCGGAATCGACACCGGCAGCATTACGATCTACGGCTCCGGAAGCGCCACCGACATACCGGATCTCATGCGCGTGACCATGTCGATCGAGACCAAGGCCGATACGGTCGCGCTGGCCTACGCGGCTGCCGGGGAGCGCACCAACGCGCTCATCGAATCGCTGCGCGGGGATGGGGTGCCGGGGCGGGACATCTCGACCAGCGGCCTGTCGGTACGCACCGATACGGTGTGGACCGAGGCCAATCGAGAGCAGGTCGTCGGATACGTCGCCAGCACCTCACTCACGGTCACACTGCGCGATATCGCCGCGGCGGAGAAAGCCGATGCGAACGGTGGCCCGGCGGCGATCATCGCGCACGCGGTCGAGGCGGGCGGCAATGACGTACGACTGGGCGGACTCTCGCTGACGGTGAGCGATCCCGAAGCACTGCTCACCCTCGCCCGCGATGCCGCCTGGGATCACGCCCTGGACAAGGCACAACAGTACGCGCGCCGGGCGGGCCGCAGCCTCGGACCGGTACTGGAAATCACCGAGGACACCTCCGGGCCGTCGATCCCCATGCCCCGCATAGCTTTCGCCGCCGCCAAGAGCGATATGGGCGGAGCCCCACCGATTCCCGTCGAGTTCGGCGAGAGCGAACTCAACGCCACGATCAAGGTCACCTGGCAATTGAGCTGAACCACATCCCTGTCCACTAGCCGAAGCCGGATTGTGCTGTACCCGAAGAACATTCGTTTCCGGGCATAAACTCACCAGGTGAGCGATGCACAGCGGGAATGGTGGACCAACCTCGGGAACATAGGGTTGCTGATCCTGACGGTGCTCGCCTACGCCGGGGCGGACGAGGCATGGGACGCGCACGCGTGGCCCCTGGTCGTACTGCTCGGCTGTGTGATCGCCGTCTGCGTGGTATTCCTCACCCGGGCGATCATCGAAGCGATCATGCTGGTGGCATTCGCCGTAGCGGCACTGTTCGGAACCATTGCCGTCATATGGATCTGGCTATCAGAAATCTATCTGCGAAAGCAGCGTCGCCGCGCGGGTCGCGGTGAGTTGGATGCGGAAGCGGGTGGCGTCGGCTCTGGTGCGGTGGGGGTACGGGTTGACCGAGGTGAGCAGGCGCAGGTCGCGGAGTAGGCGGGTGCCTTCGCGGACCGAGAGGCGGGCGGTGTCGATGAGGTGGCGGACGTTCTTGGTGCTGTCCAGGTCCTGGGTGCCCGCGGCGTAGGCGGTGAGGTGGTCCAGCGCGGATCTCAGGTGTTCCTCGCAGGCGGTGTAGTCGCGGCGGGCGTACGCCTTGCTCGCCTGCTGTAGCTGTTCCAAAGGTGTTTGCTGACTGCGCAATTCGAGTTCGGTCTCGATCAGGGCCAGTTCCTCGGCCAGGGCGACCGGGAGCCGGTGCGTGGGTCTGAGGCGACAGCGCAGGGTGGCGTCCGGGGCGGTGCCGCCGACGGTTTCGATGCGCAGCTGATAGCCGTCGACCAGCAGCGCGGCGCGCAGGGTGCTCAGCCACGGCGGAAGTTGTTTGCGCTCCAGGGATTCCCCGCGCAGGAACTTCTGCGCGGTCACCTCGACCAGATTCAGCAGTGCCTGATCGGCGTCGGCATTACCGGCCAGCGCCGCCATGCGCGCACCGTAGACGGGGGTGACCAAACGGCCCCAATAACTATCGCTGTTGACCCACATCTCCACGGTGTACTCGGGGCGCTTGAGGTCCACGCTCAAGAGCAGGCCCTCGAGCGAGTAGAACTTGGCCTGATCCCCGTAGATCAGTTCCACCACCGACGCGAGCGTCGGGTCGGACAGCGTAGTCATGACCGCTATCTTGGCGGATGCCCGATAGTGGGTGCAGCACGGCCCGCTTCCGGCGGGCAACCGGAGACGGACTCTGCCGCAATACGATCCGGGTCAGCGCTCCAGCACCGCGATGCACTCCACATGGTGGGTACCGGGAAAAGCATCGAAGACGCGCAGGCCAGCGGGGTTGTACCCGGCGCTGCGATAGAGCCCGAGGTCACGGGCGAAAGCCGCTGGATCACAACCGATATGGACAATTCGGCGCGGTCCGCGTTCGGCCAATGCCGCGACGACCTCCTTGCCCGCACCCGCGCGCGGCGGATCCAGGACCACCACATCCGGTGCGGTAGCGGGCTGTTCGACGATCCAGCGCTCCACCCGCTCGGCCCGCAACTCCACCCACGGCAGATCCCGCAGCGCCGCTTTGCCTTCGGTGACGGCGGTGCGCGCGAACTCCACGCCGTGCACCGCGCCGCCCGCCCCGACCTGCTCGGCCAGCCGCGCCGCGAATACCCCGACACCGCTGTAGAGATCCCATGCCAGCGCATCGGACGCGGCATCGGACCACTCGGCCACCACATCCGAATACCGTTGCGCGGCACCGTAATGCGGCTGCCAGAACCCGGTGGCGGACAGCTCGAACCGACGACCGGATACATACTGCACCGTCCGGCCGCTGCCGTCGATGACGCGTTCGGCGCGCGGACCGCTCGCAGCCGCGCGGCGAGCAGCAGTACTACTGCGATCCCCACCGTGCCCACCGCCCTGGCGGCCACCACGCCGATCCCCGCCACGACCCGCGCGCCCGCGATCCTGCCGACCGCCGCGCTCGGACTCCACCGGAGCCAACTCGATCAGATGCCGCATCCCGTCACCGTCAACGGCCACAACAAGATCCGCGCCCGGCGTCCACTTGCGATCGGCGATACCCTCCATCGCCCCCGCCATCGGCTGCGGGCACCGCAGGTCCGCGATCACATCCGTGCTGCGATAGCGATGCACCCCGGCGCGACCGTCCGCATCCACCACCAACCGCACCCGCGACCGCCAACCGGCCGTATAAGACTGCGGCGCAATCACACCCGATGGCCGGTCCGGAGAACCGAACTCCGGGCCTCCGAGAATAGGAGCGCCCCTTCCGATCCCGGCATCATCACCTGGACCGGAGATGAAGTCGCGTACCCGTCCCGCCGCGATGCCCTTCACACGGCCTGCGGCAAGGCCGCTTCCACGGCCGGGCGCGGTGGCACCCGCGCGAGCCGCTTCGGCGTCCTCGCCATAGGCCGCCACGGCTCCTCGAACCCTGATCGCGGCGCTGCCCCGCACTCCCCCTACGGCACCGGGTCTGGCACCCGCAGCGGAGCCGGTCGCCGGGAGCAGCGGGGCCGCCGCGCCGTACACCGGTGCCGGGATCACCTCGACCTCGAAGTCCGGCTCCCAGTCGGCGAGTCGGCGCAACTGCTCGGAAACGACGGTGGCCTTCAGGGCGCGCTGGCCCTCCGGGCTGGCGTGTGCGAAATCGCAGCAGCCCGCGCCACCCGGACCGGAGACCGGGCAGGTGGGGTCGATGCGGTCGGCCGAGGGCTCCAGGATCTCGACGGCGTCGGCGCGGCAGAAGGATCCGCCGCGATCCTCGGTGACCCGCGCGCGCACCAATTCGCCGGGCAGACCGTGGCGGACGAAGAGAACTCGGCCCTCATGGCGGGCCACGCAGAAGCCGCCGTGGCCGGGCGGGCCGAGCCGAACCTCCAGAATCGAACCGCGCCAGTCCTCTCGGCTCACTACTCGTCTCCGAATCCGCGCCGGACCGAACCGGGCGCATTGACTTCACGACCCGCACGGGCCTTGACCGATGAACTGAGCTGCCACGGCACCGAGGTCACCATGACACCGGGCTCGAACAGCAGGCGGCCCTTGAGCCGCAACGCACTCTGGTTGTGCAGCAACTGTTCCCACCAGTGGCCGACCACGTATTCGGGGATGAACACGGTCACCACATCGCGCGGGGAATCCTTGCGCACCCGCTTCACGTAATCCACCACCGGCTTGGTGATCTCACGATACGGCGATTCGATCACCTTGAGCGGCACCGAGATATCGCTGCGCTCCCACTCCCGCACCAGCGCGCGGGTATCGGGCTCATCGACATTCACGGTGATGGCCTCGATGGTGTCCGGCCGGGTGGCGCGCGCGTAGGCGATGGCCCGCTTGGTGGGCAGATGCAGTTTGGACACCAGCACGATGGAATGCGTACGGCTGGGCAGCACGCCGTCCCATTCGGTCTCGTCCAGCTCGCGCGACACCGTGTCGTAGTGCCGCCGAATGAGTTTCATGATGCCGAAGATGGCCGCCATGGTGACGATCGCGATCCACGCGCCCGCCAGGAACTTGGTGATCAGCACGATCACCAGCACGGTGGCGGTCATGGTGAGGCCGACCGCGTTGATCACCCGCGAGCGCTTCATGCGCATGCGCTGCGCCGGATCGGTCTCGGTGCGCAGCAGCCGCGTCCAATGCCGCAGCATGCCGGTCTGGCTCAGCACGAACGAGACGAACACGCCCACGATGTACAGCTGGATGAGCTTGGTCACCTCGGCCCCGAAGAGCACCACGAACGCGATGGCCGCGCCCGCCAGGAAGATGATGCCGTTGCTGAACGCCAGCCGATCACCACGGGTGTGCAGCTGACGCGGCAGGAACCGATCCTGCGCCAGGATCGATCCCAGCACCGGGAAACCGTTGAACGCGGTATTGGCCGCCAGCACCAGGATCAGCGCCGTGACGATGGTGATGAAGTAGAACCCGGCCGGGAAGCCGTGGAACACCGCGCCCGCCAACTGCGCGACGAGGGTCTTCTGCTCGTAGCCCGCGGGCGCGCCGATCAGATCCGCGGTGTTGTGCGCGTAGACGATGCCGACCTTCTGCGCCAGCACGATCATCGAGATGAACAGCGACACCGCGATGACACCGAGCAGCAGCAGCGTGGTCGCGGCATTGCGCGACTTCGGTTTCCGGAACGCGGGCACACCGTTGCTGATGGCCTCCACACCGGTCAGCGCGGCACAGCCGGAGGAGAACGCGCGGGCGATGAGGAAGACGAACGCCAGCCCCATCAAATGCTCGTCCTCGGCCTTCAACTCGAATCCGTAGGACTCCGCGTGCACCTGATCGCCGAGCACCTCGATCCGGAAGAAGCCCCAGATGAGCATGAGGAACATGCCGATCATGAACGCATAGGTCGGAATCGCGAACGCGGTGCCCGATTCCCGGACACCGCGCAGATTGATAGCGGTCAGAATCACAATCGCCGCGACCGCGAACAACACCTTGTGCGTGGAGACGAACGGCACCGCGGAACCGATATTCGACGCCGCCGAGGAAATCGACACCGCCACCGTCAGCACATAATCCACCAGCAGCGCACTGCCGACGGTGAGACCGGCCGTCGGCCCGATGTTCTTGGTGGCGACCTCGTAATCACCGCCGCCCGATGGATAGGCGTGCACATTCTGCCGATAACTGGCCACCACGACCGCCATTACCAGCGCGACCGCCAAACCCACCCAGGGCGCGTAGGTGTAGGCGGAAAGCCCGGCCACCGACAGCACCAGGAAGATTTCCTCGGGCGCGTATGCCACCGATGACAAAGCATCGGAGGCGAAGACCGGGAGCGCGATTCGCTTGGGCAGCAGGGTGTGCCCCAGGGAATCACTACGGAATGGGCGGCCAACCAGCATGCGCTTGGCGGCCGTCGTCAACTTCGACACTTTGGTGAGCATAAGGGAGTGCGCGACCCGTCGCGTCCACGGCGCGGCACGTTGGGGTGACGGACCGTAGTGTGGCGCGTGAAAGCTCACGTTCCGGTTTGGATACCGGCCGGAGGGGGAAAATGCCTCGGGAAAAACTCGAGCGGTACGGTAACCAGACCGCACACCACGGTTTTCGGGAATGGGGTTCGCACGGTGTACGTAGTGATCATGGGGTGTGGACGAGTGGGGTCCTCACTCGCCCGGGCCCTGGTCCGCATCGGCCACGAGGTCGCGGTGATCGATCAGAATTCGAGCGCCTTCCTGCGACTGGGCCGTGATTTCCCCGGATTGTGCATCACCGGAGTCGGATTCGACCGGGATGTCCTGACCCGCGCGGGCATCGAACGCGCGGGCGCGTTCGCGGCCGTGTCCTCCGGCGACAACTCGAACATCATCTCCGCACGCGTGGCCCGCGAGACCTTCGGCATCGAGCGCGTGGTCGCGCGCATCTACGACGCCAAACGCGCCGCCGTATACGAGCGCCTGGGCATTCCGACCATCGCCACCGTGCCCTGGACCACCGATCGCTTCCTGCGCACGCTGGTGGCCGATCAATCCACCACCACCTGGCGCGATCCCACCGGCACCGTCGCGGTGACCGAGATCCCGCTGCACGAGGAGTGGTACGGCCGCACGGTCACCTCGCTGGAGAGCACCATCGGCGCGCGCGTGGCCTTCCTGATCCGCTTCGGCCAGGGCGTACTGCCGAACTCCAAAACGCTGCTGCAGGCCGATGACACCGTCTACATCGCCGCCACCTCCGGCACCGTCGGTGAAGCCGTCGCGCTGGCCGGTAACGCCCCCGCTAGCGAGGACTGACTCATGAAGGTAGCCATTGCGGGCGCCGGCGCCGTCGGCCGATCCATCGCCCAGGAGCTATTGCGCGGCGGGCATCAGGTGATGCTGCTCGAGCGCCGCCTCGATCACATCGATCCCACCGCCGCGCCCACCGCGGTCTGGACGCACGCCGATGCCTGCGAGCTGGCCACGCTCGAAGAGGCCGGGCTGGAATCGTACGACGTGGTCATCGCCGCCACCGGCGATGACAAAGTCAATCTGGTGTTCGCCCTGCTCGCCAAGACCGAATTCGGGGTCGGCCGGGTGGTCGCGCGGGTGAACGATCCACGCAATGAATGGCTGTTCGATTCGTCGTGGGGTGTGGACGTCGCCGTCTCCACGCCGCGACTGCTGGCCTCACTGGTCGAGGAGGCCGTCTCGGTGGGTGATCTGGTGCGGCTGATGACCCTGCGCCAGGGTCAGGCCAATCTGGTCGAGATCACCCTGCCCAGCGATACGCCGTTGGCGGGCAAGGCCGTTCGCACCTTGAAGCTGCCGCGCGATGCCGCGCTGGTCACCATTCTGCGCGGCGGCCGGGTCATCGTGCCGCAGGCCGATGATCCGCTGGAAGGGTCGGACGAATTGCTGTTCGTCACCTCCGTGGAGGCCGAGGACGATCTTCGGAAAGCCCTCGGCGTCAACGGTTTCGGCAGCCCGGTCGGCGCAACCGCCTGATACCTGCCTTCCCGGGCGGCCGTCACGGTTTACGACGCCGCCCGGAGCTCGGCGCGCAGCTTGTTGAGCGCGCGGTGCTGCATCACTCGCACCACGCCCGGACTGGTGCCGATGGCCTCCGCGGTCTGCGCCGCGGTCCACCCCAGCACGATGCGCATGACCAGCACCTCGCGATGGGTGGGAGCCAGCACCTTCATGAGTTCCCTTGTGGCGGCCCGGGTTTCGGACTGCAACGCCCGCTCCTCCGGTCCCGCCTCGGTGTTCGGCTCATCCGGGAACTCCGCCACCGGGTACGCCGGGTGCAGCTGCGCCCGCCGGAACGCGTCGGCGACCTTATTGGCCGAGATGCCGTACACGAACGCCAGGAACGACTTGCCCTGATCCCGGTAGCGCGGGATGGCCTGCACGGTCGCCAGGCAAATCTCCTGTGCCACATCGTCGGCCGTCACGTGCAGGTGTCCCGCACCGCCCATGCGCGCCGCGCAGTAGCGCCGCACCAGGGGGTAGACGATCTTGAGAATCTCCGAGACCGCCGCCCGGTCACCCGCGGCCGCGGGGCCGATCAGCTTCTCCAATTCCGCTGCGGCACGCCGGGATTCCGTCGTAGCCGCCGTGGTGCCGTTCTTGGTTCCCCGCCCCGCCGAATGCCTGCGCGCGGCGGCCGTTGTCTGCACCGCGGTCCCGAGCCCCTCAACACGGTCCTGCGCTGCCACTGCCTTGCCGTCGGTAATCAACTCCGCGATCCTTTCGCCGTATCGTTCATAACGATCCTGCGATGATCGAGGCTTCGGAAATAGGCACCCCAGGGGTGGGTTGGTCACCCCCTTGACAACACCGATTCCCCCGAAGGTGTTGCGCGGTGGGCGTTCAGCGCGATAAGTCGCTGGTAGAGGGTCAGTTCCCGGCAGACCCGGCGGTCTCGGACGACTCGGCCGATTCGACCGTCTTCGCACGATTCGCGGGCAGATGCCCGGCCTTGCGAACCGCCCACACCGTCACCACCAGCGCGACAGCGGTCAACGGCCAGCCCATGGCCAGGCGCGCCACGGCCAGCAGACCGGTGCTGTTGGCCGCGTACAGGTGGTTCTGCACCAGATAGCGGGCGCCGAACACCACCGCCCACACCACGGTCGCCAGATCGTAGAGCCGCATGGCCCGGCGATCCGAACGCCAATCGGTGCCGTGACCGTTCAGCACACCCCAGATGACACCCGCCAAAGGCCAGCGCACCACCAGCGACACCAGGAACGCGCCCGCGTACACCAGGCTCGCGTAGATACCGAACAGGAAGAAGCCCTTGGCCTCACCCATCCGGTAGGCGATGAACGCGCACACGCCGACACCGAGGAACCCGGAGATAGCGGGCTGGATCGGACCGCGCCGCACCAGACGCCAGATCAGAATCGCGGTGGCCACACCGAGTGCGGCCCAAATGGCCGTGGTGAGCCCGCGCAGCGAATTCACCGGTACGAAAACCAGCACCGGCAGGGAGGAGTAGATCAGCCCGCTGAAACCGCCGAGCTGTTCGAGCAGGGTCTGCTCGACCTCTTCCTCCTGCAGCTCTTCCAATTCCTCGCGGACACCGTGCGGCTGCTGCACCGCGTACTGCTCGGTCACGGCCTCGGTGAGTTCGGCCTCACGGGCGGCGAACTCGGCCGCGAAGCCGTCCTCCAGCTCGCGAGGGGCACCGGTGGGCGCACGGCCCTCGTCATTGCTGCTGGCAGGTATCGGCATAGGTGTCAGGAGTTCCCGCGAAGTTCGTAGTAGGGGTTGAAAATGACCTTGCCGCCGTCACGCTCGCCGACCCGGCCGCGGACCAGGATACGACGCCCCGGCTCGATACCCGGGATGCGACGCCTGCCGATGAACACCAGGTTCACACTGTCGGTGCCGTCGAAGAACTCGGCCTCCACCTCGGCCCCGCCCGACTTCGGACAGGCCTCGACACTGCGGAGGCGGCCCAGCATGGTGACTTCCTCACCGCGGCGACACTCCGATGCCCGGCACGCGCCCGACGCTTCCGACGTCTCGGCGAGTTCCTCGGCATCCAAACGATCCAGGTCCTCCGTCAGGCGCCGGCTCAAACGCCGGAAATACCCTGACGGGAAGTCCTTTCCACCCGAGGATGGCATCTCGCACGCTCTCCTGATAGACCCTCACGGCGTGGGTCGCACGTCGTTCGATTCTTTCCACTTAACCGGGGGGTTACCCCCTGGCTGCGGATGTACACCGCCACTGTAGAGGTCACGGCCCGCACCCGCCACGCGCGCCCGTCCCAGTACGCTCGCCGGGTGCCAGATCTCCCCCATCCGGCGGTCGCCGTCGCCCTGCCCGGAACCGGCTCCGACGCCCATTTCGCCCGCCGGGCCTTCGGATCCGCCTGCGCCGCACTGGATATCCCGTTCCATCCGGTCGATCCGGACCCCCGGCGCGTCATCGACAGCTATCACGCCGCCCTGGACGCCGCGGCGCGCTCGGGACCGATCCTGATCGCGGGCATCTCCCTCGGCGCGGCGGTTGCTGTGAATTGGGCCGCACGGCATCCGGAATCGGTCTACGGCGTGGTCGCGGCACTCCCGGCCTGGACCGGGGCGGATACCACCGGCTGCCCGGCGGCGCTGAGCGCGGCGGCCACCGCCTCGGCGCTGCGCGCGGACGGCATCGACGCCGTCATCGACATCATGCGGGCGTCCAGCCCCGCCTGGCTCGCCGAAGCCCTCACCCGGTCCTGGCGCTCGCAATGGCCGGACCTGCCCTCGGCGCTCGACGAGGCCGCCGGATACCACTGGCCGGAACCGGAGTTGTTGAGCAGCATCACAGTCCCGGTCTCACTGGTCGGCGCGACCGATGACCCGGTGCATCCGATCGCGGTCGCCGAACGCTGGGCCACTCTCATCCCGGGCAGCGATTTGCATCCCATCACCCTCGACGAGCTGGGCGCGGATCCGGCCGTGCTCGGCGTGCGCGGATTCAGCACCCTGATCCAACGCCGCATCACAACGCGCTGACCACCCGGGAATTCCATATACGAACGGCCTTCGTGCTCCTCTGTCGAGGTGAGCGCGAAGGCCGTTGTCGTTCTTGGTGTTTCGGGTTACTGGAGGCCGAGCTGCTGCATGGCCGAACCTTCCGCGCCGCGACGCGGTTCGGTGTCGGCCGCCGGGACGCCGGGCTGCGGGCCACCCTGGAGCGCGGCGAGCTGCGCGGCAACGGCCTGCTGCTGCGCGGCCAGCTGCTGCTGGTGCGCGGCGGCGAGCTGATCCGCCAGCTCCTGGGGTAGGACCACCGGCAGCGGTTCGCGCACCGGCAGCGGCTCATCGCCGCGGCGCACGATGGTCTCGCTCATGATCGCGCGGGCGGCGGCGACCAGGGGTTGGCTCTCCGAGGCCGCACCGGATGGACCGGCCGCGACCAGGCGCACCATCCAGCGATGTCCGTCGACGCCGATGAAGCGCAGGTCCGCACCGTCGGTGACGGCGTGCAGTTCGCGACCCCACGGCCCGTTCTGCACCGATACCTGCGCGCCGTCCTTGCGCAGCGTCTCGGCGAGATCGGCTGCGACCGAACGCCATTGGCCCGCCGACTTGGGCGCGGCGTACGCGGCGACGGTGATGCGGCCGTGCTCGGTGGCCAGGTGCACCGCCTGCGGCGTGCCGTCGGGGGTCATCTCGACCTGCAACTGCCCGCCCGGGGGCACCGGCACGATGACCGACCCGAGATCGAGTCGCTGCTCGGCGACATCCTCGAGCTGATCGACCACGTCCTCGTAGTTGTACGGGCCGACCTTGGAGCCGCGCTCGGGCACCCGGAACGAATCGGTGTCGAATTCCGAGGAGAACTCCGAAGCCGGTGCGGCGTACTCGGGTTCGTCGTAGCCCTCGGCCTCGTACTCCACGTCATCGTCGTAGTCGTCGTACTCGGTGTATTCGCCCTCGTACCGGCCCGCGTCGTCCGCGTCACCCTTGCGCTTCTTGCGTCCGAACATCGTTATGCCTCCTTGCCGGCTGTTCTACCCGCCCCGCCGGACTGCGCGGTCAGGCTGGCATGCCCACCGCTCGATCCGTATCCTCCTGCGCCCCGCTCGGTTTCGTCGAGCGTGTCGACCTCGGCGAAGTCGACCAGTTCGACCCGCTGCACCAGCAGCTGGGCGATCCGGTCACCGCGCCGGAGCTCGATGGGAGTACGTAAATCATGATTGATCAGGCAGACCTTGATCTCACCGCGGTACCCCGCGTCGACCGTGCCGGGGGTGTTGACGACCGACAGGCCGTGCTTGGCCGCGAGTCCCGATCGCGGATGGATCAAACCGACCGTGCCGATCGGAAGCGCGATCGCGATGCCGGTACCGACCAGCACGCGTTCCCCCGGTTCGATGATGACGTCCTCGGTGGTGCACAGGTCCACCCCGGCGTCGCCCTCGTGAGCGCGCGTGGGTACGGGCATGCCGGCATCGAGCCGCAGCAGGGAGATAGGAGGAATTCCGGTCACGTGCGCCGAGCCTACGCGTTCACCCCCGCTGCCATTGACCTAGTCTGATGTCGTGTCCGACCAGCCCCCTCAGGTGACCATGGAACCTCAGCAGCAGACCACGCCCCTCTACTCCGAGCGCCTGTGGGTGCCGCTGTGGTGGTGGCCCGTCGGCTTGGCCGTCACCGGCCTGCTGGCAGCCGAAATCCACATGGGCGCACCGGGAATCCGGGCGTGGCTGCCGTATGTGCTGCTCTTCCCCATCCCCGTATGGGTGCTGCTGTGGATGTCGCGGCACCGGGTCGAAGTGGCCCGCGACGGTGATGGAACCCCCGAATTGCGGATCGACACCGCCCATCTCCCGGCCACCTTCGTGAAACGGGCGGCGGGTGTGCCGACCAGTGCGAAGAGCGCGGCCCTGGGTCGACAACTCGACCCGGCCGCCTATGTCCAGCACCGCGCCTGGATCGGCCCGATGCTGCTACTCGTGCTCGATGACCCGGACGACCCGACACCGTACTGGTTGGTCAGTACGCGCCGGCCCGAACGAATCATGGAAGCCCTGGGCGTGCGGAACGCGGCTACTCAGTAACTGCCTGGAACCCCAGAGATCCCTTGCCGCGCTCGGCGAACCGAGCGCGGGCTGACGGATATTTCCTGCTCAGGGCTGTGTGACCTGGTATCAGGCCGCGCAGTCCATGCAAATCAGCTGCCCGCCGGCCTCATTGGCCAGCCGGCTGCGGTGGTGCACCAGGAAGCAGCTGGAACAGGTGAACTCATCGGCCTGCTTCGGGATGACCCGAACCGAGAGCACCTCCTCCGAAAGATCCGCGCCGGGAAGCTCGAACGACTCCGCGGTATCGGATTCGTCGATATCCACGACGGCGGACGCGGCCTCGTTGCGACGAGCCTTCAGCTCCTCGAGCGAGTCCTCCGACACTTCGTCGGTTTCGCTACGCCTCGGTGCGTCATAGTCGGTTGCCATGTCGTCTTCCCCTCGTCCTTACTCCGTATATCCCGGACCGGCTCGATCCGGACCCGATTCCTGCCGGAATCGAACCGGGGTTTGCCGCCCCGCCCGTGGTGTACGCCACACGTACACCTGTCACCGATCCGGCCGGATGCTCCTGGTCCGCACCTGATCGCGCTCGGTCAACGCAGGACATGCCCTTGTTGTTCCCGAAATCGAACCCCCGATTCAACCCGGGCGATACGATCTGGGCCGCCAGACAATAGCGGACCCCGGGACAAAAGTCGCAATCAAAACACACGCGAGTCGAAACTGAGGGTCAATCGTCACCGGCCGGGGAACCGACCGAGACCTTCGCGCGGCTTCCCGCGACCTTTCGAGGACTTACCGAGACCTTGCACGCAACGTCGGCAAGCTTTTCGTAGAGTGTGCCCTGTGGTTTCACTGATCACCCAAGGCAACTCGACCGACCCCGCGGGGCGGCCCTTCATTCGGCGACGCTGGGAGCCGTGGGCGGCCATGGTTGGCGTCATAGTCGTGATCTGCGCCGGTGTGTGGATCAAGGCACTGACGACGACCGAGTCCGACCCCGGCGCGATGGCGTGCAATTCGCCGAGTCCCGCGTCCAGTACCGCCGCACCCGCCGCCGCCCCGTTGGGGCAGCGGGTGGGGCAATCCCGGCTACGTGATGTGGAACCGGTGGCCCTCGCCCAGGCCAAAGTACGCGTGTTCAATGCCAACGGCCAGCGTGGTCAGGCCGCGCACGTGGCCTCCGAACTGGGCGATCTCGGCTTCGCCAGCGCACCGGACGTGCAGGTCGGCAATGATCCGGTCTATGTGAACGGTGATCTGGAGTGCACCGGGCAGATTCGTTTCGGCGTGAGTGGACGGCCCGCCGCGGCGGCCGTGCAATTGGTCGCGCCGTGCGCGGAGCTGATCGAGGATCAGCGTGCCGATGACACCGTGGATATGGTGCTGGGCTCGCTGTTCCGCGATATCCGGCCCAGCACCGATGCCGAGGAAGTGCTTCGCTCCCTCAAGAATCCGACGCCGGGCACCACGCCCGCCATCGACCCGAAGCTGCTCGACGCCGCCCGGCACTCGAAGTGCTGAGGCACTGACAGTTTCGGGCATGCTCGGCCGAAAACCCTTCCGGCCGTGACCAATCCGAGAATCGCCGCACCCGACCGGGTGCGGCGATTCGTTTTTTCGGTACTCGGGCGTGTCTAGCGGGCTGAAACTAAACCGGGATAGGGGTGGTGACACCGATCCGGTCCAGAAGATCGGACAGTTCGGTCGCTATACCGGGGGCGGCGGCGACCACCAACTCACCGGCCGTACCCATCGATGTGGGCGCGGGCAGGATCAGCACCGCACCCGCCTCGGCGGCGATGAGCGCGCCCGCGGCCCAGTCCCACAGGTTGAGGCCGTGCTCGTAATGCGCGTCCACCCGGCCCTCGGCGACCATGCACAGATCCAGGGCCGCCGAGCCGAGACGGCGGATATCGCGAATCTCCGGCAACAGTTCGGCGATCAGTTCGCCCTGCCGGGCGCGGCGCTTGGGCGCGTACGCGAATCCGGTGGCGATCAAGGCCATCGACACCGAGTCGACGGCATTGCAGCGCAAGGGAATCGGCGTGGCGCCGGCGCTCCCCCAGGTGCCGGAGACCGAGCGATGCGCGCCCTGGCCGAGTCCGGCGCTGTAGGTGACCTCGTGCACGACGTCCGCGACGGCTCCGGCCACGGAGCGCCCGTCCCGGACCGCCGCCACCGAGACCGAGTACGCGGGAATCCCGTAGACGAAGTTCACCGTCCCGTCGATCGGATCCACGACCCACTGCACGGCCGCTGGATCGTCCGCCAGCGTCCCGCCGTCCTCCTCCCCGACTACTCGGTCACCCGGGCGCAATTCGTCCACCAGGCGGCGGACCAGGGCCTCGGTTTCGGTATCGACGATGGTGACCGGATCGGTCGGGGTGCTCTTGGATTGCACGGCTTCGCCTTCGACCGCGCCCGGTCCGAAGACCTGAGGTCGGCGTGCGCGCACATGCGCGGCGGCGGTTTCGGCCAAATGGATCGCGATGCGCCGGAGTTCGGCGATGTCGGTCCCGTCGGTGGTCGCGGTGGTGTTCGATGCGGTGGAGGTGAAATCGGATTCCGGCACGAAGTCCATCGCAGCACAGATCCGGCACACCTCGCATTAGGCTTGTCGCGCACGACACAGCGCATCGGCCGGTTCCGGCCGCGTGGCGGGTGTATCCCGCAACTGTGAATTGATCACCGCCGGAGCCGGTATCGTGCCGCGCGCCGGGGTTCACCGGCATCACTTGGGAGAACGAGGAGTCGTCATGTCCGCTCGGGGGCACGCGTTCGGGATCGACATCGGGGGTAGCGGTGTCAAGGGCGCCGAGGTCGATCTGGCCACCGGTGAACTGGTCCGGGAACGCATCAAGGTGCCGACACCGCAACCGTCCACGCCGAACGCGGTGGCCGAGGCGGTGGCGAAGGTGGTGGCGCAGTCGGGCTGGGACGGTCCGGTCGGCATCACCATGCCGAGCGTGATCATCGGCGGTGTGGTGCGCACGGCCGCCAATATCGACAAGTCCTGGATCGGCACGGACGCGCGGTCGCTGTTCTCGCTGGCGCTGGGCGGCCGCGAGGTGACGGTGCTCAACGATGCCGACGCCGCCGGACTCGCCGAGGACCGCTACGGCGCGGCAAAGGATCTGACCGGCTTGGTAATGCTGCTCACCTTCGGCACCGGCATCGGATCGGCCGTGATGTACAACGGCGTGCTGATGCCGAACAGCGAACTCGGCCATCTCGAGGTGGGCGGTCGCGAGGCGGAGCATCTGGCGGCGGCGTCCATCAAGGATCGCGAGGGCCTGAGCTACGCGGAATGGGCCGCCGAGGTGAGTAAGGTGCTGGTCACGCTCGAAAATCTGTTCTGGCCGACCGTGTTCGTGGCGGGTGGCGGCATCAGTCGCGACTACGCTGAATGGATTCCCTTGCTGACCAACAGAACACCGGTTGTCGCGGCCGATTTGAAGAACACCGCGGGCATTGTCGGAGCGGCAATGGCCGTGTCTGCCGGTATCGCACCGTAAGCAGCCTGGTTCGATCGTTACAATGGAACAACATCCGGCGGTGCGCCGGTGAAACCAACCCGGCATGCGCGCCGGTTATCCCCCGACAGACCGCTCCGCCGGATCACCACTCTGGCGTGACGCCGCACGAGACCGTCACGAAAGGGCGTACGTGGTAGCCACGAATACCCGAGAGACCGCCGAATCGGCCGATGAGGCCGACTCCGCAGACACCACCGCAGCACGGCCGGTCAAGAAGGCTGCCGCCAAGAAAGCACCGGCCAAGAAGGCGGTAGCCAAAAAGGCCGCCGCCAAGAAGGTCGCTGCCAAGAAGGCGCCCGCCAAAAAGGCCGTTGCCAAGAAAGCCGGGGCCAAGGCCGAGGGCGCCGAGGGCGAAGCCGATGTGATCGGCGAGGACGAGGTCGAGCTCGACGACCTCGGTGACCTCGAGGTCGATGAGACCGATCTGGTCGAAGTCGATCTCGCCGACGACGAGGCCGAAGAGGAAGAGGCCGAGGCCGCCCCGGCGGGCGAGGAGGCCGAAGAGGCCGAGGAGCCCACCGAGAAGGACAAGGCTTCCGGCGATTTCGTCTGGGACGAGGAGGAATCCGAGGCCCTGCGGCAGGCCCGTAAGGACGCCGAGCTCACCGCTTCGGCCGACTCGGTCCGCGCCTACCTCAAGCAGATCGGCAAGGTCGCGCTGCTCAACGCGGAGGAGGAGGTCGAGCTCGCCAAGCGAATCGAGGCCGGTCTCTACGCCACCGAGCGCCTGCGCGAACTCGCCGAGAAGGGTGAGAAGCTGCCCGTGCAGCTGCGCCGCGATCTGCAGTGGATCATGCGCGACGGCAACCGTGCCAAGAACCATCTGCTCGAAGCCAACCTGCGCCTGGTGGTTTCGCTCGCCAAGCGCTACACCGGCCGCGGTATGGCCTTCCTGGATCTGATCCAGGAAGGCAATCTGGGTCTGATCCGCGCGGTCGAGAAGTTCGACTACACCAAGGGCTACAAGTTCTCCACGTACGCCACCTGGTGGATTCGTCAGGCCATCACCCGCGCCATGGCCGATCAGGCCCGCACCATCCGCATCCCGGTGCATATGGTCGAGGTCATCAACAAGCTCGGCCGCATCCAGCGTGAGCTCCTACAGGATCTGGGCCGCGAGCCCACTCCCGAAGAGCTCGCCAAGGAAATGGACATCACGCCGGAGAAGGTGCTGGAAATCCAGCAGTACGCCCGTGAGCCCATCTCCCTCGACCAGACCATCGGTGACGAAGGTGATTCGCAGCTCGGCGATTTCATCGAGGACTCCGAAGCAGTGGTCGCCGTCGACGCGGTCAGCTTCACGCTTTTGCAGGACCAGCTCCAGTCGGTCCTGGAAACGCTCTCGGAGCGCGAAGCCGGCGTAGTCCGGTTGCGCTTCGGCCTCACCGACGGCCAGCCCCGCACCCTGGACGAAATCGGCCAGGTCTACGGCGTCACCCGCGAACGCATCCGCCAGATCGAGTCCAAGACCATGAGCAAGCTCCGCCACCCGAGCCGCTCCCAGGTCCTCCGCGACTACCTGGACTGAGTTCCATCCGAGAAAGGCCCCCTGAGCTTCGGCTTCGGGGGCCTTTCTCGATTCCGGAGCGCTTGGCGCCGACAGATGAATCCTGTTCTGTCGTAGGCGTATACGACACTGTCCGCATGATTCGCGTGCATCGGCTGACTCTGCCCGAGCAACTACTCCTGCGCTATGGCGCGTTGGACAGTGCGTGGAAGGTGGATCATCTGGATGTGAGTTTCGCGCCCGGTGGGGATATGTACACCTTGGGCTGGGCGCGGCTGGCGGATGGGTGGGATTCGCCGATGTGCCTGCTGGTGACTCGATATGGACGGGACGAGGAGCCGGTCGCGGCGATCGCCTGTGGCAGTGGGAAACCGAGTGAGAAGGGGCGCTTGATCAGGGTTGGACCGCAGACTCATCTGTGTGCGGTCTCGGATGAGATGGTGGCGCTCAGTGGGTGCTCCGATGAGACGTTTCTCATCGACGGCGAATTGGGTTCGGTACGAGCCGGATTCGATGGTGGGATGCTTCCGGACAATCGGCACGCGGGGGTGAGTTTCGCGTCCGCGATGCGCCGGACTCCAGCGGGCAGGTTGGTGTGCGTGGTGGCGGAGACGAATATCGAGTACAGCCTGTTCGCAACACCGAATCTGTTGGCAATAGCCGAAACTCGTCCAGCGGTCGATCATCGGCCGCTGCTACGCGCGTTCGCGACGGTGAACCCGCACACGGGTAAACAGACCGAAATCGACGGGCGGGAGCATGTACTGTTCGACGGCAGTCCGGTTTTCGGTGATCACCGTCCGGCACCGAGTTTGGCAGAATCCGTTCCCCGGCCCGAGGAACGGACTTGGATGGATGTGCATCGGCCGCCGTGGACTACGGTTGCGGAACCGTTGTCCGAGGATCTGTTCGTGGTGCCGCTGTTCAGCCGAATGTTGAGGAGCGGCAACAAGGGTATGCCGTTCGCCTTCGCCCTCGTGGACGATGCGGGCAAGGTGCATGGGCGGCTGGAGGGGCTCGACGATCGCGCGGACAGCCCGTACGCCGGTTCACATTTCCGGGTCGCGACGGATCCGAGCCGCGGATTCGCCTATCACCTCAATTCCAACGGCTTCTACGTTTGGTCACGCGAAGGCAGCCTGATCGCCAAGTTGGATATCGCGGTCAAGGAGTACAAAGCGCTGCGTAACTTCCAATTGCGGGCATGTGCACCGAATGGCGACATCATTCTCGTTCATCCGAAACAGCACCTGCTGCTGCGGTTTCCGATTCCTGACCGACACGATCCCGGCCCCGCCGTTCAGGAAGCGCTGCGCGCCTACAGCCGCGAGCGCACCGTGCTGAAGAAATCCCACCCGCAATCGGACTGGATATGGCGTTGGCGACCGCATGAGCTGCCATTCTCCTGAGGTCGAAATCCTCGAAAATCGCTGAAAACCGTTGTGGTGAGGCGGTGTAACGACGTGGCGTGGCGAACGACTCTTCTTGTATCAGCTGATCGAAGGTCGTTTGGAACGCGTGCTGCGTTCGATTCTTCGCGCGATGCGCCGGGATATCGGATGCGCCGACGCCGGATCACAGGGAAGCAGCTTGATGCAGATAATCGCGACTATTTTCGTGTTCGTATGGATGGGCCTGGTTGTCGTCGGGGTCATCGGCGTCATTCGTGGCCGGGTGCTCTGGGCGCGCATAGGCAGCAGGCGGGCGGCGGGGTGGGTGCTGGGCTCAGCTCTTCCGGTGTTCATCTTGATAGGAGTTGTTGCGCCGAAACAGGATTCGACGCAATCCGTTCCGGCTCCTCTCGTCGCGGCACCGGCACCCGCACTGTCGACGACTACAGCGGCTGCCGCTCCCCCTCCGATCAACAACCCGGTCCCGGTTCCCGAGGTGAACACGCCCGCACCGGTGCTGCCAACTGTTGAGGTTTGGGCGACTGTCCCCGCTCGCTCACAGCCTTCGACTGCGGTCACACCGGGTGCGTTCTGTAGCGATGCCGGAGCGACGGGCTACACCAAGTCAGGAACGCTGATGGTGTGTGAGACAAGCGCGACCGACTCACGATTGCGTTGGCGGCACGCATAATCAGTGAGGATTGGGCCGCCGAATGTTGTTCGGCGGCCCAATCTTGTTGGCGGGCACTAGGCTTGGATTACTTCGATGCCGACCATGGCGTTGAGGGAGTCGCAGCTGGCCCAGGATTGGTTTTGGCCGTATTGGATGGGGCCGTATTTCCAGTAGGTGAAGGGGACGGGCCAGGCTACGCAGGTGAGCTTTACCTGGTGCCAGGTCGGGAGCTCGCAATTGGACATTCCGCCGGTGTTGAAAATGTTGTAGACGTGGCAGTTGGCCTGCCAGACCGGTACGTCGGCTTGGGCTACGCCCCCACCGGTGAGCACGGCGGCCGTGGCCGCGGTGGCTACGGCGGCGGCGCCGGCAGCAAGTCGCTTCGCAGATAGCATTCCGACCTCCTGAATAGGTGTTGTTGTGGAGGACATCGTGCGTACCGGTTCTGCTCGTTACCGCGAATTCAGTGGGGGCGTTTGAACCAGGATTCGGAACTATTCCTGCATAGCAGGATGACAATTGTCAGTCCGACGAGAGTGTCGAGGAAGCCGGGTGGGACTTTCTGCATCGTTCCGCTTACGCCCCACAGCATTTGGAGGCTCGCACCCACGATTGCGGCTATCCGCAAGCCATTTCCGTTCACGGTGTAACCGAAAGCGAAGAGCGCCAAGAAGAATGCCGGAAGAAAGCCCGCGATGAGCACGCCGCAGAGTTCGGCGGTACCGTAGATGCCCGCTATCACCGATAGCACGATGCCGAGCGCTCCGAAACTCCAGGAGAGGATCTGTGCCGCCCGCGCGGCTCCCGGCATCCTGACTGGATATGCCTGGACCTGGCCATATGGCTCATACGCCGGATCGTTCGTCGCGCGCACGTTGTCGCCGAGTTCCACCTGGAACTCCCCCATCTCTCCCGTACCGGCCGCTGTCCCGCCGGTTTCTTCGGGACGAAGAGTACAGCGTCGACGCGTCATCGAAATACACCGCGGCCCGCGGGATGGGCGGTTCCGGGCTTTCGCTGTGGCATGCTGGGGAATCGCAGTCGCGATACCGCTCATCGCTCGTGCTGAAGTCGCTCATCGGAAGCCTCAATCGAAGCCGAAGGTAGGTGTTGGTACGTGGATCTGACCCCGCTCTCGCCGACGGATCGCAGCACCATTCATCGTGACGCGCAGCGGGCGCGCACGGATCGGGCAGAGCTCTACGCCATTCTGGATGAGGCGCTGGAATGCCATCTGGCGGTGATATGGGATGGTGCGCCGCTGGTATTGCCGACAACATTCGGGCGCGATGGCGACACCCTGTATGTGCATGGTTCCCCGCACGCGGAGAGTCTGCGATTGGGGTCGAGCACGCCTGTTTGCGTGGCGGTGACATTGGTCGACGGGGTGGTTTACGCGCGGGCGCTCAAAGACTTCTCACTCAATTACCGGAGTGCGGTAATTCATGGACAGCCCGTCGAAATCCAGGACACGCCAACGAAATTGCACGCGTTGCGCACCATTGTCGAACACTGCGCGCCCGGCTCCTGGGATTATGTTTCCGAGCCCGACGCACACGATGTCGGATGGACCTGTGTTCTCGCGCTGGATCTCACCGAAGCGTCGGTGAAGGTGCGAAATGGCGGGCCGATGGACTCGGCAGCCGATATCGCGGCCAGCGACGTCTGGGCGGGGCACCTCCCAATGCGCACGGCATTCGACAGCCCGATCCCCTCCCCCGACCTGCGCACCGGCATCGAACTTCCCGACCACATCCGCGACCGGCGTTGGCCTGGAGCCTGATTCGGCCCTGCGGTCTTCACCAGGTTCCAGCGGATCCGCGTGAAAGCCGGAATGGTCGTTGCCACCCCTACGATTCGGGAAGCTCCGAAAGACGGGCGCTGATGCGAGTGGCGAACAGCGCCGCGCCGCGCGAGATCGCAATGTCGTGGGCTTCCCGCAGGGCGGTGCGGGCTTCGACGAAAGCGGCTTCGGCGGTGTGGATGTCGGCGAGGTCTTCCAGGGCTCGGATGAGTTCTGTGGCGGATTCGCCGCGGCGCAGGTGGGTGATTGCCGTGTGCAGCAGGGGGATTGTGGTGGCGTCGGCCGCGGCCATGGCTACCGCACGCCAGGCACGGCCGAGGGTGACCGGGGTGTTCCAGCGTTGGGCGAGTTCGAGTTCCTCGGCGGCGAGTTGACGGGCCTGGGCGTGGTCGCCGAGTGGAATCAGTTGCAGGGCCGCGGAACTGCGCCACGGGATGTGTGCGGGGTTGTGCAGGTCCCAGGCGGCGAGGCGGCGGCCGCATTCGAGGAAATGCGCGACGGCTTCGCGGTGCCGGTTGCGGGCGACGCAGCTCAGGGCGCGGACGTAGGTGATGGTGGTCCATTCCCACGATTCCGGATTCGTGTGGGCGCGAGTGGATTCCAGCCATTCATCGGCTTCGTCGAGACGGCCGGAGCCGAGTAGGGCGTGCGCGTACTGCGCGACGAGGGCGGGTGGGCGGCGGACCAGCGTGCCGGTGGGGGTTGCGGCGATGAGCGCGCATTCGCGTTCGGCGTCGGCGTAACGACCTTGGCGCAGTAGCGCTTCGGACCGCAGGATGAGGCGGTAGGCGTCGATCACGCCGAAGTATTTGTCCTCACTCTGCGCGCTGAGCTGTGCGGTGAGGGTGAGTTCATCGGTCCACAGGGCGATATGGGCGAAGATGCCGAACAGCTCCCGGGGCAGCCGCTCATGAGGTTGCACGCCGCTGGCGGGCAGGAATCGCGCGCGAGCGGCTTCGGCCGAGATACGTACGGCGAAAACATCATCCAGGGTGCGGGTGGCGGCGGTGACGACATCGGGCCGGGGATCGTGTCGGGCGAGTTCCCGATAGCTCGACCAGCCCTGCGAGGTCAGGGCGGCGACCATCCAGCGGGAGGCGCGCACCGAGGTCGCCGCCTCCTGATCACGAGCGGCGGTCTCGGCGAGCACCTGATCCAGCAGGGCATCCGCCTCGGTCGCGCGATACGCGGTGATCAAGGTCCAGGCGAGCGGAATGAGCGCCGCCGGAGCGGTTTTCGACTCCCGCTCCAAGGCCAGCGCCTGCTCCAGATAGGCGCGAGCGGCGACGGGATCGGTCCACTGTTTCAGCAGCCCCAGCCGCAGGGCGAGGTCGGAGCGCTGTTCCGGCACCGAGATCCGCTGCGCCACTTCCAGATAACCGGTGGCTTCGGCCAGGTCCAGGGCGCGCACCGCCTCCGCCGCCGCGTCGATGAGCGTGGGCACCCAGTACGACCATTGCGGTCCGCTGAGTTCGAGCAGATACGCGGCCACCTCCCGGGTGTCGCGCGAGAGGAGCAGGGCACGCTGCGCGGCGAGCTCGCGCACCTGCCGGACTTCCGCACGCGGGCACAGGTGACGCAAGGTGTTGGCGGGCAAGCGATGCCGGAAGCGCGGCGGATCGGCGGCGGCGAGAATGCCCTCGGTGACCAGCAGCGAACAGCGCTCCCGAATCTCGGCCTCGGGTTGCTCGCACGCGGCGGCCACCACCTCGACGGGCGCGCGATAGTCCTGGAGTACGGCGATTGCCCGCAGCATCGCGCCGCCGTCTCGGGAGTACCGGTTCAGCAGGCGGCGCATGGCGCGTTGATAGGTGCCGCTGGGCAACTGCTCCGGCACATGCCGTGGGGCATCGAGGAGCGCGAGGTCTTTGAGCAGTGCGCCGACCAGAATGGGCAGACCGCCGGTGGCCTGCTGTATCTCCAGCGCCAGTGTGTCCGAACAGCTTCCGCCCAGGGCCCGCGCGGCGAGAGCCGAGATGGCGGGCAATCGCAGTCCCGCCAGCCGGATCACCTCCGCGGCAAGGCATTCCAGCTCGGTATGCACCGACGAGACCGGCGCGAGGTACCAGGTGCGCTCATCGAACACGGCCACCACCAGCACGGGCAGCGTGCGCAATTGCGGCGTCAATGCCACCAGCAATTCCAGCGAGGGCGTGCCCGCCTCGGCCACATCATCCAGGAGCAGCACCCAAGGTTGCGATGCGAATCCGTCCCGCAGCAACGCCGCTTGCCCGCGATAGTCGGTGTCCTCGATTCCCGCTGTCGCGGTATCCATTCCGGCCAGCCGGGCAAGTTCGTGAAACAACCGCGGCTCCGGCCCGACCAGCTCCTTGGCATTGAGTACGACCGCATTCGGCACCCGCTCGGCGACGGCTTCGATCAACACCGTCTTCCCCGATCCCGGATACCCCGAGATCACCACGGTCCCGCCCCGCCCGCTCATCGCCCGCTGATACGCGCCGAAAATGGCCGCCAACTGCTCGTCGCGGTCCAGTAGCGCAACGCCGGAGTGCGCAAGCCGCGTATAGGCGGCAGCGTCCTCCGAAGGCACGACGGCGGCAAGTGATCCGCCCGCAGACCAGTCCGAAAGCATTGCGACCGACGCAGATTCGACCGAGAACGCTGCGGCCGCGCCATGGCCGCGCGAAAACTGTTCCGGCCCAACCCCACCGGGATGCGCCGCAGGCGACAGCGATCCCGCCGTTGCCGTCGATACCGCTGACCGATCCCAACCGGCCGACCGCGTTCGATCGGCCGATATCCCCGTCGGGCCGGACACTAGCGGCTGCATCTCGTCACCGACCGAGCCAGACACCAGCGACCGCGTCTCGTCACCGACCGGGCCGGACACCAGCGACCGCATCTCGTCACCGACCGGGCCGCCCCGCCCCGAACCCGGCAACCGTTCACCAGCGGCCAACTGCGATCCGGCCGCCGATTCCCGCGATAGCTCGGAACCCATCGATGGTGCGCCAGCCACCCCAGCTGCCGAACCCTGTGCGGCCGCAAGCGGATCCGGTATCGGTCCCCGAACCGATCGAGCGGGTGCGATCGCCGGTTCTGCCTGACCCGCGAGGATGCGGCTCTGTAGCTCACGTAGCTCGTCACCGGGTTCGACGCCGAGTTCGTCGACCAGTCGCCGCCGGGTGCGGGCGTACACATCAAGTGCTTCGGCTCGTCTCCCCTGCCGGGCGAGCCCACGCATGAGCAAAGCGCTGGGACGTTCGCGCAGCGGATGTTCGCTGACCAGCGGGCGAACGCGATCGACCACCTGATCGGTGCGGCCGAGGTCGAGGGCGACGTACAGGCTGTCCTCGAGGACGGCGAGCGCACGTTCGTGCAGTAGTGCGCGGTGCGCGGCCACAACTGGTCCGGGCGCTCCGGCCAGCGGTTCGCCAGAGCACAGCAGTAGCGCCCGCGTGTACCGCTCGTCGGCAATAGCCGGATCACCTTGTGCGCGTGCGCGTTCCGCCTCGGAGACGAGGCGGTCGAAGACGCCGACGTCAATCTGCTCATCGGTGATGTTCAACTGGTAACCGCCGTGTCCGGACAGCAGCACCGTTGGGGCGGCGCGAGGTGCGCGATCGGGTTCGAGGGCACGGCGCAGCGCGGAGATATGGGTTTGCACCAGGCCGATTCCGCTGGCGGGCGCGGCATCGTCGTACAGACCGTCCAACAGTGCGGTGGCCGCGACCCAGCGGCGGCGGCGCATGGCGAGCATGGCCAGCAGTGAGCGGCGCTGTGGCGGTCCGAGGGCTACGGCGCGGTCGTCCAATCGCACCTGCACGCCGTCGAGCAGGGTGATCTGTATATTCGCCGCCGACACTCCGCGCCCTTCTTCGCCGGGTGGGGTGCCCAACCGCTGCGATCGATCCGTTTCTCGAACTCGGACAGCGTAGTCAGTGCGAGCGGCTATCAAGACCACGTCTCGGACGGGACAGCCGTCCGACCACCTCGAAAAGCGCCTGCGAGCTGGCCTTTCGGAATCCGTTCAGTGCCCGTTGAGTGATCGAAAGCATGGTCGTCGCCATGAGTATCACCTCGAAGTTCCGCCACACCATGCTGATCGTCACCGCCCTCGGCCTGGGTATCGCCGCCACCGCCTGTTCCGCCGCGGGCGATAAGCCGGCCGCCGCCGCACCGCAGCCCGATCCGAACAAGCCCGCCGTACTGCTCGTGCACGGCGCGTTCGCGGACGGTTCCAGCTGGAGCCGGGTCGCCGAACGCCTCCAGCGCGACGGTTACCGCGTGACCAGCGCGGCCGTCCCGCTGCGCGGCCTCACCTACGATTCGGCCTATATTCGCGGTCTGCTCGATGCCATGCCCAATAAGACGATTCTGGTCGGCCATTCGTACGGCGGAGCGGTGATCACCAATGCCGCCGCGGGGTCGCCGAAGGTGAAGGGCCTGGTCTATGTGGCCGCGTTCGCACCGGACAAGGGTGAGAGCCTGGGCGAACTGGATGCCCGCTACGGTGGCCCGGCCACCAAAATCACTGTGCCGCAGAACTATCCGCTCACCACCGGCGGCACCGCACCGGAGCTGGTGATCAGCCCGGAGCAGTTCCCAGCCAATTTCGCGCAGGATCTGCCCGCCGATGAAGCGGCACTGCTGGCCTCGGCGCAGCGTCCGGTGGCGGTGGCGGCGTTCACCGAGACCACGGTCGATCCGGCGTGGAAGTCGATTCCGTCCTGGTATCTGGTGGCGCGCGATGATCACATGATTCCGGCGGATGGTCAGCGTGCGATGGCCAAGCGCATCAATGCGACGGTGGTCGAGCATGACGGCAGCCATGCCATCGCGCTATCGCAGCCCGCGACGGTGACCGAGCTGATCGAGAGCGCGGCGACCGCGGCGCACTGACCCGCGGAAAGCGCTGTCGTGGCCCAGCTCTCAGCGCCCGTTAATGTGAACGAAACATTCACATTTCAATTTCCCAATCGAGCAACCGACCGGTACTCTTCGCACGTCGCAGCTGCGATCGCGAAACTTTTGTTCTGGCAATGGAGTTCGAGTGCTGGAAATCAGCCACTTCAGTTACGGGTGGGTCACCCCCGTCATGGCATACGTAATGTCCGTCACCGGATGTCTGCTCGGCCTGCGCTGCACCGCGCGCGCCCGCAGCGGGGAAGGCCGCCGCGGCTGGTTGATCGCGGCGGCCATCGCCATCGGCGGCACCGGTATCTGGGTCATGCATTTCATTGCCATGCTGGGGTTTTCCATCCACGGCGCGTCCATTCGCTATGACGTGCCGGTCACGCTGCTCAGCGCCGCCATCGCCATGATCGTGGTGTGGGTCGGACTGTCCATCGTGGCGACCGGGCGCTGGGGCGGCTGGGAATTGCCGATCGGTGGCACGATCACCGGACTCGGCGTGGGCGCGATGCATTACGCGGGTATGTACGCCATGAAATCGGACGCGATCATCGACTACGACTTCGGTCTGGTCGCGCTGTCGATGGTGATCGCCGTGGTCGCCTCGATCGTGGCGCTCTGGTTCACCTTGAATATCAATGGGATTCTCGCCACCTGCGGTGCGGCATTGATCATGGGAATCGCGGTGTGCGGCATGCATTACACCGGAATGGCGTCCATGAGCGCGCATCAGGCCGCGCACGCGAGCATGCCGCACGGCGCGGGCGCGATGCAGTTGCTCGCACCGCTCATGGTCAGCGTCAGCACCGTCACCATGGTGCTGCTCATCCACGTCGGCCTGACCGAGGTGGATGAGGCCAGCCGGATCAGCGAACCGGTGCGGCCGGAACCGGTGCGGCACGATCCGTGGTCGCTACAGTCGAGTTCACGCGGGGCGCAGGCGAATTCGGCTGTCACGCAACGCGCGGCGGCGGGCGCGGGCGGTATGACACCGGCTGCCGGGCAGAATCACGGCCTGCCGCAACAGCATCCGGAGCCGTATCAGAACCCGGAACCGTACCAGTATCCGCAACCACCGCTGTACGCCCCCGAGCGCGGGGCTTTCCCGCCCGCGGGCGGCTACGCCCCGGGCACCGGAGTCTGAGAACTTTCCGGCGGCACGCTGAGAAACGGGACCCGCTGGTCGACTTACCCGCATACGCGCAGCAAACTGACTGGCGTGGCGCATCAAATGGAATTGATCTTCGTCGTCCTGTTCGCGACGATCCTGGCCCAGCCGCTCGGTAAGCGGCTCGGTCAGGCGCCGGCGGTGCTCATGACCGCCTTCGGCGTGGTCCTGGCGCTGATACCGCAGGTTCCCGAGATCCATATCGATCCCGAGATGATCCTGCCGCTGGTGCTGCCGCCGCTGCTGTACGCGGCCGCCCGCCGCACCTCCTGGCGGGCCTTCGCCGATAACTGGGGTGCGATCAGCATGCGCGCGGTGGTGCTGGTCATCGTGACCGCGGTGGCGGTGGCCTGGGCTTTCCGGGCCTTCTATCCCGCCGTGCCGATCGGGGCGGCGCTGGCGCTGGGCGCACTGGTCGCACCGCCCGATCCGGTGGCGGTGTCCGCGCTGGCGGGCAAACTGGGGTTGCCGCGCCGCCTGGTGGCCGTCCTCGAGGGCGAGGGCCTGTTCAATGACGTGACGGCCATCGTCGTCTACTCCGTCGCCATTCAGGCGGTGGTCACCGGCAAATTCTCGGCATGGCATGCGGCAGGGCAGTTCGCCATCTCGGCGGTGGTCGGCGTGGGAGTCGGGCTGCTGTTCGGGTGGGCGGGCAGCAAGCTCATGCGGCGGCTCGGTGAAGCGCCCTGGCAGGTGGCGCTGGGGCTGCTGCTGCCGTTCGCGGCATACGGCGTCTCCGAGGCGCGCGACGGTTCGGCCGTGCTGGCGGTGCTGGTGTGCTCGCTCTATCTCACCGATGCCGCAACCGATTTCAGCGATAGCGATTACCGGCTCGTCGGTGATTCCTTCTGGGAGATCACCGAGATGCTGGTCACCGGTTTCGCTTTCGGTCTCATCGGCCTGGAGTTGAGCACCGTGCTCAAGGACGCCGGACCGGATTGGCCGCGCTTCATCGGCGGCGCGGCCGTGGTGATCGGCGTGGTGGTGGGACTGCGACTGATCTGGCTGCTGATCACCACCGCGCTGTTCAAGAGCTGGTGGCGTGAACGCGACGCCGATGAGCCGTACACCTGGCGCGAGACCCTGGTCACCTGGTGGGCGGGAATGCGCGGGGTGGCGACAGTCGCACTGGCACTGGCGGTTCCGTTCACCACCGATTCCGGCGCGCCGTTCCCTGGCCGCTCGGAAATCCTGTTCACCGCGTTCGCCGTGGTGATGTTCACGCTGCTGTTGCAGGGTCCGACCCTGCCCGCGGTGGTGCGGGTGACCGGCGTGCACGTGGACACCGAACGCGAGCGAGAGATGGAGCGCCGCCTGTGGACTCGCGTGCTGGAGGCGGAACTGGCTCGGCTGAAAGAGATTTCGGCGACACAGGCTCTGCCCGAGGAGCTATACGAGCGGCTGCGCGACGGTTTCGAACGACGGCTGGCACAGGCCGATCCCGAAGCGGCGGAAGGCAATGCGAAGATCAATACCGATCGCGCCGTCGTATTCGCCAAACAGATGCGCGCCATCACCAATGAGGTGCTGGAGGCGGGGCGGACCGAAGCACTGGCCGCGCGGCGCGAACCCGGTATCGCGCCCGATGTGGTGGATCGGGTCATGCGCCGCCTGGATCTGCGCACCAAAGCCGGGTCGCCCTAGTCCTGATCGACCAGTCCCACAGGCAGATACGAGTAGACCGCCAGCGCCGCGACGAGCGTGAGGAGTACGCCCGCGACCACCAGATTGGCGCGCCGATGCGAGACCAGTACGGCGACGAATTCGCGCAGGAAGGCGGCGGGGACGAAATAGCGGGCCGTCCGCGCGCCCACCACCTGCGCGTCCAGCCCGAGACGGCGAGTCAGCTCGGCGGAGCGCATGACGTGGAAGTCACTGGTCACCACGGTCATTCGCGGCTTCTCGGTGACCTCCGCGCGTTCGCGCAGCAGCTCGGTGGTGAACCGCAGATTCTGTTCGGTGTTGCGAGACCTGTTCTCCCGCACTATTTTCGCCGCCGGAACCCCGGCGGCCTCGAGATAGTCGGCCATGGCGTCGGCCTCGGCCACAGATTCCCCCGGCCCCTGCCCGCCCGAGGTCACCAGGATGGGATCCCCGCCCGCCGCCAGCTCCGTCTCGTAGGCGGCCCGCGCTCGGTCCAGCCGGGAGGCCAGCAGCGGTGTGACCTGCCCGCCCGCCAACCCGCAGCCGAGCACCATCACCACATCCGCGCCCGGCCGCTGCGGCAACCGCGCGTACAGCACCGCGTACCCGGTGAACGCGAGCAACTGCACCAGTAGCAGCATGCCGATCAGCACCAGCGCCACACCCAGTCCGGTGCGCCAGGCGGGCGTTCGGCCACCGGGATCCAGCAGTATCCAGGCGGCCAGCGGAAACAGCAGCAACCCGATCCCGGCGAGCGGTGCGACCGCCGTGGCGATCCGCAGCCCCTCACGACGGGTCAGCACCACCCCGTTAGCCACCAGCCCGAGCCCCGCCGCCAGCAGCGACAGCGGTGGCAGCAATACGAGCAGCGCGATGCCGATCTCAATGGCTACCAACGTATTCCGCTCCAGCAGCGCCAACACCGCCCACAGCGCGATCAAGCCGAGCGCCGCGAACAACACCAGCCCCGTCGACACCCGCCGAGGTTCCCTCACCACGCGCACCGCCCCGATGACCGCCAGTACGATACCGGCGGCCAGCAGCAGGTGGACGAACCCGCTCACCTCGAATACCGTTCCGCCCGGCCGTCATTCGCGCCGGAGTCCGGCGTGACCGGCACCGCGCGAACAGTGGACACGGTCGGTCGCGCATTGGCACCGAACGCGACCTGCGGCGAGGCAGTGGTGGATGCGGTGGCGGTTGCGGCAGCATCGACAGGCACAGTTGGCACGGTAGGCGCACTGACCGACATCCCCGCCCAGGACACGCGGCGCAGCAACCACTCCACCGGTCCCTGCGCGAATCGGCCCAACCACCACAGCGAGACCGCCGCCTGCGCGGCCAGGATCAGCACGCACAGCGCCAGGGTGCGCCCCCAAGCCCCGGGCGCGGTGGGTTCGATACCCAGCGGCGTCGCGAAAAACCGTGCGGCAATGATGATTCCAGTGGCGGTCAAATAGTTCGTGAGCGCCGTCCGGCCGAGAGCGGTGAGCACCCTGCCGACCGCGGAATCCGGGCGGGTACACACGGCCAGCAGCACCACACAGCCGTAGACGGCGGCCATAACCAGCCCGGCGATAACCCCGGCCTCCGCATCGGCGGCCTGCCAGATGAGAGCGGCAACAGCGGCGGGCACCAGCCCGAGCAGCACGAACATCACCACCCGCTTATCCCCGACCTCCAGCCGCTGCGGCAACCCCGCCGAACCCGCCGCGAACCCGAGCAGGAACAGCCCCGGTACCAGCAGCAAGCCATTCGCGGCGAAGGCGGCCGCCACGGTGAGCATCGCGCCCAGCGCACCTGTCACCGGCGCGGCCCACCGATCCGGCAGGAAGGTCGCGGGCAAAAGCAGCGCGAGTGCCACGATCGCGTACGGCAGCAGCGCCTCGCCCGGTTGCAGTAGCTGATGCACCGCGCCCAGCGCGCCGATGGCGAGCACCCGTCGCAGCATGACCACGCGCGGTGACCGCGCCCGCTCCCGCGCCGATCGCCACATGAGCGCGAACCCGATCCCGAACAGCAGCGAGAACAGCGGGAAGAACCGGTGGTACACACCGAATTCCAGCCACCGCAGCACCGGATCGACGGCATCGTCCCGTATCGGGTCCAACCGCAGGATCGCGGGCGCATTGGCGAACAGAATGCCGCACAGTGCGAATCCACGCAGGATATCGAGGCTCGGTAGTCGTCGCATACCGATCATGGTCGCCACCGGCACCCCACCGGGACATCAGCCGAACGACCGAACCCGGCCCGCACCCCTCAGCCGAATGGCCGAACCTGGCGGTATCCACGAAGTATCGGGAGCAATGGGCATGGTCCCGCATTTCAACCGAAGTTCAGTCCATCAGGCCGGATTGCCAGGCGCGGGCGGCTATTTCGACGCGGTTGCGGGCGGCGAGGCGGCGTTGGATGCTGGCGACGTGGGTTTTCACGGTGCCGAGGGAGAGGAAGAGTTGGGTGCCGATTTCGGCGTTGGTGGCTCCGGCGGCGACCAGGCGGGTGACGTCGAGTTCGCGTGGGGTGAGGGCACCGACCGCTTCGGTTATCTCGGCGGGGGCTCGGCGCGAACCGGTTTCGCGGGTGCGGCGCAGTAGGCCGGTGGTGAGTTCGGGGCTGATGAGGGCGTCTCCGGCGACGGCGGCGCGCACGGCGGCCAGGAGCAGGTCGGGGCCGGAGTCCTTGAGCAGGAAGCCGCTCGCGCCGTTGGCGAGTGCCGTGTCGACGTAATCGTCGTCGTTGAATGTGGTGACGATGACCACGCGGGTGTCGGCGCTGATGCGGGCGCACACCTCGAGTCCGTCCAGGCGGGGCATGCGAATGTCCAGCAGCGCCACGTCGGGGTGGTGGGCGCGGACCGCTTCGATGGATTGGACACCGTCGGCGGCCTGGGCCACGACGTCGATATCGGGTGCGGCGTCCAGGATCATGGCGAAGCCCATGCGCACCATCTCCTGATCGTCAGCGACCAGGACGCGAATCGTCATATCCCGCCGCCATTTCCGGGAAGGGCCATACCTCGCCCGCCATCTCCGGGGACTGTCAGATCCCTCTCGCCATCTCCGCGGTCGGTCATATCCCTCCCTTGTTGTCGGTGATCGGCAGGCTGGCCGCCAGTTGCCAGTGTCCGTTCGGCAGGCGTCCGGCGGTGACGGTGCCGCCCACCGCGGTGGCGCGTTCGGCCAGGCCGGTAAGTCCTACTCCCCCACCGCCGCCCAGGCCGGAGAAGCCGGTTCCGTTGTCGCACACGTGAATATCCACGGTGTCATCGACGAGCCGCACCGTGACGTCGACGCGGCTCGCGTCGGCGGCGTGGCGGCGAATATTGTTGAACGCCTCCAACAGGATTCGGTGGGCGGCCAGCAGTACCGTGTCCGGGACTTCCGGCGCGCCGACTCGTTCGTCGAGTTCGCTGATCACCTCGGCGTGCGCGGTGTCGGCGAATCGTTCCACCAGATCCGTGAGATCCGTTGTCCCCGTGGGTGCCGCGCCGTCGTGCAGGTTCCCGACCAGGGCCCGGATATCGTCCAGTGCCCGTCGCCCCGAACCCTCGATCCGTGCCAGCAGCGGCCGGGTCCGCTCATCCGCCCCGAGCTGTCCGGCCTGCGCCAGCACCACCATCCCCATGACCTCGTGCGCGATGACATCGTGCAGTTCGCGCGCCATCTGCGCCCGCTCATCGGCCACCGCCGCACCCCGCTCGACCACGAGCCGCTGCCGATGCGACCGCACCAGCAGTCCGATTCCCAGCGCGGTGATCGCCGGTATCGTCACCGCCAGCAGCGGCAGCACATCATCGGCCGGATTCGATCGCAACCCCAGTACCGACCCCACCGCCGCGACTCCCACTATCGCGGTCAACACCGCATCCATCGGCACCGCGATCCGCGATGCCGCCACCCCGCAACCCACGATCGCCACCCACGCCGAGGCGGTGGCCCAGGGCGAGTGACTTTCCGGCCACCGCCACACGACCACCATCGCGATAACCAGCACGGCCACCCCGAGCAGCACTCCGGAGCGCCGCGACACCGGCCCCTGGTCCTCACGAATCATGCTCAGACAGGCGTAGATTCCGCCCGCCGCCCCCAGCAGATCCACCAGCACCTGCCCGAAGGATCCGCCCGCCGTCAGCTCCGCGAGCGCGCCGAGCCCACCCGGCAACACGCACAGAGCAAACAGCAGGCGACCCATACCCTCGACACTAACCACAGCCTGCCGCCTACTCCGGCAGCACCCGCGGATCGGACGGGCTAAGCGGACTCGGCGGCTTCCAGAATCACGGGTTCACCGCTGGTGAGGGCGGTGTCGCCGGAGGTGTCCTTGAGATCCACGCCGGAGCGGCCGAGGCGGCGAGCCCCGTCGATGAGGGTGGCGGCCACCTGCGCGGCGCGGGCATAGCCGAGCCCCTCGGGCGGGTGGATGTTCGAGATGCAGTTGCGTTCGGAATCGGCGCGGCCCGGACGCGGGAGGTGGGTGAGGTAGATGCCGAGACTGTCGGCCACGGACAGGCCCGGACGTTCACCGATGAGGACGAGCAGGGTCGTCACGCCGAGGGCGTGGCCGATGTGATCGCCGAGGGCGACCCGCGATTGCGTGGCGATCACCGGCGGGGCGAAGGTGAGCCGATCCCCGAGCGCCTCGAACAGAGCGGCGAGCATAGGCGCGCCATGATCGGTGAGCGCACGCGGGGATAGACCATCCGCCAGCACCACGCCGATATCCGCATCGATGTGACGGAGAGCCGAAATGCCCTGGCCCGCAGGAAGTTCGGATTGATAGGGCAGCCGTCCCAGATCGGGCCGCCGCAGGTATTCGGAGCGGTCGGCGGCATGACTGCGCACATGCACCGGATCCCCCAGTCCGAGCGTTTTCACCTGTGCCGCAAGCGCTTCCACGTCGAGTGGATTGTGCACCGCATCCCGCGCCGCCGCATGCGCGGCGCGCAGCGCCAGGACGTCGGCGGTGGGCAGCGCATCTCCGGTGCGCCCCAAACCGATTCGCGCCTGCGTGGTCCGACGTAGTTCCGCCCAGAACGCCCGCGCGGCGATGTCGCTCGGACCCGGCGATGCGGCAGCATCCGAGGCGGCCGGGCCAGACAGCGGAACGCTCCCCGTCGCGCCCAGCTTCGTAGTCCCGTCAGCACTCGATGGCATCCGCCCGGCATTCATGCCTGGATCCGGCTGTGCCGCAGCATGACTCGTAGTTGCACCCGAGGAAGTCGCGCTCTCGTCGCTCTCGGCGATCGGTCGTCTCCCGTTGTCGCTGGTCAATGTTCCTCCTCAGGAGGCGCTGGCGAGAGCGCGCAGGGGTGAGGTCAGGGGTTCGACGGGGAGGATGCGACCGTCTGCGCTGAGCATGCCGAGGCGGTCGAGCCAGGCGGCGAATTCCGGGGCGGGCGTGAGGCCCAGGACTTTTCGGGCGTAGAGGGCATCGTGGTAGGCCAGGCTCTGGTAGCCGAGCATGACGTCGTCCGCGCCGGGGACGGCGATGACGAAGGCGCAGCCCGCCGCGCCCAACAGGGTGAGCAGGGTGTCCATATCGTCCTGGTCGGCTTCGGCGTGGTTGGTGTAGCAGACGTCGACGCCCATGGGCAGGCCCAGGAGTTTGCCGCAGAAGTGGTCTTCGAGCCCGGCGCGGATGATTTGCTTTCCGTCGTACAGATATTCGGGTCCGATGAATCCGACGACGGTATTGACGAGCAGCGGGTCCAGGTCGCGGGCCACCGCGTAGGCGCGCGTCTCCAGGGTCTGCTGATCGACCGGTTTGCCACCGGCCCCGAGATGCGCTCCGGCCGAAAGTGCGGAACCCTGGCCGGTTTCCAGATACATGACGTTATCGCCCACGGTGCCGCGCCGCAGCGACCGTCCGGCCTCGTTCGCCTCGCGCAGCAGCAAGATATTCACGCCGAAGCCGGAATTCGCGCCCTCGGTGCCCGCGATGGACTGAAACACCAGATCCACCGGTGCCCCGGCCTCGATCAGCCCGACCGTGGTGGTGACATGCGAGAGCACACACGACTGCGTCGGAATGTCGAACCGCTGCCGCACCTCGTCGAGCAGGTACAACAGATCGGCCGTGGCCTTGGGCGAATCGGTGGCCGGATTGATCCCGATCACCGCGTCACCGCAGCCCAGCAGCAGCCCATCCAGTACCGCCGCGGCGATCCCGCGCGGATCATCGGTGGGGTGATTGGGTTGCAGCCGTGTCGCCAGGGTGCCGGGCAGTCCGACGGTGGTCCGGAATCCGGCGGTCACCTCGGCGGCCTTGGCGACCGCGATGAGATCCTGATTCCGCATGAGTTTGCTGACCGCGGCCACCATCTCCGGCGTGAGCCCCCGCGAGACGGCGGCCAGCGTCACCGCCGCCTCGGGGGTGGCCGCCACCGCGAGCAGCCAATCGCGCAGCCCGCCCACGGTGAGATGCGAAACAGCCTGGAAGGCAACCCGATCGTGGGTGTCGAAGATCAGCCGGGTGACCTCGTCGGTCTCGTACGGCACCACCGCCTCGTTCAGGAACACGGTGAGCGGCAGATCAGCAAGCACCCACTGCGCCGCGGCCCGCTCGGCATCGGACGCCGCCGCGCATCCGGCGAGCTCATCGCCGCTGCGTTTGGGGGTGGCTTTGGCGAGCACCTCGATCAAGCCGTCGAAGGTGTAGTTCGCGCCGCCGATTCGCTGGTGGTACAGGCCCATTCCGCTCATCCTCCGGGCCCATGTTGCTGTGCTGTAACCACCGCTTTCCCGGGGCATTAATGCGCGTTACTTGTGCACACCGGTCACACGTGTTTGACCTCGGGATACCATGGCACCGACGCCCCGGCGGGACGTCGGTTCGAACGGTGACGCGCGCGAGAACGGACTCCTGCACATGACTTTGGGCACCTACCGGCCACCCTGGCTCGATGCCGTCGACCCGGTCGACGAGCTCCGGGTGCTGCGCTCGTGGTGGGGTAGGTCGCACCGGTTCCGCCGGGCCGCGAGCGCGTATCAGCGTTTGCTGGCGGTGGCCCCGGCCTCCATCGCCTACGCCTTCACCCTGTTCGTTACCTGGTGGACGCTGCGCGGGGCCAGCGATATGGTCGGCCGCCGCCTGATCCTGTCGGCGTCGACGAATCTGCGCAATATGCAGCGTGATCCGATTCAGGTGCTGCTGGCCTCCGCCTTCTGGACCGACGGCGGTTTCCCGTGGGGCGATATCCTCATCCTGCTGACCGTGATGGCCCTGGCCGAACGCTGGCTGGGTTCACTGCGCTGGATCCTGGTGGTCGGCATCGGCCATGTCGGCGCGACAGTCATTACCGTGCTGGGCATTTCGCACCGCGTGGACCAGAACCTGATTCCGATCCGGGTGACGGTGGCGTCGGATGTGGGCCCGAGCTACGGGATTTCGGCCATGCTGGCGGTGATGGCGTATCGGTTGAAGGGCCCGTCACGACTGATCTGGGCTGCGGGACTACTGATCTGGTACGGCTACGGCGTCTGGCACGGTCACACCTTCACCGATTACGGCCATTTCTTCGCGCTCATCATCGGTTTCGTGATCGGCGGGCTCGCGGTGGTCTCGTCCCGCCGCCTGCTGGCCTGGCGCAAATCGGCGGCCCGTTCCGGCCCGACGGCCGAAAGAGCCGCCGCGCCTTCGGATCCCGCGCCCTCAGACTCCGACGACGGGATCGATCCCGCTGCGGTTCCGCTGGAAGAACCCGACGACCGGCTCGACCACTCGGGCCGCGATCGGCCCCAGAATCGCCATCAGTAGTACATAGGCCGAGGCCAGCGCGGCCAGCCGATGGTCCGCGCCACCCTTGGAAACCGCAAGTCCGGCAATGACAATCGAGAACTCGCCGCGCGCCACCAGCGCCGCGCCCGCGCGCGCCCGGCCCATCCGCCGAATTCCCTGCCGCCGCGCCGCCCACCAGCCGGTGCCGATCTTGGTCAGCGAGGTGATCACCGCCAGCGCGATGGCCCAGCCGAGCACCGGCGGTATGGCCGTGGGATCGGTACTGAGTCCGAAGGCCACGAAGAATATGGCCGCGAACAGATCTCGCAGCGGTTCCAGCAGCTTGGCCGCTTCCTGCGCGGTGGATCCGGAGATGGCGATACCGAGCAGGAACGCGCCCACCGCCGCGGAGACATTCAATTCCGAGGCCACGCCCGCCACCAGCAGCGCCGCGCCCAGCAGTTTGAGCAGGAAGATCTCATTGTCATTGCTGTCCACCACGGCCGAGACATAGCGGCCGTAGCGCAACGCCACCACCAGCACCACGGTGATGGCCAGCAGTGCGATGCCCAATGAGGTCAGCCCGTTCCAGAAGCTCACCCCCACCAGCACCATGGTCAGGATCGGCAGGTACACCGCCATGGCCAGATCCTCGAACACCAGGATGGACAGGATCACCGGCGTCTCGCGGTTACCCAGGCGGCCCAGGTCGTTGAGCACCTTGGCGACGATGCCGGAAGACGAGATATAGGTGACACCGGCCATGGTCACCGCGCCGACCGGCCCCCACCCCAGAAACAGCGCCACCAGTGCGCCCGGGGTCGCGTTGGCGACGATATCGAGCACGCCGGCGAGCCAGCCGAGCCGCAGCCCGGTCACCAATTCGGCTGCGGTGTACTCCAATCCGAGCAGCAGGAGCAGCAGCACCACGCCGATCTCACCGGCCAGGTGGCTGAATTCGGTGGCGGCGCGCATATGCACCACCCCGCCCTCACCGAAGGCGAGGCCACCCAGCAGATACAGCGGAATCGGGGACATGCCGAACCGGGCGGCGAACCGCCCCAGCATGCCGAGCGCGAACAAGATCGCGCCGAGTTCGATGAGAGCTAGGGCGGCGAAATCCACCGGCTCAGCCGTCGGCCAGGATGCGCGCGGCCGCGTCCAACCCGTGCGGTGTGCCGACCACAACCAGCAGATCGCCGGCGTCGAGTACGAAATCCGGTCCGGGCGAGGGATGTAACTGCCCGGCGCGCATTACCGCCACGATCGAGGCCTTGGTGCGGGTGCGCATACCGGTCTCGCCGAGCATGCGGGTGCGATAGGGCGAATTGCTGCCGATGGGCAGCTGCCGGGTGGTGATCCCGGGCAGATCGCGATGGTCTTCCTTGAGTTTTTCCACCAGCTGCGGCGCGCCGAGCAGATTGGCCAGCACGGCGGCCTCGTCGGTGGTGAGCGGCACCTGCGCGAGGCAGGCATCCGGATCGTCGCGCTGGGAGACGATCAGGTCGATGGCGCCGTCTCGATGCGCCACCACCCCGATCCGGCGCCCAGAGCGCACCTCGAAATCCTTCCGCACACCGATACCGGGCAGCGCTGTCACATCGACGTTCACCCGTCCAGATTAGGACAGGGTGGCCGCCAACCGGTGGACCAGCTCAGCTCGCGGCGAGCGGCGCGTACTGACCATCCGGTTCTGGCTGGTAGGAGGTGATTTCCACGACCGCGGCGATCGGCAGCGGACCGTACAGATGCGGGAAGCGCATGGATTCCGGATCGGTCGGCACACCGGGTTCCCACTTCACGGGCGCGTCGAGGCGTTCGGGATCCAGGCGCAGCAGCACCATATCGGTGCGCCCGGCGAAGAGCCGATTGGCAGGCAGATGCACCTGATACGGCTCGGACAGATGAATGAATCCGACCTCGGCGAGCGAGGGCGCGCGGTACTCCCCCGCCGCGACGGCCGCCTCCCATTCGGCACGGGCGCAGATGTGCAGCAGCGTCTTCGGTGTCGTCTGATCTCCCACGGAAATCAACCTAGTCGTCCTATACGGCGTTCGTTCCCACCCGCGCCCGCCGGGGACAGGGGCGGAGCGGGTGGGAACCGTATGGCGCGCGGGCCCGGAATCAATAAGGCGCGGGCCGGGCCACGTGCACCGATACGTCATTGACGCCGACGGGGGTGGGCGCGAACCTGCCCACCGCGCGAGCGCCGACCGCCGCGTCCGAGGTCCAGACACTGACACAGGGCGCGCCGGGCGGGCGCAGCGCGAGTTCGAACGCCTCACCCGCTTCGGCGACCCGCACCACCGGCAGTACCGGGCCGAGCGTCTGCTGGGTCAGCACCGCCATGGTCGGATCGACATCGCCGAGCACGGTCGGTTCGAAGCTGTGCCCGATGGCGGTGCCGCCGCAGTGCAGCGTCGCGCCCTTGAGGAGTGCGTCGCGCACCTGTTCGCGGACCAGGTCGATGTGTTTGGCCGAGGTCATCACCCCGACGGCGGTGTCATCGTCGAGCACCGGTCCGAACGCGGCGGTCTCGTCCACGAGTTTGACGAGAAAGGCGTCGTAGACCGCACTTTCGACATAGACGCGCTCGATGGCGTTGGGATTTTGCCCGTTGTTTGCCAACCCGCCGAGCGCGATACTCGCGGCCGCTTTATCCAGATCGGCGTCGGCGAGCACCACCGCCGTGGATTTGCCGCCCAGATCCAGACAGCACGGGATCAATCGGGCAGCGGCACGCAGCGCCACCACCTTTCCGGTTTCGGCGCTGCCGGTGAATCGGATGTAATCCACCTGGTCGAGCACCGCCGGTCCGGCCTCATGTCCGGCGACGACGTCGAAAACCGCTGGGGCGCCGATACTTGCCCAGCCCGCCGCGACCGCCCGCATGGTGAGCGGAGTCTGTGAAGAGGGTTTGACAACGACGGCCGCCCCGGCGACCAAGGCGGGCAGGGCGTCGAACATGGCCAGCGCCAACGGATATGTCCACGGGCCGATCACCCCGACCACCGAACACGCGTGGTGGGCGACCGCCAATTGCATGGCCGCGCCGGGGCGCATGGCTGCCTGCGGTAATTTGCCGCCGAGGAAATCGGCGGCATTGGTGCGGTAGTGGTCCAGGGCCTCGATGGTGAGCGCCAGCTCGGCCTCGGTCTCGGTCTCGGGTTTGCCGGTCTCCAGGCTCAATAGCGTGACCAGCCCGGATCGGTTCTCCTGCAACCAATTCCGGAACCGGTACAGCCAGTGGATGCGGCCGACCACGCCTAGCGAGCGCCACAGCACGCTGTTGTCGCGCAGCCGTTCGACGGCATCGCGGACCTGTTCGGGGGTGTGGGCGGGAACGGTGTCGATCACTCTGCCGTCGGCGGGGGCGATCACGATGAGCATCGGCGGGCCGACCTTTCCGGCAGACGGCACCTCTGAATATGCGGAAAGCGCAGTGCGCATGAATCTCACCGTATGGGTGAGGTTTTCGAGCGACCAGCTGGCAATGGGCCAGGAATCGACGAATATAGGCCGCACCCAGGCAACTTACCGGCCGGTAACGGCCCGGGGACGCCGAAAGTTTGCGAGTATGCCTGAGTGACGGAAGAGTTGGCGCAACTGCGGTCCATCACCAGCACCGCCCTGCTGGCCGACTTCGCCCTGGGTCGCGGACTTACCATCCGGTCGGTATTACACGAATCCGGTATCAGGGAAACGGATCTGCGCGATCCGTCCACCGAAATCACGCTGGCACAGGAATTCTCGATCCTGCGCAATGTGGTCACCGGTATCGAGGACGAACCCGGTCTGGGTCTGCTGGCCGGTCTGCTCTGCCATCCGCCCTCCATGGGGGTGCTCGGATTCGCGCTCATGAGCGCCGCGAATCTACGCGGGGCCATGGATATCGCACTGCGCTACGCCGATCTGTCCTTCACCGCCGCGCACCATTACATCGAGGACAATGGCGCCGAAGTGCGAGTGGTCCGCGATGACAGCGCACTACCCAAGGACATCCGCCGCTTCTGCCTGGAGCGGGACCTCGCCGCCATCGCCACCATTCAGCAGGATCTGCTCCCCATGCGACTCCCCGCCGTCCGGGTGGAATTGGATGTCGCGGCCCATCCCATCTACGAGATGTTCGGCGCGGTCTTCGGCGTCGAGGAGGTGGCTTTCTCGATGTCCCAGTCCCGCATCAGCTTTCAGACCACCACCCTGCAAACCCCACTGCCGCAGGCGAATATGTCCACCGCCCGCTTCTACGAACAGCAGTGCGCCGATCTGATGGAGAGCAGGCACAGTCGCACCGGGCTCAGCGGCCGGGTGCGCCAGCTGCTCATCCGGCACGGCGGCTCCGCCGATCAGGCGCGCATCGCCGCGGATCTGGATGTCAGCGTGCGCACGCTGCGCCGGCGCCTGTCCGAGGAGGGCACCACCTTCCGCGAACTGAGCACCGAGACGGTCGGCCTGCTCGCCGAGGAACTGCTCATCGCCGGGCTCACCGTCGAACAGGCCGCCGAACGATTGGGCTATTCCAGCGTATCGGCGTTCGCCTCGGCCTTCCGCACCTGGAAGGGCCAGTCACCCGGGCATTTCGGCCGGTTGCACCGCGGCCGCACCTCGGTACGCTCCTGAGTTCGGCCCGCCGGGTCGTGGGCGGGATCACCTCGATCTGGTAGACCGTCGGGTACGTGACCATCCGTACCCGACCGTTCGAGGAATCATGAACCCGTCCGTGATCATGTCCGCCCGCGATATCGAGTTCCTGCTCTACGACTGGCTGGATGTGGAGTCCCTCACCGGGCGCGAACGCTTCGCCGATCACTCCCGCGACACCTTCGATCAGGTGCTGCGGCTGTGCCAGGATCTGGCGGGCACCTACTTCGCCCCGCACAATCGCGAGAGCGATCTGCACGAGCCGGAGTTCGACGGCGACAAGGTGCACATCATCCCCGCCGTCGGCCAGGCCGTGAAAGCCTTCGCCGATGCCGGAATGATCGGCGCGGCAATGGATTACGAGATCGGCGGCATGCAGCTGCCACATGTGGTCTACACCGCGTGCATGGCCTGGTTCCACGCCGCCAACGCGGGCACCGCCGCCTATCCGATGCTCACCACCGGAAACGCCAATCTGCTTGCCACACACGGCAGTCCGGAACAGATCGACCGATTCGTACGCCCAATGCTGGACGGCCGCAATCTCGGCACCATGGCGCTGTCCGAGCCGCACGCCGGATCCAGCCTGGCCGACATCACCACCCGCGCCATCCCGCAGGACGACGGCTCGTATCGGATCTTCGGCCGCAAGATGTGGATTTCCGGTGGGGACCACGAACTTTCGGAGAATATCGTGCATCTGGTGCTGGCCCGGATTCCCGGCGCGCCCGAGGGCACGCGCGGCATCTCACTGTTCATCGTTCCCAAATTCCTTGCGGACGAACAGGATCGGCCGACCGTCCGCAATGACGTGGTGCTGGCGGGCATCAATCACAAGATGGGCTGGCGCGGCACGGTCAATACCGCGCCGGTGTTCGGTGACGGCAATTTCACCCCGGGCGGGCAGCCGGGTGCGATCGGCTATCTGGTGGGCCAGCCCAATCACGGTCTGGCGCAGATGTTCACGATGATGAACGAGGCCCGCATCAGCGTCGGCCTGGCCGCCACCGCACTGGGTTACACCGGCTATCTCAAATCCCTCGACTACGCCCGCAATCGCCCGCAGGGCCGTCCCCTGGGCGCGAAGGGTGGCCCGCAGGTGCCGATCGTCGACCATCCGGATGTGCGCCGCATGCTGCTGGCGCAGAAGTCGTACGTGGAAGGCGCACTGGCCCTTGCCCTCTACTGCGGCAAGCTGGTCGACGAACAGCACACCGCCGAGACCGAGGCCGAGCGCACCGCCGCCGGGACCCTGCTGCGCATTCTCACCCCCATCGCCAAGAGCTGGCCGAGCCAGTGGTGCCTGACCGCCAACGATCTGGCCATCCAGGTGCACGGCGGTGCGGGCTACACCCGCGACTACGACGTGGAACAGCATTACCGCGACAATCGCCTCAACCCGATCCACGAAGGCACGCACGGCATCCAGAGCATGGATCTGCTCGGCCGCCAGGTCACCCTCGACAACGGTGCGGCGCTGACCGCCCTGCTCACCCGTATGGCCGCCACCGTCACGGCGGCACGCGCCACCGATGACGCGGAGCTGATCGGCTTCGCCGAGGCCCTGGAGGCCGCCGCCGGGCGACTCGCCGCCACGACGGCGGGTCTGTGGCGCGACGGCGACGCCGAGACCGCGCTGGCCAACTCCGCCGTCTACCTCGAGGCGTTCGGGCATGTGACGCTGGCCTGGGTCTGGCTCGAACAGGCGCTGGCCGCCGCGCCACGCGCGGCCCGCGGCGAAGCCTTCGGTCTCGGCAAGCGCACCGCCGCCGGATACTTCTTCCGATGGGAATTGCCGCGCACCACTGCGATGTTCGATCTGCTCGATTCGCGCGACCGCACCACCCTCGCACTCGACCCTTCATGGCTGTGAGCTTGCTAAGTGTGTTCGGAGGGTTATCGAATCGGAGTGTGAGTGTCGGTGCCCCCGGGTAGTCTCCCGATAGACAACTCGATCAGCGTGTACGGAGGGGCGTTTTCCACGGCTCCGCAGGGGATAACCGGGCCTGTTCGCTTTCAGCGAAATCGCAGGTCGTGTTAGGCAAAACACACGGGAAACTCCACGGGAACAAAGACCGCGCCCCGAACGTCTGACAGAGTAGTCATCAACCACTGCTGGGAAGTAGCGGTAGCGAGCTCGCGAAGTGGATCGCGAGCCCCACACCAGGCGATGGGATGTGCGAGCACCCGGAGCCAGGACGGAGGAGTCATGCCAGGAACCCTGACAAGCACCCCACTGACCGCGGTCGATCGTTGTGACCGCTGCGGGGCGGCTGCGCGTGTACGTGCAGTCCTTCCTGCCGGTGGCGAGTTGCTCTTCTGCCAGCATCACGCCAATGAGCACATGGATCGTCTCCGTGAACTCGAAGCCGTGATCGACACGGAGTCGGCACCGGCGCTGTAACAGCTCCTCGTCCTCGGTCCTGGTTCACCAGCCGAGGGGTCCGCTCGAAAATTGAATCTTCCCAACAGAATTACCCCCAACAACGGGCGGCCCCAACGGGTCGCCCGTTGTCCAGTTTCCGGACCCGGACTTGCGAAAAATGAAATTTGCTGTCTCAGGCCGGGATCCACGTCGTCAGGAGCGCGTTCTGTCCACCGTGCACGCCACCTACCTGCCCGATCGGCATATGTTCGCCCTGTGGAGTTGGAGCGCGTCCGCGCCCGGCGCCACGCCCGAGATCGAGGGTGAGCCCGATACCGTCACCCTCGCCGTCCCCGAGGACGGCGGCTTCGCGGTGCGCGAGCTGCCCTGTCTGATGGTCGAGCCCGAGCGGTTCCCGGGACTCGACCTCGCCACGCCCGGTTCCTCGGTGCGGGGCTGGCGTGACGTACTGAGCGGTGCCGAGCCCGCACTGCCCATCGCCGCGCACGCGGTGCCCAATGCGGGCGGGAACGCCATCGTCACGGCGGAACGCGCGGTGCGGGCACTGCTGGACACCGTCGCGCTCGGCAATGAACTGCGCAGCGGATTGAAGGCCGAACTGCGGCCGTATCAGGCGCGCGGCATCACCTGGCTGCACGAGACCGTGGCCGCGCACGGCGGGGCGGTGCTCGCCGATGAGATGGGTCTGGGCAAGACCGTGCAGGCCATCGGGTTCCTGCTGGGGCGGATGGCGGCCGGACCGCAACTGGTGGTGTGCCCCACCTCGCTGGTCGGGAACTGGGTGCACGAGATCGAGCGATTCGCGCCCGGGCTGGCGGCCGTCGGCTGGCGGGGCGGGGAACCACCGGAGGCCGCGCCGGGGACGGTGGTGGTGACCGGATATCCGACGCTGCGCGGGCACGGGCGGGCGCTCGACGAGAAGCAGTGGACCAGCGTGGTATTCGATGAGGCGCAGGTGCTCAAGAATCCGCGGACCCAGGTGTCCAAGGCGGCGCGGGGTATCAAGGCTGAGGCGCGGGTGGCGCTGACCGGTACGCCCGTGGAGAACAATCTCGACGAGCTGTGGGCGCTGCTGAACCTGGTTGTGCCGCACGAGTTCACGCACAAGGCGCAATTCCGGCGGCGATTCGTGCGGCCCATCTCCGAGGGGTCCGCGCCGGCGGTGCTGCGACTACGCGATGCCATCGAACCGGTGGCGCTGGCGCGGCGCAAGGCCGAGGTGGCCGGATCGCTGCCGCCCAAGATCCACACCGATCTGGTCTGCGATCTCACCCGGGAACAGGAGCGGCTCTACGACCAGTTGCTCGACCGGGCCGAGACGGAGGGGTTCGGATCGGGCGGGCAGCGGCACACCCGGCTGTTGTCGGTGCTCACCGAACTCAAGCAGGTGTGCAATCACCCCGGGTTGATCAATGGGGACCTGGACGAATTGGCCGGGCGCTCGGGCAAATTCGACGTGTGTGCCGATATTCTCGCCGCCAATGTGGCCAATGACGCGCCGACGCTGGTGTTCACCCAGTACCGGCGCACCGGGGAGCTGCTGGTGCGGCACTGCGCCGAGGAGCTGGGCGTGACCGCGCCGTTCTTCCACGGCGGGCTCAACCAGGCGCAGCGCGGGGAGATCGTGGCGAACTTCCAATCCCCGGACGGGCCACCGGTATTGGTGCTGAGCCTGCGGGCGGCGGGCACCGGGCTCACGCTCACCCGGGCGGCCGATGTCATTCACTTCGATCGCTGGTGGAATCCGGCGGTGGAGGCGCAGGCCTCGGATCGCGCGCATCGGATCGGGCAGACGCGCACGGTCACCGTCACCACGCTGACCTCGGGCACCACCATCGAGGAGCACATCGCGGGCATGCACGATCGCAAGTCGGCGCTCACCGATCTCACCGATACGGCCGGGATCGCCGCGCTCGCGCGCCTCGACGACGACCGACTATTCGAACTCCTGCGTCGAAAGCGAGCCAACTGATATGGCCGACAATGACTTCGGATACACCGGCTGGGGTATGGACTGGGTGCGGCTGGCGCAGCCGCTGAAAATGAGCAAACCGGAGCCGATGCTGCCGCGCGCCCGCAGTATCGCGGGTAATGGCCTGGTGCACACCGAGATCGAGAACACCATGGTGCGGGCGACGATCCATCGCGGATCCGAGGCGTCCGTCACCTATCTGGAGCTGGTGCCGCTCGCCGCCGCGACCATCGCCGCCATCGCGGAGGTGATTCCGGCGGATGCGCTCACCCTGACCGATGAGCATCGAATCGCGCTGGCCGAGCGCGGGATCGGCGTCGCACCGGAATTCGCGCGCATCGACTGCTCCTGCCGGACGCGCACCGAACGGTGCCTGCACTATCTGGCCACCTGCTACGCGCTGGCCCGGCAGGTCGACGAAACGCCCTGGCTGGCACTGGATCTGCAGGGATTCCGGAGCGGCGGGAGCGTACCGGCCGCACACGGCGGGGAAACTCATGCCGTGCGATGGACGCCGCTTTCCGCGCTGGATCCGGCGGCCTATTTCGAGGTGCCCGCGTAGGGGCGACGGGCGCGGAAGCGGAATATGGACGCGCCGGGTTCGATGTCGATATCGGTGAAGCCGATGCGCGTCAGGCGGTCGGCGAGGGTGTCGGGCGGCACCGGGACGCAGGTGTCGCCCAGGTGGATGAGGCGGAACATGGGGCGGTCCAGGCCGTCGCTACCGGCGAAGACGCCGTCCGGGCGCAGCACCCGGAACGCCTCGGCGAACAGCGCGTCCTGCTGCGCCGGGGACGGGACGTGATGCAGCATGGTGAAGCAGACCACCGAGCTGAATTCCCTGTCCGGCAACGGCATAGCGGTGCCGTCGCCCTCGATGACCCGCATCCGCTCGGAGTGCTGTGAGCGCAATCGGGTGGCCAGCGCCGGATCGATCTCCAAACCGCTCAGCACGGCAGTGCGCTCGCGCAGGGTGCGCACATTCGCCCCGTAGCCCGGCCCCACCTCCAGGGCATTGTCACCGAGATCCAGGCGATCCAGCGCCCACGGCACGATTCGAGTGGCACTGGTCTTCTCCCACATAGAGGAGCGGCAGCACAGTTGGTGCAGGACATTCATTCCCATGCGCCTCACGGTAGGCAGCCCTCACCGCGACCAGAACCGGCTACGGTGACAGATTGTGTCGCCAAACGGCCAACCCCTGGTCTTCCCCGCACCCGCCGGGCCGACCGCCATGGTGTTCGGCGCCGGAACCCTGCCACCCGGACTCTGGTTCGACGAGCACGAACACCCGCAACATCAGATCGCCTGGGCCACAAGAGGAGTCATCACAGTCGAGGTGGACGGCGGCCGCTGGGTCCTGCCACCCACCCGCGCACTCTGGATTCCGGGCGGCATACGCCACCGCACCGGCACCTACGACGGCGCGATCATGAGCGGCATCTACCTGGATCCGAGCCGCACGCCCGTGGATTTCCCCGCACCAACCATGCTGCGGGTGTCATCGCTACTGCACGAACTCTTCCAACACCTCACCGCGGACGCCACCACCCCGCAGCAACGCGAGCGAGCCGAATCGGTGATCTTCGATCTACTCAACCCCGCCGAGGTCATCCCGATCGGCGCGCGCCACCCCGTCGATGTCCGCGCCCAGCGGGTCGCGGCCGCACTGCAAGCCGACCCCGCCGACCCGCGCACCCTCCCCGAATTCGCCGCCGCGGTCGCCGTCAGCCCACGCACCCTGGCCCGCGCCTTCCTCGCCGAAACCGGAATCACCTTCGGCCAGTGGCGAACCCAAATCCGCCTCGCAGCCTCCCTCCCCCTACTCGCCGCCAAAATGCCGATCTCCCGCATCGCCACCCGAGTCGGCTACGCCACCCCCAGCGCCTACATCGCCGCCTTCCACCGCGAAGTCGGCACCTCCCCCGCCCGCTATTTCGCCCGATAGATTCGGCTTCGCAGCCTGTCGCCGGTATGCGATAGCGTCTGCGCGACATATCGATTCGGGAGGGGTTCAGCATGGGGCGGATTCATGTGATCGACGTCGATTCGGCGGAGGTCAAGCCGGGCGACCGGAACAGCATCGGCGGCTGGCCGCTACTGGAGGCCGATCAGCCGTGGCCGGCCTGCGGGTGCGGGCAGCGCATGGTGCTGTACTTCCAGGTCCAGGTGCCCGCGGACATCCCTGTCTTCGGCGGCGATCAGCTGCTGATCTTCCAATGCCCCGTGGAGAGCGACTGCCCCTGGTTCACGGGCGAACAACTGCCCGAGAAATTCTGGGACGAACTCGACGGCCGCCGCCCCTTCTGGCGAATCCTGCTGCAGCGCAACGGCGTCCCCGCCGAGGCACCGGACCCGTTCCTCACCCCGACCGCGTTGTCGCTGTCTCCCACCACCGACACCGACGATGACGACGTTGACGACGACCGGCCCTATTACGGATTCAAGATCGGCGGTGCACCGCATTGGTTCCAGGGCCCCGAGTCGCACCGCTGCGCCTGCGGCACCGACCTGGCCTTCCTGGCCCAGATCCCGGAGAACTTCAGCTTCTACGACTTCAAAGTCGCCGATGAGGACGACGATTCCGACGACGACGATTCCTACCCCGCCGCCCTCGACGACGGCCTCTTCGTCGGCAATCAGGTCTACATCCTGGCCTGCCCATCCCGCTGCAACCCCGCCGCCGCGTGGCCGATCTGCCAGAACTGACACTTGCCCCCTCGGTACCCTGGAGGGGTGACCGAGCGTAAGCCGCCCGATCTCACCTTCGAATCGTGGATAGACAAACAGATTCGTGAGGCCACCGAACGGGGCGAATTCGACAGGCTGCCCGGGGCGGGCCAACCCATCCCGCCGGGTATGGACGATGAGAACTGGTGGGTCCGGAACCTGCTGCAACGCGAGGGCATCGGCACCGACGCCCTCCTGCCCGAACACATAGTCCTGCGCCGCGACCGCGAACGCATCGACCACACCGTGCGGACGATGACCTCCGAGCGCGCCGTCCGCGAAGCTGTCACCGAACTCAACGAACGCATAGTCCGGTGGCTGCGATCCCCCGGCGGTCCGGACATCCCCATCGGGCCGGTGCGTGCGGATGATGTGGTGGCCAGATGGCAGGCGGCGCGAGAAGCCGAGCGGTCGGTTGGAATCCCCAGTGCGGCAGTCGTATCGGCCGAATCGGTCGAAGTGGCCGCGAAGCGATCTTGGTGGCGGCGTTTGCTGGGACGGTGATCCGGATATACCTCGCGCAAACCGCGTGATTGCCCAGATCCAGTGCGCCGGAATGGCTTTCCTGGCAGAGTGAGTGCCGCGATCGGAGGCCCAGGTCGGGGGGCAGGCTTTCCGCCGTCCCCGATCGCATCCACATTCGGCATCCGGGGAATCCATGACATTTCGACATCAGATGCTGATGGCCGTGACGGCCATCAGCGCCATCGCCGTACTGACCGGCTGCGGGGGCGGTGGCTCCGGTACCACCGGCACCTCCAGCAGCTCGCACCCGACCACCACAACCGCGGTTGCGTCGCAGACCTCGACCACCACGGTTCCGGCCACGACCACCACGGTCGAAGCCACCGTTCCGGCTGCGGCTCCACCGCCCGCCGCCACGACCCCGGCCGTGATCCCGGCACCGGTGCCGCCCGTGGTCACTTCACCGGTGGCGGCTCCCGCGCCCGTCGCACCGCCCGCCGTACCGGTCCCCGCTGCCCCGGTACCCGCCGCTCCAGCGGTCACCTACAAGAGCTGCGCGGAAGCGAAGGCGGCGGGCGCCGCCCCACTTCGTCGTGGCGACCCGGGCTACAGCTCCCGTCTGGACCGGGACGGCGACGGCATCGCCTGCGAAAGGTAGCCGTCCGCCCACAGCGCACCATCGAGCCGAGCCCGGCCACCGCTCGGCCGATGCTGTCGTACCGCTGGGTTACGGTCTGGGGATGGCTGCTTCGCGTTACTCGTTTACCAGTGAGTTGTGGGTGTGGGAGGGGCCTGCGGCGTGGTATTTCACGAGTTTGCCGGAGGAGGTGGCGGATGAGATCGAGGAGGTGCATGGGCATCTCGCGGGTGGGTTCGGGTCGGTGCGGGTGCGGGTGACGGTTGGGGGGAGCACTTGGGCTACCTCGATATTTCCGGATCGGAAGCGGGGGACGTATATGTTGCCGATGAAGAAGCCGGTGCGGACGGCCGAGGGGCTCGATACGGGGGATTCGTTTCGGGTGGAGTTGGAAGTGGTCGGGTCCTGATCGGCGCGAGAGTGGCCGAATCTCCCGGGATCGCGGGCGTTTGCGCGGGTTAGCATGAAATACCTGTGAGTTTGGAGTGCGTGATGGGCGACTACGACGTCGTTATCCGGGGCGGAACGATATTCGACGGCGGTGGCGGGCAGCGGATCGTCGCGGATGTGGGGGTGCGCGACGGGCGGGTCGTGGCCATCGAATCCGGTCTGCCGGAGGGGAATCGGACGATCGACGCCACCGGGAAGTGGGTCATTCCCGGGATGATCGACGTGCATACGCATTACGACGCGGAGGTGCTCACCGGTCCGGGGCTGGGGGAATCGGCTCGGCACGGGGTCACCTCGGTGATCTTCGGGAATTGTTCGCTGTCAACCGTTTACGCGGACGCGCAGGACTGCGCGGATATGTTCGCGCGGGTCGAGGCGCTGCCGTGGGATGTGGTCAACGACGCGGTCAAGGAACATAAGACGTGGACCGGTCCCAAGTCCTATGTGCAGGCCATCGGGGCACAGCCATTGGGCGTGAATGTGGCAGCGTTCCTGGGACATTCGGATATCCGAGTGGCCGTCATGGGTTTGGGGCGAGCGGTCGACGCGAATGAGCGTCCGACCGCCGCCGAACTGGATCGCATGGCGGAAATGCTCGGCGAGGCGCTCGATGCCGGATTCGTGGGGCTCTCCACCATTCGCAGTTCGTTCTCGAAACTCGAGGGGACCCGTTTCCCGGCTCGGCAATTGCCGTCGACCTATGCGACGTGGGCGGAGTACGCGCGACTGAATTCCGTACTGCGGCAACGTGGCCGGGTGCATCAGAGCACACCGAACCTCACCTCGCGGCTGGAGATCGGACGCTATTTCGCGCAGAGCGTCGGACGGTTGTTCGGCCGCCGCCCGCTCAAGACCTCCCTGCTGTCCGCGGCCGATATCAAGGCCGATCGCACCGTGGTCAATGCCGCGCTGGGCGCGGCCTGGGTGGCCAATCGGCTCGGCCGGGCCGATCTGCGCTGGCAGCATCTGCCGGTGCCGTTCGAGGTGTACGCCGACGGGATCGATCTGGTCATCTTCGAGGAATTCGGTTCCGGCGCAGCGGCATTGAATATCCGGCAGGTGCTCGAGCGTGGTGAATTGCTGAAGGACGAGGGGTATCGCCGCCGCTTCCGCAAGGATCTCGCCAAGAAATTCGGTCCCCGGGTATGGCATCGCGATCTCGGTGACGCCGAGATCATGGCCTGCCCCGATGCCACCGTGGTCGGCAGGTCCTTCGCGGCGGTCGCCGCCGATCGCGGTATCACGGCCGCGGACGCGCTGCTGGATCTGACCGTCGAACACGGTGCGGCACTGCGCTGGCGCACCACCATCGCCAATGATCGCGACGCGGTGCTGGACCGCCTGCAAACCTCTCCCCTGGTACAGATCGGTTTCGCGGATTCCGGTGCGCACCTGCGCAATATGGCCTTCTACAACGCGAGCCTGCGCATGCTCGAACGCGTGCACCGGCGCGGCTTCATGCCCCTGGAACAGGCGGTGCACCGGCTCACCGGTGAACTCGCGGAGTGGTACGGCCTCGATGCCGGACGGCTCGCCGTCGGCGCACGCGCCGATATCGCCGTCATCGATCCGACCGGTTTCGACGGCACCGCCGACTACGCCGAAGCCGAGCTATCCGGCAGCGGCGTCTCGCGCATGGTCAATCGCAATGACCGAGCGGTCGCGGCCACCGTGGTCGGCGGGCACGTGGTGTACGAATACGGCACGTTCGCACCGGGATTCGGCACGACCCTGCACGCGGGCACGTTCCTCACCGCCTGATCGGCGGTGGATTCCGCCGGATCAGCTGGTGCGGCGCAGTACCGCGATGCGTTCGGTGAGCTGTTCCGCCGTGGCCAATGCCGTTGGCGGACCACCGCATTCGCGGCGTAGCTCACCGTGGATCACCCCGTGCGGTTTGCCGGTCCGGTGATTGTGCATGGCGACCAGACTGTTGAGCTCACGCCGCAGCTCACCGAGCCGATCCGCGGTGGCCGCGCGTTCGGCGGAGGCGGCGTTGGTCGGCAGGGTGACCGTCCGCGCGGATTCCGCGGTGCGCTCCTGCAACTGACGCGTCTGCCGATCACGCAACAGCGCGCGCATCTGATCGGCGTCCAGCAGCCCCGGGATGCCGAGGTAGTCGGCCTCCTCATCACTACCGGAGAAGGTGGCGGTGCCGAACGAGTCACCGTCGTAGATGACCTGATCCAGTTCGGCGTCCGCGGCCAGGGCGATGAACTTCTTCTCCTCCTCGCCCGGTTCGTCCTTCTGCTTATTGGCGTCGATCAGCAGTTCGTCGTCGAGTTCGTTCTTCTCCCGATGCGGTTTGCCGATGACGTGATCGCGCTGCACCTCCAGCTGCGCGGCCAGATCCAGCAGCACCGGCACCGACGGCAGGAACACGCTCGCGGTCTCACCGGTCTTGCGGGCACGCACGAACCGGCCGATGGCCTGCGCGAAATACAGCGGGGTGGAAGCGCTGGTGGCGTACACGCCGACCGCCAGGCGCGGTACGTCGACGCCCTCGGACACCATGCGCACCGCGACCATCCACGGATCGGTGCTCTCGCTGAAGGTTCCGATATGCGCCGAGGAGGCCGGATCGTCGGAGAGCACCACGGTCGGTTTGGTGCCCGAGATATGTTCCAGCAGTTCGGCGTAATCGCGCGCCTTGTCCTGATCGGTGGCGATGACCAGACCGCCCGCATCGGGCATACCCGTGGCCCGCAACTGCCGCAGCCGGGTATCGGCGGCGGTGAGCACCTTGGACATCCAGTCGCCGGCGGGGTCCAGGGCGGTGCGCCAGGCGCGCGCGGTGTGCTCGGCGCTCAGCGGCTCACCCAGGCGGGCGGAGTACTCATCGCCCGCGCTGTCCCGCCAGTGCGCCTCACCGGAGTAGGCCAGGAAGACCACGGGCCGCACCACGCCGTCCGCGAGCGCCTCGGAGTAGCCGTAGGTGTGATCGGCCTTGGATTTCTCGAAACCCGATTCATCGGCCTCATAGGTGATGAACGGGATCTTCGAATCATCGCTGCGGAAGGGCGTTCCGGTCAGCGCGAGTCTTCGGGTGGCGTCCCCGAAGGCTTCCTCGACCGCCTCACCCCAGCTCTTGGCGTCGCCGGTGTGATGGATCTCGTCCATGATGACCAGCGTGCGCCGGTTCTCGGTGCGCACCCGATGCTTGAACGGATGCGAGGCCACCTGCGCGTAGGTCACCACCACACCGTGATAGTCCGAGGAGGTCGATCCGGTGGAGTTGGAGAAGTTCGAGTCGAGCTGAATCCCGAGCCGCGCCGCAGATCCGGCCCACTGATGCTTCAGATGTTCGGTCGGGGCGACCACCGTCACCTGATCGATGGTTCGATCGGCGAGCAGTTCGGCCGCGACACGCAGCGCGAAAGTCGTCTTACCCGCGCCCGGAGTCGCGACGGCGAGGAAGTCGCGAGGCTTGGTTGTCAGATACTTGGTGAGAGCCCTGCGCTGCCAAGCACGTAATGAACCGCCACCACCCGAAGTCACTTGGAAGAGATTAGCGATGTGGACCGACAACGCACCAATCCAACACGGTCACAAGTAGTGCCGCACGACACATCGTGGGTCCGCGTCCATTTGAAACGCTGGTGAGCGATGCTGTAGCCACGATGAACGAGCACGAAAAATCCCCGCAACACGCCGACGCGTCCGACGCGCCCGGGGCAGACGTGCGCGTCACCACACGGCTCGGGCGAGTTCGCGAGCTCATCGTGCACGTCGCGGTGAAGGCGTGGAACGATTCCATCTTCAACAAGTCCGCCGCCGCCGCGTTCTGGCAGACGCTGTCGCTGGCCCCGCTGCTGCTGGGCCTGCTCGGCAGTCTCGGCTATGTCGGGCACTGGTTCGGCCCGGACACCGTGGACATCGTGGAATCCAAGATCATTACCTTCAGCCGGAACCTGTTCAGCGCCAGCGTGGTCGACGACCTCATCGAACCCACCACCAATGACGTGCTCAAACGTGGTCACGGCGGGGTGGTCTCGGTGGGTTTCGTGCTCTCGCTGTGGGCCGGATCCTCGGCCATGGCGACCTTCGTGGACGCCATCACCGCCGCGCACGGCCAGGCCAATGCGCGGCATCCGGTCTGGCAGCGAATTTTCGCGCTCTGGCTGTACGTGCTGTTCCTGGTGACCTCGGTGCTGATTCTGCCGTTGGTGGCGCTGGGACCGTCGCTGGTGGGGCGGGTGCTGCCGCGCGGATGGAAAGAGCCCGGGCTCAGACTGATCGACACCTTCTATTACCCGGGCGCGGGACTGCTGCTCATCGTCGCGCTCACCACGCTCTACAAACTCGCCCTGCATCGCACGCTGCCTTGGCATCGACTGTTCGGCGGCGCGCTGGTTGCGGGCGTGTTCTTCATGACCGCGAGTGAGGGCCTGCGCCGCTATCTGGCCTGGGTCACCCGCACCGGGGTCACCTACGGCGCGCTGGCCACCCCCATCGCCTTCCTGCTCTTCACCTTCTTCCTCGGGTTCGCGGTCATCCTCGGCGCGGAATTCAATGCCAGCGTCCAGGAATTCTGGCCCGCCCGCGCGACCCGGGCGGCCCAGATCCGAGCCTGGTGGGCTCGGCGCAAACAGCGCAGGGCCACGGCCGCCGAGCCCGAGTTCGATCCCTCGGACCCGCCGACGGTCCAACTGGTGTCGTTGGAGAAGGACCCGCCGACCCTGCGTATGCGGTACTGATCCCGGCGGTCGCCCGGCTCAGGGCACCAGCCCCGCCAGATCCGCGAGGAGCTCGGACGCCAGCACCGGATCGAGCTCCAACGGCGGTGTATTGAAACGGATTCCGGTGATCTTCTGCTCATCGAAGATCATCGCGCCCGCAGCCAGGATGCCCGGATCCAACTCGACCACCAGGGCTTGGGATTTGTCGATCCGCCGACAGAAATCGTGCTGAATCCCGCCGTCCCAGGTGTACCCGCGCTCCCACCCCTTGCCGATGAGACCGAGAATCGCGCCCACCGGCACGGTAACCCCCGCGAATCGGGTGATTTCACCGCTGGCGCGTTCCGCTTCGGTCAGCTCGTAGACCGGGCGGCCGAGTTGGCGGAATGGCTGGGTGATCTCGTAGTCGGCGAGCACCTCACCCCAATCATTGACCGCCGCACCGAGTTCGAGCGGATGTGCGATGCGGACCCGGGCGGATTCGGGCAGCGTCACGGTCGAATCGTCCACATCGGCCAGCGTGAGATCCTCCGCGATACGGAAGACGATTTCGCCGGTGGTCCAGATCAGTCGGCGGGTGATGTGCCGCAGCAGCGGCGGAGCCACCAGATAACGCTCGAAATCCGCCGGGCTCCAGTCTCTTCCGGAGATCATCGCGCGTTCGAGCCGCATGATCTGATCGGATGCGGTACCGCGGACCAGCTTCTTCAACTCCGCGAACCGCTGATAGGCGGCGGGCGCGAGGACGCCGTCATCGGCGGCGGCCGGTTTGGGCAATGCCTTGCGAGGTTTGCCCGCCGCGTCGATCACGAAGGGCGTGAGCTTCTCGTCGAATCCGACCGTGAACGCGCGCGGACCGTAGTCCAGGACCAGCGTGCCGTTCGCATCCAACCCGAGATCTGGGACAAGCCTGTCGGCGAGTTCCTCGGTGCTGAGCCCGCGCTGCTTCGCGGCCGCGGCCAGACAATCGGCGGCCGTGGAGCGCAGACCGGGAGCTTTGGCGCGCTGAGAGATTCGATGCAATTGTTCCAACGCGGGATCGGTGCCCATGGCACGCAACACGCTCACCGCGTGCTTATCGCTGTTCGCCGTCGGCCAGCGCAGGATCGCCGCCCCGAATCGGCGTGTCACCTCGGCATCGGCCAGCCAGTAGAACTGGTCGATGACCCAGCCATTGCGGCCCGGGGTGCGAGCCGCCGCCCAGAGCTCGAAAATCCGCCAGCCGAATGCGGCCAGCGAGCCGGGATCGCAGCAGCGCACCGCCTCGACGAGACCCGGATACGGGGTCGCGGGACCGAACCACGACACCCCGGGCGAGAGCGCCAGACCGCCGAGCAGACGTTCCTCGGCCTCCGCGGACAGCTCGGTGCCGTCATGAAACAGCAATCGCGGCAACTTATTTCGATCGAGCCAGGGCAGTTTCGGAGGTTTCGCCGGCCGCTCGACGGGCCCCGCGTCAGCACCGTGATCGGACGCCGCGGACAGTATCGCCTCTACTCCGGCGGCGGCCTCGTCGCCATGGCACCGCGCCGCTCCGACGACTTCGTTCGCACCGTACTTCTCCGCAATGAGAATCAGTGCGGCGGTTGCCTTTTCCCGGGGCACCCGGGTCTTGCCGAGCGCGTCCGGGGTGAGCAGCGGCACGGCCGCGAGCCCATGCCGGGCGAACCACTCGCGGGCGATACGCCGCGCCGATTTCAATCGCACCAGCCAGTCCGCCATCAGCACCGCGATCTCGGCGGTGCGCACCGGCAGCAGGGCCGGACCGTAGTCGTAGGCACTGACTTTCGCGTGCGACAGCACCAGCGGCAGCACTTCGGCGCCGAACCTGGCGAACAGCGCACGCAGCCATGACAGCGTCCCGGAACAGCCGAAGTCCCGCTGCCACTCGGCGAGTAGCGGGCGGGTCAATTCCTCGGGTCCGTTCAGGAACAGATATACCTGAGACTCCGCATGGTCGTACTCGCCCCGCCGGCAGGCCGCCATCGTCGCGGGCCAGCCCTCGGCATCCAGCCGCTCTTGATACCGGTACCAGAGACGAATTCGCGCGCCCTCCGTGCGCCACTGTTCGCGCTCCCCCGGCTCCCACACCACCTCTTCCACCTCGGGTGCGATCAGCCCCGGCATCAGCGGTACCACACGCGCCCGCTCGGCGGCGGTGGCTGCCGTATAGGCCCGGCTGAGCCGCTCCCACTCCGGATCGGTGAACAACCCCGGCAGTACTTCCCCCATCACGCCAATCCTCCTGTAGCAACACCTTTCCGACGAGTATGGCCGAGCCCTACGACAGGTTTTCGCGCTGTTCGCTGACGGTCCACGGCCGCAACTTCTCCGGATTGCGGATGACCCAGATGCGGCTGATCCGCCCGTCCGCGATATCGAAGGCGTACACCGAGACGACGGCCCCGTCGATCTCCGCGACCAGGCCCGGTTGACCGTTGACGGTGCGCTCCAGCAGCGCCACTTCGGTTCTGCGGGCGGCGAGTTCGATCCAGGCGCGGGCGATGCGCTTGCCGCCGACGATGGGGTGGCGGAAGGCCAGGGCGAGGCCGCCGCTGTCCGCGGTGGCGATGGCGGCGGGATCGAGCAGTTCGATCAGGGCCTCGATATCGCTTGTCTCCCAGGCTCGTTTGAATTCGCGCACCACCTCGGCCCGGTCGGCGCCGGACGGGCGGTGCGCGGTGTCGACGCGGCGGCGCGCACTCGAGGCGAGTTGGCGGCAGGCGGCGGGAGTGCGGCCGACCACCTCCGCGACTTCGGCGAAGGAGTAGCGGAAGACATCGTGCAGGATGAACGCCACCCGTTCGGCCGGTGTCATGGCGTCCAATACGACCAGAAACGCCATGCCGATCGACTCGTCGAGGGTGACCCGATCGGCGGGGTCGGCGGGGACGGGACCGCCGAGCCATTCCGAGCGGCCGGGCAGCGGTTCCGGAATCCATTCGCCCACATATCTTTCCCGCCGCGCGCGGGCGGAACCGAGCAGATCCAGGCAGATGCGGCTGGCGACCGTGGTCAACCAGGCTCCGGGGTTCAGCACGTCCGCGCGCTGCCGATCCGAGAGCGCGTACCAGCGCACATACGTCTCCTGCACCACATCCTCGGCCTCGGCGAGCGAGCCGAGCAGGCGGTAGGCGAGGTTGATCAGCTGTCCGCGCTCACTCATCACCGCGCCCAGTTGCGGATCGGTCATAGTCGGCTCCCTCTGTCGCTGCGGCCCTCATCGACTCCGACGAAATAGCGCACCGGTCTGTGAGGCGGCCTGACATTCCGGACGCCTGTGTCGTCGGAAGGTGGTGACACTCAGCAGAACAGGAGTTCGGGAAATGATCAAAATCGGCATCATCCTGGGCAGCACCCGCCCCAAACGCAATGGTCCGCAGGTCGCCGACTGGGTGCTGGAGACGGCGTCGGCGCGCGGTGACGCGGAATTCGAACTGATCGATCTGGCCGATCATCCGCTACCGCATCTGGACGAGGCGGTAGCGCCGATGTTCGGACCATCGGCGCATGAGCACACCCGTGCGTGGGCCGCGCGCATCGCGCCGTTCGACGGGTTCGTCATCGTGACCCCCGAATACAACCATTCCGCCCCCGGGGTGCTGAAGAACGCGATCGACCACATCTTCGCCGAATGGGTGGACAAGGCGGTCGGATTCGTCTCCTACGGTGCGGGTGGCGGGGTGCTCGCGGTGGAGCATCTGCGTTCGATCTGCGGGGTGCTGGGCATGGCGGATGTGAGCCGCCAGGTCAGCATTTCGGTGCTCACCGATTTCCGGAACTACACCGAATTCGTTCCGGGCGAACGCCATACCGCGGCGCTGCACGCCATGCTCGATCAGCTCACCGCGTGGAGCACCGCCCTCGCACCGCTACGTCACATCGAAGGAGCCGAATATGAAGACGCGGAACAGCTTTCAGTCACCCATTGAGACCGTCGACCAGGTAATCGCGGCACTGCGCGCCAAGGATCTCGACGCGGTGCGGCAGCTCTACACGCCCGATGTCATCTCCTTCGACGTGGAGCCACCGCTCCAGCACGTCGGCATCGAGGCCAAACTCGCCAATTGGATCAAGGTCTTCACCGTTTTCGCGGAGGTGACCTACGAACTCCGCGATCTGACCTTCACCGTGGGCGATGAGGTGGCCTTCGGCCACGGCTTCGCCCGCCTGAGCGGCACCCTGCGTGACGGCACCGCGACGGCGGGCATGTGGGTCCGGGTCACCTACGGTATGCGAAAGATCAACGGCGACTGGCTGATCGCGCACGATCAGGTCTCGGTGCCGTTCGATGTCGTGAGCGGCAGCGGCGTGACCGACCTGACGCCGTGACGGTATCCCGCGCGGATCAGCGAGCGGAAAGTGCGATCACCACCACCGCCACCGACTGCGCGTCGGCGATTCCGCCGCACAGGAACAGCGGTCGGATTTCGGCACATCGCCCAGCACCTGTTCGACGTGGTTACCGCATCCGGTGAAACCGGGCTTACCGCAGGCGCGGCAGGTGGTGCGCTGACACATGAGATGAATTCCTTTCGGGAAGAAGGGGTTTCGTAGTCTAGGACGATCGGGCCGCACTCCACGTGCGGTAGCCGCCGTCGAGATTGCGCGCCTCGCGGCCGAGCTGGGTGAGCAGGCGGGTGGCACTGTTCCCGCGCTGGCCGACCTGGCAGAAGGCCAGGATCGGGCCCGGCGGGATATCGCCGAGGCGCTCGCGCAGTTCGTCCAGGGGGATGTTTCGCGCGCCGGGAATGGATCCGGCCGCGAACTCCTCCGGCGAGCGCACATCCACCAGTTGTGTTCCGGCGGAGACTGTTTCGGCCACCTCATGCCATTGCAGGGTGTCCACTCCGCCGGTGCGCAGGTTGTCGGCCAGGTAGCCGAGCATATTCACCGGATCCTTCGCCGATCCGAATTGCGGGGCGTAGGCGAGTTCCAGATCCATCAGCCGGGAGGCGCGGATACCACCGGCCATGGCGGTGGCCAGCACGTCGATGCGTTTGTCGACGCCCGCGCCGCCGACCGCCTGCGCGCCGAGGATCTCATCGGTATCGGGATCAACCAGTAGTTTCAGAGACAGCGAATCCGCTCCGGGGTAGTACCCGGCATGGTCCAGCGGATGGGTGTGCAGCGCCCGGAACGGGCGGCCCGCAGCGCGCAAGCGCTTCTCACTCCAGCCGGTCATCGCGATCGTGAGATCGAAGACGCCGAGAATCGCGGTGCCCCGCGCGGCGGGATCATGCACCGGCAGGCCCGCGATCGCGTCCGCCACCAGGCGACCCTGGCGATTGGCGGCATTGGCCAGCGGGATCAGTGCCGCCTGCCCGCCCACCGCGTCGCGCTTCTCCACCGCATCGCCGACCGCGTAGATGTGCGGGGCCGAGGTGCGCAACCGCGCGTCGACGACAATGCCGCCGCCGGAACCGATGTCGAGTCCCGCGGCCCGGGCGAGCGCGCTCTCGGGGCGAACGCCGATCGCCATCACGACCACATCGGCGGGAATGACGCGTCCATCGGCGAGGGTCACGGTATCGGCGTCGATGCGCGCGAGTTCCGCCGCCAACTCCACTCCGATACCGTGTGCGCGCAGTTCCGCCGCGACGGGTGCGGCCATCTCGGGATCCAGCGGTGCCAGCAGCTGCGGGCCGCGCTCCACCAGAGTGGTCGGAATACCCTGGCGCACCAGGTTTTCCGCCATCTCGACGCCGATGAATCCGGCCCCGGTCACCACGGCGGAACGGGCATCGCCGAGCGCGGCGACCATCCGATCCACATCCTCGACATCGCGCAGCACCAGGGCCCGCTCGACGCCCGGCAGCGGCGGGACGATCGCCGCGGCGCCGGTGCTGAGCACCAATTCGTCGAAGGTTTCAGTGAATTCGCGTCCGGAGTCCAGATCGCGCACGGTGACGGTCCGGCCGTGCGGGTCCACCGCGATCACCTCGTGCCGCACCCGCACATCGAGCCGGAACCGCGCGGCCAGCGATTCGGGGGTCTGCAACAGCAGCGATTCCCGTTTCGGAATGACCCCGCCGACGTAGTACGGCAGACCGCAATTGGCGAACGAGACGTGCGCGCCACGCTCGAACACGATGATCTCGGCGGACTCGTCGAGCCTGCGCAGACGGGTGGCGGCCGACATGCCACCGGCGACGCCACCCACGATCACGACCTTCATCCGACACCTCCCGACGGGCCACTCACGTGCACCCGACACAACGATCGTTAGGTATACCCCAGGGGGTATCTGACAATTCTGTTCCAACATACCCCATGGGGTATTCTCGACAGTGGCGGGAGTCGACGCGACCATCCCGGACCCACGGAACGCAGGAGGCAATCATGGTCGGCGACGAAGAGACCATCACCGCGGTGCTCAATCGACTGCGCCGTGCGCAGGGCCAGCTCACCGGCGTCATCTCGATGATCGAACAGGGCCGCGATTGCAAGGACGTCGTCACCCAGCTGGCCGCGGTCTCCCGCGCCCTGGATCGCGCCGGATTCAAAATCGTCGCCAGCGGCTTGCGGGAATGCCTCACCGGGGCCGAGGGCCGCGAACCGCTCAGCGAGGCCGAGCTCGAGAAGCTCTTCCTCGCCCTGGCCTGAATCGCCGAGCCCCGATGAATTCGCGGGCGCTCCCCCGTCTTAGCCAGTGACCGAACCGGCCGATTCATCGGGAGTGCGATATGGGACTGATCCACATCGAGATGTTCGCGACATTGGACCTCGTCGGGCAGGCGCCCGGCGGTCCGGGCGAGGATCCGGACGGGGGTTTCCCGTTCGGCGGCTGGCAGGCGCCGCTACTGGACGAGGTGTCCGGGGCCCAGGTCAGCGATGCGTACGAGGGTACGGACGCGCTGCTGCTCGGCAGGCGGACCTATGACATCTTCGCCGGCTACTGGCCGGATCAGGCCAGTGACGAGGACCAGGACTTCGCGAACCTGTTCAACCGGATTCCGAAGTACGTGGCCTCGCGCGGCCTGCCCGAGCTGTCCTGGGCCGGATCGTCACTGCTCGGTCCGGATCTGCCCGCGGCGGTGCGCGAGATCCGGGAACGGCATGAGCACGTCACCGTCGTCGGCAGCCTGAACCTGGTGCAAACCCTGTTGCGGGAGAAGCTGTTCGACCGCCTCGACCTGTGGGTGCATCCGATCGTGCTCGGCGTGGGCAAGAAGGTGTTCGACGGCGGCGCGGTGCCCACCAATATCACGCTGCTGGAGCCGCCGGTGGCGGGCAAGCTGGGCACCGTACTGCTGCGCTACGGCCTGGCCGACGGCACGCCCGCGACCGGGGATATGAGCGCCCCCGATCGCGGTCTGTCCCGCTGAGCCGCAACGCTTTCCGCTATTCCGGGTGCACCACCATGACCGGGCAGTTCGCCTGCTGCACCAGTGCGTTGCTGGTGGAGCCGAGCAGCATCCCGGTGAATCCGCCGCGGCCGCGGCTGCCGACCACCAGCAGTTGCGCGGTGTCCGACCAGGTGAGCAGATGATCGCGCGGATCGGCGAGGTGGATATCGCGGGTGACCTCCACCTCCGGATAGTTCTCGCGATACCCGGCCAGCCGCTCCACCAGCAGTGAACGCTCGGCCTCGGCGATCTGGTCGGCCTCGATGGAGGTGTCGATGATCCCGGAGAACTGGCTCAGGTAGAGATCGCTCCAGGCGTGCACCGCCACCAGCGGCGCACCGCGCAGGGCCGCCTCCTGGAAGGCCACCTCGATCGCGGCCTCGCTGACCGGGCTGCCGTCCACACCCACCACGACCGGACCGCTGGACGGCGGGGGCGCGTCGGCGGCGGGGCTGCGCACGGTGACCACCGCACCGCGGCTGTGACTGGAGACCGACAGCAGGATCGAGCCCAGGCGATTGAGTCCGCGCCTGGGTTCCGGACCCCCGATCACCACCATATGCGCGGCGGCCGAATGTTCGATGAGCAGTCGCGCCGGATGTTCGGGTGAGACCTCGGTGCTGATGCGCAGATCCGGATCGATCTTCTCCGCGACCTGCCGCGCGGCGGCCACCAGTTCCTCGCCGTGCTGCGAAATAGGCAGCACCACATCCTGATTGACCACGGAATAGGAGCCGAGCAGCGCGCGCGTCATCTCCAGATTGGTGCCGTGCACGATGCGCAGTTCCCGCTCCCGAGCCGATGCGGTGTGCGCCGCCCAGACGACCGCGTGACTGGCTTCCGGCGTGCCGTCCACACCGACCACGACCGGCGCGGACGCCAGCAGGTGGGGATTCTCGTTCCGGGACAGGCTCATTCGATCCACTCCTGTTCTATCGATAACCGTTCTGGTTCAGTTCCGCAGTCGCACAATGGCGATCGGGCAGGCCACCACGGGCAGCAGCGCCTCACCGGTGGAGCCCAGCGTCATACCTTGGAAGCCCCCGACGCCGTGACTGCCGACCACAACCAGTTGCGCCGCTTCGCTTTCCGCCAGCAGGGCGCGCACCGGGCGATCCTCCGCGACCACACTGCGCACGCTCACACCCGGGAATTCCGCGCGGCTGTGCGCCAGGCTGTCTGCGAGCACCTTTTCGGCGCGCTGCTGCGAGCCGGATCCGCTCTGCCCCAGTCGATCCCAGACATGCACCGCGACCAGTCCGGCACCGCGCCGGGACGCCTCGTCGAAGGCGACTTCGATCGCGCGGGTGCTGTACGGCGATCCGTCCACGCCGACCACCACCGGCAGCGTGGAGTCCGGCGCGGGTTCGCCGGGCACCACGACCACGGGACCGAGCGCATACCGCGTCACCGCCATACTCACCGAACCGAGCAGGCTGCGATGGTAGGCGCCCAGCCCGCGCGAGCCGACCACCACATAGCGGGCGGTCGCGGCCAGCGCATTCAGGGTCGGGATGGGCGGCGCGTCGACCAGGAAGGTCCGGGTCTTGATATCGCCGTACGGTGCGGCGAACGCCACGGCCGCCCGCGCCGCATCCGCGAGCGCCTGTTCCGCGGTCTGCCGATACTCGTCATGCCAGAGCCGCACCGGATTGTCGTCCAGGGGCGTCTCCACGAACGGCGGTACAGCGAATACCAGATGCAGTTCGGCCCCGTGCAGCGCGGCGTCGATCGCCGCCCACCGCACCGCATGCCCCGCGGACTCCGAGGAATCCACTCCCGCAACCACCGGACGATCGATCATGCTGGCAGGCAACGTATCTCACCTCTCCATCGGCGATACCGCGGACCATGTCGGCGGGACTCCCGGTGCGACCGGAAGTACCCTCCGTCAATTCCGACAATACCGGCGACAGGCCCGGTTGGCGGGTAAGCGCAATCACAGAGCTACCGCAGGGGATTTACGGCGCGCTCAGTCCTGCGTTTCGGCCTCCAGGATGTCCCGGGCCAGCTCGAGGATGCTCGCGTCCACCCACGGGCAGGCCAGGACAAGTCGGCAGAACGAATCGAGGATGGTCACCGGGCGGGAGCGCGACGCCTCGGCCAGGGTGATGAAACGGCGGCAGACCGCGTAGCCGATATCGGCCCGGGTGCTGGGATCGGTCCAGGCGACCGCTATCAGCGCGATCGCGGCGGCCTCGCAGACCCAGTCCTCGACACCGTGCAGCAGATCGAAAAGTACCGTGCGGCGGGTGGATTCCTGCCAGGGTTCATCGGCGCGATGGTGTGCGATACCCAGACACGCCCACATCTGCACCGCCCGGATCCACAGGGCCGGGTGCTGCTCGTAGAAGGGCTCGGGATCCGGTACGGGGGGATGCACCAGCGCGCCGAGTAGATCCGGGAGCGGCAGACCGGCGAGCGCGACGGCGAAGTCGTAGGCGGCGGGCAGATGCGGCCAGCGCAATTGTGTTGTCCGGCGGATCTTTTCGGCGGCCTCGGGGGAAGGCGGCGCGACAATGGGAACGGCGGTCATGGCATTGTCGGGATAGTGCCAGACCGCAAGACCCGTCGGATTCCAGTCGGCGGACCGCAGTCGCGGGTCCGGGTCACCGACCTCGGAGACCGTGATCTCGACGCGCGGCAGCGCTCGGCGCAGGGTCAGCACGGCGCTCGGCGGCTCGATCATCGAGACCGTGCATTGCAGCTCCAGCTCCGCACGACCCTCGGGCACCTGTTCGATCACCTGCCGCAGCATGTTCACCAGGGACTCGCCCGCACCCTCGATATAGCCGAGCCATGAAGCGTCACCACAGAATTGGGTGAGCAGTTCGTCGGCGTAGTGGTGGTCCGGATGTGCGCGCAGATGATCGGCGAGCGCCACCAGATGCCCGATGTCCCCATCCATTCGATAGCGCAGGCCGAGCAGCGCGGGCGCGCCCTTCTCATGCTCGGGCGACATCGCCACGACGGCTTCGAGCCAGGGCAGGCCGAGTTCGGGCCGGCCGGTTTCGGCGTAGAGCTCCGCGAGATCGGTGTGCAGGTATTCATCGGATGGATCGCGCCGCAGCTGATCGGCCCACACCTCGATCGCCGCGTCGGCCCGGCCGGTACGGCGGTACACCTGCCCGAGCATCACGCTCGTGATCTGATCCGCGCTGATCCGATGTGCCCGCACCGCAAGGGATTCCGCGAGCTCGAACGCGGTGAAGCGGCGCGCCAGCGAGGATCCCATCGCCAGCAGCCGGGAATCCTCGTCATACTGTTCGACCGCGGCGCACAGCAATTCGTACAGCGGTGCGATCGTCTCCCGAATCTCGGGGGAAACCGGTTCCGGCAGTTGCCGATTGAGCGCGAGGACCGCGTAGAGGACGGTGTCGGCGCTCAACGCAGGCACGATATCCGGCTGATCCAGCCACGCCGCCTGCGCCCACGGCAGGCTCGGATCGAATGCGACGACCTGGGTGAGCAGCGATATCGCGGAATCCCACTGCGCGTCGGCGGCCAGCACATGCGCCCGCGCGCCCATCGCACCCAGGCTGGGGCGATCGGTCGGATACAGCGTCAGCGCGGCCTCGACGCCACCTGCCGCGACCACGAGCCGGGCCAGCAGCTCATGTGCCTCGGGCAGCATGGGTTCGAGCTGCAATGCCCCCGCGATATGGTCCGCGGCGTGCGTGAGATCCCCGCTGTCGAGGGCGAGTACCGCGATCGCGATCTCACCCTCCGCCTCGATCCGGCGATCGCCGACCCCGTCACTTGTTTCCGATACCGCTGCCATCGCTCCCCATCGTGTGCGCGAATCCACTGACTACGCGCCCATGATGTCCGAATCGAGCCCTGGTTGCCAACGACGAAAACACCGGTCCCGCTTCATCACCGGACTCGGCGCGTCACCAGACCCGAATCGTCCCCCAGCAGCCGTGCCCCGCACTCCCCGACACCCACGGTGTCATGAGCTGGAACGGGATCGCACCCGCGGGCTGCGCGTCCACCGCGACCCGGGCGCGCGGGCTGAAATAGGCGCTCGGCAGAATCACCCGGATCTGCAGCGAGGGAATCCGGAACTCGGACTGATCGGTGAACTGGAATCCGGTGTCGATATCGACGAAGAACGGCGTATTCGCGGGGACCGAGACCTCGGTCGTCGAACAGTAGCCATTGTGGAAACCGAGCTCGACGATCGGCGGATCCGCGCTCGCCCGCGGTGCCGCGATCACCACCGCCGCGAGCACAGCCGCCCCGAGCGCCCCGCCGTACCTGCCCTTCATGGCCGATCCCTTCGCTCCCGTTGACACGCGCCTGCGGTGAATCCTATGCGCGTTCGGCATCAATGGGTGCGGGACAGCAACATTGCGGCGACCGCGGCGCTGTAGGCGTGACTCGCGGCGACGGGTTCGCGCGCCGGATAGTTCGAGCGGTGGGTGACGATGACACCGCTGGGCAGCGTGACCGTGGTGTGCAGCACCGTGGCGACGCAGTTCCCGCCCGCCTTGCCGGTGAGGTCGACCACGACCGCCCCGGACGGTAATGCGGCGAGTTCGCGAGCGCCGAGCACCACCGGCGCACGCTCTCCCCGGCGCACGGCCGCGCAGATCACCAGATCGATCCGCTCCTGTTCGAGCAGTGCGGATATCTCGGAATCGAGCAGGAATCGTCCGGCACCGTGCGCAATCGCGCTATCCCTTTGCGCCGCGCGATGTCCCACGGCGATCACCTCATCGCCATGCCGTGCCGCCGCGCCGAGTGCCGCCAGGCCCGCGTGCCCGCACCCCAGCACCAGCGTTCGCAGCGGCTGGTCGCGCGGTTCTCCGGCCAGCAGCCCGCGTCCCTCCGCATAGGCGATGGCCCCGGCGATGCGACTCATCGCCGACAGCGCGTCGGTATCGGACCCGCTATCACCGGGCACCTGCTCGAACGCCACCGATTCCACCCCGCGCTCGCGCAACCACGCGATCCGCTCGGCGCGCACGATCGGATCCTGAAATCCGATCAGCACCTGTCCCTGTCGCAACGGCATCGAATCCAGCTGATAGACAGGCGGTTTCACCCACACGATCAGATCCGCCGACTCGAAAACCATCGCGGGATCTGCCACCAATCGCGCTCCGGCACGTTCGTAGGCGCGATCATCGAATCCCGCACCGGCTCCGGCCGCAGCCTCCACCACCAGCCCCAGACCGGCCGCACGCAGCCGCCGCACATCATCGGGTGTCAGCGCCACGCGCCGCTCATCGGCCGCGGTCTCCCGCAGCACCCCCGCGATCACTGCCCGTCCCCGCCCCGGCGGCGATGCGCCGCCACATGCACCCGCGTCGAACAGCGGGTGGAACAGAACCGCCGCTTGCCATTACGCGACGTGTCGATGAAGACGATTTCGCACCCCTCGCGATCACACCGCCCGATCCGAGCCGGATCCTCACAGAACAGCGTCGCCAACCCGAACGCGGTGTAAGCCTTCACACGTTCATCGATCGGCGCGGTCTCCTGCGAATAGTGCATATGCGGAGCCCGCCCGTCATGGGTCGAGATATACGGCCGATGAGTGGTCTCGGCAAGCAGCCCATTGAGCAACTCGACCGTGGGCGCTGTGAACACCCCGTCGAGTTCCTTTATCCAGCGCCGCAATTCGGCTTCCTGCCGCGCATCGATGGCCCCCACCGGCCGATACCCGGCATCGACGAGCAACCCCTCGAGATCCTCGTCCGCCCCCGCGTTCACCAGCCGAGCGGCGATCTCCGCCGCCACCCCACCGTAAGGGTTGAAATGCACTGAACCATTACATCAGGGTGGAGGCATGCCCGCCACCTGCCCCACCTGCTCCTGGCCCGACCCCACCCTCGTCTCCGCACACCGAACCGTCCGCTACCTGCGTTGTGTATGCGGACAATGGATCGTCGAAGATCATGCGACGGTGATAGCCACGGCGGGCGAGAGCGCCTTCGCCGCGGCCCCCGCCGATTCAGCGCCGTCGGCGCACCCCCGCGCCCGCTCGGCGCGGCAGACCGTTCGCCGCCTATACGGACTTCGGAAGGAGAGTTAGTCCTTCTTCATCATCTCGTAGACGCGCTTGCACTCCTCGCAGACCGGGGAGCCCGGCTTGGCGGAGCGGGTGACCGGGAACACCTCGCCACACAGGGCCTGCACGAAGGTGCCCATGACGGCGCTTTCGGCGATCTTGTTCTTCTTCACGTAGTGGAAGACCTTGGGGGTGTCGTTGTCGGTCGACTCGTCGGTGGTCGTTTCCGGACGTACCAGGGTGTCTGTGCTCACCCGTCCATGATGCCAGGTCACCGGCGGGCGGCAACCGGCATGTGCATTCGACAGGCGGGAGTGCAAGACTCGAGGTATGCAGCGTGATGGCGAATCAGGGGCCGAGGTCTCGGGCGGCGATGATCGCCCGGAGGTCGAATTCCTTCCTGCCGGTTCGATTCCCATGCCGGAGCGCAAACCGGCGGGGTTCTTCCGGGGTGAGAAGGACCATCCGACGCTGATCACCGAGGCGGCGACGTCGCTGGAGCAGCAGCATCGCAATCGGGTGCGGCGCTATGTGATGATCATGGCTTTCCGGATTCCATGCCTGGTGGGCGCGGCAATCGCGTACGGCATCTGGCATAACTGGGTGATTTCACTGCTGATCATCGGGGTGTCGATTCCGCTGCCGTGGATCGCGGTGCTGGGCGCGAACGACCGCCCGCCCCGCAGCAAGGACGAACCCAGCCGCTGGGACGGACGGCGCAATCAGAAGGCGCTCGATTCACGCCCGCACAACGCCATCGACAGCTGAGACATCCTCCGGCTTCCTGCGGCGAATGCTCGCCGACATGAGCGCGGCCAGCCCGCACAATCCGCCCGCGATGAACCAGGCCATGGTGTAGCTCCCCTGCACATCACGGATCACGCCCGCACCGAAGGCCGCGATGGCCGCGCCGATCTGATGTGAGGCGAAAACCCAGCCGAAGGCGACCGGACCGTCGTCACCGAAATGCTGACGGCACAGCGCGACCGTCGGCGGCACGGTGGCGATCCAGTCCAGGCCGTAGAAGATGATGAACGCCCACATGCTCGGCTGCACATCCGGCCCGAACAGCAGCGGCAGCACCAGCAGCGACAGTCCGCGCAGCGAGTAGTAGCCGACCAGCAGATACCGCGAATCCACGCGATCGGTGAACCAGCCCGAGGCGATGGTTCCGGCCACATCGAAAACACCGACCAGCGCGAGCAATCCGGCCGCGGTGGTGGCGGGCATGCCGTGATCATGGGCGGCACTCACGAAATGGGTGCCGATGAGACCGTTGGTGGACGCCCCGCAGATCGCGAAACCTCCTGCCAGCAGCCAGAATACGGGCTTGCGGGCCACCGAGAAAAGCACCGTGAGCGCTCGCCCCGCTCCTCCCGGAGCCTGGGTGCGCACGCCGACCATGCTGCCGGGTTCGGCCCCGTACGCGGTGCGGCCGATATCGCTGGGATAGTCCCGGATGAACAGCAGCACCAGCGGCACCACCACCAGCGCGGTCCCCGCCACCACGAGAGACGGTGTGCGCCAACCGTAATCGCCCGCGAGCCGCGCGATCAGCGGCAGGAATACCAGCTGCCCGGCCGCGCCCGCCGCCGTCAGCACGCCCGTCACCAGCCCGCGCTGCCGCACGAACCAGCGCCCGGTGATGGTGGCCACGAACGGCATGGACATGGACCCCACACCGACGCCGACCAGCAGCCCCCAGGTGGCCATCAGCTGCCAGGGCTGGGTCATGAATACGGTGAGCCCCGCCCCGGTGGCGATGAGCAGCAGCGCACCCGCCACCACCCGCCGAATCCCGAAGCGATCCATCAGCGCCGCCGCGAACGGTGAAATCAGGCCGTACAGCAGCACATTCACCGAGACTGCGGCCCCGATGGTGCCGTGCGACCAGCCGAATTCCTCGTGCAGCGGTTCCATGAGCACGCCGGGCACCGACCGGAAGGCGGCCGCGCCCACCAGTGCGACGAAGCCGACCGCCGCGACGATCCAGGCCGGATGCAAGCGGCCCGAGCGCAAGGGTGCGGAGCCTCGGGGTGATTCGACATCGGAATCGGAGCGCAGTTCGGTCACCGATCGATCGTGACGGATTCCGGGCTGGCGAACGAGTGGCCTGAATGACACAATGCGTCAATATCCGGCCATTGTTGAGGGAGAGAGGAGGCCGGTGATGGGCACACCGCATCTGGTGGCCGTACTGGCGCTGGAACCGCTGATCGGATTCGATATGACGATTCCGCCGCTGGTACTCGGCGAGGCCAAGGACGAATCGGGCCGTCCGCTCTACAACGTGCAGATCTGCGGATTGCAAGCGGGACAGCCGATTTCCAGCACCAACGGCTTCCTGGTGATCCCGAAGTTCGGCCCGGAACTGCTCGCCCGCGCCGATACGGTGATCGTGCCCGGCACCAGAATCGCGGAACCGCGCACCCAGGGCGTACTGCCGCCGGAACTGACCGACGCCCTGCGCGCGATTCGCCCGGACGCCCGTATCGTCTCCATCTGCACCGGCGCTTTCGTCCTGGCCGCGGCGGGCCTGCTGGACGGCAGGCGCGCCACCACGCACTGGAATTTCGCCGATATGTTCCGCTCGCTGTATCCGGCGGTCCGGCTCGATGAGAACCTGCTCTTCGTACAGGACGAAAACATCTGGTCCTCAGCGGGTTTGGCCGCGGGCATCGATCTGTGCCTGCATCTGATCCGCACCGACCACGGCAGCGCGGTGGCCAATAACGCCGCCCGCTACTGCGTGGTCCCGCCGTGGCGCGAGGGCGGGCAATCGCAGTTCATCGAACAGCAGGTCCCCGAACCGGGCAATGACGGCACCGCGCCCACCCGGTTGTGGGCGCTGCATCAGTTGCATCGAGAACTGGACCTGAACACCCTGGCCGCGCACGCGTGCATGAGCGTGCGCACCTTCACCCGCCGATTCAAGGCCGAAACCGGAATGGCCCCCGGCGCATGGGTATTGCAGCAGCGCCTGCGCCACGCCCGCCAACTGCTGGAGACCACCGATCTGGCGATCGACGAGGTGGCCCGATCCGCGGGTATGGGCACCGCGGCCTCGCTGCGGCATCACATGCGCGCCGAACTCGGTGTGCCGCCGCTGACCTACCGCAAGACGTTCCGCAAAGACTGGCAACGCGAGAGTTTGGAGACGGTATGACGATTCGATGGGTCTGGGCGTTCATCGACACTCCCGCGGCACGATTCGACGAGAGCGCGGAGTTCTGGCGCACCATCACCGGCAGCGCGCTCTCGGCCAAACGCGGCGAGAACTCCGAATTCCTCACGCTGCTACCGGATTCCGGCGCACCCTCGGTGAAGATGCAGGCCGTGCCCGAAGGACCGCGCATCCATCTGGACCTGGACGTCGAGGATGTCCGGGCGGAGGCGGCGCGAGCGGAAAAGCTCGGGGCCACAGTGGTTCTCGAACATCCGGACTACACCGTGCTGAGGTCACCGCACGGAATGATCTTCTGCCTGACTCCGGCGGGCAACGAGGGTGATATCGCACCCGTGGTCACCGGCCCGGAGGGTGATCGCAGCCGACTGGATCAGGTCTGCCTGGATATCGGCCAGACCGATCACGCCGAGGAGGTCCGCTTCTGGACCGAGCTCACCGGCTGGCGCTGGACGCCCGGCACACTGCCCGAATACTCCAGGCTCACACCGGATTTCACGTTGCCGGTGAAACTGCTGCTGCAACGCCTGGACGAAAACCGCCCGACCGGCGCGCATCTCGATCTGGCCTGCGACGATATCGACAAGACCGCGACCTGGCATGAAGAACTCGGCGCGCGACGCGTGCGGTGGGGCCGGGAATGGCTGGTAATGACCGATCCGGCCGGTCAGCACTACTGCCTGACCGGCCGGGATCCGGACTAACCGTGTCTATGTCACACGATTTCTGATCAATTCAACCCGGTCTGCGGCTGCTGCCGTACGGCCGGGGTCGAGTTGGCCAGGGCCTCGAGATCGGCGAGGAAACGCTCCACGCTCTCGGACCTGGCCTGCGGGGTGCCGATCTGCTCGCGCACCTTCTCTTCGGTGAGAGCCAGCATGGCGGCCGAGAGATCGGCCTCCAGATCGCGCATCAACTGCCTGCGGTACTGCAGGATCTGATCGCGGCCCTGTTTGCGGACCCGTTCGACTTCCTCGGCCGCCGCCTCCCGCATTTGCGCGATGATGCGATCGGCATCGGTGCGGGCGTCGGCCCGCATGCGCTCGAGTTCGGCCTTGGCTTCGGCGATGGCGCTGTCGTAGGCGGATTTCGCGTCGGTCAGCCGATCGGCCGCGTCCGCGCTCTCCTCCAGCTGACGCCGGACGGTGTCCTGCGCCTTGGTCATTATCTTCTTCAATGGTGGCAAGATGTATTTCACGAAGATCCATACGATGACGACGAACCCGAACAGCTGGCTGAAGAACACCGGCCAATCGAAGGAGATGTCGTAAATCGCCTCGGCGAGTACGCCGTTCGTGTGCATCAGGGCGTCCCCCTGCCTCTCTGCTGACCGGCGCTGGTCCGGGGTCTATCCTTCACGCCGAGCATGCGATCGGCGAGATTCTGGGCCAGCGGTTCGACGTCCTCGCGGAGTTCGGCGGCGACCTGATCGGCCTCGGCACGCAAATGTGCCGAGGATTCGGCGACGATGTGATCGACCTCGTTCTTGGCGTCGCCACGGAGTTCTTCGAGTATTGCCCGGCCTTCGGCACGCGCCTGGTTCCGGATCTCGGCCGCTTCGGACCGAGCCTGTTCCAGTGCGGTCTGGTATCTGGCCTCGGCCTCGGCGAACAGTTCGGTCGCCGATTTCGCGGTCGCTGCCGTCTCTTCGACCCGAGCCTCCCGTTCCGCCAGCACCTTTCGGATCGGCGGGACCACGAAGAACATGATGACCCCGAGCACGATCAGGAAGATCGCCAGCTCGACGAAGAAGGTGCCGTTGGGAATCAGGAAGTTCCCCGCGGCCTCCACATCTGTTCTCGGAGACATGATTACGCTACTTACCGGGAGTCGCGAATACGAAAAGCGCCATGAACGCCAGGTTGATGAAGTACGCCGCTTCCACCAGACCGACGGTCAGGAAGAAGTTACCGCGCAGGCGGCCTTCCGCCTCGGGCTGCCGGGTGACGCCATTGATCAATGCCGCGCCGGCGAGACCGTCACCGATACCAGCGCCGATCGCACCGCCCGCCAGGATGATGCCGCCGCCGATAAGAGCGCCCTGGATGATACTCGCGGTTGCTGGGTCTGCCATTTTTCACTTCCTTTGTGGAAATCCTCACCGAACAGCGGTGCCGATCAGTGCTTTTCATCCTCCAGCGACATCGACTGGCTGAAGTAGAGGACGGTCAGCAGGGAGAAGATGAATGCCTGGATCGCGCCGACGAAAAGGTCGAACAACTTCCATATCGCATTCGGGCCCCAGCTGATCCAGAACGGGAACAGCGTGATCACCGCGACCATGACGCCACCGGCGAACATATTGCCGAAAAGTCGCAGCGCCAGGGAAAGCGGTTTGGCGATTTCCTCGATCACATTGATGAAAACCATGGGGCCCCAACCGGTGTGACCCTTGAGCAATTGTTTGGCGTGTGTGCCCGGCCCGCGCCGCGATACACCCGCGGCGTGATACGCCACGAATACGAACAGCGCCAGCGCGTACACGAAGTTGACATCCGAGGCCGGCGGGGCGATCAATTCCCCGGAGCCGTACTGCACCGGCAGCACCGATAACCAATTGGACAGCAGGATGAACGTGAACAGCGTGACCGCCAGTGGCAGCACGAAGGGGGCGACGCGCATGCCGATGGCGGTCTCCACCTGATTGCGCATCTGCACGGTGACGGCCTCGAAGAACAGCTGAACACCGTTGGGGACACCGGAAGTGAGCTTCACGCGCAGATAGAAGGCTAGTCCGAGCACGATGAGCGCGGCCACGGTGGTCGACACGATGGTGTCGACATTGAACTCCAGGCCCCACAGGTGCGCGACGGCGTGATCACCGACGTGGATCTTCGGCTCCGAGCCCTCATCGGCGCTCAGGATCATATTTGCGGTCAGCTGGGCGACGGGATGGCTCATGGCTGCTGTCGGAGCCCTTTCACTTCGGGCAATGCGGTGTGCAGTACCAGAATCAATTGAAAGACGGCCAGCCCGAAGAAGATTCCGACCCCGTAGGGGCGCGTGAAGAACGCGACGAGAATGGACAGGCCGGTGAGTATGAGTAAGCGCGCGGCTGAGGACAATGCGAGCTTCTGCTTGCTCGGAGTTTCCGCATCGGTGATGCGGACAATGGACATCCACGTCACTTGCGCATTGATCCAACCGAGAGCCAGTCCGGCGCTTATGAATACGCCGAGCAACAATCGATCGAACACTCCGGTCGCCGCAAGGACCAGTACGCCGAGTGCGACGACAATAATCGTCGCACGGCGCATTCGGAGCCTGTTGACGTCCACCTGGAACACCGCCTCGCCATCATCCCACCTCGCAGTGGGGCTGTGCATGACCGAAGCATACACAGCCCAACCACGTTGCGTAGCAGTATTTTTGATCTTCGAATTTTTCGATCTTGCAATGCCGGAACGGTTTTCAGCGACACCGTAGCGACAATTTCTTTAATCTCTTATTACTATTTCTTTTCCGCGCCTATGCCGGACAGGGATCGCACCTGCATCTCGGCATACTTCGCATTATTGCGTTCCGAGGAAAGCACCGTTCCCAGCCAGCCGAAAGCGAACGAAACCGGGATGGACACCAGCCCCGGGTTCGCGAGCGGAAACCAGTGGAAGTCCATGGTTTTGATCATGGACGTGGGCGTCCCGGAAACCGCCGGGGAGAACACGATGAGCACGATGGTGACCGCCAGCCCACCGTAGATGCTGCTCAGCGCCCCGGCGGTATTGAAGCGCCGCCAGAACAGCGAGTAGAGCAGCGTCGGCAGATTCGCCGAAGCCGCCACCGCGAACGCCAGGGCAACCAGGAAGGCAACATTCTGGTTCTTCGCCAGAATGCCGCCCACGATCGCCAGCGCGCCGATCACCACCGCGGTGATGCGCGCGACCGTCACCTCATTGTCCTTGGCGTCGGGACTGCCGCGCTTGATGACATTGGCGTACACATCGTGCGCGAACGAGGCCGAGGCGGTGATGGTGAGCCCGGCGACCACCGCCAAGATCGTCGCGAAGGCCACGGCCGCAACGAATCCCAGCAGCACCGGACCGCCGAGTTCGAGCGCGAGCAGCGGTGCGGCGGCATTCTCCTTACCCGGTGCTTTGGCGATCTTCTCCGGTCCGACCAGTGCGCCCGCACCGTAGCCGAGCACCAGGGTGAACAGGTAGAAGACGCCAATCAGCCCGATGGCCCAGACCACCGACCGCCGTGCGTCCTTGGCCGTCGGCACCGTATAGAAGCGCATCAGCACATGCGGCAGACCCGCCGTTCCGAGCACCAGAGCCAGTGCGAGAGACAGGAAGTCGAGTTTGGACGTCCCGTTCTTGCCGTATTTCACCCCCGGCTCGAGCAGCTTCTCCCCCACCTTGCCGCCGTGATCGACCGCGTCCTGTAGCAGGCTGGACAGGTTCATCCCGTACCTGGCGAGCACCCAGACCGTCATGGCACCGGCGGCGGCGATCAGCAACGCCGCCTTGACGATCTGCACCCAGGTGGTGCCCTTCATACCGCCAACCAGCACGTACACGATCATGATCGCGCCGACCACCGCGATCACGAGATTCTGTCCGGCACCGCCGGATACGCCGAGCAGCAGCGATACCAGCACGCCCGCGCCCGCCATCTGCGCGAGCAGATAGAACAGACTCACCGCGAGCGTGGAGGTGGCCGCCGCGGCCCGCACCGGACGCTGTCGCATCCGGAAGGCCAGCACATCGCCGAGCGTGAATTTGCCTGTGTTGCGCAGTAATTCGGCGACCAGCAGCAGCGCTACCAGCCAGGCCACCAGAAAGCCGATCGAATAGAGGAAGCCGTCGTAGCCGGACAGCGCGATGGCTCCCGCGATGCCGAGGAAGCTGGCGGCGGACAGATAGTCGCCCGAGATGGCGATCCCGTTCTGCGGTCCCGAGAAAGCCCGCCCGGCCGCGTAATAGTCTGTGGCCGTTCGAGTATCACGGCTGGCCCAGAACACTATGCCCAGCGTGATGACCACGAAGATCGCGAAGATGGTGATGTTCAGCCCCGGCCGGCTGCCCTCGACGGCCGTCGCCATATATACGGTCATGCGCGCGGACCTTCCACTTCATCCCTGATCGCATCGGCGATCGGATCCAGCCTGCGATCGGCATAGCGCACGTACACGCCGGTGATGACGAAGGTCGAGAGGAATTGCAGCAGGCCGAGAATCAGCCCGAGGTTGATATTCCCGGCGACCTTGGTGGCCATGAAATCGTGCGCGTAGTCCGCGAGCAGTACGTACAGCGCGTACCAGGCCAGGAACAGTGCGGTCATGGGGAAGACGAAGAGCCGGAAGCGCCGGCGTAGTCGCTGGAATTCGGGGCTGTCGTAGATCTGCTGCCAGTCCGGCTCGGGTCCGCCGGTCTCGATATCGGATGTCATCCGCGATACCTCCCTTGTGAACCAGGTCACAGTAGCAACGAATATCGGTCCGAGCGGTCGGAATAACCGCAGGTGAGATCGTTCAATGATGTTGAAGTGAGCGGGAATTCACGCGTCCTGCGCCCGGCGCACATTCGGCGAACCCAGCGATACGACGCGGGAACCGGGGCCGCCCGAATATGCCCGAAGATTGCGGTGGCAGAGTTCCCACTCATGCCGACGAATCAGACGACCGCCTCGTCCCTGCTCGCCGACCTAGCCCCCGATCTCCGCAAGGCGCTGACCCGAGTCCGCTACGACTCCGATTCCCTCCTCGAGGTACTGGGCGACGAGGCGCATGCCGCGCTCTGGCGCTCCGAGCCGGTGCCGGTGCGCCGCGCCGCCCGCGATGCCGGAGAACTCGGCACGCTGGTGCGCCTGCTGCTGCTCGGTGACGCAATGCCCGAGCGCGAGGTGGCGGCCGCGCTGGCCCCGGTCGATATCGACCGTGCGGTCACGGCCGGGCTACTCGAACGCGATGGCGGCGATATCCGCCCCGCACTGGATCTGCGCCCGCTCGATCTCGGCGACGGCACCCGCTGGGTGCTCTCCGACCTCGACGACTCCATGCGCCGCCGCACCCTCGACACCGATCATGTGCTCGGCGTCGGCCAGGCATCCCTGTCCCTGCTGCGCGCCACCCCGACCCGTCCGGTCGGCACCGTGCTCGATCTCGGCACCGGCTGCGGCGTACAGGCCATTCACGCCGCGTCCTACGGCAAGCAGGTCACCGGCACCGATCTCAACAAGCGCGCGCTCTGGCTGGCCGAGGCCACCGCCGCGCTCAACGGCCTGGATATCGAACTGCGACAGGGCTCCTGGTACGAGCCGGTCGCGGGCCGCCGCTTCGATCAGGTGGTCGCCAATCCCCCGTTCGTGGTCGGCCCGGCGCGCGTCGAGCACACATATAGGGATAGCGGCCTCGCCATGGACGGTGCGAGCGAACTCGTCATCTCCGGAATGCCCGCCATGCTGAACCCCGGCGGCACGGCCGCACTGCTGGCCTCCTGGGTGCACGTGGAGGGTGAGGACTGGCGCGCGCGGGTATCGAGCTGGCTGCCCGATCAGGGGGTGGACGCGTGGATCGTGCAGCGCGATATCGCCGATCCCGCGCTGTACGTCGGAACCTGGTTGCGCGATGCCGGATTGGATCCGCGCGAACCGCAGGCACAGGAACAGGCCGAGCGCTGGTTGCAGGCGTTCACCGACGCCAAGGTCGACGGCATCGGCTTCGGCGTGGTCTATCTGCGCGATATAGAAGGCCCCACCGAGATCCTGGCCGAGGACCTCACCCATCCCTTCGAGGATCCGCTGGGCAATGAGGCGAGCCGCTACTTCGAGCGCTCGGCGTGGCTGCGCGCGGTGGCCACCGATCCGGACCTGGTGCTGGCGAGCCGTTTCGAAGTCGATTCCAAGAGCGCGCTGGAACGCGTCTACCTCCCGGGAGCCGAAGGCTGGGAGCAGCAGGTGGCCCGCCTGCACCGCGGCGACGGTCCGCTCTGGCAGCACGAGGTGGATGACGCCACCGCCGCACTGCTGGCCGGTATGCGCCCGGACGGGCTGCCGCTGAGTGAATTGGTGGAACTGCTGGCCTTCAGCGAGACCGGCGGTGCGGCCACCCCCGAATTCGAGTCCGCGGTGCTGGGCGTGGTGGTCGGTTTGGTCCGGCACGGCCTGATCCACCCGCGCTGACGAACCTGTCCCTCCGCGCTGACACCTCAGCCCGGGTCCGACTTCCGGCCGCCGACGCACTCCGCTCGGCGGCCGGTTCGTTTCCGCCCCGTGACCAGGAGTTTATCTGATCTCCGTGAGCTATCTCACGTTTGGATCTCATCCGGCGGGTACCTCTGGAATGCCTCCGACCTGCGGATCGTTACACAGAGACTCGAACGACCAGCGGCAGGGCAAGGCCCGTACACACGTATTCGATTGCCGCGCTCCGAAGTTCGGGTTCCGGCGGCGGCAACCACCCGGATAACGATGGCCGCCGATCGGGTTCCGAAGTTCCGCACTGTACGCCCTTCTCAGGAACTTCTCAGCCGTCGATAGCGGAAACCGCAGCTCAGATACGGTTTATAAGCGCCATCGCTGGGAACTTTCCTGATGTCGGGTCCGTTGAACGGAGCGAGACACCACCGACAGGAGGCAAGTCATGACAAGCCCCGCCACCACTGACGTGCGCATCAGCGAACAGGACCTCGACGCCCAGAGCCCCGCAGCCGACCTGGTACGCGTGTACCTGAATGGCATTGGCAAGACCGCGCTGCTCACGGCCGCCGACGAGGTCGAGCTGGCGAAGCGCATCGAGGCGGGCCTCTACGCTCAGCACCTGCTGGAAACGGGTAAGCGATTGTCCGCGGCCAAGAAGAAGGATCTCGCGATCCTGGTTCGCGAAGGACAGTCCGCCCGCCAGCACCTGCTCGAAGCCAACCTGCGCCTCGTGGTTTCTCTGGCCAAGCGATACACCGGCCGCGGTATGCCGCTGCTGGACCTGATCCAGGAGGGCAACCTGGGTCTGATTCGCGCCATGGAGAAATTCGACTACACCAAGGGCTTCAAGTTCTCGACGTACGCCACCTGGTGGATTCGTCAGGCGATCACCCGCGGTATGGCCGACCAGAGTCGCACCATCCGGCTGCCCGTGCATCTGGTGGAGCAGGTCAACAAGCTTGCCAGGATCAAGCGCGAACTGCACCAGCAGCTCGGGCGCGAGGCCACCGATGCCGAACTGGCCCGCGAATCGGGTATCCCGCAGGAGAAGATCGCCGATCTGCTGGACCACAGCCGCGATCCGGTATCGCTGGATATGCCGGTCGGCAATGACGAAGAGGCCCCGCTCGGCGATTTCATCGAGGATTCCGAGGCCACCTCGGCCGAGTCCGCGGTGATCGCGGGTCTGCTGCATCGCGACGTCCGAGTGGTGCTCGCCACCCTCGACGAGCGGGAACAGCAGGTCATCCGGCTGCGCTACGGCCTGGACGACGGCCAGCCGCGCACCCTCGATCAGATCGGCAAGCTCTTCGGGCTGTCCCGCGAGCGCGTCCGCCAGATCGAACGCGAGGTCATGTCCAAGCTCCGCAAGGGTGAGCGCGCCGACAGACTGCGCGCCTACGCGAGCTGATATCAAGCGGCCGAACGGTTTTCCGTTCGGCCGCTGCTCCATCTTCGGGCCGTCATACGAGGCGCCGGTCCGAGATACGCCAGCCGGTTCCCGTATTCCGTTGTCCCCCTCCGGAAAGCGCGAGTCGGCTGGCGCTTCGCTGTCCGCTCAGCCCTGATTCAGTCGCCAGTCCTCGGGCAGGCCCTCCACGGTGATGGTGTCGCCGTGCGCCTCGATGGTCACCACGGCGGTACCCAGGCGCAGATCCGAGAGGCGAATGCGGCCCGCCCGCGCCGGAAGCCTGGGCGCGACATTGAGCGTTCGGTTCGGCACATCCGGGGCCAGACCCAGGAATGAGCGCATCAGCAGCAGCGGTGCGGCACTGGACCACGCCTGCGGGGAGCAGGAAGTCGGGTACGGGACGGGGGAATGGAATTCGGGGCGGGGGAAGCCGCAGAAGAGTTCGGGCGGGCGGGCGTCGAATTCGGCGATCGCCTCCAGCAGACCCACCGACAGGCGCTCGGCCAGTTCGAACGCCCCCGGAATGTGGCGGTAGCGGAGCAGTCCGGCGACCACGATCGCGGTGTCATGCGGCCACACCGAGCCGGTGTGATAGCCCATCGGGTTGTAGCGGCGAGCGGTGGAAGACAGTGTGCGCAAGCCGAATCCGCTGTCCAGGTCGGCGCCGCCGAGGCTCGCGATGAGGGCTTCGGCGCGCTCGTCCTCGACGATGCCGGTCCACAGGCAGTGGCCCGCATTGCTGGTGGCGGTGTCGACCTGTTGCTTGGCACCGTCCAGGGCGAGGGCGTAGCGGTTCTCCGAGGGCATCCAGAAGGCTTGATCGAAGCGCTGTTTCAAATCCTGAGCCTGAGCGCGCAGGCGCTGGGCGAGGGCGGGATCGCCGAAGGCTTCGGCCAGATCGGCCCGGCCCAGGCGGGCGGCGTAGACGTAGCCCTGCACCTCGCACAGGGCCAGCGGCGGATCGGCGAGGCGGCCGTCGGCGAAGCTGATCGCGTCCCAGCTGTCCTTCCAGCCCTGATTGGCCAGTCCTCGATCGGTTTTGCGGCGGTATTCGACGAAGCCGTCACCGTCGCTGTCGCCGTACTCGTCGATCCAGGCCAGCGCGGCGTCGGCGGCGGGCAGCAGTTCGGCGATGGCGGAGCGGTCCACACCCCATTGCAGGCATTCGGCCAGCAGCATGACGAAAAGCGGTGTGGCGTCGGCGGTTCCGTAATAGACGCTGCCGCCGAGCACGGCATCGCCGCCCGGGCCGTGCCGCATTTCGTGCATGATGCGGCCGGGTTCCTCCTCGGTGAGCGGATTGTGCTGTGTGCCTTGGAGTTTCGCCAGCTGCCGGAGCGTGCCCAGGGCCAGTGCCGAATCCAGCACCAGCGCCATCCACGAGGTGAGCAGGCTGTCGCGGCCGAACAGGGCCATGAACCAGGGTGCGCCCGCGGCCACGTACGCGGTGCCGTTGTTCGGATCGTCCATGCGCAGTGCGCCGAGGTCGCTCTCGGTGCGCTGCAGGATGGCGTTCAGGCCCGCACCGCTGGCGGTGAGGCTGGTGGCGGTGGCGCGCCACTGCCGAATCTTGTTGGACGGGTTGTCATTCGAATCGTCGTCCAGGTTCACCGCGACCGGATGGTGTCCGACGATCGGCTGGCACAGCACCACGGTCTGCCAGGTGGAGCGGCGCGGGACGACGATATGCCAGCTCAGCGAACCCGGTTGTGCGACAGGGTCTTCGGTGGCGGTGATGACGAGGCCGCGCCCGGAATTGGCGCGGTCGGTCAGCCGCAGCATGCCCTGGTCGGCGGCGAGTTCACAACCGCCGCTGTGCACTCGGCCGTCCTTGACCGCGAACAGATCCGCGAAATCGGAGTCCGCGGCGAGCGTGACCGTCATGGCGGTGTCCTCGTCGCCGAGATTGTGCACCGTGATGGTCTCGCGCATACCCTCGCCGATCATGCGGCGGCGCAGCACCAGCACCGTGGCGTCGGCGACACCGTGATTGGGCGGTTTGCGGGTCACGAAGCGGGCCCGGAACGCCTCCGCCATCATGACCGCGAGGTGTTCCGGCGGATGGCTGTCCAGCCGCAGTTCCCAGCGCGAGAGCAGCCGGGCGTCCCGGTAGAACAGTCCCTGGGCGGTACCCGGATGGATATCGCCCAATTGGTCGGAGAGACAGAAGGATCCGGCCTCCACCAGGGTGACGATCCCGCGACCGTCTACCGGTGATGGAGGCCCGGCATTGAAAATGCTCATCGGCGGCTCACTGCGGCGGTATCGGGCACGGTCATCGCGACGGCATCGGGCACCGCGCCGGCGACGGCGTCCGGCACCGCCCGGGCGGCGGTTTCGGCGGCGACCTTCGCGGTGTGAATCACGCTGCGGTAGTCCGCGACTCGCGAGGGAGTGCGATCCATGCCGTCGTCCATGGCACCGTGGTACGCCGCTTCGTAACCGCGCACGAAGTGATCGGCGGCGAAGAGCCGCTCCACCCGCTCGCGGCAGGCGTACGGATCGATCTCCCCGGCCCGGTCGATGGCCGCGGGCAATTCCGCGGGGTCCTCACAGATGAAGCCCGTGACCCCGTGTTCGATGACCTCCGCGACCGCACCGCCGCGCAGGGCGATCACCGGGGTGCCGCAGACCATCGCCTCGATCATCACCAAACCGAACGGCTCCTCCCACTGGATCGGAAACAGCAGACAGCGCGCGCCCGCCAGCAGTTCCCGCTTGGCGATGGCGTCGGCCTCGCCGAAAACCTGATCGGACGCGGTGAGCAGCGGCTTGATCGCCTGTTCGAAGTACGCCTTCTCGGGCGGTTCATTGCATTTACCCGCCAGAATCAGCCGCAAACCCGCGGCATGCGCGGCCGCGAGGGCGAGATCGGGCGCTTTCGACGGTGAATACCGGCCCAGGAACAGCCCGTAATCCATTTTCTCGGCTCGGAACGGCCATTCCTCCGGTCGAATCGCATTGTGCACGCGGGCAATCCAAGGCAATCCCGGGGCCAATTCGCGCTGCCGATCACTGATGGCGATCAGGTGGGCACTGCGGTCGAAGGATTCGTAGTACTCGCGCATATCCGCATCGACCGGACCGTGCACCGTCACCACCGTCGGGATGCCGAGCAGCCGATAGGCGGCAGCGTTGAGCGGACCCGCGAAGGTGTGGTCATGCACGATGTCCACCGGGTCCTCGGCATGGAGTTCCTCGATGATCCGGCACACCTTCATAGCATTCACGACTTCGGGAAATGTTTCACCGAGGCGCGCGGTGAGCACCTCGTCCCAGACCCGGATGAACCGCGCCTTGGTCCCGGCGCGACCCGCGCCGAGCAGCGTCACCCGGTGTCCCCGATCGACCAGCGAATCGGCGAGCGTCGCGACCATGGCCTCGACGCCGCCGTATCCGGCGGGTGGAATATCGAAGTAGGGTGGCGCGACCAGCACTATATGCAGGGGCTGTGCGGAGTATTCGGCCGAGAGTTCGAAAGTCATTCCAATCTCCTCGTCGTTGAGGTCTGAATGAATATCGAAAGCCAATCGACGTATCTATTACCTCGGCAATCCAATCGCAAACATCCCCCGCTGGCGGCGGCCGCCGGTGTCCTCTAGAACTGACTGGGGACGCCCGCAGACCGCCGGGCGGGCGAAGGAGTCGGGCAGATGGCATCCGCCGAACCACTGGTGAACCACGTATCCGATACCGCGCGCTGGGTGGCTGCCCGCCGGGCCGCCGAATCGGCCCGGCCCGACGCGCTGTTCCGTGATCCGCTGGCCGATCGCCTCGCGGGTGAGCGCGGCCGTGAGATCGCCGCGGCGGCCGGGCGCAAACTCGATGACGACTGGTACTTCGTGACCCGCACCAGGCTGATCGACGACCAGATCGCCACCGCCGTCGCCGAGGGCTGCGATGCCGTGCTGAATCTCGGTGCGGGCCTGGACACCCGCCCCTACCGCATGGACCTGCCCGCCGAATTGCGCTGGATCGAAGCCGATCTGCCGGGCCTGATCGCGGAGAAGAACACCCTGCTGGCCGCCGAGACCCCCGCGTGCCGATTGAGCCGCACCGCAATCGATCTCACCGATTCGGACGCGCTGGCGGCCTTCCTGGATTCCGCCCTCGCGGATATCGGGCGGGCCCTCATCGTGACCGAGGGGCTGCTCATGTACCTGCCCGAACCCGATGTCGTAGCCCTGTCCAAGTCCTTCACCCGTCCCGACATCGCGGGCTGGTGCCTCGAACTCAGCACCCCCGGGGTGGCCAAGCTGATGGCCGATCGCAAGGTCGGGCTGCTCGAACAGTCCCCCATGCGATTCCTCCCCGCGAATGGCATCGCCTTCTTCGAAACCCACGGCTGGACAGTCGAATACCTCGAACCGATAGCGGCGGGCGCCAACCGATTCGGCCGCCTCACCACCCCGCTGCACCGCGCCGCGCTCGAGGGTCCGCAGCCCGATCCCCGCGCACCCGGCGACTGGCCGTACACGGCGGTCACCCGACTGGGCCGCTGATCGGCGCGGCGGCCCTCACAGACGCGTGGTCCGCTGGCACGCGGTGGGGGCGGGCAGATCGCCCCTGACGAACTTGCCGGGTGTGACTCCCATCAGGGCGCGGAAGTCGGATGTCAGGTGGGATTGGTCGAAATAGCCTGTGGTGGTGGCGATATCGGACCAGGGGGTGTTTCCCGCCGCCGCCAGGACCTGGCGGATTCGGGTGATGCGGGCGTAATGCTTGGGTGAGACGCCGACACCGGCGGTGAAGAGGTTGCGCAGTTGGCGTTCGCTGACCGCGAGGGTGGTCGCCACTTCGGGCATCGGGGTGGAGCGGTGGATGGCGGCGACCGCGGTGTCGAGCAGGCGGCGATGTTCGCGGCGGGTGGAGCTCTCCGAAAGTGCGCGCGGGAGTGCGGATTCCAGAAAGGTGAGCACCTCATCGAGGTCGATCTCGGTGAGCGCTCCCGCGAGATCGGCCGCGGGGCCGGGCATATCGGCCAGCCGCAGGACACGGTCGGTGAGATCGGCTGCGGGAGCGCCCAATAGCGGCTGGGCGACGCCGGGAGCCAATCGGAGCCGGAGGCAGCCCAGGGGTTCTTTCGCACCGGCGTAGGTGGCGCGGGTGCGCGGGCCGATCACCAGGGCGTCGCGACGACCGGAGGGCTCCGCGCGCAGCACGATCGTGGTCGCGGCGTGCGGGAGATGGGTGAAGCGCGGGGGCAGATCGGTGCGGGGGTCGATGCGGCCGATCTCGGTGATCCAGGGGCGCAATGCCTCCGAGGGCGGCAGGGCGTCCTCGAAGCCGTCGGCGGTCACCACGGCCGGGTTCATCAGAGCGGTCACCCGATCCACTGTAGGCCGTGCGGAGTCCCCGAAGTGTGCCGGTTTTTCCTATAGCGCGAGGTAGGGGCGGCGGCATTGTTGGCAGCATGATCGTTATCACCGGTGCAACCGGAACCATTGGCAGTGCGGTCGTGCGGCAGCTGGCGGCACGAGAAGTGAAGGTGCGGGCCGTGACCCGCGATCCCGAGGCGGCACAGCTGCCCGAAGGCGTGGAGGTGGTGCGCGGTGACTACGCCGACACCGATTCCATGGCAGCGGCTTTCGAAGGTGCCGAGGCCGCGTTCATCGTGGGCTTGCTCGGCCCGGAGTTCGTCGAACTGGACCGTGCGCTGGTGAACGCCGCGCGCGCAGCCGGAGTCCGGCGGATCGTGAAGCTGTCGGCCATCGGCACCGGCGAACCGGAATTGGGTCGCGTCGGCACCTGGCATCTGGCCGGTGAACAGGCCGTTCGGGACAGCGGGGTGGCGTGGACGATCCTGCGGCCCAGCAGTTTCGCGAGCAATACGCTCAGCTGGTCACCCATGATCCAGGCCGGTCAGGCGGTGCCGAATCTGACCGGTGATGGCACGCAGGGCGTCATCGATCCGCGCGATGTCGCCGCCGTAGCCGTGGAAACCCTGCTCTCGGATACGCATTCGGGCCGCATCCTCACTCTCACCGGCCCGGATCTGCTCACCACCCGCGATCAGGCCGCCGCACTGTCCGCCGTGCTGAACCGGCCGATCGAGGTGGCCGATATCGACCAGGACCGAGCCCGCGAATTCATGCTCGGCGCGGGCATGTCCGAGGAATTCGCGGACGGCGCATCCGCCGGGCAGGCATTCGTGCGCGCGGGCGGCAATGCCATCGTCACCGATGATGTGGAGCGAGTGCTCGGCCGCGCACCCGGCACCTACGCGGCCTGGGCCCGCGATCACGCCGCGGCGTTCACTTCCTGACGATCGGACCCCAGCCGGTTTCGAGCAGTTCGAAGATGCGAGTGAAGTCCGCGGCCGGTGTCTCACCGCGCCGCGCGACGTCCATCGCGCCGAAGACGAAGTGCGCCAGTGCTCTAACGGCGACATCGTCCGGATCGCGGCCCAGATCCTCGGCGATCGCTCGTGCCAGCGCACCTTCGTGACGCTGCCACATGCGCCGGAAATAGCCGGTGAGCACCGGGGTTTCGTGCACGAGGCGCATGAAGTCCCGCATTTCCTGGGTCTCCCCGCCCGCGGCGGATTCCAAGAACGCGTCGCGGAGGCCCTCGAGCACCGTGGTGCCGGGCGCGCGATCGCGGACGGCGGCGATCAGGCCCTGTTCGCGATCGGCGTCGAGGTCGAAAACAAGCGATTCCTTCCCGTCCGGGAAGTGCGCGAAGAGCGTGGGCACCGAGACATCGGCGGCCTCGGCGATCTCCTTGACGCTGACCGCGTCGTAACCGCGCTCGATGAACAGCCGCATGGCCACATCGGCCAGGTTCTTGCGGGTCTGTGCCTTCTTCCGCTCGCGCAGTCCACTCATGACCGCATCGTAGCCGACTGACCTAAGTCGTACAAATTTTTAACTCCATTGAATTTTTTAAGTCGTTATGTTTTTCTGGAGTCATGACCGGAACAATCACGGCTCGGACCACCCCGCACAATGTGCGCTGGGTGCTGCTGGGCGTCATGCTCGCCATGCTGCTGGGAATGCTCGACAACATGATCGTCGGCACCGCCATGCCGACGATCGTCGGTGAACTCGGCGGCCTCGAACACCTGTCCTGGGTGGTCTCCGCCTACACGCTGGCGACCGCCGCATCCACCCCGATCTGGGCCAAACTGGGAGACCTGTTCGGCCGCAAGAACAATTTCCTCGCCTCGATCGTGATCTTCCTGATCGGCTCCGGACTGTCCGGAGCCGCGCAGAGCATGGAGCAGCTCATCGGATTCCGAGTGCTCCAGGGCATCGGCGCGGGCGGGCTGGCCGCCGGCGCGATGGCCATCATCGGCGAACTGATTCCGCCGCGTGAGCGCGCCAAGTACATGGGCATGACCGCCTCGGTCATGGCATTGGCGACCATCGGCGGACCGCTGCTCGGCGGTATCGTCACCGACAACTTCGGCTGGCGCTGGGCCTTCTACCTCAACCTGCCGCTCGGACTCATCGCCCTGGTGTGGTGCCAGACCACACTGCATCTGACCGCGCGGCGGCCCAATGCCAAGATCGACTATCCGGGCGCGGCCCTGCTCACCGTCACCATCTCCGCGATCGTGCTCGCCACCACCTGGGGCGGCAACCAATATGCTTGGGGCTCAGCGCAAATGCTCACCGTGATCGCGGTGGCGGTGCTCGGGCTCGCCGCGTTCGCGTGGTCGCAGACCCGCGCGACCGAGCCGATCATCCCGCTCGGGCTGTTCACCAATCGCAACTTCACCCTGACCGCGATCCTGTCGGCGGTGGCCGGTGTGGCCATGTTCGGCGCGGTGAGCTTCCTGCCGCTGTTCCAGCAGACCGTGCAGGGCGCGTCCGCCTCGAATTCGGGACTGCTCCTGCTGCCGATGATGGTGCCCGTCATCGTGGTCTCCCAGATCGCGGGCCGGGTGATGAGCAGAACCGGTCGCTACAAGGTTTTTCCGATCCTCGGCGCGCTCTTCCTGACCGCGGGCAGCATCGCCATGGCCACGGTCGATACCGGCACCAGCCGACTCACCTCGGGCAGCTACATGGTGCTGCTGGGCGCGGGTATGGGATTCCTCATGCAGATGACCATGCTGATCGCGCAGAACAGCGTGGCCATGAAGGACATCGGCGCGGCATCGGGGGTGTCCACCCTGTTCCGCACGCTGGGCGGCTCCTTCGGGGTGGCGCTGTTCGGTGCGCTGTTCAACCGGCAGCTCACCGCCGCAATGACCGGACAGGGCAATACCACTGGCGCGCAACCGGATCCGTCCGCGCTGGGCAAGCTGCCCGCCGCCGTGCGCGATGCCTACCTGCACGGGGTGGCATCCGGTATCCACAGCATCTTCCTGTGGTCGGCGGTGCTGTGCGCGATCGGTGTGATCGCCGCCCTCGCCATCGTGGAGGTGCCACTGCGGCAGATGGGCGCGCCCGCGGCGGCCGCGCCCGTCAAGGAACCCGCTGTCTAGCCGGAGTTGCGCAGGGCGGTGGCCAGGCCGTTCATGGTGAGCAGGATGCCGCGTTCGACCAGTTCGGAGTCATCGCCCGCGCGCCGGCGGCGCAATAGCTCGACCTGGAGTTGGTTGATGGGTTCGAGGTAGGGGAAACGATTATGGATGGATTCGGCCAGGGCCGGGTTATCGGAGAGCAGTTCGTCCGCGCCGGTGATGGCGGCGTGCATGCGGGCGGTGCGGTTGAACTCATCGCAGATCATGCCGAAGACGGTGGCGCGCAAGGTTTCATCGGGGACCAGTTCGGCGTAGGTGGCCGCGATATCCATATCGGCCTTCGCCATGACCTGCGCCAGGTTCGACAGCACCGTCTGGAAGAACGGCCAGCGGCGGTAGAGATCGGCCAACTGCGCGAGGCGTTCCGGGTCGTCGCCGATCCACTCCTCGATGGCGGATCCGGTGCCGTACCAGCCCGGGAGCATCACCCGGGATTGACTCCAGGACATCACCCAGGGGATGGCGCGCAGGTCGTAGACGGAGTTCGTCGGTTTGCGCGAGGCCGGGCGACTGCCGAGATTGAGATCCGCGACTTCGGCGACCGGGGTGGAGGCGCGGAAATACTCGACGAATCCAGGGGTTTCGTGGACCAGGCGCGAATACGCCTGGCGCGCAAGCTCGGCCAACTCGTCCAATACCGCGTAGGCGGGTTCGGCATCGTCACCGAGGCCCTCCACATCCAGCAGCGTGGATTCCAGAGTGCCCGCCACCAGGGCTTCCAGATTGCGGTAGGCGGTGCCCGCCTCCGCGTATTTGGTGGAGATGACCTCGCCCTGTTCGGTCAGGCGCAGCGAACCCCGCACCGCGCCCGCGGGCTGGGCCAGGATGGCGTCATAGCTGCGGCCGCCGCCACGACCGACGGTGCCGCCGCGACCGTGGAAGAGCCGCATGCGAATTCCGGTTTTGCGCGCGGTGTCGATCAGGTCCAGCTCGGCCCGATACAGCGCCCAGTTGGCGGCCAGGTATCCGCCGTCCTTATTGGAGTCGGAGTAGCCGAGCATGATCTCCTGCTGCATGCCGCGCGCCCGCACCAACCGCGCGTACGCGGGAACTTCCAATGCGGCGGAAAGGATTTCGGCACCGCCGCGCAGATCGTCGATGGTCTCGAAGAGCGGCACCACGCCCACCGAACTCGACGGCGGCGTATCGGCGTCACCCGGATCCAGGATGCCCGCCTCCTTGAGCAGCAGCGCGGCCTCGAGCATATCGCTGACCGAGGTGCACATGCTGATGATGTAGTTGGGCACCGTATCCGGCCCCAGATCATCGATGGCGGCCTTGGCGGCGCGCACCACCGCGAGCTCCTTGGCGGCCAATTCACTGAGATCGGCGACCGGGCTGACAAGTGGCCTGCGCGTGGTCAATTCGGCGGCGAGCAGCTCCACCCGCTGCGCCTCGTCCAGCGCGGCGTAGTCCGAATGCACTCCGGCCCAGGCGAACAGCTCGGCGACCACCTGCTCGTGGGTTTCGGAGTTCTGCCGCAGATCCAGGCCCTGCAAATGGAAGCCGAAGGTCTCCACCGCACCGCGCAGCGCGGCGAGCTGATCATCGGCGAGCAGACCGTCACCCGAGGCGCGCATGGACGCGTCGACCACATTCAGATCAGCGAGCAATTCCTGTGGTCCGGCATACGGCCGCGCCCCGACATCGACTCCCTCCGTGGGGATTTCATCGAGGGCCTGCCGCGCCGAGGCGGTGAGCCGCGCCCGGATGCCGCGAATGGCGCGGCGATACGGTTCGTCGGCGCGCTGCGGTGAGTCATCGAATCCGGCATCGGCCAGGGCCGCCAGTTCGGGTGTCACCGGTACCAGGCGCGCCGACTGCGAGAGCGATTTCTCCAGTTCGACAAGGGATTTCGAATACCGCTCGAAGGCGACCGATCCGGCGCGATGGGTGGCGCGGTGCACCACGTCCGCGGTGACGAAGGGATTGCCGTCCCGGTCGCCGCCGATCCAGGAGCCGGGCCGCAGCATCGGCCGGGACAGCAGCTCGTGTTCGGGCCAGCGGGCGCGCAGAGCGTCGCGCAGATCGGCATTGATCTTCGGGATCACCTCGAACAGCGTGAGGTCGTAGTACCGCAGGCCGACCTCGATCTCGTCCTGAATGCGCAAGCGCGCCAGGCGAATCAGCGCGGCCCGCCACAGCTGCAGCACCTGCCGCCGGATATCGGTGTCGATGACGGCGAATTCGGCCTCGTGCTCACCGTAGCGCTGGCGCTGCTTCATGAGTTCGGTGATGCGCGCCTGCACATCGAAGATGGTGCGCCGCCGGGTTTCGGTGGGGTGCGCGGTGATGACGGGCGAGACCAGGGCGTCACTGAGCAGATCGGCGACCAGATCGCCATCGGGCCGCGCGGCGTCGAGTTTGCGATAGGTGGCCGCCAGACTGGAGTCCTGGGGCGGCTCCCCCGCCGCGATATGCACCGCGCGCCGGCGATCGCGCTGCAGATCCTCGGCCAGATTCGCGAGCAGTAGGAAGTGGCTGAAGGCGCGAATCACCGGTATCGCGGTGGCTATGTCGAGATCGCGCAGCATATCGGCGACCGCATCGCGATCCACCTCCTCGCGGCGAATCTTGAACGCCTCCACCCGGACCCGTTCGATCAGGTCGAAGACGTCCGCGCCCTCGTGATCGCGAATCGTTTCCCCGAGGATGCCGCCCAGGAACCGGATGTCATCGCGCAGTGGCGCGGTCGCCGTTTCGATCTGGTTCTCCCGCATACGATCACCTCTCCTTGCCGACGATTCTTGGTCCATCTCAACTCATTCGCGCGCTGCCGCCACCGCTGTGTGAGTCATGCCATACGGCGCGGTCCGATATCGAATCTGCTGGGTTCCGGGCCGATGCGCACCCGGCTGTACAGCACCGCGGCGCCCTCGGGTGCGGCCATGATCGGCTCGCACTGCAACTCGCGCACCTCGGGCAGGTCATCGCAGAGCGCCGAAATGCGCTGTGCGAGTTCGGCGAGCGCGGCCCGATCCACCGGTTTGCCGATATCGCGGCCGCGCACGGTGCCCGAGAGCAGCGGGGCCGCGCGCGGGGCGTCGATCAGCTCGATGGACTCGGCCTCGGTCAGCGGCAGCGCCCGGTACACCCGGTCACCGAGCAGATCGATAATGGTGCCGGACAGGCCGAAACTGATCACCGAACCGAACGACGGATCGTCCTGTACCCGGAAACCACAGCCGACGCCCTTGGTGGCCATGCGCTGAATGTGCACGGGATTGCCCGATATCTCGGCCAGATCGGTGAAGCCGCGCCGCACCGCGTCCGGACGCCACAGATCCAGCCGGACACCGGTGAGATCCGGTCGATTACGCCAGATCTCACCGGTCGCCTTGGCGGCCACCGGATAGCCGAGTTCCTCGGCGGCGGCCACGGCGGCGTCCGCATCGCGCACCTCGCGGAATTCGACGACGCGAATCCCGTAGCAGCCCAGCAGTTCCGCGGCCTCCAGATCCGAGAGCCAGTGATCGGTCGCCGAGGCCATCCACGCGGCGACGAGTTCGCGCGCACGAGCGGTGTCGACGCCGTCGGGGCGCGCGACCGGCGATACCGGGCGGGTCCGCCAATCGGCATAGCGCCGCACCCGCGCCAGCGCGCGGGCGGCGCGTTCCGGATCACCGTAGGACGGAATCGATCCGCGCTCGAGCATGCCGCCCGGGCCGCGCGTGGCGAGCAGATTCGACATGCCCTGATCGGCCACGAAGGTGGTGAGAACCGGTGTGTCCGGGTCGGATTGGGCACCGGAGCGAATGGCCTCGGCGAAGGCTGCGACCGCGGTGGGCACGGGCGGGGAGTAGATGACAATGACCGCGTCCACGGCGCTATCGGTGACGGCGGCCGCCACGGCGGTGAGATAGTCGGCGGGTCCGGCCTGCGGGCCGAGTTGAATCGGCTCCCCGACCGTGAGGCCCTCACCGCGCCCGGCATCGACCGCGAGCCAGTTCAGCGCGGCGCTATTGCCCAGCACCGCAAGACGCGGTCCGGCGGGCAGCGGCTGATAGGCCAGCAGCATGGCGCAGTCGAAAAGCTCACTGATGGAATCGACCTGGACGATGCCCGCCTGCGCGAACAGATTCCGCACCAGGGAGCGATCCAGATCCGGCTCCCCGTCCACCCGCACGGCATTGCGGCCACTGCTCACGGCCACAATGGGTTTGGTGCGCGCCACCCGGCGCGCGATACGGGAGAACTTGCGCGGATTGCCGAAGGTCTCCAGGTACAGCAGCACCACATCGGTGCTGGGATCGCTGTCCCAATATTGCAGCAGGTCATTACCGGAGACATCGGCGCGATTACCCGCCGAGACGAAGGTGGACAGGCCGAGCTGGCGGGCCGCCGCCTCACCGAGAATGGCAGCGCCCAAAGGGCCTGACTGACAGAAGAATCCGATCCGCCCGCGTCCCGGCAGCACCGATGCCAGCGTGGCGTTCAGGGAGATCGCGGGATCGGTATTGGCGATGCCGAGCGCGCTCGGACCCACCACCCGCATACCGTGCGAACGCACCGCGTCGACCAGTTCGCGTTCGGCGGCGTAACCGCGCGGCCCGGTTTCGGAGAATCCGGCGGTGAGCACCACCAGCCCCTTGACGCCCTTGGCCATGCAGTCGTCGAGTACCGAGCCGATTTCGGCTGCGGGAACGGCGATTACGGCCAGATCGACCTCATCCGGAATATCGCGCACGGTCGCGTACGCGCGCACCCCGCGCACGGCGGTGCGATTGCGGTTCACCGGGAACACCGGCCCCTGGAAGCCACCGGACAGCAGATTCGCCAGCACCGCACCGCCGACCCGGGTCGCCAGCGGGGTCGCGCCGATCACCGCGACCGAGCGCGGGGACAGCAGATTCCCGACACTGCGCGCCTCCGAGGCGCGTTCGCGCGAATCCCGCACCGATTGCAACGCCTCGCTGGGATCGATCGCGAATTCGAGGTGCAGCACCGATCCGTCGCGGCTGCGCTGCACCTGATATCCGGCATCGCGGAACACCTGCACCATGGCGTTGTTCTCGGCGAGCACTTCGGCCACGAAGGTTTCGATGTGATTCTCGGCCGCGGCCCCCGCCAAATGCTCGAGCAGTATCGACCCCAGCCCGCGACCCTGATGCTGATCGGCCACCACGAACGCCACCTCGGCCGACCGCGCACCCGCTCGCTCGGCCAGGTACTCGTACCGGCCCACCGCGATGATGTCGTCCCCGAGCTCGATCACCAGCCCGACCCGATCCCGGTAATCCACGTGCGTGGTCCGGTACAGATCCTTCGGCGTCATGCGCGGATACGGCCCGAAGTACCGCAGGTACCGGGTCCGATCCGACAGCCGGGTGTGAAAGCGCTCCAGCTCCGCCGCATCCTCGGGCGTGATCGGCCGCAGCCGCACCACCCCGCCGTCGGAGGCGAGCACATCCGCGAACCAGTGCTCCGGGGGCGGCGGCGGAACCGCCGGGGTGCCGGGGGTATCGGCGGGCAGCAGCGGCGCGACCGGTTGGGCGGCGGGGTCGGCGGGGTCAGTCACGGGGATCCTCCGGATCCAGGCCGAGCAGGCCGAAAGTCGCTCGGCGGGTTGCCAGAATAGAGGTGTCCAGGGCGCGGCGGGCGCGGTCCGCGCGCTCATCACCGGTTTCGCGGCCGCCGCCGGGACCGTCCCAGCGCGTGAAGGTGGTGTCCGCGCCATCGCCCATGGTCTCGGGCGCGGCGACGGTCGGGGCGTACGCGCCGACCAATTCCTTCCACTGCGCGGGTATCGCGGTATCCGGATCGATGGTGCGGTCCAGGGCGGTGGCGAGCAGATGGGTCCAGGCGCGCGGGACCACGCGAATGAGGCCGTAGCCGCCGCCGCCGACCGCGAGCCAGCGGCCCTCGGCGTATTGATCCGCGAGATCACGCATGGCGATGAAGGCCGCGCGCTGGCCATCGACGCTCAATTCCAGATCGGCCAGCGGATCTTCCCGGTGGGTGTCGACACCGCACTGACTGATCACGATCTGCGGGCGGAAGGCCGCGAGCGCACCGGGGGCGACAGCGTGAAACCCGCGCAACCACAGCTGATCCCGGGTGCCGGGCATGATCGGCAGATTGACGGCGGTGCCCTCGGCCTTGCCCGCCCCGGTCTCCTCGGGCCAGCCGGTATTGGGCCACAGCGTCGCGGGATGCTGGTGGATGGACACGGTCAGCACGCGCGGATCGCCATAGAACATGCGCTGCACGCCATCTCCGTGATGCACGTCGACGTCGAGATAGGCGATGCGGTCGAACCCGTTCTCCAGCAGCCACGAAATCGCCACCGCCACATCGTTGTACACACAGAACCCGGCCGCCGAATCCGGCATGGCGTGATGCATGCCACCGCCGATGCTCACCGCCCGTTTGGTGCGCCCCGACGCGATCTCCTGTGCGGCGGCCAGTGTTCCACCGACGATGACCGAAGCCGCTTCGTGCATATGCGGGAAGACCGGGTTATCGGTCGAGCCGAGACCGAACGGCGGCGCTGCGGGCGGTGCGCCCGGAGGTTGCCGCGCGTGCTTGACCGCCTCGACGTAATCGTGGGTGTGCACCCGCAGCAATTCGGACTCCCCCGCCGCCTCGGGTGTGATCGTCTCCACCCCGTCGAGCAGTCCGAGATTCTCGGCAAGCGCCATGGTGAACCGCAATCGCACCGGTCGCATGGGGTGTTCGGGCGTCCACGTGTAGTCGAGGAACCTATCGCTCCAGACAACGGTTCCATCTCCACGCGCACGGTCGGGCATACCTGCCACGCTAATGCGTCGCCGGACTTCGTAGGCTAGTGACACTGCTGCACCGCCATTCCGGACCTCTGCCCCGTCACCCCCCGAAACCCGTGGGGAACACGCAGGCCGTCCTGGGTGTTCTCCCGGCGTTCGCGAAATATGCTGTCGCCCGGTGTAGCCGCCGCGCATGGGTAGAATTCGTGCCGACGAAGGGGTTAACAGGTGAAGGATCTGGTCGACACCACGGAGATGTACCTCCGTACCATCTACGACCTCGAGGAGGAGGGCGTCACGCCCCTGCGCGCCCGCATTGCCGAGCGCCTCGAACAGAGCGGGCCCACGGTCAGCCAGACGGTGGCGCGGATGGAACGCGACGGTTTGCTGACCGTTGCCGGTGACCGCCACCTCGAATTGACCGATAAGGGCCGGGCCATGGCGGTCTCGGTCATGCGCAAGCACCGGCTCGCCGAACGACTGCTGGTCGACATCATCGGGCTGGACTGGGAGAACGTGCACGCCGAGGCGTGCCGCTGGGAGCACGTGATGAGCGAGGAGGTGGAGCGCCGCCTGGTGGAGGTGCTGAACAATCCCACCACCTCCCCGTACGGCAATCCCATTCCCGGACTGGACGAACTGGGCGTCACCCCGAGTTCGGGCAGCGAGGAGAAGCTCATCCGGCTCTCGGATCTGCCGTCCGGCCAGTCGGCCGCGGTGGTGGTGCGCCGCCTCTCGGAGCACATTCAGACCGATCCGGAGATCATCGGCCAGCTGCGTGAGGCCGGCGTGGTTCCGGACGCGCGCGTGAATGTGGAGACCAAGCCGGGCGCGGTCGTCATTCTGGTGCCGGGTCACGAAGGCTATGAATTGTCCGACGAGATGGCGCACGCCGTCCAGGTGAAGTTGGTCTGAGACTTGAAACTGCTGGTTACCGGAGGCGCGGGCTACGTCGGCGGCGGAGTCGCGCAGGTACTGCTCGAGGACGGCCACGAAGTGGTCGTCGTCGATGATCTGTCCACCGGCAATGCCGATGGCGTCCCGGCCGGAGCGAAGTTCGTCGAGGGCGATATCGCCACCGCGGGCGTCGATCTGATCGCGGCCGAATCCTTCGACGGCGTCCTGCATTTCGCGGCGCAGTCGCTGGTCGGCGAATCGGTGACGCAGCCGGAGAAATACTGGCACGGCAATGTGGTCAAGACGCTCGCGCTGCTGGAGGCCATGCGGGCCGCCGGTACCGAGCGTCTGGTCTTCTCCTCGACCGCGGCGGTGTACGGCGAACCGGAGCAGGTGCCGATCGTCGAGGACGCCCCGAAGGCTCCGACCAATCCCTATGGCGCGTCGAAGCTCTCGATCGATTACGCCATCACCTCGTACGCGGCGGCGCACGGGCTGGCCGCGACCAGCCTGCGCTACTTCAATGTGGCCGGGGCGTATGCCGGGCTCGGTGAGAACCGGGTGGTGGAAACGCATTTGATCCCCCTGGTGCTGCAAACGGCGCTGGGACATCGGGATTCGATCTCGGTCTTCGGCACCGACTATCCGACCCCGGACGGCAGTGCCGTGCGCGACTACATCCACATCCTCGATCTGGCGCAGGCGCATTCGCTGGCGCTGGCCCAGTCGCAGCCGGGCGTGCACCGGATCTTCAATCTGGGCAGCGGTACCGGATTCTCGGTGCGCGAGGTCATTTCGGCCTGCCGCGAGGTGACGGGCCTGCCCATCGCCTCGATCGACGCCCCGCGCCGCGCGGGTGATCCGGCGGTGCTCATCGCCTCCAGCGATAAGGCCATGGCCGAACTCGGCTGGCGGCCCGAGCACACCGATCTGGTCGAGATCGTCTCGGATGCCTGGGAGTTCCTGCGCTCGCTCGGCGATCGCGCGCACAGCGCTCGCAAGTAAGGCTCTCGATTCCGCCGCGGATTTCACGGGTGCTCCGATCGCAGATCGACCCCGAGGTCCGCGGCGGCTTCGCGTCCGGCCTCGGCCAGGCGGTGCAGGCGCTCGGGCGGCATACCGGTCTGCAGGCCGATATCGAGCAGATTCGCCATGCGATGTGATTCGTCGGAGGCCAGTGCGGCCTCCAGCGCCACCCCGGCGAGCGGTCCGTCCCCGCGCGCGTAGGCGGCGTAGCCCAGCAGCATGGCCGCTTCGGCGCGATCGGGATCGGGCAGGGCGCGGGTCAATTCGAGCCACAGGGTTTCGGCCGCGCGGGCGTGCGCGCCCGGTATGAGTCCGAACAGGATGTCCCGCACCTCCGGATCACGCAGGGCCACGGCCACTTCCGCCAGTTCGGCGACATTGGGCAGACTGCCCGCCTCGATATCCGCGATCCGTTCGAGCACCGTGCGCAAGGCGGCGCGACTGTAGAAATTCGGCTCGCCGCGGCGCACGGCCTGGGCGAGCCGATCGGTGGCGACCTCGGTCGCGGCATCGAGCAGATCCGGCATCTTGTCCCGCACAACGGCATTCACCGCCACCGCGGCGACCAGTTCATCGCGCGATGCCCGCATCGGACGACCCTCGAGCACATGTTTGAGCGTCACCAGCGACGTAGCCGGATCCGGTTGACGACCCCTGCGATCGGGACCGAGCAGGCTCCACCAGGGCAACTCACCCCCGATCGCGCGCACCGCCCACGCCCCGGCGAGCGGCACCGCCTCGGTATCGAGGCGATGTTCCAGCGCCCCGATCAAATCGCGATGCTTACGCGATCGCACCCCGCGATGCCGATCGGCGGGCGCGGTCGCCCGATCATCGACTACCAACGCCAGCACCGCGAGCGCCGTACCGCGGACGCATACGCTCGCCACCCGGTCCACCAACTCCCCGGTGGCGACCCGGCCCGGATTATCCAAATCCATCCTTGCCACCACATCGACAGCAGCCCTACCGGATTCACCGGACGCCGCCCGCAACACGGTGATCACCAGCGACCTGGCCGGAACGAATCCGAGCATGGCGGGCACCGCCGCGATGAACTCCCCCGGATCTCGCAAATGCGAATCCGGCTCGGTCACCGCCCGTTCGGACAGTTCCGACGAGCCTTCCCGCGGTACCCCCACGAACGAACTCTTTGGCGGTGACTCCTCGGACGGCGTTTCGGTCGGTCCCTCATGAGGCACGGCCTCCGGCAGCACCGGTCGGGGCGGGCCTTCCGACGGCAGACCCCGAGGCGGACCGTCTTCCGGGGACGAGGGTTGGCGGTGGACAGGTGGTTCGGCAGGTGTGGTCATGGCGTCGACGGTCGGCAGGGGCACCGACAGCTCTGCGGTCCCGGCCGGGCATCGGCCCCTGCCTGTGGAATTTGATTCGCGCCGTGGACTATTCGGCGTGGCGCGCTCCCCCGAACCGCGAATCTGTCGGTACGCGCTGCTAGCGACGAGTCGGGAGGTTCACACGCGAACCAGCCCCGTCATCCCGGCACGTTTTCGGCCGGGATCCACACCTATCAGCGGAGGCCCGGCCACAACGTGAAATGGATTCGTTTCATTTTGCCCGAAAGCGCCGCCACATGCTGTTACAGTCCGCTCCAGCACGCTCCACGCGTGCTGGAAGGAGTGGCGTGCGCAATGCGGATCAGGCGGGTGCGCCCTACTCGGGCCGCAGCTGCGCGAGCATTTCGAGGTAGTGCGGGTTGGACATGATGCCGAGGATATTGCCGAACGGATCGATGACCGCGGCGGTGACGAATCCGGTGCCCGCGCCACGCTCGGTGATGGGCTCGTACTCCTTGGCCCCCATGCTCAGCAGCCGTTCGAAGGTGGCGGAGAGGTCGTCGACGTGCCAGTTCACCACCTGACCGCCGGGCTGATCTGGCCGGCTCGGCGCGAACTTGCGATTGATGAGCCCCAACTCGGCCTGGTAATCGCCGATACGGAACTCGTAGTACCCGCCGGGGACGGTGAAATACGGTGCGGTGCCGAGGAATTCGCTGTACCAGTCCTTGGCGGCCTCGAGGTCGTCGGCGTAATAGGTCACGGTGGCCATTCCACGCAGCATGTCGTTCTCCTTGGTCGTTCCGATGTCGATATAACAATCATCGACGGCAAAGTGCTCACCGAATGAGCACTTTTATTGGCAAGATTCAAATATGCGAGCCGATCGATTGGTAGCCACCCTGTTGTTCATGCAGACCCGCGGCCGGGTGACCGCGGCCGAGGTCGCGACCGAACTGGAAGTGTCGGTGGCCACCGCGCGGCGCGATCTGGAGGCGCTGTCCACCGCCGGAATTCCGGTATATCCGCAGGCCGGGCGCGGTGGCGGCTGGGCGCTGGTGGGTGGCGCGCGCACCGATCTGAGCGGTTTGACCGAGGGCGAGGCGCAATCGCTGTTCCTGCTGCTGGGCCCGATGACCACCGCGAGCCCGGCCACCCGCGCCGCACTGCGCAAGCTATTGCGCGCCCTGCCGCAATCCTTCCGCGCGGAGGCGGAGGCCGCGGCCGGTGCCATGATCGTCGACCCGGCCCGCTGGGGCGAGCGCGATGAACAGACCCCACCCGAGGTCGCGCGCCTACAGCGAGCGGTGGTGCGCCGTCGCAGGGTGCGCTTCGACTACGGCCGGTCGGGCAGCCGCACCGAACGCACGGTCGATCCCTGGGGGCTGGTCGACAAGGACGCCATCTGGTACCTGATCGCCGGAACCGACCGCGGACAGCGCACTTTCCGCGTGGACCGCATGGCCGGAATCGAGATCACCGATGAAACAGCCCATCGCCCCGAGGATTTCGATCTGAACGCCGCCTGGTCCGAGGTGGTCGAGGCGATGGAGCAGCGCCGCTCGACCCTCGCGGCGACGGTCCTGGTGCCGGATCACCTGTTACCGGTGCTGGCTCATCAGCAGGGCAGGCACTGTGAGATCGACGGCCCGATCACCGAGGGCCGCACCAGGGTTCGCATCACCGCTCCGAGCCCGCTGATGATCGCCCAGCAGTTGGCGGGCTGGGGTACCGCGCTCGAGGTCACCGAACCGGAATCGGTGCGCGCCGAACTCGCCCGTCTCGGTTCGGAATTGGTGGCGCGCTATGCCACCTGACACACCGCTGCGCAGTCATGCATGATTCGAATCATGTTGCAGCACTTTTGATTTCACCAAAACGAAGCCTGCACGCTGTTACCGTACGGCCGGTGCCCGTCGGAGGCGCCGGAAGGAATTACGCAATGACGAGAACACTTTCCAAGGTGGGCGCGGCCGCCGCGTTCGCCACCCTCGCGGGGCCGGTGCTGCTGGCCGGACCCGCCACCGCGGATATCGCCGATATCAGCGTGGTCGGCCTCATCCCGGGTAAGAACTGCACCGTCGCCGACGGCTGTTCGATCATCGTGGGCGTCTCCGGTGACAACAAGTTCAACCAGGTCGAGTTCCTGATCAACGGCACCAGCATCGGAACCGCCACGCCCGCCGCCAATTCCGGTGTGGTGACCGCTTCCATCGACTGGCACCCCACCGCCTCGGGCAGCTACACCATCGGCGTGAAGCAGGGCCTGTCCATGTCGACGATCGTCTACCCGGTCGGCGCACCGGGTTCGCTGTGCTCACTGCTGCCCAGCGGTTCCTCCAGCGGCTCCGGCGGCAGCGGTTCCGCGAGCGGTTCCGGCGGCAGCGGTTCGGCCGGAACCGGTTCGGCGGGCTCGGGTTCCGCGGGTTCGGGCTCGGGCACCGGTTCTGCCTGCTGATTCGGTGTTGGAGCCGGGCAGGCAGGGGTCGGCTCCTCTCCCGGATTTCTCAGCCCTTGCGCACCTTGCCCACCGCGGTGGTGAACAGTGAATCGAGGGCTTGCGCATCGGCTTTGGCGTCGGTGAAGGACATGTAGGTGACGTTGATCCGCACATCGCCGATCTGTCCGAGCAGCGTTTGCATATTCCGTGTCATACCCGCGCTGCCGTTCTCGGAGCGGACGCTGCGGCGCAGCGCGAGGGTGTCATCGGCATCCAGCGGTGGCGGCGGATCCATCTCGGTGGTGATGGTGGCGGTGGTGCCGCCGTGTCCCACGCGCACGGTTCCGCAGCGCTGCAATTGATCTCGCAGCACGCTCAGTTTCTGATCGGTGCGCACCAATTCCACGGTGAGGGTGGCGCGCGCGGCGTCATCGGTGCCGACGACCACCACGGGTCCGGCGGTCGGGGCCTGCGGTGCGCAGGTGGCGGGATCGATCATTGCCCCGGGCAGTACGCCGTCGAGATCGCTCGCGGCCTGACCGGCCGCGTCGACGGGCAGGGTGACCGCGGCGTAGCGCGCGGGGAATTGTGATGAGTCCGGCAGCAGCCGGGCCAGTCCGCTATCGGTCTGCACGGCGGTGATCAGCCCCTGCGAGGCTTGCGGGTGACCCGATACGGTGCCGCCGCAGCCCGCCAATACGATGGCCGATAACGCGATACCCACGGGGCGGAAGGGCATTCGGCACCATCTGCGGGCGGGCATGGGGCAGGGCGTGTAAGCCACCTGCCGACCCGGCGAATTCGGCACGGTCACCCGTCCACTATGCCGAATATCTGCTGTTCACACCGAATGCCACGCCGCGTGGCGACGCCTCGGGAATGCGTGTCCGGGTGCGGCGCGTTGCAGCACGGGTGCGGGCAATGCACGACCTGTCGGCGCATGAGAGAGAATGGGTAACGGGTCGCGCAGGTGGGCCACGCAGGAAGGAGTACGCGATGGACTCAGAGTCGCATATGTACGAGCTGGAGTTCCCGGCTCCGCAACTGTCGTCCGCCGACGGCGCCGGTCCGGTACTGGTGCACGGGCTGGAGGGTTTCACCGACGCCGGGCACGCCGTCAAGCTGGCTACCACGCATCTGCGCGAGAGCCTGGAGAGCGAACTGGTCGCCTCGTTCGATATGGATGAGCTGCTGGACTACCGCTCCCGCCGCCCGCTGATGATGTTCAAGACCGATCACTTCTCCGAGTACTCCGAGCCGGAGTTGAATCTCTGGGCGCTCAAGGACACCGCGGGGACCCCGTTCCTGCTGCTGTCCGGGCTGGAACCGGATCTGCGCTGGGAGAAGTTCACCACGGCCGTGCGTTTGCTGGCCGAACAGCTGGGCGTGCGCCGGACCATCGGTCTGAGCGCGATTCCCATGGCGATTCCGCACACCCGCCCGCTCGGGGTGACCGCGCACGCCAGCGATACCGATCTGATCGGCGATCACCAGCGCTGGCCGGGCGAACTCCAGGTGCCGGGTAGCGCCTCGTCGCTGCTGGAGTACCGGATGGCCCAGCACGGTCATGAATCGGTCGGGTTCTCGGTGCATGTGCCGCACTATCTGACCCAGACCGCGTACCCGGAGGCCGCGCAGACGCTGCTGGAGAACGTGGCCGAGAACGCGGGCCTGGAACTCCCCCTCGCCGCGCTGAGCGAATCGGCGGCGCGCGTCCGCGAACAGGTCAACGAGCACATCTCGGGCAATTCCGAGGTGGAGAACGTGGTCTCGGCGCTCGAGCAGCAGTACGACAGCTTCGTCACCGCGCAGGAACGCCAGTCGAGCCTGCTCGCCAGCGATGCCGAACTGCCCACCGGCGATGAACTGGGCGCGGAATTCGAACGCTTCCTGGCCGAACAGTCCGGCTTCACCGAGGACGGGGACGGCGAGCAGCGTCGCTAGTTCGCACATCCGCTCCGCCCGCCGTGGGCGGAGCCGGGCAGATCGCCCAGTAACGTAGGGCGCGTGCAGCTATCCGAACTCGTCCCCGACCAAGCCATACCCGATGTGGACCCGGACTGGCTGTACGAGACTTTCACCGACTGGACCACTTCCGAAGGGCTGACGCTGTATCCGGCCCAGGAAGAGGCGTTGCTCGAGCTCTTCACCGGGTCGAATGTCATTCTGGCGACGCCGACCGGGTCGGGTAAATCACTCGTGGCGATCGGCGCGCATTACGCGGCGCTCAATCGCGGGCAGCGCAGCTACTACACCGCGCCGATCAAGGCCCTGGTCAGCGAGAAGTTCTTCGCGCTGTGCGAGGTGTTCGGGGCGGATCGGGTCGGCATGGTGACCGGTGACGCGGCGGTGAATCCGGATGCGCCGATCATTTGCGCCACCGCGGAGATCCTGGCGAATCTGGCTTTGCGCGAGGGCGCGAAGGCCAATGTCGGCCAGGTGATCATGGATGAGTTCCACTACTACTCCGATCCCGATCGTGGCTGGGCGTGGCAGGTGCCGCTGATCGAATTGCCGGGCGCGCAGTTCCTGCTCATGTCGGCGACGCTCGGTGAGGTCGACTTCTTCGCCGAGGATCTGAAGCGGCGCACCGGGAATGACACCGCGATCGTCTCCGGTGCGGAACGCCCTGTGCCACTGAGCTTTTCGTATGTGCGCACGCAGATAAGCGAGACGCTCGAGGATCTGGTCACCACCTCGCTCGCGCCGGTGTACGTCGTGCATTTCACCCAGGCCGCGGCCATCGAACGCGCGCAGGCGCTGATGAGCGTGAACTTCGCCTCCAAGGCCGAGAAGGACGCGATCGCCGACGCGCTGGGCGAATTCCGGTTCGCCACCGGATTCGGCAAGACGCTGTCGCGGTTCATCCGGCACGGCATCGGCGTACATCACGCGGGAATGCTGCCCAAGTACCGGCGACTGGTGGAGAAGCTGGCGCAGGACGGACTGCTCAAAGTGGTCTGCGGCACAGACACTCTCGGCGTCGGCATCAATGTGCCGATTCGCACGGTGCTGCTGACCGGGCTCACCAAATACGACGGTGTGCGCACGCGCCGGCTCAATGCCCGTGAGTTCCATCAGATTTCGGGTCGCGCGGGGCGTGCGGGATTCGACACCATGGGCACGGTCGTGGTGCAGGCGCCCGAGCACGAGGTGGAGAACGCGCGGCTGATCGCCCGTGCCGGGGATGACCCCAAGAAGCTCAAGAAGGTCCAGAAGCGCAAGCCGCCGGAGGGTTTCGTCTCCTGGTCCGAGGAGACCTTCGACCGGCTGGTGGCGGCCTCGCCCGAACCGATGCTGTCGCGTTTCAACGTCACCAATGCGATGTTGCTGAATGTCATTGCGCGCAAGGGCAATTGCTTCTATGCCATGCGACATCTGCTGGAGGACAATCACGAACCGCGGGCGGCACAGCGCAAACACATCCTCAAGGCGATCAAGCTGTATCGCGCACTGCGGGACGCGGGCGTGGTGCAGCAGCTGGACGAGCCCGACGAGTTCGGCAGGCACGCCCGGCTGATGGTGGATCTGCAACGCGATTTCGCACTCGATCAGCCGCTCTCGCCGTTCGCGCTGGCCGCGTTCGAGCTGCTGGACAAGGAGTCCCCGACCTACACCCTCGATGTCATCACACTCATCGAGGCGACGCTGGAGGATCCGCGGCAGTTGCTGATGGCGCAGCAGCACAAGGCGCGCGGGGTGGCGGTCGCGGAGATGAAGGCCGATGGGATCGAATACGAGGAGCGGATGGAGCTCCTGGAAGAGGTCACCTGGCCCAAGCCGCTGGCCGAGGAGCTCATTCTTCCGGCGTTCGAGACGTACAAGGCCGGGCATCCGTGGGTGTCCGAGTTCGAGCCCGCGCCCAAGTCCGTAGTGCGTGAAATGGTCGAAAGGTCCATGACGTTCGCGGAATTGGTGTCGGTGTACGAGCTGGCGCGCTCGGAGGGCGTGGTGCTGCGGTACCTGGCGGACGCGTACCGGGCGCTGCGGCGCACGGTGCCGGAGCAGGCGCGCACCGAGGAGCTCGATGACATCACCGAATGGCTGGGCGAGCTGATCCGGCAGGTGGACTCGAGCCTTTTGGACGAATGGGAGCAGCTCACCAATCCGGGCGCGGAGACCGATACCGAACAGGTCGCGTTCGGTGCGGAATCCGTACGCCCCATCTCCGCGAACGAACGCTCGTTCCGGGTATTGGTTCGCAATGCCCTGTTCCGCCGGGTCGACCTGGCATCGCTGCGGCGCTGGGACGCGCTCGACGAGTTCGAGGACGAGCTGGATTGGGAGGGCGAGCTCGAGCCGTACTTCGCCGAGTACGACGAAATTCGCACCGGCCCGAACGCGCGCGGTCCGAAGCTGTTCCAGGTGGAGAAGCGGGGCGAGTTCTGGCATGTGCGCCAGGTGCTCGACGATCCGGCCGGTGACCACGGCTGGAGTATCAACGCGGTCGTTGACCTGGCCGAATCCGATGCGGCGGGTGAAGTGGTGTTCGACGAGGTCACCATCTCGGCGGGCTGATCGCCCGCCTGGAACCGGCTGATCCGGTCACACTCTCGTAAGGTCTCGGGGCCGCCTTCGGGCGGCCCCGCGGCGTTAAGGTGACGTAGTCGTTGATCGCCAGTTCGTTTTCCGACGCCAAGCACTGCTATTCTCGCTGGCTGTTGCCCGAGGCCGTTTTGACGGCCCGAACAGTGGGGAGTTCCCTTAGATTGACCGTCTCAAACTCTCGCGAGTCACCCTGTCTCGTCGTCGACCTCGAGCTGGTGCGTGCCAACTACCGCGCCCTGCAAGCCGCGCTACCCACCGCGCGAATTCGCTTCGCCGTCAAGGCGAGTCCCCTACCGGAGATCATCCGGCTCCTCAACGTAGAAGGCGCTGAATTCGACGTAGCCAGCGTCGGGGAGATCGAGCTCTGCCTCGCGCAGGGGGTTGATCCGGCCGTCATGTGCTACGGCAATCCCATCAAGAAGGCCGCTCATATCGCCGCCGCGTTCGCCGCGGGTGTGCGCCGGTTCGCCTTCGATACCGAGGACGATCTCGAACGTATCGCCGAGCATGCGCCGGGATCCGAGGTCGAGTGCCGATTCCTCGCCTCCGCTCCGCAGTCGCAGACGCCGTTCGGAACCAAGTTCGGTTGTGCGCCCGAGGAAGCCGGGCAGTTGCTGGTGCGCGCGCACGATCTGGGCCTACGGGTCGGCGGGCCGTACTTCCACGTCGGTTCGCAGCAGCTGGATCCGATCGCCTGGCAGATCGGCATCGAACAGGCCGGAGCCATCGCGGAAGCGTTGGCGGTCAAGGACATTCCGGTCGCGGCGGTGAATATCGGTGGGGGACTGCCGATTTCGTACGCCGACGCGGCTCCCGGCGTGGCCGAGCTGGGCGCGGTGATCACCGCGGCCGCCGCCCGCCATCTCCCGGAACACATCGCTCTCATCGTGGAACCCGGTCGCGCCCTTGTGGGTAACACCGGTGTGATCCACGCGGAGGTGGTGAATGTTCGCCAGGCGCCGGACGGGCGGCGCTGGATATACCTCGACATCGGCCGCTACAACGGCATGGCCGAAACCGAGAACGAGTACATCGCTTACCGTTTCCAGACCGATCGCGACGGCGATCCGGTGGCCGAGGCGGTGGTCGCGGGTCCGACCTGCGATGGCGACGATGTACTCTATCAGCGCACGCGGGTCCTTCTTCCGACCACGTTGCGAGCCGGTGATTCAGTGCGAATCCTCGAGACCGGCGCCTATACGGCGAGCTATTCGTCGGTGTCCTTCAACGGTTTTCCGCCTTTGACTGTTCATGTCACTGGCGCTGAGCGAGAGTGAGTTTAGCCATGACGGCAGAATTCACCGGCTGGCATGTGCTGGCCGAGTTCGGTGGTGTCGACGCGGCCCTCTGCGACGACCTCGAACGACTCGAAGCCGCACTTCGAAAATCGCTGGTCGCCGCGGGGGTGACCATCTGTGATGTCGTGCGCAAGCAGTTCGAGCCGCAGGGTGTCACCATCCTGGCTCTACTCGCCGAGTCGCACGCCTCGATCCACACCTACCCCGAATCCGGAGACATCTTCGTCGACGTATTCACCTGCGGCAGTATCGGTGCCGGGGCGACCAAGGCGGTTGAGCTGCTCCAGCAGGAGCTTTCGCCCGCGACGGTCAATATGGAGGTCATTCAGCGCGGGCACGCCTCGCGCCGGATCCACGAGCCGGTCGGCGACGGCCTGACGCGGGTGTGGAATATGACCGATGTCGTGGTGGACACCAATACCCCGTTCCAGCACATGGTGATCGCGCAGACCGAGCAGGGCCTGTCGCTGTTCTCCGACGACGATCGCCAGTCCACCGAGTTCTCCCAGCTCACCTACCACGAGGCCATGCTGGTCCCGGGTTACGCGCTGGCCGAGAAGCTGGACAAGGTGCTGATCATCGGTTCCGGTGAGGGCGTCGCCTCGCAGATGTCGGCCGCGGCGGGCGCTTCGCTCGTCGATCACGTGGACATCGATCAGCTGGAAGTGGAGCTCTGCGCCAAGCACCTCCCCTACGGCTACTCCGAGGCGGATCTGGCCGAGGCGGTCGCGCAGACCGGCCCGATCAAGATGCACTACGCCGACGGCTGGGACTTCCTGGCCAAGGCCGAGGCCGATGGCGTGCGCTACGACATGATCTGTATCGATCTGCCGGATGAGCGGGTCGAGGACGCACAGCACAATCGCCTGTACGAGGACGATTTCCTGAACCGCTGCAAGGCGATTCTGGCCGAGGGCGGCGTGCTGGCCGCGCAGGCGGGCTGTCAGACCATGTGGCGCAACGAGACTCTCAAGCGTTCGTGGACCCGCTTCCACAATCTGTTCGAGACGGTCGTCCCGTACGTCAGCGATGAGCACGAGTGGACCTTCATCTTCGGTACCCCGAAGGCCATCGAGGATCCGGTCGCCAAGATGACCGCCACCCTGTCGACCCTGCCCTACAAGGCGGAGACCATCGACGAGCGTGCGATCGTCCGCGGCGCGATCGAGCCGCACGCCCTGCGCGTGGGCGCGACGGTCGGCTAGCTCACTCGCACCGGAGGCACAGTGCCCGTACGGATCTCGGATCCGTACGGGCATTTCTCGTCTCCGAGACGGTTCACCCCCAGGCGCGCCGCGTGGCTGGCATACCGGTATCGCCTGCGGGAGCGGGGATTACGCCCAGCACCTGATGCAATCCGAGGCCGCCGTCCTCGAAACCCAGTGCGGAAGCGGCCATGTAAAGCCGCCATACCCGGGCGCGCCCCTCACTCGTCAGCGAAACCGCTTCCTCCCACCGGGATTCGAGATTCGCCACCCAATTCCGCAGGGTGAGCGCGTAATGCTCGCGCAGGGATTCCACATCCCGGACCTCGAACCCGGCGCGCTCCATCGCGAGAATGGTCTCCCCCACATCCATGAGTTCCCCATCGGGAAACACATAGCGCCCCACGAATCCTCGCGAGTTCATCACCGAGCCACCGGGCGAGGAGATGGCATGGTTGAGCAGCCGCCCTTCATCCCGCAGCAACCCGCGCAACGTGGTGAAGTACTCGGCGGCCCGCTTACTCCCCACATGCTCGAACATGCCGATCGAGGAAATGGCGTCGAACTGTTCACCGGGAAGATCGCGGTAATCCTGTAGTCGGATCTCGATGCGAGCGGACAGACCCGCATCCGCTATCCGCTTGCGTGCCAGTTCGGCCTGGGCGGTGCTGATGGTGACCCCGACCACCTGGGCCTGATAGGTCCGCGCGGCATGCATTGCCATTGCGCCCCAACCACATCCGACATCCAGCAGGCGCATACCGGGCCGGGCGTCCAACCCCAGTTTGCGGCAGATCAGATCGTGCTTGGCGCTTTGCGCGTCCTGCAGCGAGACCGTCGCGTCGGCGGGCTGGTGACCGTCGTCGCCGGATCCGACGAACCGAGCGCACGAGTAGGTCATGCTCGGGCCGAGCACCAGTTCGTAGAAGTCATTGCCGACGTCATAGTGATGGCTGATCGCCGCCGCGTCCCGCCGCTTGGTGTGCAGCCCTCTGCGCACGGGCAGAGCTTCCTCCGCCGGTCGCGGTGGCCGCCGTCCGAGCGCCCCGACCCGGCGCGCCGCACCGAACGCCTCCCACACCGCGTCAACCCCCAGCCTGGCATCCCGCGGCGCGGTAGAACTCAACGCCCGCAACAGCACGAATATATCCCCATCCAAATCCACCGCCCCGGAAACGAACGCCCGCCCCACCCCCAACTCCCCCGGAGCCCAAACCACATGCCGCAGCGCATCTTTCGACCGCACCCGCATGGTCCCCGCACACTCCCCCACCGGCTCGATAACGCTCCCATCCCAGAACTCGAATCGCACCGGTGAGGTCCTCCCCACCGCGGCATGCAACAGAGGTTCGAACGCTTCCGCGACTGTCTGGTTGCCCATCGTTCCACTATGGTCCGAAATCTCCCCTTTTCGTGGCGAAGTCGCCCCCGATCGAACCTGGCGTGTCGCCCCGAGGCCGCGAGCTAATCGGCGGCGAGGTGGCTCAGTAACTTCCGCAGCTGGTCGCGGTACCAGGTCTCGAATTCCGCTGACCCGGGCCGGATTCCGTCCGGACCCTGGGCGACCTGCGGGTAGATGACCGGTGCGGAGACGATGGCCAGTAGCGCGGTGCGGAGGAATTCCGGATCTAGTTCGGCGGGAAATTCGCCGCGGTCGCGGGCACGCCGCAGGTTGGCGAGATCGGTGTCGGAGGAGTCGATATTCAGCTCCGGATCACCGGCGGTCAGACCGTGCCAGGCCATCAGGCGCGCGGCGCGCGGTTCGGCGAATCCTGCGGCCAGATAGCGGTCGGCGACCTGTTCCAGCGGCAGCGCCGGATCGGTGATGGCGGTTTCGCGCTGCTGCCAGTCGCGCTGGATCTCGCGGTAGAGATTCTCCTTTCCACCGAAGTAATAGGCGATGAGCTGCTTGTTCACTCCGGCTCGGGCCGCGATGTCCTGAATACGCGCGCCGTCGTAACCCTTCTCCGAGAACTCGTCGAGGGCGGCGTTGAGCAGTGCCTGCCGGGAGCGTTCGGCATCGCGTCTGCGGTCCTGCGGATCGGGTGAGCGCCGGGGGCGGGAGGTCGCCGTCATGTGGACGACTGTACGTGAGAGGTGACTCAACCATCCGATCGGATGCACTAATCATCCATTCGGTTGACACACTTGTACAACGGGGTGACACTTCCGAGGTGACAGTTTCCGACCTTCCCGGCGGTGTGACCGCGAAATCCACACTGACTCCCCGGGCCCGCAAAGCCGTAGTGGTCGTCCTGATCGGCGCGATCCTTTCGCTGCTCGACGCCACCGTCGTCAATGTGGCGCTGAAATCGTTGTCCGAGAGTTTGGGCAGCTCGCTCGACGCCATCCCCTGGGTGGTGACCGCATACCTGCTGGCCCAGGCGGCGGTACTGCCGGTAACCGGTTGGGCGGCACGGCGAATCGGAGCCAAGCGGCTGTATCTGATCGCACTGCTGGTTTTCACCCTCGCGTCGATCCGGTGCGGACTGTCGGACAGCGTCGGTGAACTGATCGGCGCACGAGTGCTCCAGGGCATCGGCGGCGGCGCGATGCTGCCGGCGGGTCAGATAATCCTGGTGACGGCGGCGGGGCGCGACGGGCTGTCGAAAGTGATGGCGGCCGTTGGCATTCCGATGGTGCTGACACCCGTGATCGGACCGACGATCGGGGGTTTGCTCCTGGAGTACGCGGGCTGGCCGTGGATCTTCCTGATCAATGTGCCGATAGCCGTGGTTGGACTGGCGCTGGGACTGCGGTTGCTGCCGCGCGACACGCGCACGGAATCCGTTGCGCCGCTGGACTTCCTCGGCCTCGCCCTGGCCTCGCTCGGCATGGTGGGGCTGACCTACGCACTTGCCGAGGTCGGCACGCGCGGAATCTCCTCGGCACGGGTGCTGGTGCCGCTGTGCGCCGGGCTCGTGGTAACCGTGCTATTCGTGGCGCGTTCGCTGCGAGTCGTCCATCCGATTCTCGACCTCCGGCTCTATCGCGATGGGCTGTACAGCTCGGCGGCGGTCGCCACTTTCCTTTTCGGAGTCGCCACGTACGGCTCGATGGTGTTGCTGCCCTTATATTTTCAGATTGTCCGCGATCAGGATGCCGCCCATACCGGGCTGCTGCTGGCGCCGCAGGGCCTCGGCGCGGCGGTCGCCATGGCGGTGTCGAGCCGCATCTTCGATCGCATCGGCAGTCGAATCTGCGTGATCGGCGGAGTGATCGGCGCGGTGGCCACCCTCCCGTTCCTGCTGATCGGCGACCGCACCCCGTACTGGGTGCTCGGACTGGCGATGGTGGTGCGCGGTGCGGGCATCGGATTGGCGGCGATGCCCGCGATGACCGTCGCCCTGCGTGGGCTGCGACCGGACCAGATCAGCGATGCCACACCGCAGCTCAATATCGCACAACGGCTCGGCGGCTCGATCGGAACCGCGGTGTTCGTGGTTGTTCTCGATAATCGGCTGCGGGACAGCGGTATTCGACCGGCGCAGCAGTCCGGCGCATTCGGTGTCACCTTCGCGTGGGTGCTCGCCGCCGCCGTTCTCGCCATCGCGCCCGCGATCGCTATGGCTGTACTCGAACGTCGCTCTCGACCGCCGGTGTAGCGTCCTTCGGCTGCCAGCCGGGTGGGCCGAAGAGGTAGCCGGCGCGGTTGCGCCAGGTGGTGGCGGTGCGGACATCTGTTATGAGGGAACGGATTTCGTGGGTGTAGACCTTCAGGGGGTTGTGGGTGGCTATTTGGTGGGTGAGGCCGAAGTCGACGCGTTCGAGTTCGGGGGCGTAGGTGCCGAAGAGGCGGTCCCAGAGCATGAAGACGCCGCCGAAGTTCTTGTCGAGGTAGGGGTTGTTGGCGCCGTGGTGGACGCGGTGGTGGGAGGGGGTGTTGAAGAGGTATTCCAGGGGTGCCCAGAGGCGGTTGACGCGTTCGGTGTGCAGGGGGACCTGGTAGAGGATGGTCACCGCTTTGGCGAGCAGGATGGAGTAGACGGGGACGCCGAGCAGGGCCATGGGGATGTACCAGAGTTGGCCGAGCAGATCCATCGCGCCGATGAAGCCGAGGCGGTTGGCGGTGGTGAGGTTGAAGTGCTCGCTGGAGTGGTGGACGCTGTGCGTCGCCCAGAACAGCCGAACCCGGTGTGCGGTGCGATGTTCCCAGTAGTAGGCGAGGTCGGCCATCATGATGACGATCAGCCAGCCGAGGCCGCCGGGCTGCCAGTGCAGCGGGGTGATGGCGGCGGCCACCGCGACCATCGCCGCGCCGCCGAGCACCTCGGTGAACCGCAGGATGAAGCCGTTGGCCAGGCCGAGGGTCACATTCGTGACGGTGTCCTTCACCCCGTAGCCCCGCCGCTCCGGATGCCGCCCCCTGCGCCTGCTGATCAGAAACGCGCCGATGTCGACCACGAGCAGGACGTATATCGCCCATTCCGAATTCGTGGCCACCGTCTCTACGATGTGCTCGAAGTCCATGTGCCAGACGGTAAGTCGGATACCGCGCGTCGCACATCGCCCTGAGGAGCTAGAGCGGGATAGCACCTCTGGGGGATTCCTCAGGGGCCAAACCCCTACGAACGGCCGCCCGTCACATCATTCCGAACCCACGACCGAGGTCCTGTGTGCCGGAAGGTAAGCACGGATTACCTGCTGCGGCATTTTCGCTACCGCACATCCCCGCGGGTATCGGCACGGAATCTCAACCGCCGCTGCGGTGCCGGACGGGCAGTCCCGCGGCGGGCAGGGCCGCGAGTACCGGGTCGGGGAACAGGCCGCGCGGCAGTGTGAGGTACGCGCCGGAGGGGTAGCACAGCAGGACGACGGAGCCGCGCACTTCGACGCGGGTGAGATCGGCATAGTGCACGCGCGAATAGCCTGCGGGAAGCGCGATATCGACAGATTCGGTGCCGAAACGGGCCGATAGCACCGAGCCGTCGGAAAAGCTCCCACTCGCGAACTGGCGCTCGTACGCATCTCCGGTCTGGCGTACCTGACGCCAACGCAGGTACGCGAGAATCAGTACCCCGAACAGCGCGAGCAGTGCGGTGCCGCGCCCCCACGCCTTGGCGGCCAAACCGATGATCAGCGCGGCAAACGCTATCTCCCAAAGGATTTGGCTCGGCCGAACCGTGCTGTACCGAACCAGGGCGCGCGCCAGCAGGCCTGCGGTTTCCGGTCCGGCCTTCCACACGACAGTGGGCTCCGCGAGCGCGGGAAGCTTCGGCGGCGGCCCCTCCGCCAGCACCGAATCCGGATCGGAATGTAGCGAATCGGACATACCCGAAAACCCTAGCCCGTAGCGGTTGAGAACGGGCGAGGTTTGGAGGTGAAGTGACGAGGTCAGTGGGTGCGGAGTTTGGCTACCTGGGCGGTGAGAACGCGGTCACCGAAGGCGATGCTGTCGGCGGGGACTTCGGCGGACATGAATTTGCCGGTGATGTAGACGATTGCGGTGCGGGAGCCTACCGTGGCGAATTTGATCAGGCCCGAGGACGGCATGGTTCCCGTTGCGCGGGAACCCAATTCGCGCATCAGTGGCATTTCCACGACCGGGCCGATATCGGCGATATCGCGGGTGACCGGTATTTCGAAGCCCGGATCCGCGGACTTGCCCGCACCGTCCATGAAGACCATGCCCGAGCCGGTGCCGGCGCAGCCGTGCATGGCATCGGCCAGGGCCGTGGTGTCGATCGCCCGGTTGACCACCGCGATCTGAACGTCGTAGCGAGGCCGCCCGTCGGCGGTGTCGATGCGGGCCAGCGCACTCGCGTAGGGATCGCTGTTGATCACCTTGATCGCGGTATTGCGGGCCTGACATTCGGGAGTCTGCTGCGCCGAGGCGAATCCGATCATGCCCAGCGCCATCGCATCGGTCGCGGGCGGCACAACATAGGTCACGCCGGGCGTATCCCCCGTTGTCACCAGATAGTCCGTCATGGGCCGCGGCGGCACCGTCGTGGTGGGCGCGGTGGTCGTCGCGGGTGCGGCCGCTTCCTCGGATTTCCCGCATCCGCCGATCGCGATCACCGATACGGCGGCCAACCCCGCCAACACAATCCGACGCACCGACACAACAATCCCCTCCAGCTGAACAAGCGACCCGTATCGAGTCCCGCGCAGCCTAACCCCCCATCCACGAGCAATCGAGAGGGGTATTGGTCGCAGGATTCTGTGCGGATCTCCGCGGCGGGTACCGCCTTGGTGAGTTGACGGGTTGACTTGGAGTGCGCTCCAAGTCGTAGGTTCGTTTCGAGCGGGTTGAGGCCCGGATTCGAGGTTGATCGAGGAGGAGTTGGGCATGATCGCGACCAGGAAGCTCGGGGAATTGACGGTCGGGGCCGAGGGGCTCGGGTGCATGGGGATGAGTCAGGCGTATGGGGTTCGCGATAGTGATGCGGAGTCGATCGCGACCATTCATCGGGCGCTCGAACTCGGGGTGACGATGCTCGATACCGCGAATGTGTATGGGCCGGAGACCAATGAGGAGCTGGTGGGGCGGGCTATCGCGGATCGCCGGGATCAGGTGGTGCTGGCCACCAAGTTCGGGATCGTGTGGGGTGAGGGCGGCTCGATGGGAGCGCGCGGGGACGCCGCATACGTGAAGCAGAGTTGCGATGCCTCGCTGAAGCGGCTCGGCGTGGACTACATCGATCTGTACTACCAGCATCGAGTGGATCCGAATGTGCCGGTCGAGGAAACCTGGGGTGCGCTCTCGGAGCTGGTGCAGGCGGGCAAGGTGCGGTACCTCGGGATTTCCGAGGCATCGGCGGAGACCATCCGCAAGGCGCACGCGGTACATCCGGTGACGGCGCTGCAGAGCGAGTGGTCGCTGTGGACTCGCGATATCGAGGCCGAGATCCTGCCCACCGCACGGGAATTGGGGATCGGTATCGTGCCGTTCTCACCGCTGGGTCGCGGCTTCCTCACCGGCGCGATCACCTCCACCGCGGATCTGCCCGCCGATGACATGCGCCGCCGCCTCCCCCGCTTCGCGGACGGCAACCTCGACAGCAACCTCGCGATCGTCGCCGCCCTGCGCGAGCTGGCCGAGGAAAAGGGCGTCACCGCGGGGCAATTGGCGCTCGCGTGGGTGCTGAATCAGGGCGCGGACGTAGTGCCGATTCCGGGCACCAAGCGCCGCACCTACCTGGAGCAGAACGTCGCCGCGGCCGAGATCCCCCTCAGCCCCGCGGATTTGGCGCGCATCGAGGCCGCCGCCCCGGCGAACGCTATCGCAGGAGCCCGCTACCCGGAGGAATTGGCCCGCGCGGCCGGGAAATAGGCGCGGCACGCCGCTCCCCCGAATCCCTGTCGGAGCCTCTGGTTACAGTCGCTGCGTCAAAACGCTCCACGATTCGGGGGATCATGCTCGACTCCGCTTACACCGCCACCGGTGCCCACCTTGATGAGGACCACTGGGTGGTGCCGGACGAGTGGTGGGCGCGGGCGCTGCCGGTGCGCGGCCACGGACCCCGGCGCGAGCCGCTGCCGGTGTCGGCGACGGCTATCGCCGACCAGGCCGAAAGGCTTGCCGCCCATCAGGATTCGGTACAAGACACACTGGGCAACTCACATCCCGATCCCGAGTTGGCGCAGGCCGGTGCGGCGGCGGTAACCGACTTCGCGACCTGTTCTCCGCTCGGCGCGGCGGCGCTGTCGCTCGCGCTCGAGATCGCGGAGTACGGCACACCAGCGGTCGCCGACGCCTGGGTGCTGCAGCACGGACTGGTTTTCGCGGCCGAAGCCGCGGTCCTGCACGCCGCGCTGATCCGCGATGGCGAATGGGACCGGTCCAACAACACCTACCACTACCGGATCGGCCGCAGCTCGTCCGGTGATCCGGGCAGGTCCGATGCGCCGGAGAATCTGCGCCGCGTCCGCGCGCTGCTCGCCGACGCGTCCGAACAGGATTACCGTGCGGCGGTGGCCGCGATCGACGCATTGCGTTCCGCGCCGGGCGGTTTGGCGATTCGCATCGCCGCGTCGTATCTACTCCCCACCGAACAGCATTGGGTACGTGCCGATCTGGACGAACTCACAAACCACATCCTGGACTACAACAGCCGTTTCCTGCTCCTGATCGGATCCGTGCACGCCTATCCGGATTTCGAACGCCTCGTCGACGCGTTTCCCGCCAGCTCGTTCATCTACAGCTCACAGCACGGGCTGTGGGAAACCGCGCTGGCGCGTTTCGGTCCCGAATGCGCCGGGGCGATCGATCGAATGCTGCGCGACCGTGAGCTCAGCGGTGATTACGTGGCGAAGCTGGCGGCCATTCTGGCCTGCTTGCCCAGCGATGCGGCGTTCTCGGCGCTCACATCGCGGGTCGAGCAGCGCTTCATCCCACCGGCGCTGCTCGAAGCATCGCTGCGCTATCCGCGGCGTGCGCTGCGCCTGCTGGGTCCGATCTCGCCCAAATCCGGTATGGCCCGCCATATCCTGCGCACACTGGCCGCGCTGCGCCCGGCACTGGTCGCCCGGCTCCCGGAGGCCACCGGGTTCCTCGATACCGATCGGCTACGCACCGCCGCACCGGCCGAACTCCCCGAGGTGCTGCGCGTCCTGCCGTGGCGCGAGGCCCGTGCGAAATCCAAGGCGGTCAGCTTTCCCGAACTGACACAGTCGATTCCGGACGGGCTGGCCTGGCTTCCGGGTGAGCAAGCCGAGTGGGCGGCCACGGAGGTCACGGTCTATCGGCCGTACCACACCGATTGGGCGGCCAGCCTCGCCCGCGCGGTGGTGCAGAATCACGGCGATCTGATGCGCATGCTCGCCCTCGCCCCCGAGGAGCTGGCCCGGCCCTATCTGGCCACGGCCAAACTCGACCGGTACTACACGGTCGAGCACGCGCTGCGCCGCATTCTCGCCCGCTTCGGCGCGGACGCCCTGCCGTTCGTGCTGCGTGCGGTGCAACAGGATACGCAGGGACTTGCGTATCTGCTCGCCCCGATCACCGGTAGCGCGGTGACCCTGACGACGATCCGCAGACTCGACGGGAAGAGGTCCCGCGCGACCGCGCTGGCCTGGCTGGACCGCAATCACGCCACGGCGCTCCCGGTCATCATCGGCATCGCGCTGGGCAAACCGGGTAAGGACCGACGCCACGCCGAGACGGCGCTGCGCCTGCTGGCCGAGCGGGGTCATCGCAACGCGGTGGACAGTGCCGCAATGGAATTCGGCGAGCCGGTGGCGAAGGCGATCACGGGTGTACTGGAGGCGAATCCGCTGCACCAGTTGCCGCCGAAGATCCCCGTGACACCCGATTGGCTGGTGCCCGAACACCTTCCCGCGCTGGCGCTGCGGCGCAGGGACGGGTCCGCGCCGCAGGATGCCGTCACCTTCCTGTCCGCGCCCGATGCCCTGCACGTGTGCACCATGCTCGCCATGTCCGGTGCGAACGGCGATTACGCCGGGGTGGAGCAGGTGATCGCGGCCGCGGATCCGGAGTCGCTGGCCGAATTCGCCTGGGGCGTCTTCGAAGCGTGGCGTTTCGCCGGGTATCCGTCGAAGGATTCCTGGGCGCTGCACGCACTGGGCCTGCTCGGCAATGACGAGACCGCCCGCAGGCTCGGCCCCATGATCCGCAATTGGCCGGGTCAGTCCGCACATGCCCGCGCGGTGTCCGGGCTCGATATCCTCACCGCGCTGGGTACCGATGTGGCGCTCATGCAGTTGCACGGCATTGCGGAGAAGGCGAAGTTCAAGGGCCTCAAGACCAAGGCGCAGGAGAAGATCGCCGAGGTCGCCGAGACCTTGGATCTGACGCCGGAGCAGCTCTCGGACCGGCTCGTCCCGGATTTCGGCCTGGACGCGCGCGGCACGCTCGCCCTGGACTACGGTCCGCGCGGCTTCCTCATCGGCTTCGATGAACAGCTCACCCCGACCGTGTCCGATGCGATTCGGGATGCGGACGGGACCTGGCAGGCCACCGCGAGGCGCAAATCGCTGCCCAAACCCGGCGTCAAGGATGACGCCGAACCGGCCGCCGCGGCGTACAAATCCTTCGCCCAGTTGAAGAAGGATGTGAAATCCGCCGCCGCCGACCAGATCCGGCGTTTCGAACGCGCCATGGTGCTCGGCCGCCGCTGGAACGCGGATGAGCATCGGCGTCTGTTCGTCGACCACCCGCTGCTGTGGCATCTCACCCGCCGGCTGGTATGGGCGACATTCGACGAAACCGGTGCCGTCACAGGCTCATTCCGGATCGCCGAGGACCGCAGTTACGCCGATTCGGCCGATGATCCGGTGGTCATCGCCGATGAAATGATCGTCGGCCTGGCGCACCCCCTGGACCTGGGCGACACCCTCGGCGAGTGGGGTGAGGTGTTCGCCGATTACGAGATCCTGCAACCTTTCCCGCAATTGCAGCGCGAAGTCTTCACCCTCACCGGGGAGGAAGCCGCACTCGGCGCTCTCCCCCGCTTCCACAATCTGGTGATCCCCACCGGAAAGATCCTGGGCCTCAATCGTTTCGGCTGGGAGCGCGGTGAACCCGCGGACGGCGGCGTCTCCTGCGAATTCTTCCGCGTTTTGGGCGCGGGGCTTTCGGTGGTGATCGACCTCGATCCGGGCATCATCGCGGGTATCGCGCTGGAATTCGACAAACAGCAGATCGCGGTGCGCCTCACCGATACGGGCAACGAACACTATTGGGGCAGAGGCGAATCCACGCACACCTTCGGTGAACTGTCGCCGATCGCCGCCTCCGAACTGCTGCGCGAACTCAACGCGCTCATCGCCTGATCCGGGAAACGCCATGAACACACTGCGACGTATCGACGAGAACGCCTGGATCGTGCCGGGCGAATGGCAGGACCGGGCCGCACCCTATCGGGGTCACGGTGCCGTCGCGCCGATCCCCATCGATCCGAAAGCGCCTGCCACCCTTCGGAAATGGCTGACGGACGAGCTGGTGGCCAAAGCCGTGGAGGCCACCGCCATCAGCCGGAGCACGGACCTGGCCGAGGCCGCACGGGCCGCGATCGCCCAACCGGAGCACGCGACCCCGCTCGGTCACGCGGTGCTGGGCGGCCTGGCCGCCTACCTCGCCGATCGGACCGAGCCCAAACCCAAGACCCTGTACCGCCTGCTCGATGCGTGGATCGGCGAGCACGGGGTCGTGGTGGCCGCCGAGATCGCGGTGCACTGGGCCGGAACCAGCTTCGCCAGGACGAAGGTCAATCGCGAGTACCAGCCCGCTGCCGCACGCATCGAGCCGGATGGCCCGTTCACCGATGTGGGTATGCAGTTGCTGTCGCGATTGCGCGCCCATCTGTGCGCGGTTCCGGCGGCCGAATACGACGCGACGGTCGAAGCTCTCGGGCGCTGCCGGGAATCGGCCACCCTGTCCGTGCGCAGTGCCACCTCGTATCTGATTCCGTCCCAGCGGGAGTGGCTCGAATACGATCTGCGCTCGATCGGCCGCCACGACTTCATCTGGTACTGGTTCCTGCACCCGCTCGCCGTCGGGGCCGATACTCCGCCGGAACCGCTGCCGCCGGGCTTCTATGTCGGCGGTTTCACCGGCAAGGTCGAGGCGATGCGCGCACTCGTGCACACCGGTCCCGCCGCCGCAGGTTTTCTGGCCAACGCACTCGATGCCTACTATCTGCCCACCGATGATCAACGCCAACTCGGCGGCATGCTCGCCCAATTGCCCACGGACGCGGCCTATATCGCCCTGCTGGAGCGTGCCGATCGCCCGGTGCTGCGCAGTGCCCTCCTCGAAGCCACCCTGCGCTTCCCGAATCGGGCCCACCGCCTGCTCACCACGATATCCCCGCGACACCAGTTGGCGGACGCGTTGCTCCGACAGATTGCGCTCGTATATCCCTGCGCGGCAGTCCATTCCGAGGCGAACGGCGCATCCACGGACCCGTCGGGCGTCGCCGATCCCAGTGCAGAGGCAGAGTACGCCGCGACGGCAAGCGCGAGTGCCGCACCGGCGGAACTACCGGAGCTCCTCCGCACGCCACCGTGGGAGCGCGGTACCGTCGCGGCAACGCCTTTCGTATTGAAGCGACCGCCCGCGCCGACCCCGGCCGCCCTGGCCTGGCTGCCCGGCGAGCAGCAGGAATGGGCGAATCTGCCCGCACCGCACTTCGTTCCGCATGAGGGGTGGGAGGGCGCGCTCGCACAAGTGTTGTCCGCCGAGGGCCGCGCGCGCTACAACCCGATCGACATCTTCGCACTGGCACCGCCCGAGCTCGTCACCCCGCACCTGGATGTTCTTCGCGCGCACTGCTATTCGGGTTGGACCGATCTCATGCGACGGGTGCTGGGCCGCTTCGGTGACGATATCGCCGCGGCGATGGTCGAAGCCGTCCAGCGGTACCCCTATGACAATGCGCACGTGCTGATTCCGGTCACCGGTACCGCGGTCACCACCCTCATGACCCCGCTCTACAGTTCCAAGCGCGGCCGCCCGGCCGCACTGGCCTGGTTCGAACGCCATCTGGCCGTCGCGGCACCGGATCTGGTGGTCGCCGCGCTCGGCAAGCCGGGTAAGACGCGGGTGCTGGCGTGGAATGTGCTGCGCGCGTTCGACAATGGCGGTCACCGCGCGGTATTGCTGTCGGCGGCGGCCGGTCTGGGCGATGACGCCGCTCGGGCCCTGGAGGCCGAATTGTCTTCGGACCCGCTGCTGCACCTTCCACCGGAACTCCCGGCCCCGGCCGCCTGGCTCGCCCCCGCCGCGCTGCCGCTGATCCTGTTGCGCGACAGCGGAAAAACACTGACGCCCGAGGCGGTACACACGGTTTGCACCATGCTGTCGCTGTGCTCACCCGATGGCGACTACGCCGGGGTCACCCAATTCACGGCATTGGCGGACCGCGCTTCGCTCGCGGCCTTCGCCTGGGGGTTGTTCGAAACCTGGCAGCTGGCCGGATATCCCCCGGCGCAGAGCTGGATCATGCACGCGCTGGGAATCTGGGGCGACGATGACATCGCCCGTGCGCTGACACCCTATATCCGGGCCTGGCCGGGCGAGAGCGGGCATGCCCGCGCGGTCGCCGGACTCGATGTGCTCGCCGCGATCGGCAGCGGGCTCGCGTTGCGCCAGCTCAGTGGCATTGCCGAAAAGGTGAAGTTCAAGGGCATTCGGGCGAAGGCGCAGGAGAAGATCGCACAGCTCGCCGCGGAACAGGGCATATCCGCCGATGAACTCGCGGATCGGCTGGTGCCCGAACTCGGGATCGACGCCGGTGGGGCGCTGCGGCTGGACTACGGCACGCGCGAGTTCCGGATCGCCGTCGATGAGCAGTTGCGGCCCTTGATCTTCGACGCCCAGGGCAAACCGTTGAAGGCGCTGCCGAAACCGGGTGTCAAGGACGATCCCGTGCTGGCGGCGGCCGCGTACAAGGAGTTCACCGACTTCCGCAAGGATCTCAAAACCGTTGCCTCCGAACAGATCCAGCGCCTCGAACGAGCGATGGTCGAGAGCCGCCGCTGGACCGTGGCGGCACATCGTGAGCTGTTCGTCGACCATCACCTGTCCACCCAGCTGGCCCGCCGCCTGGTCTGGATCGCCGTCGACGGCGAGGCGACGCTGTCCTTCCGCATCGCCGAGGACGGCAGCCTCGCCGACGCCGAGGACAACCCGGTCACGCTCGCGGCGGATGCCGCCATCGGCATCGCCCATCCGCTGCACCTGAGCGACACCCTGGCGCAGTGGCATGAGCGATTCGCCGATTACGAACTGCTGCAACCGTTCCCGCAGCTCGCCCGCCCGGCGTTCCGGCTCACAGAGGAGGAGCGCGACGCACCGCGCATCGAACGGTTCACCGGTCGCGTGGTGCATCCCGCCAAGCTGCTCGGCATGAGCAGATTCGGCTGGTATCGCCAGGAACCGCAGGACGCGGGCCAGTCCTGGTTCATCGCACGACCGGTTCCGGGTGGTCGTTCGGCCGCGGTCCTGCTGGACCCCGGACTGTCCTCGATCGGCCTGCAGCACCAGCCGGACCAGCGCATCGTCGAGGTGGTGATCGCACCGCCGGGAGCCGAGATGGCGAATTGGCCGGGAGCCCCCGAGCGCCACCGACCGGCCGACCTGGATCGAATCACCGCCTCGGAGCTGCTGCGGGAGCTGGATATTCTCACCGCCTAGAGGCTGGCAGTATTCGGACTTGTCGAGCCGCCGACGGCACGACAGGCCGCCCATCGGTCCCGCGAGGATCGATCCGTCCGCCGGTTCGAGCAGCGATTCCGACGGAAAACCACGCCATATAGAACGGTGTGCGCACGAAACCCGGGGAGGGACAGCATGACTGAGTTGCGACGTATGGACGAGGACACGTGGGTGGTGCCCGGTGCCTGGTGGGCCAGGGCCGCCCGGTTCCGGGGACGCGGTCCGGAGCGGCCGATGCGGACGGCGAAGAAGTCCGGGGGCAGCGCCCGCGCGCTGGATCCGAAGGCCGTCCGCGCCACCCTCGAGGCCACCGCGGCCGACGGCCCGGATATCGCGACGGCCGGGCTGGCGACACTGGACGAGACCGTGGTGACGCCGCTCGGGGTGGCGGCCGTCGCGATGAGCAGTCATGTCTACCTGAGCAGAACCTACAGCGGCTCAGCGCCGGATACCGCCATCGCGGACCAGTGGGTTTCGCGGTACGGCCCGGTGTTCGCCGCCGAGGCAGCGGTGGCGGTGTCGGGCCTGGAGATTCACCACGGGCAAGACCGCCGCGCCCATCTGCGCTGGATCGCGCCGGACGATATGCCGAAGGGCGGTGCGATGGGGGTCGTGCGCGGTGTGCGCGGGCATCTGGCGAACCTGTCCGACGCCGATTACGCCGCGGCGGTGGCCGCGCTGGAACAGTGGCGCGGCAAAAGCGATGCGCTTTCGGTCCGGATCGCCGCCTCGTATCTGGTTCCCACCGAACAGGAGTGGTTAGAACGGGATCTGGCGGCAGCGGCCGGAAAACGGACCAGGCACCACTACTACTGGCCGCTGCTCGCGAACTCGGTGACCACCGTGGAGCAGCTCGAATTGCTGGCGGCCGGGTCGATGAACGGCACCCCGTTCACGACCCCGGATGAGTCGCTGTACAGCGCGATCGTGCACGTCGGCCCGGGAACAGCGCGATTGATCGCCGCGACAATCGATCTCGCGTGGATCGATATCGACAATCGGCGCTCACTGGCCGCTTTGCTCGCGCATTTCCCGACCGATGAGGCGTTCGGAATCCTGCTGGACCGGATCGCCGTCCCCGGCGTCCTGGGGCCGCTGATCGAGGCGGCGCGACGTTTCCCGCGCCGTGCGTTCCGCCTGCTCGCCGCGGATAACGCCGGTGACCGCAGGCGCACGGACCTGCTCGAAGCACTGGCACAGCTCTATCCGGAGCTGGCCGCAGCGGCCGGACAGCCGGTACGGCCATTGTCGAGTTCGATTGCCTTCGAAGGTATTTGCGCCGCCGACGAACTCCCGGAATTCCTGCGCACCCCGCCGTGGGAGCACGATGCGCGGGCGGCCGCCCCGGCGGTGGTGCCCGGCCTGCGCACGACAGGCGTTCGGCTGACCTGGCAGCCGGGCGAGCAGGAACGCTGGCTGGCCATTCCATCACGATGGGACGATCACGGCGCGGAATGGCCCGCCTACGTCGACAGGGTACTCGGCAACCCGAATTCGATCGCCTGGCCCCGCGGCCACGTTTTCGCCGATGCCCCCGCGGCGCTGGTCGCACCGCGACTGGCCGAGTTGCGCGCCACCGATATCGGATCGAATGTCTCTGTCGCGCAACGCATTCTGGCTCGCTTCGGCACTGCGGTCGCCGACCGCGTGGTCGAGGCGGCGCAGGTGTATACCGCACTGTTGACGGACGCGCTGCAACCCCTGAGCGGACCCGATATCACCGACTCGATGGTGCGACTGCTCGCGGTGCGCAAACATCGCGACATGGCGCTGGGCTGGCTGCGCCGCCATATCGACACGGCCGCACTCGATCTGGTGGCCGCCGCACTCGACAAGCCCGGCAAACAGCGCACGCTGACCTGGCAGGCGGTACACGCGCTCGACGAAAACGGTTATCGCGCAGCGCTGCTCGCGGCCGCCGCGACCTTCGGGGAGCCGGCGGCAGCCGGATTCGAAGCCGAACTGTCAGCAGATCCGCTGTCCCGCCTGCCCTCTCGTATTCCAGCCCTCCCGGCCTGGCTGCTGCCGACGGCACTGCCCGCCCTGGTGCTGCGCGATAACCGTCGGGCGCTACCCCGCGATGCGGTCACCGCGGTCTGCGTCATGCTCGCCATGCACGGACCCAATGGTCATTACCCGGGCGCGGTGCGGGTCGCGGAAATCACCGATCCGCGCTCGCGGGCCGAATTCGCCTGGGCACTCTTCGACGCCTGGCGCGGCGTCGGCTATCCGGCCGGCGACGGCTGGATACTGCACGCGCTCGGCCTGTTCGGCGATGACGACACCGCTCGCCGCCTCACCCCGCTCATCCGGACCTGGCCGGGCGAGTCCGCGCATCAGCGCGCGGTGACCGGACTCGAGGTACTGGCCGCGATCGGCACCGATTTCGCGCTCATGCAGCTCAACGGCATTGCCGAGAAGGTCAAGTTCAAGGGCATCCGGACGCGGGCGCAGGAGAAGATCCAGCAGATCGCCGAGGCGCGCGAGCTGACCGCCGAACAGCTCGCCGATCGCCTGGTGCCGCGTCTCGGCCTCGCCGATGACGGGACACTGCGACTGGACTACGGGCCGCGCGCCTTCCTCATCGGTTTCGACGAGACGCTCGCACCGGTCGTCAGCGATGCCGACGGTACGCGCCGCAAGAGCCTGCCCAAGCCCGGCGCGAAGGACGATCCGGAGGCGGGCGCGCACGCCTACAAGGCGTTCACCGCCCTCAAGAAGGATGCGAAAACCGTTGCCAGCGAACAGGTCCGGCGCATGGAACGGGCAATGGTCGATGGCCGCCGCTGGACCGTCGCCGAACATCGGCAACTGTTCATCGAGCATCCACTGCTGTGGCATCTGACTCGTCGACTGGTGTGGGCTGCCTTCGACGAGGCGGGAGCGCTCACGCGGGCATTCCGCGTCGCCGAGGACCGCACCCTCGCCGATCTCCGGGACGAGGGTTTCGTCCCGGCCGATGACCTGCTGCTCGGCATCGCACATCCACTGCATTTGACCGAAGACCTGGCGGCCTGGAACGAATTGTTCGCCGATTACGAACTGCTGCAACCCTTCCCGCAGTTGGCCCGGGAAACCTACGCCCTCACCGACGCGGAACGCGATGGCACCGATCTCACCCGCTTCGCCGGAATCAAGGTGCCGCCCACCGCCGTTCAGGGCCTGACCGCACGCGGCTGGGAACGCCAGTCACCGCAGGACGCCGGAAACTCGAACTGCTTCTACCGCCCGGTCTCGGAAGAGTTTTCGGTCGTGGTGGACATCTATCCCGGCTTGAGCGCCGGTATCCCACCCGCCGACCACGATCCGCAGGAGTTACCGCACGTCCATGTCAGTCGGCGCGGCCACGAGGACCGATTGCACTTCTCGACACCCCATCCGTTCAGCGCGATCGATCCGATAGCTGCCTCGGAGATGCTCCGCGATCTGGTCCGGCTCACCGGATAGACAGCGGGCGCGCGCGGGGAGGGATGTCACCGCCTCGCAGCTCCGGCGCGATGTTCAGCCGACCGCCGGTGCGGCACCGCCACCTTCGAGTGAGCCAGCGGGCGAACGACGGATGTCGGCGGGTGTGTTTACAGTCGATCTCGAATCGGCTCGAAGGATGGGGAGTTCATGGCAGAGGCACTTGGTCGCGCCGACGGGGAGGCCGTGGCGGCCGAGGATCGGTTCGCGCCGCCGGAGGCGCTGCGGGCGCTGGTGCGCATCCGCCGCGGTGGCCTGCTGGCGGCCGAGCCGCGAGCGGTTGACGCGTCGGCGGTGGCGGCGCGTGCCGAAGCCTTGACGATCGAATCCCTCGAAGCCGCGCTGCTTCGCCTGCAATCCCGAGATCCTGCGCATTCGATCGAACCGGCCGCGACCCATGTCAGGAATTTGCTCGCGGACTCCCCCGCCGAAGGCTCCACCCCCGGCGACGGATTCAGCACGGCCACCTGGGAGATGACCGTCGAGATGGCGGCGGCCCTGATCACCGTGCGGGTCGAGCGGGCCGTCCGGCCGACACCGAAGGATCGGCGCATCGCGGGCGAGGAAGTGACCGCGCTACTGGATCACTGGATCGGGGTGCGCGGAATCGAGTTCGCGGCAGAGGCACTGGTGCGGGCGGTGACAGCGCCGCTGTGGCAGAAGCCGAACAGCTGGTCGGACGGGGATATCGAGGCGGTGCGCGGCACACTGCTGCCCTTGCGCGCCCGGCTGGCCGAATGCGCCGATATCGAAGGTGTCATCGCGGTGCTGACGCGGTTTCGGGCACGGAACCGGCACGCACGGGTCGTCGCCTCGTATCTGCTTCCGGCACAGCATGAGTGGGTGGACGCCGATATCGAAGAGGTGGTCGGGGCAGGTAAGGCCGACGCCCATGCCCGGTTGCTGGTGGACGCCGCGCATACGCCCGCGCAATTGCGGCGGCTGGATACGGTATTCGGCTACTACTGGAGCCCGGACGGCTCGCCCGCGATCGACTCGGCGGCCTCGGCCATGACCGTCCTCGACGGCGTGGGTTTCGCGGCGCTGCCGGTGCTGGCGGGCTGGCTGGAACATCCGGAATTGCCCGCCGCGCTCAAAGGTGCGGTGGGACAGGCCATTGCGACGATCCCCACCGATGCCGCCTTCACCGCGCTGGCGACCCGCATCGATCAACCGGCGGCGCGCAATGCCGTACGCCAAGCCGCGGAATGGTTTCCGCGCCGCGCGTTGCGCCTGCTCGACGCGCGGAGCAATGCCGAGATCCTGCGCGAGCTCGTGCATCGGCACTCGGACCTCGCCGCCGAATTGCTGCCCGGACTGGCGGCGCCGACCGCCGATGTGGTTGCCGCCGAACTGGAATCGGTCGCCATCGCGACCGCCAACGATCGGCATCCCGATATCCCGGAGATCCTGCGCACACCACCGTGGCAGCGCAAGCGTCCCGCTCCGGTGGTCATCGACGGCCTGACCGCACCCGGCACCGTACGCTGCGCCTGGCTGCCCGGCGAGCGCGACAGCTGGCTCACCGCCGAGGAGATCACGCACCCCGACAGATTCGATATGTATCTCCGGCGAATCCGCCCGGAGGCATTGGATTCGTGGGATCTGTACGTCTGGCTCGCCGCTCCGGAAAGCCATGTGCGCCCGTTGCTCGCCGACGCCCGGATGAGTCACGCCTGGGCCGGGGAGGAGCGCTTGCGCGTCCTGATCGCCCGATATGAGACCGAGTCCTATCCGCTGGCGCTCGATATCGCGCGCCGCGCGGCCCGCGATGTCGGGCACGTCCTGGCACCGTTCGAATCCGCGGCGGCGGTGATGCTGGCCGTGCAGTGGCTCGAACGCCGCACACTGCGCGCCACGGCGATCGGCTATCTCGGCAGACATGCCGAATTCGCTTCGCGCACACTGATTCCCGAAGCACTGAGCAAGGGGATCAAGGCGCGGCGCACGGCGGGACGCGCGCTGCGGCTACTCGCCGAACTCGGGCACGGTGACGCCGTTCGAGCCGCCGCCGCGACCTACGGTGCGAAGGTCGTCGCGGGCGTCGACGCCGTCCTCGCCACCGATCCGGTCGATGTGCTGCCCGCGCGCATTCCCGCGCTCCCGGACTGGGTGAATATCCCCGCGCTGCCGCCGATTTCGGCGGGCGCGTGCAGCGCGTTGCCGGTAGACGCGGTGCACAGCCTGCTCACCATGCTGCTGTTGTCGACGCCCGGAGAGCCCTATGCGGGGCTGGATGTGGTCAAACATCACTGCGACACAGTGGAATTGGCCGAGTTCACCTGGGCCGTCTACCGCCAGTGGTGGCAGGCGGGCGCGCCGACCAAGCACTACTGGGTGTACGAGGCGATGGGCGCATTGGGCGATGACACCGTGGTGGAACGACTGCTGGCGGACGTGCGGGAGATGCGGTCCGATCCGCGCTCGGTGCCCGCACTGGACACCTTCGTCGCCATCGGCTCGAATGCGGCACTGCTGGCATTGAAGACGATCAGCGAGAAGGTCAAGACCGCCCGGGTGCGCGAGGGCGCGCTGGAACGGATCACCGATATCGCTGACCGCATGGGCCTGACACCCGATCAATTGGCGGACCGCCTGGTTCCGGACCTCGGGTTGCGCGCCGACGGCACCGCCGAGCTGGATTTCGGCCCGCGCCGGTTCGTCATCGGATTCGATGAGCAATTGCGGCCCACCCTCACCACCTCGGACGGTAAGACGATCAAGACCCTGCCCAAGGCGGGTGCGAAAGATGATGCGGAGCTGGCCGAACAGGCGCACAAGACGTTCCGCGGGATGAAGAAGGACGCTCGCGCGCTGGCCGCCGATCAGCTCGCCCGGCTGGAGCGCGCCATGGTGACGCGGCGGCGATTCAGCGTCACCGAATTACGGGAGCTGTTCATCGCGCACCCGCTGCGCTGGCATATCACCCGCCGCATCGTCTGGGGCGTGTACGAGGACGATGCCCTGGTATCCACCTTCCGGATCGCGGAGGATCGCAGTTTCGCCGATCACGCGGACGATGCGCTGATCCTCGCCGAGGACGCGGTGCTCGGCGTCGCCCATCCGCTCGAGTTCCCGGACCTGATCGGATCCTGGGCCGAGATATTCGCGGACTATGAACTGCTGCAACCGTTCCCGCAGCTGGCGCGGGAACTGTTCACCGTGCCGGAGGAATTGGGTTCGGCCACCGAGATACGCGGCGACGGAACCAAGGTCGACGGCATCCGCTTCCTCGGGCTCACCGGTCGTGGCTGGCCGCATCCGGGCACCGGTGACGGCGGCTACCTATGCGATTTCGAGAAGCCGCTACCCGGCGGGCATATCCTCCGGATCACCGCCGAACCCGGTATCGCGACGTGGGATCCGCAGGGCGCGCAGACCTTCGACGCCCGCCTGCACCGCACCCGGCAGCGGCGCGCCGATCTCACCTTCGCCGAACTGGATCCGATCACCGCCTCGGAACTGCTGCGCGATATCGCCTGGCTGAATCAGCCCACCGGCTAGCTCGCGCACCACCACCGCACGGCACGCCTGTCGGCCCGGCTCGCTACAGTCGGCCCGATCGCCATACGCACCAGGGGACATTGTGACCAGCACCGAACATATGCAGCGCCCGCCCGCCGAATTGCGCTGGGCGCAGGATCTGGAGCGGTTGCGCGCGGCCGATACCGCGCCCAAGCCGCCCGGGTGGGCGCTGAGCGTGGATGCGGCCAAGCGGTTCATCGTCGGCGATCCGAAGCTCGGCATCGCCAATAAGTTCGTGGGCGATGCCTCGCTGGTGGATCGGGCGCTGGTGAGCCTGGCCACCACGCGCGGACTGCTGCTCACCGGTGAGCCGGGCACCGCGAAATCGCTGCTGTCGGAACTGCTTTCGGCGGCGATCTCCGGGGATTCCACACTGACCATTCAGGGCGGTGCGGCCACCACCGAGGATCAGATCCGGTACGGCTGGAATTACGCGCTGCTGGTGTCCGAGGGTCCGTCGGAGCGGTCCATCGTGCCCGCGCCCATGATGCGGGGTATGCGCGGCGGCAAGGTGGTGCGGTTCGAGGAGATCACCCGCTGCCCGCTGGAGGTGCAGGACTCGATTCTGTCGCTGCTGTCCGATCGGGTGCTGGCGGTGCCGGAGCTCGGTGAGATGGTGTATGCCACGGCGGGTTTCAATGTCATCGCCACCGCCAATACCCGCGACCGCGGCGTGAACGATATGAGCGCGGCGCTCAAGCGGCGGTTCAATTTCGAAACCGTCTTCCCCATCGGGGATTTCGCGGCGGAACTGGCACTGGTCGAGGCCGAGGCCGAAACCCTGTTGCGCAAATCCGGGGTGCCGCAGGCCCCGCCGCGTGACGTGCTGGAGGTGCTGGTCACCGCGTTCCGTGAATTGCGCACCGGGGCAACCGATTCGGGAACTCCACTGGACCGGATGTCCTCGGTCATGAGCACGGCCGAGGCCGTATCGGTGGCGCACGCGGTCGGACTGCGCGGCTGGTATCTGCGCGGTGAGGCCGGGGACGGCGCGGATATCGTGCACTGCCTGGCCGGTACCGCCGCCAAGGACGATCCCGACGATCTGGCGCGGTTGCGCCGCTATCTGGAGCAGCAGGCCCCGCGCAAATCGGGTCCCGCGTGGAAAGCGCTGCACAACGCCCGATTCCAGCTGCCGGGCTGAGCATGAGCCTGGAGACGACGGTGACCGCCGGATCGGTGCGCGTCACCTTCATCGGGGTGCGCCACCACAGTCCGGCCTGTGCGCGGCTGGTGCGCGACACCATTCGGGAGTTGCGGCCCGCGCACGTGCTCATCGAGGGACCGGCTGATATGAACGATCGGCTCGATGAACTGCTGCTCGGCCATGAACTGCCGATCGCGGTGTTCAGCAGCTACCGGGACAGCGAGACGCGGCATATGTCCTGGGCTCCGCTGTGCGACTATTCGCCGGAGTGGCTGGCGCTCACCGAGGGTCACGCGGCCGGGGCGCAGGTGCGCTTCATCGATCTGCCCGCCTGGCATCACGCCTTCGCGGGACAGGAGAACCGCTACGCCGACGCCGAACGGCGCTATGAGCGCGCGGTGGAACGACTCTGCCGCGAATTCGCCGTCGACAATATCGACGCGCTCTGGGATCACCTCTTCGAACTCGAGTCACCCGAAACTCTCGCCGAACGCCTCGCCGCCTACTTCGAATTGGTGCGCGGAGATGACGACGCCTCCCCCGGCGATATCGCCCGCGAGGAATACATGAGCCGCTGGATCGACGCGGCCGTCGCCGACCTCACCGAGAGCGATGCGGCCGCGGCGAACATCGTGGTGGTTACCGGCGGCTTCCACCGGCCCGCACTGATACGCCGCCTCCTCGGCACCGCCGCGGAGGCAGCCCACCCGCCCGCCCGAGGGGAGGCCGGGCCGGGTCCCACTGCCACCTCGAAAGGCGTTGATGGACAGACGGAATGGCCCGCGGTTCCACCGTTCCCGGGTGCGGGCATCGGCGGGAGTTATCTGGTGCCGTTCAGTTTTCAGCGGTTGGACGCGTTCGCGGGCTACCAGTCGGGCATGCCGTCACCCGCGTACTACCAGCGGCTGTGGGAGCACAGCGCGCGGGAGGCGGCCGAGAGCGTGACCGAAGCCGTGGTGCGGCGATTACGGGAACGGGGACAACCGGTTTCCACCGCATCGCTGATCGGGGCACGCACGCTCACCATCGGGTTGAGCCGCCTGCGCGGGCATGAATCACCCTCGCGCACAGATGTTCTCGACGGTCTGGCGGGCGCGCTCATCACCGAGGCGCTGGATCATCCGCTGCCCTGGACGGGGCGCGGCCAATTGCGCGTGGGCACCGATCCCGTCGTGGTGGAAATGGTTGCGGCGCTGTCGGGAACGCGGGTGGGACGCCTGCATCGCAGGACTCCGCATCCACCGCTCGTGCACGATGCCGAAGCCGAACTCGCGCGGTGCGGGGTGCCCGACACCGGCCGCTTCGACGTCGATCTCGCGACCGATTCCGGGATCGCGGCCAGTCGCCTGCTGCATCGGCTGCGTGTTCTCGGCATCCCCGGCTACGCCCGGACCGCCGGTCCCGCGATCGGCAGGCCGCCGGAATTGACCGAGACCTGGAAGATCACCACGACCGACCTGCGCCTGCCCCAGCTGATCGAGGCGGGTTCGCTCGGCGCGACCTGCGCCGAGGCCGCGGCCGCCCGGCTCGGCGAGCGATTCGCGCACGCCGGTTCCGAGACAGGCGAACTCGCCACGGTGCTGTTCGACGCCACGCTGTGCGGGCTCTCCGAACTGACCGGGCGCATTGTCGACGCGGTGCGCGGGCACATTGCCGCGGCGAGCGCACCCGGCGGGCTCGGACGGCTGCTCGGCGTGACATTGGGCCTGTGGCGGCATGATCGACTCTTCGGAACCTCCGACTCCCCCACCCTGGCCACCCTCATCGACGCGGCGGTATTGCGCCTGCTCTGGTTGATCGAGGGTATTCGCGGCGGTCCCGCACCCGCCGACGACGAACTGCTGAAAGCCATTGCGGCCGTGCGTGATGCGGCATTGCACGCCGGTCCGGTGCTGACCATCGCACGCTCGGATACGGTCGGGGTGTTCCAGCGGTGCACCGCCGCCGACCGGCCGCCGGCACTGCGCGGCGCGGCACTCGGCGCGGTGGTATCGCTGGCCCCGCACGAGAGCCTGGATATCGCCCGCGCCGTACGCCTTTCGGGCGCACCGGACGTGCTCGGCGATTTCCTCGCCGGACTCTTCGCCCTCGCCCGCGAACAACTCACGGAAGAGTCGGCGCACACGACCGCTTCCGGCACAGCGGCCGCCGGAATGGTGGCCGACCCGGCCTCGGCCGTAACGGCCTCGGGCACAACGTCATTGCTCGCCGTAATCGATGAGTTGGTGGCGCGGTTCGGCGCGGAGGAGTTCCTGGGCGCGCTGCCCGCGCTGCGGCTGGCCTTCGCGTGGTTCCCACCGCGTGAGCGGGCCGCCATCGCCACCAAGTTGCTAGAACTGCGCGGGCTCGACGGCTCGGGTTCGGCACTGCTGCGCCTGCCCGTCGATGCCGAACTGCTGGCCCGGGCGCGGGTGGTGGAGGAGCGGGTGGATCGGCAATTCGCCGAGCACGGGCTGTTCGGCGAATCATCCTTCGGCGCAATGGAACCCAGTGGAGCCGCACATGACTGACATCGATCCGGCGCTGGAGCGCTGGCGGCTGATTCTGGGCGCGCCCGGCAATGGCGTCTGTGGTGGATCCGGGCTCGGCGCGGAGGCGGCGGGACAGGACGCCGCGCTCGACTGGCTCTACGAGCGTGACGACGATCTCGACCAGCGGGGCATACGCCGCACGGGCGGCGACGGACCCTCGATCGTGCACGCGGTCGACTGGCTCGACGATATCCATCGCCTGTTCCCCAAGGCCACCATCGAGCGGCTGGAACGAGATGCCGTGCAGCGCTACGGCTTGCACGATGTGCTCACCGATCCCGGGGTGCTCGAACGCCTGGAACCCAATGCCGAACTGCTCGGCGCGGTGCTGCGCACCAAACACCTGATGAATCCGGAAGTGCTCCGGATGGCCCGCCGCATCGTCGAACAGGTGGTGCGCGATCTCATGGAGCGCATGGCCGCCGAGATCCGAGTCTGCTTCACCGGCACCAGATCCCGCCGTCCCAGCCGGATTCCGCGCGCGGCCGACTTCGATTTCCCGAAGACGGTGCGCGCCAACCTCGCCCACTATCGGCCCGAGGAACAGCGGCTGTACGTGGAGACCGCGCACTTCCGCGCGCGCACCCGCAAGCATATGGACAATTGGCAGGTCATCCTGCTGGTCGACCAATCCGGATCGATGGCGAGTTCGGTCATCCACTCGGCGGTCACCGCGGCCTGCCTGTGGAATCTGCCCGGTATCAAAACCCATCTGGTGGCCTTCGACACCGATGTCGTCGACCTCACCCGCGATGCGGACGATCCGGTCGAGTTGCTGATGAAGGTGCAGCTCGGCGGCGGTACCGATATCGCCCGCGCGGTCAGCTATGCCGCGCAGCTGGTGGAGCAGCCGCGCCGCACCATCATCGCGCTGATCAGCGACTTCTACGAGGGCGGTGATCCCGGTGCGCTCATTCGAACCTCGGCGGCACTCGTCGCGGAAGGCGTCATCATGCTCGGCCTCGCCGCCCTCGACGAACAATCGGACCCCGCGTACGACCGCGAAACCGGCCAGCGCCTGGCCGATGTCGGCGTGCACATGGGCGCGATGACACCCGGCGAGCTCGCCGGTTTCATCGCAGAAGCGATCGGATAACCCATGCGCGCGGATCTGCTCGCCCTCACCGACGATTCACTCATCACGCTCGCGAATCGCGGCATCTTCAAACGCGCGGTCAAGGAGAACACCGCCACCCCGCCCGAGGTGACCGAATCCGCCGACGGCACAGTCGAAGCCGTCTTCCCCGATGCCACCCGCACCACCCTCACCCCCGGCATCACCCTCGAAGCCGCCCCCTGCACCTGCGGCTCCACCACCATCTGCCGCCACCGCATCATGGCGGTGCTCGCATATCGCACGGTCGCCGCCGACAGCGCTGACAGCCACGGCACCATCGCCGATCTCGGAACGGCGGTCGCCGAGGGCGGTGCGGATACGGGCGGCCAGGCACCCGCTGACAACGTCGTCGGTTCGTCCGTCGAAATCGCCGCTGCGACAACCGGAACCGCCGATGATGCATTGAGCACCGTGTCCCCGCCCACCGCGCCGTGGTCCCCCGCCGCCTTCACCGATGACGAACTGCGCGAGCTGCTGGGCGCACGCGCCTTCACCGCCGCCAAGAAGGCGCTGCGCGCCGGGTACCGCGCGACCGTGCGCCGGGCGACCGATCGGGATCCCGTCCCGGCGGTCGAATTATCCGCCGTCACAGTGCGATTCCTGGTTCCCGGTGAGCTCGGCTACGCACGCGCCGACGCCTCGAAGGGTGCGCGCCCCGATGCCATCGCGCTCGCGGTGTGGGCGTTCCGGCTCGCCGACACCCTCGATCCGGCAGCCGACACCCTGGAGGTCACCGTCGGCGACTCCGCCGACGGCTCCACCGCCGTGGCGGCGGCCGCCACCGTGCTGACCCCACTGGCCGATCTGCTGAATGACGGTGTGGCCCACGCCGGTCCGGCACTGCCCGCGGTGTTCAGCGCCGCGTTGCGCACCCTGGATTCGGCCTCCGCGCGCTGGCCGCACGACGCCCTGACCGAGCTGCTGGATCAGCTCACCGCGTATCGCGACCGCAGCGCCCGGCATGATCCGCTGCATACCGCCGCCCTCGTCACCGAACTCGTCGCCCGCCATCGCGCGAGCGCGCGCGACTGGGTGCCGGTGCTCGGCACCGAGGAGGCCGCGCGCACACCGCTGCGGCATCTGCGACTCACCGGCCTGGGTGCGCGCATCACCGGTGACAGCGAATCCCGCACCGTGGAAACCTATCTCGCTCATCCCGAGGCCCGCATCGTGCTGACCCTGCCGGTCACCGCCGCCATCGCGGAGGGTGCGGCCGCGCCGACGGCCACCGCCCTGGCCGCCCGCCGTACCGGCACCGCGCGGCTGGCCGATCTCGCGGCGGGCAATGTGGTGACCGAATCGGCCGTTCGCTCCGCCAATCGCACGGTGCGCCTGGCGAGCAGCCGGGTGGCCCGCACCTCGGTGCTCCCCTCCACCGGCGACTGGTCCACGCTCCCGCCCGAACTGCTCATCACCGATCTCGACGCCGAGGCGGCCCGCCTGACCACGCTGGCCCCGGCCGTCATCTGCCCCCGCGTCCACGGTGCGTCACTGCGCGCGGTGGCGGTCGAGTCGATCGGTGAAATCCGTTACCTCCCAGGCGAACAACGGCTCGAAGCCACCCTGCACGCGCCCACCGGCACGGCCACGATCACCCAAACCCACAGTGCCGCAGCGCCGGGAGCCCTGGACGCCCTCGCCCACACGCTGTCCGGTGACGCGGGCGCACCGCGCTATATCGCGGGCTTCCTGCATCGCAGACACGGCCGATTGCACCTGACGCCGACCGCGGTGGTGGCGGGCGCAACCGTGGTGGTCCCCTGTTTCGCCAATACCGCGCACGCCATCGGGAACGCGGCCGCGGACATCCATCGGGACCCCCTGTCCGAGGCCGTCACCACCGCCCTGGCCCTGACCGCCGAAGTCCCGCACCGGGGCATTCGCCACCTGCCGCCGAGCTGGTTCACCAGGGCCGCGGAAACCGTCGCAGCCCTGCGCCGCGTCGGCCTCCGCACCGCCGCGACCGCCCTCGACACCCTCCGCCACGCGCTGGGTTCCGCACGCGGCCGTCCGGCCCTCGACCTGTGGGTCACCACCCACCTGCGGTTACAACTCACCGCCGACCAACTGTGAATCGCTGAATCGCGGCCGCCACACGGTTCACAATGGGCGTTATGCGTATTTCCGTAGCGGCGGACGAGAACACCGGGGTCGCGGCCGAAGTGGTGTCGGAACTGCGGCGACGCGGGCATGAGGTGCAGGTGCACGGCGCACTCGAGCCCGACGAACGCGATGACTGGGCCTGGGGCAGCGCCGCGGCCGCCTGGGATGTCGCGGAGGGACGCGCCGAACAGGCGGTGGTGTGCTGCTGGACCGGAACGGGGGCCTCGATCGCGGCCAACAAGGTCCCCGGCATTCGAGCCGCACTATGCGTGGACAGCTACACCGCCGCGGGCGCACGGCGGTGGAACGATGCCAATGTGCTGGCGCTGAGCCTGCGCCTGACATCGCGGGCATTGCTCAGCGAAATCCTGGACGGCTGGTTCGGCGGGGCCGCCAGCGACGATCCGGACGATGTCGCCAACATCGAACATCTGGATCGGATCGCCGACTTCTGAACCGACCGGATCGGATCAGCCCCGCGCGAGATGCACGTGCGCGGTGCGCAATTCGCGTTTGAGGATCTTGCCGCTCGGGTTCTTGGGCAGTGCCGCAACGAAAGTCACGAACTTGGGCACCTTGAATCCGGCCAACCGCTCCTTACAGTGCGCGATGACCGATTCGGCGGTGACGGTCTCGCCCGCGCGCACCACCACGACTGCCGTGACCGCTTCGATCCAATGCGGATGCGGGATGCCGACCACGGCGGCCTCGGAAATCCCCGGATGCTGGAAGAGCACCTCCTCGACCTCCCGGCTGGCCACGTTCTCACCGCCGGTCTTGATCATGTCCTTCTTGCGATCGACCACGCTGAGGTAGCCGTCGGCATCCAGCACGCCCAGATCGCCGCTGTGGAACCAGCCGTCGCGGAAGGCATCCGCGGTCTTCTCCGGATCGTTCCAGTAGCCGAGCATGGCCTGCGGGGAGCGGTGCACGATCTCACCGATGACCCCGACGCCCACGGGAACGCCGTCGTCATCTACCACGCGGGTCTCCACATTCAATGCGGGGCGGCCCGCCGAACCCGGCTTGGTGAGCTGATCCTCCGGTGCGAGAACCGTTGCCAGCGGGGCGAGTTCGGTTTGACCGTAGAAATTCGCGAGTCCGACGCCGGGTAGGCGTTCGGCGAGTTCGTGCAGCACCTCAACCGGCATGATGCTCGCACCGTAGTAGCCCTTGCGCAGTGACGACAGGTCGTAGCTGTCGAAATCGGGGTGGCGCAGCAGCGATAGCCAGACCGTGGGCGGGCAGAAGAGTTTGGTGGCACGCTCGGTCTCGACGGTGCGCAGAATGGTGGCCGGATCCGGGCCTGGCAGCAGAATGCTGGTCGCGCCCAGGTAGATATCGGGCGTGAGGAAGCAGTGCAGCTGCGCGCAGTGGTAGAGCGGCAGCGCGTGCACCTCGATATCGTCGGCGCTCATGCGGCCGTCCACGATCGCGCTCACATACTGGGCGATCAGGCCGCGTCCGGACATGATCGCGCCCTTGGGCCGGGATTCGGTGCCGGAGGTGTACATGAGCTGCACCGGATCGTCGTCACCGATGTGCACATCGGGTTCGAAAGCGTCGGAATGGTTTTCCCACGCCGAGGCGTCCTCCCAGCCCGCCGCGACCGGCAGGCCGTTCAACCCGATCCAGCCGAAGAGCCGAATGTCATTGTCACCCAGCTGTTTCACCGCGGCTTCGGCCTCGGATCCGAGCGCGTCCTCGGCGATCAGGCCGGTCGCGCCCGAATGCCGCAGGATGTACGCCACCTCATCGGCGGTGAGCATGAAATTGATCGGCACCGATATCGCGCCCAGGCGAGCCAGCGCGAAGTACAGCAGTACGAACTCGCGGCAGTTGTGCGAGTACAGCGCGATCCGATCACCCTGCGCCACACCGCGATCGGCGAGGCCGTGCGCCACCCGATTCACCGCCGCGTCGAGTTCGGCGAAGCTTTCGCGGCGCTCCCGCCACACCAGGGCGGTCTTGTCCGGCACCCGGGCCGCGGTGCGCCGCAACAGTTCTCCGAGTCCCTGCCGCCGCGCACCCGCGACCACGCCATTACCGTCCGAAGCACCCGCTGCACTCATGCCAACACGTTCTACCGGACGAATGTGGCCCGCGTCATACAGTCCCGCTGAGCAGGACCAATTCCCGCCGCCAGGCCGCGCACTGCCGAACGTAGTCCGCCAGGTGATCAGCGGCGAAGTCACGGGCCGACCAATCGCCGGACTCGACCGCTTCGGTCCAGGCGTAGGTCCAGGCATAGCTCACTCGCTTGCCCACGTGTACGCAGACCGGGGACAGGTCGTATTCGTCGTCCTCGAATTCATCGAGCACCCACCACTGCGTGCGGGTGAGGCCGGTGAGCAGGAAACCCTGTGCCGCACCGGATTCGGCGTGGACGAGGCCGGGGTAGATCTTCCCGGGCAGGGCGGCCACTCGGCGACCCGGCACCGTCGCGGGCCGCAATTCCATTGTGCAGCCGATCAATTCGGTCAGCACCTCGGGGAAGCGCAGCGTGCCGTAGACGAACAGCGGGGCATCGCCGCTCGGCAATCGGCGCGCCCAGGAGCCCTCACTCACCGCCCGGTCCAGCGGGCGAAGACCGCGGCATCGTGCGAATTGACGATGCTGATCTGATGGCCGTGCAGGCGCTTGAGTTCACGCAGACGCCGCTGATTCTCGCGATAGGCATCCCGCACGATCGCACCCTGTTCGAAAACCTGCACCAGGAACGGCGTATTCGGCTGTTCGGGATCGATGGTGCTCTCGGTCATGAACGCGTCACCGGCGTGCAGCAGCCAGCCGCGCCCGGTATCGACCGCCACACCGGCATGCCCGCGGGTATGACCCGCCAGCGGGACGGCCAGGATCTCCGGCGGCAGGCCGGGCAGATCCCGCACCGCGGTGAAACCGAACCAGTCCTGACCGCCGTCGACCTCGTTGACCATCCATTTGGGGCCGTGCTCCCACTGCTGCGCGCGATAGCGCAGGCGCTCGGACAGCGTGGGCGTGGCGGTGGCGGCACGGAATTCGGGACCGTGCACATGGATGGTGGCCTCCGGAAAATCGGCCAGGCCGCCGGAGTGGTCGAGATCCAGATGCGTGAGGATGATGTGCCGCACATCGCGCGGGTCGTACCCGAGTTTCTGCACCTGGTAGATCGCGGTCTCGGTCTCGCGCAGCTTCGCGCCGAGGGTGAATCGGCTCGGCCCCACCATTTTCCCCGGCTCCCGTACGCATCCGAGCCCGAATCCGGTGTCGACCAGTACGAGTTCGGTCCGCGTCTCGATGAGTAGGCAGTGGTCGACCAGGCCGAAGGCCATGGTGCCGCAGTTCAGATGGTGAATCCGCATGGCCCCGAGCGTCCCAGACGCATCCGAACCGGTCAATTGGAACGCGGCGCGCCCGGTGTACGCCCCTGGTGACGGCGACGTTTCAGTGCGGGCGATGACTGCGGATGATCTCGGCCAGGCGTTCGTAATCCTCACCGCGCGCGGTGGAGGCGCGATAGGCCAGACCGAGCGTGCGCCCGGGCGCGGGTGCGGCGAAGTGCGCGATATCCAAAGTGCCGCGCGAGGTTTCGGCCGATACCGCCATCTCCGGAATCAGCGTGACACCGAGATCGCCTGCGACACACTGCACCACGGTGGCCAGCGAGGCGGCGCGGGTGTCCCCCACCCCGCCCGGATGCGCGTCATGGGTGCGGCACAGGTCGAGAGTTTGATCACGCAGACAGTGCCCCTCATCGAGCAGCAGCAGCGGTAGCGCGTCCATATCAGCGGGTTTCAGATCCCGCCGCCCCGCGAACTTGTGCCCGCGCGGGACGACCAGCACGAATTCCTCGGTATAGAGCGGAATCTCGACCAGTCCGGTGGCATCGGCGGGCAGCGCCAGCAGCGCGACGTCCAGCACTCCGGAGCGCAGCCCGTCCAGCAGGCGCGCGGTTTGATCTTCGATCACATGCGGAACCAGGTCCGGCAGCTCGCGGCGTAGCTCAGGTAGCAAGGTGGGCAGCACATATGGAGCAACCGTCGGAATGATGCCCATGCGCATGGTCCCGCCGAGCCCCGATCCGGCAGCGGATGCGACAAATCGGTCAGCCGCCTCGAGTGTCGCCATCGCTTGCGGCAGAAGCCTTTTACCTGCGGGTGTGACCAGTACGCGACGCGTACTGCGTTCGATCAATTGCAGACCGAGTCCGTTTTCCAGTGATGCCAGCGCCTGCGATAACGTGGGTTGGCTCACGTTCAGCCGAGCCGCCGCCGTACCGAAATGGCGGTATTCGGCAATCGCCACGAACGCACGCAGCTGCGACAGGGTTGGCTGATAAGTTTGATCAGTCACGCCTATCAGTATAGTGCGACCGATCACCTTTACCTTTTACCGAGGCTTGGGCAAGATCGGCTGCGGCAGTCACGACACGATCGATTCGACTACATACAAGGAGCACACATGGCCCTGCTGACCATCGGCGACCAGTTCCCCGCCTACAACCTGACGGCTGTCATCGGCGGTGACCTCTCGAAGGTGAACGCTCAGCAGCCCGACGACTACTTCACCCAGATCTCGAGCGACGACCACGCCGGCAAGTGGCGCATCGTCTTCTTCTGGCCGAAGGACTTCACCTTCGTCTGCCCGACCGAGATCGCCGCCTTCGGCAAGCTGAACGAGGAGTTCGCCGATCGTGACGCGCAGGTGCTCGGCGCGTCCGTCGACAACGAGTTCGTGCACTTCCAGTGGCGTGCCCAGCACGAAGAGCTCAAGACCCTGCCCTTCCCCATGCTGAGCGACCTCAAGCGTGAATTGGCCGCCGCCACCGGTGTTCTCAATGCCGACGGCGTCGCGGACCGCGCCACCTTCATCGTGGATCCGAACAATGAGATCCAGTTCGTTTCCGTCACCGCCGGTTCCGTCGGCCGCAATGTCGACGAGGTGCTGCGCGTGCTCGACGCACTGCAGTCCGATGAGCTCTGCGCCTGCAACTGGAAGAAGGGCGATCCGACCATCAAGGCCGGCGAGCTCATGACCGCTTCGGTCTGATTTCTTTCGAACCTGCTCTGACACAAAAGGATTGCGCGCTGTGACCATCGAGAACCTCAAGAACTCCCTGCCCGAGTACGCCAAGGACCTGAAGCTGAACCTGTCCTCGATCGCACGCACCACCGTGCTGACCGAACAGCAGCTGTGGGGCACCCTGCTCGCGTCGGCGGCGGCCACCCGTTCGGCCACCACGCTGCGCGAGATCGCCGAGGAAGCCGCCGACATCCTGTCGGAGGAGGCGTACAACGCCGCACTGGGCGCCGCTTCGATCATGGGCATGAACAATGTCTTCTATCGGGGCAAGGCGTTCCTGGACGGTAAGTACGACGATCTGCGCGCGGGCCTGCGCATGCAGATCATCGGCAACCCGGGTGTGGCCAAGGCCGATTTCGAGCTGTGGTCGTTCGCGGTGTCCTCGATCAACGGTTGTGCCCACTGCCTCGAGGCGCATGAGCACACCCTGCGGGAAGAGGGCGCCTCGCGTGAGGTGATCTTCGAATCGCTGCGTGCCGCCGCGATCGTGGCCGGTGTCGGCCAGGCCGTGGCGTCGACCGAGGCGCTGGCCACCGCCGCCGTCTGATTCCGGTCGAATCCGGGTCGCATCCGGTCGAATCCGTAGTTCGAGAAGGCCGCACACCCCCGGGTGTGCGGCTTTTTCGTGTCTTCACCTCGGGTACATCGCGGTTATGCGTGGTGAGGCTTCGATGTGATATTTGCCAATGGTTAGCGGCAATCGGATCACCGGTCGGCAACATTGTCTGATTCATCCGGTTCAGCCACTTAGACTCCCCCGCATGCCCACGCGTCCCCGGACCACCGCACGACGCCGCTGGCGCAAGTTCCTCGCCACCACGGTGGTGCTCGCGGCCGTGGCCGCGATCGGATTCACGCTCTGGAGCAATCGCCAGGACGACCCGCGGCCGGACACCCCGGCGGCCGATCCCGGCGGGACGCCGCTCCCCGATACCCGGCAGGCGCGCGGGGATCTGGACCGGCTCACCATCGCCTGGAATCGCAATTGGGAATCCTATGACCGCACCGCCTTCGGCCCCGGCTGGTCGGGGCGCGGCGGGGAACCGGTGCTGACCGGCGGCTGCACCGCGCGCGAGACCGTGATGAAGCGGGATCTCACGGAAGTGCGCCTGGCGGACAGTAATTCATGCATGGCGCTCGCGGGGGTGCTTGTCGATCCGTATACCGGCGAACGGCTGCCGTACGACCGGTTCAAAGCCTCCGATATCGAGATCGATCATGTGGTCGCGCTCGGTGACGCCTGGCGCTCGGGGGCTTCGGAGTGGAGTCCGGAGCGGCGTGAGCAGTTCGCCAATGACATCGGCAATCTGCTCGCGGTGCAGAAGCAGGCCAACCAGGACAAAGGGTCCAAAACGCCGGATCAGTGGCGGCCGCGCACGGCCTACTGGTGCGATTACGCGCGGCGCTGGGTGGCGGTCAAATCCCGCTGGGCGCTCACCGTCCAAGCCACCGAGAAGAGTGCCCTGACGGAGATGCTGGGAACCTGCACACCTCCCGCATAGCGGTAACCGTGGGTATGCTCGGGACTCATGGGCATTCCGGAAAGTGATGGCGCACAGATCGAAGTGGTTCGCGTGTTCACCGACGCGGCGGGCCGATTCGGCAATCCGCTCGGCATCGCCCGCGCCGCCGATGTCGAAGGGGTCGATCATCAGGCCCTGGCCGCCCGGGTCGGATACAGCGAAACCGTCGTGGTGCAGGAACCCGAGCACGAGCGCACCAGCATGCGGATCTACACCCCGGCGGTCGAACTGCCGTTCGCCGGGCATCCCAGCGTCGGCACCGGCTGGTGGCTGTTCCTCAAGGGGCATCCGGTGTCGGTCATCGATGTGCCCGCCGGACCGGTGGACGTCTCGGTCAGCGATGGCATGACCTGGGTGCGCGCCCGCTCGGAATGGGCGCCCGCCTTCACCTTTCACCAATTCGAGAGCATCGAGGAGATCGCGACGCTCGACCCCGCCGACTTCCCCGAGGGCAAGCATTACGTCTGGGGCTGGAGCGATGAGGCGCGGGGTGCGGTGCGGACGCGAATGTTCGCCCCGGCCATGGGAATTCCCGAGGACGAGGCCACCGGCGCGGCGGCCATCGCCCTCACCGCCAACCTGCGGCGCGGGCTGTACATCACCCAGGGCGAGGGGTCGCAGCTGTTCACCGAATGGGATTCGGACGGCTGGGTACGGCTGGGCGGCCGAGTGGTCGAAGATCACCCGGTAGTCATCTAGCGGCAGGGCCGCACCCCGTCATCCCGGCGTGTCTTTGGCCGGGATCCACACCGTTCAGCGCATGCGCCGCAGGTGTGGATCCCGGCCAAAAGCGTGCCGGGATGACGAACGGAAAGTGCCGGATGAAGCGGATCAGCCCAGTGCGGCTGCGAAGCCCGCCGCCATTTCGGCGATCTGCTCCTCGGTGATGACGAAGGACGGGGAGATCTGGAGTGCGCCCTGACCGGCGGCGCGGCCCGAGATACCGTGCGCCCGCAGGGTTTTCACGAACGGCATGGCCTCGGCGGGATCGGCGAGCTGGACCGCGGCGACCGCGCCCAATCCGCTGCGCACCTCGGCGACCCGGGGGTGCTCGGCCAGCGGCGCGAAGTGCTTGTGCAGCAACCCTTCCAGGTTCTTGCTGGCATCGAGCAGATTCTCGCGCTCCATGATGTCCAGGTTGGCCATGGCGGCGGCCGCGGCGGCGGCGTGGCCGCCGTAGGTGTAGCCGTGCCGGAACCAGGTGCCGCCCGCGAAGAACGGCTCGGCGATATGCGGGGCGATGAAGACCGCGCCCATCGGGATGTAGCCGGAAGTCAGACCCTTGGCGGTGGTCATGAGATCGGGCTGCAGGTCGAAACGCGAAGAGGCGAACCAGGATCCGCCGATGCGGCCGAAACCGGTGACGACCTCGTCCGCGACGAACAGGATGTCGTTCTCGCGGCAGATCTGACGCACCTCGGTGAGGTAGCCCTCGGGCGGCAGGTAGACCCCGCCCGCGCCGATGATCGGCTCGGCGAAGAAGGCGGCGATACGGTCCGCGCCGACCTCCTCGATCAGCGCCAGCAGCGCCTTGGCGTCATCCCAGCCGATGGTGCGGGCATCGGGCATGAATTCGCCGTAGCCCTCGTGGTTGACCGGGATGCCCGCGAGCGAGGTACCGGCCACATGCATGCCGTGGTACGCGCGCTGACGGCCGACCACGATGGTCTTGCCCGGCTTGCCCTGCACATTCCAGTAGCGCCGCGCGAGTTTGACGGCGGTATCGATGCCGTCGGACCCGCCGGAGGTGAAGAAGATCTTGCTGCCGGGGACCGGGGCGATGCCCGCGAGCCGCTCGGCGAGATCGCGCAGCACCGGCGAGGCCAGGTCACCGAAGTTCGAGTAGTGCGCGATATCGGTCAGCTGCGCGGCGACCGCGTCGGCGATCTCCCGGCGGCCGTGGCCGACATTGGTGAACCACAGTCCGGCCGTGGCGTCCAGGTACCGGGTGCCACCCTCATCCCAGATGTAGGCGCCCTCACCGCGCGCCACCACGAACGCGCCACCGCTCTCGACAGCACCCATATCGGCGAAGCCATGCCACAGCGAACCCATCCCGCACCTCCGTCACACCGACACCGACGGCCCCTTCCCGGGCGCGCCGCACACCACACCATCACACCATCACGACGGTGAGCAGCGCGAACGACCCCCGCCCAAGCGGTTGGTATGGCACTTCCGTCGGCCCCGGGTCAGGACGCAGGCGTCGACCGCGCCCGGCCAGCCGCTCGTGCGCGCAGCCGAGAATCGCTCCGGCTCAGCCCGCGACCGCGAGGACGAGCATGTAGGCCGTCCCGATATCCATCACCAGATGCGGCACCACGGCCGTCGGCCCCGTGCCCACCGGATGCGGGAACACATGCCGCAGTACCCGGCGCGACCACGGCACCGCCATCACCACCGCGTCGACCGTGAAAAGCGCGGCCAGGGTGAGCATCAGCCAGGGCGCGGGCCCGCCCGACATATGCATACCGTGCTCCCCGTGCCCGCCCATGGCGTACAACATCGCCCCGGCCGCCACCACGTGATAGCCGAACGCGGCCACACTCACGCTGCGCCACCGCACGATTCGCGCCGCCAGCAGCGCCGCGTACACCACCACCATGGCCGTCAGCACTCCCCGCAGCGCACGCGGATCAGCCGCCGCCGGAAACACCAGCATGGCCAGCATCACCAGGCACATGAGCAGATGCGCCGCGTCCGACTCCTGATCGAGCCCTCGAAACCCACTGCCCGCCAATACATTTCCCTGACCGGACATACCCGCCCAGCCCACCGTGGACACCGGTTCGGAAACCTCACCCCACCCGTGCGCATACCCCCGGCCCGACGCGGCGCTTCCCCGCACCGTCGCGTTGCCCTCACCCTCCCCAGCCGTCGTAGCCGCACCGGCGGGCCGCACCGAGGACAAGCGCCCCAGCACAATCACCAGCGCAACACCGAACGCGGCCGCCACCACCCAGCGCAGCGCCGCGTACTCATGCACGAATTCCGCCACACCCCACCACCTCTCAGCGCGGAGTCCCGATCACCTCCATGGTGGCATCGAACTCCCCTCCCCGGCACTGCCTTTCCCCCGCCGAACCCCCGGCGCGTCACCGCCCCACGGAATCCGAAGCGCGCAAGATCCTCACATTTCCCCATGGGCTCCTCGAAACCGACCGCTAGCTTGTTGCCATGCGGCAGGTATGGGAGATGTGGGGTGGGGTGCTCACGGCGTGGGCGCTCGCGGTTCCGGTGCTGACGGTGGGGATTTGGTTCGTGCTGTGGGTGCGGCGGGAACAGGTGCGGGCGGTCGCGGTGCGGAAGACGGTGACGGAGGCCGGGATTCTCATCGGCACGGTGCCGTGGATCTGGATGATCCTGACTCCGACCGGAGGGGAGCGCGAGGTCAGTCTGCTGCCGCTGCGCGATCTCTTCGAAACGCTGGCTGATGGCCCCGAGAAGGCGTTCGTACAGGTGGGCGCGAATCTGATCGTGTTTCTGCCCTTGGGCCTACTGCTGCCCCTGCGCCTGCCGCGCTTCACGGGCGTGCTCCGGATGTTCCTGGTCGGCGCGGCGCTCTCGGGCCTGCTGGAGATCGCCCAGTACGCGTTCGATCTCGGCCGCGTGTCCTCGGTGGACGATGTCCTCATGAATGCGTCCGGCGCGGCGATCGGTGCGGCGCTTACCGGCCCCGTGTACAGGCTTGCCGTTCGGGCTCAGCTCATGCGGAAGACCGGGCCGCGCGGGCGGAACGGGAGGGAAGCGCCAGCGGGGATCAGGTAGGCGTGTTCGGTGCGGACGCGGAGCACATCGCACATGCCGTCGGTGATGATCAGGACCGGGGCCTCGGAGGGGAAGTCCTCGGCACGTTCGAGCAGACGGATGCCGGGCTGCAATACCGTGCCGCCACGGCCGCGCACGCGAACTCGCGAGGCGATGTCATCCACCGGCAGGTAACCGGCATCGTGGGCGGCCGCGTCGCAGTAGATGACCCGAGCGCGCGGCACATCGCGGGCGCGAGCATAGGCGGCGATCGCACCCAGGCCCTTGCCCATGAGGGTGGCGGACATGGAACCCGAGGTGTCCAGGACCACGCCGAAGGTAGGCAGCCGGACCGATTCCTCCGGCCGCATCCACGCCGGGCGCGGGATATCGGGGGTCGAGGACTGGCGGCGGGAGGCACGCGCATAGCTGCGGCGCTTCTCGACGGCGGGAACGAATTCGTCGAACCACTGCGCCAATTGGGCATCCCACGGAAGCGGCGGCTGATCCAGGGCGCGGATCTCCTGTTCCAGACCGGCGGGCAGCAGACCACGGCCACTGGACAGGTGATAGGCCAGACCGTTGGCGAGCGCGCCCCGGTAGTACTGATCCAGATCCACGTATCGGCCGGGAGTGCCGCCGTGCGGCAGTGGTTCGCCGAAGATATCGCCCTGCCCGCGCCCGCGCAGGGTCGCCAGGCGGCGCATGCGACGCAGGTCTCCCGCGATGCGGTCGTAAATCTGTTCCGCCGAAAGACCTTTCAGCTCCGGGTCGTACAGCAGCCCCTCGGGCAGCTCCCCCACGCCCATTTCCGCCAGCCAGCCGTTGACCACGTAATCGCACGCGATATTGAACAGATAGTGATCCCGCCAGGCCGCCCGCTCACCGTGTCGCAGTGCGGCATGCAGCATTTCGTGCGCGAGAACGAATTTCCACTCCTCATCGGTGAGCGCGGCGAACGGATTGACATAGATCTCCGCGGCCTCGGCATTCACCGCCGCGATCGAAATATCCCAGCCGCGAGCCACTTCCGCCTCGGCGACGATCTTCATTCCGGCGGCGAGCGCGCCGAGCAACGGGTAGGAGGAGACGAACCAGTTCAGCGCGCGATCCCACGGCCGCAACACCTGCTGCTTACCGCGCGTGACATCACTACCGGCGATATCCAGGGCAGCCCGTGCGGCCTCGCTGATCCCGATCGCGAACTGCCTGCCGAAATCCTGATTCTTGGCGTTCTCAGCGGTGCCGATGAAGAAATCGGGGAGGTCCGGCTGCCGGTATCGCTCGGGAACCCCGGTGGGCCACCAGCGTTCGGCAAGCGCGACCTCGTCGGAGCCGCCGGGTGCGGACGGCAGATCCACCGGGGCACGGCCGACCTTCAAGGTCAGCAGGTACTGATCCACCACGGCGCAGCACGCCGCGCGATACACCGGATGCGGAGACAGCGGATCGTTGAGCCTGAGTTCGACGAGCACGTTCTCTTCCAGCACTCGCGCGGGCTTGTCACGCGGATCGGCGTGCCCGAAACCCAAGTGCAGCAGCAGATGTGCGAAATGCCAAGCCCACTCCTCCGGTTCGGCTCGCCGCTTCGGATTGAAAAAGACTGTGCCGGAACCGGATACCACCGCCCACACCTGCGGCGGGAGTTCCCCCTGAGCCTCGTACAACGCGCGCCGCGCCCAGCGGAACAGCGGGTTCTCGCACACCAGCGCCCACCCGGCGAGCATATTCGCGTGCCAGGGGTCCACTACCTTGCGGCGCTTGCGCGTAGATCGTCCCGCCATCGACTACCGCCGCGCCGCCAGTCGCGGCAGATCCCGCGTGACCTCGATCAGGAACCAGGTCGGCAGCACCGGCACCCCGTCGTCATCGGCGGCGATCACCAGCTGCGCGCATTCCACCGAGATCTCCGCGAGCTCGGTGAGCATGCTCTTCGCCCGCAGCACAAAGCGTTTCAGCCCCGCCGAGGCGTGCTCCCGCGATTCCGGCAGCTCCTTGATCAGGCGGGCGCGAAACGCCTCGGACAGGAAGAACAGCAGATCGCGGTCCGCGGGCTCACGCGGCCAGCCCGCATCACCCTTGATGACCGCTTCCAGATCGAACGCGTGCCGCACCGTCTTGACGAAGGCGCGGAACCCGGAAGCGTGTGCGGTGGTGAGGGTTCCGGAGGACAGCACCCACAGCGCGGTGTCCTCGATCCCATTTCCGTAGGAGTGCAACGCATCCGAGAGCATGTGCCAGCCGCGCGGGGTGGAGAACGGCTGCTCGGTCTTGGGCGGGGTGGCCCACAGATGATCGGGTCGCTGCGTCAGATACTCCACCACCCAGGGGTGAATATCGTTGTGCGCGGCCCACTTCAGCCAGTCGTCGACATCGGCGCGCAGGTGTACGTGCACCATGCGGTTCACCAGCGCCGAGGCCATGGGCCGGGCCAGCGCGTTATCGGTGGCGCGGTTACCGGCCCCGATCACCACCGATCCGGCGGGCAGTTCGTAATTGCCGACGCGGCGATCGAGAATCAGCGAGTAGAAGGATTTCTGCACCTCGGCGGGCGCGGCATTCAACTCGTCGAGGAACAGGCAGTACGGCTGTTCGCGGGCGATCATCTCCGGCGGCGCGAAACGGCTGCGATCATTCACGATCTGCGGCACCCCGATGAGATCCTCCGGGGCGAGCTGGGTGCCGAGCAGGGTGACGCACTCCAGTCCGAGCGAATCGGCGAATGCCCGCACCAGCGAGCTCTTCCCGATTCCGGGCGCACCCCACAGAAATACCGGCCGCACCACCGCGACGTGCAGCAGCAACTCCGGCAACTGATCCGGGGTCACCGTGACAGTCGCTTCCATCGATCCCTTTCCTGGATTCGAACGAACTCCGAGGTTAGAACCGGGTCCATCGCACTGGCCAGCGAATTTCCCGGCGGTCACCGGCCCGATCCTGCCGACCAACCGGTATCGATAGCCTGGACGTATGCGCATTGTGATGGACGATCTGTCCGGATCCGAGGTGATCGGGCTACTGGAGGACCATGTGGCCGAGATGCTGGAGAACTCCCCCGAGGACAGCATGCACGCGCTGGACGTGGCCGCGCTGCGCAAGCCCGACATCACCTTCTGGTCGGTCTGGGAGGGCGATGAACTCGCGGGCTGCGGTGCGCTCAAGGAACACGATCCCGGCTTCGCGGAGATCAAGTCCATGCGCATGACCACGGCATTTCGCGGGCGCGGAGTGGCCTCGCTGCTGCTGCGGCACATCATGGACCAGGCCCGGGCGCGCGGATACACGCGACTGAGCCTGGAGACCGGATCCGGGGATTTTTACGCGCCGGCGGTGCGGCTGTACGAACGCCACGGGTTCGAGCACTGCGGGCCGTTCGCGGACTACACCGACGATCCGCACAGCGTATTCATGACGCGCGAACTCTGAATCAGCTGATGTGCGTGCGGCTTTCGCGCCAGAAGCGGGCGACCATACCGTTCAGGGCGAGCACCGAGGCGGCCAGGAAGGCGAAGACGATCGCCAGCAGCACCAACTTGCCCGCCAGCTCCAGGTAGCCGGGGCCGCGCGGATCGATGAACGGATACGGGTACCAGTCCACGATCGCCCCGCGGATCAGCGTGTACACGCCGTACAACAGCGGGTAGATGAGCAGTCCGCCGATCATGCGGACGGTCAGCTTCACCGCGGGCGCGACGACCAGCAGCCAATCGGCCAGCATCACGATCGGGATGATGCGGTGCAGGACCGAATTGGTCCACTGGCCTTCCATCTGCACATCGATATTCGACAGCAGCAGCGCGTAGATGATGCCGGTGATCACCATGTACAGCACGGCTCCGCAGCGCAGCAGCTGCCAGCGCCGGTCGCCCGGATCGCGCACGGCCCCGACCAGCAGCACCACCATGGCCAGAAGGTTGGACTGAATGGTGAAGTAGCTGAAGTAGTTCGCGTACGAATACCCGGCGGTGTGGATATTGCGCAGCGGTCCGTCCAGCAGGGCGACCAGGGTGAGCACACCGAAGGCGAACCGCAACCCTCGAATCCACAAAGGCGTCCCAGCTGTGGTGTTCATTGCCCGATGGTCGCATGCGACGGACCGGAAACGCGGACGATACGCCGATACAGCACACATAGGGCAATCACCCCTCAGCGAAATGCGCCACCGCGCCGAGCGGTCCGGGCAATGACTTCGCTACGCTTGACGGTGCAATGACCAGGACTGCCGCCACTTCTCGCGAGCTGCGTTCCCGCCTGGCCGACCTCTCGATCCGCGACGAACATCGGTTGCGTCGGCGTCTCGACCAGGTCCGCGGCGGTGACCTCACTCAACTCGAAACAGATATCGACGCCGCTCAACGCCGCGTCGACGCCCGCCGCGCCGCCGTGCCCGAGATCCGGTACCCGGAACAGCTGCCGGTGTCCGCGCGCCGCGACGATATCGCCAAGGCCATCGCCGAGCATCAGGTCGTGATCGTGGCCGGTGAGACCGGCTCGGGTAAGACCACCCAGATTCCGAAGATCTGCCTCGAACTCGGGCGGGGTGTGCGCGGCACCATCGGGCACACCCAGCCGCGGCGACTGGCCGCGCGCACCGTTGCCGAGCGCATTGCCGAGGAACTCGGCGGTGAACTGGGTGATGTGGTCGGCTATACCGTCCGCTTCACCGATCAGGCGTCGGATCGCACGCTGGTCAAGCTCATGACCGACGGCATTCTGCTTGCCGAGATCCAGCGGGATCGGCTACTTCGCCGCTACGACACCATCATTATCGATGAGGCGCATGAGCGGTCGCTCAATATCGACTTCCTGATGGGATATCTGAAGCAGCTGCTGCCCAAGCGGCCGGATCTCAAGCTCATCATCACCTCGGCCACCATCGATCCGGAACTGTTCGCCCGGCACTTCAGCGATGAGAAGGGCACGCCCGCACCGATTGTGGAGGTGTCGGGGCGATCCTTCCCGGTGGAGATCCGGTATCAGCCGCTCTCGCTGGAGGTTCCGCTCACCTCGGATGATCCCGATGACGAGGACACGCAGGTGGTGGATCGCGATCCCACCGATGCCATCGGGGACGCGGTGCGCGAACTGCTCGCCGAGGGCGACGGGGACATTCTGGTGTTCCTGTCCGGTGAGCGCGAAATCCGCGATACCGCGGACACGCTGCGCGATATGCGATTGCCGCGCACCGAGATTCTGCCGCTGTACGCGCGGCTGTCGGCGGCCGAACAGCACAAGGTGTTCAGTTCGCATGCCGGGCGGCGCGTGGTGCTGGCGACCAATGTCGCCGAGACCTCGCTGACCGTGCCCGGGATTCGCTATGTGGTCGATCCCGGTACCGCGCGTATCTCGCGGTACTCCATGCGCACCAAGGTGCAGCGACTGCCCATCGAACCGATTTCGCAGGCATCGGCGCGACAGCGCTCGGGGCGTTGCGGTCGTGTCGCGGACGGTATCGCCATCCGGCTGTACTCCGAGGACGACTTCGAATCGCGGCCGCAGTTCACCGAACCCGAGATCCTGCGCACGAATCTGGCCGCGGTCATCCTGCAGATGACCGCGCTCGGGCTCGGCGATATCGAGAGTTTCCCGTTCGTGGAGGCCCCCGACAATCGCGCGATCCGCGATGGCATCGCACTGCTCGAGGAGCTGGGCGCGCTCGCCCGGCGCACCGAGGAGGCCGACCGGGCCGAAATACCGGACGCCGGACTGGTTCTCACGCCCATCGGCCGGGAAATGGCGCAGCTGCCGGTGGATCCGCGCATGGCGCGCATGCTGGTCGAGGCCAATCGCACCGGGTGTCTGGCCGAAGTGCTGATCATCGTCGCCGCACTGTCGATTCAGGATGTGCGCGAGCGCCCGGTGGAATTCCAGCAGGCCGCCGACACCAAACACGCCCGCTTCAATGTGGACGGCTCGGACTTCCTGGCGTACCTCAAACTTTGGGACTACCTCGGCGAGCAGCGTAAATCGCTGTCCTCCAACCAGTTCCGCCGCATGTGCCGCGACGAATTCCTGCACTACCTGCGCATCCGCGAATGGCAGGATCTGCACGGCCAGCTCCGCACCATCACCCGCGGTCTCGGCTGGTCCACCGAGAGCGACCAATCCGCAAGCGGTGCACAGCGTTCCGAGGACATCGAACAGTCCGACGGCGGACGCCCCGAGAGCGGCCGCAGGAACCGCCGCGGCGGCGGACGCAGCACCGCGAACAAGGCTGCGGGAGCGGAGAATTCCGCGAACTCGGGCAGGGGCGACCTCTCCATTCGGCTGGCGGCACAGGCGGCCGCGGCGGATGAGGCCATGCCGTGGGATGTGACGTCGATTCATCAGGCGTTGCTGGCGGGCATGCTGTCGCATATCGGGGTGCGGGAGGCCGAGAGCCGGGAGTTCCTGGGCGCGCGCAATGCCAAGTTCATGATTTTCCCGGGGTCATCGCTGGCGAAGAAGGCACCGCGCTGGGTGATGGCCGCCGAGTTGGTGGAGACGTCGCGGCTGTGGGGGCGGACGGCGGCTCGGATCGAACCCGAATGGGCCGAGCGACTCGCCGGGGAGTTGGTGAAACGCACCTACTCCGAACCGCATTGGTCGTCCAAGCGGGGTGCGGCGCTGGCCTACGAGCGGGTGACGCTGTACGGGATTCCGCTGGTCACGCAGCGGCGGGTGGATTTCGGGCGGATCGATCCGGAGCTCTCGCGCGAACTGTTCATCCGGCACGCACTGGTGCAGGGCGAATGGCAGACGCGACACGAGTTCTTCGAGCGGAATCGCGAATTGCTCGACGATGTGGCCGATTTGGAGCATCGGGTGCGGCGACGCGACATCCTGGTCGACGATCAGGTGCTGTTCGATTTCTACGACGGCCGCATTCCGGCCGATGTGGTGTCGGTGCGGCATTTCGACAGCTGGTGGCGCAAGGCGCAGCGACAGGATCCGGCACTGCTGGATTTCACCGCCTCGACCGTGGTCAATGAGGATGCGGCACTGCTGGATCCGACCGCGTACCCGGACAGCTGGCGGCAGGGTGAGCTGATCTTCCCGCTCACCTATCAATTCGAGCCCGGCAATGCCGATGACGGTGTGACGGTGCATATTCCGGTGCCGCAGCTGGCGCATGTGCGCGCGGTCGGCTTCGACTGGCTGGTGCCGGGTATGCGCGAGGAGCTCGCCACCGCGCTCATCAAGACCCTGCCCAAACAGCTGCGCCGTCTGGTCGTGCCCGCGCCAGACTTCGCGAATGCCGCACTGGCGGCGCTGACTCCACGCGCGGAACCGCTGCGCACCGGGCTGGCGCGCGAGCTGTCCCGGCTCGGATCGGCCACCATCGCGCCCGCCGATATCGATCCGGCGGCGCTACCCGATCATCTGCGTGTGACTTTCGCCGCCACCGACGGCGCGGGCACCATCGTCGATCGTGACAAGAGTCTCGCGGCGCTGAAAACCCGTCTCGCACCGCAGGTGTCGAAATCGGTGGCGCGGGCGACCGCCGCCGCCGAGCGCGCCCCGGCCGCGGTGTGGACCTCCGAATCGCTCGGCACGCTGGAGCCGACGGTGCGCCGTCAGGTCGGCGGGCAGACCATTACCGGTTATCCCGCACTGGTTTCCGAGGGTGACGGCGTCGCGGTGCGGGTGCTCAGCTCACCCAATGAGCAGGCCGCGGCCATGCGCACCGGTACCCGCACGCTGCTGCTCAACGCGCTGCCCACCTCGGCACGGTCGGTGACCGCGGCATTGCCGCCCACCGATCGCCTTGCGCTGAGCCAGAATCCGTACGGTTCACTGGACGGACTGCTGGAGGACTGCCGTGCCTGCGCCGCCGATGAACTGATCGCCAAGCACGGCGGTCCGGTGCGCAGCCCCGAGCAGTTCAAGGCGCTGGTGGACAAGGTGCGCCCGAATTTCACCGGAACCGTCGCCCAGACAGTGCGTTTGGTGGTCCCGGTCCTGGCGGAGGCGCATCGCGTACGTGCGGCGCTGGCCGACACCCGCGACCGCGAAGCCGCCCAGGACGTCACCCATCAACTCGACGATCTGGTCTTCCGCGGCTTCGTCTCCGAATGGGGCAGTACGCGTTTGCGCGAACTGCCCCGCTATCTGGAAGCAGCCCGGCTGCGTCTGGAAGCACTCCCCGCCTCGGCCAATCGCGATCGCGCGGGCATGGCCGAGTTGGACCGCGTGCACGCCGCTTACGATCGCCTGCTGGAACTGCTCCCCGAAGGCCGCCGCAATGGCCGCGACATCCTCGAAATCTGGTGGATGATCGAGGAACTCCGCGTCAGCCTCTTCGCGCAGCAGCTCGGCACTCCCTACGCCGTCTCCACCAAACGCATCGAAAAGGCCATCGACGCCGCCCGGCGGCCCCCGGCCAAGCGCTGACCAACGCCGTGGCGTATCCGGGCGCTCATCGGAACCCTGTACGGCGGCTCGCGCGGGCGCGGGCTATATCCAACCGGTCGTGCCCACCCGCTTTCGAGCAGGTGGGCACGAATTCGTTTGGTGGCGGAGGGGTTATCCGTCAGTCGGAGGCGGTCGCGCCCACCGCGTGTTCGGCGCGGTGTTTGCGGAGCGAGGCGATCTCCTGCTCGAAATCCTCGGCGGAACTGAAGGATCGGTACACCGAGGCGAAGCGGAGGTAGGCGACCTCATCGAGATCGCGCAGCGGGCCGAGGATGGCCAGGCCGACCTCATGGCTGGGCACCTCGGGAGAGCCCTTGGCGCGCACCGCATCCTCGACCTGCTGTGCGAGCAGGTTGAGAGCGTCGTCATCGACCTCGCGGCCCTGGCAGGCACGGCGGACACCGCGCACCACCTTCTCGCGGCTGAACGGTTCACTCACGCCGCTGCGCTTGACCACCGACAGGATCGCGGTTTCGACCGTGGAGAACCTCCGCCCACACTCCGGACAGGCACGTCGCCTTCTGATGGCGCTGCCTTCTTCGGCCTCACGCGAGTCGACCACCCTCGAGTCTGGGTGACGACAGTACGGGCAATGCATCCGGGGGATCCTTCGTCGGGGCCTGGGCTCCTCAGCAACCTCGAGGATACCCGGACCGGCGAAGTCGGCGTGCGTCCGCCCGGGTGAGCGGCCGCAATCAGGTGGTCAGCTGCCATTGCGCGGTGAGATCACCGAGCAGATCCGGCAGTCTGCGGAGCAGTCGGCCGGATGCGAGTTTGTCCGTAAATGGTTCCGCCAGAATGGGTCTCGCGATGGACTGGTTCGCGGAGAGCTCCAGATAGCGCGGCAGCAGGTCGTGGGTGATGTAGTTCCAACGCGTGTCGCGATCGGCCCAGTTGAAGTCGGGCAGCGGGGTGCGCAGGGACATACCACCCGCGGTGATGGTGGTGGGCGCGAACACACCCGGGGCCAGGACGCCGGGTACGGCGGCCTTGCCCGCGACGGTGCTCACATAGGTCATGACCCGGCCCATCACCCCGCGCCCGGACGAGGTGACATCCCATTGGTCGGCGATGATCTGGTTCTGTTCGCGGTCGGTCATGCGCAGCGCGGCATCGGCCAGACCGGCCGCGTCACCGTGGTCGATCTCACGCCAGGCGGTGACGGCGTTCTCGTCCAGCACGCCCGCGCGGTACATCTCCTCGACCCCGGCCAGGCCCGCGGCGGCGTAGGCCTCGTGCATGGGCACCTGGTCGATGAAGATGTGCTTCTGCATGATCATCAGCCGGGTCTGGTACCAGATCAGATCCTCGGCGGTGAGCCGCTCACCCTCGGTGCCGAGCGTCTTGATATCGGCGGGCAGCAGATTCAGCAGTTCGGCGGGCGTGCCGCGCAGCAGATCGGCGACCGCGCCGCCCAACTGATGCACGCCCGGGACGCTCACGATATTGGCCACATCGCCCATATCGAAGAAGCCGGAGGCGAACGATCCGCCCGCCAGCCCGGCCAGCCCGACCCAGTAGAAGTCCGGATGCTCGTTATTGAGCCGCAGGTAATTCACGTACACCTGCACGAAGGTTCGCGAGTTCGCGGGCACGCCGCGCGCGGGATCCCAAGCGCCCAGGTCGATATCGGCATTGCGGGTGGCGACCGTCAGCCAATACTGATGCAGCAGAGTCGCATACCGCTGCGGCGCGACACCGGCGGCCCGTGCCTGATCGAGCGCACCGCGCAATTCCGCCGGATCGAGCGGCAACGCGGGATTCAACCCGCCCCCGCCCGCACCGTCCCCATTGACGGACGGCAGATCCAGATATGCGGCGTACGCGGATTCGGCCTGCGCCGGAACCGCGACGAACCCGAAGACCAGCGCGATCAGCGCGGCCAACAGCACACCCGGGCGAGGTGAACCGGTCCTGCCGATCGGCCCGGCCACCCGACGAGCGTGCATGTCATGCGCGATTCGCATATCTCCATCGGCATGGCCCACCGAATCGGCTCGACCGCCCGCAACGATCCGCCCCGCACGATCGACGCGGCCGATCGCATCAACTCGATGCCCGTACTCGCCTCGACCGTGATCACCCGCGTGCCCCGCTCGGGCACCGAGGGACGCTCGAACGAGATCCGACGTGCGTGAATACCGGTGGGCTCGTGCGGATTCGGAGTCCGGTTGGTGTGGTGCGTACACGCCTGCCCGCGTGCGGGCGGTGCCTTGCGCCATGGTGTCCCCTTGCGATACACGCCGGTCCACCCGGGGCCGGCGTGACTGTAGCCTGTGTCACATCTGGGGCACCGTAGCAACGCGTTTCAGTTTTCAATCTGCATTTCCGGCCACACCGACTGGCCGGGCTTCCCTATCGATTACGGGGCAGCCGCCCGCCGGGCGGCCGGCTATCGCGGGGCGACCGCGCTCGCAATCTCGTGGCGACTGCACCGCCATCCCCTGTGGTGCAGGCCGGATTCGGAGCGCGGTGGCGCATCGGATCAGTGCGCGGGCGCGGGTGCCACATCGACGACCGAGGCCGTCTGCGAACCGAATTCGCCGGCGCGCAATTGCGCGAGGGCGATCAAGCCGACGACCGCCATCGCGGTCATCAGGGCGGTGAGCGCGAGCGCGGCGAAGCCGATCTGCGCGCGCTGGACGCGATTGAGCGGATGCATACCGCGGGATTGGCCGACGGGACGGCGCGTCACGATATGCGGGCGGCCGACGCGCGCATGGGCGCGGCCGACGGGCTGCACCCGGGCGCGGCATGGCCGCCGGTCCGCCGCGGGCAGACCGAGCCCCGCGGCGACGCGTTCGGGACCACGAGCGGCGCGCAGCTCCCAGGGGATGCTGTCGAAGCCGAAATCGCTTCCAACGGTGTCTAATTCGCTGATCAGAGTGCGCATCGAAGAAACCTCCCGGGTTGACCTGCCGTATAACTCTGGACGGTTGACTCGCTCATGTGTTCGAAGAACTGATGTTCGAATTTCTACCACGTTCGACCGACAATGTCGCGTATTCGCGCGACATGCGTCGAACAGATGTTTGATCAGCCGCGAGTCTCGGTCTACAGTCGAGGCACGAGATCTCCGGACGTGCGGCGCGAGTCGCCTCGGAGGCCAATTCCGGTGAGACACAGCGGTGAACGGAGGACTGCGGCGGTGAGCGAACACGGCGCTGTGGAGGGTGACAACGGTCCAGCCGACCAGATCGGGGATGGAGCCGAAACATCCGGCACGGGGACGGATCTCACCGTCCGCCAGCGCAAGGTGCTAGAGGTCATCCGAAGCTCGGTGAGCGACCGCGGTTATCCCCCCAGCATTCGGGAGATCGGTGACGCCGTCGGCCTCACTTCGACCTCCTCGGTGGCGCATCAGCTACGCGCCCTGGAACGCAAGGGCTATCTGCGCCGCGATCCGAACAGACCCCGGGCGGTAGACGTGCGCGGGCTGGACGAAACGGCATTGCGCGCCAGTTCCGGTGTGGCGCAGTTGCGTTCGGTCACCACCGAATCGGACGGCACGGGCGATCACCCGATCCCCACCTACGTACCGGTACTGGGCCGGATCGCGGCCGGTGGTCCGATACTGGCCGAGCAGGCGGTGGAGGATGTGTTCCCGCTGCCGCGCGAATTGGTCGGTGAGGGTTCGCTGTTCCTGCTGAAGGTCGTCGGCCAGTCCATGATCGAAGCCGCCATCTGCGATGGCGACTGGGTGGTCGTACGCCAGCAGAATGTGGCCGATAACGGCGATATCGTCGCCGCCATGATCGACGGCGAGGCCACCGTGAAGACCTTCAAGCGCACCGGTTCCCAGGTGTTGCTGATGCCGCACAACCCGCTGTTCGAGCCGATTCCGGGCAATGACGCCCAGATTCTCGGCAAAGTCGTCACGGTCATCCGCAAGGTCTGACCGTGCCGGGTTGCCGTGACCCGGCGCCCGCCCGCAGACCGGGCGCCGGGTCACGACAATCTCGGATGCGACGGATTCAACTTCCGACGCCGGTCCACACCGCGCGAGCTCCCGAGTCGCCGACCCGATAGGTCTGCACCATGGCCGCCGATCCGGCCGCCACCGTGAGCACCGCCACGAGCACGAGCAGCGCTCGTCCCAGCGGTTTGCCCCGTCCCTCGCGCACCTGCACCAGCACCAGCAGTGCCGCGGTGATCAGCAGGGGGACAACGAAATACAGCATCTGCCCGCCCAAGTGCGCGTGCTGATCGATCAGCGGTGGTGAACCGAGCCGCTGCTGCAGCCACTCCCCCGCTTCGATGGTCAACGGCGTCAACGCCGTCACCAGAACCGCTAGCGCGGCGGTCGGCCAGATGAAACGCCTCCTGGCCGCGGGCCACACCCCGCATACGATCAACAGCACCGCGGTCAGCGGTACCAGGACGACAATGCCGTGCACGAGCAGTACGTGCACGGGCAGGCCGTGAAATGTCCACATATTCCGGCACCTTCGATTCGGCGATCCGCTGGTACCAGAACCACGGTGTGGGGCCGAAAGCGGTTCGGCCGCGACTCACCCCCGGACGCGCACGCCGAATCGCGCGGAATCAGAACTGTTCGCTGGGCGCGGATACGTCCTCGGCCGGGCGAATCGGCTCGCGAGTCATGCGCTCGGTCGGCGCGGAGGTCTCCACCCGCGAGATGAGCATGGTGGTTTCGAGGTCGGCGGGCCGTTCGGGAACGGCCGAGAGCAGAACGGTCTGCTCGGTGGCGCTCGGCGCGATCGCCTCCGGGGGCGGGACCGGACGCAGGAAGCCCAGCATTTCGTACTGTGCGCCGATGGTCATGGCTGCCGAGGTCTTGTCCTGGGAGATGAAGCCCTGATTCGGGCCGATCACCCGGCGCAGCGATTCCAGCCAGCGGTGGTCCAGTACCCGGCAATCCGCCCAGGGGAAGTACTCGAGTCCGGTGCGCAGGAAGAAGCGATCGCCGATCCGGCCCAGGCGCAGCAACTCCAGCAACCAGGCGTCGATGCGATTGGGCTGGGCATTGCGGTAGATCCGGGTGAACGGCTCGACGGTGGCCGCGGCGAACTCCCCGAAGGAGTTCAGCAACTCTGCCGGAAACTCGTCGACCCTGACAAAACCGACCACATCAAGACCCTGCAACTGCTCCGGAAGTTGCGCGGCAAGCCTGCGCTCGTCATGCAGTTTGAACTTCCTGTTGATGTCCTCGGTGCGCATTTGTCTCCGATTTCCCGCCTGTACTGCCGGGAACCCTAGCATGAACCCAACCGTTTCAAACCAAGTTGGTCAGCTGGCCAATTCATGCTTTACTCGCACCTCCGCTATGTACCCGCAACCCATTTGCGCACTCCGCGCGACAGTGTTTGCGGTCAGCGGCGATCAGGGGCGATAGCGGCCCGCAATGATTTCGCCCTGCGTGCGCAATGCCGGATTCGCGGTATCCCAATAGTTGCCGTGCACCCAGGGATCGATCGGGAGTTCGCGCAGTAGCGGCAGGTCGAGCGTCGCACCCGAAGAGCCGAAAACCGTTGCGCCGAAATCGGGATCGGTCGGATCGGCGCCATGGATGAAATGCCCGAGTTTCGGGATCGGGTCGGCCGGATCGGCCGTGGCGAAGACGTGCGCGCGATTGTGCGCGGGATCGATGCCGTCCAAACGCAATTCGACGGCGCGATCGACTTCCACGCCCGGACTGCCCACGAAGATCAGATTGTCGGCCGCGATGGAATTGCCGTGACTGGCGGCCACACCAATTAACGTACTGCCGTAGCTGTGCCCGACAACGGTGTTATTGGACGGCATCGCGGCATGCGTCACACGCAAGCCGTTCTCGAATTGATCCAGCGCGGGCGCACCGTCCTCGGCATAGCCGTCGTCGAGCGCGCTGCCGAGTACGGGCGGCGCGGCATAGCCGTACCAGGCGATGACCGAAGTACGCGCCGACCTATCGGCCCGGCCCGCCGCCTCGAGCAGCGCTCGCGCCCGGCCCACGCCCGTGCCGATACCCGACAGCGGTGACGCGGTGCCGGGTACGAAGGTCGCGATATTGCTCGCGGCGTCGGGATTGTTCAGGGCTATCGCGCCTTGTCCGCGAGTGTCCACGCCGAGCAGAAACCTTGGCGGGCCACCGGATTCGGTGTGCGCGGCGGCGACGGTCACCGCCGCGTAGTCCGCGAGCTGGGCGCGGATCAGCTGCCGTTGCTCCTCCCAGCGCCACAGGACATGCCAGTCGTGGGCGGTATCGGGAAGGTTCGTGCGGTCGGCCCAGCCCGGATGCAGGGCGTCGAGTGCGCTCAGTTCGGCCGTCGCGGCGGTGCGCAATCGGTCCAGATCGACGCGGTTGTAGAAATCGCGCGCCACCGCGGGCAGCCCGTCCCGATTCCCGATCAGCGGATCGAACGCGAACAGCGCGTCCTGGTCAGCGGGTGAGAGTGAATCCCACAGCTCCGCAAGGGCTTTCGGATCATCGGGCAGGAAGGCGTTCCCGTCGAGGATCGATCGCACCCGCTGATCCATCGGCCCGCCCCGCGGATCGGTGCCCAGCGCGACCAAAGCCGACACCGCGGCGGCGAGCCGAGCCCCGACCCGCGCATCGGTCTCCCCCGCCAGATCGAGCAACGGAGTCAGCCGGGCGTGCAGTGCGGCGGCCTTCGCCTCGAAGCACGCCTGCAAGACGAGATCCAAAGCGGCATTACCGGTATCGGCCTTCGGCGCGATGACGCGTCCGTCCTCATCGACTACGCAGCCGTTGGCGACGGCATCGCTCTCGATCTCGCGAACCAGCGCGCAGACATGTGCGAGCGCGGCGGCGTCGGCGAGCGCATCGGCGATATCGGAGATGGCCGCACCGATATGATTCGCCGTCAGCTGTGCCCCGAGCGCGCGCAGTTCCCCCGCGGTGGCCGCCGCGCCCCGCCACCCGAGCACAGTCGCATCAACCTGTCGCCCGACCTCGCGCATGGCTGCGACGAACCGCAGATTCGCCTCGACCACGGCATCACTCGCCACCCCGGCGGCATCCGGCCGCCAGCCCCGCAGCTGAGACATGGTGGCTCGAGCCAATTCCCTCCCCTCCTCACCGCCACAGCGCCTGTCGGTGAACTCCGGCCGAATGGGCGAACTGGTTAGGACGATCCGCGCATATAGCTGTCGAGTTGGGCTCCGAGCGCGGCGTCCACCTCCTCGTAGGACTTCACGCCGTGTTCGACCACGCCCGATAGTGCGGTCAAGCGTTCGGCGAGTTCACGCAGCGCGGCCGCGATCGGCGCACCCGCTCCGGCGGCTGCCGTGCCGATGGCGGAATTCGGCATGGCCGGGCCGACTTTCGCGATCAGTTCGACCGGATCGATCGCGGCGATGGTCTCGGCCTCCACGCGGACGGCGGCTGCCATGGCGCGCAGTGCGTCCAGGTCGGCGCGCAGTAGATCCCCCATGAGCTCCCCTTCGTCGAAGCTCAACACTAGGACTCGAACCGCGTCCGCGGACTCGCGAAACCGATATGTGGATAACCGGTTCGCTATCCACAGGACGCGGCGATGGAGGTTCGGCGTTAGACGGATTCGCGGGCGCGGCGGGCGGCTTCGCGGGCCAGGGAGCGGTCGCGTTGTTCTTCGAAGCGGATGACGTCCTTGGCCAGTTGGTCGAGGTGGGCGGCCAGGTCGTCGCGGATGCGGTCGCCGCGGGGGGTGAAGTCGGTGCGGTCGAAGATGTTCCATTTGCGTAGGACGGGGAGCAGGACCTCGTCCAGGTGCTGGCGGAGGTCGTAGATGCCGTGTTTGGCGAGCAGGACGCTGTTGCGGCGGAAGTCGGGCATGCCCGCGCCGGGCATCTTGAAGTTGAGGATGACCGCCGAGATGGCTTCGAGGGCGTCGTCGGGGACCAGGTCCAGGGCCGCGGCGCAGATATTGCGGTAGAAGACCATGTGCAGGTTCTCATCGGTGGCGATGCGCGCGAGCAGGCGATCGGCGATCGGGTCGTCGCAGACCTTGCCGGTATTGCGATGTGAGACCCGGGTGGCCAGCTCTTGGAAGGTCACGTAGGCGACGCCGGGGAGGACGCTGTGGTCACCGGTGCCGGTGGGGTCGTCGACGCCCTGACCCATGCAGATCATGCGGGCGTTCTCCAGGGCGACGGGATCGACGCCGCGGGTGACGACCAGATAGTCGCGAATGGCGATGCCGTGCCGGTTCTCCTCGGCGGTCCAGCGATCCACCCAGGTGCGCCAGGCGCGGTCGCGGGAGAAGGAATCGGAGATCAACCGGTGGTAGGAGGGCAGATTGTCCTCGGTGAGCAGGTTGGTGATCATCGCGGCGCGCGCGAGCGGGCTCAACTTGGATTGGTCGGGATCCCAATCGATTCCGCCCATGGCTGCGAAATTGCGGCCTTCGTCCCACGGCACGAAATCGTGCGGATGCCAGGGCTTGGCCACCGATAGGTGCCGGTTCAGATTGTCTTCCGCCACCGGCTCGAGTTCGCGCAATAGATCCTGGGGTGTCATGGATTTGCCCACGGTCGTGGTCCTGTCTTTTCCCGTTGACGGCCGAATCCCTTGTCCGCGAGCCTACCCGGATCGGGCGGGCGCGCCAGGTGCGGCGAACAAGACGACCGTTATGTAGCCATACGGCGTCGAAATATCCGATCACGCAGGCGCGGTCGCGGGGCGAGCCAGGCGGATACCTCACCGTGCACGACGCGCTGATTGAATTCGCCGATCTCGCGGATCGCGGCGCGGGCGTCGGGGAGAATATCGGCGGCCGCGTGGAATACGTGAATAGCTTTGTCCCACACTTGAACCCGGCATTCCACGCCGGCCTCGGCACAGCATTGCGCGAGTTGATCGGCATCGGCGCGCAATACCTCGGTGGAACCGACCTGGATGAGCACCGGTGGCAGACCGGTGAAATCGCGATTCACCGGTGACAGCATCGGATCCAGTTTGCCGTCCACCGCGATACCCCAGGCCGCGGGAATCGCCAGCGCCTCGGCCGAAAGCAACGGGTCGATCGCATTATTCGGGTGCGTGAGCTTATCGGTGGAGTCCAGATTCGCCCACGGGGCGATGGCGACGATTCCCCCCGGGATGGGCAGCCCGCGATTGCGCGCCTCCAGCGCGGTGGTGAAGGCCAGCCCGCCGCCGGCCGAATCCCCGGCGAAGATAATGCGTTCGGGCTCGAAGCCTTCGTCCAGCAGATACTGATACGCGCGTACCGCGTCCTCGATGGTCTCGGTCAGGTGCGCCCACGGCATCTGCCGATAATCCACATTCAGCAGTGGCATACCGCTCTCGCGGGCAATGCGCGCCACGATCCGGCGGTGAGAATTGAGCCCACCCGCGATGAAGACACCGCCGTGGAAGTAGAGTATCGCCGCGTCCTGAACACGCTGCGGGTCAACGGTATTGGCATTCCACACCCATTCGGCTCGGAAGCGGTCGAAAGTCACCGCCCGCCGCCGGGTACCGCGTGGCGGAACCAGCACCCGCGCCAGCGGATCGGCCAGCTCGACGGGTGCGAAAATCGCGGTCCGCCCGTGCACCGGCCGCAGGCGGCTCAACCACACGAGCCCGTTCACTCCACGCCGAAGTGTGTTGTAGGACAGCGGATGTGCGATGCGCAGCGGCAGACTCGCGGGCCCGCGCAATTCTATGGTGACCGAATCAGAGGTGTGATCGCCTCCGGCGTTCCTGGTCTGCGCGGTCATCAATAACTCCTCCACGATGAACGCACCCGGCGGCGATGCCGGACACTGCCGCCAGAGTACATTGTCTGAGACAGTTGGTCGAGGAGCTGGAGAAATCTTCGCCAGCCGCATCTCACCGAACGCCGGCCGCGTAGCTCCTACTTGCCCGGACTCGGCTGCACAGCGGGCAGCCCGGCCAGTGCACCGTCCTGACCCGCACCGGTCTTACTGCCGATGTCCTTGTACCCGAACACCTTCCATTGGCCGCCCACCTTCATCAGGTCGACGTACTCGGTGACGGACCCGGTGGTGGGAGCGTCCTGCCCGGGCGCTTTGCCGGTCAGCTTCACCACCGCGAGCATCCGGATCAGAGTGTCGTTCTGACTGATCACCGCCGCATCGGACACCACCCCGGTCATGCTCGCATCGGACTCCGCGAGCAGACTCAACAGCGCCTTGGTCTGCCGCACCTGCTCCTTCAGAGTGTCGGTGGTGGCACCGGTCATGGCCGCATTCCATTTGGCCATCCCCTTATCGTTCACCGCGTCCACCGTGTAGGCCGTGGCCAGGAAATCACCGCCGACCTTCAGCGCCGCAGCCCGATCCGCCGCCTGCCCATCCGCCGCGGCGACACCATGCCGCAGCCCGTTGCGCGCATCGGCGAAATGCCATGCACCGAACCCCAATCCACCGCTCAATAGCAGCACCGCTACCGCGACACCGACGACGGCGGGGAGACCAACCCGATCCCCGATGCGAATCCGCGCACGCCCGGATAGAGCGCGCCCCGCCGCCTCCACGGACACTGCACCGCTGCCAACCTCGGCAGCATCCTCAACTGACGCCGCACTCCCGGAATCATCATGCGGCGCAGCCGATACCCCCGAACCCTGGCCGGACTTCTCGGCGGCGGTGACGTCGTCGGCATGCCCGTCCGCCGCCACCAGATCGGCAGCAACCTCCAACTCGTCGGCCGGAGTCGGCTCGGCCTGGGCGGCGAGTTCGCCAGGGACCACCGGTGTGTCCTTCTTCTCTGTGCTCATGGAATTCGTTCCTTCGCCTCAGCGCGGCGTCTGGTCGGGGGTGGGGGCCGGTGGGCTCGGGGCCGCGGGTGGGAGGCCGCCTGCGGGGCCGTAGCCGGAGATCTTCCAGGTGTTGTCGATTTTGCGGAGGTCGATCAGGGCCGAGCTGTAGGTGGTGCCGGGTTCCTTGGCGTCCGGGTCGGTGCGGCCGGTGGATTCGATGACCGCGAGCAGGGTCAGTGCGTCGCCGTTCTGGGAGACGACGCCGATATCCTTTACGGTGCTTGCCATTTCGAGGTGGGCCTTGACCAGTTTGTCGAGCACGGTGCGCCATTGGCCGAGTTGGTCGTGCATGGAGTCGGTGGTGGTCGCCAGTACCGCGCTGTCCCAGCGACCCAGGCTGCCGTCGTTGACGGTGAACATGGTGGTGAGGAAGTCCGATCCGGCTTTGGTGGCGGCATCGCGATCGGTGGTGTGCGCCTGGGCGGCGCTGACCTGATCGGCGGCGTCATCGCGCGCGAGCGCGAAATAGCCGCAGGTCGCCGCGCTGCCGCCCAGCGTGATCGCCGCGGCGGCGAGGGCGGTGAGCACGCGCCGTTTGGTCAGGGCTATGCGCCGGTCGCGCCAGGATCGTTGCCGGACCGGCTTTTTCGTTGTCGCGCACATGGTGTCGGTCTCCTATCTCGGCGGTGCGGTGGTGGGGGCGACCGGAGGCTGGGTGGCGGCCAGATCCCCGCGCAGCGCCTGATCCCCGCGCCCGGAATCGACGGCCTTCCAGCTGCCGCTGTCGCGCGAAAGCTGCACCCATACGGCGGAAGTCGTCTTCACCGGATCGGGTGTCTGGAAATTCTGCGTGCTCTCGTCGATCTGCGCGATCACCCGTACCGCGCTGCCCTGCTGCGCCGTGCAGGCCGCATCGGAGACGGTAGCGGTCTTGCGCAGTTTCCCGGCCTTGATCAAGTCGGTATTGTCCTGCGCCACTTTGGGAGTGGCGAAATAGTCGTGCACCGGACCGGCCGTGAGGGCGGCCATCTTCGCGGTCCATTCCTCGGGCTTGCGGTAGTCGAAGTTATTGGCCGCCACCAGGAAATCGGTTCCCGCCTTGATAGCGGCGGTGCAGTCGGCTTCCTTGCGCCGATAGTCGGCGAGCGTGCTCTCGAGCGCATCGTTCCGGCCGGACAGATCCCAGTTCCGGTACGACATCACCCCTACCGTGGTGGCCACCGCCAGCAGTGCGGCCACCAGTCCGAGGATCGGGATCGGAATTCCCCTGTCGCTCCATAGTTTCCAACGTGAACGCATCAGCACCCCCTAGTGCGGTATATCGACGAGCACCCGGAAGCCCTTGCCGTCCGGGAAGGCGGCGAGTAGCCCGTCCATGGTCTTGCCCAGATCCACGTACGAGTCCTGCACCGGGTCGAACAGATAGGGCCGCAATACCTCGAGCGCCGGTCCGCCCTTGCCGATGAGCGTGGTCAGATACGCCATCAGCCGCTGTCCGAGTGGAATGAACTGAATCACCTGCCGCCCACCGCTTTCCTCGGTGATGCTGATCAGCTGATCGAGCAGTACCGGCAGCTCCGGCAGCAGCGTGTGGGCCAGCCGGTCCGCGCTCGACCGCAGCAATTCCAGCTTCTCCCCGGAGGATTCGTCGGCCGCCCCGGCCAGGAATCCGACCAGCCGCTGAATGAGTTCGCGATTCTGCCGCAGCGTGGTGGCGAACATGCTGCCCGAGTCGACCAGCTTCTCGATACTGGGCCCGACATCTCGAATGGCCACGTCGGCGCCCTGGAGAATGGTGTTGATGGTGGCCGGATCGATCTGCGCCATCACCGATTGCACGCCGCCCAGTGCCCGCGCGATGGTGAGCGGTTGCACCACCTGCGCCGCGGGCACCACGCCGCCATCCGGAAAGTACGGTCCCCGTGCGGATTTGGGCGCGAAGTTGATGTACTGCTCACCGACTGCGGACAGGTTCGCCACCGTCACCATGGAGTCCATGGCGATGGAATAGTCGGCTTTCACCGAAAGCCGCGCCAGCACACCGCCTTCGGCCTTGGCGAGGGTGACGACCTTGCCGACCTGGAGTCCGTTCAGGGTCACCGGCGAGGTCTGCATGAGCCCGCCGGAACTCGGCAGCAGCACCGAGAGCGAATAGGTCCGCGCACCCGGGCGGAATCCGAAGACCCCGTAGGTGAGATACAGCGTGGCACTGACCGCCAGCAGCACCATGGCCAGCGCCGACACCAGCACTTTGCGCGTCATCGCACCAACCCCACCAATTTCAGGACCGGATTCACCCGGTCGCGGAAGCCCTGTTCATTGGCCGCGATAATGCGCGCGTCGGCTTCGGGATCCCCGGTGAGCAGTTCCGGCGCGGTGCGCGGTGCGATATCGGTGATCACCAGCGACGGCAGTCCGCGCGCCGACAGGAACGGGACGATCTTATTGTTCAGCAGCGCGTCCACGGCGGCGAGCGTGCGCGGCACCTCATTGGGCGTGGCGATCACCGCCTGCGCCAGTGGCGTCCACACATCGAGGAAGCGATCGATGCGCCGCACCCGGTTGTCGACGGCCGGATTGGATTTGTCGACGAGGATATCGCCCGCGTACGCCGCCAGATCGCGCAGCGATTCGATGAAGCTCATGATGTCGGGCACCACCTTCTGCACCACGGCCAGCAGTACCGGCGCCTGGTCGAAGACGAAGCGCCACACGTCTTCCGCCTGTCGAAAGGTGTCCAGCGCCGTGGTGGCGTTATTGAGGATCGCGCTGAGCTGCGCGGTACTCGATCCGGCGCGTTCGATGGTTACCGAGAACTTCGACATGAACTCCCGGAAGTCCCCGGAATCGGCCGGAAAGGCCTGATTCACACTGGATACGAAGCTTTGCACGAATGGGATATTGCCGCCGGTGACCCAGCCGACCACCGCGGTCATGTACTGCTCGACGCTGGTGGTCTGTTTGGTCTGGGTGATCGGAATGACGCCGCCCTGACCCAGCATCCGCCCCGAATTGTGTTCCGGGATACTGAGTTTGACGAAGGTATCGCCGAGCAGCGTCTGCTGCGCCATCTCCACCCGGGTTTCCAAGGGCAGCAGCACATTCCGATCGATGGCCAGCACCGCGGTGGGCTGGTAGTACGGCTGCTGATCAGCGGGCAGTTCCGGCACCTGGGCGTCGGGACGCGGTCGCACGGTGACGGATTCGACGATGCCGACCTGCGCGCCGTTCAATTCCACCTTGGTCTTGAGCGGCAGTGACAGCACATTGCCGAATTCGACGCGCACCTGATAGGTCGGCTTCCCGTAGCGCGTTCCCGGCAGCGGCATATCCAGCGGGCGGACCGCGCAACCGGTCACCGCCAGCATCGTGAGTACCCCGAGAATGACCGCACGCCAACACTTTCCGCGCATCGCGCTCACCTCCCACCGGCCGCGGACAGCACCAGCTGCACCAGCCCCAGATCGACGGTCTCCCCCGGCGCGAAGGCCCGATCACACGGCGCGTACCAGGGTTTGGCCACGGTGCAGATATCGCGCGCCATATCCGAATCGATGCGCAGACTCGGCGGCACATATTGCAGCCGTCCCGCGCCCAGGTTCTGGTCGAACAGCTTCGCAGCGCCCTGTAGCGCCGGTGGCACATCCTTCAGCAGATCCACGAAATTCTGTGTGTGGCCGAGGATTTGGAAGATGACAGGCATGACCCCGTCCAGTCCGAGCATGATCACCTTGAGCCATTTGTAGACCAGCAGGTTGGCCAGCGGCGGCACCCACACCGCGATATCGGAGATGATGCGCACCAGATCGGGCCCGATGCGATTGACGATATTGACGACATCGGTGGTCGCGTCGAGGACGAAGGTGCCATCGCTGACGCCCTGGTCGAGATTCTCACCGACCTTGCGGAACTCCTTGAGAATCGCGCCCATCATGTAGTTCGCCCCGGCCGCGGAATCGCCGAGGATATCCGAGATATTGCGAATGGCCCCGTTCAAGGGCACCGCGCTGTCCTGTACCTGCTGGGCGATCTTCCCCAGCGAATCGCCCAGCACATTGGGTTCCTTCTCCTGAAGCGGAGCGTCGTGCGGTTTCCCGGTGAGATCCTCGGACAGGTTCGCCACCGCCCGCATCGCCTCGGTGAAGCCGACCGGAGTCTTGGTGCGCTCGACGGGAATACAGCCGCGATAATCGAAGGTGCCGCCGCCGCTGTAGGCCGGTCCGAGCTCGACGCGACGATCGGTGACGATCGAATTTGCGATGGTGACCGCGCCCAGCTGCTGCGGCAATCGCAGCTTGCGATCCACCGTCATCCGCACCCGCACGCCCTCGGCCCGCGGTTCGATATCGGTAATGGTGCCGACCTGGATACCGAGCATGGTGACCTTATTGCCCTTGTACAGCCCGACCGCGTCCCGGAAATCCGCGCAGATGGCGAGCGGGGCACCGGTGCTGTCGTAGTACTGCTTCCCGGTCACCGCCACCACCAGACCCATGACCAGCGCGACCGCGAGCAGCCCGGCTCCGATGCGCGCCCTGCGGGTGCGCGGCACATAGCGACCGCGCAAGAACCCCAATGGATTTCGCATGATCAGCACCCCGGCTTTCCGGCCGGGCACAGCGGCGTATCGGTGATGGTGGCCCCCGACTGGTCGACGCGGACGTACGGGTTGTCGCTGTTCTTGGCGAACCACTCCAGCAGTCGCGCCAGGTTCTGGTTCATCCCCGCGAGCGCGTCCTTGTTGTGCACCAGGTCCGCGACGCTCTTGTCGATGGAGTCGTAGAGCGGTTCGAGGGCCGGTCCCAGTTGATCGTTCGCGAATCCGAACACCGGCGTGACGAGGTCGAAGGCCCGCCGGATCTGTGCCACCAGATTCACCAGCCCGTCCCGGTTGGCCGCGACCACCCGGTACAGGTCGAGCAGATGCGTCCCCGCGAGCTGGAGGCGATCCACCTTGTTCATCAGCGTTTCGAGGTATTCCTTGGCCACGTCCAGAGCCCGGGAGAATTCGGTGCGCCGCTGTACGACAATGGCCGACAGCTTGTTGACGTTGTTCAGAATGCCGTTGAGCGCCTGGGGTTGCTGTTCGAAGGCGCCGGAGAGTTTGGCGATGGTCTCGCGCAGTTTGCCGACGTCCAGGGCGGCCAGCGAGGGCGTGACCTCCTCCATGGCGGCGGTCAGATCGTAGGGCGTGCGGGTGTGCTCGCGCGGAATGATCTTGCCCGCCGCGGTGCCCGGTCCGGCCGGTTCCACCGAGACGTATCGCCCGCCGATCGGGGTGAGCAGTTTGACCGCGATCCGGGTATCGAGGCCGACCCGCACCTTGCTGTCCAGGCCGAAGGCGATCTCGGCGTGATCGCCGACCAGGGTCACCGAGCGCACCTTGCCCAGTGAGATGCCCGCGACGCGGACATCGTCACCGCTGCGCACATCACCGGAACTCTTGAACTCCGCGCGATACACGGTCTCCCCGAAGGGAATCACGAAGGCTCCGACGGCGGCGACGAGCGCGCCGACCGTCACCAGAATGGCGGCGACGCCGATCCGGAATTCGAACTTGGACTGCGCGTCGGCACTGCGAACGATCAAGCGCGGCAGCCTGATTCGCGGTACGGACAGTCGCGTCAGCGCCGCCGGGAGGGATGGCCGATTCATTTGCAGCCCGCCATTCGATCGATGCCCATGAGGATGGTGGCCGGAATCGGCAGCCCGCTCAGGCAACTCCAGGTGTCCCCCGATGTCGGTTCCAGCGTCAGGCTGTTGAGCGTCTGCGCCGCGAGCGGTACCGCGGCCAGCGTCTGCCGGATGAAGCTGACCATGTCCGGCCCGAGCAGGGTGTTGTAGAGCCGATCCATACCCGGAAAATTGTCGTAGTAGATCCCGGCGAACCGGTCGAGCAGCGGCACCGCCGCGTTCAGGCCCGGAATAGCGCGGTCTATCAGGCTTTTCAGGGTGTCCAGCCGGGCGTAGAGCTGATCGACCACATCGAGCACCTGGTCGATCATCGAGTCGATTTTGGGCGATTGGCCCGCGAAGCGATTCAGCAGTCCGGACAGATTGTCCGCGAGCAACGTCACCACCGGTTCCTGATCGGCCGCCACCGCGATGACCTGGTTCAGGCTGTCCATGACCGGTCCCAGCCCGCGCCCGTCACCGGACACCACCAGCAGCAGGTTCTCCAGGAATTTGTCGACCGAACCGGAGGACAGGGTGTCGAAGATCGGCCGGACCGCATCGAAAAGCTCCGAGATATCGAAGGATCCGTGCGTGCGCGCGATGGGAATCAGCGAGCCCGGCGCAATCCTGTTGCCGGGCGCGACTTTCTGCTGCACCGCCAGATACCGATCACCGACGAGGGAGGCGAACAGCACGGCGACCTCGGTGTTGTCGTACACCTGCTGTCCGTCGGCGACGGTGAATTCCACGTAGGCGACCGTGCCGTCGAGCGCGATATCGGTGACCTTGCCGACCTGCACCCCCGCCATCCGCACATCGGACCCCTTCTTGAGCCCGGAGACATCGGAGATGTGCGCGGCATAACTGTGCACCTGCGCTTTGACCGGTGTCTGCAATGCGGTCCAGATCATCGCCCCCATGACCGCGATCACCAGTCCGACGATGATGAGCCGAATGCTCGCCGAGCGAACCGATTTCATCGATCACCGCCCGGAGCCGGCGTGCCGAATAGACCCGGCGGAATCGGCAGTCCGGGAATCTGCGGCAGGCCCGGAATGAGCGACGGCCCGGCGGGCACGGTCTGCGGACCGGCCGCCACCACCTTCGGGTCGCCACCGAGATACGGCAGCCCGGCGAGCAAGAGTTGCACCTGAAGTGAGACCGTCCCATCCGGATTGGCGACGAAGGCCCTGTCGACCTGATCGAGTAATTGCGGAAGCCGGGTATAGAAGCTGGTGAGCCCGCCCGCGGCATTGGAAATCGGGCTCAGCACGCTGACAACGGCGTCGATGACCTGGGTGAGACCCGGCTGCGGGAAGATCCTGATGAGATCGCCGATCACCTTCCCGATGAAACTGGAGATCGCCTCGAGGTCCTCGTGCCGCTCGGTCAGGAAGGCCAGGCGGTCGGACTGCGCCCGGAAGATCTCCAGCGCACCGCGTGCCACATTCGTCAGATCCTTTGTGCCGCTTGCGGCATCGCGCAGCGCCGGCCGCGGATCGACGCCGATGAGAATGTCATCGCCGACCTTGATGCGTCCGATATCGATGGCGGTGGCGATCATCTTGCCGATGCCCTCGGCGCTGCCGTCGAAATCGAGCACGCTCCCGATCCGCCCGACCGGACCGGAATCGACCTTGCTGATCTCATCGCCCACGAGCCGGACCACCGAGGTGACGGTGACCGTCTGCGAATCCTTCGGCAGTGTGATGGTCGCGCCGTCGCGCAGCGGTTTACCGCGCGGGCCGAGGTAGTACAGCTCGAGCGCGGTCATGCCGAGCGAATTGGAGGAGACGAACCGGGCTCGCACATTGTCGGCGAGGAACTTCGCGTTCTCCGGGGTCACCGACAGTTTCACGAATTGGCTTTCCGCACCGCGACTTTCGATCTGCGCGACCTGGCCGATGCGCAGCCCGTCCATCTTCACGTCCGAGCCCTCGACAATGCCCTCGCCGACCTGCTGGGCCTCGATATTGACGGTGAAGGCCGGGGTGAATCCGCCCTTGATGTAGGTGGTGAAGAGGAGTGAGATCACGACCAGCACCGCACCGCCCACCAGTCCGGTGAGCAGTAGCTGCCAGGTCTTGGGACCGCGGCCGTTGATGGCCTGAAACCTAGCTGTTCCCATGGACTATCCCGTAATTCGAATATCGCTGACGAACATGCCCCACAGCGCCGTGGTGAGCATCAGATCCAGCACGATGATGAGCACCAGGCTGGCGCGAATGGCCCGCCCGGAGGCGACCCCGACGCCCTCCGGTCCGCCCGAGGCGTAGAAGCCGTAGTAGGAGTGCACCAGGATGACCACGACGACGAAAACGATTGCCTTGAACAGCGATAGGAAGATGTCCTTCGGGTTCAGGAACGCCTGGAAGTAGTGGTCGTAGGTGCCGCCCGCCTGACCGTGCACCACCTTGATGAAGAAGGCCGTCGCGAAGTAGCTCGCCGCCAGCGACGCCAGGTACACCGGCACGACGATCAGCACTCCGGCGATGACCCGGGTGGTGACGACGAAGGGAATCGGTTCCACCGCGGTGGCTTCCAGCGCGTCGATCTCCTCCGAGATTCGCATGGAACCGATTTCGGCGGTGATGCGGCAACCCGCCTGTGCCGCAAAGGCAATGGCGGCGATGAGCGGTGCGAGTTCACGGGTGTTCGCGAACGAGGAGATGAAACCGGTGAGCGGCCCCATGGCCAGCATATCCAGCAGCCGGAACGCCTCGATGCCGATGACCGCGCCGGACATCATGCCCATGAAGAGCACCACCCCGACGGTGCCGCCGCCCACGATGACCCGGCCGTTGCCCCAGCCGATATCCATGAAGACCACGCCGATCTGACGGCGATACCGATGCAGGGTGCGCGGAACGGCCTTGAGCACGTGAAAGGCGAACGCGAATTGATGTCCCAGGCCCACGATCGGGGTGAGGGTATCGCCCGCGCGGCGGAACGAACGTTCGCCCAGTGCACGGTATTTCGACGGAAGCACCATTCAGATCCCCAAATTCTCCGGAAACCAGATCGTCAGCAGCTGGGTGATGAGCACATTCGCCGCGAATGTGGTCATGACGCCGAGCACGACGGTGGCATTGACGCAATCGGCCACACCCTTGGGACCGCCGGAGGCCTCGAATCCGCGCTGGCTCGCCACCAGCACCACGAGAATTCCGAAAATGACTGTTTTGATAATCGCGATGATGAGATCGGTGGTACTGGCGAAGGCCGCGAAGGAATTGAAGAAGGCCCCGGGCACACCGCCCTGAATCAAGGTCATCATGTAGATGGTCGACATGCCGACGAACACCACGAGAATGCACATCAGCGGGCCGACGATGAACATCGCCGCGAGCCGCGGCGCGACCAGGCGGTGATTGGGATTGATACCCAGGGTGCGAATCGCGTCGATCTCCTCGCGAATCTTGCGCGCACCCAGATCGGCGGCGACCGCGGCCCCCACCGCACCGCCCATGAGAATTCCCGAAATCATCGGCGCCGCTTGCCGAATCACGCCGAGGCCACCCGCGGCTCCGGCTTGCGAGGTGGCCCCAACCTGCGCGGCGAGCGATCCGGCTTGAATCTGGATGATCGCGCCGAGCGGTACCGAGATGAGGATGGCGGGCCAGCCAGCCACGCTCATCATGAACCACGCCTGGGTGAGGGTTTCGCGCCAGGGATGATTGAGTTTGAGCACGTCGCGCACCAGGCCGTAACCCGAATCCACGGCCAGCAGCACCAGTCTGCCGAAGGTGCCGATCGAGCCGAGCAGCGTATTCCACGCCCACAGCACCAAATTCACTACGGGTCGCAGTACGGGTGGAACCGATTCCCGGAATGAGGGTTCCGGCACCGATTCCTCTTCGTCCGCCTGCTCCGCACTTTGCACAGTCCGCATAGGTGAAACCTCCCCGCCACCGTCTGAGACAATATAGTCAGAACGGACCACGCTGTCCGCGATTTGCGAAATTCGGTGGCGCGCTACGGCATCCACCACTCGACCATCGGCTGGACAGCGGGATTTCCGCCGTCGCGCACAATGGTGAGCACACTCTGGGTCAGATCGATGGATATGCCGGGACCGGAACCGGACCAGCCACCCGAGCGTGCGACGACCCCGAGGCGAATCGGCGTACCGGTCGCCAATTCGAATGCCTTGAACAGAGATCCGCACACCACGAACAGCGTGCCCGCCGTACTGCCCACCGCGGTGGCCCGGGTCCACTCGTCGCAGCGCGCGGAGACGCCGTCACCGCTGTACCAGCCGTAGTGATCGGCACTGCGATTGACGAAGTTCGGCAGTGCGCTCGACGGTGCCGCGGTATAGGCGGCGGCATCGGGGAGCTGCGGTGGAATCGCCTCGGGCGGTGCGACTGACTTGGGCGTGGTGGTCACCGCGCGCGTGCCGGGCACGGTCGAGGTGGTGGTCACCGGCGTGGTTCCGGCCACCACGACGATCGGCGGCGGTGCGCCCAGATGGCTCCGGAACCACAGTGCCGCACCGCTTCCGGCGGCGATGAGCACCGCCGCCACCATCAAGCCCGAGGCATATGCGACTGCCGATTCGCGCGGCCTGCGCAATCTGCCCACGGGCCCCTCCTCACAAAATCATCACTACCGACTGAGACAGTTGTTAGCATACTGTGACTCACGACGCATCGAAGTGCAAGATGCGAGCACGGTCACAGTGGAGGGGACATGAAAATCACTATGGCAAAGGCAAACTCACTGGCGGTGATTCTGTTCGCACTGTCCGTGACACTTTCCGGATGCGGTTCCGGAAACGTGCGCAGCAGCGATGTCACCATTACCGTCGCGCCCACCGGCACGGCCGCCACCACCGCCAAGGGCAAGATCCCGGATCCACTCACCGCGGATCAGCTCGACACCCGCCTGCAGGACCTGTTCGGCAAAGGCCGTCAGGTCACCGACGATCAACGGCTCTCGATCGTGGCGGGCGGTGAGAAATTCCGCAATGACCTGCCCGAATTGCAGAAGGCCATGTCCGAGAACCCGAATGCGAAATTCGGTGTGGTGCCCGGTTCGGTGGTACTCAACGGCGATGTGCTCGAGGCCGAGTTCTGGCTGGACAAGGACGGCAATGGCAATCGCCGCTCCGCACCGCTGAATCTGTCGCCGGCCAACGGCGAGTGGAAGATTCCGGTCAGCGAGATCTGCGGAATCCTGGCCCAGACCGATTACAAGTCACCCGCCTGCGCCTCCTGAGCGCGAGCACCGGAGGGGAGATCCACTCGTGTTCGGATGGCTGGGGCGCTGGACTTACCACGCTCGATACACCGTGACCGCGATATTCGTTGTGCTGATGGGGATTTCGGGGCTGTACGGGTTCGGATACCAGGATCGGCTGACCGCCAAGGGCTTCTTCGACGATTCCAGCGAATCGGTGGCGGGCACCGAATTGGCCGATGACACCTTCGGCCGCGATTTCGACGGCGATGTCATCGCGCTGTACACCGCACCGCCTGGCAGACATATCACCGATCCGGATCTCGAGGCCGCGGGCCGGGATCTGACCCGGAAGTTGTTGAACGACTATCGAACTCAGATCAAGGATGTCAGCGGCTACTGGAACGGCAGTCTGGGCAAGACGCGCTTCATCGACGAATCCAAGACGCGGGCCTTCCTGAGTATCGGGCTACAGGGCACCGGCGATCAGGACAGCGTCGACTTCTACCATCGGATCAAGGACGAACTCGCGATTCCCGGACTCCAGGTGCGGATCGCCGGGCGGGTGGCGGTGGCCGACGCGGTCGGCCTGACCATGCAGGCCGATATCGCGCGCATGCATCTGATCGCACTGCCATTGGTCGCGATCGTGCTGTTCTTCGTCTTCGGCGGCGCGGTCGCGGCGGCACTGCCGCTCATCATCGGCGGGCTCACCATCGCGGGGGCCTGGGGCGTGATGAAGCTGCTCACGCTGTTCATGCCGGTGCACCAATTCGCCGATGCGGTCATCTCATTGATCGGGCTGGGGCTGGCGATCGACTACGGATTGTTCATGGTGAGCAGGTTCCGGGAGGAGATCGCACAGGGTAGATCCGCCGAAGCCGCTGTGCGCATGGCGGTTTCGACGGCGGGGCGGACGATCATGTTCTCGGCGACCATCATCGTGGTGTGCGTGGCCGGGGTGCTCATCTTCCCGATGACATTCCTGCGCTCGGTCGCACTCGGGGCGCTGACCGCCGTCATTCTGGCTGCGCTGCTGTCGATTACGGTGCTACCGGCCCTGCTCGGCGTGCTCGGCAAGCGCGTGGATGCGTTCGGACCGCGGCGCTTGTCGCGTACCAGAACCACCGCGCAGATCGACGCCTCGTTCTGGTCGCGATTGGCCACCTGGGCGATGCGGCGACCCGCCGTGCTGGCCTATCCGATCATGCTGGTGTTGCTCGGACTGATGCTGCCGTTCCTGCATGCCCAATACGCCGGGCTGAGCGAGAAGTATCTCCCACCGGGCAATGAAATCCGTTCCGCGCAGCAGAGTTTCGACGCCATCTTCCCGACCGAACGGGTATCGCCGATCAAACTGGTGATCGAGGGCGCGGATCGGGCGACGCTCACCGCGATCGTCGCGGCGGCGAATCGGGTGCCCGGGCGCACCGCGGATTTCGAGAAGCCGTTCTCCAATGGCGTCGCCAAGGACGGCGCGAACGTCAAGGTCTACACCTCGGGCCTGATCGATCCGAGTGACGCCGACGCCGTGATCGCCGGACTGCGGGGCATCACACCGCCGCCCGGGGTGACCATGTACGTGACGGGTCTGCCGGTGCTGGAACGGGATTCGATCCACGGCGTGATCGACCGGCTGCCCTGGCTGCTTGCCATTCTGGTGCTGGCCTCGTTCGTCATGATGTTCCTGGCCTTCGGATCCTTCGTACTCCCGCTCAAGGCAATAGTGGTGAGCGCGCTGAGCCTGACCGCGACCCTCGGCTTCCTGTCCTTCGTGTTCTACCTCGGCCACGGCGCGACCCTGCTGAACTTCACCCCGCAACCGCTCAGCTTCCCGGTACTGGTGGTCATCATCGCGATCATCTTCGGGCTGTCCACCGACTACGAGATCTTCCTGATGTCGCGCATGGCCGAGGCGCGCGAGCGCGGCACGTCCACCACCGAATCCATTCGATACGGCACCGCGCACACCGGCGGCATCATCACCGCGGCGGCCCTGGTGCTGATCGTGGTCACCGGCGCGTTCGGGCTCTCGGATCTGGTGCTGATGAAGTACATCGCCTACGGCATGATCGTGGCGCTCATCCTGGACGCCACCGTTATTCGCCTGCTGTTGGTGCCCGCGATCATGGCGCTGCTCGGCGATCGCTGCTGGTGGGCGCCCGCCTGGGCGAAGCGATTGCACGAGCGCATCGGCCTGGCCGAGCACGGGGCCGCCGCCGAGCCGGTCCGACCGAACCCGAGCCAGGAGATGGCGGTATGAGGCATGCGATGACGGCCGTGCTGACGGGTGGGCTGCTGCTGGCGGTGCCGACCGGGCAGAGCATGGCACAACCGAGGGCGGCGGAGATCGACTGCTCCGCCAGCCACAAGAACGGTCGAATCCTGGAAGTGAGCTGCTACAACGAGGATTCGGCGGCGGGCACGGTCGACCTGGTCTACGTCTGCACCACGCCCTTGGACTGGGATCGCCGAATCGTCGTCAACGAGCCCGGATTCACCGTCGGCGGTGGCGGTGTACTGCACCTGATCCGGGACTGCGGGGACGGTCAGGTCGTGTTCACGTATCAGGTGACCGCGCTGACACAGCGCCAGTTCGATGACCAGACCGCTCGACAGGATCAGATTCGCGCGCGGCGGGATCGGGCCGCCGGACGCTAGCCCGTGCCCCGCTTCCTTTTGCGGTGCGAATCACCGTCTGAGACAATCCGATTCGACAGCGCACAAGGCCGCCGCATACGGGCGGGAATGGGGATTGTTCAATGGCACAGGACACGGCGGAGCTACTGCTCGACGCGGCGGTCGCCTACATACTGGATCAGGTCAGCGGCGAAACCCTGGTGGCGCATTCGGATTCGATTCTGCGCGATGCCTTCGAGGTCGCGGAGACCATGAAGGTCGGCGAGATACTCGAGCGCGCCTCGGTGCAGCAAACCGCGCTCTCGATCATCGAACTGCTCAACAGCAGTGCGCTGAACCGGAATCTGTTCGAGGCGCTGGCGGACGCCATCTACGAATTGGCGGCGAATGACGAATTCCGGCTCGGCGATGTCGTCGATCGCGACGGCGTGGTCCGGCTGGTCGCCACCGTGCTCGGTATGCACACCATGTTCGAGCGCGGCCTGGACCGTTTCGCGCAGAGCCCGCTGGTCGGCACCGTGGCCGCCACCTTCGTCAATCGCATCGTCTCGGGCGCGGCCGATGCCGCGCGCAGCCGGGCGGAGCGGATACCGGTGGTGAAATCCGCTCTCTCCCTGGGTGATCGGACGGTCGGGCGGGTGCTCAGCGCGAGCGACAAAGCCTTCGGGGAGCGCCTGGGCGAAGCGGGCGCGGCGGCGGCGCAATTCGCGGTCAAGCGCACCAATCACGCGATCCTGACCGTCATCAAGGAGACCCCGCTGACCGATGCCGCCATGGAGGTCTACGACCTGTTCGCCGGTGAACCGGTCAGCGATCTGCGGGAATTCATCGAATTGGAGGAGCTGCGCGCGCTGATCGGGGCGATCTTCGATCTGGTCACCACGGTCGAGAATCACGAATATCTGACCGAACTGGTCGGCGACGCCACCGATATCCTGCTGAACCACTACGGCGATTACACGGTGGCGGGCCTGTGGCAGGAGGTCGGATTGACGCCGGAATTGCTCCGCGATGAATTCGTCCGCTACGCACCGCCCATTATCGATCTGGCCAAAGCCGATGGCGTACTGGCCGGACTGGTGCGGCAGCGAGTGGAACCGTTCTTCCGATCCGCGGCCGTCACCGAAATCCTCGCCGGCGCCTGACAATTGATTGCACATTGTCCCAGACACGTTTAGGCTGAGCGCGACCCACGATCCTTCGATGCGTACCCCACCGGAGGATCACCGGTGTCCCGGGAGCGACCCGCTACGATCAGCACGGTCCGGCAGTGCCCACTCATGTGCCGGATTGCGGGTCGCTCCCTTCTCCGGCGCGTTAATGTCGAGCATCGGATCTGCGATTCACAGCACGATTACGGCATCGTCGACATCACGAGGAGAGCCGATGGCTCTGGCCATTCCCGCTACCGCGAGAAAGGCGCTCCCGACCGTTATCTGCGCGGTGGTGGTCGTCGCCGCCGCGCTCTGGCAGCACGAGACGGTCGCCGCGGGTATGCGCGCGCTGCTCGCCGCCGATCCGCGCTGGCTGGCGGTGGCGCTGGTCGCCACGCTCGGACTCTGGCCCACCTCGGTGTGGATGCTGCGCGGTTCGATTCCCGCACAACCCTCTTCGGCCCGGTTGTTCGCACTGCAACTCGCGGTGCCCGCCATCGGGCTCATCCCGGCGGCCTCACTGCTCATCCGGCTGCGCTTCCTGCGCCGCGAGGGACTGAGCCACAGCGCCGCCGTCGCCTCGATGACCCTGTTCGGTTTCGCCGCGCTGGTGGTACGCATACCGCTGGTGATCGTGGCGATCCTGGCCACCCCCAGCCTGATCGACCGCACCAAGGGGCAGCCGCCCTGGCACGATCTGGGCGCGCGCACCGCCGCCTGGTGGCACGGCGCGACCGGAAACGCCTGGCATACAACGCTGATCGTCGGCATCGCGGTGCTCGTCACCGGTGCGCTGGGCACTGTCGCGACCATCGCGCTGCGCCGCTGGCTCACGGGCCGGGGTGGCTGGCGCGGACTGCTGCATCGCGCCCGCACCGGGCGCACCGATGCCGAATTCGCCTGGAAGTCGGTCGCCGCCACCGCCTTGCGCCCGCGCCGGGCCGCCCTGTTGTGGCTCTGCGCACTGGCGCAGCCGCTGCTCATGGTGGTCGCGCTGTGGGCGGTGCTGCACGCGGTGGGCGCGAATCTCAGTTTCGCGGACACCTTCGTGGTGCAGCTGGTGACGGTCGCGCTCGCACCGCTACTGCCCTCCCCCAGCGGCGTGGCCGCCAAGGAGGTGACCCTGGCCGCGGGCCTGACCGCCATCGCGGGCCTGACCGGCGGGGTCGCGGTCGGCGCGGCACTGGGCTTCCGCCTGCTGACCTTCTGGTTCCAAATCCCGCTCGGCCTGGGGTCTTTCGCCTATCTCAATCACCGCCGCGCCATCTGAGCACGGCGGTCCGGACTCCCCGAAGTCCGGTACTCAGCACATCAGAGCGGCGTGCACTCGATGGTCGAGAACTTCGCCACCCCGCGCCACGAGGTCTGCGCCTGTCCCTTGGCCGCCCGCACACCCTGGCGCGCGGTGACGGTCACCGTCGGCAATTGCGCGCCCGCGTAGTCCTGACCGGTGCACGAATAGTCGTACGCCACACCGGGTCCGTGCGGACTCGCCTGCGCCGGGGCGGCCCCGACCACGGCGAACACCGGCGCCACCGCCATTACCGCGACGGGTACACCCATCCACAGCCTCGAGCTCACAAGCATCTCCTCACGCATTTTCGGGGTAAGCCGGTAAACAGCAGCCGAATTCTCGCACGGCGGGATGGTGTGCGCCGGGTGGTCGAATGATCTCGTGGCGGCCGCCCAATACGGTGAACCGTGGTCAGGCGGGCCAGGGGTAGGTGACGCCGGTCAACTTCTCGCTCAGTCGCCAGAGCGCGCGGGCCTGGGTTCGGCTGTAGGCGAGCGGATTCCGCAGGGTGCGGCGCGGATACCCGAAGGTCTCCAGACCGGGACCGAGGTAGGCGTTACCGGGCAGGCCGGGCATGGTGGCGGCGTAGAGCTGGGGCAGCGCGCCCATGCGATCGGACTGCGCCATGGCGACCAGCGCCTGCTGCTGGAGCGCGGCGAGCCGGGCCGATACGCCCTTCTCCGCGCCGGAGTCGTAGAGATTCGTGGCGGACAGACCCGGGTGGGCGGCCACGGCGGTCAGCGCGGTGCCGCTGGCGCGCCGGTCCAGTTCCGCGGTGAAGAGCAGATTGGCGAGTTTGGATTGGCTGTACGCGAGCCAGCGCATGTACACCACACGCCAATTGGGGTCCGGCCAATTGATGACCCCGCCCCAGGCCGCGATGGAGGACACCGTCACCACGCGCGGTGCGGGCGCGCGCAGCAGTGCGGGGAGCAACAATCCGGTGAGCGCGTAGTGGCCGAGATGATTGGTGCCGAACTGCGCGTCGAAACCCTCGGCGGTGCGAACATTGCGCGGCAACGCCATGACCCCGGCATTGTTCACCAGGATGTCGATGGCGCCCTCGCGCACATCGAGATGGTCGGCGGCGCGGCGGATCGAGGTCAGATCGGCCAGATCCAGCGGCAGCACTTCGGGTTTCGGGCCCGTCGCGGCGGCGGCCACCGATTCCAGCGCGGTGGCGGCTTTGAGTTCATTGCGGCAGGCCATGATCACCTGCGCGCCCTTGGCGGCCAGCGCCTCGGCGGTGCGCAGGCCGAGTCCGCTGTTCGCGCCGGTGACCACCGCGGTCTTACCGGTCAGGTCGGGAATATCGTCCGCGGTCCAGGGGCGCGGTAGTAGCGGCAGCCGCGCCGTGGTCGTCCGGGCCGAGAGCACTTTGGCCATTCCGTTCACCCTCCTGAGGGAAATTCGCCGTCTGAGACAATCTAGCCGACCGTGTTAGGATGCGACAGTTCGGGCGACCGGCGGTCGCCGATGAGGATGCTGATTCGAGGGGGCCGCAGATGGCGGGCGACCAAACCAGTTACCGCACAGCGATCGCGGCGCGACCGAGCGAACCCGAGCGGATCCTGCGGCTGCTGCTCGCCGAATTCACCGCCTGGGCCGGGCCCACACTGTATCGCGCGGGCAAGTTCGCGCTCGCCGAGTTGGCGCGCGGCGTAATCGCCTTGGCCGCATTGGGTTTCGCCGTCGTCGCGGCCGCCTACGGCATCGTCTACTTCTTCCGGTTCCTCACCGAACTGCTGGCGAACTGGATGCCGCACTGGGCCGCGCTGCTCACCACCTCGACCCTGATGCTGATTCCGGCCGGTCTCGCCGCGCTCTTCGGACTCTGGCAGATCTACCGGATGCGCAGCGTCCGCGCCACCGTCACGGCCGCCGTGCGCGCCGGTGACGCCGTGCGGGGCCGCGCACCGCGAGGACCGGCGTCACGTCGCTAGGGCTCCAGCTTGCGCGCCAGATAGTCGTCGATGCGGGACAGCACCGCACGGCGGAGGAATCGGGAGCGCAGCCCGGTCGTACTGTCCCGCTTGCCGATTCGCGCGGCCAGGCGCGCACCGGCGGGCGAGACCCGGCTGCCCAGATATTGCGCCCGCGCCTCGAAGGGCGTCGGCACCACCGCCGGATTGCGGGCGGCCACCCGGACGATGGTGCGCGCGATGTCCTCGGTCGGCTCCGGGGCCGGGCAGACCGCCGTGACACCCACGCCGGTGCCCGCGAACTCCAATCGCAGTCCCTCGGTGAGCATTTGGGCCGCGGCGCGGGTGGCGCAGTACGGGGCGCTGAGCGGAATCGGGGTGAAGGCCGCCACCGAGGTGACATTGATGATGCGCCCGCCGCGCCCGGATTCCACCATCTGCCTGCCGAAGTGGGTGCAGCCGTGCACCAGTCCCCAGACGTTCACCCCGAGCAGCCGCTCCCACTCCTCGAGCGTGTGCTCCAGAAATGGCCCGGCCGTGGTGTATCCGGCACTGTTGACCAGTACCCGGGGCGTGCCGAATTCGGTCTGGACATCCTCGGCGAAGGATTCCATGGCGATCGCATCGGCCACATCGACCGCGTACGGCGTCGCGTCACCACCGAACGCCTCGATGGACTCCACGGTCCGCACCGCGCACGCCTTGTCGACATCGGCGACGACGACCATGGCCTTCTTACGCGCGAAACGTTGCGCCACCGCGCGTCCGATGCCGCTGCCCGCACCGGTGATCACGACGATCTGGTGCTCGAACCCTGTCATGTGTGGTCCCCTGATTCCGCGGCTGCGGCGCTGCGTTCAGATTCATTTACTGTCCCAGACAGTGTACACTTCAACTTCCAGCGCAGGAGCGGGACCAGCAGATGAAATCCTTCCAGCCGCGGCTCGCCGTGGTGACCGGTGCGGGCAGCGGTATCGGCCGCGGCACCGCCAAGGCCCTGGCCGACCGCGGGGCCACCGTCATCGTCGCCGATATCAATTTCGCCACCGCGAAAGATACTGCGGCACTGATCCATTCCTACGGTGGGCAAGCCCTGCCCTATGCCCTCGACGTGGCCGATCCGGTCTCCATGGAAGGTCTGGCCGAGTACGTGCGCGCCGCGCACGGCGTACCCGATGTGGTGGTCAACAATGCCGGAATAGTGGTCGGCGGACCATTCTTCGACATCCGACCGGCCGACCTGCAACGAATCGTGGATGTGAATCTGACCGCCGTCGTACACGGATGCCGCCTCTTCGGCGCGCAGATGGCCGAACGCGGCGCCGGCGGGCAACTGGTGAACATCTCCTCGGTCGCGGCCTTCGCGGCCATGCGACTGGGCACTCCCTACGCCTTCACCGCCGCGGGGGTGAAGCATCTGAGCGATACGCTCCGAGTTGAAATGGCACCGCTCGGTATTGGAGTCACCGTGGTCTGCCCCGGGCTGATCGCCACCAATCTGGCGGCCACCGCCTCCCTGGCCACCCTCAGCACCGAACAGGTCGCCATCACCCGGCAGATCGTGGTGAAGGGGATGACCCTGCTCGGCATGCATCCGGACAAGGCCGGGCGCAAGATCGTCGAGGCCGCCGCCGCCAACCGCGCCATGCTGCCATTACGCCTGGAATCACGGCTGATTCACCTGTTCACCCGCGCCTTCCCCAACTTCACCCGGGCGCTCATGCGGGCGGGCACCGGACCCGAGGTGGAACGCGCGGTGCGCTTCGTCATCGACCATCCCGGATTCGTCGGCATCGCCCGCGAGGCGGCCGAACTCATGCCGCAGCGACCGGGTCTGCAAACCTATTGGGAACCACCGGAATACGATGATCCGCCACCGCCGCCCATTCCACTGAGGAGATGAAGCATGGAAGAACGTCCGTCCACCCCGACCGAACCGCCCACCCGCAGAAACCTGGTGATCGTGGTAGCCATGGCGCTCACCGTGATCGCCGCGCTGGTCACGGTGAGCGCGCTGGTCGGAGCCTGAGGCCGGCTCAGGCCGCTTCACCCTCGATGACGTAGCCCGGCAGCCAGCGTTCGACCAGTCCGAGATACGGCCCCTCGGCGTCGAGTTGGGCGCAGACGGCGATGATGCCTGCCAGTACCCGGCCGAGCATTACCAGATCCGGCAATTCGGGCGGGGTGCGGACGGCCACGGTGTTGTTCATCGACAGATTCCGCATGTCCATGGCGCGCAACATATGTCCCTGCAGCAGTTCCCTGGTGATGCGCAGGCGCTCACCCTGGAATTCGGCGACCACCGGCGCCACCACGCGCAGGATCGGATCGGCGTCCAGATGATGACCGGGGCGCACGAAACCGTTGGTGTGCAATGCGGCCAGCAGGGCGTCGTAATCCTCGGCGACGGCCAGGCGGGCCAGTTCGCCGACCACCGGCGGCAGACCGTCCGGCAGTGCGATGGTCGCACCGAAATCGATGATGCCCAGACGCCCGTCCGCGAGCAGCTGATAATTGCCCGGATGCGGATCGCAGTGCAGGTGACCGACGAGTTTCGGTGAGCTCAAACCGAATTCGACCAGCAACTGACCGGCGCGATCACGCTGCGCCGCGGTGCCCTCGGCGATGATCTTCGACAGCGGGACGGCATCCATCCACTCGGTGATCATGACCTTCGGCGCGCTCGCGATCACCCGGGGTATGAAGAAGTTCGGATCATCGGCATACGCCTTGGCGAAACGCCGCTGATGATCGGCCTCGATGCGATAGTCGAGCTCATCGGCGGTGCGCGAGACGAATTCCTCGATCAGCGCCTTCACATCCACGCCCGGCATGAAGACGCCGAAGGTGCCCGAAAGCATCTGCAGCAGTTTGAGATCGGACATGAGCGCGACATCCGCGCCCGGGTACTGGATCTTCACCGCGACCGTGCGCCCGTCCCGCCAGACGGCACGATGCACCTGCCCGATACTGGCCGCGGCCACCGGGGCGTCCTCGAAGCTGGTGAAGCGTTCGCGCCAGCGGGTGCCCAATTGTTCGTCCAGCATGCGGTGCGCCTGGGCGGTCGGCATGGGCGGAGCCTGATTCTGCAGGCGCGCCAGCGCTTCTCGATACCGGTCGGCGAACCGCGGCGGTACCGCGGCCTCGGCGACGCTGAGCGCCTGGCCCAGTTTCATCGCGCCGCCCTTGAGTTCGCCCAGGACCCGGAAGACCTCGTCGGCGGCCTTCTCGATCAGGGCCTCGTCGATGGCCCCGCGGTCGGCGCCGGTCATGATCGCCTTACCGGTGGCGGTCATGCGCCGGGCCACGATGCCCATCGGCAGTGCCGCGATCTTGGCCGATCGTGCCAGACCGGTTCTTCTCTTGCCCGCCATCGGGTGCCTCGATTCGTATCGCCGGTACACGCTTGCGCGAGTGAGATAGCAATGTGCCCGGGGGCACGAATCGAAGATTAGATTGTCTCAGACGGTTGGTCAAACGGCGTGCCGCGCAGTGCTTTCGGCGCTCTCGGCAGCCAGGCCGACCAGTTCCTCGAAATGCGCGACCACCTTCTCGTGGAACATCGCGAACAGATCCTCGAACAGCGCCAGCTGCGCCTCGGACGGACCGCTGCCGGACTCCCACACCGCCAGCAACGCGCGCCAGACCAGCACGTGCAGATCCGCCGATGCCGCGAAGTACGCCTGCACCGCCTCGGGCACCTCGAACAGCATCTCGCCGACCGAATTCAACACGGCGCGTTGCATACTGTGGCCGAGTTCGGTGAGCAGGTCACGGACCAGGCCGATCTCGATCTCCAGCATGCGAACCGCATCGGGATCGTCGGCGCGCGCCTCGATTTCGAGCTCGTCGATCGCCGCGCGCAGCAGGCTCGGATCGAGCTCGCTCTCCGCCTCGGTGTAGTCGAGCAGCGCCTCGAGCACGATGACCCGTTCGGTGGCAACGATATTGCGGAAGATATCGGCCGCCAGCTCCGGTTCGTGCATGGAGAGCCGGAACAAGCGCCGGTAGACGTCCAGGCCACCGGTGTGCCGCACATCCCGCACGGTGAAACCGCGGCCCCGGTGCGCATCGACGAAACCGTAGGACTCCAGCCTGCCCAACACCAATTGCGCGGTGGCCCGGTTCATCTCGAACTCATCGGCGACCTGGCGGACCGAAGGCATCAGATCACCCGGTGCGTACACCCCCGTGGCGACCCGGCGAGCGAGTTCGTCGGCGACATCGGCGACGACCGTCTGGGCACCCATCCTGTCACCTTTCGACAACTATCGGATACGTCCCAGACAGTTTATGCTGCTATGTGCCAAACTGCACGTGCGCGCACCTCGACAGTCGCGCGCCGCGCACACAATGAGGTGAGCATATGACGGAGCGGCGAACCAGCAGTCGTTCAAGGGGTACCGGCGGCACGCCGCCGGTTCGGACCGCGGTTCGCAATGCCAAAATCGCGTCGCTGCCCATCGCGTACGCCGGTCGCCAGGCGGCCGGGGTCGCCAAACGCGCCCGGGGCAAATCCGCGGCCGAGGTCAATCAGGACATCCAGATGCGCACGGCGCAGCACATTTTCGAGGTGCTGGGCGAGTTGAAGGGTTGCGCGACCAAACTCGGGCAGCTGCTCGCACTGTATGAACTGGCACTGCCGCCGGAATTGGCGGAACCGTACCGGACCGCGCTGGCGCAGCTACAGGATTCCGCACCCGCCATGCTGCCCGCGACCGTGCACGCCGCCATGGCGGACGAACTGGGCGAGAGCTGGCGGTGGAACTTCCTGGAATTCGATGACCGGCGCGCCGCCGGTGCCTCGATCGGGCAGGTGCATCGCGCGGTGTGGCGGGACGGCCGCCAGGTCGCGGTGAAGGTCATGTACCCGGGCGCGCATCAGGCGGTGCTCGGGGATCTGGAACAGCTGCGGCGACTGTCCATTCTGGCCACCGTCTTCGCACCGGGGGCCGATGTGCCCGCGGTGACCGAGGCCATCTGCACCAGTGTGGCGGGCGAACTCGATTACGCCGCCGAGGCCGAACATCAGCGAATCTTCGCCGAAGTCTTCGCCGATGACCCGGATATCGTTGTGCCCAAGGTGATTACGCAGCGCGGCAATGTGGTGGTCAGCGAATGGCTGCACGGGACGCCGGTCACCCGGATCATCGAATCCGGTGCGCCGCAGGAGCGCAGCCGGGTCGGGATGCTGATTCTGCGCTTCCTGCTCTCGTCCTGGGTGCGCACCGGACTGCTGTACTGCGATCCGCATCCCGGGAATTTCCGGGTGCTGCCGGACGGGCGGCTCGGCGTGGTCGATTTCGGGGCCTGTGTGTCCTGGCCGCAGGACGGGTTCACCGAATTGGTCGGTGAACTGGTCGATTCGGCGTTGAACGGGACCATCGCCGATCTCGATGTGGCACTGCGGCGGCACGGATTCGTCGAGCCGAATCGGGCCTACGATGTGGCGGCCATCGCCGAGGGCATCGCGGTGGTCAGTGAACCGCTGGCGGAGAGCAGTTTCCGGTTCACCACCGAATGGCTGCGGCATCGGGTGCGGCATGTGATGGATCCGCGGCTGAGCAACGCGCATCGGCAGATGACGATTCCGGCGTATGTGACACCGTTCGCCCGCGCCCTGCTCACGGCCATGGGCGTGCTCGCCCAACTCGAGGCAGAGGGTCCGGTGCGTGCGGAGTTCGCGCGCTGGTCGCCGGAGCTCGCGGCGGCCTTCGAGCGATTCGACAATCACCATGCACAACCGACCGACCTGGGCCTGGTCCGGCAGTTGCGCGCCAATCCACCGACCCGCCGGTTCTCCGTCGTCAGCTGAACGGTGTGCGGGCATAGGCCCGGCCGATATCGGTCATAGAACCGTTCTATGCATCCATCGGATTGCGGGCGGTACCGGGGAGTTTGATGCTCGCCGATGCTGAATGCATGACCACATTGACCTTCCGCACCGGTACCGACGCCAAGTCAGCTGCTGCGGAGGCGTCCGCTCCGGCGCGCACCACCGCCGAGCGCGCGAATACGGTCGAACACCAGCCCAGCGACGCGCTGCGCGCCCTGGCCCCCAACTGGTTCGCCGTGGTGATGGGCACCGGCATTATCGCCAATGCCGCCGCCACCCTCCCCCTGCAATTCCCGGGCCTGCGCGGGGCCGCCACCCTGATCTGGGCGCTGGCCGCCGGACTGCTGGTGGTGCTGTCGGCCGCCTGGATCGCGCACTGGCGACGCCACCCCGAGATCGCCCGCTCGCACGGTGCGAATCCGGTCATGATGCAGTTCTACGGCGCACCCCCCATGGCGCTGATGACCATCGGTCTGGGCACCCTGCTACTCGGTGGCGATCTGATCGGCATGTCCGCCGCCGTTGCCATCGACTGGGTGCTGTGGAGCGCGGGCACCGCACTGGGCCTGATCTCGGCCTGCGCCATCCCCTTCCGCATGATCACCCGGCACAGCTTCGACGGCGACGCCGCGTTCGGCGGCTGGCTCATGCCCGTGGTGCCCCCCATGGTTTCGGCCGCCACCGGCGCACTGCTCATCCCGCACACTCCCGCCGGGCAGCCCCGGATGACCCTGCTGTTCGCCTGCCTGGCCATGTTCGGGCTGAGCCTGATCGCCGCCTTCGTCACCATCACCATGATCTGGTCGCGTCTGCTGCATCACGGCCTGCCCGCCGCGAGCATGGTCGCCACCGTCTGGATCGTGCTCGGCCCGCTCGGCCAATCCGTCACCGCCGCAGGCCAACTCGCCACCGTCGCCCCCACCGCCCTGCCCGCCCGCGAGGCCGCCGGACTGGATGTCTTCGCGCTGTTGTTCGGTGTTCCCACCTGGGGCTTCGCCATGCTGTGGCTGGGCCTGGCCATCGCCGTCACCTGGCACGCGCGAAAGTCCATGTCCTTCAACATGACCTGGTGGGGTTTCACCTTCCCCCTGGGCACCTGTGTCACCGGCAGCACCGTCCTGTACGCCCATACCGGCGCCGTCCTGTTCGGCGTGGTCGCGGTGGCGCTGTTCGCGCTGCTGGTCACCGCCTGGGCCGTGGTGGCGGGCCGCACTGTCCACGACGCCCTGTACGGCACACTCCTGCACCCCGCGCACTGACAGTCCCGATCAGCGCGCTCCCATATCCACCGGCGCGTCGGGCGGAATGATCCACCGCGCGAACGTCTGCTCGGGGCTCACGATAATCACATCGACCCGCGCCACCAGCGATTCCGGCACTCGCCCAGCCTCGAAATGAGCTGGCGCGGGGGCGATTACGGCTTCGGCGTCGAGCCGGGTCACCAGTGACCGCAACCGAGCCAGCGGCGGCCGCCCGCTCCGCGGATCGAAGAGCACCATCCCGGCGAAGTCGTATCCGAGCCGCTCCGCGGTCCGCCGAATCAGGCTCTCATCCCACAGTTGCGCAGCCCCGGACACATCGGTCCGCAAATACCCCAGCGCCGTCGGCCGAAACCGCATAACACTTCCCCTGTCATCAGAGCAAACACGCAGGAAACACGCTAGAGAGCCGCGCACCGAATCCGGAAGGTTGTTGCGATTAGTTGCGATCTTCGAGCCTTCCGGCATCGCAATGACTTTCACCCTCGGCCGCGGGAGATAGCAGCCGGTCGCGGGCTTCCACGGGCGTCAATGACGCTCGACGAACAGGCTTGACCGCCAGATCCCCGCGCGCAAACATGAAGTGGCTCGGCGCAACAGTTCGCAACCTCGAGAAGCGGGTGGATCGTCATGCGTCTTACATTCATCGCCAAGGATCCCAACTCCAACCCGACCGGTTCGCCCACGCTGTATCGGACCGACCGCGACTCCTGGGTGGTGCAGGGCTGGGTGGTCACCGATCCCGCCGTACTGGCGCAGATGGGCATCCCGGAAGGTGAGTCCTGCGTGGAGATTCCGGACAGGTTGGTTCCGTTCTTCGATCAGGGAGACAGGTGATCTCGATTACCGGCCGCGAATTCGACCGACTGCTGGCCGAATTCGCGCACGAGGCGATCCACCTGGAGACGCGTGACGCCTACGGCACGGTGGTGGAACTGCCGCATTTCGCCCGATGGGCGGCGGGAGAATCCGACGACCTCGAATGGCTGCGGGGATGGTGTTCGACATTGCGCGAACACGCCGCGGCCGAACGTTCGGTGCGGCGCGCCCGCATCGTGTCCGAACCGCTGAGCGACTACCAACGGTGGTCGCACAGCATCGCGTGGCCGATGGTGGACGCCGGTGAGGACATCCGGTGGGTGCCCCGCGTGCTGGTTTCGTCGATTGCCTTACCCGGCAACGATTTCTACCTGTTCGACCAGCGGTACGTGGTGTTCCTGCACTATGCCGGGAATGGGCTGGCCACCGGATACTCGCTCTCGACCGACGCCGATGACATCCAGCTGTGCCGCACGGCATTCGATACGGTTTGGAAGTTGGCTATCCCGCACCGTGAATACCAGCCCGTCTAGTTCGGCGCAGGCGGCACGGCGTGCGCTCGGTGAACGATTGCGTGAGTTGCGGATGGACGCCGGACTCAGCGCCCGACAACTCGCTGCCGCGACCGATCAGCACTACACGCGCATATCCAAGATCGAGAACGGCGTCCAGGCCCCGACCGATGAGGATCTGCGCGGCTGGTGCCGAGTGTGCCACGCGGAGGATCAGGTGGCCGATCTGGTCGCCACCCTGCGAACGGTCGATTCCGCATATCTGGAATTCAGGCGACAAAGCCGGGCCGGACTCAAGCGGGTGGTGGGCGCGCACACTCCGCAGCGCTACGAGCAGACGAACGTATTTCGCATCTACGAACACAATGTCATCCCCGGACTGTTTCAGACGCCGGAGTACGCGGCGGCCATGCTGGCGTTCTGGATTCGCTTCCTCGACACACCGAATGATGTGGATGACGCGGTCGCGGTGCGCATGCAGCGGCAGCGGGTACTGCGGCGGGGCGGTAAGCGGTTCGTGGTGGTACTCGAGGAGCAGGCGCTGCGAACCTGGTTCGGGGATGCCCGCGTACAGGCCGGTCAGCTCGGGCGGCTGCTCGAACTGATGTCGATGCCGAACATCTCACTCGGCATCATTCCGCTCATGACCGAGCGGGAAGCCGTTGCGTCCGCAGGGTTCTGGATATTCGATGACGATCTGGTCGCGCTCGAAACACCGACCGCGAGCATTCACGTCACGCAACCGGCCGAATGTCAGCTGTACGCGCGCATGTTCGAAGCGCTCAAGAGTGCCGCCGTCTACGGCCCGCAGGCGCGCCGGATCATTCTCGCCGCGCTCTCCGAGCTGGATCGCTAGCGGGAATCGGGAAAACGGGTGCCGCTGTAACCCGCGACGCTATCTACTGGAAGGCGTGGTTATGCGTCGTTGGCGGAGCCTGGGAGTGGCTGTTCATGATGCGGCGGACGACTGCTGGACGCGATCGGGGGGCAGACGGTGCGCCGAGCGCGCCCGGCCGGGGGTTGCGGCTCGTGGACGGTGAGCACTACTCGGGCTGGGAGTCCCTGTACCGCGACAATGTGGGCTGGGTGTATTCGCTCATGTTCGGCAAGGTCGGCAATCGGCCCGATGCGGAGGATCTGACGGCGGAGGTGTTCAGCACCGCGCTCAAGCCATTGCGGATCGAGGCTTCGGTGCCCGAGGTGCGGGCGTATCTGCGGGCCACGGCCCGGACCGTGCTGGCCGGATATTGGAAGGCCCGGATGGGGCGGGAGATCACCACCATCGATATCGACATCGTGGATGATGCACCGCAGCAGGCCCCCGGTGACGGGCGGGCGGAGGCGCAGGCCCGCAAGGTGCTGGACCGGCTGCCGGAGAACTATCGGCGGATCCTGGAGTTGCGGTTTCTGCAAGGGTTGTCGGTGCGGGATGCGGCGAATGATCTCGGGGTGAGTGTGGCGAATGCGAAAGTGTTGCAGCATCGGGCTTTACAGCTGGCTGCGCGGCTGGACGAGGGAGGTGCGCGATGAGCGGGCGGGATGTGCGGCGGTATATGGAGGAGCTGCTGGCCGGGCGGCCGCCCCGGGCATTCCGGCCCGATGACGAGGACGCCGAGGAAATGCGGGCCGCGATCGAATTGCGCGCCGCGCGGCATGGGAGCGATACCCCGAGCGAGGATTTCCTGGCGAGCCTGCAACGTCGGCTGGCGGCGGAAATCGATGGGGAGGACCAGGATTCGCCGCCCGAGACCGGGACGCGGCGGCGGCAGATACTGATCGGCACCTCGGCGGCGGCAGCGGCCGCCGCCGTGGGAGCCGCAGGGGCCGTGGTGGATCGGACCCTGCTGAACCCCGCGGAGCCGGAACAGCCTGCGGCACAGACGACCCTGGAGCCCAATAACGGGTCGTGGCGGCCGATCGCGGCGGGTGCGGATCTGCCCGAGGGCGGCACCATCGCCTTCGATATCGGCACCGTGAGCGGATTCGTGCGGCGCGCCAACGGGATTCCGGTGGCGGTATCGGGGGTGTGCACGCACCAGGGCTGCAAACTGTGGCTGGACGCGCCCGCCGACCGGCTGCGCTGCCCCTGCCACTCCACCTCGTTCTCCACCGACGGCGTGGTGCTCACCCATCAGCTGCGGGTCGCGCCCGCACCGCTGCCACACCTGCAGGTTCGCGAAAACAACGGCGCCATAGAGATTTTCGGTCCGACCGTGTAACCAGCCGCCCTATCTGTAGATGACCGATCCCGCACCCGCGGGTGACGAATCCGATAGGGAGGCCCGGACCCATGAGACTTATCCGCAGCCGTCGGCGCACGGCCCTGGCCGTCGCCGCCGTCGCGACCGCGCTCACACTGAGCGCATGCGGCGGCGGAGGCGACAAGGCCACGGACAATCCCGCTCCCACACCGGTTTTCGCTTCCGGCACCGATACTCCCGGGATGGTGCCGGGTGGCAGCGGACCGGCCATGCCCGGCATGCAGGGCACGTCCAGCACGGCAACGGCGCCGGCGGACGCGAAGGCCGGTCCGAACGCCGTCACCATCGATAATTTCGCCTTCGCCCCGGCCACCCTGACCGTTCCGGTCGGCACCACGGTGACCTGGACCAACCGCGATGAGGAACCGCACAATGTGGCGGCGAGCGACGGCGGCTTCCATTCACCGAATCTCGGTGCGGGAGCGACGTATACCTTCACCTTCACCAAGGCGGGCAGCTTCGCCTACATCTGCGCGATCCACCCGTTCATGCACGCGACGGTGGTGGTGACGCCGTGACCGAGGACGATCCCCAGGGCATGACCCGCCGCCAATTGCTGCGGCACAGCGCCTGGTTCGGTTCGGCGGTGAGCCTGGCGGTGGTGGGCGGTGAGGTGGTCTCGCATATCGCGGGCACCGCGCAGGCCGCCACCGGACGCCCGACGCTGCGCTTCGCCCAGGTCAGCGACAGCCACATCGGTTTCACCGGCACGGCCAACGCCAATGTCACCGATACCTTCAATGAGGCCATCGGACAGGTGAATTCGCTCGGCTACACCCCGGACTTCGTGATCCACACCGGCGATCTCACCCATCTGGCCACGCCCGAACAGTTCGATCAGGTGCATCAGATGCTGGGCGGACTGAGCACCCCGCACGTGTTCACCGTTCCCGGCGAACACGATTCGAGCGATGACGGCGGGCAGCGGTATCGCGACACCTTCGGCCGGGGCACCCGGGGCGACGGCTGGTACAGCTTCGATATCGCGGGCGTGCATGTGATCGGACTGGTCAACACGCTGAATCTGCAGGCGCTCGGCCACCTCGGCGTCGATCAGCTGGAGTTCATCCGCAAGGATGTGGCCGGATTGTCCAGTGACACACCGATCATCGTGTTCAGCCATATCCCGCTGTTCGCCATGTACCCCCAATGGGGCTGGGGCACAGACGATGCCACCCAGGCGCTGAGCTATCTGCGCCGGTTCAGCTCGGTCACCTGCCTCAACGGTCATGTGCACCAGCTGTTCACCAAGACCGAGGGCAACATCACCTTCTACAGCGGCACCACCACCGCCTATCCGCTGCCCAAACCGGGTGACGGTCCCGCCCCGAAACCGGTGACCCTGCCCGCGGGCAAGCTGCACGATGCGCTGGGAATCAGAGAGGTCACCTATCAAAAGGGTCAGCAAATGCTGGCGATCAAGGACCAAACGCTGAAGTGAGGTAACAAGTCGATGACTTTGTGCCGTTCCGCGTCTCGCCGGGGCGCTACGGAACGAATGCAAACGCAAGATGGTCTACTAGGCTGAGCAGTAACAAGATGGAGGGAGTCCCATGCCACTCCACCGTTTTCGATCTTCCGCCGCCACCTGCATCCTGGCGGTCCTGATCGTGGTGATAGCAGCATGTTCGTCGTCCTCCACACCGAATGGCACGCCCGGGCCGGATTCGCCGGTGACGCAGGCCATCACGCTCACTCCCGCGGAGGGCACCGGCAATGTCGACCCCTCCGCACCGGTCGAGGCGAGCACGTCCCGGGGAGTGCTCACCGCGGTCACGCTGACCAATGACGAGGGCCGGACCATCGACGGCACCTTCACGCCCGATCAGACGGCGTGGAAGCCCAATGTGCAGCTCGGGTACGGGCGCACGTACACGCTCAAGGCCGAGGGTATGGGTCTCACCGGCTCGACCGGGCCGGTGACCTCGACGTTCACCACGATTCAGCCCGCGAATCAGACCAAGGTGTACCTGAACACCACCGGCGGGGAGGCGCTCGCCGAGGGCGGCACCTACGGCGTGGGCACCGTGATCGTCGCGCATTTCGACGAGGACATCACCGATCGCGCCGCCGCGCAGAAGCGCCTGATCGTCACCACGACGCCCAAGGTCGACGGCGTCTGGTACTGGATGGACAACCGCAACGCGCACTGGCGGCCCAAGGATTACTACGCGCCCGGCACCAAGATCAGCGTGGCCGCGAACATCTATGGTGTCCAGGTCGGACCCGGACTCTTCGGACAGGAAGACAGCAAGGTCAACTTCGTCATCGGGGCCGCGCACGTCTCCATCGCCGATGACAACACCCATATGGTCGACGTGTTCGAGAACGGCAATCTGATCCGCTCCATGCCCACCTCCATGGGCCGCGGCGGCAGTGAGACCATCGCCGGGCACACCATCACCTTCTGGACCCAGCCCGGGGTCTACACCGTGATGGACAAGGCCAATCCCGTGATCATGGACTCCTCCACCTACGGCCTGCCGATCAATTCCCGGCTCGGCTACAAGGAAGCCATCGGCTGGGCCACCCGGATCAGCACGGACGGCATCTATCTGCACGCGCTGGACTCCACCGTCTGGGCACAGGGCAGTCAGGACGTCTCGCACGGCTGCCTGAACCTCAGCTCCGAGAACGCGCGCTGGTTCTTCGACTACGCGCTCCCCGGCGATGTGGTGGAGGTGCGCAATACCGGCGGCGCACCGCTCGAGGTCTGGCAGAACGGCGACTGGGGCATGCCCTGGGACGAATGGGTCGCGGGCAGCGCCAAATAGCCGGAACCGCCTATGCCGCAGTCGTTCGCAGCCTGCGAGCGTGGGCGACCAGATCCATGGCATCGGGTCCGGTGATGCGGCGTTCGAGCGCGTCGGCGAAGGGCCGCACCGTGAACACCCGCGCGGCCGGACGGGTCAGGCGCAGCGAGAGATCCAGGAAAGGATCCAAAACCGCTGGGACACCGAGGTTCCGGCGGGCCGGGCGGGGCAGCATGGCGATCAACTGCGGGGTGACCGCGCCCGCCAGGGCCAGGGGTGCGAGCTCGGGCAGATGCGCGGGTGTTAACCCGCGCAGCATGGCGAGGAATGGCCCCACCACGAGGTCCGGTCCGAAACCGTCGATGACACCGTAGGTGTCGGCGATGCCCGCGTAGTACGCCGCGACCGCGCGGCAGGTGGTGGGGATCTCCTCGGGGTTCGCGCCCATGAGCACACCGAATTGCTTTGCCTCCAGCCAGAATTGATCGCGATCGCGCGGGGTGAGCCGATGCGGGCGGCGCAATCCCTCGAAGGCGGCGTTCTCGTAGACCAGCAGCGCCGCCTGCATGATCGTCACATGCGCGAACAGCACCAGTTCGGGGCCCTGCGCGGCATACGGCTGATCGGTGCCGGGGATGGTTCCGGTCATCGGCGCGTGATAGCGGCGCAGATGCGCGGCCACTCGATCGGCGGTTTCCCTGTCGCCCAGGATGATCGGGACCGGGACGCCCACCGTGCGCTGGGCGCGGCGCACCGCCATGAGCGGGCTCATACTGCGGCTGCGCCGCCCCGCGACGGCCAGCGGATCATGGTCGTGGATCACCGCTTGCAATGGGATGTGCGGTAATTCGAGCAGCGCCGTGACGGGGGCCAGGAACGCGGTGACGGCCGGATGCAGCACCACCCGCCACACCTGAGATCCCGGACCGAAATAGCCGTAGTCGTGCTCCCCTGATCCGGCCGGGGTGGGGATGGGACCGCGCCGCCAGATGCGGGCGTTCTGATGCGCCCTGGCACGTTTCTTCCCGGCGCGGATATTCGCGGATGTCATGGCCGACCACCTCTTCGTGCTCATATCGGCTGTGCCACAAGCGTATTGACCAGTCGCCCGACTTGACAAGTCGCGTGACTTGTTCGTATCCCGACCGGTATCGTGGGCGGGTGTCGGTCACGGCGGGAAAAACCAAACGCACCCGGGCGGAACAGCGCGAGGACACCCGCACCGCGATTCTGGACGCCACCATCGCCAGCCTCGTCGAGCACGGGCAGGCCGCCACCACCACGCGCGGGGTCGCCGAACGCGCCGGAGTGAGTCAGGGCGCGGTACAGCACCACTTCCCCACCCGGGGTGAATTGCTCGACGCCGCGGTGCGCCGGATGGCGGATCAGAGCGCCCGGGCCGTTGTCGAAACCTATTCCGCCGTACAGGGATCCGATCGGGAGCGGGTCGCCGAACTGGTGGACGAACTCTGGTCGCTGGCGCGACTCGCACCCATCGGCGTCGGGCTGGAACTGCTCACCACCGCCCGCACCGATCCCGAAATGGCCGATACCGTCGCACATTTGGTGGAGCACATCGAGACCACCATTTTCGCGGTCGCACGGCAGGTGCTCGGTGAGCTGGCCGATCAGCCCGGCGCGCGCGATTGGATGCGCATCACGGTCATCACCATCGCGGGCGTGCTGCTGACATCCGCGGTCCCCGCCGCCGCGAGCCTGGTGCCGGAGTGGTCCACCGTGCGGCACCACATCATGACGAGTTTCGACACCTGGCGCGCCGAGTACCGCTGATTCGCTGAGTCGATATTCAGTTTTTTGACGCATTCTTCGATTCCCATGGCATCTACATGGGGACTTGACTGACTGAGTTTTCAGTTACAGACTGACCGCATGAGTCAGCACGATTTCGTCCTCACGACCGCCCTCACCCCGCCGCCGTCCTACGCCCGGATGAGCGATACCGATCGCGCACCGCTGCGCGTCGGCCTGGTTCAGCACCGCTGGCTGGCCGATCCCGCCGAATTGCGGGCCCAGCTCGACACGGGCATCGGGCTCGCGGCGGCGCAGGGCGCTCGCGCGGTATTCCTGCCCGAGCTCACGCTCTCGCGCTATCCGGCCGATGTGCCCGCCGCCGAGAATCCGGGCGCGACCGCCGAAGACCTGCTGACCGGACCGACCTTCGAATTCGCCGCGGCCGCCGCCCGCGAACACGGCGTACTGGTGCACGCCTCGCTCTACGAACGCGCCGAGGGCGCGGACGGGCTCGGCTTCAACACCGCCATCCTGGTCTCGCCCGAGGGCGAATTGCTCGGGCGCACAAGGAAACTGCATATTCCGATCAGCGCCGGATACTACGAGGACACCTACTTCCGGCAGGGGCCGCCCGAGGGCGATCCGCATCCGGTGTACCGGCCCGCCGCCCTCGACGGCGCGGCGCTGGGCCTGCCGACCTGCTGGGATCAGTGGTTCCCGGAACTGGCCCGCAATTACTCGCTCGGCGGTGCGGAGATCCTGGTGTACCCCACCGCCATCGGGTCCGAACCGTCCATGCCGAGCTTCGACACCCAGCCCATCTGGCAGCACGTGATCGTCGGCAACGGCATCACCGCGGGCACATTCATGGTGGTGCCCAATCGATTCGGCGATGAGGGCGGTGTCAACTTCTACGGCTCCTCGTTCATCTCCGATCCGTACGGCCGCATCCTGGCGCAGGCCCCGCGCGATGCCGCCGCCGTCCTGGTCGCCGATCTGGATCTGGCCCAGCGCGCCGACTGGCTGGACCTGTTCCCCTTCCTGACCACCCGCCGCCCGGACACCTACACCCGGCTCACCGCACCGGTCGACACCGATCGCCCGTACGGCCTTGTCGTGTCCTGACCTTGGATACCAGGAGTGGGAGCCCGGGGCGGCGGTCGCCCGGGGCTCGGGGCTAGCATGGCCGCACATTCGGAGGGTGAGGTTGAAACGGTGAAGGACAGCAGCGGGCCGAACCGCCGGGAGGCGATCCTGCAAGCCAGTGCCACCGCGATCGCCTCACGCGGGGTGCGCGGTCTGCGGGTCAGCGATGTGGCGGAGGTGGCCGGGGTGTCCCCCGGACTGCTCTACTACCACTTCAAGGATCGGGACGGTCTACTCGCGGCGGCGCTGACCTACATCAATGACCGCGCCCGCACCTACCGCACCGCCGCCGGGGCGGGTGAGTCCGCGCGCGAGCGGCTCATCCACCAGATCCTCGACGAGATCCAGGACCGCGCCGAAGTCCGGGAGAACTCGCTGGCCTGGAACGAGTTACGCGCCTGCGCCGTCTACGAGGAAGCCCTGCGCGAACCGCTCACCCGCACCTCCCGCCGCTGGAGCGGGGAAATCTCCGACACCATTCGCGTCGCCCAGGCCCTCGGTGAAATCTCCGGCGCGGTGGACGCCGACCACCTCGGCGGTATCGCCACCGCCCTCACCGAGGGACTGTCCTCGCGCTGGCTCTCCGGCGAACTCGATACCGACGAGGCCCGCGCCCAACTCCGCCAGGCATTGGAAGCCCTTCTGCCGCAGCCGGTCCCGCAGAGCCGGGGTCGCCGGGGAGCGGCGACCACCCGCCGCTGACGCGGCCCGGTGACCGGGACGCCTCCCTGAATCGAGGATGATCGGGGCGTCCGTGTTTCAGAATGGGGCGTCGCCCAGCGAAAGGTCGTGCCGATGAAGAGCACCCGAATCGTGCTGGCTTCCCGTCCGACGGGAATGCCGCAGCCGGAGAACTTCCGTACCGAGACGGTGGAGTTGGAGCCGCCCGCGCCGGGGCAGGCGCTGTTGCAGACGCTGTATCTGTCGCTCGATCCGTATATGCGCGGGCGCATGAGTGATGCGCCGTCGTACGCACCGCCAGTCGAGGTCGGCGAGACCATGTGCGGGGCAACGGTTTCCCGGGTCGTGGAGTCGAGCGATCCGGCCTTGCAGCCCGGTGACGTGGTGCTGGGCTACGGCGGATGGCAGACGCATTCGATCGAGTACACGCAGTATCTGCGCAAGCTCGATCCGGCCGCCGCGCCGCTCACCACCGCGCTCGGCGTGCTCGGAATGCCCGGGTTCACCGCCTATTCGGGGCTGCTCACCATCGGACAGCCCAAGCCCGGTGAGACCGTGGTGGTGGCCGCGGCCACCGGTCCGGTCGGGGCGACGGTCGGGCAGATCGCCAAGATCAAGGGCGCTCGCGCGGTCGGTATCGCGGGCGGACCGCAGAAGGTCGCGCTGCTGCGGGAGAAGTTCGGCTTCGACGCCGCCATCGACCATCGCGCACCGGATTTCGCCGAACAGCTGGCCGCCGCCACCCCGGACGGTATCGACGTCTACTTCGAGAATGTCGGCGGCGCGGTATTGGACGCGGTGCTGCCCCGGCTCAACAAGTTCGCGCGTATCCCGGTGTGCGGCTTGATCGCCTCGTACAACGACACCGAACTGCCGCCGGGACCGGATCGTATGGGTCTGCTCATGGGGCACATCCTGCGCAAGAGTCTGCTGCTGCGCGGGTTCATCCAGACCGAATTCCTGGATCAGTTCGACGAGTTCTATCCCGATGCCACCGGTTGGCTCGCGGACGGCAAGCTCACCTATCTCGAGGATGTGGTGGACGGCCTCGATAACGCGGTCGCCGCGTTCCAGGGGCTGCTCACCGGGAAGAATCTTGGCAAGTTGAGCATCAAGGTCGCGGATTAGGCTGCGCCGGAGCAGCTTTCACTGCATGGCGGTGATGTAGGGCCGCAGGCCGAGCGTGATGTCCACGCATGCCCCGAGCAGGACATCGCGCTCGGTGGGGTCCGGTGCGCGCTGCAACAGCAGCCGGGTGCCCAGAATCGGGGTGGGCAGCGGCTGTCCGGCCCGATCCCACCAGATATAGGTGTCGTACAGATCGTTCGCGATCCGGCCCAGCGTCCAGCCGCCCGCGGTGCGCACCACATCGAGGCGGCCGAACTCCGCGCCCATGCGATCCAGAATGCGCAGCCGGAACAGCTCCGGCGATTTCGGATCGTCGGCGGGCACGAAATGCAGCAGCGTCCCCGCGGTCGAACCCACGGCCGTGGAGGTGTCGGCCCGGTTGATGGTGCCGATGGAGCTGCCGTCCGCGCGGCTCAGCACGGTCGGCGCGGCATCCTTGGACTGCACCCAGACGACCGATCCGTCGGCGTAGGTGATGCGATGCCGGCCGGTGCCGCCGTTCTTGAAACCGAAGAGCATGGCCATCTTGCCGCCGAAACCGTCACCCGCTCCCTGCACACCGTCGGCCAGCGGGTCCCCCGGCCCGGACTGGAAGGTGATCTTCAGGGCATTGGAGAGTTTGTGGACGACCCGACCTTCGATCATCATCGAGCCGCCCCGCGGGGCTGACATCCGTCGATGGTAGGCCCGGATCCGACCGCGCAGACCCGAATTCGCAGTTCAGTTGCCGTTCGGATGACCGACCACGGTGAGTGCGGTGGTCCAGTCGGTGGCGATGGCCCCCTGCGCGTCGGTGAGCGCGACCTTGCCGGTGCAGACCAGACTGTGCAGCTGGTTCTCCACCTTGTCCTTCGGATTGGCGATGCCGGCCCCCGGCTTGTGATCCGGTGACGGCGGTTCCACCCAGAGATTGCGCGGATCGTTCGGATCGCCGCCGAGCTCCAGTGAGATGAGATGGTCGTATTCGGCGTCCTTCGGATCACCGGTGAAGGCATAGGACTTGATATTGGCTTCCTTCTCACGGCCGGTGATATTCGAATTCGGCCGAATCGAGGCGGTATAGCCGGATTTACAGATGGTGTCGGCCAGATTCGCGGCGGTCACCTTCGGATTGGTCGCGCCGGGCGTGCACACGGGATCCGGAAGTGGTTGTCCGTCAGCAGTTTTGCCGAAGTGGCAGGTACCGGGCGCGGGCTGGGCCTGCACCGTGTACTGCACCGGGCCGGGACCGACCGGTACGGTCACATTCTGCTGTTTGGCGGGCGGCCCCGAAACCACCTGTGCCACATGGTTTGCCGGATGTGTGGCGCACCCCGCCGCGACCCCGAGGGCCAGCAGAGCGATGGACAGGCCCTTGTACGCGTTCATAACAATCCTCGAATCCCGCCGCGAAGCATCCCAATTGTGCGCTATGCCTTGGGAACACGCGCAGTGACGACATGCGGGAGGGAAATTCCGGTCCTGTGGTCCTACCAATCAGCACTCCGGCACACCAATTGTTCCCACGACCGGGAACTGTGCCCGCGCACAGCTGAATGGCTCAACCATGCCCGAGCACGCTCGAATACCTCACTAATCGGGCCGATTCGATCGTTCGACTCTCGCGGTACTGTGCACGGCAACAATTCTGGACGGTACGATCAATTGCCATGAACACCTCGAACACCCTGCCCGGAGGGTTCGTGGCACGCGCCAGCACCACACTGCTGGAGCGCATCGACGATGTGGTCGACCGGGTAGCAGCGGAAATCGAACGAGCCGAACCGGTTTACGGAAATCTGCGCGCGGTGACGCCGGAGGACCTGCGGCGCGCCAACCGCGCCAACCTCGAAGCCATCCTGGGACATCTGGCCGGACGCCGCGAAATCGGCATCGCCGCACCGCGCAGCACCGGCCACCGCCGCGCGGAGACCGGAGTACCGCTACCCGCGGTGCTGCGCGCCTACCGCATCGGCTCCGGCGTGGTGTGGGACGAACTGCTCGCCATGGCCGGGGACGATCCCGAGGCCAGTCGCGAACTGCTCGGAATCGCCTCGCACGTCTGGAAATTGGTCGACGACTACTCGCAGGCGCTCACCGACGGGTATCAGGAGACCGTGGCCGAACAGCTGCGCCGCGATGCCCGCGCGCATGACGCGGCGCTGGAGGCACTGCTCACCGGGCAGGTCGACGGCGCTCGACTATGGGAGTGCGCACGCGCGCTCGGACTACCCGCGCAAGGGTCGTACGTGGTGGTGGCGGCCACCACCGGCACCGCCGCCGCCGAGGCGCTACCCGGGGTGGACCGCGGGCTGTCCATGCTGGGCGTGGCCTCGGCATGGCGGGTGCGCGCCCACAGTCATATCGGAATCATCAGTCTCACAGCACGTTTCACCGAACCTCGACTGCGCGCGCTATTGGCAGAACGCAGTATCGGGCGGGCCGGGATCAGCTCGGAGTTCACCGCGCTCACCGAAGCCGCGGCCGCCCTGCGCCAGGCCGAATTGGCCTGTGCCGCGGCGCAGCCCGGTTCCCACCAGGTGCTGCGCTACGACGACGCGCTGATACCGGTGCTGCTCGCGGGTTCACCGGAGGCGGCGAGCGCACTGGCGCGCACCGTGCTCGGGCCGATTCTGGCGCTGCCCGAACACGATCGCGAGGTACTGCTGGAGACCATGCGCACCTGGTTCGACCAGGACGGCGAGGTCTCCGCGGTGGCCGCGGCACTGTTCTGCCACCGCAATACGGTGCGCTTCCGCATCAACCGGGTGGCCGAGTTGACCGGGCGCAGGCTCACCGAACCGCGCGCCGCCACCGAGATCCAGCTGGCCCTGGAGGCCCGCCGCATCCTCGGTGACGCCGCACCGGATAAGTGACCCGCACTCGGTCACTCCTCGAACGCCGGGGTTGAAAGTTCGTGCTGGGCGCGGATATCCGCGCCCGGCACCCGGGCCACTGCGCCGCGCCGCGGAAGGAGTGCCGTCCGAGGCCGCGGTGTTCGCGTCAGCTGTCCAGTTTCGCGGTGATCGCGGCGGGAATCGGGATGCCCCGGTGCAGTACCGCCGCGGTGAAGGCGCGTACCAGCACATCGCCGGGAGTTCCCTGTAGACAGACGATTTCGCGGCTGACGGTGGGGCGGATGTGACGCAGTGCCGCCGGGAGGCCGGTGGGAAGCGCGGTGATGGGGACAAGGGCCACACCTACACCGGCGGCGGCCAGTTGTGCAGCGGTGGCGGCCTGGCGGGTGCGCATGGCCACGGTGAATTCCACTTCCTGACGGGCGGCTTGTGCGTCCAGCCAGCCCGCGAGGCCGTTATCCGGGTGATAGTGGATGAGGGGCTCATCGCGCAGGTGCCGCAGGGTGAGGTGCGGGCGATTTGCCAGGGGATGGCCCGGCGGGAGTACCGCGATGATTTCCTCGGTGCCGATGACCTCGGTAGCGCCGGTCCAGCGGCTGGGCCGGGGGCCGATGGCCAGATCCGCAGCGCCCGAATCGACCAGGCGGGCAAGCTCATCCGCGCTGGTGGCCTCGGTGAGCGCCAGGCGCACCAGCGGATTGCGGCGCAGCCAGCCGCGCAGCACGGGTGCGAGAAGTCCGGCGGTCATACTCTCCGCGCAGGCCAGGCGCAGCGATCCGCCTTCACCGCGCGCGGTCGCGCGACCGCCGTTCATGGCGCGATCGACGGCGGCAACGGCCAGGCGCGCCTCCCCGATCACGCTGTCCCCCACCGCCGTCGGGCGCACACCCCGGGGCAGCCGCTCCACCACGGGCGCGCCGATCTCACGTTCCAGCGCGGCCAGTTGATGGGACAGCGCGGGTTGTGACATATGCAGTCGCGCTGCCGCCTCGGTGATCGATCCGGCGTCCACGACCGCGATCAGACATTCCAGTGCGCGCAACGTAGGCATTCGTGAATTCTATGGCAGCGATCGAAAACCTTCAGATCGCGATGGGATTATCGGCCGGGCGGGAGACGCTGATCGGGATATGACAACACTCGAGAACAAGACCCTGGTGATCATCGGCGCGAGCTCCGGCATCGCCGCCCGCATCGCCGCCGATGCGACAGAACAAGGCGCACAGGTGATTTCGACCGGCCGCCCGGAGGTCGACCTCGCCGATGAAGCATCGATTCGGGCCCTGGCCGAACGCGTCGGCGAACTCGACTACCTGATCACCCTCGCCGCCGACCACGCCAACGGGCCCGTCACCGAACTGGATCGCACGGCCGTGCACCGCGCGTTCGACGCCAAGGTCATCGGCCCGATCCTGCTGGCCAAACACTTCGCCCCGCGCTTCCGCCCGGACGGTGCGATGCTGCTCTTCTCCGGCGTAGCAGCCTGGCGGCCCGCCCCGGGCCGCAGCGTCATGGCGAGCACCAATGCCGCCGCGGCCACTCTCGCCGAGGCGCTGGCGGTCGAACTCGCACCGCTGCGCGTCAACGCGCTCTCCCCCGGCATCATCGATTCCGGAGCCTGGGACGGCCCCGCCAAGGACGCCTTCTTCGAATCGGTGGCGGCCCGTAACCCGGCCCGCCGCATCGGCACTCCCGCCGATATCTCCGCCGCAGCACTGCTGGCCCTGACCAATCCGTTCCTCACCGGAACGACCCTGCATGTGGACGGCGGCGGCCGCCTGGCTTGATGTCGTGTCGGCCGAATCACCCTGACGCCGTGCGGTTTCGGCGTTCGGGCGAGCCTCGGACCAGCACCTTCAGAATCTCCAACCAAACGGTTGCAAATGCGTCGCGAAAGTGATCTACTCACATTTGCAACCAAACGGTTGGAGTTTCGAACGGAGTCTGAAATGACTGTCACAGCCCCCACCACCGCCCCCTCGGTGCACGTTCGCGCCGTGATCACCTGGCTCGCCATCTTCCCCATGGTCGCCCTCGGCATGACCCTGATGGCCCCGTTCACCGCGACCTGGCCGCCCGCCCTGCGGGCCCTGGCCCTGACCGCGGTCGTGGTGCCCAGCGCGGTCTACGTGGTGGTGCCCCGCCTGATGGCGGCACACCAGCGGATCACCCACCGGCACAACTGAACTCGAAGGCGGCCGATCGATGACCTCGGCGTACCGATCGGCCGCCGAATACGCGTTGCGAACCACCATCGCCTTGCACCGGGACCGAGCCCGGGCGGGATTTGCCCGGGCGGTACCGCTACGGCGTCGATACCCCTTGCGCGACAGCCTCATTCACGCCCAGTCCGCGTCGCAGTGCGGCCAGCTGATCGGCGGCCGCGCGCACGCTGACCGCGGCACCGGCCACCAAGCCCGAACCGTGGAAGGTGCCCGGGTACAGATGCAATTCGACCGGCACACCCGCGTGCGCCAGGCGCTGGGCGTAGTCGATGCCGTCATCTCGCACCGGGTCGAACTGGCTGGTCGAGATGTACGCCGGGGGCAGACCGGAGAGGTCGGTGGCGCGGGCGACGGCGGCGTAGGGCGATACGTCCGCACCGCCGGGTGCCACACCGAGATAGTGCTCCCAGATCACTCGCAGACTGGGGCCGTCGAAATTCGGGGTGTCGTCATAGGCGGTGGCGGACGGGGTCCGCAACCTGTCGTCCGTCGCGGGAAAATCCAGGAGCTGGAAGCTCAACCCGGGTCCGCCGCGATCGCGCGCGAGGAGTGCGAGACCGGCGGCGATGGCTCCGCCCGCACTGTCACCGGCCACCCCGATGCGGGTGCTGTCGACGGCCAGTTCACCGGCGCGGTCCACCACCCAGCGCAGGGCGGCGAAGCAATCGTGCAATCCGGCCGGGAACGGGTGCTCGGGCGCGAGGCGGTAGTCCACCGACACCACCACGATGCCGAGTTCGGCGAAGCGAATCATCTTGGCATGCACCATCTCCAGGTCACCCAGGACGAATCCGCCACCGTGGACGTAGAGCAGCGCCGGGAACGGTCCGGGACGATCCGCGGGAGCGTAAACACGCACCGGCACATCGACTTCGGCGTCCTCGGTGCGCGCGATCAGATCGCGGATGCGCACGGACTCGGGAACCGCCACCGGCGGGCGAGCCGAGAACAGCGCGCTCATCTGCGCCCGCGCGGCGGGGACGTCTCGGTAATCGGCGGGTCGGAGCTGGTCAACCCACGGCTCCAGCTCCGGATCGAACGCGTGTGCCATGTAGGCGGGGAACCCGGCCCGTCGACCGCCTATTCCCCTATCGGACAACATTTTCGGACTCGCCCGCCCCGCGAACAGTCCGCAACCACGCTATTGCGCCTGGGCGGCGCGGCTCGACCCGCTCGGATCCGCACCGCCGCGCGCCCGTGATCAGGTCAGGGCGAAGGTCAGCAGCGCCGCGGCACCACCGGCCCCGCGCGACCAGGAGTAGCCGAACCAGACGCCCGGGGTGATCTCGCGGATCTCGTCGTAGATCTGCGGGGTGGGCGAGGGCGCGTAGTTCAGTGCCCAGGTCGGGCGGCCGTCCAGAATGGCGGGCGCGCTGTACACATCCGCGCGCCACCCCTCGATGCCGGCGCCGGTGATGCGGTTCTCCAGATAGCCGCCGTTGGGTCCGGTGTAGAAGGTCTTACCGATCCACACCAGCGGAGTCCACGCCTGCATATCCACCGGCCGGATCACCCAGCCGTTCTTGACGCCCATCGGGACCGCGCCCTGATCGGCATCGCGGAAGATATCGTCCTGCTGCGCCGGCGAACACCGAAAACGCAGTGAGTCAATGGTTGCCGCGCGATCGCCGTTGTACAGGACGCAACCGCCGCCATAATCGGCATCCGCGGCGGCTATCGGCGCGGTGAAGGGATTGAGCGCGAACGCGGTACCTAATCCGGCAAGGGCGAGCAACCTCACCAGGGCATATCTCAGTGTTTCGCGGCGTGAGTGCATCACTGCCTCCAACGGTCGACCCCGACCTAACAGCGATGCTAGTTCGCTATGAGATAGCTACGAACAAGTGCAATACAAACGAGACCAAATGGTCTTCTACCTGCGGCGTCGTATCCGCACATTGACAGCCAACTGCCAGCTGGTTCACGAAACCCGCGCAGCTTCGCGGCGATTAATTGACCATGGCTCGGAAAATTTCTCGATCGCCGCGGACGCGGTGGGTATGGCTCGCCCTCGGCTGCCTGGTCGCCGTGATCGCCGTGGCACTGAGCGTGCCGAGCGCGGTCGCCGCGGCACGCGATACCGGCGCCCCCGGACAGCACCCGGTCACCACCACCCAGCCGGTCGAGACACCGGTGCAGGTGGCCCCGCCGACGACTCCCCAGCAGACGCCCGCCATGATCGCGCAGCAGATGCAGACCGCGATCCAGGCCGCCTCTCCCGGCAGCACCGTCGGCATCGACGTCGTCGATATCGGTTCGGGTGCGGTCCTGGCCGACCTCAATGCCGATCAGCAGTTCTACACCGCCTCGGTGGTGAAACTGCTCATCGCGCTCGACGAGCTGAAAAGTCAGAATTGGCAGGCGGATTCGGATACCGCGGCCGAACTCACCCAGATGCTCGCCACCAGCGATGACGATATCGCCGATACGCTCTGGGACGCCGACGGCGGCGGCGATATCGTCACCCGCATGGCCGATCTCATCGGACTGCCCGGCACCCAGGCGCCCGAGGACAACGCGCAGTGGGGCGAAACCCTCACCACCCCACAGGATGTGGTGAAACTGCTCGACTACCTGAACGACACCGTGCCGCTGCCCGCGCGCACGCTCATACTCTCCGCGATGCGCGGGGCCACTCAGATCTCCGCCGACGGCACCGATCAATACTTCGGCATCCCGGACGGACTCACCGGTGACGCCTGGGCCGTCAAACAGGGCTGGATGTCACTGGACGATTCCACCACCCTCGACACCACCGGACTGGTCGCCGCCACACCGGGCGGACCGCTGCGCTACGCCGTGGTGGTGCTGACCACCCAACCGGCCGATATGAGCTGGTCGGCAGCGGGCGCGGCACTCACCGCAGGCGTGACGCTGCTGCGCACCGTCATCGCCTGAGAGCCGTAATCGCCTGGGCGACAGGGCGATACGGGAAAGGCCCGCACGCAGCGCGGCGTGCGGGCCGATACCGAGACCGAGACGGCGGGTCTAGTCCAATGGGAGCACCGCGGCCGTACCGGTGATGACGGTATCGCTCTTGTCGACCAGGGCCGCGCGCACCTGGACCGATTGGCCCGAGGCCAGCGCCGCCGCCCCCGGGGCGGGGGTGATCGTGACTGTGGCCTTCTGCGAGCTCCCGTCGCAAGTGGGGGCGCTCAGGGTGCCCTGCGCGGACGGACGGTCGGCATTGGGGTCGCCGACCAAGACTTTGAGCCCCGCGACCCCGGCATCGGCGTCGCAGGAGTACAGGACCCCGACAACCGTGGCGTCGGCCCCCTTGACCTCGATGGAGTTGGCCGCCAACGCGGCGGGGGCGGTGGAAATCAGGCCCGCGCCCAGAGCGGCGAGGGCGAATGCGGTGCAGGCGGAACGCTGACGAATCCGATTAGTCACCATCGCTCCATGGTGGCAGCACCCGTCCCGGGCCCGGCGGGAGGCCCGGTCCGCACGGCGCGTCCCGGCCGCGGACCCGAACGGGACCGCGGCACGAGCGGCAACCGTCCGAATCAGTGCGGCTGGGACTGGCGGGTTGCCAGCTCATCCACGAAAACCTTTGCGCACTGCGCCAATTGGGCAGGGGTGAGGCCACCGAGATCCTTGGCGCAGTCGGCGTTCGGTGCGGCGACCGGATTCGGCGTGGCCTCGGCGGCCGCGGCACCCGTATCGTCCAGTTTCACCAGCTGGACCGGGGTCTTGTGACTGGCACTGATATCCATCCGGTAGACCACCCGGCCGTTGAACTCCACGAAACCGCGCCAGGTGTCACCGTCGATCGGGGTGAACTCGACCAGTTTGCCGCCATTGGACATGACGGTCCCGGCATTGGTGGCCAACCAGGCGCGGGCATCGGCGTCCAGATTGTCGATATTGATGCGGCGCGGGTCGCTGTCGTCGAGCACATAGACCGATTGCGCGTTGAGGTTGCCGCGATGCACTTCATCGGCGGACGTGACCGAATACGCCACGAAGAGTTCGGAAGTGCTGCCCCGCAATGTCATCGGGGTGACCCATTGCAGGCGGCCGGTCGCCTTATCGCGCAGCAGATACTCCGAGACATTGCCGCTCTGCGCCCCGGAATTCGCCGGATCGAACCCGAAGTGGTTGCGGTTCATGTTCTCTCGGCCCGCAGCCCATTTGGTCTCGGTGCGCTGTTGCGCGGTAAGGGATTTCGGATAGACCGGGCCCGGCAGCGCACCCGCCGCCACCTCCTGCCGGTAGTCGAGCGCGATATGTCCGTGATCACCGCGCACCACTATCACCCCGGCGGGCGCGGTCACGGTGCGATGGGTCCACGGCATGGGCGTGGTGACCGGGATGACGACGATCGGCTCCTTGCCATCGCAGTACCCCCACACATCGCTCATGTCATAGCCGATGAGCGGGTATTTCTCCTTCAGCAGATTGTTCAGGCTGTTCATCCGCGCACCACCGAACGCCTTGTCGATGGCGTAGTCACCGATGAAGTTGCATTCGGTGGCATTGCCCTGCCCCGTCCACTCCGCGACCCCGCCCAGTGGCACATTGATACCGCTGCCGTCCAGCACGCCGCTCCACGCGCCGTTCTTGCCGTTGAGATAGGTGATGGTATCGGTCAGCAGACTCACCGCCTGTACATCTCCCGTCGCCCGCGAGAGCGCGATCCGGGCGCCGTCCAGCGATCCCGCGCGCGGATCCCATCCCGCCGCCGACAGCTCCCCCTGTTTGATGCAACCGCGCACATCATGCCGCCCCAGAATCGCGCATCCGTCCGAATCGCGTTGTCCGCCATCACCGAGCAGATGCACCGAGCCGGGAACATGGTTGGCATCGCGGATGTAGAACGTGGTCGCCCCCGAATAGAACCGGCCCTCGTTCTTGTCCAGTGCGACCAGGAAATACCCCGCACCCACGATCGCCGCGACCAACAGCAGCGAACCTGCGATGGTGGCCGCGTTCGAATACGCGTACACGCCATAGGCGATCACCCCGGCCGCCGCGTACCCGATCAGCCACCACAGTCCGCCGCCGTGCGCGAAAACATTGAACCACCAGGCGCGCAACCCGTTCTGCCGCCCGAACCCCGGCGCCGCCACGGCCCAGAACAACCAGTACAGGCCCACCACCCCGGGCAGTACCAGCCACCAAGCGAAAACCCGTGCCCCATCCGGCATGACGACCTCCCCGCCGCACTGTGGCAGGCGATGAAACTACCTGCTCAAATGCACTGTAGCGGTGCCGATCCGGCCGCGCATCACCCCGAAAACACGGGGGCCGCGCCAGATTCGGCCGATCAGTTCGGCTGATCCAGCAGGACCCGGACCGTAACCCGGCCCCGGTCATCCCGGCGTGCGGTGGCATGCCCGCCGCGATCCGCACCGTCCAGGTGCAGCGAGATCGGGCCGCCCTCGCCCAGGAAGTTGCGCCACCATTTCTTGCTGTCCGGCATGGCGACACCGATGGTGATCGTGTCGCCCTTGCGCGAATAGAACACCGGCGTCTTGAACGTCCGCCCGGAGCGCCGCCCGACGTAGGTGAGCTCGACGAATCCGCGCCGCATGAGCGTCCCGATGACCGGCGCTTCGGTCAGCGCGACGACCGCGCTGTTGACGCCGCGGGTGATCGATCCCAAGGTGAGTGCCATACCGGTCACCCTACCGACCGGCCGGTGCCGAAGCAGTGTCGGCCGGTGACTGTCACGTCACCGGCCGAAACTTCGAAAGCCGTTGGGATCAGGCCAGTTTCAGGGAACGACCGATGATCTCCTTCATGATCTCGGTGGTGCCGCCGTAGATGGTCTGCACGCGAGCGTCCATGTACGCCTTGGCGATCGGGTATTCGCGCATGTAGCCGTAGCCGCCGTGCAGCTGCAGGCATTTGGTGATGAGGTCGAGCTGCTCCTCGGTGCTCCAGTACTTGGCCATGGCGGCCTCTTCCACCGTGAGCTTCTCCTGGTTCAGGAGTTCGATGCAGCGGTCGACGAAGACGCGGACGGCGGTGGTCTTGGTGGCGAGCTCGGCCAGGACGAAACGGGTGTTCTGTTGTGCGCCAATCGGTTTGCCGAACGCCTTGCGATCACGCACGTACTGGATGGTGTTCTTCAGCGAGCCTTCCATGGCGGCGGCGGCCATGACGGCGATCGAGAGGCGCTCCTGCGGCAGGTTCTGCATCAGGTGGATGAAGCCCTGCCCCTCGGTGCCGAGCAGGTTCTTGCCCGGAACGCGGACATCCTGGAAGGAGAGCTCGGCGGTGTCCTGCGCCTTGAGGCCGATCTTGTCGAGATTGCGGCCGCGTTCGAAACCGGGCATACCGCGCTCGACCACCAGGAGCGAGAAACCCATCGCGCCCTTCTCCGGATCGGTCTGGGCGACCACGATGACGATATCGGCGTTGATGCCATTGGTGATGAAGGTCTTGGAGCCGTTGAGGATCCAGTCGTCGCCGTCCTTGACCGCGCGGGTCTTGATGCCCTGCAGATCCGAACCGGTGCCGGGTTCGGTCATGGCGATGGCGGTGATGATCTCGCCGGAGCAGAAACCGGGCAGCCAGCGCTGCTTCTGCTCCTCGTTCGCCAGCTCCAGCAGGTAGGGGGCGATGACGTCATTGTGCAGGCCGAAACCCAGGCCCGAATACTGCGCGTAGGTGACCTCTTCGGTGACCACGGCGTTGTAGCGGAAATCCTTCACGCCACCGCCGCCGTACTCCTCCGGCACCGCCATACCGAGGAAGCCCTGTTTGCCCGCCTCCAGCCAGACCGCGCGATCGACGATGCCGTCGTGCTCCCACTGCTCGTGGTGCGCGGCCACATGCTGATCCAGAAACTTTCGGAACGACTCCCGGAACAGATCGTGCTCGGGTTCGAAAATAGTGCGTTCCACGCCAACCTCCTGAGTGACCACATCGGCACATCGCCTCTGCCCATACGGTACTCGAAAGTCGAATCAGGGTTAACTTCGAACCCCGAAAAAGTGGTCCGAACTGCACCTGTCGCCATTGACAGTGCAGATCGAAGCAGCTGAACGCCGGTAAACCTACGGGGTCAGAGACCGACCGCGGAGAGGGTCCGGCCCAGCAGTGAACGGCCGCGATCGCGGTCCCGTTCGGCGAGCAGGAAACCGAGTTCCTCCTCGAGCGCCTTACGGGTCACCGTCTGCAATTCCAGGGCGGCGGCCTCGGCATCGGTGGCATCACGCCACGGGCTGGTATCGATCGGGGTGCCGAGCGAGAAATAGAAGCGCTCCGGCTTGGGCACCAGAGTCGGGCCCAGACCGCGAATCAGCGGCGGCGTCAGATTCGCGCGCAGTCCCAGACCGGTGACAGCCTTGCGCAGCGGCAGCATGACCGGATGATCGCCGTCGAAGACGATGTCGTAGATGTCATCGCCGCCGACCATGGCGATGGGCACGATCGGAGCCCCGGTCGCAATCGCCATGTGCGCGAAGCCCGTTCGGCCCTCCCAGAGCAGCTGATACTTCTGGCCCTTGCCGCGCATGGCTTCCCGGCCCCCGCCGGGGAACACCGCGACGGCCTCGCCCTGCTCCAGCAGCGCGGTGCAGTTACGGCGATTGCCGCGCACAACTCCCAAGCGGTGCAAGCCATCTCGCAAGATCGGGACATCGATGAGGATGTTCTCGGCCAGACCCCGCACCAGCCGGTCATGCTTGGCCAGGATCTCCGCCGCCAGCAGCGGGGCATCGGTTCCGCCCGCGAGCGTGTGATTGCCGACCAGCAGTACCGGGCCGTCCAGCGGGAAATTCTCCAGCCCGTAGAAACGCGGACTGAACCAGGCGCGCGACGGCGCGGTGATCAGTTCTATGACCCGACGATCGATGTCGGTCAACTCGACGTGCAACGGAGCACCGTCGGTGAGCCCCCGTGACTCGGTCGATTGATTGTCATTCGACGACAAGATATCCCTCCCTGCAGAGATTCCGATAGCGAGATGCTAACGAAATACCCTGCAGGGGGCCGAATTCACCCCGCTCCCGGGTGACCCTCGGGGGCTTCGCCCCCAAACCCCCGAAAACCCGCGCGACCCGCACGAACCTTCGCCGAGGTGAGCGCGACTATTCCGTCGAGGCGCTGACGTCCACGCCAGCGTGGGCGAATTCACTCAAGATGCCCGCGAGGGAGGCCGGGACCTTGGCGCGGACCAGGGTGCCGTCGGCCTCGTGATCCGAGGTGAGGATGCGGCCGTCCGCGTGAATGCGGGCGAGCAGATCACCGCGCGTGTAGGGCAGCAGCACGCTGACCTCCACCAGCCCGCCGAGCACCTTGTCCAGGCGTTCGCGCAGCACATCCAGACCCTGGCCGGTGGCGGCCGAGACGAAGACCGCCTCGGGGAGCCAGCCGCGCAGCTGGGTCAGCTCCATCGGGTCGAGGGCGTCGATCTTGTTGACCACCAGCAACTCCGGCGGGGCCGGGGTCTTGGTTTCGCGCAGCACATCGGTGACGACCTCGCGGACCGCCTTGATCTGCTCATCCGGGAACGGGTCCGAACCATCCACCACGTGCAGCAGCAGATCCGCGCCGGTGACCTCTTCCAAGGTGGAGCGGAAGGCCTCGACCAGCTGGGTCGGCAGGTGGCGCACGAAACCGACGGTATCGGTGAAGACGACCTCGCGGCCATCCTCGAGCGCGGCCTTGCGGGTGGTCGGATCCAGGGTCGCGAACAGCGCGTCCTGCACCAGAATGCCCGCGCCGGTGAGCGCGTTCATCAGGCTCGACTTGCCCGCGTTCGTATAGCCGACGATCGCCACCTGCGGAATACCGCTGGAGACCCGCCGATGCCGCTTGGTATCGCGGGCGGTCTTCATCTCCCGGATCTCGCGGCGCAGCTTGGCCATTCGCTCACGAATGCGCTGACGATCGGTCTCGATCTTGGTCTCACCGGGACCACGCGTACCCACGCCACCGTTCGCGCCCGCACGACCACCGGCCTGCCGGGACATGGACTCACCCCAGCCGCGCAGTCGCGGCATCATGTACTGCATCTGCGCGAGCGCGACCTGAGCCTTGCCCTCACGGGAGGTCGCGTGCTGGGCGAAGATATCCAGAATCAGCGCGGTGCGGTCGATGACCTTCACCTTGACGATCTTCTCCAGCGCGGTCAGCTGTGCGGGGCTCAACTCACCGTCGAGAATGACCGTATCCGCACCGGTCTCGAGGACCATGGTGCGCAGCTCCTCGGTCTTACCCGAGCCGATGTAGGTGGCCTTATCCGGTTTGTCGCGGCGCTGGATCAGCGTGTCCAGCACCTCGGAACCGGCGGTCTCGGCGAGGGCGGCCAATTCGGCCATTCGCGCATCGACCTGTTCGGTGGTGCCCTCGGTCCAGACGCCGACCAGCACCACGCGCTCCAGGCGCAGCTGCCGGTACTCGACCTCGGTGACATCCTCGAGCTCGGTGGACAGGCCTGCCGTGCGGCGCAGGGCGGCGCGGTCATCGAGCTGCAATTCACCGACGGTGGGCGATCCGGAATCGTTTCCGGTCGGCGACGCGGACCAGCCGGTCGCGGCGTCGTCGGTGTTCTCCTCAGCGGGAGTGAACTCGTACGTCTCTTGTTTACTCATACGCCTCCATGATCCCACGGACCAACCGAACAGCGCATTCGGTTATTTCCGGGCGACAGGACAGGCGTGTCCTAGGCGTCCTGCCACCACTTGGCGGCGATCCTGCCGGTGGCCACCAGCACCGACGGGCCACGCAGGGTCGCGGTGCCGTGATCGATGCCGACCGTGACGGTGCCGCCGGGGATGTGGACCTGGACATGGCCGGTATCGGCGGCCAGATCGAAGCCGTCGCGGGCGAGAGCCGCGGCGGCCGCTGCCACGGTTCCCGTTCCGCAGGAACGGGTTTCGCCGACGCCGCGTTCGTAGACGCGCATATCGACGCCGCGATTGCCGTCGGAGGCGACACCCAGGGCGGTCAGGATTTCGACGTTGACGCCGTTGGGGAAGACCGTGTGGTCGAACGACGGGGCGTGGGTCAGGTCCAGTTCTGCCAGTTCCTGATGGGTGAGGGTGGGATCCACGCAGGCCAGGTGCGGATTGCCGACGTCGATGCCGAGACCGGTGAATTCGCGACCGGCGAGGGTGGCGGTGGACTCGCCCAGGGTGCGGACCCGGCCCATGGCGACGGTGACCTCACCGTGCACCGGATCGGCATGGTGCACGATCACCGGGCGGGCTCCGGCGCGGCTGCCGACCACGAATTCCTCGGCGGTCTCGAGACCGATGGCGACCAGGTAGTGGGCGAAGACGCGCACGCCGTTACCGCACATCTCGGCGATGGAACCGTCGGCGTTGCGGTAGTCCATGAACCAGTCTTCCGGGCTCACGCCTTCGGGAAGCACTGGCAGAGTGCCGTTTTCGATGAGGGCGCCCGCGCGAGCCACGCGCAGCACACCGTCCGCGCCGATACCGCGCTGGCGATCGCACAGTGCGGCGACCCGGGATTCGGTCAGCTCCAGCCAGGCATCCGGATCCGGCAGCACGACGAAATCGTTCTGCGTGCCGTGTCCTTTGCTGAAGTCGATATCAGCCGCGTTCTCGTTCACCATTCGTCCTCACCCACACCCGAGTTGTCAGCGCAACGCCCGGCGCTGCCGGGAAATTTCGTACAGGGCCACCGCCGCCGCCGACGGGGCCCCGAGGGAACCGTCGGACGGGACGCACACCAGCTCATCGCACACCTGCCGCCAGGCGGGGGCGAGCGTCTCGCTTTCATCACCTATGACCAGCACGGTGGCGGCGCCGAACTCGAATTCGTCGAGGGCGATACCGCCGTGATCGTCACTGCCGACGATACGGGTGCCGATCCCCCGGGCCAGTTGCCGGTCCCGGAACGCGGTCAACTGGGCCGGGCCGGAGGCGCGCAGGACCGGAACCGCGAAGAGCGCGCCATCGGAGGCGGTCACGCTCTGCGGGTCGTAATGGTCCGCGCCGGAACCGGTCACGATCACCCCGCTCGCACCGAAGGCCGCCGCCGAGCGGATCAGCGCACCCAGCCGGACCGGTGAACCCGGGCGATCGATGACCACCACGGTGGGCGGCTGTTCCGGTGTGCCCGGGGCGAAATCGTCGAGTTCCATTCGGCGCGAGACCGCCACCGCGACCAGCTCCGGCACCGATTCGGAGGGTTCGGCCAGTTCGGCCATCACCTCGGGCACCAGTCCGATGCTCGGCACACCGCTGGATTCGAGCACCTGGCGCGCCCAGCCGGACGGTTCCGGCGCACCCAGTCGATAGACGAGAGTCTCCAGGGGCCAATGACATTCGAGTGCGCGGGCGATGGGGCGCTGACCGTGCACCAGGAATCTATTGTCGCGCAGGCGACTGGCCCGGGAGTTCAGATATGCCTGCCACACCTGGACCGAGGCATTGCGGGCATTCGCGCGACGCGTCACTCAGCTGACTTCCTGTTCGTCCTTCGTCGTCGAGGAGCGAATGAGCGCCAGCGCCGTCTCCGCCAGCCGCGGATCCGCGCCGTCCACCCAGTGCACCCGCTGATCGCGGCGGAACCAGGACCGCTGTCTCCGGACATAGCGCCTGGTGCCGATGAAGGTGCGCTCCTGTGCTTCGTTCAGGTCGTATTCGTTGTCCAGGTAGTCCAGGACTTGTGCGTATCCGATTGCGCGGCGGGCGGTCTGGCCATCGCGCAGGCCCTGGCCGATGAGCGTGTGCACCTCGTCCACCAGACCGGAGTCGAACATCTTCGCGGTGCGCAGTTCGATACGGGCGTCCAGTGCGGCGGTTTCCCGGTCGACGCCGATTATGACTGTGCCCCAGCGGGGTTCGCCGATCTGCGGGGCGGAGGCGGCGAACGGCTTACCGGTCAGCTCGACCACCTCGAGGGCGCGCACCATGCGGCGGCCGTCGGTGGGCAGAATGGTGTCGGCGGCCACCGGATCGGCGGCACGCAGCGCTTCGTGCACGATGACCACGCCGCGCTCCTCCAGCAGGGTCTCCCATTTGGCGCGGACCACCGGGTCGGTGGCCGGGAAATCCCAATCGTCCAGCAGCGCTTGGACATACATCATCGAACCGCCGACGATGACCGGGGTGTGACCGCGCGCCATGATGTCTTCCACATCGGCGCGGGCCGCGGTTTGATACACGGCGACGGTCGCGGTTTCGGTGACGTCGAGGACATCGAGCTGATGATGCGGAATACCGCGGCGCTCGGCGAGCGAGAGTTTCGCGGTGCCGACATCCATGCCGCGATAGAGCTGCATGGCATCGATATTCACGATCTCGCCGTGTAGTCGTTCGGCCAAATCCAGGGCCAGATCGGACTTTCCGGTGGCGGTGGGGCCGACGACGGCAATGGGCCGAATCATGCGGCACCGCCCGGAAGCCAGCTGCTCGCGTGGTAGGCGACGCCGAACGGGGCTGCGGCATAGAAGGTTTCGACGCGAGGGTCGGCGGCGTCGGCGGCGAAGAGTCCGGCCAGCACCTGGAAGGCCGGGCGGCCCGCGACATCGAGTTCGGCGCACAGCTGCTCATCCAGTGCCGCCAAGGCGGTCCGGTCCCCCGCCGCCAGTGCGCGATCGATCTCGGCCTGTGCCGCTTCGGCGCGCGGATCGAGATAGCGCGGGGCCTTGAGCGACAGGGTTGCCGCACCGTCGCCGACGACCAGCACGCCGTACCGGTCGGTCGCTGAATCCAGTTCGGCGCGCAACTTCCGGCCATACGCCAGGCACTCCGCGGCCGGTGTGTCCGATGCCACCAGACGAGCCACCGCGATCGCGTCCGGGGCCACCCGCTCGCGCAACCAGCCGCCGATCAACACCGGCAGCGGCAAATCGGGATCCGGATTCTCGGTATTCGCGGTCGCCGACAAACCGGCCCGGATATCCACCCCGTATCCCCGGAACGTGCCCGCGGTTTCCGCGTCGTACACGCTGTCCGAATCCGCCACGCCGACAACAATCCAACGTTTGGCCTGGCCAGCCAGCTCTCCGGCCGCCTCGAACACCGCGCCGCGCAGCCGCGCGAGATCACCGTCCGCCGCCGCGCCTGCCGCGCCACCCAGCTCGGGTATCAGGGCGGGTGGTGAGGGGACCAGCGACGCAACACAGAACACGCGGTCAACCGTAGCGCTACCGCGCCTCACCAGCCCCACCCCACCTGATCGCCGCGCCACGGAGGTGGCCTCAAAGACAGCATTTCGCATCTCAGCCTGGTTGAATGGGGAGAGTTGGACAATGAGCTAGGGCGTAACCAGGCAGCCGTGACGCGCGGCAGGGACGAGGAGCAATGAGCGACAACAGCGGAAACGAGAAGGCTACCCAGTCGGAACCGACCTCGACGCCCCAGCCCGGCGCCGCCCAGCGTCCGTCTCCGGCCACCGCCGCCGGTCCCCGCCCGGGCCCGGCGCCGCGTAAACCGGAAGCCCCGAAGCCACACGCCGTCAAGCCCACTCCCGGCCCGGCGACCCCGCATCCGCATCCCGTCGTGGTGCCGAGCGTGAGCGACCCCAGCCAGTGGGGCCGCGTCGACGAGGACGGCACCGCCTGGGTGAAGACCACCGACGGCGAACGCGTCATCGGGTCTTGGCAGGCCGGTGACACCGCCGAGGGCCTGGCCCACTTCGGCCGCCGCTTCGACGATCTGGCCACCGAGGTCGCCCTGCTCGAGGCCCGCCTGGCCGCCGGCACCGACGCCCGCAAGACCAAGACCGCCGCCACCGCGCTTGCCGAGACATTGCCCAGCGCCGCGGTCATCGGCGATATCGACGGGCTCACCCAGCGCCTGCGCGCCATCATCGAACACTCCGACGAGGCGGCCGCGCACGCCAAGGAGGAGAAGGAACGCTCCCGGCACGAACAGACCGAGCGCAAGGAAGCCCTGGCCGCCGAGGCCGAGCAGATCGCCGCGGATTCCACCCAGTGGAAGGTCGCGGGCGATCGGCTGCGCGAAATCCTGGACGAGTGGAAGACCATTCGCGGGGTCGATCGCAAGGTCGACGACGCACTGTGGCGGCGCTTCTCCAAGGCGCGCGAGGCCTTCAACCGCAGGCGCGGCGCGCACTTCGCGGAATTGGATCGTGAACGCGCCTCGGCCAAGACGCATAAGGAAGAGCTCTGCGTGCGGGCCGAGGAATTGGCCAATTCCACCGATTGGGCGGGCACCGCCGCGGTCTTCCGCGATCTGCTCGCCGAATGGAAAGCCGCGGGGCGCGCTCCGCGCGAAGCCGATGAGCAGCTGTGGAAGCGCTTCAAATCCGCGCAGGACGTGTTCTTCGCGGCCCGCAATTCGGCCGCTTCGGAGCGGGATGCCGAATTCGAGCAGAACGCGCATTCCAAGGAAGAGCTGCTGCTGCACTACGAGAACCTGAATCCGGAAACCAATCTCGATGCCGCTCGCGCCGCGCTGCGCGATCTGCAGGAGAAGTGGGACGCCATCGGCAAGGTGCCGCGCGAGCGCATCCACGATCTGGAGGCGCGCCTGCGCGCGGTCGAGAAGCGGGTCCGCGACGCCGTCGACGCGCAGTGGCGGCGCAGCGATCCCGAGGCCATGGCCCGGGCGGCCCAATTCCGTGAGCGGGTCGCGCAGTTCGAGGAGCAAGCCGCCAAGGCGCAGGCCGCCGGTAAGACCCGCGATGCGGAGAAGGCGCTCGAACAGGCCAAGCAGTGGCAGGAATGGGCCGAAGCCGCCGAAGGCGCGGTCAGCCAGCGCTGAGCGTGTTTGTCAGCCCGCGCTGAGGCTTTCGCGTGAACGGTCCGAGGGCAGTCGATCCTGTTGCCCCCGGGCCGTTTTCGTTTCACCGTGCAGCCACGCGGCCGCGACCGCGAACAATGCGAGGGTGAGCCAGATGTAGGCATTGTGGGACAGGAACGCGTAGCGGCCGTGCTCGGGCAGATCGAAGACGCTGCCCAAACGCATTCCCAGCAGGTCGAATACGCCGCCCGAGGAGACCGCGAACACCACAAGCAGTACGGTCGGCGCGATCATGCCGCCGCGGCGCAGGGCGAGATCGGCCAGGTAGATCAGCAGCGGTGCCAGCCACACCCAGTGATGGATCCAGCTGAACGGCGATACGGCGGTGCTGGTCAGCCCGCACAACAGTACGGCGGGCAGTTCCCGGCCGGTCGCCGAGAACCGGCGCGCCAGCCACAGACAGATCGCGACAATCGCGAGAGCGCCTGCGAGCCACAGCAATTGGAGCCCCGTACCCGCACCGAGGGAGCGCGCGATCATGCCGCGCAGCGTCTCGTTCTGCGGGTTCGCCGGTACACCCACCCGCGCCGGATCGGCGAACGCACCGCTCCAGAATGTCCACGAATCCTTGGGCAGCACAGCCAAACCCACGATCACGGTGGCGATCAGAGCCCCGATCGCGGTGGCGGCGGCCCGGAATCGGCGCGTCACCAGCAGGTAGAGCACGAAAAACAGTGGGGTGAGCTTGATTCCGGCCGCGATACCGGTCAGCACGCCCTTCCAGCGCGAGGAATCGGGCAGGCTCAAATCCACCAGCACGATGAGCAGCAGCAGGATATTGATCTGGCCGAACGCCATGGATTCGCGAATCGGCTCACACCACAGCAGAATCGCCGCGCTCGACAGCGCCAGCAACGCCATCCGGCGATCACGCCGATAGCCCAGCATCGACAGCGCCACCCATCCCGATGCGGCGAGGATGGCGAAATTGCCGAGCTGGCCGACCCAGGTGAACACGGTGCCGTGCATGGCCACCAACGGTACGAACAGCAGCGCCGAGAACGGCGTGTAGACGAATTCCCACACCCCGCGGGTACTCCCCCGCAGCGGACTGTCGTAGACCGAAACTCCGTCCACCACGCGTTGCGCCGCGATCTGATAGGTGCCCAGGTCCATCAGATGCGTCATCATCTGCGTATTGACGGCCACCTGTTCGAGGTAGCGCCATCCCGCCAGCACCCCTACCACCGCGAAGGCCCACACCACCGCGGCGGGAATCGTGCGCCGCTCCGGCACCACGTGATTCGTGTCCGCGAGCCGCTCGATCCCCACTGACATGCTGCCTCCACCGCTACCTTGGTCTCCGCTTGCCCGAACCACCGTAGTGACGGATGCCCGGGCGCGCACACCGCAAACCGGTTCGTTTGTGTCGCGCACACCGGCCCGACCGGACTCGCGCGGAGTTCGGGCGATTCCGGCGGCTCGGCGGATTACCTTGGGGCTCAAATAGATCGAGGTGAGGACCGGGGTCCGGTTAGGCTCGGGGCTATGGGACCGACGCGGGAAACGCTGGTCGCGCATTTGATGGCGACCGGAATGGCGGGGCAGGTGGCAACGCCGCGGGAGAACAATCTGGATCACTATCAGCGGCTGGCCTACCGGGATCCGGACTATATGTTCGGGTTGAATCCGGGGCCGCGCTGGGAGGATCCGGCCGAGATCCTGGAATTGATGGCGCGCAAGGTGGGGGTGGATCCGCGACCGCAGTTCCGCCGGGGCGTGGACACCATCGATCCCGAGCTCACCGCATCGGCACTGGACCGATATGCGGAGCGATTCCAGCAGGCGTTGCGGGAACAGCAGCGGGTGCTGTTCGCCACCGGGCATCCGCGCACCCTGGCCCGGCTCTATCAGCAATTGGCGGCGGCCCTGACCGATGCGGGCGGGACGATAGTCCGGGCTGGTGCGGGTGCGGGATATGACGGGTACACCCGGCGCGGATGGCAGCGGCTGGAGGTGGACTACTTCCTCGGCGTCGCGACCATTGGCGACCCGATCGGTGCGGTGCACACGCATTCGGATCGGCCGATCCGGCTGGTGCTGGCGGCGCTGGAGAAGGCGGGCGAGGCGCGCCCGGATCTCGTTGTCGCCGACCACGGTTGGTGCGGCGGTGCGGCCTACGCCGGAATCGACGCCATCGGCTTCGCGGACTGCAATGACCCGGCGCTCTTCGTCGGCGAGGAGGAGGGCACCGTCGCGGTCGCGGTACCGCTCGACGACGGCATCGATGAAGAGGAATACGACCTGCTCGGCGAATACATCCTCACCAGCCGGACATAGCGGGCGGCCGGTCAGCCGGTGATGATTTCGTGGCGGGTGACGCGGTGGGAGCGGCGGTATTCGCTCGGGGAGATGCCGACCTCGCGGCCGAAATGAGCGCGGAGGTTGGCGGCCGTGCCGAGTCCGCAGCGGTCGGCCACCACGTCCACCGGTAAATCGGTGCACTCCAATAGCTCTCGGGCGCGAATGACGCGCTGGGTGAGCAGCCATTGCAGCGGGGTGCCGCCGATTTCGGCGTGGAAGCGGCGGGCCAGGGTGCGTTCGCTGGTGTTGGCGTGGCGGGCCAGATCGGTGACGGTAAGCGGCTGATCCAGGTGATGGATGGCCCACTGCAGGGTCGCGGACAGGCCGGAGTCGGCGGGATAGGCGGGGACCGGGGATTGCAGATATTGGGCCTGGCCCCCGGCTCGATGCGGTGACACCACCAGGTGCCGGGCGGCGGCATTGGCCGCGCCGGAGCCCAGATCCTTGCGAATCAGGTGGATGCACAGGTCCATTCCGGCCATGGTGCCCGCGCTGGTGAGAATGCGGCCGTCATCGATATAGAGGACGGCCGGATCGATCTCCAGGTGCGGGAAGCGTTCGCGCATGACGGCGATATGCCGCCAGTGCGTGGTCATGCGGCGGCCGTCCAGCAGTCCCGCCTCGGCGAGGATGAACGCGCCCGTGCAGAGCGAGACGATGCGCGCGCCCGCCTCGTAGGCGGCGCGGACGGCGTCGACCAGATCGCGGGGCGGATGCTCGCGCACGTTCGGGGTGGACGGGATGACCACCGTATCGGCGCGGATCAGGTCGTCGTAGTCGTGAGCGGTCAAGGCCACGAACGGATCCCGCAGTGCGGCGGATACGGCGTCACGGGGACCGCAGAGCTGGAAGCGATACCAGCGGTCCGGGTCCACGCCCAGCGGCGGTTCGGAAAAGACCTGGTACGGGATGGCGACCTCGAAGATCGGCATACCGGGGGCGACGGCCACGGCGAGGGTTCCGGGATCGATACCCGTTCCCGGGCTGTTCGGCTCCATGAATTCACGGTAACCCTCGGCCCTGTCAGAAATCTAGCGCATCGTGGCATTCCTGCCACTGTTGGCGCGAATGCCGGGCTCGGATAGTCGAACTCATGACAACGACGACCGAAGACGAAGCAGCTCAGCGGGTCGAGACAGTATCGGCGGGGCGCTATCGCGTACTCGCCATCGCCGGTATCGCCCAATTCCTCGCCATACTCGATCTTTTCGCGGTCACCGTCGCGTTTCCGGCGCTGCGGGAATCGTTCGACAGCTCGATCGGCGCGGTGTCGTGGACTTTGAACGCGTACACGATCGTCATGGCGGCACTGCTCGTTCCCGCCGGGCGGCTGGCGGACGATACCGGGCGCAAGCGCGGATTCCTCATCGGCATAGCGCTTTTCGGACTGGCCTCGATCGCGTGTGGAGCCGCGCCGAATCTGACGGTGCTGATCATCGCGCGCATAGCTCAGGCGGCCGCGGCGGCGCTGCTGGTGCCGACCGGACTGGGACTGGTGCTGCCCAGCTTCCCGCGCCGGGAACATGCGACGGTCATGGGCATCTGGACCGCCATCGCGGCCGCCGGCGGGGCCAGCGCGCCAGTGCTGGGTGGACTGCTGTTGCAGGCGGGGTGGCGGTGGATCTTCTTGCTGAACGTACCGTTCACGGTGGTGGCGTTCGTCCTGGGGCTGCGGGTGCTGCCCGATATCGCACCGGGTGTGCGACGGCGGCTGGATCCCCTTGGTGCACTGCTCATTCTGGGCGCGACGGCGGGATTCACCACGGTGTTCGTGCAGGCGGACACCTGGGGTTACACGGGGGTGGCGACCCTCGGCATGCTCATCGCCGCGATCGGCCTGGCCGTGTGGTTCGCCGTGCACATCCGACAGCACCCCGATCCGGTGGTGAGCCCGGTTGTTCTGCGGCACAAGCTATTCCGGACCGCACTGCTCGGAGTGTTCTGCTACTACCTGGCTTTCGCAGCCATGATCCTGGAGATCACGCTGTTCCTCACCGAACGACTGCACTATTCGGTGCTCGCGGCGAGTCTCGGTGTGGCTCCCCTGCCGATCAGTTGCCTACTGCTGTCACCGTTCTCGGGCAGGTTCATCGCCCGCTTCGGTGCTCGCGCCTCGGCCGCTCTCGGTGGCGCGTGCCTGGCGGCAGGTGCCGGGTGGTGGGTGCTGGCCAGCGGACTCACCGATTCCTACGCGCTGATCATCCTGCCCGGCGGCATACTCGCCGGAGCCAGTACCGCACTGTTGCAGCCGCCGCTGTTCGGTTCGGCCGCGCTACTGCCCGCCGCCGAGACCTCGCTCGGTTCCGGCACGCTCATGATGGCGCGGCAGACGAGTTCCGCTCTGGGCGTTGCCATTCTGACCGCGATCCTGGGTGCGGGCGCGGACCACACCCTCGCCGAATTCCGCGCGGGCTGGCTCTTCATGACCGTGGTGGGCGTTGCCGCGACCTTCGCGGGGCTCGCCTACCGACCGGATCGGTGAGTGCTATTTATCGCCGAACAGGCGGCGGTGGTCGCGTTCCTCGGCTTCGGCGGCGGCGATGCGGCGCTGTTCCTCGGCGGCCAGGTGCACGGTGGTGCGGCTCCAGACCACGCGAATCCAGTGGAAGGTCAGCACCATGATCACGATGGTGGACAGGATCAGGCCGATGCCCGGGCCCGCGCCGTGATAGTTGCCCAGGCCCGGGGTGTTGCGGTGCCAGATGGAGAACACGCCGAACACGCTGCCGATGGCCGAGCCCGCGACCGCGATCCACGCCAGCGCCCAGCGCCGGGTGGCCAGCGCCAGCAGGGAGAAGCCGATGCCGAAGACCACCACGAACCATTCGAAGACCCGCGACGGCAGGCCGATGTGCTCGGCCTTCGCCGCGGCGTCGTACAGGATCACATCGAAGCCGCGCGCCTGCCCGGCATGCGGCAGCACCAGCGAGAACAGCAGCAGGAATACCGCGCCCGCGACGACCATCGCGCGCACGCCCGGGTCGATCTCCCCCGCGATCTTGCGCTCGACGGCCTCGAGATCCGCGCGGAACTGTTCGAAGTCCTGACTGTTCTCCGCCGACTTCATGGTCTCCTCGTTCGCCTCGGGCGCATCCGCACGCGCCGAATCTGATTGTGCCGCTGACTCTTCCGCCTGCTGTGGGTCCTGCGCGGAACCGTCGTCGGGGCCGTTCGGCTGCTGCTCGGTCATCTGTGGTGATCCTGAGTCATGCGGGAGTGGGGTCGACCCATCATGCCCCGCCCCGAATTCCGACTACTACGCGGTGTCGGAATCAGGACGCGATCAGGCACCGCATTCGGAGCCGCAGCCCGCGGCGGCGGCCGCCACGACGAGCGGCTTGCCGATGCTGGGCAGGCCGAGACCGACGCCGATGGGAGCGGTTTTCGGGGTGATGCCGCGCTCGTGGGCATCGCCCGCGGCCGTACGGCGGTGCGACTGGATCGGGGCATCGGCGATGAGGTGGTGCGGGGCCGCTTCGGTGACCGCCACCGTGACGATATCGCCGGGGCGGATTTCCGAGCCCGCGGGCAGATCGGCGGTCGGCCGGAAGTGGACCAGGCGGCCGTCCCGGGCGCGGCCGCTCATGCGAGCGGTGGCGGCGTTCTTCTTGCCCGCGCCCTCGGCGACCAGCAGTTCGACCGTGGTGCCGATGAGCTCCTGATTGGCTTCGAGGGAGACCTGCTCCTGCAGCGCGATGAGTCGCATATAGCGCTCCTGCACCACCTCTTTGGGGAGCTGATCGGGCATATCCGCGGCGGGCGTGCCCGGGCGGATGGAGTACTGGAAGGTGTAGGCGCTGGTGAAACGCGCCTGGCGCACCACATCCAGGGTGGCCTGGAAGTCCTCCTCGGTCTCGCCTGGGAAGCCGACGATGATGTCGGTGGTGATGGCGGCGTGCGGCATGGCCGCGCGCACCTTCTCGATGATGCCGAGGAATTTGGCGCTGCGGTACGACCGCTTCATGGCCTTGAGCACACGATCCGAACCCGACTGCAACGGCATATGCAGCTGCGGGCAGACATTCGGGGTCTCGGCCATCGCCTCGATGACGTCATCGGTGAATTCGGCCGGGTGCGGGGAGGTGAAGCGCACCCGCTCCAGGCCCTCGATATTGCCGCAGGCGCGCAGCAGTTTGGCGAACGCGCCGCGATCGCGCTCCTCGGTCGGATCTGCGAAGGAGACACCGTAGGCATTAACGTTCTGTCCGAGCAGCGTCACCTCCATGACGCCCTGATCGACCAGCGCCTGCACCTCGGCGAGCACATCGCCGGGACGGCGGTCGACCTCTTTACCGCGCAGCGCGGGCACGATGCAGAACGTGCAGGTGTTGTTGCAGCCCACCGAGATCGACACCCAGCCGGCGTACGCGGATTCGCGCTTGGCGGGCAGCGTGGACGGGAACGCCTCCAGCGATTCGATGATCTCGACCTGGGCCTCGGCGTTGTGGCGGGCCCGCTCCAGCAGCACCGGCAGCGAGCCGATGTTGTGCGTACCGAACACCACGTCCACGTACGGCGCCTTCTTGACCACGGTGTCACGGTCCTTCTGCGCGAGACAACCGCCGACCGCGATCTGCATGCCCGGCCGCTCGGCCTTGATCGGCGCGAGGTGGCTGAGCGTGCCGTACAGCTTGTTGTCGGCGTTCTCGCGGACCGCGCAGGTATTGAAGACAACCAGGTCGGCGGTATCGCCGGTGGCGGCCCTGACGTATCCGGCATCTTCGAGCAGGCCCGAAAGTCGTTCGGAGTCGTGCACATTCATCTGGCAGCCGTAGGTGCGCACCTCGTAGGTGCGCGCATCCTGCTCGGCAACCGCGTCATGTGCTGAAACCTGCGCCAACGAATTCACCCAATCAGGGTAATGGCTGGGCTCTCGGGGCCATAAACCCCGTCCGATGGTGGTGACCTGCGTCTCCGCGATCACCGCGGTATCAATCGCCGGTTACGGGAGGGTGTCGAGTCGAGGCACAGTACCGGTGTTCCCACCGAAGACGAGCATTTCGGGCACAGTGCCTCTAAGGTCACAGGTCATGACCGACGCGCCTGTTTCCATCAGCAAGTCCGCGCCGATGATCTCGATGCGGAGTGTGGACAAGCACTTCGGCTCGCTGCACGTGCTGCGTGACATCAATCTCGAGGTGCCCTCCGGGCAGGTCGTGATCGTGGTGGGACCTTCGGGTTCCGGCAAGTCGACCCTGTGCCGCACCATCAACCGGCTCGAGACCATCGACTCCGGTGAGATCGCCATCGACGGGGTGAATCTGCCCGATGAGGGTAAGGCGCTGGCCAAACTCCGTGCCGATGTCGGCATGGTGTTCCAGTCCTTCAACCTGTTCGCGCACAAGACGATTCTGGAGAACGTCATGCTCGCGCCCGTGAAGGTGCGCGGCACCGATAAGGCGCAGGCTCGCACGCACGCCATGGAATTGCTCGAACGGGTCGGCATCGCCAATCAGGCGGACAAGTATCCGGCGCAGCTGTCCGGCGGACAGCAGCAGCGCGTGGCGATCGCGCGGGCGCTCGCCATGAATCCCAAGGTGATGCTGTTCGACGAGCCCACCTCCGCGCTGGACCCGGAAATGGTGTCCGAGGTGCTCGAGGTGATGGTGCAGCTGGCCAAGGACGGTATGACCATGGTCGTGGTCACGCACGAGATGGGGTTCGCGCGCCGCGCGGGCAATCGCGTGCTGTTCATGGCCGACGGGCAGATCGTCGAGGACACCGATCCGGACTCGTTCTTCACCGCACCCAAATCCGATCGCGCCAAGGATTTCCTCGGCAAGATCCTGAGCCACTGACGTTTCCCTACAGACGTTTCCCTACAGAGAAGGACTCTCGATGAGGTTCAACCAGGTACTCAAGGTCGCAGTCGGGGCACTGGCCCTAACCGTCGTGGCCGCCGGTTGTGGTGGCGGCAGCGATAAGTCCGCCCAGCAGAACGCGGCGAGCGGCAAGCTGACCGTGGGCATCAAGTACGACCAGCCGGGTCTGGGCCTGCACAACAAGGATGGCTCGTTCAGCGGTTTCGATGTGGATGTGGCCAAGTTCGTGGCCGATAAGCTCGGTGTGAAGCCGGAGAACATCACCTTCAAGGAAGCGCCGTCGGCGCAGCGCGAAACGCTGATCCAGAACGGTCAGGTCGATTTCATCGCCGCGACCTACTCGATCACCGATAAGCGCAAGGAGAAGGTCGATTTCGCGGGGCCGTACTACCTGACCGGGCAGTCGCTGCTGGTGCGTTCGGACAATACCGATATCACCGGTGCGGATTCGCTCAACGGCAATAAGAAGCTGTGCTCGGTGAAGGGCTCAACCCCGGCGCAGAACGTGAAGGACAAGTACGCCAAGGACGTTCAGCTGCAGGAGTACGACACGTACTCGCTGTGCGTTGAGGCGCTCAAGTCCGGTTCGGTCGACGCGGTCACCACCGATGACATCATTCTGCGCGGTTACGCGGCGCAGTCCCCGGGTGCGCTGAAGGTCGTCGGCGCGCCGTTCACCACCGAGAAGTACGGCATCGGCGTCAAGAAGGGCGATGCCGAATTCCGCGGCAAGGTCAATGACGCCATCGAAGCCATGATCACCAGCGGCGCCTGGAAGGCGGCACTGGAGAAGAACTTCGCCGGAACGGGTTTCGAGATTCCCGCGCCGCCGCAGGTCGACCGGTACTGAGTTGAGCAGGCGTGCCGGGCGGTGGATCCGCCCGGCACGCTTTCTATTTCGAACGGAGGGGCTCGGGCGCCGTGTTCAACTTGATCTCGGACTACCACACCCAGCTGCTGGACGCGTTCTGGGTGACCATCAAACTGACGCTGTATTCGGCTGTGCTGGCACTGGTTCTGGGCACGATCGTGGCCGGGATGCGAGTGGCGCCGGTGCCGATCGCGCGGTTACTCGGCACGGCATACGTCAATGTCTTTCGCAATACGCCACTTACGCTGATCGTCATCTTCTGCTCGATCGGGTTGTATTCCACGCTCGGCGTCAAACTCGCCGCATCGGGACCGAATGATCTGGCGGAGAACAATTTCCGCTTCGCGGTGCTCGGATTGGGCGTGTACACGGCGGCTTTCGTCTGCGAATCGCTGCGGGCGGGCATCAATACCGTGCCGCTGGGGCAATCCGAGGCGGGCCGCTCACTGGGCCTGACATTTTTGCAGAATTTGCGACTCGTGGTGCTGCCGCAGGCATTTCGCGCCATCATCGGCCCGCTCGGCAGTGTGTTCATCGCGCTGACCAAGAATTCCACCGTCGCCTCGGTGATCGGTGTCGGCGAGGCCGCGCTGCTGATGGACACCATGAATGAGAACGAGGCCGCCCCGCTGGCCATCGGCGCGATCTTCGCGCTCGGCTTCGTGGTGCTGACCCTGCCGGCCGGTCTGCTGTTCGGCTGGCTGGCCAAACGATATGAGGTGGCGCGATGAGCTCGGCATCGGTTCTCTACGACGCACCGGGCCCCCGCGCGCGGCTGCGCTACCGGATCTACAGCGTCGTGGTCGTGGTGATCGCGGCGGTGCTGCTGTGGTTCGTCTACGACGCGTTCAACAGCAAGGGCCAGTTCGAGGCGGCCAAGTGGAAGCCGTTCCTGGAAGGGGACATCTGGTCCACGTATCTGCTGCCGGGTCTGCGCGGAACCATCGAGGCGGCCGGGCTGTCGATCGTGTTCGCGCTGGTGATCGGCATGGTGTTCGGCATCCTGCGGCTGTCCGATCATCGCAGTGTGCGGATCATCGCCGGAACGGTCGTGGAGGTGGCCCGGGCGATCCCGGTGCTGATCCTGATGATCTTCCTGTTCGCGATGTTCTCGCAGAACAATGTGTTCCCGTCGGATCAGCTGGCGCTCGCCGCCGTGGTGACCGCGCTGACCGTCTACAACGGATCGGTCATCGCGGAGATCGTGCGCTCGGGCATTCGCTCGCTGCCGCGCGGGCAATCCGAAGCGGCGGTGGCCCTCGGGCTGCGCAAGAACCAGGTCATGCGCCTGGTCCTGCTTCCCCAGGCCATCACCGCCATGCTGCCCGCCCTGGTCTCGCAAATGGTCGTGGCGCTGAAGGATTCGGCCCTCGGCTACCAGATCACCTATGTCGAGGTCGTCCGCGCCGGTAAGCAACTCGGTGCGGCCGAACAGAACACCATCCCCGCCCTCCTGGTGATCGCGGTGATCATGATCGCCCTCAACTACACCCTCAGCGTCATCGCCACCCGCCTGGAACGCTGGCTCCGCACCCGCAAACGCGGCAGCCGAACAGCCCTGCCCGCCAACACCAGCACCGCGGCACCGGGCATGAGCCTCACCTGATCACCGCCCCGGCTCGGGGGACTGCCGCAATGGCCGTCCCCCGAGCCGGGCCGAATCCCGACTTCAGGCCAATGTGCCCGAGCCTCGGACAACAACCGTCCCCACCTCGCATACTGCTGTAATGAGCGAAGCCGACAGCGCCCGAAGACAATTCCGTCTCGGCCTGCTCCTGCTCGCCCTCGCCACCCCCTTGGCCGCAGCCTGCACCGCCCTCGCCGCCGCCCTGGGCGCCCTCCTCCTCTCAGACGCCCGCAAACGCCTGAACCCACCCACACCCCTCCCCACCCCCAAAACCCTCCCCCGCGTCGCCAGCCCACGCCCCACCCCCCGAGCCGACTCCCGCCGCCCCCGCCGCGGCCCCCGCCAACACGGCCGAGTCCTCAACTGACCAGCCACCTTCCGGGCGCCGATCCCACTCAGGCTGACGGAGGGGTTTCGATTCCTGGCGGCATCCACGGCTGATCGCCGGGCGGAAGTGCACCGGTAAGCACTCCTAAGTCTGCCCGCGCAGATTCGTAGAAGGCGTTCCGCCTGCGGCCCATTTCCGAATACAGTCGCAGGTACTCCGCATGTTCCATGGCATGCCCGCGCGCTGGCCAGCCGAGCTCCCACGCCGCCCGATTCCAACTGCGCGCGGCCGCAACTGCTTCCGGCGAGCCCAGCAGCAATACCGTCTCCCATTTGATCGTCTTGTCAGCCTCGGCCTCGGCCAGCGCCTGCAAACCCGCATCGATATCAATTGGCAACGCGACCGCCGGGTATCCCCGCGCAGCGGCCAACCGATAGGACACCTGGACATACTGCTTCAACGAATTCGCATACTCGCTGTAGGCCGCCAGCCTCTTGTCGTCCCACCGAGTGCCATGACTTCTACGCCACTTGGCCCGCTCGTTCATGGAGGTAGCGGCAAAAGTTGTCCCGACCCCCAGCACCACGCCAACCAAGGGCAACAACTGCTGCATGACGGAGCTCATCCCAATATTTTGCCTGTGGCTCAACACAATTGGGCAGCCGCGAGATCAGGTGGCTGCCTAGTCTCAGGCGTACTTGCCAGGCTCGGGATTGTGGCTGCCAACCGGTGGGGCAAAGTTGGGTGCGCGGGCGCAGGTGACCATTCGAAGAATCCCGGCTATCCGCCGAACCTCGCTGGAGCGCGAACGGTCGCACGGTAGTTCGTTCTGGAGGCCCGGGGCCGTGGCGTCAGGGGCGGTCGAGGTCGGCGGCGGCTAGTTCGGCTTTGACGATGGTGTAGGCGGTGGATTGGTTGTAGCCGCGGCGGGCGAGCATGCCTACGAGGCGGGTTATTGCCTTCTGGCGGTCCAGGTTCGGGGGGAAGGTGCGGAGTTTGCGGCGGACCAGGTCGGCGGCGGGGTCGGAGTCTTGTTCGGGCGATTCGGAATCCGCGGGATCGTCGGTGACGATGGCTTTGCCGAATTTGTACATCGGGCGATTGGTGGCGGGCGCGGGTTTGGCCGACTTGGGTGCCTTCGATGTGCGGAGTGAGGTCGATTCATTCCGAGCGGGTTCCGAATCCGCCTCGGAGGTCGCGGCGCTTCCGGCTCGGGAGCGGGTGAGACCGCTGTTCGATTCGTGCGAACCGGCGTCCGACTGATCGGGCGGGGTGCGGCGGGATGACTGGGGTGGGGGTTTGCGGGTGTCGGTGAGACCGGCGGCCGCTACTTCGGGGGCTACTACCGCGAAGGCGGTGCCGGGGTCGTAGCCGCGGCGGGCGAGCATGCCGACCAGGCGGGTGATCGCCTTCTGGCGCTCTATGCCCTCCGGGAAGGTGCGGAGTTTGCGGCGGACCAGGTCGGCGGCGCGGGAGAGTTCATCATCGGAGGTGATGGTGGACAGTGCTTCGTCGGCGACTTCCGGTGCTATGCCCTTGCGGCGGAGTTCCTCCGCGAGCGCCTTCTTGCCCTTGCCGGAGTAGGTGTGGCGCGAGTAGACCCACTGCTGGGCGAAGGCCGCGTCATCGATGAGGCCGACTTCGGTGAGGCGATCCAGTACCTGATCGGACACCGCGGTCGAGAAGCCGCGGGCGGCAAGCTTATCCGCCAATTCGAACCGGCTGCGCGCACGATCGGTGAGCAACCGCAGGCAGATCTCCTTGGCCTGCGCCGGTTTACCACCATCGGGCAGCGGCTCCACCGGCTGCCCCGGACGACGCGCCCGCTGCGAACGCCGCCCCCGGCCGGATCCCCCATCCGAGGCTGAGTCTGTCCCGGACCGCCTCGAATCCGACTCGCCCCCAACAGATTCCCCGTCACCCCGGCGTCTGCGACGCCGATCGTTGGATTCGCCGTCGGCGGAGTCGGCATAACGCGAACGCCGACCATCCGACTCACCATCGGCAAAGTCGGCATCGCGCGAACGGGCACGGCGACCATTCGACTCGCCATCTGCAAAGTCGGCACCACGCGAACGAGCACGGCGGCCATCCAACTCGCCATCAGCGGAGTCGGCATCGCGCGAACGGGCACGGCGGCCGTTCGACTCGCCATCGGCGGAGTCAGGGTCGGCGTTGTCGCGCCGGGGGCGGCGGCTGTTCGGCTCGTCGCCTGAGGGTTCCGTGTCGTCGCGGCGGGCGCGGGTGGAAGTGGTGCGGCGGGTGGAGGATTGGGTCCAGCCGCCGGTGCCGGAATCGGATTCGGACCAGAGTTGTGACGTGTCTGCGGCACCGGACCACGGGTCACTCGAGGCGGATTCTTCCCAGCGGGAGGGGGCGGCGGAGGCGCCGCTGTCATCCCATTTGCTGGGGGCATCCCATGCGCCACGGCCGGAGGATCCGCCTGTGCCGGAGCCGTTTCGAGTCCTGGCACCTCCCGAACCGGAACCACCGGAGCCGCCCGCTCGCGCCGCGCGCTTGGCGCTGCGGGACTCGAGGGCGTCGAGTTGGCGGCGGAGGCGTTCTACGGCGTCGAGGCGGGAGTCCTCGGGCCCCGGCCGGGTGGGCCGGGGCTCGGGGGTGGACCGGTCTGTCATGGGAGGTTAGAAGTCGGCGGGAGCCTCTTCGGCGGTGACGTCCGCGCCGATGCCGAGCTTCTCCTTGATCTTCTTCTCGATTTCGTCGCGGACATCGGTGTTCTCCAGCAGGAACTTACGGGCGTTCTCCTTGCCCTGGCCGAGCTGGTCACCCTCGTAGGTGTACCAGGAGCCGGACTTGCGGATGAAGCCGTGCTCGACACCCATATCGATGATCGAGCCTTCCTTGGAGATGCCGACGCCGTAGAGGATGTCGAACTCGGCCTGCTTGAACGGCGGCGAGACCTTGTTCTTGACGACCTTGACGCGGGTGCGGTTACCGACCGCGTCGGAACCGTCCTTGAGGGTTTCGATACGACGCACATCCAGGCGCACCGAGGCGTAGAACTTGAGCGCCTTACCACCGGTGGTGGTCTCGGGCGAGCCGAACATGACGCCGATCTTCTCGCGCAGCTGGTTGATGAAGATGGCGGTGGTGCCCGAATTGTTCAGGGCGCCGGTCATCTTGCGCAGCGCCTGGCTCATCAGGCGGGCCTGCAGACCGACGTGGCTGTCACCCATTTCGCCTTCGATTTCCGCGCGCGGCACCAGGGCGGCGACGGAGTCGATGACGATGATGTCGATGGCGCCGGAACGCACCAGCATGTCGGCGATTTCCAGGGCCTGCTCACCGGTGTCGGGCTGCGAGACCAGCAGTGCGTCGGTGTCGACGCCGAGCTTGCGGGCGTAATCGGGATCGAGCGCGTGCTCCGCGTCGATGAACGCGGCGACGCCGCCCAGGGCCTGCGCGTTGGCGACCGCGTGCAGGGCGACGGTGGTCTTACCGGAGGATTCCGGACCGTAGATCTCGACGACGCGACCACGCGGCAGACCGCCGATGCCGAGCGCGACGTCCAGCGCGATGGAACCCGTCGGAATCACCGAAATGGGCTGGCGCACCTCTTCGCCGAGGCGCATGACCGCGCCCTTGCCGAAGCCCTTCTCGATCTGGGCAAGCGCCAGCTCCAGCGCCTTATCGCGGTCAAAAGCCTGTGGTGCCATCGTCTGGTTCCCCTTTTCGGCGGGTTGTCTTTACGTGCTGTGGTTGGCGCTCACGTTAGAGGGCGGCACCGACAAGTTCCGACGACGAGCTTAAACGAACACCTGTTCGAGGCAAACACCACACCCGCCGACACGCGGGACGGATATTTTCCGGTGCCCGAATCAGCGGATCAGCGAGATTCGGTCGGTGTCCATCAGCGCCTGCGCCTGCTTGAACGTCCGCAGCGACGGTGTCACCTCCACATCCACGATCCCGTCGAGTGCGCCCAGCCGCTCGGTGACGAACCGGTACAGATGCGCGATATCGCGGCAGACCAGCGCCGCGGTCAGCGTGGTCGGCCCGGTGGTCGCCCCGACGTAGGTGACCTCGGCATAGGTGGCCAGCGCCGACCCGACCGCGGCGAGATCGGCGGGCCGCACCCGCATCCAGATCGCCGCGCGCACCGCATAACCCATGCGTTCCAGCGCGAAATCCAGATCGAAATACAGCACACCGGATTCGACGAGTTCACTCATGCGCCGTGCGACGCGCGGTGCGCTCCAGCCGGTGGCGGTCGCGAGTTGCGCGTAGGGCGCGCGCCCGTCACGGGCCAGGATCGCCAGCATCGCCTCGTCCTCGCGGGTCAGCGCGAACGGTTCGTCGAATACCGCCGCGTCCTGCACCGGTTTGCCGGGACCCAGCATCCGCAGTTGATCGGCGGTGAACAGTCGGCTGAAGCGCGGCCAGTCCTCATCCTGTTCGAAGCCGTGCATGACCTCGTACGCGGTCAATCCGGTGACCTGTGGCGCATTCGGAATTATCTTCAGCAGCAGCGCATCTCGCCGTTCCGCGGTGCGCGCGCGGCTCACGCACATGATCTCCGAACCGGTGGAGAGCAGCGAGACCCAGCTCAGTTCGGGCAGTCGCGCCAGCGCCTCGCCGAGCCGCAATGCCGCGCTCGGCGTGGAGCGGATGCGCAGGATCCAGCGCGCGTAACCGAGGGGTACGACATTGACCTGCCCGGAGACGTGAATGATGCCGCGCTGCAACAGCGATCGATACCGCCGGGCCACGGTCTGCTCCGAAACATCCAGTACCGCCGCGAGTTTGGCGAAGGGGATGCGGGCGTCCACCACCAGCCCGTGGATGATTCGCTTATCGAGGTCATCGAGGATGGCGGATTCCTGGACGGATTCGTCAATCATAGCAAGAATCTAACGCATATGCCGCTGTGGGTGTGTGAAATCTGGGCCACAAGCCACGCTGAACGCACAAATCGTTCATTCTTTCCGTGGAGGCTCCCTCATGCGAAAATGGCTCCCCCTTTTCGCCGCGTGCCTGGGCACGCTCATGCTTCTCATCGACGTCACCATCGTGAATGTCGCACTTCCCGATATGGCCGCCGACCTCGGCACCGGACTGTCGGGCCTGCAGTGGATCGTGGACGGCTACGCGCTCGCCCTGGCCGCGCTGCTGCTGGTACTCGGCTCGCTCGCGGACCGGATCGGCGCGAAACCGGTCTATCTGGCCGGACTCACCCTCTTCGCCGTTTCGTCACTGGTGTGCGGAATGGCCGGGGACACTTCGCTTCTCGTACTCGCCCGGGTGTTCCAGGGCATCGGCGGCGCGGCCATGTTCGCGACCACGCTGTCACTGCTGCACGCCACCTATACCGGCCGCGATCGCGGTATCGCCTTCGGCGCCTGGGGTGCGGTGAGCGGTGCGGCGGCCGCGCTCGGCGTGGTGCTGGGCGGTGTGCTCACCGATCTGCTGTCGTGGCGGTGGATCTTCTTCGTGAACCTGCCGATCGCGGCGGTCACCGTCGCGCTCTCGGTCGTCGTTTTCCCCGCCTCGCAACGCAATTCGGGTCATCGGGTGGATCTGCCGGGCATGCTGGCGTTCACGGTGGCGGCGACCGGGATCACCTTCGGCATCATTCGCGGTGGCGAGCACGGCTGGGATGACGGCGGAGCGCTGACCGCGCTGCTGTTCGGCATCGCCGCCGCGGCCCTGTTCGTGTTCATCGAATCCCGCAGTGCGGCACCGATGTTGCCGCTGCGACTGCTGCGCAACCGCACCTTCGCCGGAACCCTGCTCGGTGCGTCCGGGCAGACCTTCGCTGCTTTCGCCGCCTCACCGCTGATCTCGCTGTGGTTGCAGCAGCAGCTGCATATGAGCCCGCTGCGCACCGGTCTGGCATTGCTGCCCATGGCCGTAACGGCTTTCGTGGTGGCCGGTGCGACCGGTCGCTTCCTGCACGATGCCGCGGCGCAGTGGACGATCGGGGCGGGCCTGATCGTGATCGGCATCGGGGCGGGGTTGCTCACCCTGGTCGACAGCGGATCCTCCTGGACCGCTTTGATTCCCGGCCTGGTGGTGATCGGCGCGGGAGCGGGTATCAACGCGCCCGCACTGGTGTCGACCGGCATGGCGGCGGTGCCGCCGCAACAGAGCGGCACCGCGGCGGGTGCGGTGAACACCGCCCGCCAGCTCGGGCTCGCCCTGGGAGTCGCGGTGCTGGGCACCGTATTCCGCGGCAGCGCGGGCGATACGCAGCCGACTCCGCCCGGGCAATTCGTGGACGGACTGGACGCGGCCTTCATCGTGGCGGGCGTGGTCGGCCTGGTATTCGGTGCGGTGGCGTTCGCGCTGCTGCGCCGGGCACAGGTGCAGTCGCCGCCGGTAAATCCCGTGGCCGTGCCGGTCGGCTGATACGACGAGCGGCCGAGTGGCGGCGCGGCCACAACGATCGGTGCGTGCCTAACGCGATAGCCGGGACACCTCTTCATCATCGATGCGGGGGTGTCCCGGAATCGGTTGGGCGGGAACGGTTGCCGTCACCCGCGTGCCCTGTCCCGGCGTCGAGGCCACGATCAGCGCGCCACCGATCACCGCGAGGCGATCCTGCATATTCGTGAGCCCCACGCCCGCGGGCTTTTCCGATGGCTCGAATCCGCATCCGTTGTCCGACACGGTGATCGTCAGAGTCCCGTCCTCCTGATGCGCGGAAATGGTGGCGGTGACACCGTTCCCGCCGTGTTTGGCGGTGTTCTGCAACGCCTCGAGACAGCAGAAGTAGAGTGCGGTCTCGATCTCGCTGCGATATCTGCCCAGATCGGCGATATTCAGCAGCACCGGCACGGCGGAGCGGTGCGTGACACCCGCCAGCGCGGCCCGCAATCCGCCCGAGGCGAGCAGGGTCGGATAGATGCCGTGCGCGAGCCGGCGGATCTCCCCGATCGCGGTTTGCAGCAGATCGCTTGCCTCGGTGAGCATTCGGGCGCATTCGTCATCGTTCGACCCCACCAGCTGCCGGGCCAGTTGCACCGTCACGGCGACCGCGACCAGATCCTGTTGCGCGCCGTCGTGCAGATCGCGTTCGAGCCTGCGCCGCTCGGCATCGATGGCCGCGACCAGCCGGGCGCGCGAGGCCGCGAGCTGTTCGGCGCGCCGCGCCAGCAGCTGCTGGGACAGGGCCAATGCGTCCGCACTGCGCCGGGCGGCGGTCGCGATGTCCTGCAATGTGGTCGCGGTATGCCACACCACCAGCAGGATCAGCGTGGACATCACCGGAAGCCCGACGATGGCGGCTGCGGAGATGCCGGGTGAGCGCGGCACCGAACTCAGCAGCGGGGCGGCCAGCACCCCGCACACCACGATGCTGGCGATGGTGACGATCGAGAAGCCCGGCAGTCGTCGCCGATCCACGTACGGGACAACGAAAATGGCGGGCAGGATCGCCGCGACCACGTGAATCGGGAGTGTGAACGGCGACAGATACGACGCCACCATGGCGCTCACCCACAGCTCGATCGAGATCACGGTGACCGCGAAGGCCAGCGCACCGCGCTCCACCAGCCGCAACACCCCGATATCGATGAGGGCGTTGAACGCGAGCACCGCGGCCAGCGCGATATTCCAGATCGAGGGCCGCAGCAGCTGCGCGACCAGGCACAGCCCGAGCAGTACCGCGATGGTGCCGAAGGCGGCGAACAGGAACTGCCGCAGCCGAATCCGGCTCACGGCGGCGGTGTCATCCCAGTCGTGCGCCAGCGGTTCAGTCGGGTCCAGACCGTCGCGATCAGCTCCGGGCTCAGGTTTTCCTTGTGCACGTATCCCGCTGCGCCACACTGCGATACCTCGTCCGGGAGATCGGATGTGTCATAGGTCGACATCAGCAGCACCCGCACGCCGGGGTGCGCGCCGCTGATCCGGCGGGTCGCCTCGATACCGCCGATACCGGGCATATTGATATCCATCAGTACCAGCCCGGACGCCGCACGCGTGAGCAGTTCCAGGGCCGCCTCACCGGTGGCGGCCTCACCCGCGACGGTGAAACCCGCGCTGGCCGCGATCGTGGCGGCCAGGGCACGCCGGAAGGCCGCGCGATCATCGACGATCCACACCGGCACTTCGGCATTCATGCTGTCATGGTGCCGCGCGGGGCCGGGCATCGAAAGGGTGCACACACCCCTAACGGTCGTTCGCGGACAGGAATACCAGTACCGCGGCCACCCGCTGATCCAGTGCCGGATCCGCGGTCAGCCCGAGCTTGGCGAAGATCGAATTGATGTGCTTCTCCACGGCTCGCTGGGAGAGCGCCAGCCGTTCGGCGACGACCCGATTGCTGCCGCCGAGCGCGATCTCCCCGAGCACCTGATGTTCGCGCGCGGTGAGGCGGTCGACCAGCTCCCGCTGCGGACGTTGCGCCAGTAGCGCTTCCATGATCATCGGATCGAGAATCGAACCGCCGCCCGCGATCACGTGCACCGCGTTGAGCAGCTGATCGAAATGCGCGATGCGTTCCTTGAGCAGGTATCCGCGCCCCACCGAGCCGCCGTCGAGCAGCCCTGCGGCATAGCCGGGTTCGGCATAGTGCGAGAGCACCAGCACCCCCGTGCCCGGATGCGTCTCGCGCAGTAATTTGGCCAGCCGCACCCCCTCATCGGTGCCGGTGGGCGGCATCCGCACATCGGTGATGAGCACATCCGGCCGCGCCGAACGCACCACCTCGAGCGTCGAGGCGAAATCGGTGCCCGCCCCGACCACTTCGATCCCCGAATCCGTTGCCAGCACCCGCAATACGCTCTCGCGAATCAGTATCGAGTCCTCGGCGACGACAACCTTCACCCGGCCGGTGTTCACATCTGCGAGGATCCTCCACCCCGCGCCGGCGCGCACCCGTACCGCACTACCTCAATTCCCGGGGCGCACCGCTCGCACGGTGGTGCCAGCACCCCGTCCACGAGTGGTGCGTACAGGCTGCCGCCCCGGACCCCGATCGCCGACTATTTAGAGGCCGACGCAATCCCGCATCGGCAACCACCCGCCCCATAAGGCCATCGCGGCACTGCCCGCCGCGATGGCCGAGCGGGAGCACAACTTTCGGCCCGAGCGCAGCTGGCGTGCGAATCCGCCACGAGCTCGCCCACCGGCCACTTCCGGTGATACTCCGGGGCGGCGCGGCGGAGGGGTCCGCACCGCCCCGGAGGCACACCGGGCACAGCGGCCGGGGAGGACCTCCGCACGCGGCCCGCGCCGCGGCGAATCACGGACGGCCTCCGGACTATTGGAGCGGCAGGTCCCAGTTGTCGTCCGCCTCGGTGCGCGGCCCGAAGATGCGGCGGGCGGATTCATCGATGCGGGTGTCGTTGATGCTGGCTTCGCGACGGGACATCAGGCCCTCGGGGGAGAATTCCCAGAGCTCATTGCCGTAGCTGCGCCACCATTGGCCGGAATCGTCATGCCATTCGTATTGGAAGCGCACGGCGATGCGGTTCCCATCGAAGCTCCAGAGCTGTTTGCGCAGCGCATAGCCATTCTCGGCGGACCATTTGCGCTTCAGGAAGTCGACGATCTCGGCGCGGCCGGTCAGGAATTCATCGCGATTGCGCCAGACCGAATCCTCGGTGTATGCCTGCGCGACCTTCTCGGGATCGCGGGTGTTCCAGGCGTTTTCGGCGGCACGGACCTTCAGCTTGGCCGATTCCAGGTCGAAGGGCGGCAGTGGGGGTCGCATGGTGCGGTCCTTTCACGGAAGAATTAACCCTACTGAGGCGTTTGACTGGTTAGAAACCTAGGGTCGAGGACCCGTGGTGTCAACCTTCATTGTCGACAACACCGGTTAGTGAGGAGGTGTTCCACCGATGACGAGCTCGCGACAGTTAGTCTCAGGCGTGCCCGATGCCCGCCCCCACCTCGGCGAACCGCTTGCGCTGGATCTGCTGAACACCCGCTGGATCGATGCGGAGGGTCCGCAGGATCTGCTCACCGACCTCGCCGGATTGCGGCGGTGGCTGGCGGATAACGACCTCTCGGTCGCGGTCGACGCCGCCATGCTGCGCGCGGTCGTGGCCACGCGCGAGGCGATCCTGCACACGGTGCGCGGCGGCTCCGCCGATGAGCTCAATCGGGTGCTGGACCACGGTCGCATTCGCCGCGTCCTCACCCCGGACGGTCCGGTCGCCGAACCCGATGTCCGGCAGGCCGAATGGTTCCCGGCCTGGCTGGCCGCCGAAAACCTATTGGAGCTATTGGCCGCGGCCCCCGACCGCATCAAACAGTGCGCCCACCCCAACTGTGTGCTCTGGTTCCACGACACCTCGAAGAACGGCGCTCGCCGCTGGCATTCCATGGCGACCTGCGGCAATCGCGCCAAGGCCACCCGGCACTACGCCAAGAAGACACATCCGGACGAGTAGGGACTTACCAGCGCGTCTTGGGCACATCGAACTCCGCGCAGAGCGCGCGCCACACATCGCGCGGATCGATGCCCGAATCGATGGCCTGCGCACCCGTCTTCCCGATCCGCGGCAGCACATGATCGGTGAGCAGCGCGTCCCCGCGCGCCGTGCCGAACTCGGTATGCAACAGCTCCTGGAATTCCGTCAATCGCACGGCCGCGAGCCTACGCCACGGCCAAGACCCGCGCGCACCGCTCCGCTTTCCGCGAAATCCACGTGCGGCACCCATCCGGCGACGTCAGGCGTTGGCGACGTCATGACAGATCTGGACGGGGTCGGAGACCACCGCCGCTCCGGCCGCGGCCGATCGGGCGGCGGCGGTGTAGGCCGGATCGTCGAGGATCTGTTTCACCGCATCGCGCACCGATTCCGGCGTGAGCGGTCGAATGAGGATCGAACTGCCCTGGCGGACAACACGATTCGCCAGCTCCCATTGGTCGCCGCCACCGGGGACGGTGACCACGGGCACACCGGCCAGCAGCGATTTGGCGAGCAGTCCGTGCCCGCCGCCGCCGATGACCACCGAGGCATGGCGAAGCAGTTCATCCTGGCGGCCCAAACCCGCTGTGGCCCAGGCGGGCAACTCGGCAGGCGGGGTATCCAGGGTGGAGACCGCGACGCGCACGCCCGCACCGCGCAGACCCTCGAGCACGGTGTCGACCATGTCGGCGACACCCGTGTGCGCGGTCGAGGGCGCGACCATGATCAACGGTTCATCGCCGGGCGGCAGTTCCAGAATGTGATCGGTCGGCTCCCACAGCAGCGGCCCGACCAGATGCGCGTTCTCCGGCCAGTCAGGTCGCGGCACCTCGAGCGCGGGCAGGGTGGCGATCAAGCGCGCGGCCGGTCCCGGATCCTGTTCGGGCAGGCCGATACTCACCCGCGCCAGTCCGCGCTGTGCCTCGCCCCGGCGGATATCGCGGGCGGTCAGCGTGCGCAGCACAGAATCCCGGGCGCGACCGCGCATCCCCTCCCCCGGTGTGAGCCCACTTCCGATGGGCGGCAACCCCTTCGACGGCAGGTACAGCGGATGCGGTGACAGCTCCACCCACGGCAGCCCCAACCGCTCGGCCGCCATCCCGCCACCGGCGGTGAGCACATCCGACACCACCAGTTCGGGGAGCATGGCGCTCAGATCCGGCAGGATCTCGGTCGAAATATGCGCCGCCCGTTGGTGGATGCGGGCACCCGCGTCGGCATCGTCATCCTCGGCGCGCGGGGCCAGCCCCTTCAACCGCCGCACCCCGATACCGGCCGCCAGCGCCGCGTCGAACCACCGCGGGCTGGTGAACAGCACCGGATCATCGCCCGCCGCCAGCATTCGCAGGCATAACGCGATCGCCGGAAAGGCATGTCCCGGATCAGGCCCGGCCACCACCGCTACTCGCACACGCGTAGCCTCCCACACCGCCCCGCCCCCACCCGCACCTCGCCCAACAACACCCGCCGGTATTGCCCCCGACGGGCGAATTGACGGGGTTACCCGGCGAAGTAGTAGAGCTCGAAAGAGACGGCTCGGGCGGCTGGGAAGCCCTCTTTGGGACCGGCGGTCATATCGATGACCGCGCGCGCCTGATCGAGCACGGGGTCGGAGCTCAGCGCGGCGAGGTAGCGGTGGTGCGCGGCGAGGGATTCCACGGCCGTTTCGATGGTGTCGGTGACGTCAACGCCGTGGCTGCCGTCGGCGACACCGCAGACCGCGGCCCAGCGCGGGGAGTGCGGGGGCAGGTCCAGGTCCGTGTGAATCCATTCGTTGCCCGCATCGGATACCGCGTCCAGGCCGGAGCGGCCGACGGCGCGGTGGTCTGCGCTATTGGCGTAGCCGCGCGCCCAGACATCGCCGAAGTTGAAGAGCACCACCATATCCGGCTGATGCCGTCGAATGGCGGCCGCCAGATCGCGGCGCAGTGCGAGACCCTCCTCGATGCGGCCGTCCGGATAGCCGAGGAATTCGACCTGGCTGACGCCGACGATCTTCGCGCTGGCGCGCTCCTCGTCCTCGCGCAGCGGACCGGCCTCGGCGGGTGTCAGCCCCGCGATGCCCGCTTCGCCGCTGGTGACCAGGACGTACCGAATGTCCTTGCCCTGCCGGGTCCATCGCGCGACGGCCGCGGCCGCACCGTATTCGATGTCATCGGGGTGCGCGACGATCACCAGTCCGCGCTGCCAGTCCTCGGGAAGCTGCTCCATGGGTGAATTCAATACCAGACCCGGGCCAACGGACGCCGACTCGTACGATTCGATGCCGCGCGTTATCCGCGCACGCACTGCTACAGCGCGGCGAGAACGCCGTCGAAGGCGGCTTCGGCCGCACCCAGCAATTTCAGATCGGCTCCCAGCCGGGACTTTTCGATGCGCACCCCGCCGAGCGCGCGACTGACCATGCTGCGACGGCGCACCTCATCGGCGACCTTGGCGACCGTCGCATCGGGCAGCGCGGTGAAGAGATCCCCGAGCACCACCAGTTCCGGGCCGAGGATATTCACGACATTGACCAGCCCGAGCACCAGCCAGTTCAGATAGTCGGCGAGGCGGGCATCGCAATCCTCGTGCAGCTCACGGAGTTCGGCGACGATCGCCCCGCGCGGCCCGTGCTCGGGCAGCCCGAGCGCACGGCACAGCGCCGCTTCGCCGACCTCGGTTTCCCAGCAGCCCTCATTGCCGCAGTGGCAGGGCAGGCCGCCGGGGCGCACCATCATATGGCCGATTTCGCCGAGATAGCCCGCCGAGCCGCGCAATAGCGCACCCTGCGCGATCAATCCGCCGCCGACCCCGACATCGGCGGAGACGAACACGGCATCGCTCGCACCCTTGCCCGCACCGCGCACATGCTCTGCGAGCGCACCGAATTCGGCATCGTTGCCGACCACGACGGGCAGTTCCAGTACCGCGCCCAGCCGCTGCCCCAGCGCCACCTCGGCCCAGCGCAGATTCTCCGAACTGCGCACCAGGCCGTCGGAGCGGCGCACCACCCCCGGCACCGACACACCCGCCGAGAGCGGCCGCACGCCGAGATCATCGGCCAGCAGCGCGGCGGATTCGGCGACGTGGGTGATCACCTCATCCGGTTCCCGTTGCCGCCCATGCAGATTCCAGCTGTTGCGCCCCAGCACCTGCCCGCCGAAGCCCACCAGCGCGATCCCGGCGTGCTCGGCGCGCACATCCACCGCCAGCACCGCCGCGGACTGCGGTTGCGGCAGCACCAGCAGCGATGGGCGGCCCGCGCCGCTGGCCAGGCGCGGCACCCGCTCCTCCACCAATCCGGCTTCGGCGAGTCCGTCGACCAGCATTTTGATGGTGGATCGATTGAGCCCCAACGCGGTGGCGAGCGCTGCCCGGGTGGTGGGTCCTCCGGTATGCAGCAGCCTCAAGAGGCTGGACCGGTTATAGCGGCGCACCTCGTCCGGGCGGGCGACGGTCATGGACTTAGCAATACCATTGCCGCCCCGAGCGCCCTTCTCGCGCCTTGCGTGTTCCGCGCAACGCCGCGCGAATTCGCGCCACCCGCAGCCACGTTGAGCGTGGCTGCGAGCGAATTGCGCGGCCTCATCGCTGCGCCGTCGCCGAGCGCCGCCGGGACAGCGCGTCGACGGTCGCGGCGAGCAGCAGCACCAGACCGGTGACGATGGAGACCACCGCCGCCGGTTGCTGCAGCAGACCCAGACCGTTGGATACGACCGCCAGCACCGCACCGCCGATCACGGCATCGGCCACCCGGCCGCGGCCGCCGAACAGCGAGGTGCCGCCGATCACGGCCGCGCCGACGGCGAACAGCAGGGTGTTGAGCCCGCCCGCCTGCGGATCGACCGAACCGACCTTGGACGAGTAGACGATCGCGCCCACCGCCGCACAGGACGAGGAGATGACGAAAACACTTGCGCGCAACTGGGTTACGTTGATGCCCGCGCGGCGCGCGGCTTCGGCGTTACCGCCGACGGCATAGATGTGGCGACCGTATCGAGTCCGGTTGAGCACGAAGGTGCCCGCGACCAACAGCGCCAGCACGATCGGAACCACATACGGCACACCGGAGATGACGATCAAATTGCTCGGCGAACGATTCACGGTCAGCAGCGCGGTCGCCACGGCCGCCAATACGGTGAGCGCCAGCACTTTCGCGGCGACCAGCGGCGTCGGCTGGGTCACCAGCCCGCGTTGCCGCCGCCGCAGATGACCGCCGAGGGTGACCACCGCGTATCCGCCCGCGCCCACCACGAACAGCGCCCAACTGCCGGCGGTGGACAGATTCCCGTTCGCCACCTGATCGAGCACATGCGAGGAGCTGATGCCCAGGACACCGCCCTCACCGATGAGTTGCAGGATCACGCCCTGCCAGGTCAGGAACAGCGCCAGGGTCACCACGAACGATGGCATGCCGATCTTGGCGATCAGGAATCCGGTGATGCAGCCGATGGCCGCGCCCACGCACACCGCGAGCAGCATCTCGATCCACGGATTGGCCTTGAAGCCGATGACGGTGATCAGCACACCGAGCAGCGACATGGCCACGCCCGGCCAAATGCGCAGCAGCCCGGCCAGAATCGCCGCCAGCACCAGCAGGCCGTTGAAGAGGAAGAACACGGTGGAACCCATGCCGGTGAGCAGGTTCCCGTCGTGCACGTAATGCATGGCCAGCACCGCGCCCGCCACCCCGGACGCGGTACCCGCCGACAGGTCGATCTCCCCGATCAGCAATACATAGACGATGCCGATCGCGATGATCGTCTGCCCCGCGCCCTGCGCGAGCAGATTGGCGATGTTGTTGAGCGAGAAGAACACATCGGACTGCACCGAGAACAGCACCACCAGTGCGAGCAGACCCAAAAGGGCCGGGAGCGAACCGATCTCGCCTCCCCTCAAACGGGCGAGATACTCTCCCAGCGCCTCTCGGGTGGATCTGGTGGTGGTGTCGATACCGAAATCGGTGATCGCGGCGGTATCGGATTTCTCCGAAACCTTGTTCATGTCAACGGCTTTCTCGCTCACAACGCCACCGCTTCCGGACGAGCCAGCCCGAGGTCACCCGAGCGACCGGCGGTGATCAACTCCACCACCTGACTGTGCGTGACATCGGCGGTGCGCACCTGGGCCGCCATCCGGCCCAGGTACAGCACCGCGATGCGGTCCGCGACCTCGAAGACATCGGCCAGGTTGTGGCTGATCAGCACGACGCCCAGACCCTGTTCGGCCAAGCGCCGCACCAGATCCAGCACCTGCCGGGTCTGCGCGACGCCGAGCGCCGCGGTGGGTTCGTCCAGCAGCACCAGATTGCTGTTCCAGAGCACCGCTTTGGCGATGGCCACGGTCTGCCGTTGCCCGCCCGAGAGCGAAGCCACCGGTGTGCGAACGGATTTCACCGTCCGCACCCCGAGGGAGGCCAGCGTGGTGCGCGCCGCCTCCTCCATGCTCGCCTCGTCCAGCAGCCACGGTTTCCCGCGTTCGCGGCCGAGGAACATATTGGCCACGATGTCGAGATTGTCGGCCAGGGCCAGGTCCTGGTAGACCACCTCGATACCGAGCGCCGCCGCGTCCTTGGGCCCGCGCAGGTGTGCGGGCTCACCCCGGAATCGCACCTCGCCGGAGTCCGAAGGGTGTATTCCGGCAACGCATTTCACCAATGTGGTCTTGCCCGCGCCGTTATCGCCGACCAGGGCGGTGACCTCGCCGGCAGGTACGGTCAGATCCACATCGTGCAGTACGTGCACCGGGCCGAAACTCTTGTTCAGTCCGGTGATCTGGAGCAGCGGCTCGCTCATCACATAGTTCTCCGGCTAGTTACGACGGCGTCAGGAAATGCCGAGTTCGGTGCAGGCGGCCTTGAGATCGCCACCGCAGATATCGCTCGCCTTGACGAATCCGGCGTCGGTCACCACTTTGACGTCCGCGCGGGTGATCGTCTGCGGGGTCAGCAGTACCGATTTCACATCCCGCTTGCCCTTGGGATCCTGGCTCACGGCCGTCGCCAGCGCATCCGCTGCGGCTTTATCACCCTTGGCCAGTGCCACTGCGAGTTTGGCGGCGGATTCGGCCTCATCCTTGATGGGCTTGAAGACCGTCATGTACTGATCGCCGCGCAGCACGGCCTTGAGGCCGTCGGCGGTGGCGTCCTGGCCGGTCACCGGGACCTTGCCATTGAGACCGTTCTTCTTCAGCACGGTGATGACCGCGCCCGCGAGGCCGTCATTGGCGGCCACGACGCCGTCGACCTTGCCGCCGTTGCCGGTGAGGATCTGCTCGAAGGTGCTGCCGCCCTTCTGGTTATCCCAGCCGTCGATGGCCTGGCTGCGCACCAGCTTCAATACGCCCGAATCATAAAGCGGCTGAAGGGCTTTGAGCTGACCCTGATGGAACAGGGTGGCGTTGTTATCGGTGGGCGCGCCCTCGATCTCGACGACCTGTGCGCCCGGCTTGTCCTTGAGCGCGGTGATCAGGGCCTGGCCCTGGAGTTCGCCGACGCGCACATTGTCGAAGGAGACGTAGTAGTCCGAGGATCCGCCCAGATTGAGGCGGTCGTAATCGATGGTCGGGATTCCGGCCTTCTTGGCCTTGGCGGCGACCGCGCTGCCGACCTCGCTGTTGATCGAGGCGACGATGAGCACCTTGACGCCCTTGGCGATCATGCCGTCGGCGAGGGTGGTGAACTTCTGCACATCACCCTGGGCGTTCTGCACGTCGGCGTCGAATCCCTGTGCGCGCAGGGCCTGCTGGAGCATCGGCTTGTCGAATGATTCCCAGCGCGCCGAGGTCGCGGTCTCGGGGAGGATGACCCCGACCGTGCCATTGCCGCCGCCACCCGAAGGGGCGGAGGAGGATTCGGTGCTGCTGGTGGAGTTGGATCCGCACGCGGTGAGCGTGAGCAGACCCGTTAGCGCCACGGCCATGGCAACGGTCGCGGACCGCAGGCGGCGCTTCGGCGAGTTCTTCGTCCTCATCAGGGTGACCCTTTCGAGCGGCGGCCACCGGATTGTGGCCGCACACCGATATGTTGTGGGCAACAACATATGCGAAGGGGATCACCCAGACGGGACGATTCGCCGAAATCAGGGCAGCAAAACAACCTTTCCGCCCGCATGGCCGTCAAGGACGAACTCGTGCGCGGCGGCGGCCTCGGTCAGCGGATAGGTCTTGGCGATCGGCAGATCCAGTTTCCCGGAGGCCACCAGCGGCAGCAGTTCCCGCCAGGCCGCACCGCGAATCTCGGTGCCCGGATCCGCGCCCGGACCGCCGCCGAGCACCTGGAAACCATCCTGAGCCGCTCGCCCGAAGGCCACGATCGAGGCGATGCGCTGCCGGTCCGGGACCAGCTCCAGCGAAACATCCACCGCCTCATCGGTTCCCACGGTGTCGATCGCGACGTCCACGCCCTGCGGGGCCAAAGCCTTTACGCGCTCGGCCAATCCGGGACCGTATTCGACGGGTTCGATGCCGTAGGCCCGCAGCCGCTCATGCCGGGCGGGTGCGGCCGTACCGATCACGCGCGCGCCGCGCGCCACCGCGAGCTGTGCGGCCAGCGCGCCCACACTGCCCGCCGCACCGTGCACCAGCACAGTGTCGCCCGCCGCGACATCGGTCGCGGACACCAGATGTACCGCGGTGCCGCCGACCGCCAGCAGTCCGGCGGCCACCTCCCAGGACACCTCGGCGGGTTTGGGCACCACCGTCGCTGCGGGCACGGTGAGCGCGGTGGCGTACGCGCCGCCGCGCACGATCACCTCTTCACCGACGGCGACCGGACCGGCCGGGCCGATCGCGTCCGGGCCGACGGCGGTCACCACACCCGCCGACTCCAACCCCAGCCGGATCGGCAGCGCGGCCGGATCGGTGCCGAACGCACCGCTGTAGCGCTTGTAATCGAAGGGATTCACCCCGGCGGCGCGGACCTCGACGGTCACCTCGCCCGGACCGGGATCGGGCAGCTCCACCTCGAGCGGAGCGAGAACCTCGGGACCACCGTAATTGGTGGCGACGATCGCAGTAGCAGCCATAGCGCGGACAACGTACCGCCCGCGCGACCGATTCCCATTCGGCGACACCGGATGGGTCCGGATATGGCTGTGGGCCGTTCGGAGTGTCTCCGAACGGCCCACCCGCGGGGTTCCGATACCGCTACAGCTTGCTCATCGGGTTCTTGTTCGAGCCCGACATCGCCTTGTACACCAGGTACAGACCGAAAACGACCAGGCTGATCATGAGGATCGGGAACAGCCCCTTGATCAACGCGCCGATGATGGCGAGCGCGATCCAGACAACCGCGACTATGCCGATGATCTTCCAAAGCATTCCGTGCCTCCCGTAGTTCCCGAACCGCGATCAGCGCGATCCGATGCCTCAATACTGCAGTGCCCGGAATGGAAAATCACCAGGTCAGCAGCAATATCGGGGAAAGTTCAGGGTTGTCCCCGAGGGTACGCCCCGGGCACGGACCCGGACTTCCCGCGCGTGAAGGCGGCCCACCGGACAACAGTCGCAGGTGAGGCGCTCGGCCGGTCTAGGGGTTCGCGCGATAGCGATCGTCGGCCAGGTCGGTCAGGGCCTGCGCCCAGCCGTCGAGGCGGTCGGCGGCATCGCGGAGGCCGACCATGGCCCAGCCGAGGTCGTCGGTGATCGCGGCGCTCTCCGGGACGGCGAGGACGCGCGCGGCGGCGGCGACCATGCCCTCGAATTCGGCCACACCGCCGTCCAAGCGGATGGTGATGGCCTGGACATGTTCCGCCAGAGGCGAATTGCGCGGGCCGAGCACATTCGCGGCCTGCTCCATGGCAACCATATCGGCGGCCAGGGCATGCAGCGCGGCAGCGCCCGAGGACGCCGTTTCCAAAGTGTCGCTGAGGTCTTCGGCCGGTAACCGGCCCGATCGCTCGATCTGGGCGCTCAACCCGTGCAGGGCCCGCTCGGCGCGCACGAGTCGCGAAATCGACGCCCGCGCCGCCGACCGGATCGGCGGCAGCTTGCGCGGTGCGAACGCCGCCTGCGGCAGCGGCTCCTTGCGCAATTGCAGATACCGCTTGGCCGTGACAGCGGTTCCGGTGACCAGCGCCACCGCACCGCCACCCACCACGATCACCGCCCACGCGGGAGCCGAGATGAGCACCAGCCCAACGGTTCCCGCGGTGGTCAACCCGCCCGCGGTCCCCAACCGCAAACTCCGTCGCCGCGTCCGCCGCCGCTTACGCAACTCCCGCTCGCGCGGATCAGCCCACTTGCGCACGGCAACCAGCGCCTGCTCCCCCACCCCGCGCAAAGTATCCGGCAGCCGCTGCGCCAACTCCTCGGGCCCAACCCCGGTGGGCGCCAACATCTCCCGCGCCACCCGAGCGACACGGCCGCGCTTGCGGCCGGAGGACTCCGGTGCGGGACCGGGCTCGGCGGCGGAACGACCATGATCGTATGTTGCCTCGGCACTGCCGAACCCGAACTGCGCCTGCGCATCCGGACCCGGTGGCACCCAGGCCATCCGTGGCTCCGATGCCGCCTCGGGAACAATCGGTTCGGGCGTGCGCGCTCCGGGCCGTGAGAACCGCTTCCGGGAAGTGCGCGCACCGGTATCGGAATCCGCTCGCGCCGTACGGCCCGAGGATTCCGAGGAACCGGGGGTCGGTGCCGAATCGGCTCCGCCCGAGCCTGATTCGGGCCGGAATTCGGAGTAGCCACCGGTTTCGTACGCGCGAGTCCGAGCGGTGGGCGGCACGGAATCGGGTATCGGGAAGCCGGTCTCGGGGCGGTGCAGCGGCTTGGTGGAGTGCCTTGCCGTGGTCTGATCCGACTGCGGATCCACCGGCCACCCCTGCGTATTCGGAGGCCGGGGGTGGAAGTCGTTGGCGGGTGCGGGATCCGGGGCGGGCTGACCGAAGGGGGAAGGGAAGCCGGGGAGGGGGACGGTGGGGTCCGCGGGGCGGGATTTGCGGCGGAAACGGGCAGGGGAGGTCGCGGGGGTGTTGTCCGCCCGCGATCTCCCCATCGGTGTAATGCCTTTCGCTACCGCTCGAATTACTGCTGGGCGGCCTGGCCCTTGTTGGTGTTGATCTGCGGCGTGGCCGCGGGATTCGGGACGGCGGCCTGCTGGTTGTTACCGCCGGCGGGCAGAGCGTCGCCGCGCATGGAGGCGCGGATCTGCTCGAGGCGGGAGTGGCCTGCCATCTGAATGCTGGCCTGCTGGACCTCCATCATGCGACCCTGCACCGTGTTCTGGGCCAGCTCGGCCGCGCCGAGGGCATTGGCGTAGCGGCGCTCGATCTTCTCGCGCACCGCGTCCAGGCTGGGGGTGGTGCCGGGGGCGGACAGGGTGGAGTCCATCTGCTGCAGCGAGGCCGAAACCTGCTCCTGCATCTTGGCCTGCTCCAGCTGGGACAGCAGCTTGGTGCGCTCGGCGACCTTCTGCTGCAACAGCATGGCGTTCTGCTCGACGGCCTTCTTGGCCTGAGCGGCGGCCTGCAGCGACTGGTCGTGCAGCACCTTCAGATCCTCGACGGCCTGTTCGGCGGTGACCAGCTGGGCGGCGAAAGCCTCAGCCGCATTGGTGTATTGGATCGCCTTCTCGGTGTCGCCCGCACCGGCGGCCTGATCGGCCAGCATGACCGCCTGGCGCGCATTGGCATTGAGCTTCTCGACCTCGTCGAGCGAACGGTTCAGCTTCATCTCCAGCTGACGCTGGTTGCCGATCACCGACGCCGCCTGCTGCGACAGCGCCTGGTGCTGCCGCTGGGCCTCCTCGATGGCCTGCTGGATCTGGACCTTCGGATCCGCATGCTCTTCGATCTTGGAATCGAAGAGGGCCATCATGTATTTCCAGGCCTTCACGAACGGATTAGCCATCGATTGATCCCGCCTCCATCTGACGTGCCGCGCGCCTTCGCGCGACATAGTGCGCGACCGTCACGCACCCGGTTGTCCCATATCCTCCACTGCGCGGCAGCGGCCGGAAAACCCGTACCTGGCACGGCGCCTCCGGCACGAAGCCTACAGAGAATTTATCCCTTTCGGCTGCCACGCACAGTAATCACGGTGTGCTCGACACCGTAATCACATGCGCGCAGCGGGCGATCACTTGGCCGCGACCAGAACCAGGCGATCCGATTTGGGGGCCGGAATGACGATCCGCGGCCCGAAACCGGCATCGCCGGCCCGTGCCACATCGCCGTCCCCACCCCTGGGCCGTACTCCCGCACCGGCCGGGGCCAGCGAGGCGTTCGCCGTGGCCACGGCCTTTTTCGCGGCCAGCCGATCGGCATCGGCCATGGCCGCGCCGACATCGACGAGGACCTGCGCCAACGGCACGTCCAGGGCCTGGCAGATGGCGGCGAGCAATTCGCTCGACGCCTCCTTGCGGCCCCGTTCGACCTCCGATAGATAACCCAGGCTCACTCGTGCCGAGGTCGAGACCTCACGCAGCGTCCGGCTCTGGGCGACCCGAGCGCGCCGCAGACTCTCCCCGATCGCTTCTCGCAGCAGCGTCATCCCGTTCTCCTCACACTCGTCTCGCCGGACCCAGCGTTTGACTGGACAACGTCCGGCGTCGGTCTCGCGTTCCCGGAAGCTTCACCCGCCTCGAACAGTACGGACGAGTTCGGCGACCGCGGCGCGGACCGCGCCCACCCTGATCGTCCACCGGTCTCCCGACAGTTTCAACCGGATGACCTCCGTGCCCTGGACACCGGCGATGCCGAGGAACACGGTTCCGACCTCGCGGCCGTCCTGTGGATCGGGTCCGGCGACACCGGTCAGGCCGATTCCCCAGTCCGCTCCGCATGTCCTCCGCGCCCCGACAGCAAGCTGTTCGGCGGTGCTCGCGGCGACCGGGCCGTCGGTAGCGAGGGTGTCCGCGCTCACACCGGCCAAATCGTGCTTGAGCTCGGTGGCGTAGACGATCAGTCCACCCCGCAACACGGCACTCGCGCCGGGAATTCCCGCGATGGTCGCGGCGAGCAGGCCCGCAGTCAGGGATTCCGCGGTGGCTACCGTCTGACCTGCGTCTTTCAGCGCGTGGACGAGTTCCGCGGCGGGCACGAGCGAGGTGAGTGGATCGGATGATCCGGGCGTTCGGGTCGAGTCGAGCTCAGGCGGCACGGCTGCCGCCGGGCGAACCGAACCACAGCCTGCCCGCCTGCACCACGTAGTCGAGACCGGTCACCACGGTGAGCACCACGGCCACGTACATCAATGCCATTCCGGCACTGGCGAATCCGCCGGAAAGCGGCAGCAACAGCACCGCAATCGCCACCGACTGCACCAGGGTCTTGAGCTTGCCGCCCCGGCCCGCGGGGATCACCCCGCGCCGCACCACCGCCAGGCGCAGCAGGGTCACGCCGAGTTCACGGGCCACGATCACGATCGTCATCCACCACGGCAGATCGCCCAGCATGGACAGGCCGATCAGCGCGGCGCCGATCAGCGCCTTGTCCGCGATCGGATCGGCGAGTTTGCCGAAGTCGGTGACCAGGCCGTACTTCCGGGCCAGCTGACCGTCGATGCGATCGGTGATCGCCGCGATGCCGAACAGCGCCGCCGCACCCCAGCGCCACTGCGGATCATGACCGTCGCCCGCGAACAACGCGGCCAGGAACAGCGGCACGATCGCGATGCGCAGCACGGTCAGCACATTGGCGATATTCATCAGCGGCACGGCCGCCGGTTCCACCACACCCGGGGTCGCGGGGGCGAAACCCGATCGCGCCGGACCGGCATCTGCCCAGCGACCTTCCACCTCATCACGCTGCACGGTCACCAGCGCCCCCAACAGCCGCGACACCGGCCATGGTTCCCGGACCATTCCGGTATGAGGGGAGGCTGGATGTGCGACACACCCCAAGCCTATCGGTACCGGGGCCGACTACTGTGCACCCCATGACAACACGGGCACCCCACAGCGGTTCGGTAGACGGTATGACGGCCACGGCGCCGATCATCCGTCGTGCCCGAACCTCTGATGTGCCCTCGATAAAACGCCTCATCGATTTCTACGCCGGCAAGATCCTGCTGGAGAAGAACCTGGTCACGCTGTACGAGTCGATCCAGGAATTCTGGGTCGCCGAACGCGACGGGGAACTCGTGGGCTGCGGGGCGCTGCATGTGCTGTGGGCGGACCTCGGTGAGATCCGCACGGTCGCCGTGCACCCGGAGATCAAGGGGACCGGGGCCGGGCATCTGCTGGTGCAGCAGCTCATCACCGTGGCGCGCGAACTCTCGCTCGGGCGGGTGTTCGTGCTGACCTTCGAGGTGGACTTCTTCGCGCGGCACGGATTCGTGGAGATCGAGGGCACGCCCGTCACCGCCGAGGTGTACGCCGAGATGTGCCGGTCCTACGACACCGGCGTCGCCGAATTCCTCGACCTGAGCTATGTGAAGCCCAATACCCTCGGGAATACCCGAATGCTGTTGACGCTCTAGCTTCTTCGAAGCCCATTCGACCAGAAAGCGGATACCGTGCCGATCTTCGCCGTCCACTACACCTACTCCGAGGCGACCGTTCCCGGTCGTGATGAGATCCGTCCCGTGCACCGCGAGTACCTCGCCGGGCTCGCGAAGCAGGGCATCCTGCTGGCGCGCGGCCCGTACCCGGACGGGTCCGGCGCACTGCTCATCTTCGACGCCGATTCCGCCGAGACGGTGGGCAAGCTGCTCGCCGAGGATCCGTTCCAGGTCTCGAATCTGGTCGACGGCACGCGCGTGGTGGAGTGGCTGCCGACCGACGGATTCCCTTCCGCCGCTCCGGCGTAGCGTCCGGGCGGGGACGCGCTAACGCGCCGACACCGCCTGCCAGGTGGCGGCGACGATCTCGTCGATATCGGAATGTCGCGGCCGCCAGCCGAGTTCGGCGATCGCCTTGCCGGGATCGCCGATCAGGGTCGGCGGTTCCGCGGCGGCCGGACCGTGCACCCGGGCCACCGTGCGTCCGGTGACTCGCTCGACCGCCGCGATCACATCGAGAATGCTTGTGCCGCAACCGCTGCCGATGTTGTAGCGGGTGCTGGTACCCGGTGCGGGGCAGTGCTCGACGCAGGCCGCGAAGGCTGCGGCCGCGTCCGCGATATGCAGGTAGTCGCGCACCGCGCCGCCATCGCCGTTGATACGCAATACCTCTCCGTCGCGTGCCGCGGCCAGCACCCGGGGGATCAAACGGGTGGCTTCCGGATCGGCTCCTCCGGCAACATTCAGCAATCTGACCACCACCGCGCCCAGCGCGCCTGTCCGAGCTTGTGCTTCCACCGCGAATTCGGCCGCCAGCTTGCTGGCCGCGTAGGGATGCGGCGGCGCGTCCGGGGTGTGCTCCCCCATCGGCTGCATTTCCGGTGAGCCGTAAATCGCTCCGGTGGAAGCGAATACGATGCGCGGTACGCCTTCCACGGCCATCGCCTCCACCAGTGCCACCGTCCCGCCGGTGTTCACCCGGAAATACGGCAGTGGATCCGTCACCGATTCTCGTGCACGTCCCAACCCTGCCAGGTGGCACACGGCGTCCACCCCGGACACCGCGCGCCGCAATCCATCGGCATCCAGTAGTTCGGCCATCCGGACCTCGGCCGCATCGGCGATCTCGACCCGCACGCCCGGCCGCACCATCGCCACCGGCTCATGCCCCCTCGTATGCAGCGCCTGGACCACTGCTCGGCCGACGTACCCCGCCGCCCCGGTAACCAGCACCTTCATGACCACACTCTCCCAATCGACTGTCGGTGCCGGAGATTAGGGTCCGGACATGCAAGCCGCCACGGCCGCTGTCGCCGATATCGTGCGCACTCTGACCCCATGGGATGCCCTGGAACGCGGGCATATCGCCGAAACCCTGCGCTGGTTGTCCGAATCCGATGACATCTTCCGCAGAGTCAAACCGGCCACGCCGCCGCGACATCTGGTCAGCTATGTGGTGCTGGTCGATCCGGACTCCCGTGCGGTGTTGCTGGGCCTGCATCGCAAGGCGGGACTCTGGCTGCCGACGGGCGGCCATGTCGATCCGGGCGAGCACCCGCTCACCACGGCACGCCGCGAGACCGTCGAAGAGATCGCCATCGAGGCGGACTTCACCGTCATCGGCGACGCACCGCTGTTCCTGACGATCACGACAACCGTCGGAATCGGGCTCAGCCACGAGGACGTATCGCTCTGGTACGTCATCCGGGGCAGCCGCGACCGCGAATACGCTTTGGACCCGGCCGAATTCGCCGATCAGCGCTGGTTTCCCCTGGACGCGCCGGAATTGCCCGCGGCCGATCCGCATTTCGAACGGTTCCTCGCCAAACTGACGGCGGCCCTGCCCGTTTGATTACCGCGATGCGGCCATCGGGGCAATGCCGAGCGCCGCGAGGGCGGCCCCGCCCTGTGCCGCGTGGTCGCCACCGGCGAGGACTTTGGTTCGGGCGGACTGGTATCGGCACTCGGCGTTGTCGAACACGGTGACCGTGGCCAGAATTCGATCCGGATCTCGGGCCAGGACGGCTTCGGCGCGGTCGACCAGGGCGGTGGCGATCGGATTGCCCGCCACGACGGCCCGAGCCTCGGCTATGCGGTCGGTTGCGGCCGGATCACCGTCGAGGGCACAGGTTTCGGCGCGTAGGGCCACGTACCAGTGCAGCCAGGGGGACGGGGAATCCCGCCACAGGTCGGCGGGTGCCGCGTCCACGTGATCGAACGCCTCATCGGTCCGGCCGTGGTGCAGCAGCCGGAGCGTATTGAAGACCGCGCGGTCGCCGTGGCCGGGTGCGGCACCGAGCCGGTCCGATACCGCCTGCCATTCCGCGCGGGCGGCGTCGTCACCGCGCAGGCCGTGAATCATCGCCACGCCCGTCGCGGCGGCACCGAGGCCGGGGGCACTCGGCGAGCCTTCGCGCTGCCAGGCTTCGAAAAACCGGACACTGCGGGTGAGCACATCCTCGACATTGCCCACCAGCGCATCCACCACCAATAGGCGGCCGGTGGCCCGGTGCCCCACCTCGGCCAGCATGGGATGATCGGCCAGGCGGCGGGCCGCCCGGCGCGCACCGCGCAGATCTCCCACGCCCACACCGGCTTCGGCGGCCTGGCCGAGCGCCTCGATCAACTCGTGCGTACCGTCCGGCGTCGTCGGCGCGGACGCCAGCAACGCGACCCGGCGACGTGCCGTCGCCGATGCCGCCAACGCGTCACCAACCCGGCTTTGCGCACCGGTGAGCGCGTCCAGTGCCGCGGATTCGGCCAGCGGATCGCCGGTACGGTGCGCGAATTCGACCGCCCGCTCGGCGTGCAGCAGCACCTCCGGAATGGAGTGAGACGATGCGGGTGCCACCGGTGGGATTCGCGAACCGTGCGAACCGTGCCCGTTCGCGTCGGATACTCCGGAAGTACTGCCGGGCAATGCATCCGGTGCGCCGAAGGCGTTGGCGAGGACTGCGGCCTCGGCAAGAGCGATGGCGGCTTGGGCGGATGCATTGCCGGAGGCGAGGTTTCGCGCCTCGGCGATCAAAGCGGTCAGTTCATCGCGTGGCGGGTGCTGCTGGAAGGTATTCCAGAAGCGGTAGGCGCTGGTGGCGGCGGTGGCCAGGTCGGCGGCGGCACCGGCGGGGTCGTCCGCCTGCTGGGCGGCCACGGCGGCGGCGCGGTGCAGGCGGTACATATTGTCGCCGCTGAGTTGGCAACCCGCGGCCGCGGCGGCTTGGCGGAGGAGGGCGGCCGTGTCGGCCGGGTTGTCGGCGAAGGCGGCGGCTTGTTCGTAGCGCCATTGGGATTCGCCGGTGAGGTGGCGGGTGAAGGCGAGGTTCGCGAAGTCGCGGGTCAGGCGGTAGGCGTCGGCGCGCCGATCGGGCTGTTCGCAGACCCAGGCCAGGGCCACTCGCAGGTCGTCGGCGGCCGCGTCGAAGCGGGGACGCCAATCCGGTTGCGCCACAGTCAAGTTGGTGGCCTCGGTGAGGCACCAGGCGAGATGGCGGGCGCGGGCGTCATCGAGTTCGCCCGCGTCGGTGAGCTGTTCCATGCCGTACTGGCGGATGGTCTCCAGCGCGCGGTATTCGGTGCCGGTGGCGGTCGGGGTGACCATGAGCAGGCTCTGCTCCACCAGGCGCGCCAATCCGGTTGCGACGGAACCCTTCTCGGATCCGGTGACCTGTGCGGCCGCCGCGATGGTGAACGATTTCATGAAGACCGCTATGCGGCGCAACAGGACTCGGTCTCCGGGCTCGAGCAGCGCGTGACTCCAATCCAGAGCCGCGCGCACCGACCGATGCCGGTCATCGGCGCGCGCGCCGCCCGCGAGCATGCGCAGCTGATCCGACAGACCCTCGCCGAGACCGTCCAGGCCGAGCGTGGTCCAGCGCGCGGCGGCCAATTCGATGGCGAGCGCCACACCGTCCAGCCGCTCGACGAACGCGGAAACCTGTTCGCGCAACGCCTGATTCGGTGGCCAGCCGCCCGCCGCCGCGCGGTCCATGAACAACTCGACCGCATCGGATTCGCCCGCGCCCGCCAGCGACATGGGCGGCACGGTGTAGACGCGTTCGAAGGGCACCATGAGCCGGGCGCGACTGGTGGCCAGCACGGTCACGCCGGGGCAGCTCGCGAGCAGCCGTTCGATGAAGGGCGCGACCCCGTCGCGCACGTGCTCGCAATTGTCCAGCACCAGTAGGGCATTGCGATCGGCGAGCGCCGCCAGCACGGATTCGTCCATGGCGCGGCCGGGCTGTTCGCCGAGTCCCAGTGCGAGCGCGGCGGTTCCGGCGACCACACAGATATCCGGGCTGGTGATGGGCACCAGATCGACGAACCACACGCCGTCCGGGAATTCATCGGCGAGTTCGGCGGCGACGGTGAGCGCGAGCCGGGTCTTGCCGACGCCGCCCGGACCCACGGCGGTCACCTGGCGCTGGGACTGCAGCAGTTCGGTGAGTTCGGCTCGCTCCCCCGCGCGGCCGATGAACGAGGTCAGCGGGGTCGGCAGCACCGGGGCGGCGGCGGGTTGCGGGCGATCGGCCGGTGCGGAGTGGGCGGCGTGCTGGGCGAGCGCCCGCCGATCGGCTACCTCGAGCTTGCGCAGCAGCGAGGAGACGTGGCTTTCGACCGTCCGCACCGAGATGAACAGGCGCGCGCCGATTTCCGCATTGCTGAGGTGCTCTCCGACCAGCGCGAGCACCTCGGCTTCCCGCGCCGAGATGTCCACTGTCGCAACCATGCGCCCCATTCTGCCGTACCCGGGCCGCACCGAGACCGTTCGGTCGGCTCGGTACGGAGCACCGAATCGGCACTCAGTGGTGGATTCCGTGGTGAGCACGGATGTGGCTCACCCCCTCCGCGAGCGAAGCTTTAATCACGTCCGGAGCACACCACACCGGCACCGAGAATCCCCACGTCAGGAGCGAAAATGACCACCACGCAGGGCATCAAAACCGTGCTGCATCCCGTCACCGATCTGGCCGCCGCCAAGGCCGTCTACACCGCCCTGCTGGGTGTCGCCCCGCAGACCGACTCCCCCTACTACGTCGGATTCGACGCCGAAGGTCAGCACATCGGCCTCGTCCCGGACAACGGTAAGCAGCAGCTCACCAATCCCGTCTCCTACTGGCACGTCCCGGATATCGAGGCCAAGATCGCCGACATGACCGCGGCCGGAGCCACCGTGCGGGAGGCCGCCAACGAGGTCGGCGGCGGCCGCCTGGTCGCCACCCTCGTCGATACCGACGGCAATGTGCTCGGCCTCATCCAGGACCGCTGAAACCCGCTCGCACCAGCAACTTTCACCTCATTCACGTAAGGACAAGCACATGACCACCAGCACCAAGTCCGCCGTCTCCTTCTCCGCCGAAGAGCGCGCCGCCATGAAAGCCCATGCGCAGGAACTGAAGACGACTGCGCGCCGCAATCCGAAGAACGCCAAGGCCGATGGTGAGCGCGATGTGCTCGCCAAGATCGCCGAGATGGACGAGTCCGATCGCGTTCTGGGCGAGCGCATTCACGCCATCGTCAAGGCCAATGCCCCCGAGCTGACCCCGAAGCTCTGGTACGGCATGCCCGCCTACGCCCGTGACGGGAAGATCGTGGTGCATTTCCAGTGCGCCGCGAAATTCAAGTCCCGGTACGCCACACTCGGTTTCAGCGATCCGGCGCGGCTCGATGACGGCACCGTATGGCCGGTGGCCTTCGCATTGACTTCCCTGACCGCCGAGGACGAAGCTCGCATCGGTGAGCTGGTGGCGCGGGCCGCGGGCTGAATTCCACCGGGTTGGCGCGTTTGCCCGATCCTGACGCGTTCCGCACTGGTCCGGCAGCGACTACGAGGCAACACTGGATACCCGCACCACACCCATGGTGCGGGTATGCGTTCGACATCCCGAACGCCCTTGGCTGCCGATCTGATCCAGAGCGGACATCCCCATCGAACTGCCCGTGAGGAGACGTCGTGCAACATTCCCGAGAACGCGCCACCGCCTATGTGATCGAAGCGTTGGAGGCCAAAGGCACCGCGACCCGGGATGACTTCGACGTACCGGGCATCGTCGACACTTCGCACGCGATCACCGAAGGCTGGGACTTCTCGGAAATGGAACGGTCGCTGTTCTGGAATATCGCCGCCAGCTATCTGAAGGCTTGACGGAAACCCTGGACGGCCCGGCCCAGAAGCCCGGCGGCCCAGCCTAATCCCACATAGGCCCAGCTCAATCCCGCACGGCTCAGCCGAATGGCGCGTTCGGATGCGAGCGGGTGACCACCGCCCAGCGCAGGGCCGCCCGGCGCATGGACGCGGTATCGGAGTAGCCGAGCAACTGCGCCTGTCTGCCCCTACTCACCGGCCCGCCGATCGAGGCCGCGGCCAACCGGGCCGAGCGCGCCCGGTCCAGTTCCCGCCGCCAGGTCGTACCCGCTTCGGCGAGACGGCGTTGCAGCGTGCGCGGACTTGTCGCGAGACTGCGCGCCACCCTTTCCAGTGAGATATCGCCCGCGTCGAGTGCCTCGGCGACCGCGACCGCTACACGTTCGGGCCACGCCGATTCCAGTGGCGGGGGTGGCGGCAGCGCCTCCGCCAGCGGCTTCAGCACGGCAGCGAGCACCGGATCGGCACTGGTGAGCGGCATATCCAGATCGGACGCGCGGAATGTCATGGCATCGGTGTCCGCGCCGAATTCGATGATGGCGGAACCGAATACCTCGCGGTACACCTCGATCCGGCGCGGCGCGGGCCGTCGCAGCGAGACCCGAATCGGATCCAGCGGAGCGTCTACGACGCGACGCGCTCGGGTCAGCACCGCGGTCAAACCCCACAGCTGGGTGTAGTCCCGCGTCGCGTCTCCACCGTCGACCATATCGAGCCGCAACGCCGGACCACCGTCACCCTCCACCAGGTCGAACCGGTGATTGGTGGTGACAGCACTGACATACGGCCCGCACGTCGCCAATCCCGCGCGCAGCGTCGGCGCACTGGTGAACAGATAGTCGTACAGCCGAGTCGCCTTGAGCTCATACCGGCTCGCCACCCGCAGCGCCACATCCGGATCCCCGAGCGCCCGCGCCCCGACTTCCCATAGCCGCCAGAAGGTTTCACTGGGCACGTGCACGCCATTGCCGGTCAATGTCCAGCTCGGCACCCCGGATTCCCGGATCAGCCGTGCTCGATCCAACCCCATCGCCGTCAACTGCGAGATCACGAACCGGTGCAGCAGAGTCTGATCGGTGCCCAACGCCCCTCCCTCAACCGCTCACATGGTCGACGGCCAGGACAGTACCGCACCCGGCAGGTGCTCCGGAGCGAGAATTCGCCCGTCGCCCGAAAGCAGTTCCACCGGATGCGCTGTCGTGCTGGATCGAGCCGGTGTCACGCGGCCAATTGCAGGGCGACGGTCGCCGCGGCGGGCACCAGATACAACACCGGGAAGATGGCCGATCCCGCGTGACCGGCACGGATCGAGGTCGCCGACGCCAGCAGGAAATAGAGGATGAGGCAGAGCGCGGCCGCGATACCGATCGGCGGGAGGAAGAAGCCGGCGATCAGGCCGAGCGCGCCCGCGGATTTGGCCAGCGCCAACCAATTCCACCAGGGTGCGGGGACGCCGTACTGTTCGAGCGGTTCGACGACGAACTGCTTCCGGGTGAACAGGGAGAACCCGGAGAAGCCGATCCAGAGCGCGGCGACGATGGCGACAATGTGATAAGCGGTGGTCATTGTTCGAGATCCTTTGTGCGTGAAGCTGTTTCGGTGACGGTCAGGCGGTGGGCGCGAGCCGCCGGGCCCGCGCGGTGAGTAGCGAGCGCACGAACTCGAGATGGTTGGGCAGGACGCGCTCCCAGATAGCCCGGGCGGCCGGATCGATGAATCGGACGAAAGTCGCCAGCAGCACGCCGGTGTCATCGCGGCGGAAGAGCAGCTGACCTTCGAAGCCACGGGTGGATTCCGCCTGCAGCAGCAGGTATTCGGGTGCGGAGTACGCGATGGGCCAGCCCGCGATCGTCCCCTCGGAGCCGACGGGGGCGAGCTGGAGCGCGATCCTCCGCCAGCCCCGCTGAAGCGCCGTCGCGACGTCCGGGGCCACCTCCTCCAGAATCTCCCGAGCCCACTGTTCGGCCGGACGCGTACCGGATGCGCTGGTGCGCAACAGGTGCGCGTCGTAATGCCCGAAGCCGGTCAGGGTGGTGAGGGCGAGTGTGTCGGCATCGAGGCCCACCTCCTCGACGATCAGCGGTTCGGTGTCGGCATACCGCTCGTTCGAGTCACGGTGCGTCATGTGGATTCCCTATCGATCAGTGTCGTCGGTGGCGGTGTGTCGTCCGCCATCGATAGATACAGAACAGTACTGTATCTATCGCGGATGATTGAATCAACAGCACCGACTACTGATTGGTTGACATCGATGGCCCCACCGGTGCGCACTCCCCGACAAGCCTGGATCGACGCCGCCCTGGCGATCCTGGCCGAGGCGGGTGCCGAGGCCATCCGGGTCGAAACGCTCGCCGCCCGGCTCGGCGTCACCCGGGGCGGGTTCTACCGGCAGTTCGCGAGCCGCCAGGAATTGCTCGACGCCGTACTGGACAGCTGGGAACTTCGCACCGTCGACGAGGTGCGCGAGCGCGTTGAACGCGAGGGCGGGGACGCCAAAGCCAAGGTGCGCAAGGCCGGTGCGCTCACCTTCTCCCCCAGACTGCTGCCCATCGATCTCGCGGTCCGCGAATGGGCGCGACGCGATCCCGCCGTCGCCGATCGGCTGCGGCGGGTCGATAACGAGCGCATGGAATACCTGCGCGATCTGATCGGCACGATCAGCGACGATCCGCGCGAGGTCGAGGCCCGGGCCATGCTCGCGTTCTCACTGGTGATCGCCAACTATCTGATCACCGCCGAACACGGCACCGGGTCTCGTGCCGAAATCATCGACAGCGCAATCCAATTCGTGCTGAAGTAGCGCTCACCGCGCAGCCGCGATGCTCCGGCAGATGCGGGGTACCGCCGTGCCGATCGGCTCACGAATCACCTCGACCGCCATATCGTCGTACGGGGTGGGGGCATTGTTGACGATGACCAGATTCGCGCCGCCGCCGACCGCGAGCGCGCACAGCGAGGCCGCGGGTTCGACCTGCAACGATGTGCCGATCGCGAGGAAAAGCTGACTGGCCGCGGCGATTACGCGCGCCTTGTTCAGCACATCGCTGTCGAGCTGCTCACCGAACATGACGATGGACGGTTTCAGGATTCCGCCGCACGTGCAGCGCGGATCGTCCTCGCCCGCAGCGACTTTCGCCAGGGCGTCCGCGGTCGTGCCGCGCTGTTCGCATTGCCGGCAATCGACGTTCGCGAAGCTGCCGTGCAATTCGAGCACCTTGCGATCCGGTGATCCGGCGCGCTGATGCAATCCGTCGACATTCTGCGTCAGCACGCGAATGGCGATACCGGTGCGATCGAGTTCGGCCAGCGCCCGGTGTGCGGCATTGGGTTCCGCATCAGCCCGGTGCAGGGCGTTGAACTCGCGCCAGAATTGGCGGCGCATATCGGCCGAGGCCAGGAACTCGCGCTCGGTGAAAGCACCGGCGAGCGACGGGTTCCTGGTCCACGTCCCTTGCGGCCCACGGTAATCGGGCAGTCCGGAATCGGTGGAGATCCCCGCACCCGTCAGCACCGCCACCCGGGTCACACCGCTTGCCCAGCCCATCTCTTCCATTCCGGGCAAGTTAGGCGAACCGGGCAGCGGTGCGCGACCGAATTTCGGCGCTTTACCGGTCCTGTTGATTCCGGAACAGCCGATCCACCCGGACGCCCGCGCGCGCTTCGGGGGTGCTGATATCGAAATACTGCGCGGGCGACACATGATGGCGCCTGGCCACCATCGAGGCGGGGATCGATTCGATTTTCGTGTTCAGAGCGCGGACGTTCGCGTTGTAGAGGCGCCGGGCCGCGGCGATTCGATCCTCGACATCGCTCAGTTCGCGTTGCAGTGCCGCGTAGTTCTTGACCGATCCGAGGTCTGGATACTGTTCGGCGAGCGCCGACAGATGTGAAAGCGCCGAGGTGAGGGCGTTTTCGGCGGTCGCGACGCCGGTGATCTCACCGTGGGTTTCGACCGGGTCGGCGGCGAGTGCGCGCGCACTGTCGCGCGCCGAGACCACGGCCTCCAGGGTTCCACGCTCGAATTCGGCGGCGCGTTCGACCGTTGCCACCAGATTCGGCACCAGCTCGTGGCGGCGCTGCAGTTCGACATCGACCTGCCGCCAGGATTCGGCGACCAGATTCCGCAATCGAACGAAATCGTTGTACGCGGCGAAGTACCACAGCATCGCCACCAGTGCGATGACGATGAGCACTACGACGATGAGGGTCATGCGTGTTCCCTTTCAGCGGGGGATCCGTAATCGGTCCAGACGAATCGTGGGATGCCATCGGCGATTACGCGCATCGCGTCGAAGACCGCCCCGATCTCACGGGGCCGATTGCCCAGGGTGGTGGTGCCGACCAACAGGTTTCCGACGATTTCGAATTTGGTCAACATGACCGCGCCGCCGTGCCGCCCGGCGATGTCCAGCAGTTCGCCGATCGTGCGCGGCGTGAGCACCGCGTGCGCGAACCCCGGATTCGCGGAATACACCGAGAATTTCTCGTTGAAGTCCGCCGATTCGAACTCCACTCGAGCACCGGTGGTCATATCCAGCGTCACCCCGAGGGTCAGTCTGGGCAGTGCCGCGGGCAGCGTCAGCACGAAGACGTTCCGATAGTGGGTGCTGACATTGATCCGGTTGTTGTGCAGCCAGGTCAGGTGGAAGAAGATCGCCGGATAGTCGCCGACTCGCCCCTGCATGGTGTCCCGGATCCGATAGCGCCGCGCCCGGCCGATATTGAACGGCGGAAAATCCCAGGTCGGCACCGGCCACTCGGATGAGCGCCGGTATTCGAAGCCGTTCTCTCCCGCCCACCGCGCCGTCCACCGCTTGCGGAACGATTTCACGATAATTCCGGACGGCAGGAAAGCCAGGAATGGCGTGAGCGGCAGCAGTACCCATGCGAGCGGGCGGCCGTGATCATGCCACCACCGATACTGGAAGATCACCAGCGCAACGAAAGTCGCCAGCGACAAAGTATTGAGAAACCACGGCCGAGACCACACCGGACCGCCGTCACCGCGCGCTTCCCGCTCGGTCACATCACTCATCGTGCCCACCCCCACGCCGCCCACCCTGAGCGACCGCACCGATTGTCTCAGGCACCCGCAACCGGTTAAACACCTCGTCCCGGCCCGGCGAGCCCCCGGGCGACCACCCGGCCGATAATTCGGTTTCGCCCCCGGCGACCGGCTGCTACCTTCGATACAACGATCCGATACGAGAAAAGGGAAGGCGGAGAACATGTTCGGACAATCGCTCCGCCGCCGTATTCGCAGCGGTCCCTAGGTCTACCGGTAGACCGCAGGGCCGCTCTGGCGAATCAGCCACGGAGCGGCCCTTTTTCATTCACGAACACTCACACCCGCACACCTCGATGGCGAGTAGATGTCAATGCGGACATCCGTGCGGGGCATGTGCCCGTAGCTCAAACGGACAGAGCGTCTCGCTACGAACGAGAAGGCTGGAGGTTCAATTCCTTCCGGGCACTCCATATTTCAATGAAGCGTGGTGTAATCGGCAGCATGGCGGATTCTGATTCCGCCGGTTCAGGTTCGAATCCTGGCGCTTCAGCTCCACGGATCATTCCGGCAGGCCGAGGCCGCGTGCCAGCACCGGCCACGAATTGATCAGCGCGTCATGCCAGTAACCCCAGGAATGGGTTCCGGTGGGCGGGAAGTCATAGGTGGCGGGAATTCCGAGCGCGGTCAGACGTGTCTGGAGATTGTGGCTGCAATAGTCGGTGGCGGCTTCGAGCACGCCGCCGACCGTGATCTGATTGGCCAAACCGGGAATGCCCGGCAGCGTGTAGGGACCGTCCAGGGTGTCATGCGGGCCGGGCAGGCCGGAGCCGCTGGAGATGAACAGGTTCAGGCCGCGCAGTTGATCCGCGTGCACGTACGGATCATTATCGGCCCACATCGGATCGCCCTGCGGGCCGTACATATTCGCGGTGTCACCGCGCCCCTGCTGGACGACCAGATTCACGAATTGATAGCCGAGCGGGTCGCTGATCTGCGCACATCCGCTGTAGGCGGCCACCGAGCCGTAGAGGCCGGGCTTCGCGATCGCCAGTTGCAGCACCGAGGTGCCCGAGGTCGACAGTCCCGCGATCGCGTTCTGCCCGCTGGTATTCAGTGCCCGGTCGATCAGTGGCGGGAGCTCCTCGGTGAGAATTGACGTCCTTGCCCGCCAGGAAATCCAGCGCCTCGGGTGCACGATGATCCCAATTCGCGGTGCCCTCACCGCCGTCCGCGCCATTGAGCAGGTACAGCACCGGTCGCGGCCGGGTGTTATCGGCGGGGAGTTGGACTTCGACGGTGATTGTGCGGCCCATCGCGGCCGAATAGACGTCGAGGTTCAGGTGGCGGTCGTCCACGACGGTGGAATTGGCGATGCTGGAATCATCGGGACTTTCGGCATGGGCGGGCCCGAGACCGGGTAGCGCCGTCGCGAGCAACAGACATACGCCGAGGGTCGTCCGTCGGGTGTTCAGGTGCCGGATCACTCGCGCTCCTCGCGTAACGGGGTTGTGCCGCAGTGTGTTCGGAAATGGTCGAGCGGGTAGCCGGCTCTGACGAGGGGTAAGGAGTCGGCTACCCGCCGGATCAGTGAATCAACGGGGTGTTGTCAGCGGCCGAAGGAGCCGGTCCAGAGGGTGTTGACAATGCCGCCGAGCGCGGCTCCCAGGGTGTGGAAAAGACCGCCGAAGGCGGCGCTACCGGTGTCGATGATGACTGGAATCAATTGACTGCCTTTCCTTTTCGGTGCTGCCGGAATGAAGTGTCCGGCGATCGCCAGCGTAGAGACCACTCGGAACAATTACTAGCGTTTCGCTAGTATGATGACAATCACAGCAATCATCCAGTAACACTCCATGATTGGCCTTCGATAAAGCGCGGCCGCCACCATGGGGCAAGATCTGCGATATGGACGAGCCGACCACGCCCCGGCCGCGCAAGAAACGCGATCGCGCGCGCACCGAATCGGATCTGTTCGACGCCGTCGAACGGCTGCTGGAACGCGACGGCATACTGGCCGGGCTCAATCTCAACGAAGTTGCGGCCGAAGCGAATGTGAACCGGGGCCAGATCTATCAGCTCTTCGGCAGCCGCCAGGAACTCCTGCGCGCGGCACTGGCGGATCGACTCGCCGGGCTGGCCTCGCAGTCACCGGATCACTGGAATGTGCCGTTTGCCGAGCGCCGCCGACGGCTGATGCAGGCGTCACTGTCCGGCAAATGGATGGCATTCATGGCGATGCTCGCCCTCGACGGCGATGAACAGCTCTCCATCTTCAGCGAACCCGATGAGATGACCGCCGCCCTGCAACGCGATAAGGCGTACGGCGCACTGCCTCCGGACGTGGACGCGGAAGCCCTGCACGTGCTGACGGCGGCGACCGTCGCCGGATACGCCATCTTCCGCCGGGTCGTGGCGAGCGATATCGGCGTGCCCCTGGCGGAACTCGATGAGCGGGTGGTCGCCGCCTACGACTACCTCCTCTCGCGGGTAACCGAAAAGGACTGAGACGCAGGAGAAATCGCCGCTATCGCGATGCGCCGCTCGCGGTGAAGAACCGCCAGAGCGCGGGAGTCATGGTCGCGGCGGGATATTCGTGACCCATCTTCCCGAACACCCAGTGGTCCACGCCGATTCGGCCGTCGATGTCGTAATGCGACACGGTGCGGGCGTATTCGCCATCACCGGCGGGGTAGGTGTCGACCGAGTCCGGCGTCGGCGGCACGATCGCAGCGGCGACGGCGGCCAGGATATCCACCCGCCCGGCACTCGCGGCCAGACCCGCACTGCGCCACTCCCCCGCGACCAGCCCCTGCACCCACGGCGGTGACACCGGGTCCGCGCTGCCGGTGACCACCGTGACCGGCAGCGACCGCACCCCGCGCTCGATCATCCGGGAGCCCGCGATGGTGCCGAGCGAGTCCAGGCCGGTCACGGCCGGAAATCCGGCGCTGATCCCGAGCGCGGCGAACCGTTCGGGATGCACCGCGCCCAGGACGGCCGTCATGGCACCGCCGGCCGAATGCCCGGCCAGATATACCCGCTTCGGATCGGCGCGCAGCTCATCCACCGCCTCGGAGACCATGCCCGCGAGCGTGGCGACCTCACCCCGCTCGCACCACTGCTGCACCGGATCGAACCAGTTCCAGCACTCATCGGAGTTGGCCGAGCGGGGTTGCTGCGGGAAGACGACCGCGAACCCCTGCGCCGCCGCCAGCGCCGGGAATCCGGTCGCCATCGCATCCCGCTCCCGGTCCGCGTCCGACGGGTCCGTACCGCGAAACCAGCACCCGTGCAACCACATAACGACCGGACTGCCTGCCGCGAGCTGCGGCGGCCGGTACAGCAGGTAGCGCCGAGCCGCGGCACCGGAGCCGTACTCGTGCCAGCTCAGATCGGTGGTCTGCGCCGCCGCGGTGACATCGGCGATCGACGGCACCGCGACCACCAGCGATAACACCATCCCCGCCAGTACGCCGCGAACTGTCCTGGTCAGCATTCGAATTCCCCTCCGGCGATCACTGCGAGCGAGCTCGGACAAGACGGTCAGCGTACCGGCGGCAACCGAAAATTACTAGCGTTTTGACAGTAGAGCTCCCGCCGCACTCTCTGATTACGAAATTCTGGAAACGATAATGCGTATTTGTCATGTCTGGTACGCATGAATCAGCTACCCGGCAGCAGAAATTGATTCACAATAGTCCGCTTTTTTCGACACGGAAGAAGGAGCTATGAGAATCAAACGATTCACTGCAACCGCCGTGCTCGCAATAGGAGTCACGGTATTCACGGCAACTGGCGTGGCGGGCGCGGACCCGTCCGTGGAAAGCCCCGATCCCGATGTCGGGCAGAGTATTTCGATTCCCGTGGAAGACGCGCCGCCACCGGCCGCGGGCACCGTAGATGATCCCGATGTGACCATGCACCAGTGCAATGCCATTCTCGGCGCACTCACCGGCGGTCTCATCGGCGGCACCTTCAGCGCCCTGCCCGGAGCCCTGATCGGCGCGGGTATCGGCGCACTCATCGGCTGGTCCCTGCTCTACCCGCCGGGACCGCCGCTCGCCTGCTGGCAGCCGCCCGCACCGAATTGATCCGCGGGAGCACCACCGGCGCACCATCGGGCCCGTATCTCCCGATGGTGCGGCCGGGGGTGATCAGCTATCGGAGTCGCCGGAGTCCGGGGGCTCACCGCCGCCGCCGCGAATGGTCCAGAGCAGCCCGTCCAATTCATCGGGCTTGATGAGGACATCGCGGGCCTTGGACCCTTCGGACGGGCCCACCACTTCCCGAGTCTCCATCAGATCCATCAGGCGGCCCGCCTTGGCGAAGCCGACGCGGAGTTTGCGCTGCAGCATCGAGGTGGAGCCGAACTGCGAGGTGACAACCAATTCGATGGCCTGCAGCAGCAGGTCGAGATCGTCGCCGATATCGGGGTCGACATCCTTCTTCTCGCCGGTCTTGGCGGCGGTGATGCCTTCCTGATATTCGGGTTCGGCCTGGGTTTTGGCGAAATCGACGACGGCCTGGATTTCCTCGTCGGAGATGAACGCACCCTGCAGACGGGTCGGCTTGCTCGCGCCCATGGGCAGGAACAGGCCGTCACCCATACCGATCAGCTTTTCCGCACCCGGCTGGTCGAGGATGACTCGCGAGTCCGTCAATGACGAGGTGGCGAAGGCCAATCGGGACGGGACATTGGTCTTGATCAGGCCGGTGACCACGTCCACCGAGGGGCGCTGCGTCGCGAGCACCAGGTGAATGCCCGCCGCACGAGCCTTCTGGGTGATGCGGACGATGGCGTCTTCCACATCGCGCGGCGCGGTCATCATGAGGTCGGCGAGCTCGTCGACAATGGCCAGGATGTATGGGTACGGGCGGTAGACGCGTTCACTGCCCAGCGGAGCCGTGATCTGGCCCGATTTCACCTTGCGGTTGAAATCGTCGATATGGCGGACCTTGTTGGCCTGCATATCCTGATACCGCTGTTCCATCTCCTCCACCAGCCAGGCCAGCGCGGCGGCGGCCTTCTTGGGCTGGGTGATGATGGGGGTGATCAGATGCGGAATGCCTTCGTACGGCGTGAGTTCCACCATCTTGGGGTCGATGAGGATCATGCGGACCTCATCGGGGGTGGCCCGGTGCAGCAGTGAGATCAGCATGGAATTCACGAAACTCGACTTACCCGAACCGGTGGAACCGGCGACCAGGAGATGCGGCATCTTGGCCAGGTTCGCCGAGAGGTATTCGCCCTCGATGTTCTTGCCGAGACCGATCACCAAGGGATGGTGATCGTTTCGGGTCGACGGGGCCTTGAGCACATCGGCCAGGCGCACCAATTCCCTATCGGCATTGGGCACTTCGATACCGACCGCGGATTTGCCCGGGATGGGTGCGAGCAGGCGCACATTCTCCGTCGCCACCGCATAGGCGATATTGCGGGCCAGCGCGGTGATCTTCTCGACCTTCACGCCCGGGCCGAGCTCGACCTCGTACCGGGTGACCGTCGGGCCGCGCACGAAACCCGTGACGGCGGCGTCGATTTTGAACTGGACCAGCACCTCGGTGATGGCCTCGATCATGGATTCGTTGGCGGCGCTGCGCTTCTTGGGCGGTTCGCCATCGGTGAGCAGGGTCAGCGGCGGCAGATTGTAATCACCGTCCACCTCCCGCTCGGTGACGAATTCCAGCTGCTGCGGCGGCGGGGGCGGCGGGGTCTGATCGACGACCTTGAGGGCCTTGCGCGGCTTGGGTTTCGGCGGCTCCTCGGCCGCGATCTCCTTGGCGTCCTGCAGCGGCGGTTCGCCGATGATCTCGGTGGCCGCGTCCGAACCGCCGAATTCGTCGGGCGGATAGTTCTCCGACGGGGTGCGACCGCGGCGGCGGGATTTCACGCCCTCGTGGCGCGGGAAACCGTCCTCGTCGTAATTGGCCGGATCGTAGAGACCGGGCTCATCGGAATAGCTCTCGTATTCATCGCCGCGGCTGCCGGTGCCGAAGATCTCGCGCAGCGCCTCGGGCACCTCACGCACCGTGGTGCCGGTCAGCAGCAGCAGACCGAATCCTATGGCCAGCATCAGCAATGGCACCGCCAGGAACGCGCTGAGCCCGTCGCTGAGCGGGCCGCCGATGACATAGCCGACGAATCCCGCACCGTGCGCGCGACCGTGCATATCGGTGGGCGAACCCGCCGCCAGATGCCAGATACCCAGTATCGGCAGTCCGGTGAGCAGCCCGCCCAGCACCAGGCGCGGCCGGATCTCCGGATGCGGTTCGGTGCGCATGAGAATCACCGCGATGCCGATGGCCACGAACGGCAGTGCCGCCGAGGCGGATCCGGCGATCCAGCGAATCGCGGTATCCACCCCGCGCCCGACCGGGCCGCCCGCGGACAACCACACCGCCACCGCGATCACGATGCCGAATGCCACCAGCCCCAGCGCGATTCCGTCGCGCCGATGCCCGTGCTCGATCTCCCCCGCCCGGCTCACCGCCCGGGTGCTCGCGCCGAGCCCGCGCGCCAGCATGTTCCAGCCGTTGTTCACCGCCCGCGTGACCACCGCCAATGGCGCGGTATCGGACCTGCGGCGCGGCGCGGGCCTGCGCGCGGCGGCCGGACGTTTGGGGCTTCGAGTGCGACCGGCGCTAGCGGTGCGACCGCCCGCGGCGGCACGCGGAGTACGCGCCCGGGACCGTGCAGGAGTCTGCCCCCGCGTCGATCCCGCTCGCGAACGTGACGTTGCGGCACCGCGGGACTTACCTGGCATGACCCCCAGGCTAGCCGCAAACGCCCCACCCGGACCATCCGCAACACCCGGCCCACCCACAACAGCCCTGTGGGATAGGCAACGCCTATCGCCACCGAAGTCCGCGAACACCGCCCATCACATGCTCCCGCACCCGAGACCGGAATCGAGCGGTGTCACCCGGACAGTGCGAAAAACGGCGTGTCGGCCACCCGCTACCGCACTAGGTGACCGCCCGCACGGCCGTTCGCATGTATCGCGGACCATGCGAACGAAGACACCGGCCGCGAGGGGTCGATCCGGGTGATGACGCCGCCTCAGCCGCCGACGGGGACCGGCTCGGGACGGCCCGGATGCGGTGTGGGGTCGACCAGCGCGCCCCAGCGGATCAGGGCCTGGTCGAAGTCGGGGATTTGGGTCGTGGCGGTGCGGTAGCACTCGGCGGCGTCGACATTGCGGCCCATGCGGCGCAGGGCCGTGTAGCGGACCAGCAGGTTGTAGAGGTTGTAGGTGTGCAGGACGCCGGGGCGGGAGGAGTCGCGGGTGGCTTCGGCGCGTTCGGCGTGTTCGGCCGCCTGCGGGAGGCGACCGGCGGACAGGTGGGCGACGGCGGCGCGGGAGTGCACGGTGGATTCGAAGCGGGTGGAGCCGCCGCGGCGGGCGGTGCGCAGGGCGGCGTCGAACAGGCGGGCGCCCAGTTCGGCCTCACCCTGGCCGCTGAGCACGCAGGCCGCTTCGGTCAAGGCCCACATGACATTTCGCCGGGTGCCGGGACGGGTGTCGCCGACCACGGCGCGGGCGGCGGCCGCGAGCGAATCGCGGTCCCGGCCCGCGGCCGAATGCGCCTGGGCGAGCAGGGAATACGCGACCCGGACGCATTCGGGGCTCGCGCCGCAGCGATACAGGCGCAGGGCGGCGGCGAAATGCGTTGCGGCGCGGACCGGGTCGTGGTGATGCATGCCGAGCGCGCCCGCGAAGATATGCGTGGTGCCCGCGACCCAGGGTTCGGCCTCGGTATTCACATCCTCCAGCAGCCGGTCCACATGGTCCGCGGCCCGCTCGGGTTCACCGAGCTCGGAAACGACCACGAATACCAGGGCCAGGCGAGCGCGACTGGCGGACAAAGAATTACCGTCGGCTTCGCAGGCGCGGATCAATTCCTCCAGCGCCTTCTCGATATCGACCGTGGCATCGCTGGCGAGCATGGTGCCGGACACCGCTAGCGCGAGATCCGCAGCCAGCAGCCGATGCCGCCGGGTGCCCACCGCCGCCAACCGGTACAGCGCGACCAGATTCCGCCGCTCCACATTCATGAAATCCCGAGTGGAATCGAGATCCGCCATCCGGGTGCCCGGATGCGCGGTGGCGGCCAAACCCAGCCGAACACCCGGATGCCGCACGCGCAGCACGGTTTTCATGGTGGCCAGGTAGTAGTCGAGCAGTCGCTCGACGGGGTCCACAACGGCGCGCCGGTCCGGGCATACGATCGGTTCGGCCTGCTGACAACCGGCCGCGAACAGGCGCATCAGATCGTGATAGTGGTAGCGCCCGCGGCCCACCGTCTCGAGCATGCCGCGATCGACCAGTTCCTCGCACAGATCCTCGGCGAGCGGTTCGATGGTGTCCAGCACCGCCGCGGTGGCGGCCAGCGGCAGATCCGGGAGTTCGGCGACGGCCAGCAGCCGGAAGGCGCGCGCGGCCTCGACCGGGAGCTGTTCGTATCCGGCGCGGAAAGCGGCGGTCAGCGCCAGATCCCCGGCGCGGAAACGATCCAGGTCATGGCGTTCCGCGGCCAGCCGGTCGGCCTCGGAGACAATGGTCCACTGCGGGCGGGCCGCGACCCGCGCCGCCACGATCCGCACCGCCATGGGCAGCCGCCCGCACAGTTCGACAATCCGGCGGGTGGATTCGGGTTCGGCGTTGACCCGGGCGGGGCCGACGATTCGAGTGAAAAGCGCTGCGGCCTCATCGGTTTCGAGCACCTTCAGCGCGGCCGAGCGCACGCCGGGCAGAGCGGTCATGGGCCGCCGGGCCGTCACCAGGACCGCGCATCCCGGCTCACCGGGTAGCAGCGGCGCGATTTGCGCTGCGTCACAGGCATTGTCGAGCACGAGCAGCATGCGACGCCCGCTCACGGCGGATCGGAACAGGGCGGCCCGCTCGGCCGCCCCGGCGGGTACATCGCGCGGCGGCACATTCAATCCGCGCAGCAGTGCGCCCAGCACCTGTTCGGGTTCGGCCGGATCCGCGCCCGCGCCGTGCAGATCGACATACAGCTGCCCGTCCGGATATCGATCCCGAATCCGGTGTGCCACATGCAATGCCAGCGCCGTCTTGCCGACCCCGCCCATGCCCGAGATGGCCACGATCGGGGTGATGCTGTCGGCCAATACGGCGCACAGGTCGCGCGCCAATTCCCGGCGGCCGGTGAAATCGGCTGTGTCCGGCGGCAATTGCGCGGGTTTCGGCTGCACCGCCACCGCGGACCCATCGCCGGGCAGTTCATCGGACAGGATCTGGCGATGCAGTTCCAGCAGCGCGGGACCGGGTTCGATGCCCTGTTCGGCGACCAGCAGCCGCCGGATGCGCTGATATTCGCCCAGCGCCTCGGTGCGCCGCCCGGCCCGGTACAGCGCGGTCATCATGAGCCCGCGCAATCGCTCACTGTGCGGGTCGACGGTGATCAGGGCTTCCAGATCGGCCAGGGCACGCGAATAATCCCCGCGCCGCACGGTGATATCGATGAGATCCTCGCGCAGCACCCGCTGTAAACGACGTAATCGGGCGCGTTCGGCACCGGCCCACGGTCCGGGCACACCGGCGAGCGGATCACCGCGCCACAGCCGCAACTGCGCCCGCAGGATGGCGTCCGCCCGGTCCAAATGTCCTTCCGCGCGGGCCTGTTCGGCCTCGGCGCGGCAACCGTCGATGCCATCGATATCGAGTTCGAGCGGACCTTCCAGGCGGTAGCCGCGCGACTCCGAGAACAATCGCACCGTCTCCGGCCGCGCCGCCAGCTGCTTGCGCAGCGCCCACGCGTAATTACGCAGCGCGCCCACCGCGGAGGAAGGACGATCGACGCCCCAGATGCCGTCGGCGAGTTCCTCGATCGATACGGTGCGCCCGCGCGCGAAGGCGAGCATGACGAGCGCGGCCTGGTGCTTGGGTGGCATGGGCGCGGCGGGGACGCCCTCCGTCGTCAGCTCGACCGGCCCGAGAACCGCCAGTTGCCAAGACATTGCCTACCACCTCATCACACCGCGGGCCGCTGCCGAGCACAGAAACTACCGGCCGACGCGTGATCGTTTCATGATCGGTGGTCACGCTGCCACCGGCGCGGGCGGACCGTCCCGCATACCGGAATGGTCAGACGCTGCGATCGAGCGCGTAGACGGCTTCCACATCGGCGGGATCGCCGGTGGCCTCCAGCCGCACGGCATTGCGACCGAAGGCGTGGAACAGCAGTTCGGAGGGTTTTCCGGCGAGTACGACGGTGCGATCGCCGACCTGGTGCGCAACCGTGCGGCGGCCGTCGGGTGTGGTGAGCGCGACGGTAACCGCTGATTTGCGATAAGCCATGCGCGACAGGCCGGTCAGCACTTTCCAGAGCCGGTCCTCATCGGCGGTGGAGAGTTCGCGCGGTTCCCAGCCGGGTTCGGCGCGGCGCACGTCCTCATGGTGGACGTACATCTCGGTGAGATTCATCAGGGAATCGACCGGTCGCAGGAGCCACGGCGGGCCACCGGCGATCTCATCCAGCAGTTGCGGGAACGGCCGTTTGGCGACCTTGTCCTGCACCCGCTCCAGATAGGGCGCGAAGGGCTTCAGCATGATGCCCGGGGCAGCGTCTGGGCGGCGTTCGCGAACGATCAAGTGCGCGGCCAGATCTCGCACCGTCCAGGTGCCGCACAGGGTGGGCGCGTCCGGACCGGTGGCGGACATGGTCTGCACCAGTGCCTGGCGCTCCCGTTGGGCCATACTCATAAGGCCACACTAACCGGATGGTTGGCGTGATGCATGATGCGCATGCACAGGTGGCGGGGTCGCTGAATGAGGCGCTCGCACGCCGATGGGCGCTCCCCCGGTATCGCGCGACCGCACTCGCCCGGGTCACATGATCACGTCGGTTGAGTTGCGCCTCAATTGCTGGACGGTTCGGCAGGTTAAGCCGAGCACCCGGTCCGTCATAAGGTCGTCCCTTGATCATTTACGCGCCGCCCGATCCGATCCCGGATGGGGCGGTGGGATATGCCGCCGCCGAGCCGGTTCCGGGTTGGCGTCGGCGAATCCGGGTCGGTAGCTTGATCACTCGGTCCATCGGGGAATGGATCCACTGCATACGAAGGGGCAACACCTTGAAAAAGATCGTCAGTGGCGCCGCCGTGATGGTCGCGGCCGCGGGCTCACTGCTGGTGAGCTTGGCGGCTCCGGCCGGGGCATATACGGACAACTTCGGCGCGATCGCGCTGTCGCCGTCCACCGGCCGCATCGGCTACTCCTATGACTATCCGGACCGCGCCGCCGCGCAGGGCGGTGCGATGAACTCGTGCACGTTCGACGACTGCCGTGTCGTCGCCAGCTTCGGAAACGGTTGCGGTGCGGTTGCCTACTCCCGCCGCGCGGGGCTGTACACCTACGGTGCGGCGTACTCGCGTTCGGCGGCCCGCACCCAGGCGCTCACTCGGAACAGCTCCGACGCCACCATCATCCACTGGAACTGCACCACCGGCTACCAGCTCTAATATCCGTTCAGGGGAGAAAATTCGTTGAAGCACAGCATCTTCCGCGCCACCGCCGCCGTGGCGCTGGCCGCCTCCGCCTTCGGACTGGTCGCCTGCAGCACCAGCGAGACCAAATCGGATAGCGCGACCACCACGAGCGCGTCCGCACCCACCAATAATTTCCAGGGCAGCACCGACGACACCAAGGAGACCGGCGCGCCGCCGTCGACCACTCCCGCGCCGAACCTGCCCAAGCCGACGGTCGCCGAACTGAACGACAAGATCACCAAGGCGTTCGACCCGTCCATCGACGCCAAGACCAAGATCGACTGGATCGAAAACGCGGGCCAGGACCCGCAATTGGTCGCCAAGCTCGTCGACGCCGCCAAGAAGAACGACGTCAAGGTCGAGATCACCAACGTTCCGGACCCGGCCGACGGCAAGCTCAAGGCCGACGCCAAGGTCACCATCGCGGGCAATCCCGTGAACAACGCCACCGTCTCGTTCGTCGCCGAGGGCAACGAATGGAAGGTCGACCACGCCTTCGCGTGCAGCATCGTCAAGGCCGCCAAGCTGGATTCGGCTGCCTGCCAGGACAACTAGAGCCTTACGAGGTTCCCGCCCCGACACTCACGTTGTCGGGGCGGTTTTGTTTCAAGGTTCGGCAACCAAGTTCGCTGCACCCGCCACGCCGCACACCCATGCTTGGATGCGCATATTTCAATCCAGGTATCCATGGGTTGCCTCTTTTGGCGGATACGCGAGAGCGCCCGGTAGCTGGTGCTACCGGGCGCTCTCGCGGTGTGGCTGTTGGTTATTCGGGTCAGACGCCCATGACCGTGGGGACGATCATCGGACGGCGGCGGTATTTGTCCGCCACCCACTTGCCGACCACCCGTCGCACGCTCTGAGCGATGCGGTGGGTGTCGGTGACGCCTTCGCTGGCCAGTCGGCGGAGTTCGGCTTCCACGAGCTCGTGGGCGTCGATCAACGCGTCCGGATCGTCGGAGAAGCCGCGACCGGTGACCTCGGGGGCGCTGACGGCCTTACCGGTGGTGGAATCGACGGCAACGGTGATGGAGATGAAGCCGCCCTCGCCCAGAACCAGGCGGTCCGAGAGGGTGGATTCGCCGACATCGCCGACGGACAGGCCGTCCACGTAGACCTGCCCGACGGGGACGCGCCCGGTGATGGTGGCGATACCGTCCACCAGGTCGACCACTACGCCGTTCTCGGCGAGCATGACTCGCTCTTCGGGAACGCCGGTGGCCACGGCGAGCGCGGCGTTGGCGCGCAGGTGCCGCCATTCGCCGTGCACGGGCATGGCATTGGTCGGGCGGACCGCGTTGTACAGGTACAGCAGCTCACCGGCCGAAGCATGTCCGGAGACATGGACTTTGGCGTTCTGCTGGGTGATGACGGTCGCGCCGATCCGGGTCAGGCCGTTGACCACGGTGAAGACCGCGTTCTCGTTGCCGGGGATCAGCGAGGAGGCCAGCACGACGAGATCGTCGGGGCGGATATTGATCTGGCGGTGGTCGCCGCGCGCCATCCGGGACAGCGCCGAGAGCGGTTCACCCTGCGAGCCGGTGGAGATCAGCACCAGCTTGTGCACCGGCAGGTTCGCGGCCTGATCGATATCGACCACGAGACCGTCCGGCACATCCAGATAGCCGAGGTCCTGCGCGATCTGCATATTGCGGACCATGGAGCGGCCGACGAAGCAGATGCGGCGGTCGTAGCGCTGGGCCACCTCCACCACCTGCTGGATGCGGTGCACGTGAGAGGCGAAGGAGGCCACGATGACTCGGCCCTTGGCCTTGCCGATCACATTGTCGAGCACGGGGCCGATCTCACGCTCGGGCGTGACGAATCCGGGGACCTCGGCATTGGTGGAGTCGACCAGAAACAGGTCAACGCCTTCGTCACCGAGGCGGGAGAATCCGGCCAGGTCGGTGAGGCGGCCATCGAGAGGCAGCTGATCCAGCTTGATATCGCCGGTGTGCAGCGCGATACCGGCGGGCGTGCGGATCGCGACGGCGATCGCATCGGGGATCGAGTGGTTCACCGCGAAGTACTCGCAGTCGAACGGTCCGTGCTGGGTGCGCTGGCCCTCGGTGATCTCGATCAGCTTGGGCTGCAGGCGATGTTCGCGGCATTTGGCCGCGACCAGCGCGAGGGTGAACTTCGCGCCGACGACCGGGATATCGCGGCGTAGGCGGAGCAGGAACGGCACCGCGCCGATGTGATCCTCGTGGCCGTGGGTGAGCACGACGGCCTCGATATCGTCCATCCGATTCTCGATGGGGCCGAAGTCGGGCAGGATCAGGTCGACGCCGGGCTGCTGATCCTCGGGGAACAGCACACCGCAGTCGATGATCAGCAACTTGCCGTTGTATTCGAAAACGGTCATGTTGCGGCCGATTTCGCCGATACCGCCGAGCGCGAACACCCGCAGGCCACCCTTGGGGGCGGCGGGCGGCGGGTTCAGCTTCTGGCGTTCCACGCGCGGCTGGGCGGGCGCGTCGGAGCGGTCGTTACGGCCGCCGCCCTGGCGGGAACGGCCGCCGGGCTTGCGATTTCGCTCACCCTGGCGCGAGCGCGGGGCGGATTCGTCCTGGCGCGCGCGGGCGGGCTCGGCCTTGGGGGCCTCGGTCTTGGCGGGCGCGGCCTCGGCGGTATCGCCGTTGCGGGCGCCACGGGCGGTGCCATTGCGGCCGTTGCGACCACGGGGCTCCGCGGCGGCTTCCACCGGCGCGGCCTGCGCTACCGGCTTATCCGCGGCAGCGGCCTTGGGCTCGGCCGCTTTCGGCTGTGCGGCAACGGGTTCCGGCTTATCCGGCACGGGTGCCGGGGCTCCCGCGGCGCGGGATGCGGTGCGGCGCGGGCGACGTCCCTCGGGGCTGCTCATGCAAGCACCCCCGCGGCCCGCAAATCGACCGCGAGTTCTGCGAGTTGTTCGGATGTGGGCATGATTTGTGGCAAGCGTGGCTCCCCGGTCTCGACCCCGAGCAGCCGCAGGGCGCCCTTGGTCATGGCGACGCCGCCCAACCGGGCCATGGCCCGGTTGAGCGGAATCAGGCTGACATTGATTTCACGGGCCCGCACCACGTCACCGGCCGCGTAAGCGGTGGCGAGCGCGCGCAGGCGATCGGGCACCAAATGCCCGATGACGCTGATGAATCCGGTGGCGCCGACGGACAACCAGGGCAGGTTGAGCACATCGTCACCGGAGTAGAACGCCAGTCCGGTCTCGGCGATCAGTTCCGCGCCGGCGTTCAGATCGCCCTTGGCGTCCTTCACCGCGACGATGCGCGGATGTTCGGCGAGGCGGCGAATGGTGTCGGGCGCGATGGCCACCACCGAACGCGGCGGAATGTCGTAGAGCGTGACGGGCAGATCGGTGCTGTCCGCGATCGCGGTGAAGTGCGCGATCAGGCCGTCCTGGGTGGGACGGGAGTAATAGGGGGTGACGACGAGCAATCCGTGCGCGCCCGCGCGCTGCGCGGTGCGTGCCAGCTCGATGCTGTGCGCGGTGTCGTAGGTGCCGACGCCCGCGATAACGGTGGCGCGGTCACCGACCGCGTCGACCACGGCGTGCAGCAGATCGAACTTCTCGGACTCGGTGGTGGTGGGCGATTCGCCGGTGGTTCCGGAGATCGCGAGCAGATCGACACCGCCGTCGACCAGGCGTGCGGCGAGCGCCACCCCGGCATCGACATCGAGCTTGCCTTCGGCGGTAAAGGGGGTCACCATCGCGACACCGACTGTGCCGGACGCGCGCAGCTCGATTCGCGTCGATTCACCGTTCGTCATAGCCAGAAGGCTACCCGGTCATCGAATCACCTTTTGCATCGTTATACCCGAACCGGCCCGGCGATAACGGTGATTCGCATCGCCCACCTTGGGGTGACGTCAAAAGTTTCCTTGAATGATGTCAGATGTGACAGCACACTGGTGTCATGGATCTGAACAAGTACACCGCCCAACTACGCGAGAACCTCATCGCCGCGGCCGCTCTGGGCGATGAGAAGACACAGTCCACCGCCGCGGCGCTGGCCGCCGCCACCGAGAGTTCGGCCCGGCTGGTTCTGCTCGCGGCGCTGTCGGAATTGGCGAGCGAGGTGAGCGCGTCGGTCGGCGATCGCACCGTGCGCGTCTCGGTCGACGGCACCGACGCCCACGTGGATGTGCGCAAGACCGCATCCGCCGAGGAAGAGCATCAACCGACGTTCGAGGAGATGACCGGGGATATCAGCCGCGTCACACTGCGGTTGGTGGAGCAGATCAAATCCCGGGCCGAGGAGGCCGCCGCGCAGAGCGGGCAGTCGCTGAACTCGTGGATGGCGACCGCCGTGCAGGGTGCGCTGCGCGATCAGATGAAGCGGGGCGGCCCGGGTCGCTGGGATATGCCGCGTGAGTCGAGGGAACCGCGGGAGCCTAAAGAGCCGAAGGATCCCTCGAACTAGTCGAGCAGCAAGCCCGGCGGCAACGAACTAATCGGTGACGCTGACCTTGCCGTCCGTATCTATCTCGGTGCGGCGGTCGTGATCCGGGGCGTGTGCGAGGACTGTGGCGAGCACGCTGCGTCCGAGGGGTAGGACTCGCACCGTTACCGATCCGGCGTTCGCGGCATCCAATTCCCTTGTGGCGGCGTCGATTACGCGCCTGCGCACCCATTCGGGGACGCCCGCGAAACCGCCGTCGTCCAACAGCACCACTTCCACTCCCCGGGAGCGAGCACCGCGTGCGGCGCCGCTGAGTTCATCGGTGACCAGCTGCGGAGCGCGCAGACCATCGCGGAGTTCGGCCTCGAGCAGGCGGCATTCCTCGCGTTCGGCGGCGGTGAGTTCGGCACCGTCGGCAATGCGCTCGAGTATCGGGCGCGCCACCCGGTCCAGCCGGGCAAGCTGGCGGGTGCGCTCGCTGTCGGAGGCCGCCATGGTGGCCTCGGCGGCGGCGCGGATCATCGCGTCCTCGCGCAACAGAACCAGGGAGCGCTGCATCGGGCGCATGACGGCCGCGAAGACCGAGATGGCGGCGACGGTGCCAATCGGCACGAGCGTGCCGAGCACCGTGCGGGAGTCGAGTTGTTCGCCGAGTCCGGCCAGCAGGATCACCCCGGCGACCCCGGCGACGCCCACCCAGGCCAGTCGGCCGCGGCCGCGCAGCACCAGCACGGTCAATACATAGGAGGCCGCGAACGCCGACCACACCGATTGATTCGCGCGTTCGGAGTACGGGGTCATGATGGTGAGCGCGGTGGCGATCGGACCGGAGGCCGCCGCGTACAGCGATACCGGCAGCGGTAGCGGATCCACCGGCATGACGATGACCAGCGCACCGGCGCTCAAGATGATCACCATGCTGAAAAGCGCTGCCCACTGCGGTGATTCACCGAAGTTGCGCAGCATGTACAGCCCGATGGTGGCTTCCAGGATGAGCAGGAACAGCCACGCCGCGCGACCGCGCAGACCTAGCAGATCACGCAGGCCGAAGCGCGAATCCAGTTCGGCCGCGTGGTATTCAACGGGAACCATCGCCACCCCAGACCAGTGTCACGGTGGTGCCCTCGCCGGGTGCGGATTCCACGAAGGCCGAACCGCCGGCCAATTGGCGCATGCGGCCCAGGATGCTCATGGAGATGCCGAGCCGGTCGGCGGAGACCCGCGCCAGGTCGAAACCCGCGCCGTCATCGGTGAAGGCGATGCGAATGCTGCCCGCGCTGATCGTCGCGGTGACGGTGCGGCGGACATCGCGGCCGGGGACATGGGCGTGCCGCAGGCTGTTGCGCACCGCTTCGGTGAGCGCGGCGGCGATGGTGCTGGCCGAATGCACCGGCATGCGCAGATCGTCGTAGCCGGGCCAGGTGCGGGTGGCGAAGCGAATGCTCGGATTCACCTCGTGCACGGCGGTTCTCAGGAACAGCACGGCGGTGCGGGCGTCGAGCAGATCGGGATCTCGATCGTCGCCGCGGCATTCGTCGAGCTGTTCCAGGGTGCGTTCGGCTTGGCGGCGCAGTACCGAGGATTGGGTGCCCGCGCGTGAGGCCTCCAGCAGCGTGGAGAGCACGGCGTCGTGAATGAGCGCGGCGAAGCGGGCGCGTTCGCGATCGCGGCCCTGTGCGGCCGCGGCGGCTGCCGCGCGACGGCTGGCGATGGCGGATTCGCGGTCGACGCGGGCGGCCGCGCCGGTGGCGGCGGTACCGCACCAGACGAACAGGGCCGCCAAACCGGCTGCGCGCAGGAAGTTCTCGACCACGGACAGCGGGGTGACGGTGGCGACCGTGTACACCGAGGCCAGCGCCGCCGAGGTCGCGGACACCAGCAGATAGGTGACGGCCCAGCGCGCGGGCCAGGCCAGCACGGCCGCCGTCACGGCCAGTGCGGTCACGCGGTACGGCCACACCGTGGTGGCGTCCACCGAATGCGTTTCCAGCGCGATCGGAATGGTGGCGAACGCGAAGAGGAAACTGATTGCCGCGCAACCGCATACGATGCGGATCGCACGCGGTCCGGCCAGCGCGGACACCACCGCGATCACCGGATACCAGCCGAAGGCCAGCACCACGGCGGTGATCGTCCACCAGGCTCCGGCGACCCGGCCCTGTTCGGCGATCTCCGGCAATTCCATACCGCCGACAATGATTCCGGCGATGCCGATGGAAATGCCGAGCCGCCGCATGATGCGGTCGTACGCGGCGGTGGCCGGATCCTCCTGCGGCACCGTCAGTCCGCCGCGCACCCGCCGAATGAGCGCGGTGACGGCGGACATCGAGGGTGCTCCGGGCGTGGTGTCCAGCGTGCCCGACGCGGTCATGCGCGCGGGTGTCGTTCGGGGACGGGCAGCCAGCCGTCCTCGACTGCCCGCTTGTACAGATCGGTTTTGGTCGGGGCCGGGCGGCCGGCGTCGGCGTACTTCTGCCGGATGCGGCCGAGGTAATCGTTGACGGTCTGTTCCGAGAGGCCGGTCATGCGGGCCACGCGGGAGGCTTTCTCACCCGAGGCGTACAGCTGCAGAACCTGCTGTTGGCGCGGGCTCAATCCGACATTGGACAGTTGCGGATCACCGTCGATGGCCGCGGCCCAGTCGGTGGTCACCACCTGTTCGCCCTGGGCGGCGCGGCGCACCGCGGTCACCACGGTGGGCACATCCTCGGATTTGCGGACCACGCCGAGCACACCCGCCCGTGCGGCCTCGCGCACCAGGAACGGATTGTCCGCCCCGGTGAACACCAGCACCTCGATCCCGCGTTCGCGCAGGGATCGCACATTGTCGTCCGGTGAGGATCCGTCGGCCAGCCGCAGATCCAATACCACCAGGTCCAAACGCGGGTTCGCCGACAACAACTCGGCCACCGTGCCCGCGGTGATCACCAACTCCAGATCGGCCTCGGGCGCCAACATGGCCGCCAAACCGATTGCCACCGACTCGTGATCCTCCACCAGCCCGATACGGCGAATCCCCGAATCCTGTGCCTCCACGGCGGCCCTCACCTCTTCCCACAACCGAATATCCGTACTGAGTATGACGGTAACCAGTCCCGATTCGTCAGCCACCAGAATTCGGGGGGAAAAGCCGGGAGCGGGTTTGTAGGGTTTGCGGGGAGAACCGCAGGGCGTGTGAAGGGATCGGAATATGCCGGACGAAGTGCTGCTGGACGACTTCGAGGACACCGGGAAGTGGGAGCTCGCGGGGGCGGGGGCGAGTAAGGCGCATATCACCACGTTCGCCGAGGGCGCGCCGGTCAAGGATCCGGGGGTCTACCCGGACGGGGTGCGCGGGGAGGACCATCGGGCGCTGGCGGTGCTGGTGCGCGGGGCCGCCGACGGGCATGAGATCGAGCTGGTGGCCAAGGCCGAGCAGGCGGTCGCGCTACCGGGCGAGGTCACCGGGCTGGATCTGTATGTGCGCTCGCCGCACGCGTCGATCGAGGTATCCGGATTCATCGCCGGGGCCGGACAGGACAGTGTCGAGATACTGCTCGGGCGGATTGCCGTCGCACCGGAATGGCAGCGGATCGGGGAGGAATTGCGGGAGGCGCTGACCGGGGCGGAATTGCTGGGATTGAAGATCCGGCTCGTGGAGGTCGTGAAGCAGGCGGGTGAGGTCATGATCTTGTTGGACGATTTGACCGTACGCTCGTCGTCATGAGCGAGAGCACAGAACTATCGCGCCCCGGGCGGGGCACCGCCCGGGCGCTATCGGCATTGCTGTTCGGCACCGGAACACTGCATTTCGTGGTCCCCAAGTTTTATGACGCATTGATTCCACCGCAGCTGCCGGGATCCGCACGGGCGTGGACACTCGGATCCGGCGTCGCCGAATTCGCGGTCGCCACCGCTGTCGCGGTGCCGCGAACACGGCGGCTCGGCAGCCTGCTCGCCATCCTGCTGTTCATCGGGGTGTTTCCCGGAAATCTGAAGATGGCTGACGACTGGGTGCGCAGCAGTAAACCGCTTCCGCTGAAAGCCGGAGCAATTCTTCGTCTGCCGCTTCAGATCCCGATGATTCTCGTGGCGCGGAAGGTGTATCGGCAGGCTGCCTGAGCGCGGTCAGCGACGGGTGATGGCCTCGAATACCTTGGGGTCGACCAGGGTTGAGGTGTCACCCAGTTCGCGGCCCTCGGCCACATCGCGGAGCAGGCGGCGCATGATCTTGCCGGAACGGGTTTTCGGGAGTTCCGGAACGATGTGAATGTCACGGGGGCGGGCGATCGGTGAGATCTCCCGGGACACTTCGGCTTTCAATTCCTTGATGAGGGCGTCGCCGGTGTTCTCGGCCTCGCCGGTGAGGATGACGAAGGCGACGATGCCCTGGCCGGTGGTGTCATCGGACGCGCCGACCACGGCGGCTTCGGCGACACTCGAATGGCCGACCAGCGCGGATTCGACCTCGGCGGTGGAGATGCGGTGACCCGAGACGTTCATGACGTCATCGACTCGGCCCAGCACCCACAGGTCACCGTCGGTATCGAGTTTCGCGCCGTCACCGGCGAAATACCAGCCCTTGTCCGCGTAACGGGCCCAATAGGTTTCGCGGTAGCGCTCGTTATCGCCCCAGATGCCGCGCAGCATGGACGGCCACGGCTCGTCCAGGACCAGATAGCCATTGGCTTCGGTCTCGCCGAGGACGACCGGGTTACCCTCCTCGTCAACGACTTTCGCGGAGATACCCGGGACCGGGGTCATGGCCGCACCCGGTTTGGCGGCGGCGACGCCGGGCAGCGGCGAGATCATGATCGCGCCGGTTTCGGTCTGCCACCAGGTGTCCACGATGGGAGTGCTGTTCGCGCCCACCACATCTCGATACCAGCGCCACGCTTCCGGATTGATCGGCTCGCCGACCGAACCCAGCAGGCGCAGTGAGGACAGATCGTGGGCGTCGGGGATCTCGCGGCCCCACTTCATGAAGGTGCGGACCAGCGTCGGGGCGGTGTAATAGATGGTGACGCCGTACTTTTCGATGATCTCCCAGTGCCGGTGCTCATCGGGGAAGTTCGGGGTGCCCTCGTAGACGATCTGGGTGGCGCGGTTCGAGAGCGGGCCGTAGACGATGTAGGAGTGGCCGGTCACCCAGCCGATATCGGCCGTGCACCAGTACACATCGGTCTCGGGCTTGTGATCGAAGACGGCGTGGTGCGTGTACGAGACCTGGGTGAGGTAGCCGCCGCTGGTGTGCAGGATGCCTTTCGGCTTACCCGTCGTGCCGGAGGTGTAGAGGATGAACAGGGGGTGTTCGGCATCGAATGCCTCGGGCTCGTGTTCGGGCGAGGCGTTGGCGACGGTGTCGTGCCACCACAGATCGCGCCCTTCGGTCATCGGGGTGTCCAGGCCGGTGCGGTTGACCACCAGGACATGTTCGACGCTCGAATCCGGCTGTGCCGCAATGGCTTCATCCACGGCGGGCTTGAGCGCCGCCGCACTCCCCCGCCGCCATTGGCCGTCGGTGGTCACCACCAGCCGTGCCCGCGCGTCCTCGATGCGCTGTCCCAGTGCGCCCGCCGAGAATCCGGCGAACACCACCGAGTGCACCAGCCCGAGTCGGGCGCAGGCCAGCATGGTGACGATCGCCTCGGGAACCATGGGCATGTAGATGGCGACCCGGTCACCGGCGCGAAGTCCCAGAGCGTTGAATTGATTTGCCGCTCTGGAGACTTCGGCCAGCAGGTCGGCGTAGGTGATGGCGCGGGCATCACCCGGCTCGCCGACCCAGTGGATGGCGACCTGGTCGCCGTGTCCAGCCAGCACGTGCCGATCGACGCAGTTGTACGCGACGTTCAGCGTGCCGTCCACGAACCATTTGGCGAAAGGCGCGTCATCCCAGTCGAGTACGCGGGTCCACGGCCGCGCCCAGTGCAGGCGCCGCGCCTGTTCGGCCCAGAAGCCCTCGCGGTCCGCCGCCGCCCGATCGTAGAGGGACACAGTGGCGTTGGCGGCGGCCGCGAACTCGGGGCTGGGCGGATAGCTCAGCCGGTCGGTGTGGTCGCGGTCGATCGTGCTCGTCATTGTGCTTTCTCCAGTCGAAAGGGCAGGGCGGTAAGGGTTTACGAATCGAGCGCCGTCAGTGCGCGACGGCCTGCTCGGCGCCGACGCCGGTGAGGGCGCGGACCTCCATTTCGGCGGCCTTGGCCGGATCTTCGTTGTTCCGGCCCAGGTAGGTGCCGACAATGCCGAGGACGAAGGCCAGCGGAATGGATACGATGCCCGGATTGGACAGCGGGAACCAGGCGAAATCGCGGCTCGGGATCATGGCGGTCTTCGCACCGGATACCGCCGGGGAGAAGACGATCAGCACGATGGTGGAGATCAGACCGCCGTACATGCTGAACAGCGCGCCGGTGGTGTTGAAGCGCTTCCAGAACAGCGAGTACAGGATGGTCGGCAGATTGGCCGCGGCGGCGACCGCGAAGGCCAGCGCCACCAGGAAGGCAATGTTCTGGCCGTTGGCGAGGATGCCGAGGCCGATCGCGATCAGGCCGATCACCACGGCGGTGATGCGGGAGACCCGAACCTGTTCGGCCTCACCGGCTTTACCGCGTTTGATGACCCCGGCGTAGATATCGTGTGCGAAGGAGGCCGAGGCGGTGATGGTGAGTCCGGCGACCACGGCCAAGATGGTCGCGAACGCCACCGCCGAGATAATGCCGAGCAGCACCACACCGCCGAGTTCGAAGGCCAGCAGCGGAGCCGCGGAGTTCTGACCGCCCGCCGCGGCGAGGATCTTGTCCGGGCCGACAATGGCGGCCGCGCCGTAGCCGAGCACCAGGGTGAAGACGTAGAACGCGCCGATCAGGCCGATGGCCCAGACCACCGAGCGGCGGGCTTCCTTGGCGGTGGGCACGGTGTAGAAGCGCATGAGCACGTGCGGGAGTCCGGCGGTGCCGAGCACCAGGGCCAGGCCGAGGGACACGAAGTTCAGCTTGGAGGTTTCACTGCCGCCGTACTGCGCGCCGGGAGCCAGCACATCGCGGTGTGCCACAGCCTTGTTCGCGGATTCGGAGACGTGCTGCTGCGCCGAGCCCAGGATCTCGGAGAGGTTGAAACCGAACTTGCCCAGCACCATGACGGTCATGAACGCCGCACCGGTGATCAGCAGGACGGCCTTGATGATCTGCACCCAGGTGGTGCCCTTCATACCGCCGATGAGCACGTAGGCGATCATGAGCAGGCCGACCACCGCGATGACGACGGATTGTCCTGCGCGACTGTCGATATCGAGCAGCAGGGCGACCAGACCGCCCGCGCCCGCCATCTGGGCCAGCAGGTAGAACAGCGAGACGGTCAGGGTGGACAGGGCCGCGGCGGTGCGCACCGGGCCCTGCTTCAGACGGAAGCTGAGCACATCGGCCATGGTGAATTTGCCGGTGTTCCTGAGCATTTCGGCGACCAGCAGCAGTGCGACCAGCCACGCCACCAGGAAGCCGATGGAGTAGAGGAAGCCGTCGTAGCCGTAGACGGCGATGGCTCCCGCGATACCCAGGAAGCTCGCGGCCGAAAGATAGTCGCCCGCAATGGCAATGCCGTTCTGCGGGCCGGAGAAACCGCGGCCGCCGGTGAAGAAGTCCGAGGCGCTGGAGGTATTCCGGCTGGCACGGACCACCACGACCATGGTGACCGCGACGAAGACCGCGAAGATGGCGATATTGGCGGCCGGATTGCCGACCGTGGTGGCGGCGAGGGTGTTCGTCGTACCGGCGAAGACGTTCATGCCTGTCCGCCTTCCAGTTCGGCGCGCAGTGCGGCGGCGCGGGGATCGAGCTCGCGCCCGGCGAAGCGCACGTACAGCGCCGTGATCACGAAGGTGGAGACGAATTGCCCCGCGCCCAGGATCAATCCGACATTGATATTGCCGATCACCCTGTGCGCCATGAAGTCATGCGCGTACGCGCCGAGCAGCACGTACACCACGTACCAGGCCAGGAAGAGCGCGGTCATGGGGAAGACGAAGCGGCGCAGTCGATGACGCAGTTCCTGGAATTGCGGACTGGCTTGGGCGGCGGCGAAGTCCGCTGCGGTCAACTCGCGCGGTGGCGCGGCGAGACCGGATTCGGTACTGCTCATCGGATTCCTAGCGTGTGATGTGGCTAACTGTGACGACGCTAACCAGCGCGGCGACCGGGCAGAACGGTGTGGGCTGGGTCACTCGACGAAGGTGCCCGGTTCTGCGGTGAGCGGTCGGTTCGGCGCGATGAACGGTCAGGCCGAGCGCAAGCCCCGTTCACGATCCGCGCCCATGCCCAGGGGTTCGGGCGCGTGCATGCGGACGAAGATATTCGCGATCTCCGGGGCGGATTGGCGACGGGTCAGGCGGCTCACCAGGATCATCGCGGCGAAGGCGACGGGGACGCTGACGGCGGCCGGATAGCTGAGCAGGGCCGAGGGCCAGCCCGCGGCGAGGGTGTGCGAAACGCCGCCGGAGACCGAGACGGCGGTGGCGGTGCCCGACAGCAATCCACCCGCGATGAGGCCGACGGCCGCACCGGTGGCGGTCAGGCCGCGCCACCAGATGCCGAGCACCAGCAGCGGGCAGAGGGTGGATGCGGCGACCGCGAAGGCCAGGCCGACGGCGCGCGAAAGGTCCAGGGAGACAACGGTCAGGGCGAGGAGCAGCGGCACGGTGCCGGTGATGATCGCCGCCAGGCGGAAGTCGCGGATGCGGCCGCGCAGCAGATCGGTGCCGACCACGCCCGCAATGCTGACCAGCAGGCCGGAGGAGGTGGACAGGAATGCCGCCACCGCGCCCGCCGCCACCAGGGCCGCGAGGAGTTGACCGGGGAGACCCGAGAGCACTGCGCTGGGCAGCAGCAGAGCCGCGGCATCCGAGGCTCCGGCGTTGGAGAGCCTCGCCGCGTACAGGCGCGCGAGTATGCCCAGCAGCACCGGGAACAGGTAGAAGAATCCGACCAGGCCGATCACCGAAAGCGCTGTGCTGCGGGCTTTTCGGCCGTCCGGGTTGGTGTAGAACCGCACCAGTACGTGCGGGAGTCCCATGGTGCCGAGGAACGTCGCGATGATCAGCGAATACACCTGATACATCGGATGCGGGCCGCCGAGCCCGCCGCCGGGGAGCAGCCACTGCGCATCGGTTACGGCGGTCAGATGCGGTGCGCTCGAATCATCGTCGTGCCGAAGGAAATACGCGAGCAGCACCAGGCCCGGGATCGCGATGGCGGTGAGTTTGAGCCAGTACTGGAATGCCTGCACGAAGGTGATCGATCGCATGCCGCCGCCCGCGACGGTGCCGATCACGATGGCGCCCACCGCGACCGCGCCGACCCAATCCGGTACGCCCAGCAGGATTCTCAGCGTGAGGCCCGCGCCCTGGAACTGCGGGATCATGTAGACGCCGCAAATGAGCACCACGACAAGGGCGGTCAGCTTGCGCACCGGGCGCGAGCCCAACCGGAACTCCACGAAGTCGGGCATCGTGTACGCACCCGAACGGCGCAGAGGCGCGGCGACGAACAGCAGCAGGCCCAGATATCCGGCGGTGAATCCGACCGGATACCAAAGTGCGTCCGCACCGTACTTGGCGATCAACCCCGCAACACCGAGATATGAAGCAGCGGAAAGATATTCACCCGAGACGGCCGCCGCATTCCAGCGCGGCCCCACCGACCGCGAGGCCACCAGGAAATCCGAAGTCGTCCGGGCCAGCCGCACCCCGTAACTGCCGATGGCCACGCTCGCGAACGCGGCGAGCAGCAATGCCACCACCGTCATCCAGGATCCCGGCTGCGAATCCACCTCAGTCCCCGGTCAATTCGCCGAAGTCCTGCTCATTGCGCTCGGCCAGCCGCACATAGACCACCCCGGCCACGAACAACATCGGATACACCGCGAACCCCAGCAGCACCCAGGGCAACCGCAGCCCGAAGAGTTCTGCGCTCCCCAGCGGCCCCAACGCGAACAACAATGGCAGCGCCCCGAGCGCACCCACCACGACCAGACCCACGCGCACGGCCAAGCCGAACTGCGCGCGAATCAACCCGCCGATCATGGCCGCGCCCACCTCGGTCTGCTCGGCCACCTCCACCCGGGTCCGCACCAGCCGAGCGCCCCGCCGCTCGGCGAGCACCACCCGCTCTCGCTGCGGCCGTTGCCCACTCGTCATCGGACGGCCTCGACCAATGCGGCGGTAATGCTGTAGTCGGGCACTGAGCGTTTTCGCGCGCCGGATGGACGAGCCGCCGCGCGAAGTCGCCGATGCGGCGACGCTCCACCGCATCCCGGTCGATTGAGCGCCCGCATCAGCGCGGGGTCCGATGCTGACGCGGCGTATGGATCAACCGTTGTTTGAGGTCGCGTACCTGGCGACGGCTGACCGGGAGTTCCACCGCCGCCGCGCTGCCCTCCGCGCGCAGGCAGACCACCGTGCCGGTGCCGACCGTACGCAGCCCGGTGACCAGACGTAGGGCCACCAGGTAGGAGCGGTGCACGCGCACGAAACCGGCTTCCTGCCAGCGGGATTCCAGCTCGGAGAGCGGGATGCGGACCAGGTGTGAGCCCGAATTGGTGTGCAGGCGGGAGTAATCGCCGTCCGCTTCGACCCAGCTCACCGAGACGCGGTTCACCAGCGTTGTCGCACCGCCGAGTTCGACCGGGATCACCTCGTGCGGATCGATATCCGTCACCGGCGGGGGTTGAGCCCGCCCAGCGATGATTCGCCGTACGGCCTCCGCCAGCCGCGCCTCTCGCAATGGTTTGAGCAGGTAGTCCACCGCGCCCAGATCGAACGCCGCGACGGCCCGATCATCGTGCGCGGTCACGAACACCACGGCGGGCGGCCGCGCGAACTCCGAGAGAATGCCCGCCAGTTCGAGCCCGTCCAGCCCCGGCATATTGATATCCAGGAACACCGCGTCCACCGCATGCGCCCGCAACAGTCGCAGCGCGCTGGTGGCATCGCTCGCGGCATGGATCTCGCCGACCCCGGATTGCGCCCGCAGCAGATAGACGAGTTCATCCAGGGCCGGTTTCTCGTCATCCACGGCGAGTACGCGTAGCGCGGCGTCGGTCGAGTCGGTGGTCCTGGTCACAGTCCGGACATCCTAAACCCGGCATATCCGACCTCGTCATTCCGGCATGTTTTCGGCCGGGATCCACAGCCGATCGATGGACCCCGGCCGAAAGCGCGCCGGAATGACGAGATGGGCATGAGCACCCCGGCTCGGATACGCGGCTTCGCGACCCTCATGCCCGCACCCCCGGGCGGAATTTGGGGACGCGCATGCTGACCTTCGTTCCCGCGCCGGGAGCGGTGTCGACTGTCAGGCCGTAGTCGTTGCCGAAGGCGGCGCGGAGGCGGTCGTCCACGTTGGCGAGGCCGACGTGGGCGGATTCGGCTGTGCCGGAGGTGGTGTGGATGGCGTCGAGGGCGCCGGAGCGCAGGATTTCGGGATCCATGCCCGCGCCGTCGTCCTCCACCGAGATGAGGCAGTCGGCGCCCGCGTCCTCGGCGACGATGGTGACGGTGCCGAGGCCGGGCTGGGTGGCGAGGCCGTGCCGGACGGCGTTCTCGACCAGGGGTTGCAGGGCCAGGAAGGGGAGAACGACCGTCAGGACGTCGGGGGCTATTTGCAGTCGGACGCGCAGGGCGTCGCCGAAGCGCGCGCGTTCCAGGGCCAGGTAGCGGTCGATATTGGTGAGTTCGTCCGCCAGCGAAGTGAATTCGCCCGCGGTGCGGAACGAGTAGCGGGTGAAGTCGGCGAAATCGAGGATGAGTTCGCGGGCGCGGTCCGGATCGGTGCGGACGAAAGAACCGATGGTGTTGAGGGCGTTGTAGATGAAATGCGGGCTGATCTGCGCCCGCAGCGCGCGCACCTCGGCACGGTCCAGGCGCGCCCGCGAGGCATCGAGTTCGGCCAATTCGATTTGGCCGCAGGCGTATCGGGCCACCTCGGCGACCGCGCCGAGCATGCCCGGCCCGGGCTTGCCCCGGGTCACCGCCCCGAGCGCACCGACCATCCCGCTGTGCTCACTCGGAAGCGGTTGCGCCAGCAGGGTATAGCCGTCGGCGCAGGAGACGAGCACGGACCGCTCCCCCGCGATGGCGCGACTCGCCGCCTCCCCGAAGGTTTCCGCGAGTTCGGTGTGCGCACCATCCCAGGCCAGCAGCGTTCCGGCGGCATCGGCGATACCGAGCGCTTCCGCGCCCATGAGCGCCCGCAGATAGGGCACGGCCTGTTCAGCGGATTCCTCGGTAAGCCCGCCGCGCAACGGTTTTGCCGCCAGCGCGGCCGTCTGCAACGCCGCGTGCACCGCTCGCTCAGCGGGTGTGGTCACCGATCTGCGTGTACGCGGCCACGCGAACAACGCCGCCGAGATCAGCGCACCGGCGATGACTATCGCGACCGAGGTAGCACTCACGGCATGAGCTGAGCGGCCACCGTAGCCCCCAGCTCCCAGCAACGCTCCACATCCTGTTTGGTCGGCGGCCCCGAAATCACCACGGCCGCAGCCGCTTTCTCCCACCCCAGCCCGGTGGCAATGCTCTCCACCCCGCGCTCGGCCCCCTCGGTCCCCTGGTTGCCGTGCATGTACATGGCGTACGGCCGCCCCTTGGTCGAATCCAGGCACGGGTAGTAGAACGTGTCGAAAGCGTGCTTCAAGGCGCCGGACATATACCCGAGATTGGCGGGGGTGCCGAGCAGATACCCGTCGGCGTCGAGGACATCACTCGCGGTCACGGACAAGGCCGCCCGGCGCACCAACTCCACACCCTGAATCTCCGGATCGGTCGCCCCCGCCACCACCGCCTCGAACATCTCCTGCATATGCGGCGACGGCGTGTGATGAATCAGCAGCAGCTTCGGCACGCTCCCGAGCCTAATGCCGGACCGGTCCGTATCCGCCGACGCTGCCCCGAACGCGAAACAGCCGCGCCACCCGTGCTCGGGTGACGCGGCCGTTCATTCAGCAGCTGCTACTTGGCCGTCTCGCGCTTGGGTAGTTTCCAGCCCGGGCGGGGGAAGTGGCAGGTGTAGCCCTCGGGGTAGCGGAGGAGGTAGTCCTGGTGCTCCGGCTCGGCATCCCAGAAGGTGCTGGCCGGGGTTACCTCGGTGACCACCTTGCCGGGCCACAGGCCGGAGGCGTCGACGTCGGCGATGGTGTCCAGGGCTACCTGCTTCTGCTCGTCGTCGAGGTAGAAGATGGCGGAGCGGTAGCTGTCGCCGATGTCGTTGCCCTGGCGGTTCTTGGTGGTGGGGTCGTGGATCTGGAAGAGGAATTCCAGCAGGGCGCGGTAGTCGGTGACCGCGGGGTCGTAGTCGATCTCCACGGCTTCCGCGTGTCCGGGATGGTTGCGGTAGGTGGGGTGGTCGTTGCGGCCGCCGGTGTAGCCGACCTTGGTGGAGAGCACACCGGGCTGGCGGCGGATCAGATCCTCCATGCCCCAGAAGCATCCGCCGGCCAGAATCGCCTTGCGCGTGTCGGTCACGCCTCCTCCTTCGTGAAGAGAGTCTTGTACTGTCCGTAGCCTTCCGCCTCGAGGTTATCGAGGTGGATGAAACGCAGGGCCGCGGAGTTGATGCAGTATCGCAGTCCGCCCTGATCGCGCGGGCCATCGGTGAACACGTGCCCGAGATGGCTATCACCGTGAGCGGACCGCACCTCGGTGCGAATCATCAGATGGCTGATATCGCGCTTCTCGAACACATTGGTGGCGTCGATCGGTTTGGTGAAGCTCGGCCACCCCGATCCGGATTCGAACTTGTCCGTCGAGGCGAACAATGGTTCGCCGGATACGACGTCCACGTAGATTCCCGGCTCGTGGTTGTCCCAGTACTCGCCGGTGAACGCTCGCTCGGTGCCGTTCTCCTGCGTGACGTGGTACTGCTCGGGTGAGAGCGCCGCTACCGCCGCCGGATTCCGGTTGTATTCCTGTGTCACCTGACCTCCTCTTATCGGCCACACGTACAACCGGCCGCCCCGGATGGAAGTTCCCGCCCCCGGCCGGGCGTCACACTTCGTTCATTATTCGCCACGCCCGGGGCGCACGGCTACCTGCGCTGGTGGCGGCGCAGTTGGGTCGACGCGATCGAGGCGATCAGCGACAGCGCGGCCAGCACCGCGAAGGCCAGCTGATATCCGGAAACCGGGGACCACTCGGAAGCCGTTGCGCGGGAGAGGATTACCGCGATGACCGCGACTCCCACCGCACCGCCGATGCGCTGCAGGATATTGACGAAGGCCGCCGCGTCGGGCAGTTGATCCGGGCGAACGGCGGCATAGGCGGCCGACACCAGGGGCATGCCCGCGAGCGCGGTCGCCACGCCTGCCGCGAACAGAAGAAGCTGTACGACAACGAGATTGGCATCCTTCGGCAGGAAGGCGAAGGGTACGAGAGTCACAGCCACGCCCAGATTGCCGAAGATGGCGATGAAGCCGCCACCGAATCGGTCGGCCAGGCGGCCACCCAGGGGCAGGGTGATAACGCCGCCCGCGCCGAAGGCGATGAGCAGCACACCCGTGCGAATCAGGCCGTCACCGTGCAATACCTGGAAATACAGGGGCAGCAGGACCATGACGCTGAACATGGAGGCCCCGGCGAAGAAGCTGGCGGTATTCGCCGCGGCGAAGACCCGATTGCTGAACATCCGGACATCGAGCAGCGGCCGGACGCTACCGGCGGTGCGAAGGATGAAACCAGCCAGCGCGGCCAGGCCGAGCACGACCGGCAGCCAGACCGATAGCGATGCGGCGGAACCGGTTTCGCCGATTTCCGACAGCCCGTAGACGACCGCGGACACACCGCCGCCCGCCAGGATCAGGCCGATGACGTCCAGCGGTTGCGTCGACCCACCGGGCCCCAGGGGCAGATAGCGCAGACCGAGCGCGAACCCGATCAGCCCCAGCGGGATATTGATCAGGAACAGCCACTGCCAGCTCCAGTGCGCGAGCATGAGCCCGCCGACGGTCGGCCCGAGGGCGGGCGCGCCGACCACCGCGATGCCGACCACGCCCATGACTCGGCCCATGCGCTGCGGTCCAGCGGCCTGCCCGAGAATGGTTTGACCTGCGGGAATCATGACCCCGGCGGCCAGGCCCTGAAGCACCCGCAGGGCGATGAGCCATCCGGCCGAACCGGCCAGGGCGCACAGCCCCGAGGTGATGGTGAACGCGAGCATGGCTCCCAGCCACAGCCGCCCGACGCCGAAGCGGCGGCCGAGCCAGCCGCAGACGGTGAGCGAAACACCAAGGGCCAGTAGGTATCCGCTCGCCACCCATTGAATCGTGGCGAGCGAGGCGTGCAGATCCGCGCCGATGGTGTGCAGCCCGATATTCACCAGTGAGGTGTCGAGCATGCCCATGATCGCGCCGAACACCACGACGGCGGCGGTGCGCCAGACATAGGCGGGGATCTTGCCGGATGCGGCGGGAGCATCCGGTGCGCGAGAGGTGGTGGGGGCGTTGGTATCCGGGCGCGTCCGCGTCATCGGATGACTCCTTCGAATGTGCTTGAGCTTCCCAATTGCAGACTCTAACAATGATTGAGTAACTCAACAATAGATATAATCCGCAGGTGACCGAAAGCCGCGACTACTACCCCCGGGACCTGCTGCGCTATCCGACCTACGCGCTCGGCAAGCTGCACAAGGCCATGCACGTCGAGCTGGGGACCCCGCTGCGCGAGCACTGGGTGCTCACCTATCTGTCGGAGTTCAGCGAGATCTCCCAGCAGGAGATGGCCGACGCGCTCGGCATCGACCGCAGCGAGGTGGTGCGCCTGATCGACAGCCTGGAGAAGTCCGGCCTGGTCACCCGCACCCGCGATGCCGACGATCGGCGCAAGTACCGGCTGGCCATCACGAATTCGGGCCGCACGCTGCGCGATGAGACCAATGCCCGGATCTCCGCCGCCACCGACAATCTGCTGCATCGACTCACCCCCGCGGAACGCGAAACGCTGCACCGGCTTTCGCTCAAGGCGCTCGGTTACGACCTGGACGAGCTCTGACCGATACGCCTGATCTGCCCGGATGCGCGTCCGGCCCGGCAACCGGGCGACTACCGTGAACGGGTGCCCTCTCGACCGCGACTACCGCGTTTACCCCAGCTCACGCCCGCACTGGACGCGCATCGCGGCTACACACAGCACGAAATCCTGGACGAACTGCGCAGGCTGATCCTGGGCGGCAATCTGCCGCCCGGCACCGGAATGCCGCTGGGCGAATTGGCCAGGCAGTTCGGGGTGAGCGCCATTCCGGTGCGGGAATCGCTGCAGACGCTGATCGGTGAGGGCCTGGTCGAGCATCGGCCCAATTTCGGCTATCAGGTCACCCTGCTGACCGCCGCCGAACTGAGCGAACTGTATGTGGTGCGGGAGAGCCTGGAGGCCGCCGCGCTCGCCGCCGCGGTCTCGCGGGCCACCGCCGAGGATCATGCACTGGCGCGCGAGACCCATGCCCGGCTCGAGCGCGCGATTCTCACCGAGGACGCGGTGGCCTATCACCGCGAGACCCGGAACTTCCATCTCGCGCTGGTGCTGCCGTCCGCGATGCCGCGGGTGGTGCACATGCTCGAATACGCCTGGAATATCACCGAACCGGTGCAGCCGATGGTGCACGCCAGCACCGCCGATCGCGTGGTGCTGCACGCCGATCACTCCAAGCAACTCGCGGCCTTCCTCGCACGCGATGCGGCGGCGCTGTTGGACGCCACCGCGGCACACCATCTGCGACTCAACGGAGTACTGTCGCGACTGCCCACCGACACCGGACTTTTTGCGGATTCCGCAGGTGGGAAAGATATATAGTTTCAGCAACACCCGGGCAATACCGGCTCGATAGCGTCGCGCACACCCTTGTTCCCGAAGGCCGGGACCCGATGAGATCGGATGTGCGACATGCCCGAAACCGTTGCGCCGCCGTCCACGAGTGCGCCCCACTCGGCGGTGACCAACGCGCCGGACTACGACCCCCGGTTGGTCAATGAAGACCTCGCCCCGCTGCGTGAGCAGACCTGGGGCACCTACAACATTTTCGCGTTCTGGATGTCGGACGTGCACAGCGTCGGCGGCTATGTCACCGCGGGCAGCCTGTTCGCACTGGGCCTGCACAGCTGGCAGGTGCTGATCGCCCTGGTCGTCGGCATCACCATCGTGTACGGGCTGTGCAATCTGGTGGCCAAACCCTCGCAGGTGACGGGTGTGCCGTATCCGGTCATGTGCCGCAGCGCCTTCGGTGTGCTGGGCGCGAATGTGCCCGCCATTATTCGCGGTCTGATCGCGGTGGCCTGGTACGGGATTCAGACCTTCCTGGCGTCGGCGGCGCTGGATGTGGTGCTGATCAAGCTGTTTCCCGGGCTCGCGCCGTACGCGGTGGTCGATGACTACGGATTCCTCGGGCTGTCCGCACTGGGCTGGGCCTCATATCTGATTCTCTGGGTGCTGCAGGCGGCCGTGTTCTGGCGTGGCATGGAGTCGATTCGCAAGTTCATCGACTTCTGCGGTCCGGCGGTCTACGTGGTGATGTTCGTGCTGTGCGGCTACCTGATCTGGAAGGCCGGCTGGAGCGGGATCGATCTGAACCTAGGTAAGCAGACGCTGTCGGGCTGGTCGGCGCTGCCGGTCATGCTGGGCGCGATCGCGCTGGTGGTCTCCTATTTCTCCGGTCCGATGCTGAACTTCGGCGACTTCTCGCGCTACGGCAAGTCCTTCGCGGCGGTGAAGAAGGGCAATCTGCTCGGGTTGCCGGTGAACTTCCTGGTGTTCTCGCTGCTGGTCGTGGTGACCGCGTCGCTGACGATTCCGGTGTACGGCGAGTTGATCACCGATCCGGTCGCGACCGTGGCGCGCATCGACAACACCTTCGCCATCGTGCTGGGCGCGCTGACCTTCACCATCGCCACCATCGGCATCAATATCGTGGCCAACTTCATCTCCCCCGCCTTCGATTTCTCGAATGTGAATCCGCAGCGCATCAGCTGGCGGATGGGCGGCATGATCGCCGCGGTCGGATCGGTGCTGATCACGCCGTGGAATCTGTACAACAATCCCGATGTCATCCACTACACGCTGGAAACGCTCGGCGCGTTCATCGGCCCGCTGTTCGGCGTGCTCATCGCCGACTACTACCTGGTGCGCAAGCAGCGGGTGAACGTCGATGAGCTGTTCACCATGTCCGAGCACGGAAGTTATTGGTACCGCAGGGGTTACAACCCGGCGGCTATTCTCGCGACTGTTGTCGGCGCGGTGTTCGCGGTGATTCCGGTGCTGGCCTCGGGCCGGATGACCGGGATGTACACGGCCGCGCAGTACAGCTGGTTCATCGGCTGCGGTCTCGCACTGGCCGGGTACTACCTGCTGGCCACCCGGGGACCGCTGCGCCTGTCCGTACCCGTATCCGAAGATCGGTGAGACGCATGCGAATTCGAGTCATCAATCCCAATACCACCGCGGCCATGACGGATCTGGCCGCCGCGGCCGCGCGGGCCGTGGCCGCGCCCGGCACCATTGTCGAGGGCATCACCTCGGCGATGGGACCGGCGTCCATCGAAAGTCATTACGACGAAGCGCTTTCGGTGCCGGGACTGCTCGCGGAGATCGCGCGCGGTGAGGCCGAGGGTGTGGACGGCTATGTCATCTCGTGTTTCGGCGATCCCGGCTTGGACGCGGCGCGGGAGCTGGCGCGCGGGCCGGTGATCGGTATCGCCGAGGCCGCCATGCAGGCTGCCAGCCATTTCGGGCGCGGGTTCAGCGTGGTCACCACGCTGGCCCGAACCTCGGGCCGGGCCGCGGAATTGGCCGAGCGCTACGGGATGGAGCGGTTCTGCGCGGGTATTCACGCGTGTGAGATTCCGGTGCTGGAACTGGAGGATCCCAAGGCGCGCACGGTGATCGCCGACGCCTGCCGCGATGCCGTGCACACCGATAACTCCGACGCCATCGTGCTCGGCTGTGCGGGCATGGCCGATCTGTGCGAATACCTCACGCGGGAGGTCGGCGTCCCCGTCATCGACGGTGTCGCCGCCGCCACGCTCACCGCGCAATCCCTGATCACCATGGGGCTGCGCAAATCCGGGCGCGGGGAGTACGCCGCACCGCTGCCCAAGCAGTACACCGGCCTGCTGGCCGAATTCTCCCTAGACAGTCAGGAGGCGCGTAAGTGACCCTGCCCGCGTACGTACTTGGCGATATCGAAGGCCGGTTGCGGTCGGTCGATGCGGAACTGGCGCAACACTATCCGGGTGATCGGGCGGGACAGCCCATTCACACCGCGTATGTGAGCGCGGCCGACGCCACCCCGGAACTGCCGAGGGAATGGGGCGCGACCGCCATCGAACTGGCCGGCAAGCACAGCGATGTGCTGACCGAACTGGGCGGGCCGGATGCGCTCGCGCGCACGCTGAACGCGTTGCGCTGGCGGCCCATTCAGGATCTGCGGCTGGATTTCGAGGACGGGTACGGAACGCGCGGCGACGCCGTGGAGGATCGCGACGCGCTGCACGCCGGTGCGGTGCTGGCGGCGCTGCCCGCCGAGGTGGTCTCGCGCGGTATCCGCATGAAGGGGCTCACCACGCTCGAATGGGAGCGCGCGGTGCGCACTCTGGAGAAGGTCCTGGAAGGCGCGGGCGGGGTGCCCGACGGATTCGTCTTCACCATTCCCAAGATTCGCTCGGCCGATCAGGCCGAGGCGGCCGTACTGCTGTGCGAGGCAATCGAATCCGCGCACGGGCTGCCGGAGCGATCGCTGAAGTTCGAATTGCAGATCGAGAGCCCGCAGGCCGTGATCGCCGCCGACGGCACCGCGACCGTCGCACAGGCCATTCACCGCTCCGCCGGTCGCTGTACCGGATTGCATTACGGCACATACGATTACAGCGCCGCCTGCGGTATCGCACCGCAGTTCCAGTCGCTGGAGCATCCGGTGGCCGATCACGCCAAGGCCGTCATGCAGGCCGCCGCCGCACAGACCGGCGTCTGGGTCTGCGACGGCTCCACCCAGGTACTGCCCCTGGGCACCGATGACGAGGTGCGCGCCGCCCTGGCCCGCCACTACCGCCTGGTCACCCGTTCCCTCGAGCGCGGGTACTACCAGGGCTGGGATATGGGCGCGGGCCACCTGGCCACCCGCTGGCTCGCCACCTTCGCCTTCTATCGCACCGCCCTCGAGGTGGCCGCACCCCGTATCGGCCGCTACCTGGATCGCCAGGGCGGCGCGGTGGTGGACGAACCGGCCACCGCCCAAGCCCTTGCGACCGTCGTGCTGCGCGGATTGGACTGCGGCGCTTTCGGTCCCGACGAGGTGACGGCGCTGGTCCCGGCCGCGACCGTCACCGTTCTCCATCAGTTGCGCGAAAGGAAAATGCCCTCGCTATGACCGCCGACAAGACTGATTTCACTTTGCTGCCCGATCTGGCCGTGCGCTCGCTGGGCGGTGCGGTGATCTGGGCCAATGACGAGTCCTTCGCTGAGCGGGAGAATCTCATTCGGCCGGAGGAATCCACCTATCAGCCCGCGACTTTCGGGCATAAGGGGCAGGTGTACGACGGGTGGGAGACCCGGCGGCGGCGGGGGGACTTCGGGGATTCGCCGGATTCGGAGGATTGCGATATCGCGATCGTGCGGCTGGGGGTGCCCGGGGTGATTCACGGGGTCGTGGTGGATACCGCGTGGTTCAAGGGGAATTATCCGCCGGAGGTTTCGGTGGAAGCCATTGCGCTGGAAGGGTATCCGTCGGCCGAGGAGGTTGCGGGGCTGGATGGGTGGACGACCATTGTGGCGCGGTCCGCGGTGAACGGGGACAGCCGCAATCCGTTCCCGGTGGACTCCAAGCAGCGGTACACCCATGTGCGGTTGCGCATGTTCCCGGATGGCGGCGTGGCGCGGTTGCGGGTGCACGGGATCGCCAAACCCGAACTGCGGTGGTTGGATTCGGGGCCGTTCGATTTGGCGGCGCTGGAGAACGGTGGGCTCGTCGCGGATTGCTCCAACCGGTTCTACTCCCATCCCGAGCAGATTCTGCTGCCCGGGCGGGCGCGGTCCATGGGTGACGGCTGGGAGACCGCGCGGCGGCGGACCCGCGACAACGATTGGGTGCGAGTGCGTTTGGCGGGTGAGGGCGTGCTCACCATGGCCGAGATCGATACCTCGTACTTCCTGTTCAACAGCCCGGGAGCGGCCTCGCTGACCGGTATTCGCGCGGACGGGTCCGAGGTGGAGTTGCTGCCGCGCACGGTGCTTCGGCCCGATACCCGGCACCGGTTCGCCATCGACTCCGATGAGGCCGTGGTGGAGGTGCGTCTGGACGCCTTCCCGGATGGCGGGCTGGCGCGGCTGCGACTGTTCGGCACCCTCACTCCCGCCGCGCGAGCGGAGCTGGAAGGTGAACTCGCATGAGCGATTTCGACCTGAACTACCCGAGGGATATGGTCGGCTACGGACCCAATCCCCCGCATCCGCACTGGCCCGGCGAGGCCAATATCGCGGTGAACTTCGTCCTCAATTACGAGGAGGGCGGGGAGAACAACGTCCTGGACGGCGACGAGGGCTCGGAGACGTTCCTGTCGGATATCGTTCCGGCACAGGCGTTCCCGAACCGGCACCTGTCGATGGAGACCATCTACGAGTACGGTTCGCGCGCCGGACTGTGGCGGGTGCTGCGACTGTTCGAACAGCGCGATATCCCGCTGACCATCTTCGGGGTGGCGCGGGCGCTGGAACGCAATCCGGAAGCCGTCGCGGCGTTCAAACGCCTCGGGCATGAGATCGCCTGCCACGGGTTGCGCTGGATCTCCTACCAGATGTCCGATCCGGAGACCGAGCGCAAGCATATGGAAGAGGCGGTAAACATCATTACCCGTCTCTTCGGTGAGCCGCCGCGCGGCTGGTACACCGGGCGGGACTCACCGCAGACCCGTGAGCTGGTGGTCGAGCACGGCGGCTTCGCCTACGACTCGGACTCCTACGCGGATGATCTGCCGTACTGGGTGAAGGTGGGCGAGCACGACCAGCTGGTGGTGCCGTACACCCTGGAGACCAATGACATGCGGTTCTCCTCCCCCGCCGGATTCGCCAACGGTGACGAGTTCTTCTCGTACCTGCGCGATGCCTTCGATGTCCTCTACGCCGAGGGCGCGGCGGGTGCGCCGAAGATGCTGTCCGTCGGCCTGCACTGCCGGATCATCGGAAAGCCCGCTCGCGCAAAGTCTCTGGAACGCTTCCTGGACTATGTGCAGTCGCACGACAAGGTGTGGCTGACCCGCCGCATCGATATCGCCGACCACTGGCGCGCCACCCACCCGCCGCGGTAGCTACGAAAATGGCCCGGAACCAACAGGTTCCGGGCCATTCTTCGTTCGAACGGTGAATCAGGATTGCTGGGCGGTGCGCTCCTGGCGCTCCAATTCGACTGCGCGGCGCATGACTTCGCGGGCGCGGGTGCGGTCGCCCGCGTAGTCGTAGGCGCGGGCGGCGCGGTAGTTGGTGCGCCAGTTGTCCGGGTCGGCTTCCCATTCGACCTTCACGCGCTCGAAAAGCTGGTCGGCGGCTTCACGTTCCAGACGGCCCGAGGGACGGCGCGGCAGGTCGGAGGTGTCGAGCTCCAGGCCCTCGGCGTGGATCAGCTTCGCCAGATGCTGGTGTGCGAAGGCGGCGCGCACGCTGGAGGCCACGATCCAGACACCCAGCAGCGGCAGCAGCAGCACACCCACGCCCAGGATCGCCGCCGGGATAGACCCCGAACCGATCAGGCTCAGCGCGATCTTGCCCAGCAGCAGGAAGTAGAAGCCCAGGATCAGGACCAGGGCCGCGATGAACGCGACCCGCTTGCCGACCTCGCGGGAGTTGTTCTCCGGCGCGGTCATCGTCGAACCCCGTTCGGGCTCGAGTCCCGGCTGTACGACATCAATGGCTCGCTCACAGGTCCAGCAGGGCGTCGATGCCCACGGTCAGGCCCGGGCGCAGCGGGGTCTTGCGGGTGCCGAGCAGGACGCCGGGGACGAAGGAGGTGCGGTCCATGGAGTCGTGCCGGATGGTGAGGGTTTCGCCCTGGGTGCCGAAAAGCACCTCCTGGTGCGCGACCAGGCCCGCCAGGCGCACCGAGTGCACGCGCACGCCGTCGACGTCCGCGCCGCGCGCGCCCTCGAGTTCCTGACTGGTGGCATCGGGGCTGCGGCCCACGCCCGCCTTCTCGCGGGCGGCGGCGATCATGCTCGCGGTGCGGAAGGCGGTGCCCGACGGCGCGTCGGCCTTGTTCGGGTGATGCAGTTCGATGACCTCGACCGAATCGAACCAGCGCGCGGCCTGTTCGGCGAAACGCATGGTCAGCACCGCGCCGATGGCGAAATTCGGGGCGATGAGCACGCCGACCTCGGGCTTGGCGGCGAGCCAGCCGCGCACCTTGTCCAGGCGTTCGGCATCGAAGCCGGTGGTGCCGACCACGGCGTGAATGCCATTGGCCACCAGCCACTCCAGATTGGGCATGACCACATCGGGATGGGTGAAGTCGATGACCACCTCGGTGCCGACCACGGTGAACATCTCCAGCGAATCACCCTTGTCGACCTGGGCGACCAGTTCGAGATCGTCGGCCGCCTCGACACCCGCGCAGATCGCCTGCCCGACCTTGCCGCGCGCTCCGAGCACACCCACCCGGATCCGGTTCGTGGTCACCACGTCTCCTCACATGCCTCTACCTGAACAAAAAAGTCTGGCCCGAGCCTATCGGGTCGCGGGGGCGAGTCGGGGAACCCCCGTTACCGTGGGCGTATGCGATCCGGCACACCCGGCACGGCCCGCCCGTCCCGGCCCTCGCGGGCGATGAGGGCAACTGTTCAGCTTCCGGCCAACCGGCCGTCGGATACGCCCGGTAGGCATCGCCTGTGAGAATTCGCCGTAGTACCCCCAGCGCGCTCGTCGCCGTCGCCGTGTGCGCCGCTGCCCTGGCCGCCTGCTCCTCCTCGGACTCGGGCGCCGACTTCACCGCGACCAAGGATCAGCCGCTGGTCATCTCGCTGGACGACTTCCTGGCCAAGACCGGCGGGACCGCGGCGGTGGCCATCGCGGACCCGCAGCACGGCAAGATCACCCGCAATGTCGACGGTTCGGTCGTGTACACCCCCGCCGCCGGATACACCGGTTCGGACAGCATCACCGTCACCACCACCGATGCGGTCAAGCTGTACACCACCGATATCAAGCCGCTGGGCACCTTCGGCGGAATCACGGTGCAGGGCAGCGGTTTCGGCTCCTCGTTCACGCCGGTACCGGGTTCCAAGGACGAGTTCTACGGCCTGACCGACCGCGGCCCGAACGTCGACGGCAAGGGCAAGAACGAAAAGCTGGTCGCGGTACCGGATTTCACGCCCTCGATCGCCAAGTTCAAGATGGTCGGCACCCGCGCGGTGGTGGAATCCACCATCGCACTGAAGAATCCGGCCGGACAGCCGTTCAACGGCCTGGTCGACACCTCGGCCACCACCGGTGAGACCATCAAGGATCTCGCGGGCAATGTGCTGCCGCCCACCGATCACGGTATCGACAGCGAGGGCCTGGTCGCCCTGCCCGACGGCACCTTCTGGGTCTCGGACGAATACGGCCCGTTCATGGTGCATTTCGACGCCAAGGGCACCGAACTGGAGCGGCTCGCGCCGGGACGCGGTCTGCCCAAGGAACTTTCGCTGCGCACCCCGAATCAGGGCATGGAGGGGCTGACCATCACCCCCGACGGCAGCACCCTGGTGGGCATCATCCAGTCCGCGCTCAATGAGCCCGGCGTCAGCAATGCGCGCGAAGTGCCGATGACCCGCATCGTCACCGTGGACCTCAAGACCAAGGCCACCAAGGAGTTCATCTACCCCTTGGAGAACCCCAAGGAGAAGCTCGCGGTCTCCGAGATCACCGCGCTGAGCGCCACCACCTTCGTGGTCGACGAGCGCGACGGCAACAAGGCACCCAAGGCCAACAAGAAGCTGTGGACCATCGATATCAGCAATGCCACCGATGTCGGCCCGCAGTCCAAAGTCGCGGGCGCGCAGTACGATCCGGAGAAGGGTCTGCTCATCGACGGTAAGCCGATCGAGGTCTACGTCGGCACCGTGAGCACCGCCGACGGAGTTGCCGCCCTGCAGAAGGCCGGTATCACCGCGGTCGCCAAGAAGTCGAACCTGGATCTGGGCGGGCTGCTGGACGGCCTCAACCCGGACGGCAAGTTCTTCGGCCACGACAAGGTCGAGGGCGTGGCCACCAACGACGGCGGTAAGACGCTCTACATCTCCGATGACAGCGATTTCGGCGTCGAGGGCGCGACCGGTGATCAGCCGCCGTTCGGGCTCAAGGCCAAGATCCTGCCGAATGGGGTGCAGGACAGCGGTGAGATCCTCGCGGTGGATACCACCAAGCTGCCCGCGAAGACGCAGACCAAGACGATCAACCTGACGGTCAAGTAGCGCCTGCTCGAAAACCAACGCCCGCCACGGTGATCCGTGGCGGGCGCGTTCGTTTCGATGCGGAAAGCGTTGCCGCTCAGTCGAAGATGACGACCTGGCGCAGGGCGTGCCCGGCGGCGAGTTCATCCATGCCGGTGTTGATGTCGTCCAGGGTGATTCGCGAGGACACCAGCCGCTCGACCGGCAGCTTGCCCTCGCGCCACATGCGCACGTACTCCGGGATATCCCGCGCGGGAACCGCGGAGCCCAGGTAGCTGCCGATGATGGAGCGGCCCTGGGCGACCAGGCCCAGCGGGGAGATGCTGGCCATCGCCTCGGGCGCGGGCAGGCCGACCGTCACGGTGGTACCGCCCACCGCGGTCGCGGCCACCGCTGTTTCGAAGGCGCGGATATTGCCCGCCGCCTCGATCACGACCTCGGCCTGAATGCCCTGCTCGGCCAGTTCCGCCGGGGTGTAAGAGGCGGTCGCGCCCAATTCCATGGCGATCTTGAGCTTCTCCGGCACGGTATCGACCGCGATCACATCGCGGCCGGTGCCCTCGCGGATGGCCGCGGCCACCAGTACCGCGGCCATGCCGACACCGCCCAGGCCCACCACCATGATGCGATCGGCCGGACCGGGCTTCGCCGAATTCAACAGTGCCCCACCGCCGGTCAGCACCGCGCAGCCGAGCACCGCCGCCACGTCCGCCGGAACATCGTCCTCGACCGGTACCACCGAATGCCGGTCCACCACCGCATGCGTGGCGAAGGCCGAGACACCCAGATGGTGATGCACCTCCGCACCGTCGCGCAGCAGTCGCCGCCCGCCGTTCATGAGTTCACCGGCATTATTGGCCATACTGCCCGGCAGGCACGGGGTGCGGCCCTCGGTCGCACAGCCCGCGCATTCCCCGCAGCGCGGCAGGAAGGTCATGACCACGCGCTGACCGACCGCGATATCGCTCTCGCCGGGACCGACCGCCTCGACCCGTCCGGCGGCCTCGTGCCCGAGCAGCATGGGCACCGGGCGCACCCGATTCCCGTCCACCACCGACAGATCCGAGTGGCACAGTCCGGCCGCCTCGATGCGCACCAGCAGCTCACCCGGGCCGGGTTCACCCAGGTCGAGTTCGCTCACGGTGATCGGTTTCGACTCGGCGAACGGAGCCGGCGCCCCGATTCGTTCCAGGACAGCTCCACGAATCCTCATGCGCCCGACGCTACTCCACCGGCTCACATCGAACCCGAAGTACAACCTTCCCAGACAGTTGGAAATCTGCTTCGATGGAGTCGGATAGGAGCACATATGCCCAGTACTTCCCTCACCACCGGCAATCGCGCCCTCAATCAATTGGTGACCGGATTCTTCGGAAACGTCGCCCGCGCCTACGACACCGCGGCGCTACAGCAGGCCGTCTACAAACCGCCGCAGGATCAGGTGGTCAAGGAGTTGCGCGCGGCGAAATCCCGGCGGATCGCCGATATCGGCTGCGGCACCGGCATTCTCACCACCCGTATCGCCCGGGAACTACGGCCGGAGGTGGTGTACGGGGTGGACGCCTCCACCGGCATGCTGGCGCAGGCCCGCGCCCGGTCCAGCGAGGTGCAGTGGCGGCATTCGGCCGCGGAGCATCTCCCGCTCGACGACGGTGAAGTGGATGCGGTGGTCTCCACCAGCGCTTTTCATTTCTTCGATCATCCGGTGGCGCTGCGCGAATTCCAGCGCGTGCTCGCGCCCGGCGGTCTGGTGGCCATAGCGACCATGCATCCCTCGGCCCCGACCGCACGGCCGATTCAGCGTTTGACGCGCAGCCCGCTCTTCCCGGCGCACGCGCCCTCACCCCGGGAGACCCGGAAGCTGCTGGAGGACGCCGGTTTCCGGGTGCTCGATCAGCGCAAGATCGACCGGCCCATCCCGTCCTGGCTGGTGCCCGACGTCATCACCGTGGGGCGGCGCACCTAACGCACGCCGGGTTTGTCGCCACCCCGGAAACAGACTGTCATCTGCCGTTTGTCCCACACCACCCAGACCGCGCCGCGACCGTCGCGGGGACAGCCGGAGCCGTCGGTGGTGTTCTCGAAGACGGCGGTGGCCTGCACTATGTGATCGCCCGGGGTGGCGCAGTCCACCTTGGACGGTTCATCCATATGTTCTGTGTCGTAACAGAATCCGGCGCGCCAGTCGAAGGCCAGGCACAGGTGATAGAGCTGTTTGCCCGCGCGATCCTTACGACTGGTCTCCAACTTGTAGAGCGGTCCGGCGCAGGGGGCCGGACCGGTTTGCAGGACCCGGTAATTCGCGTCGAGCGTGGTGCAGTCCGCGGGCGCGGGCGCACCGGGTTTCCAGGTGGGGCCGCCATCGGCGGCGGTGGCGGCCTCCATCGGAACCTCGACGCAGTCACCGGGATTCAGCAGTGACAGCGGATCCGGGGCCGCGGGTTTCGGATTGGCGGTGCTGGTGGGAATGCCCGCCTGGACCAGGCCGGGGGCTTCGGGCAGCGCGGTGCCCGCGACGGTGTCGCCGAACAGCGCCGACGGGACCGGGGACGCCGCGGAAGCCATTGCGAGCCAGCCGAATCCGCCGAGCGCGACGGTGAGCACGACCAGCCAGCGTTTCCCGCGTGCGGCCGGATTCCAAGAGCGCTTGGCCTCGCGCTCCGAAGCGATGGCGAAGAAGCCGACTACCGCGGCCGCGAACAACAGCGCTGCCGCGCGCCCGACATCGGCCCACTCCACACCCAGCGTCCCCACCACAATCCCCTAGATCGGTACCCTCGCAAACTATCGCACGCCACAATACGAGGGCAATCCGACAGATCCGTCACTCATGCCGGAGGCGTGGATCCCGGACGGCAGCACGCCGGGATGACGGGGCGGCTAGCTCGTGAGCTCCTCGGCCTTCTCGGACTTGTCCGCCGGAATCGGGGGCCACTGTTCCGGGCGGATATTCGCGGGTTTGGCGGCCGAACTGCCCTGCCAGTCGAAATGCACGCCGACCCACGCCTTCGGACGTTCGAAGCAGATCTCGCGGGCGTCGAACGAGGCGCGGCGGAAGTTGATATCGCCGAAGAAGTCTCCGCCGTTGAAGGTGATCAGGCGACCGCCGAAGACGGCATCGGCGAAGGACACCTTGCCGTGGTATTCGGCGCGCGCGAAGGTGATCTCCTCGGTGCGGCCCGAACCCCAGCGGGTGGCGGTGCCCAGATTGGCGCAGTCGAACGCGGTGGTCTCCGCGTAGAACCGGGCGGCGGTGAAAACCACTCGGGCACCGGTGAATTCGGCCCCGGTGAAGGTCACCCGGTCACCGTCGAACACGGTGCGCTCGAAACTCGTGAGCTGGGCGGTGAATTTGGCATTGGCGAAGCCGCCGCGTTCACCGGCGAAGGTGGCGCGATCGAATGCCGTTCGCGCGCCGCCGAATACGGCGTAATCGAAGTTCACCGGACCGCCGAAGGTGGCGTCCACGAAGGTGGTCCCCGAACTCTTGCGATCGGCCCGACCGACCCGATTGTGCTTGAAGTTCACATGTTCGAAGGAGGTGCTGCCGCCCCGGAACATGGCCCCGCGGAAGGTCACTCGCCGCCCCAGGAAGGACGCGCCCTCGAAGGTGGTGTCGCGGCCGCCGGTGAAGGAGGCATTGGTGAAACGGGTGCTGTGACCCGCGAAGACCGCGCCCCGGAAATCCGCGTTCTCGAAGACCGCGTCGGAGAAATCGAAATCGGACGCGGACCAGGAGACATCGGCCGAGCGCCGGAGCCGTTCGGCGATCACCCGGACAATGGTCTCGCGTACCTGCCGGTCGTTCTGCCGGTAGTTGTAGACGCGTTCCACCGCCGTCCCGGAATCCTCGATGCGCTGGGATTTGGAGACCAGATGGCTGGCGCCCTCATCCGGCGCGTACGGCAGGCGCAGATATCCGCACAGCACATCGATGCACTGCTGCCGCCGCCCGCGCACCGAGAACTCGTCGGCGACGCCCGCCAGTGCGTACACGCCCGCAATGCGCACCGCCACATCGGAATTGCCGAGTTGTGAGGCCGCCGCGCCGAACAGTTCCGCGAACCGCCCGCGCTCCAGATCGCGTTGCCGCCGGTAAGCGACGACCAGCGCCACCGCCGCGCCGACGCCCGCGGTAATACTCAGCGCGATCTTGGTCAGATCCAATTGATTCGGCGTCTCCGCCTTCGCACCCAGGGCCAGCCACAACATCCACCAGGTGAACGCACCGATGGCCAGACCACCGGCCACCGCGATCAACACCGACAGCAACAGCGCCGACCGATGAACTGTCCGGTTCAACATTCCGCCGAACCAACCCCACCGTCGCATAGCGGAAGGATAACGATCAGGCTCCCGCGCCGCGCGGGCTGTGGTTATTCCCACTCCGCGACAAGCGATTTCGGCCGTGACACGACTCGGCCCGCCCGGCAGGTCGCCGGACGGGCTGAGAGCTGTTCGGGCACTGACGAATCAGGCGGCCTGTCGCCGCAGACCCAGTCCCGCCGCACCCAGGCAGGCCAGCGAGACCGCGACCACGAACCAGGGGAACACGGTGGTCAGACCCCAGGTGGTGGCGGCCCAGCCCGCGACCACGGTCGGCAGCGCCATGGCGGTGTAGGCGAGCAGGTAGTAGGCGGACATGGTCTCACCGCGCTTGTGCTGCGGCACCACATTGGACAGGTGGCGCAGCGAACCGCCGAAACCCAGGCCGAAGGTCGCGCCGAGGGCGAAACCGGCCACCAGCACCAGCACCCAGTTGTGGGTGGCCAGGGCCGGAATGGTCAGCAGCAGGGTGACGGCCATACCGATATCGCCGATGATCGCCGCACGACGGGCGGTGATATTGGTGGCGAAGTACTGCGCGGCCGCACCGGCGGTGGCCGTGGACGCCACCACCGCGCCGCCGAACACCAGATTGTGGATGCCGGTCTTGGCCGAGGCCAGCGACGGGTACAGCGACAGCAGCACGCCGAGCACCGACCAGGCCGCCATCACGCCGAGGGCGGAGAACCAGAAATCGCTTCGAATCTCCTGCGGCACAGCGGGCTTGGCGATGGTGATGCGTCCGGCGGTGCGCGCGGTATGCGGTTCGCGCAGGGCCAGCACGCCCGCGCCGATGGCGAGGCAGGCCAGCGTGATCACCACGTACGGGGTGCGCAGCGGGTACGGGGCGTACTGCGCCAGCAGCGCGGAACCCAGAATCGCCACTGCCATACCGACATTGAAGGCCACACCGGACAGCTGGCCCGACCGCGCACCCTCCTTGGGCCGCATATCCAGCAGTGCCGCGGCACCGGCCACCACGGTCGCGCCGACCGCGAAACCGTGCAGGGCGCGCGCCACCAGCAGCATGGCCACATTGTCGGCGAACAGGAAGACCACCAGGCCCGCGATCATGATGCCGAACGCGCCGAGCAGCACCGGCTTTCGGCCCACCACATCGGAGATGCGACCGGACACCAGCACCGCGACCAGGGCCGCGACGGCGTAGACGGCGAAGACGAAGGTGGTCGTCAGCGGCGAGAAATTCCACGCCTGCTGATACATGCCGTAGAGCGGCGCGGGCGCTCCCGAGACGCCGAGCGCAACACCGCTGGCCGCGAGGATGAGCGCGTAGGCCCATTTCTGGCTGCTCTGCTCGGCTCGAGTCGCAACCGTCACTACCGCTGCCATCGAACCCTCCATCAGGTAAGTTTGATTCTTATCGAACCTGACCCTACTCCTGGTTCGATGAACGTCAAACCACTTATCGAGTGAGGTAGCTCATGACCGACACCGACGCGATGCTCCCCGTGGCCCCGCTGCCCGCGGTGCTGGGCGCGCTACAGGACCCGGTCCGCCTCGAAATGCTGCGCCGGCTCGGCAATGCCGGTGGCGAACCGGTGCGCTGCAGCGCGCTCTACGAGGTGGTCAGCAAGTCCACCGCGGCACACCACTTCAAAATCCTGCGCGAGGCCGGGCTCACCGAACGCCTCACCATCGACGGCCAGACCTGTCAGCGGCTGCGCACCGAGGACATCGAAACCGCGCTGCCCGGACTGCTCGACGCCGTCCTCGGGGCGGCGAACCGGCTAACCGAGTGACCGGGAACCGCCCGGTGCGCTAGCGTCGGCGGATGCGCATTCGTGCGGCCACGACCGACGACCTCCCGATCCTGCAGGACATCGAAGACGCGGCCGGAGAACCCTTCCGGACCGTCGGCATGATCGAGATCGCCGATGACGACCCACCCTCGATAGAAGTACTCGACGAATATCGACGCGACGGCCGGGCCTGGGTCGCCGTCGACGATGACGGCGACATCCCGATCGCCTACCTGATCAGCGAGGAAGTCGACGGCACCGAACACATCGACCAGCTCTCGGTGCATCCCCAGGCGGCACGGCGGGGCATCGGCGCGACCCTGATCGACCGGGCCGCCGACCACGCCCGCGCCCAGGGGCTGACCGCGCTCACCCTCACCACGTTCACCGAAGTGCCTTGGAACGCACCGTATTACGAACGCCTGGGCTTCCATATCGTGGATGACGCGGAGTTGACGCCGGGGCTGCGCAAGATTCGGGCGCGCGAGGCCGAACACGGTCTGGACCGCTGGCCGCGCACCGTCATGCGGCGCGATCTCTGAAGTCGCGACGGCGACCTCCGACGGTCGAGAACACCACGAGGGCCCGGATGTCATACGGTGTGGCCATCAGACAGTCCGGCATTCACACGGTCCGGACATCAGACGGCCCGGGCTCCCCGGCGATGGGGCATTCGCGGCGGTCCGGTCTACGCTCGGCCCGCACCCCACGGCACTGAGGGCTCCGTGTGCGGTGCGATCCCGGGCCGAGCCGGTCAGCTGGGCCGCGCCGCCAGGCACTCCTGGACGCGGGCCAGTTCGCGGAGACCGCCCAGCATGCGCGGATCATCGCCCGAGGCGAAGACGCACGCGTCGATGGCGGCCAGGCGCACGCGGGCGTCCGGATGCTCGTACATGATCCGGCGCACGCGCTCCAGGTGGTTGCCGCGTGACACCCAGACCAGCAGCTCCGCCGCGCGGGCCTGCTGGTCACCGTCCGCGTCCGCCAGCCAGACGAAGCGCTCCAGCTCCGCCATGGACGTGCGGTCGCGCAGGGCGCCGAGCAGCGAGAGCATTGCCGGAATATCGGATGCCGGTCCACTCGATCGGAACATGGTGTCCCCCTTTCGAGCCGTCAGGTCACCATGTGCCCAGCCTGCTCCCGTACGGACCGTACGGCCTGAGTAGCGGACCACTCGTTTCCGGGCGCGCGACTCCCCCGCCGACGCGAGTTGCCTACGCGGCGGCGGGTTTTCAGCGCAGAATGCCCGCCCCGGTGGCCGCGTTGATCCACGCCGGGAACTCGGTGAGCAGGCGATCGTAGAGTTCCGGATCGGTGATCTGGTCGATATCATCCACGGCGAAGAAGCCCACATTGTCGACGCGGCGGCCCGCCATGGTGTCCAGGCGCTCCAGCACGCCGTATCCGGAGCGGGTGCCCAGGCCCACGAACTGCCAGAAGATCGGCTCCTCGACCGCGGCCCGCAATTCCTGTTCGATCTCGCGGTTCTTGTAGACGCCGCCGTCGGAGAAGAACAGCACCAGCGTCGGCCCGTGCTGCGGGGTGGCGCGCACATAGTTGCGCACCTCCGCGATCACCTTCTGCTCCTCGTTCTGAATGCCGACGGCCTTCATATCGACCTGACCCGGCTGGAGCGTGCGACCGCGTTTGCGTCCGCCGAACAGCGACAGCTGACCGCAGCGCACATGCAGCGAAATCCACTGCGGCATATCGGCGATGGTGAGATCCGGCAGTCGCGCCGGATTGCTGGCGAAGGTCCACGCCTGCATCGCGCCATTGTCATCGAGCTGCGCCGCGACCGCCGCCATCCGCTCCACCACCCGGTGCACCAACTGCTTGTCGTACAGCGGCGTCATCGATCCGGAGGCATCGAGCACCAGGATCACCCGCGCGTTCAACTGCTGCACACCATGCTTGGCCAGGCTCACCGCGACCTGTTCCTTGCGCAGCGACAACCGCTTTCGCATATCGACAGGCAGCTGCTCCTCCCCCTTGGTCAGCCGAATCGCGGGCTGTCCACCCGGCTGCGCGAACTGCTGCGGCGCGGGCTGATACCCCGGAGCCGGGGGCGGCTGGTACGCCGGAGGCGGCGGAGGCTGATGGCCCGCGGGCGGCGGCGCATACGAAGCGGGTTGCGGCGCACCCGGATACGGCGGCGGAATTTGCGATCCCTGCGGCACGGGTGGCGGAGCGTACGCGGGAGACTGCGGCGGGGGCGGCGGCGCGTACGCGGGAGACTGCGGCGGAGCGTACGCGGGAGGTTGCGGCATGGGCGGCGGGGCGTAGGCGGCGGGTTGCGGTGAGTATGGGGCGGGCGCGGGCTGCGCCGACGTGTCATCATCCACGGTGATACCGAAATCGGTTGCCAGCCCGGCCAATCCGCTGGACCAGCCCTGCCCCACGGCCCGGAACTTCCAGGCACCACTACGCCGATACAACTCCCCGCACAGCATGGCGGTCTCGGGTCCGGCCGCGATATCGAAGCGCGCGATCTCAGCCTCGGTGGCGGCGTCCACCACCCGCAGATGCAACCCCGGCACCTGCCCGAAGGTCCCGCCATCGGCGGACGCGCACAATGCGATCCGGTCGATATCCGGCTGCACCCCGGCCAAATTCACTTCCAGCGCATCGAAATCCCCGCGCTTGCCGAGATGCCGCACCGCGCCGCTGGGATGCCCCGGCTGGTTGTAGAACACGAAATCCACATCGTTGCGCACCTTCCCCGCAGCGGTGAGCAATAGCGCGGAAGCATCGACGGCGGGCACCCCGGGTCCCCCCGACCACGCCAGCACGGCTCGAACGGCATTGGCGGCCACGGGGACATTGGCCCCTTTGCTGAGAGTCGTCACCCGAGCCAGTCTGCCGCAAATCGGCGTCCACGACACCGCCAACGCAATGCCCCTATGCCGCCGCACCGGATAGATCCGGTGCGGCATACCCCTTCGATCGCCGGGTGGTGAACCAGCGCAGGATAAGTCGGCGACTCGCGATCCCCGACGAGGCTCCCGCTGCGATTCGACCGCACTGATCCGGAGCACACCGCGCGCTTTCGGCGCCGCACAGGTTTCAGCGCCACACAGGTTTCAGCGCCGCTGGACCTGCGGCAGCCGCACCCTCGCTCATCCTGCGCACCCGATCCGCACGGGCTCGGGTGCGCGCTCCTGACCCGAGTGCGAGGCTTGCGCTCAATCCACCAGGCGGCGGACCGGGGCGGGGAGGTCTCGGGTGCGGCGGTAGGGGCCCGCTACCGAGGCGGCGAAGGGGCGGGAGAGGAGTTTGGCGGCTATGCGGGAGACCTCGTCGGTGGTGACTTCGTCTATGCGGGCCAGGGTTTCGGAGACGCTGCGGTGGTTGCCGTAGCTGAGTTCGCTGCGGCCGATGCGGTTCATGCGGGAGCCGGAGTCCTCCAGGCCCAGTACCAGGCCGCCGCGCAGGGAGCCCTTGGCGCGGGCGCATTCTGCGTCGGTGATGCCTTCGGCGGCAACCTCTTCCAGCACGCCGCGGGCCAGATTCGTGACCTGGCCGAGGTTTTCGGGCTGGCAGCCGAGGTAGACCGAGAAAGCGCCGGTGTCGGCGAAGGTGTCGACGCTGGAGTACACCGAGTACGCCAGGCCGCGTTCCTCTCGAATGCGCTGGAACAGACGCGAACTCAGGCCACCGCCCAGCACCGTGTTGAGGATCGACAGCGGCCAGCGCTTATCGCCCTCGTGGCGGCCGAAGGCGCGGGTGCCGAATACCAGGTGCGCCTGTTCGCTCTCGCGGTAGATGCGCATGAGTTCGGGGGTGGCGCGCGGGCGGAATTTGCCTTCGCGGCGCGGTGCGGGTTCGCACGCCGGATCGAGCCGGTTGGCGAAGGCGCGATGCACCAGCTCGACCGTGTGCTCATGTTCGATATTGCCCGCCACCGCGACCACCATGCGGTCCGGGCGGTACCGCCGCTGATGGAACGAGCGCAGCTGCGGCGCGTTCATGCCCTCGATGGTCTCGACGCTGCCGATCACCGGGCGGCCGATCGGATGATCGCCGAACAGCGCGGTCAGGAAGGCGTCGCCGACCATATCCTCGGGATCGTCATCGCGCATGAAGATCTCTTCGAGCACGACCTGCCGTTCGACGGCGACATCCTCGGCCCGACACAGACCGTTCAGCACCACATCGGTGACCAGATCCACCGCCATGGGCAGATCCTCGTCCAGCACATGCGCGTAGTAGCAGGTCTGTTCCTTGGCGGTGAACGCATTGAGTTCTCCGCCAACGGCATCCATGGCCTGCGCGATATCGAGCGCGGACCGGGTGGGCGTGGCCTTGAAGAGCAGATGCTCCAGGAAATGCGCCGCACCGGCGACCGTCGAGCCCTCATCGCGCGAGCCGACGCCGACCCATACGCCGATGGAGGCCGAACGCACGCCGGGCACATGTTCGGTGACGACCCGTAGCCCGCCGGGCAGCACCGTCCGGCGCACACCGGTATCGGCGTACGGCACCTCGTTGGTGGAGCGGACCAGTGCAGAACTCTTAGCCGACAGTGGAGTGTCCTTCTTCCGACCCATGCTTCCCAACCCGCGGTTCGTGCCTCGAAGAGCTTGTGTAGTTCAAAGATTGGTGGCCCCCCACTCCATTATCGGAGCAAGGGGCCACCGCACTTTACGTCAGACGTACGACAATCACTCGGCCGCGACGGTTTCGGCGACAGCGCTGTCCGCGCTGTCCGCCGAGTCCTCGTCGACCGGGACGAGGGAGATCTTGCCGCGGTTGTCGATATCGGCGATCTCGACGCGGATCTTGTCGCCGACGTTCACCACGTCCTCGACCTTCGCCACGCGCTTGCCGTTGCCCAGCTTGGAGATGTGCACCAGGCCGTCACGGCCCGGCAGCAGCGAGACGAACGCGCCGAAGGCGGTGGTCTTGACGACCGTGCCCAGGAAGCGCTCGCCGACCTTCGGCAGCTGCGGGTTCGCGATGGCGTTGATCTGATCGATCGCCGCCTGCGCCGCGGGGCCGTTGGTCGCACCGACGTAGACGGTGCCGTCATCTTCGATCGAGATGTTGGCGCCGGTTTCCTCGGTGATCTGGTTGATGACCTTGCCCTTGGGCCCGATCACCTCGCCGATCTTGTCGACCGGGATCTTGATGGCGGTGACGCGCGGGGCGTACGGGCTCATCTCGTCCGGGATGTTGATGGCCTCGGCCATGACATCCAGGATGGTCATGCGGGCATCGCGGGCCTGGTTCAGCGCACCGGCCAGCACCTGCGACGGGATGCCGTCGAGCTTGGTGTCCAGCTGGAGAGCCGTGACGAACTCCGGGGTACCGGCGACCTTGAAGTCCATGTCACCGAAGGCGTCTTCGGCACCCAGGATGTCGGTCAGCGCGACGTAGCGGACCTCGTCCTGACCCTTGTCGTTCTTGATGGTGTCGGACACCAGGCCCATGGCGATACCGGCGACGGGGGCCTTGAGCGGCACACCGGCGTTCAGCAGCGACAGGGTCGAGGCGCAGACCGAGCCCATCGAGGTGGAACCGTTGGAGGACAACGCTTCCGACACCTGACGGATGGCGTACGGGAACTCTTCCTGCGACGGCAGCACCGGCATCAGGGCGCGCTCGGCGAGCGCGCCGTGGCCGATCTCGCGACGCTTGGGCGAGCCGACGCGACCGGTCTCACCGGTGGAGTACGGCGGGAAGTTGTAGTGGTGCATGTAGCGCTTGGAGGTCTCCGGGCCGAGCGAGTCGACCTGCTGCGCCATCTTGACCATGTCCAGGGTGGTGACACCCAGGATCTGGGTCTCGCCACGCTCGAACAGCGCCGAACCGTGGGCGCGCGGGACGACCGCGACCTCGGCGGACAGGGCGCGGATATCGGCCAGACCACGACCGTCGATGCGGAAGCCGTCGGTCAGGATGCGCTGGCGCACAAGCTTCTTGGTGACCGAGCGGAAAGCCGCGCCGATCTCCTTCTCGCGACCCTCGAAGGTCTCGGCCAGGCTGGACAGCACGGCCAGCTTGATCTCGTCGATCTTGTCCTCGCGCTCATGCTTGCCCGCGATGGAGAGCGCCTCGTTCAGCTCCTCCTTGGCGGTGCCCAGCACGGCCTCGAACACATCGGACTGGTACGGCAGGAAGACCGGGTACTCCGCGGTCTCCTTGGCGGCCAGCGCGGCGAGGTCGGACTGCGCCTTGCACAGCCGGGCGATGAACGGCTTGGCGGCCTCGAGGCCCTGTGCCACAACGGTTTCGGTGGGCGCGGTGGCGCCGTCCGCGATGAGAGCGAGCACCTTGTCGGTGGCCTCGGCCTCGACCATCATGATCGCGACGTCACCCTCGACGACGCGGCCCGCGACGACCATGTCGAATACGGCTCCCTCGAGCTGCTCGACGGTCGGGAACGCGACCCACTGATCACCGATCAGGGCCACGCGCACACCGGCGACCGGACCCGAGAAGGGCAGGCCCGCAAGCTGAGTCGACGCCGACGCCGCGTTGATGGCGACCACGTCGTACAGATCCTTGGGATCGAGCGACATGACGGTCACGACGACCTGGATCTCATTGCGCAGACCGTCGACGAAGGACGGGCGCAGCGGCCGGTCGATCAGGCGGCAGGTCAGGATGGCGTCGGTGGAGGGACGGCCCTCGCGACGGAAGAACGAGCCGGGGATGCGGCCCGCGGCGTACATGCGCTCCTCGACGTCCACCGTCAGCGGGAAGAAGTCGAACTGGTCCTTGGGGTGCTTACCGGCGGTGGTCGCCGACAGCAGCATGGTCTCGTCGTCCAGGTAGGCGACGACCGAACCGGCGGCCTGCTTGGCGAGGCGGCCGGTCTCGAAACGGATGGTGCGGGTGCCGTAGGCGCCGTTGTCGATCAGCGCGACGGACTCGAATACGCCGGGCTCGACCTCGGCGGCGGAACTGGTCAATGTTTCGGTCATTCTCTTCTCTCAACCTCTCGTCTTCGCCGGATACCAGCGCCACCGCCCCGATGGGCATGACGCGATCCAGCTGTTTTGTCCCCTTGACGGGGCGAGTCGTACCCGGCACGGGCGCTCGAGGACCCTCCTGGTCTCCGGGCGCACACCCGGCCATCTCCCCTTGGAGACGGCGACGCGGAGGCGGTCATCGATCGAAGCCCTCCGGCGCGCGGTGTATCTCCTCTTGCTGCGCCCCGAAAAGCCACTACCGAAGACCGACGCCACGCGACGGATGCATACGGCTCATGTTGGCGTGCATACGGCAGCGTTCACCGGATGCACGAAAGGCCAACGAGGAGATTCTATGCCTCCCCGTCGGCCGGTTCGTCAACTGCCTGCGGCAGTCGTGTTGTGTCGCGCGAATGCGCGACGATGCGTCAGCAAATTAGCGACGCAGGCCCAGACGCTCGATCAGCGAACGGTAGCGGTTGATGTCGTTGGCCTGCAGGTACTTCGACAGACGACGACGGCGACCGATCAGCGCGAGCAGACCGTGGCGGGTGTGGTGATCGTGCTTGTGCACCTTCAGGTGCTCGGTGAGATCGGCGATGCGCTTGGACAGCATCGCGATCTGAGCCTCCGGAGAACCGGTGTCGGTCGGGTGCAGGCCGTACTCGGCCAGAATGGCCTTCTTCTGCTCGGTGGTCAAAGCCACAGCATTGCTCCTGAATTTCCAGTCCGCGCGAAAAGTCCCGGGCGAGCCCGGTCGGGCGCTGCCGCGGACCGCAGCAAACCCAGCGGATCAGGTTACCGGACCGCTGACCTGGACTGTTAATCGGGGCTAATCGACGGTCTGGGCGGTGAGCACTTTGCGGGCCTGGTCGACATCGCGGCCGATGGCCTCGACCAGTTCCTCGATGGAGTCGAATTTGCGCATTCCGCGCAGCTGTTCGACGAAATCCACCGCCACGTGCTTGTCGTAGAGATCGCCGTCGAAATCGAGGATATGCGGTTCGACCGTGCGGGAACGCCCGTCCTCGAAGGTCGGATTGGTGCCCACCGAGATGGCCGCCATGCGGCGCACTTGATAGGGGTCGTCCAGGGCGGTGAACCATCCGGCGTAGACGCCGTCGGCCGGAATCGCGCCGCGCGGGACGGGTGCCACATTGGCGGTCGGGAAGCCGAGCGCGCGACCGCGGGCGTCACCGTGCACGACAACGCCCTCCACCCGATGCGGGCGGCCCAGGGCTTCGGCGGCCGCGGCCACATCGCCCGAGGACAGGCAGGCGCGAATATAGGTCGAGGAGAAGGTGACCGCGTGCTCGCCGAGCAATTGCACGCCGTCGACCTCGAAACCGAAGCGCGCGCCCAGTTCACGCATGGTGTCCACGGTGCCCGCGGCCTGCTTGCCGAAGGTGAAGTTATCGCCGACGACGACCTCGGAGACGTGCAGTTTGTCGACGAGCAACTCCTGCACGTATTCCTCGGGCGTCAGCTTCATGAAATCTTTGGTGAACGGCATGACCAGGAAGACGTCGATGCCGAGTTCCTCCACCAGCTCCGCGCGGCGGTTCAGCGTGGACAGCTGCGCCGGATGCGCACCGGGCCGCACCACCTCGAGCGGATGCGGATCGAAGGTCATCAGGACCGACGGAACACCGCGCACCGCAGCGGATTTCACCGCACGGCTGATGAGCTGGGCGTGACCGCGGTGGACGCCGTCGAACACCCCGATCGTGAGCACGCACCGGCCCCACTCCGCGGGCATCTCGTCGAGGCTTCGCCATCTCTGCACACCGGAAGCCTACTGAAAGCGCGTCTCGGACAATATTCGGCCGTGCGGATCTTCACAGCGGCGAGCGTGCTCGTCATCACCCGTTCACCCGCGCGCAGCCGCCCGTAACCTGTGCCGCGCGGCCTTGCCGACCAGCGTGCGCGCCGATGTGGGAAACCGCTGCGGCTGTGCCTAAGCTCGGTGACGTGCCCGGAAAACGAGACATCGCCACGCGCCGCGAGCTGGCCGATCCGTCCGAACCCACCGGTACCTCCACCGCCGTCGCGACCAGTGTCGCGCCGGTTCTGTCCTCCGTCGCGCAGGACTATTTGAAGGTGATCTGGACCGCGCAGGAATGGTCGCCCCAGGAGAAGGTGTCGACCAAACTGCTGGCCGAACGGATCGGAGTGTCGGCCTCGACCGTCTCCGAGGCCGTCCGCAAGCTCGCCGATCAGGGATTGGTGGAACACGCCCGCTACGGCGCCATCACCCTGACCGAGGACGGCCGCCGCGCCGCCATTGCCATGGTGCGCCGGCATCGGCTCATCGAGACATTCCTCGTCAATGAACTCGGCTACGGCTGGGATGAAGTCCACGATGAGGCGGAGGTGCTCGAGCACGCCGTCTCCGAAACGCTCATGCTGCGCATCGACGCCAAACTCGGCTACCCGGACCGGGATCCGCACGGCGACCCCATCCCCTCGGTGGACGGTGCGGTGCCGACCCCGCCCGCCCGGCAGCTGAGCGATTTCGGCGATGGCGAGACCGGGCGGGTCGCGCGCATCTCCGATTCGGATCCGGCGATGCTGCGCTATTTCGATTCGCTCGGCATCGCCCTCGATACGCCGATCGCGGTGGTGGAGCGGCGGGACTTCGCCGGAACCATCGCCGTGCGGGTGGACGATCGCACCATCGATCTCGGCAGCATTGCGGCCGAGGCGATTTGGCTCACCCACGAGAACTAGCGAACAGCGATTCGCGAAGCCGTATCCCGCGGGACGCGAGCCTCAGACCAGTCGGTGACCGCCGTCGACGTGCAGCACGGTGCCGGTGATGAAGGGGTTGCGCAGTAGCGAAAGCGCCGCCTGCGCAATGTCTTCCGGGGCACCCAGGCGGCCCGCCGGGAGTCTTTCCGCCATGGCGCGCAGGCGGTCTTCGCGATCGTCCCAGGGCATCTTGTCCCAGATGCCGGTGCGCACCCAGCCCGGGGAGACCGCGTTGACGCGGGTCGGGGCGAGTTCCACCGCGAGGGCGCGGGCCAGACCTTCCAGGGCCGCGTTGACCGCAGCCACCATGGCACCGCCGGACGCGGGGCGGTAGGCGGCGATTCCCGAGGTGAAGGTGAGTGATCCGCCCGGGGTGATGCGGGCGTGTTTGGCCAGCAGCATGGAGCCGACCAGTTTGGTCTCGATGAAACCGCGGCCGTTGGTGAAGTCGAAATCCTTGATGGGGCCGTAGGTTCCGGTGGTGTCACCGGCGGTGGTGATCACATGGTCCACCGCGCCGATGGTGTCGAAGAGCCGTTCGACCTGTTCCTCGTCACCCACGTTCGCGGTGATGGCGTTCAGTTTTCCGTCGCCCAACTCGCGCACCGCGTCGGCGAGGCGCTCGGCCGAGCGGCCGACGATCGTCACCTCCGCGCCCGCCGCCAGCAGTGCGTCGGCGATCGCCAGGCCCATACCCGAACCGCCGCCGATGACTACCGCGCGGCCGATCTCGTTCTCGAATCCCTTGTGTGTCATGCCATTCAGCCAACCGGGCTTGACAGCGCCCGTCCATGTCGCAGCCCCGAAGCCGGGTTAGCGGCGGGCTAACGGCGGCGGTCAGGGTGCGAATCGAATACCGCCGGTGAGCGCTTCGGCGACGGTGTGCAGGGCGGAATTGCGGGCGGCGGGACGCCAGGCGGCCACGTAGTTCACCACCAGGGGGCGCGGTTGCAGTGGGCGCCACACCAATCCGGGTGCGGACGCGGTGCGGGACGAGCCCAGGCCGATGGCGGCGGGGCGCATCGGGAGCAGCGACAGCATTTGCGCATGGCTCATGGCGCTCTCGCTGAGGGCGACGGCCGCACCGCGTTCGCGCAATTGGGCGAGCATGGAATCGTGCAGTTCGGGTGCGGTATCGCGGGCGAACATGATCAATTCCTGATCGCTCAGATGCGCCGGTTCGATGGTGTCGCGGCCCGCGAGCGGATGCTCGCGGGACATCACGATGCCGAGTTCCTCGGCGGCGATACAGGTGCTGGTGAGATGGTCCGGCAGCCGAATCGGCATGCGCAGCACCGCGAGATCGACATCCTCGCGATCGAGCAGTCGCACCTGATCGGCGCTGGGGCCGCCGGTGAGCACCACCCGCGCACCCGGCTGCCGCGCCTTGAGCAGCGCCTCGATGCGGGCGGGCAGCCAGGTCGGCGCACCGTTCACCACACCGAGCCGGAAGACCGCGCGCTCGGGATCTGCTACCAGCCGCGTCTCGCGCAATGCTGTTTCGGCGGCGTCCAGCACGTTCCGCGCCGTCTTCAGCAGTACCTCACCGGCGGCGGTCAATTCGACCCCCTGCGATCCCCTGATCAGCAGCGGCCCGCCCACCTCACGCTCGATGGCGCGAATCTGCTGACTCAGCGTGGGGGTGGAAATGAACAGCCGCTCCGCGGCCCGGCGGAAGTGCAATTCTTCCGCTACCGCCACGAAGTACCGCAACTGCCGCAATTCCACCACCAGAGCACTGTAGGCCGCGCAGGTGTCGCCCAGGGTGGTAGCGCATTACCGGTGAGATCATCACGGCTGTCCCCCAGGCTGATTCGACACGCCACCGCACCGCTCAGTGGGTGGGAAGTGCCCCGCCCGGTACGGCGGCAGGGCCAGTGCGCGGACGGCGGTCCTCGACGGCGGCGAGCCAGAACCACACCGGCGGCAGCGCCACCTCGATGGCGGTGAGCACCAGCTGGAACCAGTGCGGCCAGCCGTGCACCGCGATGGAGACCGCGCGGCCGAACGCCCCGAGCGCGAAGATTCCGGCCAGCCAGCGGATGGCGGTGGTGTCCACCGGATCGCGCCGCGCCGCCCACAGCCAGGCCAGGCCGTAGCCGAGGAAGATCGCGCCGAAGAATCTGGTCTGGCTATCGGCGGTGGCCCCGTCCGATCCCATATCCGGGATGCCGTCGATACCGGCCACGATATGGAAAATCCCGATGGCGACACAGGCGTAGCCCATGAGCAGGCTCAGCCATTTGAGTGCTGCGGTCATTCGATCCTCCCGAATCGAGTTGGTTCCCAAAGATTCCCGCTTAGTTGACGCACGTCTACTAAGAGAGGCTAGAACGCTAGTAGACACACGTCAACTAAGCTGATCCCGTGACCCGCCGCCGCCTCTCCCCCGACGAACGCCGCCGCCAGCTCATCGACAGCGCGGCGCGGCTGTTCGCCACGCACGACTACCCGACCGTGCACATGGAGGACGTGGCGAACGCGGCGGGCATCTCACGGGCGCTGCTCTACCGCCACTTCCCCAGTAAGCCCGAGCTTTTCGCGGCCGTGTACCAGCAGGCGGCGGAACAGCTGCTGGTCGATACCAGCCTGGACCCGGACATTCCCCTGGCCGATCAGATCGCGGCGGGGTTGGATGTGCATTTCGACTACTTCGAGGCCAATGCCAAGACCGTGGTGGTGGCCAACCGCCTATTGATCGGCGATCCGGCCATCCAGGCCATCATCACCGGCGAGCTGGCCACGCTGCGCGAACGGATGCTCGATGTGCTGGGTGTGGAAGGTCAACCGCGCCAACTGTTCTCGGCGGTCATCATGAGCTGGCTGACCTTCGTGCGAGTCCTCACCGTGGAATGGCTGGAGAACCCGTCCTGCCCCCGGCCGGTGCTGCGCGATGTGTGCGTCGGCGCGCTGCTGGGGGCGCTGGAACCGCTTGCGGCTCAAGCCCCTTAGAGATTCGCGGGGCGGATGACCATGACCGAGGAGGCGCGCTTACCACTCTCCTTCAGCAGGGCGATGGCGTGACCGGTGGAATCGATTGCGGCATAGACGCCCTGGATGCCCGCCGGATCGAGCCAGCGGCCGTTGCGGAGGTCTTCGGCCTGGGTGTCGGTGATCTCGCGGATCGGGAAGGCGGCGCGCGCGGCCTCGTCGATATCGAGGCTCAGCAGCGGATCACCCGCCGTGGCGGCGGCCTGCAGCGCTTCCAGGGTGCGGGCGTGTTCGAGGGTGAACGGGCCGACCCGGGTGCGGCGCAATGCGGTGAGATGGCCTCCGACGCCGAGCTTTTCGCCGAGGTCGCGGGCCAGTGCGCGAATGTAGGTGCCGGAGGTGCATTCGACCTCGACATCGAGATCCACGAATTGTTCTGTGCCGGTGTCGATATCGCGACGCGCCAGGATGTCGAAGCGGCTGACGGTGACGGGGCGGGCGGCCAGCTGCACATCCTCACCGGCCCGGGCGCGGGCGTAGGCGCGCTCACCGTTGATCTTGATGGCGCTGACCGTGGCGGGCACCTGCTGGATATCGCCGGTCAATTCGGCTACGCCCGAGGCGATTTCGGCATCGGTCACCTGCGCGGCGGAGGTGGTCGCGGTGACCTCGCCCTCGGCGTCATCGGTGATGGTGGACTGTCCGAGCCGAATCGTGGCCGTGTACGCCTTGGTGGTCAGGATCAGCTGCCCGAGCAGTTTGGTCGCCCGCTCGACCCCGAGCACCAGCACGCCGGTCGCCATCGGATCCAGGGTGCCCGCATGCCCGACCTTCTTGGTGCGCAATATCCCCCGGCTCTTGGCGACCACATCGTGACTGGTCCAGCCCTGTTCCTTATCGACGATCACCAGCCCGCCGAGGGCGTCGACGACCGGGGTGCGCTTCTCGCTCATCAGCCCTCCACGATCGCGGTCAGAATCAGGCCGTCCGAGATCAGCCAGCGGCCGTCGAAGCTCTTCAGCGGTGCGCCACCATCGATGGCCAGGCCCGGAATCAGCAGTTCGGTGTGGAAGGTGCCCGCACCCGTGCCCTCGGATTCCTCATCGACGGTGAAGGTGATGTGCGCGTCCTCGAAACCCAGCCAGATGCCGGTGAGCGGACGCCAGGTCTTGTAGGTGGCCTCCTTGGCGCAGAACAGCAATCGATCCAAATGCAGTCCGGTGCCGGGCAATACGGCTTTGAGCCAGTCGCGCTCGGGAGCCAGGCTGACCGAATCGAGTACACCGTCGGGCAGCGCCGCATGCGGTTCGGCGTCGATGCCGACGGACCGGAAGCGCAGCTTGTGCGCCAGCGCCGCGGCCTTGTAGCCGTCGCAGTGGGTGATGCTGCCGACGACGCCGCGCGGCCACTGCGGGCCGCCGTCCTCGCCCTTGCCGATGGCGACCGCGGGCTCACCGAGCTGGGTCAGCGCCTGCCGGGCGCAATGCCGCGCGCCGATGAAATCGCGCCGCCGCTTCTCCACGGCCCGGGCGATCAGATGCTCTTCGGCGGGATGGGCCTTCAGGTCTTCGGGGTACGCCGTCAGTTCGGCCGCGGCGATACCGTCGGGAAGAATTCTGCCGAGAATGCGCGCCGACTCCGTCGCCGCGACCGTCCGCTCTTCGATGACCGCCTCCTGATAGCACCACCACTTACCGGTCAAGAGCCTACCGGCCGAGCTCCGGACACCCGGGCCCACCGGGTACCGACCCCATGCCCGGCTTCGGTCAGTCGAATCGGACCGTGGCGATCATGCTGCGGGCCAGGGCTTCCGGATCGGGTTCGAAATTGAGCGGTGACTGCTCCAGTGCGCCCTCGCGCCACAGTACGGCGAAACCGTGCACCATCGACCAGGCCGCGAGCTGGGTCGCCAGCTGCGGCTGTTCGCCGGGATCGGGTTGATTGGCGGCCGCTCCGGCGCGCAGGGCGGCCCCGGATCGATTGCGCGCCTGCACAAGTCGCGCATCATCGGTGTGCAGTAGATCGCGGCGGTACATGACGTCGAAGTGACCGGGATGCCGGAGTGCGAAGCGGACGTAGGCGATGGCGGCGGCGCGGAAATCGCCGTCGGCCGCGTTCAACTCCGCGGTGAGCAATTCGAAGCCCTCGATGGCCAGTGCGGTGAGCAATCCGGCCCGATCGCCGAAGTGATGCGCGGGGGCCGCGTGGGAGACCTCCGCGCGCCGGGCCAGGCTGCGCAGGGAGATCGCGTCGACGCCGTCGGCGGCGATCTGTTCGGCGGCTGCGGCCAGCAGGGTGGCCCGCAGGTCGCCGTGGTGATAACTGGTCTTCGCCATGACCCCATCATGACCGGCAATCTTGCCATTGACAAGTTCCTCGTACGGATCTAATCTTTCCACTGTCAAGATTGCTCGAAACGCAGGAGAACCCGATGGCCCCCTTGCTCGTACTCGCCGTCGTCACCGCACTCACCCGATTGCTCGGCTGGGTCACCGGCAATGCCTGGCTCGATTCCTGGCCGCACAGCACGGCACTGGGATTGGCCGCCATGTTCGCGCTCACCGCGAGCGCGCACTTCATTCAGCCCAAGCGGGACGGCCTGATCGCCATGGTTCCGACGATGTTCCCCAATGCCGCCGCCATGGTCACGCTCACCGGCGTGCTGGAGATCGCGGGCGCGGTGGGACTGCTGCTGCCGCCCTTCCCGCGGATCGCGGCCGTGGCGCTATTCCTGTTGCTGCTCATCATGTTTCCGGCGAATGTGCGGGCCGCCCGGGAGGATGTCGGGGTGAAGACCATGCCGCTGCCACTGCGGACGGTGGTGCAGGTGATCTTCCTCGGTGCCACGGCGCTGGTCGCGCTGGGCTGAATCATCGTGCGCCGGTGCGGGAATCGACCGCGATCAGTAGTGAATCGGGCCGTCCGTCTCATCGAGCGGACGGCCCGAGGCGCGTCCGGACTCGGCAATGAGTTGCGCCGCAATGGAAACGGCGGTCTCGTCCGGTGTGGAGGCGTTCAAATCCAGGCCGAGCGGGCTGCGCAGCCGCCGGAGCTGTTCCGATGTGACGCCCGCCGCGAGCAGGCGTTCCACCCGATCGGCATGGGTGCGGCGCGAACCCAGCGCACCGACGAACGCGATCCGTTCGATGCTCAGCGCCTCGGCGAGCATGGGCACATCGAATTTGCTGTCGTGGGTGAGCACGCACACCACGGTGCGATCGTCGATCCGGCCGCTCGCGTATTCGCCGCGCAGATAGCGGTGCGGCCAATCCACCACCACCTCGTGCGCGGCAGGGAAACGCGTTGCGGTGGCGAAGGTTTCGCGGGCGTCGACGACCGTGACGCGATAGCCGAGTTGTGCGCCGAGACGGCTCAGGGCGCGCACGAAATCATTCGCACCGGCCAGGATCATGCGGGCGGGTGGGCCGAAACTCTGCACGAAGGAGCGCGCGGGGAAGGCGCTGTCCGCGCATTCGTCGGACCCGATGATTCCGGTTCGCCCGGCGCGCACCATATTCAGCGCATCGCGGCTCACAAATGCGCCGCCGCCGGATACCGCTCGCACCTCGCCATCGGGTGCCGCACCGCCGTCGACCATTCCTCGCGTACCGGTCTCCGATTGCGCGACGGCACGATCGGCCGGGTGTATGAGCAGCCATGACGGGTTCGCGGTGAGCGTCGTCGCCAGTGCGACCGCTCGCCCGGCGCGCATCTCTCGATCCAGTGCCCGCAATTCCGGGAGCCGGGCGGCATCGACGCGTTCGAGGCAGATTTCCATTTCGCCGCCACACGTCAAACCGACAGCAAACCCGTCCGGATCGGCGATGCCGAAGCGCTCGAGCACCGCCTCGCCGTCGGCAAGTACGCCGCGCGCGGATTCCACCACGGCCGCTTCGACACAGCCACCCGAGAGCGAACCGATCACCTCACCCGAGCCGGTCACGACCATGGCCGCACCGATCTCACGCGGTCCGGCCCCGGTGACCGCGACCACCCGGGCCAGCACCACCGGGCCTTTTCGGACCCGGTCGATCAGCTGGGGCAGCACATCGCGCATACCTCCATCATCGCCGCCCGATGCCGCGCGCGCTCGCGCGCACACGAGATAGCAACGTCAGCGCAACATGCGGGCCGGTGGTGGGCCGATTACCGGCCCCCGGCTCGCAACTAGGCCAGACCCCGGCGGCGCTGGGCTTCCTCGCGCATCTTCAGGGCGGCGGCCTGCATCTCGGGAGTGATCTTGAAGTGGCCACCCCACTCGTTCAGGGTGTCGCCGTAATCCGGCGTCGGCAGAATCTGCCGGAGCAGCTTCTCCGGCAGACCGCGGCGCTGCCATTCGCGCGGATAACCGAGCGAGACCTCTTCGAAGCGCACACCGTCGTGATAGGTCGTGCGCGGGATGTGCAGATGCCCGTAGACCGAGCAGACCACGTTGTAACTGGTGTGCCAATCCGCGGTGAGATCGGTGCCGCACCACAGCGCGAACTCCGGGTACCAGAGCATATCGGTGATCTCGCGCAGCAGCGGGAAGTGATTGATCAGCACCACCGGGGTGTCCGCGGGTAGCGCGTCCAGGCGGCGCTGGGTGTACTGCACGCGGGCGTGACACCAGGCGTCGCGGGTCAGGTACGGCTCCGAGGACAGCAGGAACTCATCGGTCGCCACCACATTGCGCTCGCGCGCCAGCGCCAGGCCCTCGGCCTTGGTGGTGGTGCCCGCGGGCAGCCACGAATAGTCGTAGAGCAGGAACATCGGGACCAGCGTCACCGCGCCGCCGTACTCCTCCGAGCCCGCACCGGTCCACACCGGGAACGGATCCTCCGGGGTCAGCACATCGAGATCGCGGCAGATGGACACCAGGTAGTCGTACCGTCCGGCACCGTGCATCTGCACGGGATCCTTTGCCGTGGTCCACAATTCGTGATTCCCTGGCACCCAGATGACCTTGGCGAACTGGCGGCGCAGCGTTTCCAGCGCCCACCGGAAGTCATCGGTCTTCTCCCCCACGTCGCCGGCGAGAATCAGCCAGTCTTCCGGAGAATCCGCCCGAATCCCCTCCACCACGGGTTTATTGCCCGAATGACCGACATGGATGTCGCTCACCGCCATCAGTTTCGGAATCACGCAGTTCCGCCCTTCCTGTCGAGACCAGCCTTCGCGGTAACGGCGGCGGCCCCCATCAGATTCCCATGCGCACCCCGGCGGGCCGCAGGTCCCCCCGGCCGAGGCTGTCAGCGGTCCAGGTGGATGCGGGCGGTGGCGGCGAAACCGGCTGCGACGGTGAGGGTTCCCGAGGGTTCGCGGCGGCAGGAGGCGATGGCGAGGTGACAGGGGCGAGGAAGGTCCACGGGGAGTTTCGCGCCGCCGTCGATCTGATAGCGGGTGTTGGTGACCTTCCACTTGCGATCGGCTTCGGGATCATCCGGAATGCGGGGCGGGGCGTCGACGCGGGCGACCACCATGACCTCGGTAATGCCCACCGGCCAGGTGAAGGTGAGCAGCCCCGCGCGCTCGGACAGTGCGGTGACGGTCGGCATGCCGCCGGGGGCGGTGTCGGTGGCGGCCGCCGGACTCGCCCCGCCGTGCGGACCGCCCTGGCTCGCCTGACCATTCGGACGCGCCCGGCCGAACGAGCCGGGCTGACCGTCGGAGTGCACTTGACCGCCCGAGCCTGCCCGACCGCCCGAACCCGCATGTGCGCCGGTATCCGAACGGGTCATCTCCGAGGCCCGGCCTGCCACCGACGCGACCACGCCGTAGACGGGGATCGCACCGGTGCCTGCCGCGCCGTCCTCGAGAGTGGTGCCGCGGGTGCGGCCGACCACCCGCGCGGATCCATCGGGTTGTACACGGGTGACGCGGTATTCGACCTCCTCGGTCGCGGACGGCGACCAGGTAATCACCACGGTGCCATCAGGTTGGCGCGTTGCGTTCACCGGCCCGGGCGCTTCGACCGGCAAGTCCGTGAGTGCGGCGACGGTGCCCGCGTGATCCGCGCACACCTCGAAAACCGCTCGCAGTGCGCGCATTCGGGCGGCGGCGGGGGCAGGCGGCGCGGCGGCGAACAGGCGGTCGGCCTCGGCGAGCGCCGAACGCGCCTGTGCCAGTAGCTGATTCAGGGACGGGCCGCGGCTGTCGGGATTGGGCACGTCGGAGGCGGAGCGTTCCAGATACTCCAGATGCCCGAGCGCCTCCATGAACCGCTTGCCGGCGCAGGCGGTCGTCGCACCGCGCCAGTGCACGGCGGCCTCGGACAGCACCCGGTCCACAAGTTCGGCGACGGGGCGCACCGCGGTGGTACCGGCGCTGTCCGCGCCGACATACCGCTGCGCCTGTGCGACATGCCCTTTGGCCGCGAGCGGATGCCCGGCCCGCAACGCCGCCCGAGCCGCCTTCAACGGCTCCTCCCACGCCCGTGCGGGCGGCGGCGGGGGCAGTGGCGGCACCCGCCGATAGTCGGAGCCGCCCGTCCCGGCGAATGGACCGGTAGCGCTTGCGGCCGATCCGCCCGCCGCCGAACCCGGGGTCGCGTGGCCGGAGGTCGCACCGGTATCGCGCGAGCCGCTTCGATCGGGTCGGGCGAAGGAAATCGGCGGCGTGCCCGAACCCTGCTGGGTCGCAACGGAATTCGTGGGCAGGTCCATGCCCTCGACGGTGGTGCCGAGTTCTGCTGCCAGGGCAAGGATTATCTTCTCGGCGGCGGCGCGATCGACTCCGGCGGCGATGGCCTCACCGACGAGGAATTCGTAATCGCCTGCCACCAGGCTGTCCTCGACCAGGACCGCGGCGCGGACCTGGGGGCGGAGCAGGTCGGTGGCATCGTCGATGATCGCTCGGAGGTAGTCGTCGACGACGGCGTCACCCTCGAGCAGGTCGCTGACGTGCACGAGTAGTTCATCGAGCACCACCCGGACGCGGCCCGGCGGGAGTTCGCGGGTGCGGGCGCGCAAAGCCTCTGCGCGCAAATGGATCTCACCGGTTTGGCGGGCCTTGGTGAAATCCAGGCCCAGCAGCGCGAGCAGGGTGGGGACCGGTTCGCCGGGAAGCAGGCGATCGTATTCGGCGAGCAGTTTGCGAATCTGCTGCCGCCGTTGCGGACTCACACCGGTGGCGGCGGGCGTGGGCGCTGCCGTCTCGTCGAGGATGCGGTGGCGGCGCAGGCGTGCACGCACCTGATCCGGGGTCAGACCGCTCAGCTTGCCGATATCTTCCAGCCCGGGCACCTTGCCCGCCGGGATTCCGCCGTGCCGCTGCACCAGCCGGTCGATGGCGGCGTCGATCATCTCGTACCGCTCGGAATCGCGGCGTTCGCGCAACTGCTCCACGCGCTCGGCCTCCACCCGGCGCGAAGAGGCGTGCAGCAGTGGTGCGGAGAGCTCATCGTGCTCATCCACCAGCAGCCCGGCCAGCACCCGATATTTGGGGTGGTCGCGCTGTTTCTGCCAGAACCCCCACACTTCCTCGATGCGCGCCCGCACCTCGGCATCGCCGAGCGTGCCCGCCTCATCGAGCGGAATGTCGTAGAGCTCGAACGCATCCGACGCCTCGATGCCGCCGCGGCGTTCCACGGCGGCGAGCACTCGCTTGCGATAGTCGTTCGGGTCGAAGGCGTGCATGGCTCTGGTTCTACACGGCGCGGCGGCGCGTGCGCTGCAGCTGATCCAGTTCGCGGGCCACATCGGCCTGCGACAGCGTCGCCCCGGTCTGCACCGAAAGGGCAAGGGGCAGATCGGCGTCCACGTGATAGGCGGTCACGTGCAGCACACCGTCGAAGCCCATCTCGAAGGTGACCCGCACTTCACTGCCCGCCGGATAGCCGGGCGGAATATCCCGAATCCGCCCCTCCACCAGTATTTTCGAATCCTCGGGCCGGGTCGAGGCGGCCTGGCCCTGCTGTTCCACGATGGTCAGCTCGATCTGATCCTGATCGGCGCGCACGGTGCCGTAGGAGCGCCGCACCTTGATGGGCAGCGTCTGATTGCGGTGCACGAGCCAGCTCGCGGCCAGCCCGTTGTAGCTGTCCAGCGCGAGCACGCCGAAGCCGCGCGACACCACGGTGTCGACCTGGATTTCCAGCATGCGGCGCACCAGGCTCACCGGCTGTCCGAAGGAGGCGGCGACCCGGCCGACCGACTGCTCCAATTCGCGCGGATCCGCATCACGCAGTTCCGCACCGTCGCGCAGGCGGCCGCGCGTCACCAGATCGGCGATGACCAGGCGTTCCATTTCCAGCTTCTCGCCGTACAGCGCGGCACCGCGCGCCACCGAGAGATCCGGATCGCGCAGCTCGCCGACCAGGCCGAGTTCCCGCTGAAGTTGATTCGCCACCATGGGCATTCGCGAGGAACCGCCGACCAGCAGCACCCGATCCACCTGACCGACCCCGCGCTGTCCGGCCGCGGCCAGGCACGCCTTGGTGAGATCGAGGGTGCGGCGCATGAGCGAGGCCGTCATGGCCTCCAGCTCGGCGCGGGTCAGCGTGATCACCGCGCGCGCACCGTCGTGCGCGACCAGTACCTCGGTCTGCTCGGCCTCGCTGAGTTCGTGTTTGGCGCGTTCGGCGGCCAGCACCAGCATCTGCGATCCGGCCGAATCATCCAGCGGGTCTTCGGCATCCGGGTTGGCGGCGCAGAACTGCTGGGACAGGTGCAGGGCGATGCGCTCATCCCAATCCGCGCCGCCGAGTTGATGATCACCCTCGACCGCGAGCACCGCGATGCGCCGATCGGACAGTTCGATCACCGTGGCGTCGAAGGTGCCGCCGCCCAGGTCGTACACCAGCACGGTCTCGCGGCCACCGGCCTTGCCGATATCGATACTGCCGTCCAGGCGGCCGAAACCGTAGGACAGCGCCGCGGCGATGGGTTCGGACAGCACACCGGCGACATCGAAACCGGCATAGGTGCCGGCCTGAATGGTCGCGCGCCGCTCCTCGTCACCGAAATAGGCGGGCACGGTGATGACCACGCGCTGTACGGTGCCGCCACCGCCGAATTCGGCATCGGCGGCCAGGCTCTTGAGGATCAGCGAGGAGACCGCGGGCGCGGACCAGCTCTGCCCGTGCGCCATGAAGCGCCATTCGGCATCACCCATGCGCCGCTTCACCAGTGCGCACACATGCTCGGGATCCAGGCGCGACTGCCTGCGCGCGCCCTCGCCCACCACATGGTCGTTGGCGGAGGCGAACAGCACCACCGAGGGCACCGTCGGCTCCCCGTTCATGCCGATCAGAATTTCCGGGCGTCCGTCCGCGTCGATCCGCGCGATAGCCGAATTCGTTGTGCCCAGGTCGATGCCGAAGACCCCCATGGCGGCGATCGTAGCAGCCATGTCCGGCCATCGGGATTAAGGTTCGGGGCATGACCGAACCCGCGGCGGCGACCGGGAACCCTGACAGCGCAATCGAACCCGATCGCGACGGCGATACCGGGCCCGCACCCGAACGCGACGCGGACGGCACGGGCGTGCTGGCCGAACGCATCGACGATCTGACCAGGGTGATCGCCCGGCAGGCGAACACGCTCGAACGGCTGGCCGATGACGCCAAGGCGCGGGCCCAGCGTGAGCGCGCGGGTGCGGACGTACCGCTGGTGGTGGAACTGTTCGCGCTGTACGGGGATGCGCTGTCGCTGGCCGCCACCGCGCACTCCGAGACTGAGCAGGCCGCGTTCGAAACCTTCGCGGGCCGGGTGGAGCGGCTGCTGACCGGTCGCGGCGGGCATATCGTCAGTCCCGTCGCCGGGGCCGGGTTCGACGCATTGACCATGGAGGCCGCCGATGTGACGGCCACGGCCGATCCGGAGGCGGATCGCACCGTGGACAGCGTGCTGCAACCCGGGCTGACCATTGCCGATCGATCGGTCCGGCCCGCGCGGGTGATCGTTCGCCGCCATAAGGATTAAGCGAAAACGCTTCACAACTTAAGCGCGGATGCTTAATCTCGGCTCATGCAGTATCGCAGCATCGATGTCGGACAGCCCATGACCCGCTTCGCACGCGGCTGGCACTGCCTCGGACTGGCCGAAAGCTTCCGGGACGGACAACCGCACTCGATCGAGGCATTCGGCACCAAGATCGTGATCTGGTCGGACAGCAAAGGCGAGTTGCACGCGCTCGACGGCTACTGCCGCCATATGGGCGCGGACCTGTCCTACGGCAGCGTGAAGGACGACAATATCGCCTGCCCCTTCCACGATTGGCGCTGGCGCGGCGACGGGCGTTGTGCCGCAATCCCTTACGCGCGCCGGGTGCCGCCGCTGGCCAAGACGCGATCGTGGGCCACCTGCGAGGAGAACGGGCAGTTCTTCGTCTGGAACGATCCCGAGGGCAATCCGCCGCAACCCGAGGTCGCGATACCGCATATCGAGGGTATGGGCACCGATCTGTGGAGTGAGTGGAACTGGAATTCGCTGTTGATCGAGGGCGCGCACTGTCGCGAAATCATCGACAACAACGTGGATATGGCGCACTTCTTCTATATCCACTACGCGTATCCGGTGTTCTTCAAGAATGTGTTCGAAGGGCATGTGGCGACGCAGTTCCTGCACAGCAAGGGGCGGCCGGATGTGCACACCGCCTCGAACTACTCCACCGAGATGCAGCTATTGCGGTCGGAGGCTTCGTATTTCGGGCCGTCGTACATGATCAACTACCTGCACAACGACTTCGGTGAGCGGACCGTCGAAGTGGCGCTGATCAATTGCCACTATCCGGTGACGCACAATTCGTTCATGCTGCAGTGGGGTGTGAGCGTGCAGCGCATCGAGGGATTGCCGCCCGCCAAATCGGCATCGCTGGCCAAGGCGTTCGGAAAGAGCTTCGGTGTCGGATTCCTGCAGGACGTCGAGATCTGGAAGCACAAGACGCGCATCGACAATCCGCTGCTCACCCAGGAAGACGGGCCGGTGTATCAGCATCGGCGCTGGTACGAGCAGTTCTACGTGGATGTCGCCGATATCAAGCCGGAGATGACGGCCCGCTTCGAATTCGAGGTGGACACCACGCACGCCAATGAGAACTGGGAAGCCGAGGTCGCCGAGAATCTGGCCCGGCGGGCGGCCGAACAGGGTTAGGCGAGCCGCCCCGGCACATCCGCGCCGACGCGCGCCCACTTACCGGACAGGGCGCGCGCGGACACCGCGATCAGGCGCAGCACCATGAAAGCGACCAGGCCGGTCCAGATTCCGGCGATGCCCCAGTCATAGGCCAGGGATAGCCAGATCGCGGGCAGGAAGCCGAGCAGCGCCGAACCCAGCGTGGCATTGCGCAGGAACGCGGCATCACCCGCGCCGAGTAGAACGCCGTCCAGGGCGAACACCACGCCCGCGATGGGAATGATGCCGACGAAGAACCACCACACCACATGGGTGCGATCCAATACCGAGGGATCGGTGGTGAACAGGTTCGGGATCACCGTGTACCCCGCCGCGAAGATAGCAGCCAGCACCAGCGCGAATATCGTCGACCACGCGGTGATCCGCCGCGCCAAACCCTGTGCGCCACTGGCATTTCCGGCCCCCAATGCCGCACCCACCAGGGTCTGCGCCGCGATGGCCAGTGAATCCAGGGTCAGTGCCAGGAAGTTCCACAGCTGCAAGACCAGCTGATGCGCGGCCACCGAGGCCGCACCGAAGCGGGAGGCCACCGCCGCGGCGGAAACGAAACACGCCTGGAAGGCCAGACTGCGGGCGATCAGATCGCGGCCGAGCACCAGCTGCGCCTTCATGATCGCGATATGCGGTGCGAGCGGAACCCGGGACGCCACCAGCGCACCCACGAACAGCGCCGCCGTCACCACCTGACCGGCCACATTGGCGACCGCGGAACCCTCCAGCTCCAGGCGCGGCGCACCGAGCAAACCGTGCACCAGCACCGGGCACAGCACACCCGAAAGTGTCAGCCCCGCAACCACGTACAGCAGCGGTCGGCGCGTCTGCTGCACCCCGCGCATCCACCCGTTCCCGGCCATGGACAACAGGATCAGCGGCACCCCGAACAGCGCGATCCGCAGCCACGACTCCGCACCCGGGGCGATATCGTCACCGCCCGCGATGGCCCGCGTCACCGGCCCCGCGAAGATCTGCAGCACAACGACAATCGCGATCCCGACCCCCGCCGCGATCCAACTCGCCTGCACCCCTTCGACAATCGCCCCGCGCTCATCCCCCGCCCCGTGCCGCCGCGACGCCCGCGCCGTCGTGCCGTAGCTCAGAAACGTCAACTGCGAACTCACCTGCGCCAGAATCAATCCGCCGACCGCCAGCCCCGCCAGCGCCAGCGCCCCCAGCCGCCCCACCACGGCCATATCGAACAGCAGATAGATCGGCTCGGCGACCAGCACACCGAGGGTCGGCACCGCGATCCCGAGAATCCGCCCCGGCCCCGCCTGCACCGCCGCCACCCCCACCTCGGTCTCCGCCATGCAGCCACCCTCCCACACGGCCCTGACATGAGCGGGGAGCCGGACGACAGAATCTCCCCGGGCTACAGTCAGCCCGGCCACTATGGCTCCGGTGCCACCCACCCGGCCAGTGCGCCATTGGTTCCCGACGCAAATTCATGGATTCGGCATGGGAATGGGTGCGGGATCATCGGATGCCGCGGCTGGGGCGGCTCTCGACCCAGCCGGGGCGGGTGACTCCCGCCAGTGGGCGGGTGGTCGCCATGGGTGGGCGGTCGGCGAGCGATACCGTGCCGACGCTGCGATGCCAGGTGGCACCCTCCGGGCGGTAGCGGGCCAGGCCGACACCCGAATCGCAGATGCCGAGCCGGTCCAGCAGGGTCGCGATGACCTGGCGGCTCATCTCCGCCAATTCGTGGGTGGGGCGATTGCGGTGTCTGCGGGTGCCCAGATCCACCTGCGCGATGGCGGCCGCGCCGTGCCGCTGCCAGGCATCGAGCAGAATGCCGATCTCCACGCCGTAGCCGGGCGCGAAAGGTATGCCGTGCAATAGATCTCGGGTCGCGGCGTATTCGCCGCCGAGCGGTTGCAGGATATCGCCTAGTTCGGGCGCGAGCGCGGTGAGCAGCGGGCGGGCCACCAGCTGGGTGATGCGGCCGCCGCCGTCCACATCACCGGTCGGATCCAATTCCAGCGGGCGGCGGTAGTAGCCCTTCACCAATTCGACGCCCTCACCCAGCAGCAGCGGCGCGAGCAGTGCGGGCACGAAGCGCGGACTCGGTTCGAGCAGATCCGAATCCACGAACACGATCAGATCACCGGTGGTCACCGCGAGCGATCGCCATAGCACCTCGCCCTTGCCGGGCCGGGTGGGCAGATCGGGCAGCGCCTCCTCACGGGTGAATACCGCTGTGGCCCCGGCGGATCGGGCGATGCGCACGGTGTCGTCCTCGGATCCGGAGTCGATGACCACGAGTTCGTCCACGAGTGTGCCCACCAGCTGCCGAATGGACGCCAGCACGCCTGCGATGGTCGCCTGCTCGTTCAATGCGGGCAGTACGACCGAGACGGTGCGACCGCCCTTGTGCTCCAATAGCTCCGACAACGACCACTCCCGGTGAAACCAGGTGATGTCGGCCAAACCCTTCCAGTGGATCATCATGTTGTCCCTTCGCCCGAATCGAGTGCGGTGGTGTGCCATACCGGCCAGATCTGTTGCCACGGCCGGTTCGGATGGTCGCAGCGCCACAGCACGACATGTCTGGTGATGCCCGGAAATCCGAGCGGGGCATCGAGCCGCGATAGCGGCTGCACCTCCGAAAACGCTTCGCGCAGTATGGATTCCGCCGAATCCGCGCCGATATAGAGCACGGTGGTCGCGGTCGGCGGCGGCATCCCGAAGTACGCGAACCCCCGATTCGGGCTGTACACCGGCGGCAGCTCCGCGCCGAGCTGATCGAGCGCCGCTGCCTGCCAATAATTCTGGGTGATCAGCACGGTATTCGCACGTTCGCGCGGAGTCAGCCGCCGGACCTGATAGTCCACGGTGGCAACGAGTTCCGACCAGCCGTCGACGCCGTACAGGCGCATGCGGGCGGACAGCGCGCGCTGGGTATCGGTCGGATCGTCCAGCCGGAAGGCCGACAGCGGAAGTATCAGGACCACGGCCAGCGCGATACCGGCCGATACGGCCGCCGTCACGCGGATCGCACGCCACCATCTCCGGTGTTCGTACCGCTCCCACCACATCGCGCCCGCCGCCAGCAGCACCGGGAACAATCCGGCCAGATAATAGGGCCGCGATACCGTGACCAGCACGAACAGCGCCTGCACCAGTACGGCCACACCGGCGAATCGATAGGCGCGCAGCGCGGGCATTCGGAACAGCGCCCACGCACCGGCGATGGCCAGCGGCGTACCAAGTACACCGAGCAATAGCGCCACCTGAATCGGCAATCCGGCGAGTCCGCCCGTCGCCGCGCGCTGCTCATCCGCGATGACGGACCCCATCGCCAATTGCGGCCAGCCGTGGCCCGCCTGCCAGCACAGGCTCGGCACGACGGACAACGCAACCACCACCAGCGCCGCCCACAGCGCCGCCCGCCGGAACAGCGGCCGCGGCCCGAAAACCGCTATGCCAAGCGCGATTCCGGCAACGAGCACCGGTAATAGGGGCTTCACCTGAAGATCCAGCACTGCCACGGCCGCAGCGGCCGGAAACAGCCGATCATCGCGAGTTCGGCACCAGCGCAACACTATCCAGAGCAGCACCGCCGACAGTGTGGCATCGATGGCGAACGTGGACAGACTCGCGGCGGCGGTGATCAGAAACGGACTCGTGGCCCACCCCAGTGCCGCCAGCCGCTGCGCCCGACGCCCACCCCCGAACTCCCGCGCCACCCCCGCACACACCCAGATCGCCGCCACCCCGCACGCGATGGCGGGCAACCGCAGCACCGTAACCGATCCGGGCGCAACCCAATCCGCCGCCCGCGCCAGCAGCGGCAACACTGGCCCCTGATCCGCATACCCGGCCGCGACCCGCCGTCCCGCCGCCAGAAAATACAGCTCGTCACCGAAATACCCGTACCGCCCCGCCCGCAGCCACAGCAGCAACGCCGCAACCCCCGAGATCACCACCGCGCCGCGAATATCCCACGGCAACAGCTCATCTCGCCGCCCACCCCGTTGTTCACCCGGTACGGCAGGCGGCGGCACACGCCCTGCATCGGTCCCCGCCGCCGACGGAATCCTGGCAACCGAAGATGAATGCGGCGGTGAGGATTCGACGGGCCCGAGGGAATCCGCCGATGTCTCGGATTCGGGACGCGTATCCGCGGCCGCATCCCGGCCGTGCGGCGAATTCCCCGCCGCCGTATCGGACCGCGCCGCGCTCCTCTTCGCCATTTCCGGCGTGGAACAAGGTTCGGCGTCAGCCGCCCCGGTGCCGGGCGCGGCGATGTTGTCCGCGAGATTCCCTGCGCGGCGGGCGATCACGGTTGCCGCCGAGGCAGTGCGAGTGTGAATACCGCCAATAGCGCGGCCAGTCCCGCCATGATCCAGAGCACCGTGGTGATCGCCGCGAGATAAGACCCTGCCGCGGCTCGGGTGAAGAACACCGTGCCCAGTACCGCGACCCCCAGCGCGCTGCCGATCTGCTGCACCGTGGGCACGATTCCCGAGGCCGATCCGGTAGCGCGATCGACCACCCGCGCCAGCATCACCGCGGGCAGGGGTGCGGCGAACCAGCCCATACCGGCTCCGGCCGCCAGCACCGGTCCCGCCAGTTCGCGAATATCCAGCGCGGGCCCGGCGGCGTGCACGGTGCTCGCGATCGCCCCCAGCGCGACCGCGAATACCGTCACCCCCACGGTGAGCGCCCGAGTTCCCCACAGCGCCATCAGAATCGGCGAGGACAGCGCACCGGCCACGGCTCCGACCGCGAAGGGCAGCATGACCAGGCCCGCCCGCGAGGCCGACCACCCCAGGCCGGACTGCACCGCGACCGAGACGGTGAACAGCAGCGCCGTGAACACCCCGTAGAACATCGCGGTGAGCACCGACCCCACGGCGAACCCGCGATCGCCGAACAGCTCCAGCCGTACCAGCGGCTCGACGCCCCGTGCGGTACGGCGATACTGTCCCCATCCGAAGAACGCCAGCACGGGTATCGAAAGCCCCAGCAGCACAAGGGTTATCGGCGGCCAGCCCAGTGCCCGGCCGAAGGTGAGCGGATACACCAGCAACCCGAGTCCCACCGCGGACAGCACCGCACCCCCGATATCAAGCTGCTGAAGCACCAGCACCCAGCGTTCGCCCCGGCGGCGCGCTGACCGGCGCGGACGAGTGTCCGGCGCGTCCGCGACGATATCGAGGTGCCGGTGCGCCAGCGCCATCGCGATTCCGGCCAGCGGGATATTGATGAGGAATACTGTGCGCCAGCTCAATCCGAACGCATCGGCATCCACCAGAGCACCGCCCAGCAGCGGCCCGGCCATACCCGCCAATCCCGCGATCGCACCGTAGATACCGAAGACGGTGGCGTGCAGCCGCTCCGGGAACTCCCCGGTGATGATCGCGATGGTCTGCGCGGAGACCAGCGCCGCCGCGATCCCCGCCGTTCCCCGGGCGAGCGCTAATTCCGTTGCGCTGGAAGCCGTTCCACACCAGACCGATGCCGCCGCGAACGCCGACAGGGCGGTCGTGAACACCGCGTGCCGCCCCAGCAGATCACCGAGCCGGGCCGCCGTGGGCAGCGTGCACGCGAAGGTCAGCCCGTACACGCTCACGATGAGCAGTTCGGCGGGTCCGTCGGCGCGCAGATCCAGCGCCACCGCGGGCATGGCGGTATGCACGATGGTCAGGTCCAGCATCTGCATGAACACCGCTATCAGGCACGCGGCCAGGGCGATCCACGCGCCCGGGCGGAGCGCCGATTCCGTGGCGCGGCCGGTGATCCCGGCCGTCATGACAGCGCCGGGACCCGCACCGCGTAATCCCCGTCGGCGACCACCGCGCTGATGATCGCGGTCAGCGTCCGCACATAGCGCACCACCGAGGCGTGCGCCTGCACGGTATCGGGGAACAGCAGCGTCAGCGTGGTCACATCGTGAAACCTGTTGACCCACAGGAACACTTCGCCCGCACTGGCCTCACTGCCGAACAGTCCGCCCTTGATGGCGTCGAACAGATCCGCCCCCGCCATCTTGCGGACGTCGACATAGGACACCATCGGCGCGGTGAAGCCCGGCGTGACCCGGATGCCGAGATCCGGCGTCACCAATTCCAGTACCCGGTGCAGGGATACATCGGTGAGGTCCTTGGCCCGTTCGGTCGCCCGCTGCGCCGTCCCCACCAGGGAGGTGAAACTGTCCTCGGCCCGCACCGGAATCTCCACCGGGATGAGGTTGGTGTACCAGCCCACCGATGCCGACTCACCGGGCAGGGAACGGGTATTGGCCGGTGAGAAGCCGAAATATGTTTCCCGGCCTGCCAATTCGAACTCCGCCAGCGCGGCCGCGGCGAAAAGTCCGCCCAGGAACCGCCCGCCGTGCTCGGCGCACACCTGCTCGAATCGCAGCATGTCGGATTCGCGCAGCAGCGGCAGCGTCTGCTGCGCGCCCCGGGCGTATCCGCCGCCACCCAATTCGAGCGGGAAGCGCGGGACGTCACCGCCGTTGTGCCGCAGCAGATCCAGCCACTGCCAGACTTCGGGCGACTCCAGGCTGAGCCGCTCGTTGATGCGCCGTTCCCGCGCGCAATAGTCGATATGACCGCTCACGGGCGGCAGTTCGGCAGCGTCACCGGACAGTTCGGCGAAATACAGCAGCAGCAGATCCACGCACGAAAGCGCCTGCGCCACACCGTCGGTGTGCAGGTGGTCCACCGCCGCGTACAGCGTGAACGACTCGGATCGCTCGATGACGCCGAACGAGAAGCAATCCCATTCGAACGGTCCCGGCGTCTCGGCCTGCACCCGTTCGCGCAACTCCACGAGATCGGTGAACTCGCCGTGGTCGGTGGCGGCGAGCTCGATCATCTCCGGTTCGCCGACATGCCGCACGATCTGCCCGTCCGGCTCCAGCTCGAACCAGCTGCTGAAGGTGTCGTGCCTGCGCAGGAAGGCGGTCAGCGCGGCGTTCAGCGCTCGCGCGTCCGGCTGTCCGGGGAGATCGAACGAGATCATGCACAATCGCGAAACCCGCAGTCCCACCCGGGAATTGCGATGCGTCGCGCGCAGATAGGTCTGCTGCTGATACGACGGTCCGACCTCGTGCGCGGGCGCCCGCCGCATCGCGGCCCGGGCGGCGGGCGACGCCGTCCAGGTGGTGAGCCGCCCGAGACCGGGCTGCCAGTCGCCGAAGAGTCCGAACGCGACCATGAATGACCTCGATTCCACTTCCCTGATGAATCAGGTTTTCGAGTGAACGCCACCCGCCCACGCCCTGACCAGCACCGCAGCCAAAGTCTGTGACCATTCCCAAGCCGAGTCCGCCACGCCCGGATGGTCTCCCAAAGTTTGCCGATCCGCGTTGTCCGGGAATCGGATTCGACCTAACGTCACCAGCCGTCCGTCCCCATACGCGGCAATCGGAGGTCCAGGGTGCATTCGGCAGGCCCGCTCACCGCGCTCGTTCTGGCCATGGCTATCCCCTGGCTGGGTGCCGGGGTCCCCGCACACGCGGAACCGAGCACACCCGCCGCGGCACTGGAATCCGCGCGGCCCGCACCCGACGGCTCCAGCCTGCTCACGGCGGCCGAGAGTCCGGACGGCCTGCTCGACCTGCGCGTGCACTCCACCGCCATGAACACCGATATCGCACTGAAAGTGCTTCGCGCACCCGATGATTCGGCCCCGGCCCCGGTGCTCTATCTACTCAACGGCGCGGGCGGCGGCTCCGATGCCAGCAGCTGGCCCGAACAGACCGATATCGTCGACTTCTTCCGCGGCAAACAGGTCACCGTGGTCACCCCGCTGGGCGGCAACGGCAGCTACTTCACCGACTGGCAGGCCGACGATCCGCTACTGGGCCGCATGCGCTGGAGCACCTTCCTCACCCGGGAATTGCCGCCCATTATCGATTCCGCGCTGCACGGCAGCGGCGCGAACGCCATCGCGGGCATCTCCATGGCCGGAACCTCGGTCTTCCAGCTCGCCTTGGACGCGCCCAGCCTCTACCGGGCCATCGGCGCGTACAGCGGCTGCGCGCGCACCAGCGATCCGATCGGCCGCCTGTTCGTGGACGCGGTGGTGGTGCGCTGGCACGGCAATCCGGTCAATATGTGGGGTCCACCGGATGATCCCGCCTGGCTCGCCAACGACCCGTACCTGCACGCCGAACAGTTGCGCGGCACCGCCATCTACGTCTCGACCGGCACCGGGCTGGCCGGACCCCTGGACACCCTCGACGCGCCCGGCATTCGCGGCAACGCGCCGAAACTGCTCGCCCAGCTCACCAGCGGCGGCTTCCTCGAAGCCATTACCGCGCAATGCGCGCATGCCCTGCGCGACCGCCTGGACGACCTCGGCATCCCGGCCACCTTCAACCTGCGCCCGGTCGGCACGCACTCCTGGGGCTACTGGCAGCAGGATCTGCACGACTCCTGGCCGATGATCGAACGGGCGCTGCGGAATTGATCGCCGCGCCGCCCGCCCGGTTCGGCCCGGAAAGCCCGTGCGCGGAGCCGCCGACTCGAGGCAGGCTGGGGGCATGATCTCACTCGACACTGCCATCACCGCGGTCACCGTCTATCCCGATCGGGCGCGGGTGACGCGATCCGGCAAGGTGGAGGTGCCCGCGGGCGAACACCGGATACGGGTCGCGCCGCTACCGCGGGATCTGCTGCGGGATTCGATTCGGGTGGCGGGCCAGGGCGAGGTGGTGGTGCTCGGGGTCGACATCACGACCGAGCGGCAGATCGCGGTGACCGATGAGCAGGTCGCGGCACTGGAGGAACGCATTCGCGAACTCGAGGTGGCGATCGGTGCGCTCGGCGACTCCGATCGCGCGGCCGATGCGCGAATCGTCTTCCTGGACAGGCTCGCCCGGCGTTCGGCGGAATCACTCGCCGCGGCGGACAGCGGACGGGTCAGCGCGTTCGTCGACGATCTCGAAGCGCAGTACGAGACCGTCAATACCGCACGGCGCGAGCGAGATAAGCTGCGGCAGCGACATATTCGCGAACAGCAGGCGGTACAGCGGCAGCTTGGCGATCTGCGCGGTAAGAATCGCACCGATACCGAGGTCGCGATCATCACCGTCGAAGCGGCACAGGCCGTGACCGTGGATCTGGACATCTCCTACGTCGTGCTCGGCGCGAGCTGGAGCTCGAGCTACGACCTGCGCCTCACCGATGCGGGCCTGACACTGCGCTGGTTCGGCCTGGTGGAACAGCGCACCGGCGAGGATTGGCCGGAATGCCGCCTGCAACTGTCCACGGCCCGGCCCGCCCAAGCGCTCGACGTGCCCGAACTCGATCCCTGGTTCATCGGTGTGGAGATACCGCGGCCGGTGATGCGGTCCATGGTGGCGGGCGGCGCGTCGATGGACGCGGTGCCGGTCGGCTACGGCGCGCCCGCACCGGCGGCACCACCACCGGCCATGGCGCGCAAGGCGGCTCCGATTCGCGAGTCCGTCGCCGAGGTCGAACACGGCGTCACCGCCGCGACCTACACGCCACAGCGGGCAGTCGCGGTGGCCTCGGACGGCACCGACCACCGCACGGTCATCACCGCGCTCGACCTCGAGGCCGAGCTGGACCATGTGACGGCCCCGGTGCAGGCCCTGGAAGCGGTGCTGCGCGCCACCGCGCGCAATACCTCCGAGCACACCCTGCCGTCCGGCCGGGCCGCGCTGTTCCACGAATCCGAATTCGTCGGGGCCACCCACCTCGACACCTGGGCTCCGGGCGAAGAGCGCGAACTGGCCCTGGGCGTGGACGACCGCATTCGGGTCGAACGAGAACTGGTGCGCCGCAACGCTTCCAAGGCCACCCTCGGCTCGGCGCGGCGGATCGAAACCGAGTACGCGATCACCGTGAGCAACCACACCGGCCGCACCGCGAACGTCACGGTGCTCGATCGCCTCCCGGTGGCCCGCGATGCCGCCATCACCGTCCGCGAGACCACCGCCAAACCGCAACCGGCCGAACGGGGCGATCTCGGCATCCTCACCTGGAAACTCGAGCTCGAACCGCAAGCCCAGTCGACCATCACCTTCGGCTACCGGGTGGAAGCCGGGAAGGGTGTGGTCATCGACGGCCTGCACGACTGACAGACGGGGCCCGTCACCCGGGTTCGGCTGCGCTCATATCGGCCGAACCCGGCTGGGTCATATCAGCCGAACTCGGCTGGGTTCATGTCAACCGAACCCGGCCGGTTCATATCAGCCGAACTCGGCTGGGCCGCACCGTAACCGGGCTCGGCGACCCGTCAGCCCAGTTCTGCCAGCAGCGCCGCGACCAGTCGCTCCGGCGCACCGACGCTGGAATAGCCTGCGGCATAACGATGTCCGCCACCGCCGAGCGCGGTCGCGACCTTGGAGACATCCACACCGAGACTGCCATCGGCCGCATCATGCGAACGCAGTGAGACGGTCCAGTGCTCGGATTCGCCCCGGCATTCCTTGAACACCGCCGCGACCTGCGCCTCCGCGGTCGTGCGCACCAGATCGACAATGCTCTCGACCTCTTCCGAGCGCACCCCGACGGTGTCCTCCCGGCGCACGAAGACATAGACCAGCCCCGCACCCCCGGCCGCCGCGCGATCGAGCTGCGCGGAGCCGAGCACCCGGGACAGCATGGGCAGCCACTGGAAGGGATGGGTGTCCATGAGCGTGCGTGTAATGCCCGCACCGTCGATACCCGTCGCCAGCAGCCGCTCGGCCAGCGCATGCGAGCCGGGCCGCGCCCATTTGAAGGATCCGGTATCGGTGACCAGTCCGGCGTAAAGACAGTGCGCCACATCGCGATCGATGGGTTCGCCCCAGGCATCGAGCACCCGGGCGATCAATCCCGCTGTGGATTCGGCATTCTCGTCGATGACATTGACCGCACCGAACCGGGTATTGGACCGGTGATGGTCCAACACCAGTGTGATGCGCGCACCGTCGAGCCGATCTTTGAGCGCACCGAGCCGCCCCGCGCTACCGCAGTCGACCGCGACCAGCACGTCGACCTCACGCGGAACCTGTTCCGGCGCAACCAATAGTTCGGTACCGGGCAGCGATCGCATGGACACCGGTAGTTCGGCGGGCTCGGCGAAGGACACCCGCACCGGCACACCGCGCCGGCGCAGCACCAGACCCAGGGCGAGTCCGCTGCCGATGGTGTCGGCATCGGGCTGTACATGGCACAGCACCGTCACCGATCGGGCGGTGTCGAGAATCGACACCGCCTCGGACAGGTCGACCGGTTCGGTCACCGGCGTCTCCTCCCGGTCCGGAGACCGCAGGTCAGTCTTCGTCGTCCGTATCGTCGTCGTTCTTGTACGGATCGACATCACCCGCATAGTTGGCGTTCACCGCGACCTGGGCGACCCGAGCGTCGGCGGCGCGGGCGCGGGCCAGCAGCTCCTCCATCTCCTTCGCGGCGGTCGGAACGGTGTCGAGCTGGAACGACAGGATCGGGGTGAACTTCACCCCGGTGCCCGCGCCGACCTTGGAACGGAGAATGCCCTTGGCCTTCTCCAGCCCCGCGGCCGCTTCGGTGTAATCGGGTTCGGTGTCGAGGGTTTCCCCCATCACCGTGTAGTAGACGGTGGCTTCTCGCAGATCACCGGTCATCTTGGTATCGGTGATGGTGACGAAACGCAGCCGCGGATCCTTGATCTCGTACTCGATGGCCGTAGCCACGATCGAGGAGATCCGCTTGGCGAGTCGGCGTGCCCTGGCTTGATCCACCATGGCCGTGCCCTCCTCACTGGATAGATTCAGTCTTCGGGTCCGAAGACGCGGCGGCGTACCGCCAGCAACTGTAACTCCGGACGATTGGCGACATGCCGTTCACACTTGTCCAGCACTTCGGTCAGGTGATTCATGCCGTAGCTGGCCATGGCCACACCTACCAGTGTCCGGCGATACCGGTCATGATCTCCGCCCTCGGTGACGCTGACCTCGAACCTGCGCAGGTCGGCGATGATCGGGCGAAGGACGGAGCGCTTCTCTTTCAGTGAATGCACATCACCGAGCAAGATATCGAACTCGAGCGCTCCGAAAAACAGCTTTTCAGTCATATGAACGCGCCCCGGGAAATGCGCGTGTGTTACCCGGATGGGAAAGGGGCACAACCCCGCCGGACCCTAGGGGCCCGGCGGGATCGTGTACTGCTCCTAGTCGCGCGGCTTTTCCCGCAGCTCGTAGGCCTCGACGATGTCACCTTCGCGAATGTCGTTGTAGGTCAACGTCATACCGCATTCGTAGCCTTCACGAACCTCGGTGGCATCATCCTTCTCACGACGGAGCGACGCGATGGTCACCGTCTCCGCGACCACTACGTTGTCACGCAGCAGACGCGCCTTGGCATTGCGCTTGACCGAACCGCTGGTAACCCAGCAACCGGCGATATTGCCGAACTTGGAGGAGCGGAAGATCTGGCGGATTTCCGCCCGACCCAGCTCGACCTCTTCGTAGATCGGCTTGAGCAGACCCTTGAGGGCCTTCTCGATCTCGTCGATCGCCTGGTAGATGACCGAGTAGTAGCGAATGTCCACGCCTTCGCGGTTCGCCAGCTCGGTCGCCTTGCCCTCGGCACGGACGTTGAACCCGATGATGATCGCGTTCGAGGCCGACGCCAGGTTGACGTTGGTCTCGGTGACGCCACCGACACCGCGGTCGATGACGCGCAGACGCACCTCGTCGCCCACATCGATACCGAGCAGCGCCTCTTCGAGGGCCTCGACGGTACCGGAGTTGTCGCCCTTGAGGATCAGGTTCAGCTCCGAAGTCTCCTTCAGAGCGGCATCCAGATCTTCCAGGGAGATCCGCTTGCGGCTGCGCGCTGCCAGGGCGTTGCGCTTGCGAGCGTTGCGGCGATCGGCGATCTGACGCGCGATCCGGTCTTCCTCGACCACGAGCAGGTTGTCGCCTGCACCGGGGACCGAGGTGAAACCGATGACCTGGACGGGACGCGACGGCAGTGCCGCCACGACGTCGTCGCCGTGCTCGTCGACCATGCGGCGCACACGACCGTAGGCGTCGCCCGCCACGATCGAGTCACCCACGCGCAGCGTGCCGCGCTGGATGAGGACGGTGGCGACCGGGCCGCGACCGCGGTCCAGGTGGGCTTCGATGGCCACACCCTGCGCGTCCATGTCCGGGTTGGCCCGCAGATCCAGGGTGGCATCCGCGGTCAGCACGACGGCCTCGAGCAGGGAGTCGATATTGGTGCCCTGCTTGGCCGAGATGTCGACGAACATGGTCTCGCCGCCGTACTCCTCGGCGACCAGACCGTATTCGGTCAGCTGCTGGCGAATCTTCTGCGGATTCGCGCCTTCCTTATCGATCTTGTTGACCGCCACCACGATCGGCACATCAGCGGCCTGCGCGTGGTTGATGGCCTCCACCGTCTGCGGCATGACGCCGTCATCGGCCGCGACCACCAGGATCGCGATATCGGTGGCCTTGGCACCACGGGCACGCATGGCGGTGAACGCCTCGTGACCCGGGGTATCGATGAAGGTGATGAGCCGGTCGAGGCCGTTGACCTCGGACAGCACCTGGTAGGCGCCGATGTGCTGGGTGATACCGCCGGCTTCGCCCTCACGGACGTTCGCCTTACGGATGGTGTCCAGCAGTCGGGTCTTACCGTGGTCGACGTGACCCATGACGGTCACCACCGGCGGACGGATCTGCAGATCGTCCTCGTCGCCCTCGTCCTCGCCGTAGGTGAGGTCGAAGTTGGCGAGCAGCTCGCGGTCCTCGTCCTCCGGGGAGACCACGTGAACCACGTAGTTCATCTCCGAACCCAGCAGCTCGAGGGTCTCCTCGTTCACCGACTGGGTAGCGGTGACCATCTCACCGAGGTTGAACAGCGCCTGTACCAGCGAGGCCGGGTTGGCGCCGATCTTCTCGGCGAAATCGGACAGCGACGCGCCACGGGCGAGACGGATGATCTCGCCGTTGCCGCGGGGCAGACGCACGCCACCGACGGCGGGAGCCTGCATGCTCTCGTACTCGGCGCGCTTCGCCCGCTTCGACTTACGACCCTTGCGGGGCGCGCCACCCGGACGACCGAAGGCACCCGCGGCACCGCCGCGACCACCACCGGAACCGGGACGGCCACCGCCGCCACCGCCGGGACGACCGCGGAAACCACCCGCGGCAGCGCCACCGGCACCCGGAGCACCACCGGTACCCGGGGCACCGCCCTGGCCACCGCGGTACGGACCACCGGCACCGGCCGGACGACCTGCGCCGCCACCGGGACGCGGACCACCCTGACCCGGACCACCGGGACGACCGCCACCGGGAGCCGGACGCGCGGCACGCGACGGCATCGCACCCGGGTTCGGGCGAGGCGGCATCGAGCCGGGGCTCGGACGCGGGCCACCGGGACGGGGACCGCCCTGACCGGCGGCCGGACGCGGACCACCCTGACCGGGAGCCGGACGACCGGCGCCACCGGGGCGCGGACCACCCTGACCCGGACCGCTCTGACCCTGACCCGGGCGCGGGCCCTGGCCGGGACCCGGACGCGGGCCACCCTGGCCCGGAGCCGGGCGGGGACCGCCCTGACCGGGAGCCGGACGCGGCGCGGGACGCTCGGGAGCGGAGGAGAAGGGGTTGTTACCGACGCGCGGGGCCTTGGGACCCGGCTTCGGACCCGCGGGACGCGGAGCGCCCGGAGTCGGAGCCTGGCCACCGGCCTGCTGCGCCGGACGCGGCGCGGGCTGCGCCGGACGGGGAGCACCCGGGGTGGGGCGCTGACCCTGTTGCTGCGGGGCGGGAGCCGGGGCCGGAGCCGCGGAAGCCGCTGGGGCAGCGGGGGTTTCGGGCACCGGCGGCTTGGGGGCCGGACCGGGCTTGATGGACGGACCCGGGCGCACGGCCGGAGCCGGAGCGGCGGCCGCGGGGGCGGCCTGCTCGGGCTGGGCGACGGGCTTCGGGGCGGCCGGAGCCGGGGTCTGAGCCTGAACCGGCGCGGGCGCCGGAGCCGGTGCGGACGGACGGGGTGCGCCGGGACGCGGTCCCGAGCTCGCACCCGGGTTCGGCTTGGCAGCCGGACGCGGCGACTGACCGCCGGGGGTGCCGGATGCCGGCTTCGCGGTGCCATTCGCCGGGGTGCTCTTGGGCGTCATGGACTCACGCAGGCGACGTGCGACGGGGGCCTCCACCGTCGACGACGCCGATTTCACGAACTCGCCCTGCTCCTTGAGCCTTGCGAGTAGTTCCTTGCTAGTGACACCGAGTTCTTTCGCCAACTCGTGCACGCGGGCCTTGCCTGCCACTGCTCTCCTCACTGAGAGGTCGAGCGCGGCAACCCTTTTGGGGATGGCCCGCACGACCTCAGATTATTTCCGATGGCCGATCATCGTTGGTGCTTCACGGTGTGCTCATGAGTGCTCGTGCCTGTTCTCTACGTAATGCTCCAGGGCTGAGATATCCAGATGTCCGGACACTCGTAGTGCTCTGCCGAATGCTCGGCGCCGAACCGCATTGCTCAGACAAGACGAAACGGGGTGCAACCAGGCACCCCTTCCGGGCAGTCTGTGCCGCGGATCGGGAATCACCGCGGTTTCCCGGGCGACGATCCGCAACAGTTCGACGGTCAGCTCTCGCCTGCGGCATCCGATGCAGGTCCGCATGGGTTCTGATCTTGATTTCACCCGTGCAGCGCGCAAAGAAGCCGAAGACTCGCGCTGAGCCTGCGTCCACTCTACCGCTGTCATGTCCCGATCTCCGCATCCGTACCCCCTGGAAGTTACCAAGCTGTCATCCAGGGGGTCTGTTTACCAAATCTCGGGACCGACCGGGCCGGAGCACTCCGGCAAGATCAACCCCTACTCAGCTCCGGTGCGCCTCGGTGCGCACCGAACCGGCCACATCGGGGGCCGCATCACTGCGAATGTCGATTCGCCAGCCCGTGAGACGGGCGGCGAGACGAGCATTCTGACCTTCCTTGCCGATCGCCAGCGAGAGCTGGAAGTCCGGCACCACGACCCGCGCCGCACGGGCGTCGGGGTCGACGATCGTGACGGATACAACTTTCGACGGGGACAGCGCATTCCCGACGAAGGCGGCCGGATCCTCGGCGTAATCGATGATGTCGATCTTCTCGCCGGCGAGCTCGCTCATCACATTGCGCACGCGCTGACCCATCGGGCCGATGCACGCGCCCTTGGCGTTCACGCCCTGCACGGTGGAGCGGACCGCGATCTTGGAGCGGTGCCCGGCCTCGCGGGCCACGGCCACGATCTCGACCGAACCGTCCGCGATCTCCGGGACCTCGAGTGCGAACAGGCGGCGCACCAGGTTGGGGTGCGTGCGCGAGAGGGTGATCTGCGGGCCGCGCGGACCGCGCGAGACGCCGACCACGTAGCACTTGATGCGATCGCCGTGCTCATAGGTTTCGCCAGGCACCTGCTCGGCGGGCGGGATGACGCCTTCGGCGCCGTGCGCCTCGCTGCCGATGCGGACCACGATGGTGCCGCGGGCGTTCATGCGGGCGTCGCGCTGGACGACGCCGCCGACGATATCGCCCTCATGAGTGGCGAAGTCGCCGAACGATTTCTCGTTCTCCGCGTCGCGCAGTCGCTGGAGCACGACCTGGCGGGCGGTGGTTGCCGCGATGCGGCCGAAACCCTCTGGGGTGTCATCCCATTCGGAGATCATGTTGCCGTCGGCATCGACCTCGCGGGCCATCACGCGCACCACACCGGTCTTCTGGTTGATGTCGATGCGGGCGTTGGGCTGATGGCCCTCGGTGTGCCGGTAGGCGGTGAGCAACGCGGACTCGATCGCGGAGATCACGGTCTCCATCGAGATCCCCTTGTCGGCGACTATCGCGCGCAGGGCTTCGATTTCGATGTTCATTCCACGATCCCTTCGGTCGGTGAATCGGATACTGCTTCTTCTGTTGCTTCGTCGTCGTCATCGTCTTCATCGGGTGGCGCACCCGTGTCGACGGCCTCCGCACCGGGCTGGGGACGGCCCGGCGCCACTCCCCCAGCCAGTTCCAGTTCGGCGGCTCCTGGTGGTGAGAACTCCACCTGGACCACGGCGAACTCGATATCGGCCAGCGGCACCGTCACCCGGTGCGGATTCCGCTTGCCGCCGAGGACCAGCGCCACCTGCTCTGCGGTGGCGACGCCGACGCGTGCCTCGAAACGCGGTTTGCCCTTCTCCTCCGGGGACTGCACGCCCGTGCGGAGCGTGACCTTCACCTTGCGGCCCTGTGCGCGCCGCCAGTGGCGTAGCTCGGTCAGGGGTCGATCGATGCCGGGGGTGGTGACCTCCAGCAGATACGGGGTCTCGCCGAAGTCGCCTGCCTCGTCGAGGATTTCCGAGATTTCCGAACTCAGTTTCGCGACGGCGTCCAGTGGGGCCGCCTCATCGCTGTCGACCGTCACCTTCACCTTGGCATGCGCTGTACCGGCAGCCGAAATCGAAACGCCTTCGAGATCGAATCCCCGGCGTTCGACGAGCTCAGCAACTAGCTGGCTCACCCTTTCCTCGGTCGGCATCGGCATGTGGGGCGGCTCCTGGTTCAGTTGTGACGGATTGAGTTGTCGGTTGTGGCGGTGCGAGTTTCCGGTGAATTTGCGCACCGGGAGGTCTAGCGTAACGCGCGGAAAGAGTGTAAAGGACCAGCCGAGGTTCACGACTTCGGCATGGTCGGCGCTACCGGGCGACGGCGTGTTGGCTGCCGACTCGCCCATCGCGGCAACGTATCGATCGAGATCACAGCCTATCCGACGGCCCTGACGACGGGGGTGCGCCGCGATGGCTGGCACCATGTACGGGTGCCCAGCAGTCTGAGCGGCCCTATGGCCGGTGTCACGCAATTGCCCGAGCCCCCCGGATCCGCTATGGACCGCCGTGCCGTGCTGCGCCTCGCCGGTGGTGGCGCGCTCGCCGTCGCCGCCGTCGGCGCGTTGACGGCGTGCACCACCGAAGCGGCTCCGGAACTGCCGGATCCGCTTCTGGCACAGGAGGAGTCGGCGCGCTCGGATGCCGCGTCCGCGCAGGCGGCCATCGCCACCAACCCGGACAAGGCCGTCGCATTGCAGACCATCGCGACGCAGCGCGGTGCGCACGCCGATGCGTTGCGGGCCGAAATCGACCGCGCCATAGGCGTTTACGGTGACGGCACCACGCCCTCCAAGCGCGTCGCACCGCCCACCCCCGTGGTGCCCGTGCCGCCGCCCGCGGTCAGTCAGCTCAAAGCCGGTCTGAGCCAAGCGCAGCGCTCGGCCGCCGATCTCTCGATTCAGCTCTCGGGTTACCGAGCGGGTCTGCTCGGTTCGATCAGCGCCGCGTGCGCCACCCAGGCGGGAGTCCTGCTCGCATGACCCTCCCCGATCAGCAGGCACTCACCGATGCGCTGAGTGCCGAGTACGCCGCCGTCTACGCCTACGGCGTCATCGCCGCCTACGCCAATAATGACCGCGACAAGTACGTCTCCGAATGCACCGCGGCCCATCGCGCCCGGCGCGATGCGACCATCGACACCTTGAAGGCGCTCGGCGCGACCGTCCCCGCTCCGGCCGCCGCCTACACCGTCCCCTTCACCGTCGACGATCCCATCCCGGCGGCCAAGCTCGCCGTCACCGTCGAAGCCGATACCGCCGCCGCGTGGCACTCCGCCCTGGAACGCGCGGACACCCCGGAAATCCGCCGCACCGCACTGGACGCGCTCACCGAATCCGCTCTCCGCGAAGCCACTTGGAACACCATTCTCGGGAACAATCCCGCCACCAACGCTTTTCCGGGGCAGTCCTGAGGCTGGGAATACCGGTAGGGTTGTCCGGACGCGGTTGGGCGTAATCTTTTTGCCGCGCAATTCAATTCCGGTGTGAGTCGAGGAGTGGCTGTGGCGGTTGATGCTGCCCGGGAAGAAAAAGCACTGCGTGAGGTTACGAATCGCCTGGTAGAGCGGTATGGCGAGGAGTATTCGGCGGAGCGGGTCGAGGCTGCGGTGGGTGCGGTCCGGCAGCGGTTCGACGGTCATAAGGTGCGCGATTTCGTTCCCATTCTGATCGAGCGGATTGTGCGGCGCGAGCTCACAGCGGTCGAAGTGGAAAATAGTGCCGAACAATCGAATTCGAGTAATTCGGAAGCAATTCCATTGGGGGACAATTCGAATTCGGCCAGTAGTCATCTGTTCGACACCTTGGACCGGTTGGGGGTGAAGCGGCGGACCGTGCTGGTGGGTGCGGCGGCGGCCGTGGTCGCGGTGGTCGGGGTGGTGACCGTGATCGCCGTGCAGGGGCCGGATTCGGAACCCGCCGCCGCGGCACCGGCCGGGCTCACCACCGTGCGCGGCGTGGTCGGGTCGGAGAAGATGGCGTTCTTCTCCGATCAGCGGGTGGTGGACGCGCTGGCCAAGCAGGGGGTCAAGGTCGAGGTGGATCCGGCGGGATCGCGGCAGATCGCGACCTCGGTGGACCTCGGCAAGTACGATTTCGCCTTCCCGTCCAGTTCGGCAGCGGCGGAACGGATTCAGCGGCTGAAGAACGTGAGCGGTAAGTACACGCCGTTCTCCTCGCCGATGGCGATCGCCACCTTCAAGCCGATCGTGGATCTGCTCACCGCCGCCGGGGTCGTGCAGCCCGGTCCGACACCGGCTTTCGATGTCGAGAAGTACCTCGCGCTCGCCGAGAAGGGAGTGCAGTGGGATCAACTGGAAGGCAATACGACCTATCCGGTGCGCAAGAACGTACTGGTGGGGACCACCGATCCGCGCACGTCCAACTCTGCTGCCATGTATCTCGCCGTGACCGCCTATGTCGCCAATGACAACACCATCGTGCGCGGCGGCAAGGCGGAAGACTATGCGGTATCCCGTATTTCGCGCCTGTTCACGCGTCAGGGCTATACCGAGAACAGCACCGACGGGCCGTTCAAGGAGTATCTCGCCAATGGCATGGGTCCCACGCCCATGGTGTGGATCTACGAGGCCCAGTACGTGGACGCGGCCGTGCACAATCAGCTGAAGCCGGACATGGTGCTCATGTACCCGTCTCCTACGGTCATGTCCCAGCACACCGTGGTGCCCCTGAACGATAAGGGCGACACCATCGGCAAACTGCTCTCCACCGATCCCGAGCTACAGCGCCTGGCCGCCGAGCACGGCTTCCGGCCCGCCGATGCGTCGCTGTTCACCAAGGTCACCACCGAGCACCAGGTTCCGGTGGTGCCCAATCTCATCGATGTGGTGGATCCGCCCAACTACGACACCCTCGAACATCTGCTGGACGGTGTCGCGAAGGCGTTCAACTAGCGGCCGAGCCAGAAAATCGCCGAGCCGCGCACCCGAAGGTGCGCGGCTCGATTCGCGTTGTGTGCCGGGGTGATTCGCCGATCAGCCGCGCACGCGGGCGATGATGCTCGCCACGGCGGTTTCGGCCGGGAACTCTTCGCTCTCGCCGGTGAAACGGTCACGGAGTTCCAGCTTGCCCTCGGACCAGCCGCGGCCGATGACCACGACCAGGGGCATGCCCAGGAGTTCGGCATCCTTGAACTTCACGCCCGGGGAGGCCTTGCGGTCGTCGAAGAGCACGTCCAGACCGGCCGAGTTGAGTTCGGCGACAACCTGTTCCGCGCCCTCGCGGGCGGCGTCGTCCTTGTTGGCGATGACGACGTGCACGTCGTACGGGGCCACGGACCGGGGCCAGCGCAGGCCCTTGTCATCGTGCATCTGCTCGGCGATGACGGCGACCATGCGGGAGACGCCGACGCCGTAGGAGCCCATGGTGAGGCGGACCGGCTTACCGTTCTCGCCGAGCACATCGACCTCGAAGGAGTCGGTGTACTTCTGGCCGAGCTGGAAGATGTGGCCGATCTCGATACCGCGCGCGGCTTCCAGAACGCCGCGGCCGTCGGGCGAGGGATCGCCGTCGCGGACTTCGGCGGCCTCGATGGTGCCGTCGGGGGTGAAATCGCGGCCCGCGACCAGACCGACGTAATGCTTGCCCGACTCGTCCGCGCCGGTGATCCAGGCGGTGCCGGAGACCACGCGCGGGTCGACCAGGTAGCGAACGCCGTTGGCCAGCAGTGCCTTCGGGCCGATGTAGCCCTTCACCAGGAAGGGGTTGGCCTTGAAGTCGGCATCGTCGAGGAGTTCGACCTCGGCGGGCTCGACGGACGCGCCGAGGCGCTTCTCGTCGATCTCGCGGTCGCCGGGGACGCCGACGCCGACGATCTCGGTCTTGCCGTCCGGGTAGCGCAGCTTGACGAGCACGTTCTTGAGCGTGTCCGCGGCGGTGACGGGGCGGCCGAACTGTTCGGCGATGCCCGCGCCATTGGCCCAGTCGACCAGGGTGGCGATGGTGGGGGTGCCGGGGGTCTCGTGCGCGACGGCCTCGGGCAGGCCCTCGAGGGCGATCTCCGGCGGTGCGGCGGTGATCACGGCTTCCACGTTTGCGGCATAACCGGATTCGCGGCAGATCACGTAGGTGTCCTCGCCGACGGGGCTGTCGGCCAGGAATTCCTCGGACGCGGAACCGCCCATGGCGCCGGAGGTGGCGGCCACGATCACGTACGACACGCCCAAGCGCTCGAAGATTTTCTGGTAGGCCTCGCGGTGCGCGTTGTAGCTGTTCTTGAGCCCGTCCTCGTCGAGGTCGAACGAGTACGAATCCTTCATGATGAATTCGCGGCCGCGCAGGATGCCAGCGCGCGGACGGCCTTCATCGCGGTACTTGTTCTGGATCTGGTACAGCGTGACCGGCAGATCCTTGTACGAGTTGTATTCACCCTTCACGGTGAGCGCGAACAGCTCCTCGTGGGTGGGTCCGAGCAGGTAGTCCTGCCCCTTGCGGTCCTTGAGCCGGAACAGCGCGTCACCGTATTCGGTCCACCGGTTGGTGGCTTCGTACGGTTCGCGCGGCAGCAGCGCCGGCAGTGAGATCTCCTGGGCGCCGATGGCGTCCATCTCCTCGCGAACGACATTCTCGATCTTGCGCAGCGTGCGCAGCCCGAGCGGCAGCCACGAGTACACACCCGGGGCAATGCGCCGCACATATCCGGCGCGGACCAGCAGCTTATGGCTGGGCACCTCGGCGTCGGCGGGATCGTCGCGCAGGGTGCGCAGGAAGAGGTGGGAGAGGCGGGTGATCACGGCTCCACAGACTAGCCGCTGCGTACGAGATGCTCACAAGGCATTACCGTGTTGGCTCGTGCTGGTGCTGCTGCCTCCTTCAGAAACCAAGTCCGACGGTGGTTCGGGCGGTCCCCTGGACCTGGATGCCCTTGCGATGCCGCAGCTCACGGCGGTGCGCGATAAGTTGGTGACCGAGCTGAGTCAGTTGGCTGGGGATCCGGACGCGTCGCGCAGTGCGCTCGGGCTGGGTAAGGGGGCTGACGCGGAGATCGCGCGCAATGCCGCCCTGCGCAGCTCCCCCACCCGCGCGGCGCTGGATCGGTACACGGGCGTGCTCTATGACGCGCTGGATGCGCCGGGGTTCACCAAGGCGCAGCGGGCCAAGGCGGATGCTCGGCTGGCGATCGGGTCGGCGTTGTTCGGGGTGATTCGGGCGGGGGATCCGATTCCGGCGTATCGGCTTTCGGGTGGGTCGAAGCTGCCGGGGTTGCCTACGCTGCAATCGCTGTGGAAGCAGGTGCTGCCGGAGGCTTTGCGCGAGGAGGCCGGTGGGCAGTTGACGGTGGATCTGCGCTCGGGGACGTATCAGAACCTGGGGCGCGTCCACGGTGCGGTCACCGCGACGGTTCTCACCGAGCGGCCCGATGGCAGTCGAACCGTGGTGAGCCACTTCAACAAACATCACAAGGGGCTGCTCGCGCGGGCGCTGGTGCTCTCGCGCGCCGAGCCGACCGATATCAACGGGCTGGCGCGCGTAGCCGAGAAGTTCGGCCTGCGCTGCGAAATCGCCTCGCCAACAGAACTTCTCGTGCTGACCTAGTCCTAGTCCTATCAGCCGCGCGGGCCGAGGAACAGGGTTTGGGTGCCGCGACCGACCGGACCCTTTTCGTCGAACATGCGCGACTCGGCGAGGCCGACGCCGGTGCGTTCGGGATAGGTGACCGCGTCCAGGCAGACCCATTCGCCGACCGGTTCCCGATGCAGCGTCACCGTCAGATCGGTATTGATGAAAAGGTAACGGTCCCAGTCCAATACGGCACTGACGCCATTGCCGGAGTCGGCGGCGGCGAGGGCGCGCTCGAGTGGACTGGGCACGGTGCCCGCAACGATGGGGTGGCGCAGTCGAATCCAGCAAACGGCAGGCCCAGGTTCGGTGAAACTGCCTGATACGAAACGATATTCAATGGCGCGATGAAATCCGACCGGCTGATCCGACGGGAATCGCACACTCCGCCCGGCAGTCTCGGGTCCGGGCCTGGTTCCAGTCGGCAGCACCTCAGCCGGGAAACCCAACTCCGGCTCCGCCGCGCGCAGCCGCCACGCATTGGCCCGCAACACCGGCCCCTGCTCCGAACTCAGTGTGGCCTCGATCAATTCGACACTGCGCCCGGCCCGCACCACCCGCGCCCGCGCGATCAGCGGCACAATCGGCACCGGCCCGAGAATCTCCACCGCAACCCGCCCCACCCGAAACCCCGCCCGCGGCTCACACCGCTCGATCACATGCCCGAGCAATGCCGACGGCGGCCCCGCATGCTGCGCCTCCGGCGACCACGGCCCACGCGTGTGATCGGTGGAGTGAAAGACGTCAGGCTGCTCCGCATCGGGAAGATAGAAGGCGTCCATAGTGATCCGAGCCTACGACGGATCCGGTGGGGCACGCGGCGGCAGGTGCTCGCTCTGCGGAGACGCGCATTTCCCGGCGCCCGATTTCTGCCCGATCGCGGGGTCCGGAGTGAACCGGAAGGTGTTGTCCGCCAACCTCGGACAACACCCGGCGGTGATTACTTTCCGGCGGCGTGGCTCGGGAGGACGCAGACGGCGTCCAGGCCGAGGACGTGGTTCAGGCGGCCGAAGGCGAGCCAGGAACCCAGGCACATGGAGAGTTCCACTACTTCGGCTTGGGAGTAGTGGGCGAACATGCGCTGCCAGAATTCGTCGTCGAGGCTGTGGTGGTCCTCGGCGTAGCGTTCGGCGTATTCGGCGGCCAAGCGGGTGCGGTCGTCGAAGTTTTCCGTTGTGCGCCAGTTGGTTACGTCGTCTTCGAAGGACTCTTCGACCTTTTCGCCATTGCGGTCGGTGCGCCAGTCCAGGCAGAAGAGGCAGCCGTTGATCTGCGCGATGCGCAGGCGGGCGGCTTCGAATTCACGCAGGCCGAGCGTGGTGTGCTCGTAGACCGCGAGGGAGAAGGCCGCGGCGGCGACGCCGATGCCGGGGACCATTTCGCCCCATACGTAGCCGATGGGGTCTTTGCCTTCGGGAATGTCGATGATCATGGTTGGTTCCTTCCGAGGGTGCCGGGGCGGAGGGGGATGTCGAGGGCGTCGTAGAGCCCGGGTTCGGCGGTGACGAGCCAGTCGATGGCGTGCACCAATCTGCCTACGGCGGTGGCGTTTCCGCCCGCCGAGTGATTGCCGCCCTCATCGGTGGCCTGAATGGTGACCTCGATATTCGGGCGGCCTTCGATGATGACGCGGTGTGCGCCGGCGCCACTGTGCGGCGCGGGCCAGTCGGTGGCGCAGGAGGCGTGGATGCGGGTGACGTGTTCGATGACGATGCGGGGCTCACCGTCGACGATGCCCTGCACTTCGAAGCGGATCGCGCCCTGGGTGCCCGCCTCGAAATCACCCATCAACTCGGTGCTGACGGTGGTCTCGAGTGCGCGGCGGTGCACCACCTCGCGGATTTCCTCGATCTCGACGCCGAGTCCGCGCGCGATGAGCCGAATCTGCCCGCCCCACACCATGGACGGCACGGTGGCCATCAGCATGGGCGGGTCGTAGTCCATGGGCTGGCCCATGCCGACCAGGTAGCGGACCGAATCGGGCTGGTCGTAGGTGGTGTAGTCGAAGATCTCCTGGCAGCGCACCACGTCGACGGTGTGGCCGAGGCCGCTGATCAGCAGGGGCAGCACATCGTTGCCCCAGCCCGGGTCGACACCGGAGACGAACAGCGAACCGCCGCCTTCCGCAATGGCTTTCAGTACGGGTTCGCGCATTTCAGCAGGCGCGTTCTGCTGGTCGTAGAGGGCGTACAGCGCAGGGGTGACCACGACGGCTCCGGCGCGAATGGCTTGCACGATATCGGCGAGTGCGTCATCGGGCCGGATTTCGCCGGAGGCGGCGTACACGACCGCGCCGGGACCGGTGGCGAGTGCGGCGGCGATGTCGTCGGTGGCCGCCACCCCCAGCTCGGTGTCGAGTCCCGCTAGTTCGCCCGCGTCCCGGCCTACTTTGTCCGGGTTGTGCACCAGCACTCCGGTGAGTTTCAGCGCGGGATGCGCGGCGACAGCGCGTATCGCGGCCCGGCCGACATTGCCGGTGCCCCAGACCAGGGTGGAAATCATGCGGCGAGCCTAGCAACCGCTTGGTAGGTAGGGAGGCGGTTTGAAGCAAGCAGTTTCCCGATCACCGGGACAGGTGTTTGTTCCAGTGCATCGACCGATGCGAGATCGGTTGCGCTGTGTTCAAATTCATCATGGATTCGATTGCAATGGAGCAGATCCGGGCGCTCAAGCACCGCTACCTTCGGACGCTGGATCTCAAGCTCTGGGACGATTTCGCCGACACCCTGAGCAAGGACATCGTGGCCTCGTACGGCTCACCCTCGGGCGGTCAGCCGCTCGAATTCACCGGTCGGGACGCGGTTGTCGACTACATGCGGGGCGCGCTGAGCGGCAATATCATCACCGTGCACGTGGCCACCCATCCGGAGATCACGGTGGACGGCGAGACCGCCTCCGGCAGTTGGCTTCTGGAGGACACGGTGATAGCGCCGGAGTATAACTTCCTGATTCGCGGCGCCGCGTACTACACCGACACCTACCGCCTCGAAGACGGCGTATGGCGCATCTCGGGCACCGGATACAAGCGCATCTTCGAGGCCAAGATGGCACCCGAGGCGCTGCCCGGATTCGAGATCACAGCCAATGCCTGGGCGCCCACCACCGCCTGACTGCGACATTCACCGCTCGGCGGCGTCGACCGCCTTGCGGACCGTCTCGGCATCGGCCGGGGCGGCCTCGCTCTCCCAGAACGGCTGCGATGCCGAGTACGGAGCGCCGTACACCGGGGTATCGGGCTGGGTGCGCCAACTGTCGCTCGCACCGCCGATATCGAGAGTGTCGAACCCGAGCGCGCTGATCAGTTGCGTCGCAGCGGCTTTCGCCTCGGAGTCGTCACCCGCGATAGGCAGCGTGGTGCGATCGGGGGCATCGGCCGGGCGGCCGAGTACGGCCAGGTGCTTGAAGTAGATGTTGTTGAACGCCTTGACCACTCGCGAACGCGGCAGATGCCGTTGCAGCAGTTCACTACTGGTGGCGACGCCCGCCGCCAGATCCGGGAATTCGCCGTCGCGGTCCGGGTAATAGTTATTGGTGTCGATGACGACCTTGCCGACCAGCGGATCGGACGGCACCTCGCGATACACCTTGAGCGGTACCGTCACCACGACGATATCCCCAGCCGCCGCGGCCTCCTCGGGCGTTCCGGCCTTGGCCCGCTCGCCCAGTTCGGCGACCAGGTCGGCCAAGGTCTCGGGCCCCCGGGAATTGCTCAGCACCACATCTATTCCGGCGGCCACGGCCAGTCGGGCCAGTGTGCCGCCGATATTGCCGCTCCCGATAAGTCCCAGCGTCGTCATGTCTGTGGCCAACCCCCACGGCTGGGAAGATGTTCCCGCTCCGGGCGGTGGAGGATTCGCCCCCACGGCCGCCGCCGGACGACGGCCGTGGGAACTCGCCGGAAAGTCTCAGCCGAGGGAGATGGCGTCGAGTCGGGTGCGCAGGAATTCCGCGGACACCACCGGTTCGAGTCCGCCGATGCGGCCGATCGGGGGTGCCAGGGGCGTGACGCGCGCATCGTGGTCGAGCTCGTAGAAGTAGATGAGCGAGACCAGATCCTCATCGGGCGCGGTGGCCTGCGGGGGCAGGACGCGATGCCGACCGGCGGGCCAGCGCTGACCGCTCCAATGTGCCAGCAGATCACCGATATTCACGGTGAGGGCGTCCGGATCGAAAGGCGCGTCGGCCCAGCCGCCTTCATCGGTGTAGACCTGAAGCCCGCCCGCACCGGGTTCACGGTCGAGCACGGTGACGGTGCCGAAGTCGGTGTGCGGGCCGATGCGGAACTGCCCGGGTTCGGGAACGCCGACGTGGGTCAGCGGCGGATACCAGTTGATATTGCAGGTCCAGGTGGGCAGGCTCGCCAGACCTTGAAACGGGTTGTGCGGCAGGTCGAGTGCGGCGGCGAAGAGCGCGAGCAGCTCATCCGAGAGCACGCGCATGGCATCGGTGTAGGTGGTGAACAGCTCGCGCAGTTCGGTGATCTCGGCGGGCCAGACATTATCGAGAAACCAGACCGAATCGACCGCCGCGTCGCCGGTGCGGGTGTCCGCGCCGATGGCGAAGGTCTCCTTGAGATCGGGCGGGGTCTCGGTGCCCTCGGCATAGCCGTTGGCCTCCATTCCGGGACCGATCCAGCCGCGCCCGCCGACGGCGGTGGCGTAGCGCTGCTTCACCTCGGCGGGCAGGGCGAAGAATCGCCTGGCGGCCGCCCGGAGTTCACCCGGAAGTCCTTGCCGCACACCGTGTCCGCGTACCAGCAGGAATCCGGCGCGCTGCATGCCTTCGTCGACCTCGCGCAGCACCTGCGCGGCATCCGCGCCACCGCTTCGCCAGCGATCCAGGTCGACGGTGGCGATGGCGTTCACTCGGCCACTCCGATGTCCTCGTTCCACAGTTCGGGCCGGTCCCTGATGAACTTCTCCATCATGTCCACGCAGTCCGGATCATCGAGCACGGTGATCGAAACACCGTGCTCCGCAAGCCATTCATGACCGCCGTTGAAGGTGCGTGCTTCCCCGACGATGACCGCGCCGATATTGAACTGGCGCACCAGACCGCTGCAGTACCAGCACGGCGAGAGCGTGGTGACCATGATGGTGTCGCGGTAGTCGCGGCGGCGACCGGCATTGCGGAAGGCGTCGGTTTCGGCGTGCAGGCTGGGGTCACCGGCTTGCACGCGCCGGTTGTGGCCCCGGCCGAGCAGGTTGCCGTCGGAGTCGAACAGTGCCGCGCCGATCGGAATACCGCCCTCGGCCAGCCCAAGTCGCGCCTCGTCGACAGCCGCGATCAGCAGCTCCTTTGCGTTGATCATGCCGATCATGCTGCCACCGGAGTCTGAGAAATCCTGGAGCGTCCGAACAGCAGATAGGCGCCGCCGGAGATCAGGAATCCGATGAAGAAGGTGATATCCCCCAGCTCGGGCACCTGCCGCACCACATAGCCGACGAATTTGGCCTGATTGGAGAACAGCAGCACCGAGACGACCAGACCGGCCAGGAAGGCGGCCACACCGGGCCAATTCGTATAGGCGCGGTCGTAGAGCAGATGGTCGATGCGCTGGCCGCGGCGCAAATATTCATCAGCGAAGACGATGCCCAGCCACGGGCCGATCCAATACGCGACGATCAGCAGGAACGCCTCATAGTTGGCGGCCGCGTCGGGCAGCGCCCACCAGGCGACCAGGAAGCCGACGAGTCCGAATACGGCTGAGACCAATGCCCGCTGGGTGCGCACCGGGAGTTTGAAACCCATGGTCACGAATGCCATGGCACCCGAATAGACATTCAACGCATTGGCAGCCACCGCACCGACCGCGATGGCGAGCAGCGTCAATTTCGCGAGGAACGATGGCAGATTCGCGGTGAAGACATCGGTGGGACTGCCCTGCACGGTGGTGGCCACGGTCGCCGATGCCGCACCGACCATGGTCAGCCAGAGGCAGGAGATGAACAGTCCAGCGGAGGCGTAGAGCCCGGTCGCGGTCTTGGATACCGAGGACGGCAGATACCGGGAGTAGTCCGCCGCGTAGGGATTCCAGCCCGCGGCGTAGCCGAACGCGGTGCCGACGGTCAGCAGGAAGCCGCCGATGCCGCCCACTCCCCCGGCCGGGGCGGCCGCGCCCAGATCGGCCTTGCTGAAGATCACCACGGTGACAATGGCGAATACGATCGCCAAGAGCGGGAAGGCGATTCGCTCGAACGCCTGCACCAGGTTGTGCCCGAAGAACGCGAAAGCCGTTTGCGCCAGCACGATCACGATCAATGAGGGCAGTTTCGGCAGCCCGGTCAGCGAGTTCAAGGCGAAGGCCCCGCTCACGCTATTGGTGGCGAACCAGCCCACCCCGCACATGACGGCCATGAATCCGGCGGGCAGCACATTGCCGCGATAACCGAATCCCAAGCGGCCCAAGACCATTTGCGGTACGCCGTAAAGCGGTCCGCGCGCCGATAGCAGATAGTGCGCGATCGCCCCGAGACCGACGCCTACCGCGAGACCGAGGCTCGCCTGCCAGAAGTTCATGCCGTAGAAGGTCACCGCGAGTACCCCGACGAAGATCGTCGCGAACTCCATATTCGGAGACATCCAGGTCCAGAACAATTTTCGGGGAGTGCCGTGCCGGGCGCTGTCGGGGATGTAATCATCGCCGCCGGGTTCGACGGCTATGACACGGTCGCCGTAGGCGGTTTGATCCTCATCGGTCACTGCCACTCGTTTTCGCCTCCAGCTAGCACCACGTTCACTGTCGGGCTCGCCCGACCTGTGAGAATTGTGGGGTCGAGCGTGTTGCCTGAATATGAATCCGGGTTACCGGCGATTATCAATAATGTGCCCTGCATCACAGTTCTTACGATCGGCAAGAATTCAACGCCGAAGACTTACGGAGTGTCAAGGATGGGTATGGACAGCAGCTTCGCGCGGACCATGTGGCGGACACTCGAACCGCTGCACGCGATCACCTACTTCAGCCCGGAGTGCGTTGCCGCCAATAAAGCCGTTGGGCTGCGCGGATTTTGGATGGGCTACTTCGCGACCCGATCGGCTCCGTTCGGCGCGGCGGGACCGAATCTGGTGGAGGCCACGTTCTACAACTTCCATCCGTCGATGATCCGACGCGCCATCCCGGATGCCTGGACGTTCGCGACTCCCGAGGCCGTGCTGGAAACTCGCCGCACCGCCGCCGCCTCGGTATTGCGGTCGATCACGCCGGATATCGAAACCGTAGCCGCCACAACCCTTCCCACACTGCATGCCGCGATCGAATCAGCTGCCGCACCTGGACGTGCGCTCTTCGCCGCCAACCGCGATCTGCCCGCTCCTGCCGATCCCGTCGAGGCACTCTGGCAAGCGGCCACGACACTGCGTGAACATCGTGGCGACGGCCACGTCGCCTGCCTGCTCGCCGAGGGCATCGACGGATGCGAGGCGCACGTGCTGTTCGCCGCCCACACCGGCACCCCGGCGGATTGGTGGCAGGCCAATCGCGGTTGGACCGAATCCGATTGGGCCTCAGCTCAATCCCGCCTGCGATCGCGCGATCTGATCTCCGATACCGGCCTGACTGACGCCGGGCGAGAGCTGCGCGCACATATCGAATCTCGTACCGATGCTCTCGCCATGACCGCATATGAGTCCGTGCCTGCCATTGCTGACGCATTGGCTGTACTGACACCGGCTGCGAAAGCGGTGGCACGCAGTGGTGCGGTTCCCTATCCGAACCCGATGGGGGCGGATCCCGCCTGAGGGGTGCCCTGGATTCGTACGGGCGGACAGAGGCCGACCCATGTGTTTGGTCGGGATGGGGAAGGGTTGCTTTGGAGCGGCTGGCAGAGCCAGAACCGGCCGCGGGGCTGGGTTGGGGGGCGTACCCGATTTTCTTTACCAGTTGGGAGCGAATACGCCCTTCCAGCCTGGTTGGGTGGCTGTGGTTGCGTTACGCGACAGACGGATACGGGGCTATCTCACCTTCCAGCTCCCTCAATACTTGAATAGGTTTGGGTTTTGGTTTTGGACCGGACCAGAACCTTTCAGCCAGGCTGGGACGGGAGATTGCGGCTCCCAATGGGGGAGCTAAAGCCGGGTACGGCAGGCGGCGTGCCCAGCACGGTCGTTTCACCGGAAGGTGACGTTGCCGGTCCGGGGTGGAATGCCGTTGGTTCGGCCACGGTACGGAGATGCTTACTCCGCAGCAGCTGGGAGCCCGGTAGAGGCTGGGGCGTGAGAGTGCATGCGCTGCCAGCGTTTCCGGCGTTCTTCGGCTTCGCGTTCATTGCGGACGGTGATGCGCGCGACGGTCTGGGCGAGCAACTCGCCTGCGTGGTGGCGGTGGTTCACCCTCGGGGTGCCGGTGTGGTCGAGGTGACGGGGCGCGATCCACGCCGTGCGGCCCGCGTAGGGCGATTCCTTGCCGAGGACGCGTGTTTGCCAGCCGCCGGGGCCATCATGGACGAGAGCATGGCAGCGATCGCATGCGAGCGTTTCATTGGCCAAGTCGGTGGGACCACCCTTGACCCATTCAGAGACGTGGTGCACCGCCGAAATCGATGCGGGCGCATCGCATCCCGGGCGTGAACAGCCTCGTATGGAGGCTATCAACGCCATACGTTGTGCTGGTGTCGCCAGCCGTTTCTCGCGGCCCAAGTGCAATGGCAGCCCGGCGTGATCGAACACCGCGAGATACGGCTTGGATCGTTCGGCGAGCTTGAGTGCCGTCGAGATCGGGACGGTGCCCCCGGTAGCGGTGGTCACCACCCCGGCGGCTGCTTCGACCTGATCGATCGTCATGGTCAGAATCGTGGTCACCGGCAGCCCGCGGTGCGATCCCAATCCATCGGGAGTCACACCGGGTTGCAGCAGCGCCAGGAAGGCGTCATGGTTGCGCTGAGCGCTGGTGCGTGAATCACGCCCGGCAGCGGCCCGCAGCACCTCTGTGTCGACATATGTTGCGGCGGTGGGGCTTTCCGCGTCATCCGGATTGCACATACCGGGCCGGGCAAGTTTGGCGAGTACCGGGTCCAGCAGCGCCGACAGCTCGGGGGTGATCTCACCTTTGATGGTGCGCATCCCATCCGCCCGCTGACGCCCGAGCACAATCCCGCGCATCCGCGCACGGTCCTTATCCCCGGAAAGTGTGCCGTCGGGATCCAGGTATCCCAGAATGCGATCCCCGACCGCGGGAATGTCCTCGGGCCAGCCGGTGCGCGCGTAGGTGACGAGCTGATCCTGTGCGGCTTCACGATCGGCCGGAGTGCAGCTATCGGGAATCCGCTTCATCACCGCTTCGATGGCCCGCACGTGATCCGGCGAAATATCCCCCGCGACTTGAGCTTCGGCCACCATCCCCAGCGGAATCCGGACCGGATTCCCCAGCAGATCGTGCCAGGTCCCCAGCATCATCGTGGCCCGCGCACGGGCTCCGGCATCCGGCCCGGAGAGCCGCAGCGTATCGCTGAGGAACTTCTTGATGGTTCCCAGCCCCAAAGTCTCGGGCAGCTTGCGCTCGACCGCCTCCACGGTCAACCGCCGCGACACGCAAACCAACTGCCGCGCACAGCTTTCCACCCGCTGCATGGCCTCGACGATCCCGTCGTTACTCAAATCCCCCAGGGGCACTTCGAGCAGGGCGGCTACCACGTCGGCCAATTGACCGATCGCCACCTCACTCGCATCCACCCCCATCGAACCCATGTTCTAATTCTACCAACCAAGACCACCCGAGAACACCCGAAACCCCTTCTGAACTGCAAGTTTTCACTTACGCGTGCAGCTCTCTAATCAGCAGTGCCGCGTGCAGCGAGGTCCGGGTCTCACCGTCGTCCAGGTCCACATCGAGGATGCGTTCGATACGGGCGAGCCGGTCGTACAGCGTGGGCCGACTTATGTTGAGTCGCTTGGCCAATTCGGTCTTATTGCCTGCGAGGTCGAGGAATTGGCGCAGGGTGCGGGTGAGGTCGGCAGCCTGGCGGATGTCGTAGCGCAGCAGTGCGCCCAGTTCGGTTTCGGCGAAGCGCTGCACGCCGGGCTCGTCGCGGATCAGGGAGAGCAGGCCGCGCAGGCGGACATCGCCGCTGCGGTAGTAGGGGCGTGTGGATGAAGAGCCAAGGGCGAGAGCGACTTCCGCGACGTGGGCGGCTTGGGACAGTTCGCGGGCGGTGTCCAGGAGGGAGTCCGATTCGACGCCGACGCCGATCACCGCGCGTTCCACCCCGGAGACGCGGCGGATCTCGCCGAGCATGCCGGTGCAGATCACGGTGAGGGTGGCGTCGAGTTCGCCGGTGCGCGAGATCGCGAGGATCATGCTGACTCGATTGCCGTGGTCGGGGGCGGCTAGCGCGGTGACGCGGGCCAGGCCGACGCCGTGCATGGCCGCGTCCAGGATGGCGGCCGTACGGCGTTGCTGGGCAACGGGATCGGATTCGGCCGGTGCGGCGACGTCGATGGAGAGCGGGATGTAGCGGGAGCGGCGTGCCAGGCCGAGGGAGGCCGCCACCGCTAGGGCGTCGCTCTCATCGGTGAGGCGGCCGGTGACCATATCGTCGATGAATCCGGTCTGCGCCTGCCGGTGCAGGCCGAATCGATCGCGTTCGACCATGCGGTGCAGGGTCAGGGTCTGGGCCGCGCGTTCGAGCACCATGCGCGCACGGGCATTGGGAACCCGGCTGGAGCGCAGAATGAGTCGGCCCCAGCGCTGGGTGTGCGGGCCGACCGGAACCACGTTCGCGTCATGGTCGGGCAGCAGGCGGGAGGTGTTCTCCCAGTGCTCGAGCAAGGTCGAAGTGGCGGTGTGCCGTGCGGTCGAGGCGAGTACGCGATGGGTTAGGTCTTCCAATACGACCGAGGCGTCCAGCATGCCCGCGGCGGTTTTCACGATTTCGGCGAGTGCGGCGCGGCGCACGCTCAGCGCGGTGAAGGTTTCGTGCACGGTGCGCGCGAATTCGAGTTCGGCGTACTGGTCCGCGACGATGACGCGGTGCACCGCCTCGGTGACTTCGACGAAGCGCACCACCTGGGCGAGGGCGACCACCGGCAGTAGCAGCCGGTCGGCGGTTTCGGCGACGACGGGCGGCAGTTCCTTCACGTAGGTGCCGAGTTCGATCACCAGTCCGGAGACGCCCGCGGCGGCGAGGGATTCCAGGTAGGCGACGGTGGCCTCGTCGCCCAGGGATAGCGCCTGACCGGTGGTGAGGATCAATTCCCGACCGACCAGCACTTTCGCGATATCGGACAATTCGCTGACGTGCACCCAACGCACCGGACGATCGAGTGATCCACCGCCGATGACCTCGGGCTCTCCCGCACGCACAACCGGAATCGCCAGAACGTCAGCAACAGAAAGGAGCACCGACGAATCGTAATACGCAACCCTCGAATTCGTACAGAATGTCGGCCTGCGGGATAGCTCCGATGGTGCAGAGTTGGACTCGGGCCACCGCAGTCCCGCCCGCCTCCCGCGGCCCGTTCCCGTCATGCCGGTGACGGGGACGGGTCCATCTCCATATACGGAACATTCAGGAATCGAGGAGATATGCAGACGATCGCGCACTGGCTCGACGGCAAGCCCTTTGCCGGCACCAGCGAGGCCACCGCGCCCGTGACCAATCCGGCGACCGGGGTGGTGACCGGACAGGTCGCCCTGGCCAATATCGCCGATGTGCGCACGGTCGTCGACGCCGCCGCGGCCGCGTTCCCGGAGTGGCGGGACGCCTCGCTGGCCAAGCGCACCCAGGTGCTGTTCCGGTTCCGCGAGCTACTCAACGAACGCAAGACCGAGCTGGCCGCGATCATCACCGCCGAACACGGCAAGGTGCTCGCCGATGCGCTGGGCGAGGTGACGCGCGGGCTGGAGGTCGTCGAATTCGCCTGTGGCATACCGCATCTGCTCAAGGGCGGATATACCGAGAACGCGTCGACCAAGGTGGATATCTTCTCGATCCGGCAGCCGCTCGGGCCGATCGCGATCATCTCGCCGTTCAATTTCCCGGCCATGGTGCCGATGTGGTTCTTCCCGGTCGCCATCGCCGCCGGAAACACCGTGGTGCTCAAGCCTTCCGAGAAGGATCCGTCGGCGGCGCTGTGGACCGCGGCGCTCTGGGAGGAAGCCGGACTGCCCGCGGGCGTGTTCAATGTCGTGCAGGGTGACAAGGTCGCCGTGGACGAGCTGCTGGAAAACCCTGCCATCAAGGCTGTTTCATTCGTCGGATCCACCCCGATCGCCAAGTACGTGTACGAGCGCGGCACCGCGCACGGTAAGCGCGTGCAGGCCCTGGGCGGGGCGAAGAACCATATGGTGGTGCTGCCGGACGCGGATCTGGATCTGGCCGCCGACGCCGCGGTGAACGCGGGCTTCGGTTCCGCCGGTGAGCGGTGCATGGCGATCAGCGCACTGGTCGCGGTGGGTCCGATCGCGGATGACCTGGTGGCCCGGATCGCGCAGCGCGCCAAGACCATTCGCACCGGCGACGGTACCCGGGGCACCGATATGGGCCCGCTGGTCACCGAGGCGCATCGCGATAAGGTCGCCGGTTATGTCGCGGCGGGCGAAACCGCCGGTGCCACGGTGGTACTCGACGGTCGCGGTGTGCAGGTCGATGGCGAGGCCGCCGGATTCTGGCTCGGCCCTACCATTCTCGACCATGTCACCACCGATATGAGCGTCTACACCGATGAGATCTTCGGCCCGGTGCTCTCGGTGGTGCGCGTCGAAACCTATGACGAGGCATTGGCTCTCATCAATGCCAACCAGTACGGCAACGGCACCGCCATCTTCACCAATGACGGCGGCGCGGCCCGGCGCTTCCACAATGAGGTCGAGGTCGGCATGGTCGGCATCAACGTCCCGATCCCGGTGCCCATGGCCTACTACAGTTTCGGAGGCTGGAAGAACTCCCTCTTCGGCGATTCGCATGCGCACGGCATCGACGGCGTGCACTTCTTCACCCGCACCAAGGCCGTCACCTCACGCTGGCTCGACCCGAGCCACGGCGGCCTGAATCTCGGTTTCCCGCAGAACAGCTGACAGGACGTTGCGATGACACTTCCCAATGGCCTCTCCGAGGCGGACGCACGTGAACAGGCTGCGCGCGCTTATGAACTCGATCGCAAACACGTATTCCATTCGTGGTCGGCGCAGGCGCAGCTGAAGCCGATGGTCGTCACGGCCACCCAGGGTTCGTATGTGTGGGACGGCGACGGCAACCGGCTGCTGGATTTCTCCTCGCAGCTGGTGAACACCAATATCGGGCATCAGCATCCGAAAGTCGTTGCGGCCATTCAGGAACAGGCCGCCAAGCTGTGCACGATCGCACCCCAGCATGTGAACGACGCGCGCTCGGAGGCCGCCCGGCTGATCGCCGAGCGCACCCCGGGTGAGCTGAACCGCATCTTCTTCACCAATGGCGGCGCGGATGCCGTGGAGCACGCGGTGCGGATGGCGCGGCTGCACACCGGGCGGTACAAGGTGCTGTCCCGGTATCGCTCGTACCACGGCGGCACCGAGACCGCGATCAACCTCACCGGTGATCCGCGGCGCTGGCCGAATGACCACGGCAACAGCGGGATCGGGCATTTCTTCGGGCCGTTCCTGTATCGGTCGCAGTTCCATGCCGACTCCGAGGAGCAGGAGTCGCAGCGGGCGCTGGAGCATCTCGAGCAGACCATCGCGTTCGAGGGGCCGAACACCATCGCGGCGATCGTGCTGGAGTCGGTGCCGGGTACGGCCGGAATCATGGTGCCGCCACCGGGATATATGGCGGGCGTGCGGGAGATCTGCGATCGGTACGGCATCGTATTCATCGCCGATGAGGTGATGGCGGGGTTCGGGCGCACCGGAAAGTGGTTCGCCATAGACAGTTTCGGTGTCGTGCCGGATCTGATCACCTTCGCCAAGGGCGTCAACTCGGGTTATGTCCCGCTCGGCGGCGTCGCCATCGCACCGCATATCGCGGCCACCTTCGATGATCGCCCGTACCCGGGTGGGCTCACCTACTCCGGACATCCGCTCGCCACGGCGGCGGCGGTGGCGACCATCACCGCCATGCGCGATGAGGGCATTGTCGAGAATGCCGCACATATGGGTGAGAACGTGCTCGGTCCCGCGCTGCGGGAACTGGCCGAGCGGCATCCGAGCATCGGTGAGGTGCGCGGGCTCGGGGTGTTCTGGGCGCTGGAATTGGTGAGCGATCGTGCGACGCGGGAACCGCTCGCGCCGTACGGCGGCACCAGTGCGGCCATGACCGAGACGATCGCCGCCGCCAAGGCCGCCGGACTGTTGCTGTTCATGAATTTCAATCGCATCCACGTGGTTCCGCCGTGCACCGTTTCCGAGGCCGAGGCCAAGGAGGGGCTGGCGATCCTGGATCAGGCTCTGACAGTGGCGGATTCGCACCTGTAGTAGTCGTTCGCTATGGCGGCCTGTGCGGAATACCGCACAGGCCGCTGGCAAACCACCGGTAACAAAGCGAACATACGGTGTCGCTACGGTGCACCGACACAAGCTAGGAGAGCAGTGAGTACGCAGGAACTGCAATTCATCGGCGGACTCCGCCGACCCGGGTCGGGTGAGCCGCTGTCCGTCATCGCCCCGGCCACCGGCGAGATCATCGCGTCCGGCGCGAGCGCGAGCATCGCCGATGTGGAAGCCGCCGTCGCGGCCGCACGGGCGGCATTCCCGCACTGGTCGGGCATGACCCCCGGTGAGCGGTCGGACATCATGCACAACTGGGCGCGACTGCTGCGCGAGCGGGCCGATGAGCTCGCCGCCGTCGAAAGTCGTAATGCCGGTAAGCCGATTCGGCTCGCCACCGAATTCGATGTACCCGGCACCATCGACAACACCGCGTTCTTCGCGGGGGCGGCCCGCAATCTGGAGGGTAAGGCGGCGGCCGAATACTCCGCCGATCACACCTCATCGATTCGCCGCGAGGCGATCGGCGTGGTCGGCTCCATATCGCCGTGGAATTACCCGTTGCAGATGGCGGCGTGGAAGATCCTGCCCGCCGTCGCGGCCGGGAACACCATTGTGCTCAAACCTTCCGAATTGACGCCGCTGACCTCGCTGTTGTTCGCGGAGATAGCGACCGAGGCGGGTGTTCCGGCGGGTGTGATCAATGTGCTCACCGGCGTCGGGCCGATCGCGGGACAGGCGCTGGTGGAACATCCCGCGGTGGCCATGGTGTCGTTCACCGGATCCACCGTGGTGGGCCGTCAGGTGGCCGCCACCGCGGCCGGATCGGTGAAGCGGGTGCATCTCGAACTCGGCGGTAAAGCACCGTTCGTGGTGTTCGACGACGCCGATCTGGAAGGCGCCGCACGCGGCGCGGTCGCGGGATCGCTGATCAATGTCGGCCAGGATTGCACCGCCGCCACCCGCGTCTATGTACAGCGGCCGCTGTTCGACGAATTCGTCTCACGGGTAGCCGAAATCATGGATCAGGTGACCATCGGACCGGTGGAGGATCCGGAAACCGATCTGGGACCGCTGATTTCGATGCAACACCGGGACAAGGTGATCGGCATGGTCGATCGCGCCCGCGAATACGGTGCGAAAGTGGTGCGCGGCGGGCGAATTCCCGAACACACCGCGGCGGGCGGCTCCTATTACGAGCCCACCCTGATCACCGGGGTGGCACAGGATTCGGAGATCGTGCAGAACGAGGTCTTCGGACCGGTGCTGGTGGTGCTGCCGTTCGATACCGATGACGAGGCCATCGCCCTCGCCAATGACACCGCCTACGGCCTGGCCGCATCGGCCTGGTCCACGAATGTGTATCGCACGCAACGCGCGAGCCGGGAGATCCAGGCCGGATGCGTGTGGATCAACGATCACATTCCGATCATCAGCGAAATGCCGCACGGCGGATACAAGGCGTCCGGATTCGGAAAAGACATGTCCGCGTACGCATTCGACGAGTACACCAACATCAAACACGTCATGTCGGATATCACCGCCGCCGCGCACAAGCCGTGGCACGACGTGATCTTCACGGCCGAATAGCACACTTCCCCAATCGAATAGCGCCCACCGAGGGCGGCCGCCGATGTACCCCATCGGCGTCCGTCCTCACAGTCGTGCCTTGTGCAGCTATTTCCATGCCCCACAACTAAATCAGTTGCGTAACGTGGAATTTTCAATGGAATCGCTTGATTTGCAACGGGACTATGGAACTATCAGTTCCACACCGCAGCCCCGCTGCGAGCTTCGATATTCCGTCCCGGTGAAGGTGCGACCCTCATGAACAAGTCCCCGGACTCCCTGCCTCCCGAGCTACGTAGCCTGCTCTCCGCCCGGCCTTCGCGCCGCGGCCTGCTGCGCACCGGTGGCCTCATCGCCGCCGCGGGCACCCTCGCCGCCTGCGGCACCAAGGGGTCGTCCTCGAATAGCGGCTCCCCCGCGTGCACACCGCCCGCCGACAATTCGGCTTCGGAGAAGACGATCAACTTCTCCAATTGGCCCGGATATCTCGACGAGGCGCCCGGCAATGCCGAAGTGCATCCGACCATGGCCGAATTCACCGCCAAGTCCGGGGTCAAGGTCTCCTATGTCGCGGATGTCAATGACAACAACGAGTTCTGGGGCAAGGTCAGCGCGCAGCTGACCAATTGTCAGAGCATCTCGCGCGACATCATGGTGCTCTCGGATTCCACCGCGGTGCGCGTGGTCCGGCAGGGCTACACCCAGCCGCTCGATGTGTCGAAGATGCCGAACTTCGCCAAGAATCTGCATCCCATGCTGCGCGGCAGCGATGTCGATCCGCAGAACAATCGCATGGCGCCGTGGCAGTCCGGTCTGGTCGGCATCGGGGTGAACACCAATGTCACGGGCGAAGTTCACACCATCGACGAATTGCTCACCCGGCCCGATCTCAAGGGCAAGGTCGTCTGCCTCACCGAAATGCCGGACACCATGGGATTGATGCTGCACTCCATCGGCAAGAGCGCGGCCAAGTTCACCGATGACGACTACGACAACGCGATCGCCAAGTTGCAGAAGGCCGTTCAGTCCGGGCACGTGCGCAAGTTCACCGGCAATGATTACGTCCAGGATCTGGCCAAGGGCGATATCGCGGCCTGTATGGCGTGGTCCGGCGATGTCATTCAGCTCAATGCCACCGATCCGAAGATCAAGTTCATCAGCCCGGACGAAGGCGCGGTGCTCTACTCCGATGAGGCGCTGATCCCGGTCACCTCCGCGCACGCCGCGAATGCCATGGCACTGCTGGACTTCTACTATGACCCGGCCATCGCGGCGCGACTGTCGGCATTCGTGAACTACGTGTGCCCGGTCGCCGGGGCGCAGGAGGAGATGGCCAAGTTCAATCCCGAACTGGCGCAGAACGAATTGATCTTCCCGTCCGTGGAGACGCAGAAGAAGTTGCAGATCTTCATGTCGCTGACCGAGGCCAAGGAGAAGGACTATCAGTCCAAGTTCCAGGCTCTGACGGGGGCGTGATAATCGACATGTCCGCACAAGACCTACGTATCGAGGGCGTCACCAAGAGTTTCGGCGATTTCCATGCCGTCGACGATCTGAACCTCACCATCCCGGACGGCTCCTTCTTCGCCATTATCGGCGCATCAGGCTGCGGTAAGACCACCACGCTGCGCATGATCGCCGGGCTGGAGGAGCCCACCGCCGGGCGAATCATGCTGGGCGATAAGGACATCACCGCCCTGCGCCCGTATCGAAGACCGATAAACACCGTGTTCCAGAGCTATGCGCTGTTCCCGCATATGACCGTCGAGGACAATGTCTCGTACGGCCTGCGGCGCAAGGGGATCGGTAAGACCGCCGCCCGCGAACAGGCGCATCAGATGCTGAAACTGGTGCAGTTGGAAGGATTCTCGGGGCGTAAGCCCGCACAGCTGTCCGGCGGGCAGCAGCAGCGCGTCGCGCTGGCCCGCGCGCTGGTCAATCATCCCGAGGTGCTGCTGCTCGACGAGCCTTTGGGCGCACTGGATCTCAAGCTGCGGCGGCAGATGCAGCTCGAGCTCAAGCGGTTGCAGACCGAGGTCGGCATCACCTTCGTGCACATCACCCACGATCAGGAGGAGGCCATGAGCATGGCCGATACCGTGGCGGTGATGAACGGCGGCAAGCTGGAGCAATCCGGTGCGCCGCAGGAGATCTACGATTTCCCGGCCAGCGCCTTCGTGGCCAATTTCCTCGGGCAGACGAACCTCATCGAGGCGACCGTCACCGGGAGCGGGGATGCGGTGAGCATCGACGCGCAGGGGCATCGGCTGGCGGTGCCGTCGACGCGCTGCCGGGCCACCTCGGGTGCGGCCTCGCTCGGCATTCGGCCCGAAAAGGTCGCCCTCGCAAGTGATTCCGACTCCGTGCCGGAGGGCCGGGCGCAGGTCGCAGGCGTCGTCACCGATGCCATATTCCTGGGTGTGTCCACGCAGTATCTGGTGCGTGCGCCCTGGGGGCAGGAGCTCACCGCGCAGGTGCCGAACGCCGGACCCGGCAATGTGATCGCGCCCGGTTCGCAGGTGGCGGTGCACTGGCAGCCCGAACACGCATTCCTGCTCGGGCGGTCCTGATGCCCGCCGTACTGCCCGCGTCCGCGGCCACCGCACCACCCGCGGCCCCCGTCGACGCACCGCGCGGAAAGCGCGGTCTCACACCGTATCTGCTGCTCGCGCCCGGATTGATCTTCCTGCTGGTGTTCTTCGCGGTGCCGACCGTGCAGCTGCTGGCGGCCAGCATGTACGACCGCACCGGATCCATCGAAACCGGTTACGCGCAGACGTTCTCGCTGGACAACTTCGGCTACGCGTGGAATCTGTATCAGCCGCAGATCTTCCGGTCACTGGCGTACGCGCTCATCTGCACGGTGCTCTGCATTGTGATCGGCTATCCGCTGGCATACGCCATCGCGCTCAAGGGCGGGCGGTGGAAGAACCTCATGCTGATCGCGGTGATCGCGCCCTTCTTCACCAGCTTCCTGGTGCGCACCTTCGCGTGGAAAGCCATTCTCGCCGATACCGGTCCGCTGGTTTCGGTCCTGCGGGCGGTGCATCTGCTCGGACCGGACGGGCGGTTGCTGGCCACGCCGATCGCGGTGATCGCGGGGCTGGTCTACAACTTCCTGCCGTTCACGGTGCTACCGCTGTACACCTCCCTGGACAAGCTGGATCCGCGGTTGCTGGAGGCTTCGGCCGATCTCGCACACGGACCCGTGCGGACTTTCCTGCGCGTCACATTGCCGCTCACCATGCCCGGCATCGTCGCGGGAACACTGCTCACCTTCGTCCCGGCCACCGGCGACTATGTGAATTCGCAACTGCTCGGCAATACCAATACCACCATGATCGGCAATGTCATTCAGTCCCGATTGCTGGTGGTCAAGGATCTACCCGTGGGATCCGCGCTGTCGGTGGTGCTGATGGTGGCGATTCTGGTGCTGGTCATGCTGTATCTGCGCAAGACCGATACCGATGAGGTGGTCTAGATGGCACATCGACTGTGGTCCCGGATTCGCAAGAACGCGGTGCTCATTCTCGGCCTCGTGATTCTGGCGTACATGCTCGCGCCCATCGCCGTGGTGATTCTGCTGTCGTTCAATCAACCCGGCAGCCGCAACACCACCTATGTGCTCAACCTCGATGAATTCCATTTCACCTGGCACAACTGGACGAATATGTTCGATCCGGCCGGGCTTCGGGACGCACTGCTGTTGAGCCTGCTCATCGGTGCGCTGGCCGCGATCATCGCGACCGCGCTCGGCACCGGAATCGCGTTCGCGCTGGCGCGCTATCGCTTCACCGGACGCTCCGCGGTGCAGGCGCTGATCTTCCTGCCGATGGCGACGCCGGAAATCGTAATGGGTTCGTCACTGCTGACACTGTTCATCGGATTCGGTATCCCGCTCGGTTTTTGGGCTATTCTCATCGCACACGTCATGTTCTGCCTGTCGTTCGTGGTTGTCACCGTAAAAGCGCGACTGGCGGGATTGGACCCCAGGCTCCAGGAGGCGGCCATGGACCTCTACGCGACGCCCGTACAGGCGTTCCGGTCCGTTGTGCTCCCCCTCGTATGGCCCGGCATCATGGCCGCGGCGCTTTTGGCGTTCTCGCTGTCCTTCGATGATTTCGTGGTCACCAATTTCACGGCGGGCACCGCCGAAACCTTCCCCATGTATGTCTGGGGTATCAACCTGCGCGGTATTCCGCCGCAGGTGAACGCGGTCGCCAGCCTCACTTTCCTGCTATCGCTGGTCTTCGTCATCGCCGGGCAGCTGCGTAATCGCCGCCGCTCGGACGATCGCGCCGCCACCAGCTGATTCCCCCGCGAGCCGCCGGGCCAGGTCGTAGCGACCGCCGGCGGCTTTCGCGTACCCACACAGACCAACACAACAGTGAGTTGGGCCGCGCGGCCGGACCGTGCGGCAAGAGAGAAGGAGTTGATCGGCCATGCAGGCCAAAGGAAGCAAACTGTTGGCGTCGGCACTCTCCGAGGCAGCGCCGACGCCGTTCTGGACCGACCGGCCGGAGCGCCCGCACCCCAATGATCCGCTCACCAATGCCACGACCGCCGATCTGGCAGTCATCGGCGGCGGCTACAGCGGGCTGTGGACGGCGTTGCTGGCCAAGGAGAGGTACCCCGAAATAGATGTCGTACTGGTCGAATCCGCCATATGCGGGCATGCCGCGTCCGGCCGCAACGGCGGCTTCTGCGCGGCCAGCCTGACGCACGGGCTCTCCAACGGTGTGGACCGCTTCCCCGATGAGATCGACGTCCTCGAACGGATGGGCCGGGAGAACCTGGACGCCATCGAGGCCACCATCCGCCGCTACGATATCGACTGCGATTTCGAGCGCACCGGCGAACTCGAGGTGGCCACCGCGCCGCACGAGCTGGAATGGCTGCAGGAAAGCCATGACGCCGCGCTCGAACTCGGTTATCGCAGTGAGCTACTCAGCGCGGAGGAGGTGCAGAACCTCGTCCACTCCCCCACCTACCTCGGCGGCTGGTGGGACCGCGACGGTGTGGCAATGCTGGATCCGGCTCGCCTGGCCTGGGGGCTGCGGCGCGCCTGCCTGGAGAAAGGTGTGCGTATCTACGAAGGCACACCGGTGCAGCGCATTTCGAAGACCGGCGGCGGCACGCTGACCCTGCACACCCCGCACGGTGAGGTGCGCGCACCCCGGGTCGCGCTGTGCACCAGCGCATTCCAGGGACCGCTGGCCAAGGTGTCCCGGCATGTGGTTCCGGTCTACGACTACGCGCTCATGACCGAACCGCTGACCGAGGAGCAATTGGACTCCATCGGCTGGGGCAAACACCGCATGGGTCTGGGCGATGCCTCGTACCGGTTCCACTATTACCGCCTGACCAGCGATAATCGCATTCTGTTCGGCGGCTACGACGCGATCTACCACTACAACGGAAAGATCTCTCCCGCACAGGATTACAACGAGGAAACCTTCGAGCGGCTCTCCCAGCATTTCTTCCAGATCTTCCCGCAGCTGGACGGTGTGCGCTTCACGCACCGCTGGGGCGGCATCATCGACACCTGCGGGCGGTTCTGCGCGTTCTTCGGCAGGGCCTACAAGGGCAAGCTGGCGTACGCCGTCGGATATACCGGATTGGGTGTCGGCGCAACACGATTCGGCGCGGAGGTAATGCTGGATCGGCTCTGGAACCTCGACACCGAACGCACCCGGCTGCGCATGGTGAAATCCCGGCCGCTGCCCATGCCGCCGGAGCCGTTCCGCTCCATCGGCATTCAGTTGACCCGCTGGTCACTGGCCCGCGCGGACCAGCACGGCGGTAAACGAAACCTGTGGCTGCGCATCATGGACGCCACCGGATTGGGGTTCGACAGCTGAGGCTCGACCGAAGCATGCCCGGCCGCGGGCGGATTCACCGCTCGCGGCCGGTGAACGGTGTGCCTTCGATGTGGACTCGGACCTCGTCGAAGGCGCGACCGAGCACGAGTGCTACTTCGGGCTGCGGAGGATGAGGACGGTGATTTCGCTGGGGGCGAAGACTCGGAGTTGGGGCCCCCAGAAGCCGGTGCCTCGGCTGGTGTAGAGCTGGGTGTCGCCGTGTTGGCTCAGGCCCGCTACTACCGGCTGGTCCAAGCGGACCAGGTAGCGGAAGGGCCAGATTTGGCCGCCGTGGGTGTGGCCGGAGATTTGCAGGGCCACACCGGCTTTCACGGCGTCGGTGATCTGTTTGGGCTGATGGGCGAGCAGGATGACCGGGAGGTCGGGGTCCGCGCCGGAGAGGGCGGCGGGGAGGTTGGGGCCGTGGCCGGGGAGCGAGACGCCGGTGGGGTCGTCGATGCCCGCCATGATGAGGCGGTCGCCGTCGCGGGTGAGGACCTCGTGCTGATTGTGCATGGGCTGCCAGCCCAGGCCCGCCATATGGTCGATCCAGCCCGCGGCGTCACCGAAGTATTCGTGATTGCCGGTGATGTAGAAGCGGCCGAGTTCGGCCTGCACCTTGCCCAGCGGATCGACCTGGGCGCGGCGCTTGACCACCGAACCGTCGGCCAGATCGCCTGCGTGGCAGGCGATATCGGGGCGCTGCTCGTTAACGATCTCGACCACGCGCTCGGACCAGCGCAGGCGGTCGGTGGCGGCGTAATGGGTATCGGTGATGACGACCATGCGCAGGCCGTCCAGACCGGGAGCCAGCTTGGGGATGGTCACCTCGACGGTCTTCACGCGCGGAATGCGGCGGGCCTCATAGATGCCCCACACCGTGAGCGCGGCCGAAATCGCAAGCACGCCAAGGGCGACGATGCGGGAGCGGGCGGGATCATCCACGCCAGCGATGATCAGTCCGGTGCGAACCACCGTGCCGATCACCGACCAGCTGAACAGCACCCACATCACACCGAGCGCGGTATCTCCGATGAGTGCGGCGGTATCGGACTGCTTCGGGCCGTGACCGGTGAACATGGCCAGCGGCAGGCCGATATAGCCGAGCACGAACAGCGCCGACAACGCCCAGAACACCGCACCGGAAGTGGTGGTGAAGACCAGCAGCCACCACGGGACCAGGAAGAGCAGCGCCGGAATCACCAGCATGAACACCTGGCGGGGAATTCGGTTCAACAGAGTCAATCCTCATGAATACATTGGCGTGGACCGGTGTCCGACGCCGTCGATTCCCCCGCCACGACGATACCCGTACCGGGCACTGGTGGCCGGGGGAGAAAAGTCTCACCCGGTGACGCGACAGATCTGACCGGGGGTCTGCGGGGCCACCGACTGGGGCGGGTTCCGGGAAGCGGTGGTGACGGGTGCGGCTCCGAGAGTCGGCGCCGCGGGCGCGGTGCTCGGGGATGTACTGCTCGGGGCCGATGCACCCGGGGCGGCGGGCGGCTGCTCGCACGCCGGCAACAGCTCACTCTTGACCAGGGCCCGCAGCTGGTTGGCAGCGGTGTCGATCGGACCGCGCGGCAATCCCGTCTGCACGCTGGTGCGGCCGGATGCGGTGAGGTCGGTGATCCGCAAAGCCCGGCAGCCCGCGGGAAAACCCGAGGCCGTGGCGGACAGGGTCAACTCTCCGGCAGCGGTGACACACCCGATCAATTCCGGACTGTGCCATGACATCCCCAGCACCGAACCCGGTCGGCCGCGCTCGATCACCACGGCCCCGTTGTCCTCGGCGACGTAGTAGTCACGGCGAGCCGCCGTGTAGAGCACGACAATCCCCAGTGTCAGGATCAGCACGACCGCAAGCGAGATAATCGCCAGCCGATAGGGCGGGCCGAGGAGCGACCGGCGGCGGCTACTCCCCCGCCCCGCAGCGGCCGCGGATGATTCGGAGCGGCCGGGCGGCACTGCGGGCGCGGGATCGACCGGTGTTCGGGTTGAGGGCGCACTCGATGCGGCCTGCGACCGGTCACGCCGCGCGGCGGGTGGGGGTGTCCAGGCGGGCGGCTGGCTCGGTGCGGTGGGTCGCTGGCCGACGATCGTTGCCTGGGGAGGTGTCGGGCGGGGCGGCTGAGCTGGTGAACGGAAGGGCTGCGGGCGTGATAGCGCGCCGGCTACCGAGGTCGCCAATTCTCTTGCGGTGCTGAATCTTTCGGCGGGGTTCTTGGCCAGTGCGCGGGCGACGATGTCGTCGAGCTCGCGGGGTAGACCGGGGTTGTGCGCGGTCACCTTGGGTGGGGGCTGCATCAAATGGGCGTGCAGGACGGCAGCCGGAGTGGTGCGCGGGTATGGGACTGTGCCGGTGAGCATTTCGTAGAGGGTCGCGCCGAGGGCGTAGAGGTCGGTGCGGTGATCTACCGGATCGCCGGTGAAGATTTCCGGGGCGGCGTAGGCGAGGGTGGCGACGAAGGTGCCGGTTTCGGTGAGGGCGGTGGATTGGTCGACGCGGCGGGCTATGCCGAAGTCGGACACCACGACTCGTTCCGGATCGCCCGGATCACCGGGTGAGAGCAGGATATTGGCGGGTTTGATATCGCGGTGCAGCAGGCCGTTCGAATGCGCGTGGTCGATACCGCGCGCCGCCTCGGTGAGAATGTGCACGGCGCGTGCGGGATTCAGGCCGTCGCCCTGCTGTCTGACCGCGTGCGCGACATCGGTGCCCGGTATGTATTCCATGCAGATCCAGGGCCGCTCCGCCTCGACCCCGCGATCGTGGATGGTCACGATATTGCGGTGGTTGAGCTGCGCCGCCAGATCGGCCTCGCGATCGAAGCGGGCTCGGAAGGACGGATCGGCGGCGGTGGCGTCGGAGAGCACCTTCAACGCGACCATGCGCGGCAATCGCGGATGTCGCGCCCGGTACACCTCGCCCATACCGCCCGCGCCCAACAGGATGTCGATGGTGAATCCGGCGAACACCGATCCCGCTGCCAACGCCATGGCCTGCGCCCTCCCCGCTCGCCTTCGGCCGCGATCAGCGGTTGCCGAACTGCGGCCGCCACCGCACCGTAATGCACTGCCGCGAGGTGTGCGAGCCATATGCGCGGGGACGACTCGCCCCGAGCACGATTGGTGGGATACCACCGTGTCCGGAAGGATGATCGGGGTGAGCGACCTGACTTCCAGCCGGAGCACTCCGGCGCTCGATGACATCTCCAAGCGGATCATCGCCCAGCTACAGGAAGACGGGCGGCGCGCCTACGCGACCATCGGCAAGGCCGTCGGCCTGTCCGAGGCCGCGGTGCGGCAGCGGGTGCAGAAACTCGCCGACGCCGGTGTGATCCAGATCGTCGCGGTGACCGATCCGCTACAGGTCGGACTGTTCCGGCAGGCCATGATCGCCATCACGGTGGACGGTCCGGTGCAGGTGGTGGCCGATGCGCTGTCCGCCATCGACGAGATCAACTACGTGGTGGTGTGCGCGGGCCGCTACGACGTGCTGTGCGAGGCCGTGTGCCCGGATGACGAAGCGCTGCTCGACCTGGTGTCGAACCATATTCGCGCGCTCGCGGGTGTGCGGCATGCGGAGATCATGATGTACCTCAAGCTGAACAAACAGACCTACAAGTGGGGCACCCGCTAATGTCACAACGAAATCCGAAGCTGACAATCTTGTAACAACGAAATCGGTTGCTGAGGCGGCTTGAATATGGGATAACCGAAGTACATCAAGACTTCGAGGAGTCCCACCATGACCGCCACCGCCGAACCCCTCCATACCGTCGACGCGTCCCGCGTCGTCCGTGACCACCTCTGGATGCACTTCGCCACCCACAACGGGCAGGACGAGGCCGACACCCCGGTGATTGTGCGAGGCGAGGGCGCATATCTCTTCGATGACAACGGCAAGCGCTACCTGGACGGACTGGCGGGACTCTTCGCCGTCCAGGTCGGGCACGGGCGCGAGGAACTCGCCGAGGCCGCGGCCCGGCAGATGCGGACGCTGCCGTACTTCCCGCTCTGGGGTTACGCCCATCCCCCGGCCATCGAATTGGCCGACCGGCTGGCGGCTTCGGCCCCCGGTGACCTGAATCGGGTGTTCTTCACCGTCAGCGGCGGCGAATCCGTCGAGACCGCATGGAAACTCGCGCGGCAGTACTTCAAGGTGATCGGCAAGCCGACCAAGCACAAGGCGATCAGCCGGTCCATGGCATATCACGGGACATCGCTGGGCGCGCTGTCGATCACCGGAATCCCCGGCGCCAAAGCGCCTTTCGAACCGCTGGTGCCGAGCACCATTCGGGTGCCGAACACCAACTTCTATCGGGCCACCGAACATGCCGACGACTACGAGGCGTATGGGCTGTGGGCGGCGGACCGGATCGAGGAGGCCATTCTCTTCGAGGGCGCGGATACCGTGGCCGCGGTATTCCTGGAGCCGGTGCAGAACACCGGCGGCTGTTTCGTACCGCCGCCGGGCTACTTCCAGCGGGTGCGCGAAATCTGCGATCGGCACGATGTGCTGCTCATCTCCGATGAGGTGATCTGTGCGTTCGGGCGGCTCGGAACCGCTTTCGGCGCAGACCGTTTCGGTTATCAGCCGGATATGATCACCACCGCCAAGGGGCTCACGTCCGGGTACGCGCCGCTGGGCGCGGTCATGATCAGCGACCGCATCATGGAACCGTTCCAGCGCTCGAACGATATGTTCATGCACGGCTCCACCTACGGCGGGCATCCGGTGTCCTGCGCGGTGGCGCTGGCCAACCTCGATATTCTCGAGGGCGAGGGGCTGTATCAGCATGTGCGCGATAACGAAGACGCCTTCCGCGCAACGCTTTCCAAGCTAGAGGACCTGCCGATCGTCGGCGAGGTGCGCGGTGCCGGGTTCTTCTGGGCGGTAGAATTGGTCAAGGACAAGAACACCCGGGAACGCTTCACCGATGAGGAATCCACTCGCGTTCTGCGCAACCACGTCTCGCGGGAACTGTTCGCCAACGGCCTGTACTGCCGCGCAGACGACCGTGCCGAACCGGTGATCCAATTCTCGCCGCCGCTGATCTGCGGACCGGAACAGTTCCAGGAGATCGAGCAGATTGTTCGGGGCGCGCTGACCAGCGCGTGGAAGCTGCTCTGAGCGAATAGATTTCGCCGCCCCGACCGGGCGGCACAATCCAGCCCGCCGCCTCATCCGCGATCCGGACGAGGCGGCGGGCTGTCAGGCGAGGGTGGCGAGTTCGGCGGAGAGGTTGGCTCGGGCGGCTTCGTCGTAGCGGGCTCGGCCTATGGGGGTGCGGAAGAGGTGGGGTTGGTCTACCAGGCCGCGTAGGACGGCGGCGCGGCCCGCGCGGAAGAGATCGTCCGGGACGTGGGCGTATTCGGCTCGGACGGCGGCCGTGTAGGCGGTGTAGGCGGGTTGGTCGGCGGCGAGAATGGCGAGGTCGGCGTCGCAGAGAACCTCGCCGTTGCGGTCGCCGGGGGCGGGGTGGTGGCCCGCGGTGAGGCGGACCAGGCGGGCCACCTCGGTGATCGTCTCCGGGCTCAAACCCAGTGCGGGGAGGGCGGATTCGGCCAGTACCGCGCTGGCTTCCTCATTGTCGCCGCCGTCGACCGAGTAGACGGCGTCGTGGAAGAAGGCGGCATAGCGGACGGCGGCCAGGTCGGTGGCGTCGGCGGCGAGGTCGTCGATGACCGCGAGCATGGCGGATAGATGTTCGACGGTGTGGTAGCGGCGGTGTGGTTCTCGATAGCGGCGGACCAGGTCTTCGCCGAGTTCACGCGCATCGGGTCCAGCCAGATCGGTCCAGCGGTCCAGTAGTTCCGCGTCCAGGTTTCTCCCCATCCAGGCAGTCTGCCGAATTCCCGCGGGCGGCAACAGCCCTGGGCGGCGGTGGTTTTCACCACTGCGCCGGGACGCCACCATTACGCGTCGGCCCTCCGATACGCGAGGTCAGCTCAGTTTGGCTACCGCGACATCGTCCGGGGTGAGTAAGCGGCCGTCGTGAGCGTGCACCTCGAGCGGGGCCAGTGGCCGGCCGTCGCGGCGGTCCAGCAGTTCGGAGTGGGGTTCGGAGTCGGCGAAGGAGAAGGCTTCACCCCATTGCCGCAGGGCGACGATGACCGGGAAGAGAGCGCGGCCTTTTTCGGTGAGCGTGTATTCCTGGTAGGGGCTGCCTTCCGAGATCGGGGTGGTTTCCAGGATCTCGTTGGCGACCAGATCGCGCAGTCGGGCGGCGAGGATGTTCTTGGCCACGCCGAGGCTGCGCTGGAATTCATTGAAGCGGCGACTGCCGTCGAAGGCGTCGCGCACGATGAGCAGCGACCACCAATCACCGATGGCGTCCACCGAGCGGGCGACTGGGCAGTCGGCATCGTCGAATCGGGTGCGTTTGACCAAGGCCCGGCCTCCGGAATTATCGGTTGCATCTTGCTACCACTCCACTCTAGCGTAGGTAGCAAGATGCAACCACTGGAGGGTGTATGACGCTGGAACACAATCGGCCCACGACCGAACCACCCACGGTGGGAGCCCGGCCCGGCCACCGCGCGGACGAATCATCCGGGGCCGGAGCACAACCAAGCCGCCCGGCGCTCGCGGTGTTCGCGCTGGCGAGCGGAACCGCCGTGGCGAACGTGTACCTGGCGCAACCGTTGCTGGCCACGCTCGGCGCGGAGTTCGGCATCGGTGAGCAGGCGGTCGGCGGCATTGTCACCGCTACGCAAATCGGTTACGGACTGGGGCTTTTCCTGCTCGTCCCGCTGGCGGATCTACTGCCCAAGCGGGCATTGGTCTCGGCACAGTCGCTGCTACTGGCGGGGGCGCTGCTGGTATTCGCCACGGCCGCAAATACTCCCGTGCTGCTCGGCGCTGCGGCGACCGTCGGATTCCTCGCCGTGGTGGCGCAATCGCTGGTCGCCTATGCCGCGGCGCTCACCGGGCCGGGCGATCGGGGACGGATCGTCGGGCGGGTCACCAGCGGGATCGTCATCGGAATTCTGCTGGCGCGCACGATATCCGGGACTATCGCCGATGTGGCGGGCTGGCGCGCGGTGTATTTCACCTCGGCGGCGGTCACGCTGCTACTGGTGTTCGCCATGCGACGCACGCTGCCCTATGTGCCCGCGCCCACCGGGCCGATGCCTCGACGCGATGCGGACGACGACCTCGGGGTTGGCGGCGAGCACCCGGACTCGGCACCGCGATATCCGGCGCTATTGCGTTCCACCATCACACTTTTCGCCACCGATCCCCTGCTACGCACCCGAGGGCTGCTGGCCCTGCTCATCTTCGCCGCGTTCAGCACGCTGTGGAGCACGCTCGCACTGCTGCTCAGCGCCGCGCCATTCACGCTGTCGCACACCGTGATCGGCGCTTTCGGGCTGGCGGGCGTCGCGGGCGCGGCAGCGGCGACTCCGGCGGGGCGACTCTTCGACCGAGGACACGGCCGACGGGTGACGGGGCTCGCACTATCACTCCTGGTCGCGTCGTGGCCACTGCTCGCCTTGACTCCGAAATCGCTGGTGGCCCTGGTGATCGGCATCATCGCCCTGGATGCCGCCATTCAAGCCGTGCACGTCACGAACCAGAGCATGATCTACTCGCATCGCCCCGATGCGGGCAGCCGGGTCATCGGCGGCTACATGATCTTCTATTCGATCGGCAGCGCGGCCGGAGCCGTGGCCGCCACCGCCGTCTACGCGGCCTTCGGATGGACGGCGGTCTGCCTGCTGGGCGCGGTTTTCAGCCTCACCGCCCTCGGAGTGTGGTGGCGCGCGGATACAGTGAGCCATGCCGATGCAGCCCCGCCGATGGACGCCCCCGCCTGCCCCGCCGCGTGCCCGTGACACCCGCAGCACCCCGGAGATGCCCGCCCTGCGGTTACTCGAATTGCCGGGCAAGGGACCGGAAGACGTGGTCATCGCGGCCGACGGGCGTTTGCTCACCGGTATCGACAATGGCGCGATCCTGGCCGTCGATCCGGCGACCGGGGCGGTGGAGCAGATCGCGCACACCGGCGGGCGGCCGCTCGGACTGCACGCGGAATCCGATGGCTCCCTGCTGATCTGCGATGCACAGCGCGGATTGCTGCAGCTGGACAAGCCGGGCGGGCAGATAGAGGTGCTGGTCGCCGAGGTCAATGGCGAACCGCTGAATTTCACCAGCAATGTGGTCGCGGCCGCGGACGGCACGATCTACTTCTCGGAATCCTCGCGCCGATGGCCGCTCACCGAGTGGATGGGCGACATCATGGAGCATTCCGGAACCGGGCGGCTGCTGCGCCGGAACACCGACGGGAGCGTCGAAATCCTGTTGGACGGACTGGATTTCGCCAATGGCGTGGTGCTCGCGCCGGACGGTTCGTGCGTGGTGGTCGCCGAGACCGGGGCGTACCGGGTGACCCGCTACTGGCTGTCGGGCCCGCGCGCCGGGACCAGCGATCCGCTGGTGCAGAACCTGCCCGGATTCCCGGACAATATGCTGCTCGGCAGCGATGGCCTGGTGTGGGTTTCGCTGGCATCCCCACGAAACCCATTGCTGGACACCCTGCTTCCGCTGCCCGGCATTCTCCGCAAGATCTCGTGGGCGATTCCCGAACGGCTGCAACCGAAGCCGGCGCGCACCGTCTGGGCGATGGCCTTCGATTTCGACGGCAAGCAGGTGCACGATCTACAGCGCGAAGGCGTCGACTACGCGCTGGTGACCGCCGTCGCCGAACACGACGGCAATCTCTACCTCGGGAGCCTGTCCGAACCGGCCATCGCGGTGACGCGAGTGCCGTAGGGACTCAGGATTTCTGGGCCTCATCCTGTGCGTGCTGCGCCTGCTGCAATTGCGCGGGCGTATAGCGCAGGGTCAGCGCCAGCACGCCCAGCACCGCGGTGCCGATGGCGCAGACCAGCAGCACCAGGGTGTAACCGCTGCCCAGCGCCTCGATCTGGGTCGGGTTCATCTCGGTGACCTTGCCGGTGGAACCGCCCAGGGACAGCGTGCGGGACAGTGCGACCGGGCTCAGCACGCCCACCGCGAACGGGGTGCCCATATTCATGAACATCTGCCCGACCGCGGACAGCGGGCCGATATGCGCCATATCCACCCCGACCAGTACGCACAGCGGCAGGATCACGATCGCGGTGCCGACGCAGAAACCCACCACGCACAGCAGGATCAGCAGCGTCGGGAAGTACTCCACCGAACCGTCGATGGTGGAACCGAAGTACAGCCCGGCCGCGAGCACCAGTGCGGCGGAGAACAGCAGCCAGCGCGGGGCCACATACTGCGCGGCCTTGGAGGCGACCGCGGTGCCCACACCCGCGCCGAGGGTGAACGGGATGCTCGCCAGACCGGCCGAGAGCGGACTGTAGCCAAGCACGTTCTGCAGGAACTGGGCGACGAAGAAGGTCGTCGCGCCCAGTACGCCGGAGGTCAGGAAGATGGCGATGAAGGTGGCCACGCGATCGCGGCTGTCGAACAGCGACCACGGCAGCAGCGGGTTCTCGACATTGCGTTCGGCGAGGATGAACACCACCAGCAGCACCAGGCCGCCGATCACCGAGCCCAGGATAATCGGGCTGCCCCAACCCATTTCGGGGCCTTCGGTCGCACCGAACACAATGGCCACGCAGGCGAGCGTGCCCAGTACCGCCCCTCGAATATCGAGGGAGATGCGCTGGTGCGCGGTATCGCGCAGCTCGTTGATCGCGCCGATGACGATGAGAATGCCGATCGGCACATTGATCCAGAAGATCCAGCGCCAATCCAGCTGGGTCAGCGCACCGCCGATGACCAGACCGCCGACCGAACCGATGCCGACCATGGAACCGAAGATGGCGATGGCCTGATTACGGGCCGGACCGGGGGCGTAGGTGCTGGCGACCAGCGCGAACGCGGTCGGCGCGGCGATGGCGGCACCGGTGCCCTGCAGGGCGCGGGCGGCGATCAGCCAGGCTTCGTTCTGCGCGCTGCCGCACAGCGCGGACGCGACGGTGAACAGTGCGACACCGAGAATCAGCATGCGCTTGCGACCGAAGGAGTCGCCGAGGCGACCACCCAGCAGCATGAGCCCGGCGAACGGCAGACCGTACGCCGTCACCGTCCAGGCACTGCCCGCACTGGACAGACCCAACTGCTCCTGTAGTCGGGGCAGCGCCAGAATCATGACGGTGCCGTCGAGCACCACCATCAGCTGCAACCCGCTCAGGACGAGAATCGCGAGGCCGAACGCCCGCTTGGTCACCGGATACTGCATCGTCGCAGCGGGATTATCGAGCACTCCGACACTGTAATGGATACCCGGCGCGGCCAACCGATCTCGTGCTGGCTCGTACCGGGCATGAGGTCAGTGCGCTCCCGCGTCCAGCGATTCGCCATCCGGCGCTCCGGCGGTGAAACCGGCGGTGGGGCCGATGACGATGATGGCCGGGGGGCGAATGGCTTCGGCGCGGACACGGTCCGCGACCGTGGACAGGTCGGCGCGGACGATGCGCTGGGTACGCAGGCTGCCTTCCTGGACGATGGTGACCGGGGTGTCCGCGGCGCGACCGCCTTCCAGGAGGGCGGCGGCGAATTTATCGATGCGCTCGACGGCCATGAGCAGCACGATGGTGCCGCGCAGTCGGGCCAGGGCGGGCCAGTCGACCAGGGAGTCCGGATGGTCGGGGGCGACATGGCCGGAGACCACGACGAATTCGTGGGTGACGCCGCGATGGGTGACCGGGATTCCCGCGAGGGCGGGGACCGAGATGGCGCTGGTCACGCCGGGGACGACCGTCACCGGGACACCGGCGTCGACGCAGGCTTCGAGTTCCTCGTAACCGCGGCCGAAGACATAGGGGTCGCCGCCCTTGAGGCGGACCACGAATTTGCCCGCCTTCGCGCCCTCGATGAGCGCGGTATTGATGGCCTCCTGCGCCATGGCGCGGCCGTACGGGATCTTGGCGGCGTCCACGACCTCGACATCCGGACCCAGTTCGGCGAGCAGCTCCGGGGGCGCGAGACGGTCCGCGACAACGAGATTCGCGCGGGCCAGCAGGCGGCGGCCGCGCACGGTGATGAGGTCCGGATCGCCGGGACCGCCGCCGACCAGGGCGACGCCTGGGGTCACCGGGCCCGAATCATCGGTCACCACACCGGATTGCAGCGCCTCCAGCAGGCCGTTCCGGATCGCGGCCGAACGGCGATGCTGACCGCCCGCGAGGACGCCGAGGCTCATACCGTCATAGCGCGCGGTCGCCGGGGTGACGGCAGTGCCGAGCCGGGCACTGTCGGCGCGGACGCAGAAAATACGCCTGCGGGTGGCCTCTTCGACCACCGCGGCATTGGTTTCGGGTTCATCGGTGCAGGTCATGGCGTACCACGCGCCATCGAGATCACCGTCGGCGTAGGGCCGCAGTTCCAGGGTGATCTGGCCGGAGGTGGCCATACCCTCCACGGCCGGGGTGGCCTCGCGGCTGATCACGTGCACGTCCGCACCGGAGGCGATGAGCAGTCCGAGCCGCCGCTGGGCGACCGTTCCACCGCCGACGACGACTACGCGCCGGCCGTTCAGATCGAGCCCGACCAGGTAGTTCGGGTCGCCAACGGGCTGTTCATCGGATGCGTCTGACGTGTACTGCACGAGGATTGAGCCTACGGCCTGGCCGCGAACCGCCCACAATCGACCGGCGTCCGCACAGCAACCGTTATAGAGCCCACCTCGATGGCGGCGGCGGATCTCGGCTGGATGGCGATCCGTGCGCCTGGCCTCGGAAACCCGTTCGGCTTCCTATGCTTGATAGCTATGATTCGCCGCGGGGCAGTGGTCCGGATGTTCGCAGTTCTGGTTTCCCTCTCGCTCGCGGGCGTCGCGCCCGCCGCGGCCGATACAGCGGCCGGGACGCTGGTGTCGCCAAGTGTCGAGGCGATCTATTCGCAGCCCGGTCCGTGGGCGGTGACCACGCAAAAGGGTTTCGGCTGTTGCGATTCCACCGGGGCGGCCTATGACATCTGGTATCCGGCGAATCTCGGGGCGGGCGGATTCCGGCATCCGATCATCACCTTCGGCGACGGCACCAATGCGGTGCCGAGCCAATACGAGTATCTGCTCACGCATTTGGCGTCGTGGGGGTTCGTCGTCATCGCGACCGAGAACAAGCAGACCGGGTCCGGGACGGATATCGCGGGGGCGGTGGACTTCCTGCTGCATCGGGCCGCCGATCCGGCGAGCGTCTTCCACGATCGGCTGGACGCGAATGCGATTGGCGCGGTGGGGCATTCGCAGGGCGCGACCGGGGCGTTGAACGCCATGGCGAATTCGGGCGGGCGGATCAAGACGGTGGTGCCGATCGAACTGCCGATCCAGATTCTCTGTGCGACCGGATCATGGTGCCCGGATACCGGGAAGCTGGTCAGCGGTTCGGTGTTCCTGGTGAACGGGTCCGCGGATTTCCTGATCTCGCCGTCGGAGCAGGCGCTGCCCCGCCAGGTGATCGGACTGCAATCGATTCGGGCGTACTACGAGGCGATCCCGAATTCGATTCCGAAGGCGTGGGGCACGCTCGTCGGGCCGAATCACAATGATGTGCAGGGGCAACCGGATTGCGCGGGAGCGGCGTTCCCGTGCGCGGTCGGGGTGTACGGATATCTCGGGTATCCGACCGCGTGGCTGGCGGCCCGGCTGCTCGGCCGGGAAGACGCGCGCAGCGCCTTCGCGGCCGGTGGGGAGTTCTTCGCGCCGAATCCCGGCTGGGTCAATCAGCTCGGGAACTAGTTCACGCCATTGGGGTTGTCCTGCACCAGGTTCAGGCCGCCCTTGCGCACCGGCATGGCGCTGTCGTCGACGCGGGTGAGGGACAGGGTCACCGGATGGCCGTCCAGTTCGCCGGTGAGCAGCAGGCGATCCGGGGCGGTGCGGTCGTAGGTGAAGCTGGCCAGCGGCTGCTGCGCCTCGGGTGAGTGCAGGGTGAGATGGTGTGCGGCGCTGTCGTATTCGGTGGCGACCGAGACCAGGCTGTCGTCCATGCGCTGATAGGTGGCGTACTCCCTGTAGTCGAAAACCAAGCGCCGCCAGCGGGTTTCATCGGTGAGCAGGGGCGGCACCGGCTGGCCGTCGCGGGTGAATTCGGTGACGTTCCAGATGCCGTAGAGCTCGGGTTTGCCCCGCCCCGGACCGTAATCGTGCCAGCCCTGCCAGCTGCCGACCGCCTGCGCCAGCACGAACCAGGCCGCAAGTACCACCAGGCCGATGTCGGCGATCCGGCGCGAACGGGGCGTCGTGAACGGGGTGGGTGCGGTCGACGGACCGGCGGACTGTCCCAGCAGCACCGCCGTGAGCCTGCGGGCCTCGGGGGCCAGCAACACCAGCGAGAGCAACAGCAGGTGGAACGAGAGCAGTTTGACCGGCACATCGAAGGTCATATTGAGCACCCACACCTGCGCCATGCTGACCAGACTGAGCAGCACGCCCGCGAGCCGCGTGCGCGGCATGAGCAGCAGCAGACCGCCGAGCACCTCGGCGATACCGAGCAGGCTCTCGTACACCGGTGACGTGCCGACCTGATTCCACAGCACCGCCATATGACTGAAGTCGCCGTACGGCTGGATGAGGGTGGCCAGACCGGGCACCTGCATCTGGAGCGGAATCGCCTTGGCGAAGCCGTATCCCAGCATCTGCCCGGCCAGGATGAGCTGGATGAAGAGCAGGAACCAGCCCGCGAGACGGCGGTATTCGGTGCGCTTGCGGTCCAGGACGGTCCACACCGCGGTCACGATGAGCGCGAGAATCAGGATGCAGAACACCAGCACCCACAGGTACGCCTGATCGCCACTACCGGATTCCAGGTGCAGGCGCGCGTCGATGCCGAAGACATTGCGCCCCACCCATTCCACGATGGCGTGCGGCAGTTGCGCGTAGTCCATGACCATGCGATCCGGTGTCCAGAGCGCGATGATGCCGATGAAGGCGAACAGCGGCTGCGGATAGATGACGCAGAATAGGGTCAGGTATGCGACCACGAAGCGAAAGCCGAGGCGCGCCAGCGGATTCCATGTCCGCGCGGTCGCCGGTTCGGGTGGATCGAGCTCCGCCTCGACGACGACCGCTGCTGTACTCATCGCGCTCTCTCCCCTCTCGGCGAACCTCTTTCGACGATAGGGAGTGTGCCCGCCGCGCACCTCCGGGTGGATCCCCCGTTCGTAGCGTTCTCGCCTACCCCGGTGGGATGGTGCGGCATACCTCTGCGGGACTACGTGCCAGCACTACCGACTTACCAGAATGCGCGTCGAGAGGCATCCCATTCACCGGTACTTACCAGCCGAACCCCTGCACATTTCAACTGCAACACGTTACATTTCTGCACATCGTGTGGAACGCGCCACACCCGGGCCCACCAGCCCGAACCGCGCGCACACGCCCGCCGCTTCACGCCAGGAGGAAAGAATGTCGGCCGACGACCCCAACCAGAGATGGGAACTCACCGTCTCCGACCGGGACGATGCACAACTCGCGGAGCAATTGGCCGCCTGGCTCGCCACCAAGGTCGATGCCGACGACGCCCCGCGCGTCACCTCGCTGACCAAGCCGCAGGCGGGCGGCATGTCCAGCACCACCCTGCTGTTCGACGCCGAATGGACCGAGAACGGTGCGCCCGCGGGCGGATCGTATGTGGCGCGGATGCCACCGGAGTCCAGCTCCTTCCCGGTCTTCGAGAAGTACGACCTGCAGGCCCAGTACGACATCATGGCCGCGGTCGCCGAGGCCACCGATATCCCGGTGCCGCCGCTGTGCTGGATGGAGAACGACGCCTCCGTCCTGGGCTCGCCGTTCCTGGTCATGAAGCGGGTGAGCGGCCGTGTGGCGGAGGACAATCCGCCGTACGTGTTCTTCGGCTGGGTGTTCGACGCGACGCCCGAGGAGCGGCTGGAGATCACCCGCAAGACCGTCGACGTCATCGCCCGGGTGCACAGCATCGACAAGCCCGAAGAGCGCTTCCCCATGCTGCACGGCGAGGGCTCGGCACTGCGCAGGCATTTCGACGCGCAAAAGCGCTGGTACGACTGGGCACTGGCCGCTGACGGATTCCGGATTCCGTTGCTGGAGCGCACCTTCGAATACCTGGAAGCCAACTGGCCGGACGATTCCGCGCCCGATGTGCTCAGCTGGGGTGACGCGCGCCCGGGCAACATCATGTTCTTCGAGGAGACCGGCGACACCTCCGCCGTGCTCGACTGGGAGATGGCCGCCATCGGACCGCGCGAACTGGATGTGGCCTGGCCCATCCTGATTCACCGGTTCTTCCAGGACATCGCGACCACGTTCGATCAGCCCGGACTGCCGGACTTCCTGCGCCGCAGCGATATCGAGAAGCTGTACGAGGAAGCCACCGGGCACGCCGTGCGCGATCTGGACTGGTACCTCACCTATGCCGCACTGCGGCACGGGATCGTCATGGCGCGCATCAAGCGCCGGATGATCCACTTCGGCGAGGACACCGACACCGCCGACCGCGACGACTACGTCATGCACCGAAAGCTGCTCGAGGCACTGCTCGACGGCACCTACGCCTGGGATTGAGAGATATGCGACCCATGATCGGTCCTCTGGACGAATACCCGATCCACCAGACGCCGCAGCCCATCGCACGGGTGGCCAGCAGCGATAAGAACTTCTACGACCGCAGCTACTACAACGCCATCGACACCGGCGGAGATCTGTTGCTGGTCACCGGATTCGGCGTGTACCCGAACCTCGGCGTGACCGACGCGTTCGCCACCGTGCGGCGCGGGGACATCCAGCATTCGGTGCGATTCTCCGACGCACTCGAGCAGCGCAGCCTGGACCTGGCGGTCGGCGGATACCGCATCGAGGTGATCGAGCCGCTGCAGAAGCTGCGGGTGATCTGCGAGCACGAGACGCTGTCCTTCGATATGACCTGGGAGGGTTCGTTCCCGGTCGTGCAGGAGGAGGCGCACACCATCATCACCGGCATGAACAAGGCCATGATCGAGGCCCAGCGCTTCGCTCAGGTCGGAAGCTGGTCCGGCACACTGAATGTCGACGGCACCGATTTCGCCGTCGATCCGGGCAGCTGGATGGGCACCCGGGACCGCTCCTGGGGTATCCGCCCGGTCGGTGAGTCCGATCCGGCCGGACGACTGGCTTCCGAACCGTCCGAAGGCTTCTGGTGGCTGTACGTGCCGCTACGCTTCGACGAGTTCTCCATCATCGTCATCGTGCAGGAGGAGCCCAACGGGTTCCGCACGCTCAACGATGCCACCCGCATCTGGAATGACGGCCGCATCGAGCAATTGGGCTGGCCGCGAGTGCATCTGACCTACAAGTCCGGCACCCGCATCCCCACCGCCCTGCGCCTGGAACTCACCACTCCCGACGGCAAACCGCTCGAGGTGGAGGTCGAGGCGGGCACGTTCATCGCGCTGCACGTCGGCGCGGGCTACGGCGGCGATCCGGACTGGCAGCACGGGCAATGGAAGGGCCGCAACTGGTCCGAGGCCAAACGCTACGACCTCACCGACCCGGCCAATGCGGGCCGCATCCCCTTCGGCGTCATCGACCACGTCGGCAAGGCCCGCTGCGGTGACGCCGAGGGCTGGGGCCTGTTCGAACACGGCACCCTGGGCCGCCACGACCCCACCGGCTTCGCCGACTGGGGTTCGGTAGCCCCCTGACCCACCACCCCACCAGCGGCGGATCACGCAGCCCCAACCCGTGATCCGCCCACCCGCCGCGCTCGCCGACTACCCAACCGGTCGGCGGGCGCGGCGGCGCCGTATCACCGCGCCACCGCATCGGTACCTATTCCCGGGCTGATCCGCTCGAGGCGCGGAGCGCAACCCAGCGCCGAATTACAGCTGCCGCCAAGACGATTTCGACCGCCTCATATGTATATCCGCGCACCCGACCGGTAGTGTGCGGTCTCAGCGTCGAATAACCGCTGCTGCCAAGGCGATTCCCCTATTTATGCGCTTGGGAACAGCCAGCTCTCCGCCGCCGGCGGCCAGCATCGCGGCGGCCTCCGCCACGCTCGGGGTTCCGAGCGCCTGGGCGGTGACCGCGGACGGGTTGGGCACTTCGACCCGCGCCAGTTCGCCCGGCGCGAAGGACATCACCGGCACCCCGAGCTCTCGTGCCGCGGCCACCAGGCCCAACTCCCCCGCGCGCCTGTCCACGGTCGCGAGGCAGCCGATCACGCTGTCCCCCAAGACTTCCCGTATCGCCGCGACGATGACGGCGGCCTCCACGCCGGTTCGGGTACCCACGCCAACCGCGAGTACCGGTCGCGCGCCTTCGGTTTGCGCGGGTCCGCTCATCGGCGGCCTCGACGCGCGCGGGACCTCCGTGACCGGCGGTCGTGCGCGGATTCGAGCGGGTGGTTCCCGGTGGTGCGGACCGCCGATCTCGGTAATCGACTCGGTGCCGACCTGTCCGGGCCGGGTCGGAGGCGGCGGCGTCTCATACGAGCGCTTCGTCGTCGGCGAAAGCGCGGGCGGTGGCGACGAATCGCGCTATCGCGCTCGGGTTTCCGGCGGGGTGGGTGTGCAGGTAGGAGGCGTGGACATGGTGGGTTGTCGCGCCTTCGCGGACTGTTTCGCCGGAGGGCGCGCGCCAGGCCCAGGCGGCGGGGTTCGCGGCGGGTGCAGTGAGGCGGGTGCGGTGGAATTCGTGGCCGCGCACGCGTTCACCCGCGCGCCACAGCGGTGAATCGGTGAGGGCCACGGCGTCTCGGTAGCCGAGGGTGAGGCGGGGGCCGAATTCGGCTGTGGCGTCGATGACTCCGGCCATGCGGTGACCGTCCAGGGAGCGGGTGAGGTAGAGCAGGCCCGCGCATTCGGCGTGGATGGGGAGGCCGCGCTCGGCCCGGGCGGCGATCTGTTCGAGCAGGGGCACGTTGGCGGCGAGGGCGGCGGCGTGCTCCTCCGGGAAGCCGCCGGGAATCACCAGACCCGCTGTACCGGAAGGAAGTTCGTCGCGCATCGGGTCGAACACTACAACCCGCGCGCCCGCCGCCTCCAGAAGTTCGCGATGCTCGGCGTAACCGAAGGTGAAGGCAGCCCCGCCCGCCACGGCAACAATCGGTCCGCCGGTGACGAACGCCTGATCGGTGCCGCGATCCCACCCGGCCCCGGCGGCGGCCCGCTCCGAATCCCCAGCCACCCGCGCGACAGTCGGCACGACGCGCGCAGCGGGTCCATGCTCCAGCTGCGCGATGAGAGCGCCTGCGCCGGAACCCGATTCGGCGGCGAGGTGCAGTTCCTCGGCGGGATTCCAGCTCGGGCCGGAGGTCTGCGAGCTCGCCAGTGCCACTACCGCAGCCAGATCTATGTGTGCGGCAACGAGATCGGTCATAGCGTCCACGGCTGCCTGGGCGGCGGAGCCATGCTCCACCGCCGGGATCAGGCCGAGATGTCTGGAGGGGACTTCCAATTCGGCCAGGCGCGGGAGTGCGCCGAGCACGGGGAGGCCGACTCGGGTGCAGGCGGCGCGCAGCACCTGTTCGTGGCGTTCGCTGCCGACACGGTTGAGAATCACTCCGCCCAAACGGATTCCGCTGTCATAGGTGGCGAAACCGTGCAGCAGGGCGGCCAGGCTCTGGCTGTGGCCGCGGGCGTCGACCACCAGGATGACCGGTGCGCCGAGCATGGCGGCGATCTGGGCGGTGGAGCCCTCGGCGATGGGGTCGGAGTTGTTCTCGTCGATACGGCCGTCGAACAGGCCCATGACGCCCTCGACCACCGCGATATCGCAGTCGGCGCTGCCGTGCAGGTAGAGCGGCGCGATGCGTTCGGTGCCGCACAGCACCGGATCCAGGTTGCGGCCGGGACGTCCGGCGGCGAGGCCGTGGTAGCCCGGGTCGATGTAGTCGGGGCCGACCTTGAAAGGGGCCACCCGGTGCCCGGCACGGCGCAGCGCACCGATCAAACCGGTTGCGAGCGTGGTCTTTCCGCTGCCCGATGCGGGTGCGGCGATAACGACGGCGGGCACGCTCACCACGCGCCCCCGACAGCGACGCGCGGCGCGGCGCGGCCGATGCCTGCTCCGGCCGCACCGCTCGCCAGGCGCACCATGGCACCGCCGATGCCGGTTCCGGCGGAATCGACAGCGCGCTCGGCAGGGGCGACGCTCACCATTCGATACCGCGCTGGCCCTTACGGCCCGCGTCCATGGGGTGCTTGACCTTGGTCATCTCGGTGACGAGGTCGGCTACGTCGAGTAGCGCCTGCGGGGCGTCGCGGCCGGTGATGACCACGTGCTGGTTGCCGGGGCGGTTGCGCAGGGTTTCGACCACCTCGTCGACGTCGACCCAGCCCCATTTGAGGGGGTAGGTGAATTCGTCGAGGACGTAGAAGCGGTGTTGTTCGGCGGCGATGCGACGGGCGATCTCCTGCCAGCCCGCGAGCGCGGCGGCGGCGTGGTCCTCATCGGAGCCCTGTTTGCGGGACCAGGACCAGCCCTCGCCCATTTTGTGCCATTCCACCGCGCCGCCCGCGCCGGTCTCCTCGTGCAGCGTGCCGAGGGTGCGGAAGGCGGCTTCCTCGCCGACCTTCCATTTGGCGCTCTTCACGAACTGGAACACCGCTACATCGAAGCCCTGATTCCACGCCCGCAACGCCATCCCGAAGGCCGCGGTCGACTTACCCTTGCCCGGCCCGGTATGCACGGCCAGCACCGGCAGATTCCGGCGCTGCCGCGTGGTCAGCCCGTCGTCCGGAATGCTCTCGGCCAGCGGAACACCCTGAGGCATGGAATCGAACTCCTCTCACCGCGCGGCGTGCGCCGAACGCTCATCCCACCGTGCCACATGCCCGGTGCGAGTCCGCCGCCGGGCGCGCGATCAGCTCAGCGCGTGCGCGATCGCCACCGCGATCCGCCGGAGAGCAGATAAACCACGCATATCGGTACGACGAACAATGCCCGCGGGAGGTTCCCGCACACGTTCACGACTCAACGAGCTATGGGCGTGCGTCCGGTGCGATCCGGGCCGCACGATCACCGGGCAGGCCGCGAGCCCGCTTGTCGGGCGACACCGGTGATCGCATGGTTCAGGCGGCGCGGGTGGCCCGGACCGCGCCCGCCACCGAGTCACCGGTGAGTTCGGACAGCTGGAGGTAGCCCGCGCGGAGATCGCGGGCGAGGTCGCGGGCCAGGCCGAGGCGGATCATGCCGCGTTCGCAGTCGATGACCATGGCGGTGACCGATTCGTTGGCCAGCAGGCGGGCGGCGGTGCGGGCGCGCGGGACCGGGGTCGGGCCGCCGGTGGCGCGGCCGTCGGTGAGCATCACGAGCATGGGACGGCGGTGCGGGTCGCGGACGTGTTCGCGGTGAATGACCTCGCGGGCCTTCAGGAGACCCTGGGCGAGTGGGGTTTTGCCGCCGGTGCGCATATCGGCCAGGCGGCGCACGGCGATATCGACCGAGGAGGTCGGCGGGAGCACGAGTTCGGCGTCCGCGCCCCGGACGGTGATCACGGCGACCTTGTCGCGGCGCTGGTAGGCGTCGCGAAGCAGGGCCACCACAGCGCCGGTGACGGCGGCCAGACGGTCGCGGGAGGCCATGGAGCCGGAGGCGTCGACGACGAAGACGACCAGATTGCCTTCGCGGCCTTCGCGATACGCGCCGCGCAGATCGCCGGGGGCGAATTCGATCGGGCCGGAAATACGGCCGCGGGCACGCTGATGCGGGGCGGCGGCGAAAATGGTGCCGAGCAGGTGCAGGCCGGTACCGGTTTCGGGGGTGGCGCGCACGACCCGGCCCTGGCGGGTGCGGGCGCGGGAACGGCGGCCGGGCGCGCCCTCGCCTACACCGGGGACCTCCCAGCGCGGGGGTTTGGCGATCGAACCGGCCGGGGTGGCGGAGCGGCCCTCGCGGGCGGATGCCTTGCCGCCGTTCGGGTTCCGGTTGTCCTCGGTGGCATCGGCGTCGCGTCCGGTGGGATCGTCGAGCGGCCCATCCGGAAGCGTGTCGTCCGATCCGTCCGGCAGCATCCCGTCCTGCGATGCGTCGAGCGAATCCTGTTGCGCGCCATCGGGTGCCGGTCGCGCCGGATCCGAATTCGCGTCAGGCCCGGTGTTCGCGTCCTGCGCCGAATCCGCTTCACTCGAGGGCGAATTCGGGTCCTCCACGCCACCGTCGGGATCGTCATCCGGGTCGAGGTCCTGCGGCTCCGCATCCTGCGAAGCCGCTTCACCTTTTCCCAGGTCGTCACCGGCGCGAGCCGCTTCCTCCGCCGCCTTTTGCATGGCGTCGTCGAGCTGTTCCTCGCTGATGCCGGGTTCGTCGAATGGATCGCGCCGACGGCGATGCGGCAGTGCGAGTTCGGCGGCGATGCGCACATCGGCCTCGGTGACCGCGTCACCGCCGCGCCAGGCGGCGTGCGCGGTGGCGGTGCGGGCGACGACCAGGTCCGCGCGCATACCGTCCACATCGAAGGTGGCGCAGAGCGCGGCGATTCGGCGCAGTTCCACATTGTCGAGCGCGATGGCGGGGAGTCGATCGCGCGCGGTCAGAATGCGTTCGGCCACTTCACGATCGGCGGGCGCGTAGTCCGCGGCGAATGCGGCCGGATCGGCCTCGTAGTCGAGGCGGCGGCGCACCACCGCCATGCGGGTGTCCACATCGCGCGAGGCGACGACGTCCACGGTGAGGCCGAAGCGGTCCAGCAGCTGCGGCCGGAGTTCGCCCTCCTCGGGATTCATGGTGCCGACGAGTACGAATCGCGCCGGATGCGAATGCGATACGCCGTCGCGTTCGATGTGCACGCGGCCCATGGCGGCGGCGTCGAGCAGTACATCGACCAGATGGTCGTGCAGCAGGTTCACCTCGTCGACGTACAGCACGCCGTGATGCGCCGCGGCCAGCAGGCCGGGCTTGAACGCCTGTTCGCCATCGCGCAGCACCCGCTCCAGGTCCAGCGAGCCGACCACGCGGTCCTCGGTGGCCCCCACGGGCAACTCCACCAGCCGAGCCGGGCGCGCCCCACTCTCATCCACCACGGGCGGCAGCAATTGCGCCAGCGCGCGCACCACGGTCGATTTCGCGGTCCCCTTCTCGCCGCGCACCAGCACACCGCCGATACCGGGGTGCACCGCGCAGAGAATCAATCCCAGCTGCAGCCGTTCCTGCCCGACGACCGCCGAGAACGGAAAGCCTGCCTCGACATCGGAGGCCGCACGCTTGGATTCGGTATACACCGCAGAGGAAACCGCCACACCCCAACTCTATGCGCGCGCCACATCGAACCGGCTATGACCCCGCACTCACCCGCGGTCCCGCCCGGTCACACCCCCGGTCGCCAGGCCGGATTGCCGTGCCGCCGCCGATCACCGGACCCCGGGCAGGCAGATAGAAAAACAGCCCCGCAACCGAATTCGGTTGCGGGGCTTGCAGTCTCAGCCTCGGCGCATCGGGATGTGCGGGATGCCGTCTTCGATGTACTCTTCGCCGTCGATCTTGAAACCGTGCTTGGTGTACATATCGACCAGGTAGGTCTGGGCGTTCAGGCGAACCGTCGCGCCCGATCCCGCTTCGGCGAGGGCCGCCTGCAGTACGCGGGTGGTGTAGCCGTGCCCGCGGGCCGCCGGGGTGGTGCACAGGCGGCCGATGCGGAAGGACTTCACGCCGTCGTCATGCTCTTCGAGCAGTCGGAGGGTGCAGATGACATCACCCTCGTCGTCGAGCCAGAAGTGCCGGGTTTCCGGACCGAGGTCGAGACCGTCGAGTTCGGGATAGGCGCACTTCTGCTCGACGACGAAAACCTCCACGCGAAGTTTCAACAGCTTGTACAGAGTCGAGGTGTCCAGATCCTGGGCCCACGACCTTTTGAGAGCAACCGTTGACATCATCGATTGTTGCTATCACACCTAGGCGTGAGAAGCGACCCCGGAATGGTTCGGCGTGTTCGCGTCGGCCAGGTGCAGGGCCTTCTGCGACCAATCCCAGACCTCGGAGAACAGCGCCTGATTCTCGGACAGCTTGACCCCGAGCGAGGGCACCATTTCCTTGAGTTTCGGCTCCCACGAACCGAATTCACGCGGGAAGCAGCGCTTCATCACATCGAGCATGGCGCTCACACAGGTCGACGCGCCCGGCGAGGCGCCGAGCAGACCGGCGATGGTGCCGTCCTCGGCCGCGACGACCGCGGTGCCGAGCTCGAGCACACCGCCCGCGCCCTTGCGGCGAATCACCTGTACGCGCTGACCGGCGATGATCAGATCCCAGTCGTGGCCGTCGGCGCGCGGCAGGAACTCCGCCATCGCGTCCACGCGACCGGCCTGGGACTTGAGCAGTTCGCCCACCAGGTAGTTGACCAGGCTCAGTTCGGTGACACCGACGCCGAGCATGGAGAACAGGTTGTTCGGCTTCACCGACTTGAACAGGTCGGTGTTCTTGCCGTCCTTGAGGAACTTGGGCGTCCAGCCCGCGTACGGGCCGAACAGCAGCCCGCGCTCACCGTTGATGACGCGAGTGTCCAAGTGCGGCACCGACATCGGCGGCGCGCCGACCGAAGCCTGGCCGTACACCTTGGCCTCGTGCTGGGCGATCAGGGCCGGGTTCTTGCAGCGCAGGAACAGACCCGACACCGGGAAGCCGCCGAAACCGGAGATCTCCTTGATGCCCGACTTCTGCAGCAGCGGCAGTGCGCCGCCGCCCGCGCCGACGAAGACGAACTTGGCGTGGATGACGCGGGTCTTGCCGGTGCGCAGGTTGCGGACCTTGACCAGCCAGGAGCCGTCCGACTGCTTGGTGAGGTTCTTCACCTCGTGCCCGAAGGCGATATCCGCACCGGACTTGCCCAGGTACGCCAGCAGCTCCTTGGTGAGCTCACCGAAATCGATATCGGTGCCGTAGTCGGTCCAGTTCAGCGCGACCGGATCGGAGAAATCGCGACCCTTGGACATCAGCGGTAGTCGCCGCGCGAACTCGTCCTTGTTGTTGATGTACTCCATGCCTTCGAACAGCGGATGCCGCGACAGCGCCTCCTGGCGCTTACGCAGGTATTCCACGCCGTCCGCGCCGTGCGTGAAGCTCACGTGCGGGATGGGGTTGATGAAGTTCGAGGGATTGGCCAGGATGCCGTTCTCGACCGCATGCGACCAGAACTGGCGCGACACCTGGAAGCGCTCGTTGATATCGATGGCCTTGGCGATCTCCACCGAGCCGTCGGCGTTCTGCGGCGTGTAGTTCAGCTCGCAGAGGGCGGAGTGACCGGTGCCCGCGTTGTTCCACGGATCGCTGGACTCCGCGGCGGCGGCATCGAGACGCTCGAAGAGCGAGATCGACCAGTCCGGCTGCACCTGTCGAAGCAGTGCGCCGAGGGTGGCACTCATGATGCCTGCGCCGATGAGGACTACATCGGTCTTTTCAATCGTGGCAGCATTGTTCGACACGGCGTTGATCGACTTCCTTGTCTGTGTAGGGCAACCCAGCGGCAGTTAGGTTACCCGTCGTTCACCTAACTTCGATTGTGCCCCTGGACACGCCGAAATCAGGCAGCGAAAAGGCCGAATGTGAGAGATACCTCCACGCTCATTTTTCACCTTCGCCGTTTACATTGGGCCATGTGACCTCTGATACGTCATCAACCGCAACCACGTCCGCATCGACCGGCGCGGCGGGCGTTTGGCAGCCCGACGTGCTCGGATCCGATTATCAGCAGCTGACTCTGGCGCTCGGGCCGGACCCGGACGGGCAGGGCGACGCCTTCGCCACGCTGATCCGCTACACGCCCGCGTCCGCGCCGACCGCCGGCAGCGCCGTGCTGTACGTGCACGGGTTCACCGACTACTTCTTCCAGGAGCACCTCGCCGAGCACATGGCGGCGCAGGGCATCGCCTTCTACGCGCTGGATCTGCGCAAGTGCGGGCGCTCCACCCGGGACGGGCAGACGCCGCACTATGTGACCGATCTCGCGCTGTACGACGTGGAGCTGAACCGGTCCCTGAAGATCATTCGCGAGGAGACCGGGCTGCCGGTGCTCGTGATGGGGCATTCGACCGGCGGACTGGTCACCTCGCTGTGGCTGAACCGGCTCAACGCGGCGGGCGGGTCTCGCGCACAGGGGATTTCGGGGCTGGTGCTGAACAGCCCGTGGTTCGATCTGCAGGGGCCGTCGTACTACCGCAGCCCGCTGAGCAATGCGGTGCTGCAGGGGGTCGGGCGGTTGAGCGCGCTGACCGCGCTGCCGCTGGGCAAGGCGACCACCTACGGAGACAGCCTGCACAACACCGTATCCGGCGAATGGGATTACAACCTGGACTGGAAGCCGTTGAGCGGCTTCGCCGTTCACGCGGGCTGGCTGCGGGCGATCCGGCGCGGGCACGCCCGGGTGCATCGTGGGCTCGATATCGGGGTGCCCGCACTGGTGCTGCGCTCCAAGATGACCAAGTTCATGGCCAAGTACGGTCCGGCCGCCGATGTCTCGGACGTGGTGCTGGATGTGAAGCAGATTCAGCGCTGGGCGGGTTGCCTGGGCGATCGCACCAATATCGTGCCGATCGAAGGCGCACGTCACGACGTGTTCCTGTCCTCGGAACAGCCGCGCACCCAGGCGTTCGCGGAGTTGGATTCGTGGCTGACGTGGCTGGCGGAGTCGCCGCAGGCGAAGGCGTAAGACCCGGAAAAGCCGCTGACCGCGCATCGGATTCGAGGCGCGGTCAGTGAGCGGGGTGGGTCACCAGAAGCTGGTGCGCAGGACTATCTCGGTGGCGAGTTCGTGGCCCGCTTCGGTGGCGACGTCGGTGACATCGACCGGGACGAGGCGGAATTCGCCGTAGACGTAGCGGCCGGAGGCTTCGGCGGCCGCGCGAGGCAGGCGTTTGGTGGCCAGCAGAGTGGTGGGGATTTCCACCGGGGGGCAGGTGGCGTCCGCGATGGCGCCGTCCGCGCCGGGAGCGGCCGGGTGGCCGCTGCCCGCGGCGATGAGGCTCATGAAGCGGCCGAAGCCGCGCGCGGCCAGCTGCCAGGCCAGATCCGCGCCGGTGCCCGCACCGACCAGGTTCGCCCAGGGCACCTTCAGTTCGTCGAGGATGCCGAAGACCGCCGCGTTATCGAGCCCGTCCGCGGGTTCGATAACGATCGTGCGCAGGTCCGAGGTCTGCAATCGTGCACAGACCTGGTCATATACATCGGCCGGATCGCCCGCATCGGGAAGTAGGAGCACGTGGTGGCGGGATTCGGAGCCTCCGACCCGCACGGCCCATACGCGGTCACCGACCGTGATCCGCCGAGATTCCATATCGAGTCACGCTACACGGCGCGCAAACGCCCCGAACGCGTGTCGCCCGGATTGCTGTGATCGCCGTCACCGCGACCTCGGCGGATCCGCGCCGAATCCCCGAAAACCGGCCCTCCCAAGTGGCACAGACCACTGATTCGCCTGTCGGCCAACCCTTCCCACGTGTCGGCCGCCACCCGAACCCCGGCCGAAAGTCACATGTGCCGTGCGACACCGACCCCACCCCAGGGAAGGCCGGGACCACCACCGAGGGACTCGCGCCGCGCGAAAACTCAGACGGCCTCCGGGTCGAGAGTCCTCCGCACGCGGCCGATCACACCGGCTCCCGTGCGGGGATCGAGGATTCGCACGTGGTGCGCACCGGCCGACCGCACGAGTCGGGGATATTCAGCGGCTGACCGCGAGGGTTGGGAGGTTCGGGGGTGCGCCGGTGTCGATGAGGCGCTCGAGGGCGGAGAGGTCGAGGTACTTCTCCATGAGGTCGGCGAGCAGGTCGAGCTGGGTGGCTCGGACCTCGGCGACCGAGACATTGTCGGCGACAATGAAATCTGCGGTGGAGTGGGACGCCACGTCACGGAGGAAGGCGCGGCGGAATTCGTCGGATTCGAGTGCACCGTGCAGGTGGGTGCCCCAGATCGCGCCGCGCACACTGCCTTCGGGGACACCGTCGAGGTGCAGCCACGGCCGGTCGCCGTTGTGCCGAACGCGGCCGTGGTGAATCTCGTAGCCGTGCACCGGAATTCCTGGGCCTTCCGCCGCGGGCCGGTGGTCATGCGTGTCGGTGTTCGTGCCGCTGCCCGCAATCGAGTACTCGGGGGCGTGACCCACGCTGCGGCGCAACACCTTCGGATCGGCGAACTCGATTTCGAGATCGAGGAGGCCGAGGCCCTCGACGGTGCCCGCCGCGGATTCGACTCGGTCGTCGATGGTGCGGGCGAGCATTTGGTAGCCGCCGCAGATGCCGAGGATGGGGCCGCCGCGGGCGGCGCGTTCCTCGAGGGTGGCGGCTATTCCGGTGCGGCGCAACCATTCCAGGTCGCCGACGGTGGATTTACTGCCGGGCAGGACCACCAGATCGGCTCCGGCGAGGCGGGACGGGTCGGTGACCCAGCGGACGGAGACGCCCGGTTCGCAGGCGAGGGCTTCCACGTCGGTGGAGTTGGAGATGCGGGGCAGGCGGATGGCGGCGACGGTGAGCCAGTCCCTGCCCAGTGGGGGCTGGGAGCGGCCTACAGGGGCGTCTGCGATGGTGCCTAGAGAGTCCTCGGCATCGATCCAGAGGTCTTCTGCGAAGGGGATGACGCCGAGGGTGGGGCGGCCGGTCAGCTCGGTGAGCTGATCCAGGCCGGGACGGAGCAGGTCGACGTCGCCGCGGAATTTATTGATGATGTAGCCCGAGATGAGTTGCTGGTCTTCGGGTTCCAGGATGGCGACGGTGCCGAAGAGATGGGCGAGCACGCCGCCGCGATCGATATCGCCGACCAGCAGGACCGGGAGGTCGGCGGCTCGGGCCAGGCCTATGTTCGCGAGATCGGTTGCGCGCAGGTTGATTTCGGCGGGTGAGCCCGCACCCTCGCAGATGACAACGTCGAATTCGGCGCGCAGGGAAGCCAATTCCTCGGCGACGATGGCGCGCAATTCGGTGCGATGCCGGAAGTAGTCCTTCGCACCCACGGTGTCGATTGCCTTGCCGCGCACCACGAGTTGTGAGCGTCGGTCACTGCCGGGCTTGAGCAGTACCGGATTGAAGCGCACGCTCGGTTCCAGCCCGCAGGCGCGCGCCTGCAATGCCTGGGCGCGCCCGATCTCCCCGCCGTCCAGGGTGACGACGGAGTTGTTCGACATGTTCTGCGCCTTGAACGGCGCGACCCGCACCCCGCGCCGGGCCAGCATGCGGCAGAGCCCGGCCACGACAACGCTTTTCCCGGCGTCGGAGGTGGTGCCCGCGATGAGCAGTGCGCCTTTCACGCGCGCTGCCCGATCACGAGCCCGGCGGCGGCCGAACTCACGGCAGGGTGAGGATTTCAGCGCCGTTCTCGTTGACGACCAGGGTGTGCTCGAACTGGGCCGTCCATTTGCGGTCCTTGGTGACCACGGTCCAGCCGTCCGGCCAGATCTCGTAGTCGATGCCGCCGAGGTTGATCATGGGCTCGATGGTGAAGGTCATGCCGGTTTCGATTTCGGATTCGACGGCGGGCTGGTCGTAATGCAGGATCACCAGGCCGCTGTGGAAGGTGGGGCCGACGCCGTGGCCGGTGAAGTCCCGCACCACGCCGTAGTCGAAGCGGTTGGCGTAGGACTCGATGACGCGGCCGATGACATTGAGCGCCCGGCCCGGCTTGACGGCCTTGATGGCGCGCAGCGTGGCCTCTTCGGTGCGCTCGACGAGCAGCCGCACCTCTTCGTCGACATCGCCCGCGAGGTAGGTCTTGTTGGTGTCGCCGTGTACGCCGCCGATGAACGCGGTGACGTCGATATTGACGATGTCACCGTCCTCGATGACGGTGGAGTCCGGAATGCCGTGGCAGATGACCTCATTGAGCGAGGTGCAGCAGGACTTGGGGAAGCCCTTGTAGCCCAGCGTCGACGGGTAGGCGCCATTGTCGATCAGGTATTCGTGCACGATGCGGTCGAGCTCATCGGTGGTGACGCCGGGGGCGACCGCCTTGCCCGCCTCTTCCAGGGCCTGTGCGGCGAGCTTGCTCGCGATGCGCATGGCCTCGATGGTTTCGGGCGTCTGCACCCAGGGCTCGTTGCCCTCCTTGGCCGTCTTCTTCCAGACGTACTCGGGCCGCTCGATGGACTTGGGCACCTCACGAATGGGCGATTGGGTGCCGGGAACGAGGGGTTGGCGGGTGCGCACTGACATGAGAACAAGACTATCCGGCCGATGCGGGCGACTCTCCCCGAGCTGCGCGGAATGTTTCCGGACTACGGTCCGTTTAAGCTCGCAGGTTGACTTGGAAACAACATTGGAAGGTGCGTACGCCGTGGAACTGGGACTGACGACATTCGCCGAGACGCACCCCGTCGGCGGGGACGGCCCGGTGCCGACCGCGGGTGAACGACTGCGCCAGGTGGTCGAGGAGGCCGTGGTCACCGAACAGGCCGGACTCGACGTGTACGGCGTGGGCGAACACCACCGCAAGGATTTCGCCGCCTCCTCCCCCGCCGTGGTGCTGGCCGCCATCGCCTCGCGCACCGAGCGCATCCAGCTCACCAGTGCGGTGACGGTGCTCAGCTCGGCCGATCCGGTGCGGGCCTATCAGGACTTCTCCACCCTGGACGGATTGTCCAACGGCCGAGCCGAACTCATGGCGGGCCGCGGCTCGTTCATCGAATCGTTCCCGCTGTTCGGCTACGACCTGTCCGACTACGACGAACTCTTCGAGGAGAAGCTGGCACTGCTGCTGAAGATCCGCGAGGAGGGCCCGGTCACCTGGGAGGGCAATTTCCGCGCTCCGCTGACCGACGCCATCGTCTACCCGCGCACCGAGAACCGGCCGCTACCGGTCTGGATCGCCGTCGGCGGCAGCCCCGAATCCGTGGTCCGCGCAGGGCTTTTGGGCCTGCCGCTGGCCATCGCGATCATCGGCGGCCAGCCCGCGCGCTTCAAGCCGCTGGTGGAGCTGTACCACAAGGCGCTGGAGCAGGGCGGGCATGAGAAGCAGCCGGTGGCGGTGCACGCGCACGGCTATGTCGCGGAAACCGATGAGCAGGCGGTCGCGGACTTCTACGCCCCGTACGCCCGCGCCATGTCCGGTATCGGCCGCGAACGCGGCTGGGGTCCGATGACCCGCGAACAGTTCGCGGCGCTGCGGTCGCAGAGCGGCTCCCTGTTCGTCGGCACCCCCGACTACGTGGCGGGCAAGATCGCCAAGGTCCGCGACGATCTCGGCCTGGACCGCTTCATGCTGCACACCAGCGTGGGCACCCTGCCGCACGACAAGGTGCTGCGCAATATCGAACTGCTCGGCGAGAAGGTGGCCCCGCAAGTCCGCTGAGCGTAATCGCCTGTCCCGCTTCAGATCACCGTGCCGACGTCCTGGGCGACCAGGGCGTCGAGCGCGCGTTCGGCCACGGCCGCGATGGTCAAGGACGGATTGCAGGCGGCGGTATTGCCGGGCATGAGGGCACCGTCCAGAACGTAGAGGCCGCGCTGGCCCAGGACTCTGCCGTTCAGGTCGCAGACCGTGCCCATGCTCGCGCCGCCAAGAGGATGCCAGGTGGAGGGGAATGCGGCGTTGGTGTCGGTGAGAGTGCTTGCGGGGCCTGCGATTCGGCGGGTGGTAGGCCCGATGTGGTTGTCCTGGATGAAGGCATCGCCGTCGGCGGGCCAGTGCAGGGTGGCATCGTCGGTGGCGGAGTCGTAGGTGAAGTGACCCCGGCCGTCACTGACGCCGTAGCCGACCATCATGGTGCTCTTCGGGTCCATGGGAAGCGGTGGGATGGAAGCCTGGATGACGGTATGCGCGGTGTGCGGGTCGTCCCAGTTGAGTGAGCCGTAGACGACCGGACCGCCCTGTGCGGTACCGAAATTCGCGTTGGGATCGGTCCAGATGTAGATGCGGTCGGCGTTGGTGCCCCAGCCTTGGCCCAGTCCCTCGGGGAGGTCGGGGATATGACCCTTCGCGCCCGCGCGCATGAGGAGTCTGGTGGTGTTGAGGCTGCCCGCCGACAGCACCAGGGCGGGGGTGGTGATGAGTTTGTCGGCGATGACGGTTCCGGCGGTGTCGAGCTGTTGGACGTGCAGGGTCCAGCGGCCGTCGGGGGCGCGTTCGATATCCGAAACCTGGTGCAGGGTTTGAATATTCACGCGGCCGGTGGCCTCGGCGGCAGCCAGGTAGGTGACGTCGACCGAATGTTTACCGCCGTTGTTGACGCCCATCGCGCCGTCGCCGTTGGTGTAGGACGGTTTCATCTCCCCGCGCAATTCGGCGAGGGCGTAGTTCCAGTCGATGGGCATGGGGATCTTGGACAGCGGCAACCCCGCCTGGCGAACCCGGTCGGCGAAATAGCGGGCCGAGGCGTAGTTGGGGCTTTCCACGAGCTCATCCGGTGCGACCGCGAGCCCGAGCATGCGGGCCGCGCGCGGATAGTGCACGCGATTCATGGCCGCCCAGTCCAACTGCTCCGGGAAATGGGTGTTGAACACCGCCTCCGTGGGCTGGAGTGACATGCCTTGGTAGATCAGCGATCCACCGCCGAGACCGGCGGCGCACAGGGCGGTCATATTCTCGCCGGGCACGGCTTCGACCAGTCCGGTGTACGGCTCGAAAACCATTGGCTTACCGAATAGTTCGGGACTGGAGCGGTACCACAGCATGCGCTTGTCCGGCGCGGACGCACGTGGGAAAGTCTCCGCGTTCGGCCCGGTGGGCCAGCGCATGCCGCGCTCCAGCAGCAGCACCTGAACGCCCGCTTCGGCCAGGCGCAGCGCGGTGACGCCGCCGCCGAAGCCGGAGCCGACGACCACGACGCGGTGTTCCTCTCGGGTCAGCGGGACACTGTTGACACGCGCGGCAATACTGTTGCGTCCATTGATATTTCGGGAGCCGACGAGCATGGCTCCGGCGGCGGTTGCGCCGAGCAGCAGTGAGCGGCGCGAGAGTACAGGCATGCGAAACCTTCGAGAGGTGTGCGGAAAGTGTGGTGTCGCGGAACGATCAGGAACCGATGGTGGAGTGCTGATCGGCGGGCGGACTGTAGACAGCGGGGTCCAGCTCGAGGGCCAGGAAACCGTTGTCCGCGCAGGTGGTCCAGAGCTGGTTACCGCGCCATTCGGGTGCGGAGAAGCACCAGTCGGTGGACAGATCGCCGAGCGCGATCCTGCCGGTGCGCGAGCTCTGTGCCTGGGACAGATCGAACTGCCCCGCGATGACCGCCTGCGCGATGGTCGGCGCGGCGAGCAGCGGCGGGCCGATGATCGAGGCCAGTGCGTGCGGCGAGTTCCACAGTTCGGTGTTGTCGCCGGTGCGCGCGGGCGGGTTGTAGTAGGCGATCTCGCGAATGTCGTGCGGGTCGCGGATATCGAAAACCCTTATGCCGGAGGAGGTCCAGCCGCAGGCCAGTGCGGTGGGATCGATCGGGCGATCGGCGGCGCAGTAGTGCGCGTCATAGCCGAAGAGTGAACCGCCCGAGGCGGAGGCCAGCATGCTGTCCTGGTTGACGAGCTGATTGATCTCGAGCTTGATGGAGTTGACGATGCGCGGATTGCGTTCATCGGAGATATCGATGAACTTCACCCCGCCCGAACCCGCTTCGTCCACGGTGAGCACGTAGGGCGTGCCACCGATAGTCACCGGGATATCGTGCTGGGTCGCCCAGCCGTCGGTCCAGGTCATCGAAGCCAGCTGCGGCACTTGCGGATTGGGATCGCGACGCTGCACCGCACTGATATCGAGCACGTTGAGGCCGCCGAAGTTATTGGCCAGGTACATGCGATTGCCGTCGGCCGCGAAGCCGAAGCCGTGCATGGACAAGCCCTGCAATCCCTGCCACACCACGTGCGGCGCGGCGGGATCGGAGATATCCACGGCACTCACCAAACCCGGTGCGACACCGGAACTCCAGTAGGTGTTGCCGTCCGGTGAGAACCCACCCTCGTGCGAGGTGACCGGCAGCGGCAGTCGCAGATCGGTGCCCGGCCCGGGATTGAGCAGCCGCGGATGCGCGCAATCGGAGATGTCGTAGATCGACAGCAGTCCCGCACCGGTCAGCGCGGGTACGCCCGCACCGACCAACAGTTTGCGAGTTTCGTTGACCTTCAAGCTTTCCCAGGTCCCCGCTCGCATGGCGGGCTCGTCGAGATTCGCCGTCAGCACCGGATTCGCCGGATCGGAGACGTCGAGCACCTGCACGCCCTGCACCGGTCCGAGCAGATCACCGGGGAAGAAGGTGCCGATATAGGTGCAGTGCTCGAAGCTCACCGAGGTGATACCGCCGCCCCGGCCCGCGTAGTTGCCGAGCCGCCGGATATTGCACGTGTAGCCGTCCCGGCTGCGCCCGCTGTCCCGGTCGGCGGCGGGCACATCGCCCTGCATGCCGGTCTCCGGATTCGAGCCGGGCCCGCAATTCGCCCGTGCCACCGTGGAATTCCCGCCGGAGGACCCCGAGGGCCACTGGCCGGAGGCGGCGCTGATCGGCAGCAGCGCGAGCGCGGCCCCGAAGATGAAGGATCGCCGCAGTAGCGGCCTGAGGAATGAAGTCATGGGCACGGTCCCGCGACGCCGCGGGCAGCCTTTCGTAATGCGTTGAGCCACAGTACGGTTCGCCCGCCGAGAGGTCCTCGGGGCGTGCGCCCGCCGATCGGGTTCCGGGTGTGAACCCTCGCCGGTAACTGGGTTACCAGTAACGAAGTTACCATGATGGGGTGGGTAAAGATCAAGAGCCGGACGCATATACGCGGATAATCGCCGTGGTGCTGGAACTGCTGGCCGAGAACGGCTACGACGGCGTGCAATTGCGCACCGTCGCGAGCCGCGCGCACGTCTCGCTCACCAAGGTCTACAAGCTCTTCCCCACCCGCGATGAGCTCATCGTGTCCGCGCTCGAACAGTGGATGACCGAGCACACCTACGCCGAGGTGGCGCCCGTCAGCCCGGGCGAATCGGTGCGCGATGCCATGACGCGCGTGCTGCGCTGCGTATTCGAGCCCTGGGAGAAGCACCCCACCATGCTCGAGGCGTATCACCACGCCCGCACCGCCCCCGGCGGCCATCGCCTGGACGTCCAGGGCGTCTCGGCCATCCTCCCCATCGCCGAGGCGGCGCTGCGCGATCTGGACCAGTCCTACATCGAGGACATCGCCCTGATCCTGCCCAATATGGTGATGGCCCTGATCGCCCGATTCGCTGGCGGCACACTGGAAATCACCGCCATCCTGCCCATCCTGGAGCGCACGGTCTACCGCCTCACCGCCGATAACGAATCCGCCGCGACCACCCGATCGGCCACCCCGACACCCCAGCACCCCGCCCTGGCCAATATCTCCACCACACTCGGCCAAATGGGTACGCGCCAGGACGGCTCGGCGCGATAGCCGACAATTAGGACATATGCCCGATACCGGGAAGCGCTTAATCTGCCTACCGTCGAGGACGCTCGTCCTATCCCTGTTCAGTAGTAGAGGTCAAAATGTCGAAGATTCTTGCCGGCGTGCTGCTCGGCGCCGGTGTACTCGGTTCGGTCATCATCCCGGGACCGGCGGCTCACGCGGGTTCGCCGGTGTGCTCGAAGGCGATCGAGCTGATCAACACCGCGATCGACAGCCCGGCGGGACTCGATGCGGACACGACGGCAGCCCTTGCCGACCGGCTTTCCGGATTGCTGGCCGTCGCCGGTGGCGCCGAGCGCGACAGCATCTCCGCCTATGTGGATGCGTTGCGCGATCCCGAGATCACCGACCTGGCCGCGGTCACCGATGAACTCAACCGCGCCTGCGCCTGACAGCTTCCGATAACCCGAACCCCTTGTGCGCGCCAGGATTTCGTGACTGCGCACACGGATTCGGCAAGCTGCGAGGTCAGTCGGTGAGGGTGGCCTGGAAGGCGATGCGGTCGCCGCGATAGAGCGAGCGGACCCGCTCTATCGGGGTGCCGTCGGTGTCCACGCTGCGGCGGTGCAGCAGCAGCATGGGCAGGGCGGTGGTGCATTCCAGCAGTGCGGCCTCGCGCGGTGAGGCCAGCACCGTTTCGATGCGTTCGGTGGCCGAGGCGTAGGCGACGCCCATGGCGCGGGTGGCGGCATACAGCGAGGTCTGTGGTTCGTAGAAGTCGCGCAGCACGGCGAAGCGGTCCAGCGGCATGAATGTGCTTTCCAGGCCGATGCGTTCGCCGTCGGCGAGCAGTATCCGCTCCAGGTGCATGACCGGCGTGCCCGGAGTCAGTTCGAGATCGTGGGCGGTGTCCGGATCGGCGGGGATATCGGTCCACGCCACGAGTAGACGCCCCGGCGTGCGGCCGAATTTGAGCGCGCCCTCGGTATAGGAGCGCAAGGTCAAGGGCTGCACCATCTTCGGGCGGGAGACCACCGTGCCGCGACCCTGGCGGCGAATCCTGCCCTCCACCAGCAACTCTCGCACCGCCTGGCGAACCGTCTCGCGGGCCACGCCGCAGCGCAGCGCGAGATCGCGTTCCGACGGCAGCGGATCGCCCTCATTGAGTTCGCCGAGCAGCGCTTCGAGTTCGGTGCGCACTCGGTACGACTTCGGTATACGGGCGCCCACCCCGGCAACGTCCGTTGTGTCCATGCCCATCAATGTACACAAGATTGGTCTATACCAATTGTTAACCTAGCGTTTGCACACGAAACACTCCTAGGTCTAGACCATTGGCCACCATGAGTCCCATGCGATTGGTCATCATCGGCGGAGGAATTCTCGGCACCGCCCACGCCCTCGCCGCGATCGGACGCGGCCACGAAGTCATCCAACTGGAACGCGAGGTGGAGGCGCGCGGCGCCACCGTCCGCAATTTCGGTTTGGTGTGGGTGTCCGGCCGCAGCGCGAACGAACTCGACATCACGCTGCGCTCGCGCCAGCTGTGGGAGGAGATCGGCGGTAAGGTGCCCGGCGTCGGATTCCGGCCCGCCGGATCCATGACGCTGGTGCGCACCGAGAACGAACTCGCCGTCGCCGAGGCGGCCATGCGCAATCCGTCGGCCGCCGAACGCGGTTTCGAACTGCTGGATCCGGACGCGGTGCGCAAGGTCAACCCGGCCCTGCGCGGCAAATTCGTTGCCGGACTGCACTGTTCGAAGGACGGCGCGGTGGAGTCCCGGCAGGCGCTGCCCGCGCTGCGCCGCTATATGGAGGCCACCGGGCGCTACACCTTCTTCGGCGGCACCGAGGCGCGGAGCATCACCGGCACCACCGTGCTCGATGATCGCGGCCGCCGCCACGAGGGCGATCTGGTGATTTCCTGCCCGGGCGCGGCACATTCGGGTCTGACCCGCGAACTCGTCGGCGATATCCCGGTGCGGCGGGTGCGGTTGCAGATGATGCAGACCGCGCCACTGGGCGAACCGCTCACCACCGCCTTCGCCGACGGCGACAGCTTCCGCTACTACCCCGCCTTCCAGGGGCCGGAGCTCGATCGCCTCAATAACGAAGAGGCGCAGCCGTTCACGGCCGCGCAGCACAAGATGCAGCTGCTGTGCGTACAGCGCCTGCACGGTGGGCTCACCATCGGTGACACCCACGAATACGACGAGCCGTTCAACTTCGATGTGGACGAGGCGCCGTATGAGCACCTGGTCACCGTCGCCGAGGAACTACTCGGCCGCAAACTCCCGCAGGTGGTGCGGCGCTGGGCGGGCGTGTACAGCCAGTCCATCGATCCGGGCGCGATCGTGACCCGCGCGCAGGCCGCCGACAACGTCTGGGTGATCACCGGTCCGGGTGGCCGCGGTATGACGCTCGGCCCCGCGCTCGGCGAGGAAACCGCCGACCTGCTCAACCTCTGACTTTAAGGAAAACAGTTGTCCTACAAGCAGATCGATCTCGCGGTACTGGATATGGCCGGTACCACCGTCGCCGATGACGGGCTGGTGATCCGCGCCTTCGACGTGGCCGCCACCAGCGCGGGCATCCCGGAGCAGGGCCCCGAACGCGAGGCCGCCCGGCAGTACGTGATCGACACCATGGGCCAGTCCAAGATCGTTGTCTTCCGGGCGCTGCTCGGTGACGAGGACCGGGCCCAGCAGGCCAATACCGCCTTCGAGGCCGCCTACGCCGAATTCGCCGATGCCGGTGTCACGCCGATTCCCGGTGCGGAGGAAGCCATTTCGGCGCTGCGCAAGGCCGGTATCAAGGTGGCGCTGACCACCGGCTTCAGCCGCGAAACCCAGGACAAACTGCTGAACGCGCTGGGCTGGAACGATATCGCCGATCTCACCCTGGCCCCGTCCGATGCCGGACGCGGCCGCCCCTACCCGGACATGGTGCTGACCGCGCTGCTGCGCCTGGGCATCGACGCCGTGGATCGCGTTGCGGTACTGGGCGATACGTCCAGCGATATCGGCACCGGGCTGGCCGCGGGCGCGCGCATCGTCGCGGGCACGCTGACCGGCGCGCATAACGAGGAACAGCTGCGCGCCGCGGGCGCGACGCATGTGGTGCCGTCGGTGGTCGACTTCGCCGCACTGCTGCTCACCAAGGGCTGATCCCCAGGATTCCGCCGCATCCATGAGGGGGCGGCGGGTACACCCCCCGTCCCTTCGACTCGACACCTCCCCACGAACTGAAAGTTGCAGTCACCGTGCGTAATAAGAACAACCGCCTCGCACGCACCATCGCCCGTACCGCTCTCATTCTCACCTCCGCCACCGCGGTCGCGTTCAGCCTCACCGCCTGCGGCGGCACCGGCAGCGATTCGAGCGACGGCAAGACCGTCACCGTCTACTCCGCCGACGGCGTCGGCGACTGGTACAAGACCCAGTTCGCGAAGTTCAAGGACCAGACCGGTATTTCGGTGAACCTGGTCGAGGCCGGCTCCGGCGAGGTCGTGAACCGCGTGGAGAAGGAACAGTCCAACCCGCAGGCCGATGTCATCGTGACGCTGCCGCCGTTCATGCAGAAGGCCGCCAAGTCGAATCTGCTGCAGGCCAGCGGCGTCGATCTGGGCGCGTTCCCGGCCAGCGAGAAGGACGCGGCGGGCAATTGGGTGAGCCTGGCGGGCAACTACCTCTGCTTCATCGCCAACCCGACCGTCGAGGCCGCCAAGGTGACCTGGGACGATCTGCTCAAGCCCGATTACAAGGGCAAGATCCAGTACTCCACCCCCGGCCAGGCCGGTGACGGCACCGCCGTGCTGATCCTGCTGCAGCAGCTCTACGGCAAGCAGGGCGCGCTGGACTACCTCGCCAAGCTGCAGGCCAACAATGTCGGCCCGTCCTCCTCCACCGGCAAGCTGCAGGCCAAGGTCGACAAGGGCGAGATCCTCATCGCCAACGGCGATGTGCAGATGAACCTGGCGACCATCAAGGACAAGGGCTCCAAGTTCAACGTCTTCTTCCCGGCCACCGCCGACGGTAAGCAGTCCACCGTGGCGCTGCCCTACCTGATGGGCCTGGCCAAGGGCGCTCCGCATTCGGACGCCGGTAAGAAGCTGATGACCTACCTGCTCTCGGCCGATGTGCAGAAGACCCTGACCGATGCCAACGCCGTCTCGGCGCGCACCGATCTCAAGGACGCCCCGGCGCCCACCGGCAACACCGTGTCCCCGGCCTCGCTGGTGCGCAATGTCGATGTGGTGCACCCGGATTGGAACGCGGTGCTCGATTCGCTCGACACCGATGTCGCCGCGTACACGAAGGCCACCGGCAGCTAATCGCCCGACCACAGGAGCAGCAACCATGTCCTCCGCGTTGACGACATCCACGGCCACCGGCACCGAGGCCGTCGAACCGGCCATCGTGTTCGACCGGGTCGGTGTCACCTACGGCAATCGCCGTAAAAGCACTGTCGCACTGGCCGATTTCAACCTGCGCGTCGCCGCGGGGGAAACGGTTGCGCTGCTCGGACCCAGCGGTTCCGGCAAGTCCACCGCGCTCAAGGCCCTGGCCGGATTCGTCCGGCCCACCTCGGGCACGGTGCGACTGGCCGGGCGCGACGTCACCAACCTCTCCCCCGCCAAGCGCGGTATCGGGGTGGTGGTGCAGTCCTACGCCCTCTTCCCGCATATGCGGGTGCACGACAATGTGGCCTTCGGGCTCAAGGCACATCAGGTGCCGCGCAATGAGATCGGCACGCGCGTGACCGAGGCGCTGGAGATGGTCGGCATGGGTACCTATGCCAAGCGGCTCCCGCGCGAACTCTCCGGCGGTCAGCAGCAGCGCGTGGCCATCGCCCGCGCGCTCGCCATCCGACCCCGGGTGCTGCTGCTCGACGAACCCCTCGCCGCCCTGGACGCGCAGCTGCGCCAGTCCATGCTCGGCGAGTTGCAGCAGCTGCGAAAGGCGTTGCCGGACACGGCGATGCTGTACGTGACCCACGACCAGGCCGAGGCGCTCGCGCTGGCGGACCGCATCGCGGTGATGCGCGATGCCCGCCTGGTCGATATCGATACCGCGCACAATCTGTGGCAGCAGCCCGCCACCGATTTCACCGCATCCTTCCTGGGCGGCGCGAACCTGTTGCCCAGCACCGTCAAACACGTCTCCGGCACCGCGGCGCTGGTCACGGTCGGCGAACACACCCTGCGCGCGGAGGCCCCGCGCCCGGGTGTCGGCCGCCCCGACTGGGCCCCCGATGCCGAGGCCATGCTGTGCGTGCGCCCGCATACGGTCCGCATCGTGCCGCTCACCGAACGAGATGCCTTGCGCGGCACCGTGATCACCGCCGTATGGAAGGGTGCGGCCACCCGCCTGCACCTGACCGTGCCGGGTATCCCGGTCGAATTCACCGCCGATATCCCCGGCCACACCGACATCACCGCCGGTGACAATGTCGGCGTCAAGTTCCCCGACCCGGCGGGCGTACTCATCCCGCCCGCCATCGGAGACGCCTCCGCCGCAGCCGATTCCGAGGTGCGCGCATGAACCCCCTGCCGACACGGCGACCCCGGCACCCCGACCAGATCACCGGGCTGCCGACCGCACAACAGCGGCTCGGCGATGCGGGCATGGCCGACGATCACCCGATCACGCTGCGCCGCGGTGGTAACGCGGACCGGGTCCGCAGCCGCTCGGCCCGCCGGAACACAGTCACGCGCCCCGAAGGGGTGGGCGTGTGGTCGAAGCTGTCCGGCGGGATCGCCGCCGCTCGGGAACGGGGGCAGCGATGACCGCCGTACTCGAATCACCCTCGGCGGCAGCGGCTCCCGAGGAGCCCGCGCCGAGGCGGTCCTGGAAGCCTGTGCTGTGGACCTTGCCGCCGGTGCTGGTGGTGCTCGGGATCGCGGTGTATCCGATTCTCCGGGTGCTGTTGGAATCCACCGAGACCAAGGCGGGTGGGCGCGGGACCGATACCTGGAGCAGGGTGCTGGCCGAGGAATCGGTGCGGAAGGCGTTGTGGCGCACGGTAACCATCGCCGTCGGTTCGACCGCGGGCTGTCTGGTGCTCGGCACGTTCCTCGCGATCGTGTTGGCGTTCATACCGTTTCCCGGATCACAGCTGGTCGGCCGCCTCATCGACACGGTGCTGACGCTGCCGTCGTTCCTGGTGACGCTGGCCTTCACCTTCCTGTACGGGACGGCGGGTGCGGTGAACGCGCTGATCGCAAACCTCACCGGCAGTACCGAACCCGCGATCAACTTCCTGTCCACGCCGTGGGGCATCATCTTCGCGGAGATCACCTTCTTCACCCCGTTCGTGGTGCGGCCGCTGCTGGCGGCGTTCGCGCAGTTGCCGCGTGAGCAGTTGGATGTGGCGTCCAGCCTGGGTGCGACCCCGTGGCGGGTGCTGCGCCAGGTGGTGCTGCCGGAGGCGTGGCCCGCGCTCGCGGCGGGCGGCAGTCTCGTACTGCTGTTGACGCTCAACGAATTCGGCATCGTGCTGTTCACCGGGGCCAAGGGTGTGATCACGCTGCCCGCGCTGATCTACACGCGCGGCATCGTCACCTTCGATCTGCCGGGCGCGGCGGTGCTGGCCTCGGTGCAGGTGCTGCTGTCACTGAGCCTGTACCTCGGCTATCGCCTGCTGTTCGCCCGTCTCACCAGCGCCCGGAAGGAGAGCTGAGCCATGCTGGTATGGACTCGACGCGGCCGCCTGCTGGTGCTGGCGTTCTTCGCGGTCGTCGTCACCGTGGTCTTCGTGGCCCCGATCGCGACCGTGGTCGCCGCCGCTCTGGCCGGACACTGGAGCGGCCCGCTCCCCTCGGACCTGGGCTTCGCCAATTTCGATCATGTGCTCTCCGGCGAGGAATCGGCCAGCCTCTCGGTCAGCCTGCAAACCGCGCTGCTGGCCGGACTCATCTCATTGATCCTGGGCACCTGGGCGGCGCTGGCCTCCCGGGAGGCCCCGCAGTGGTTGCGCCGAACCACCGATGCGGTCTTCCACGTCCCGGTCGCGGTCCCCTCGGTGGCCATCGGCCTGGGCGTGCTCATCGCCTTCAACGAGAAGCCGCTGCTGCTCGGCGGCACCAAATGGATTGTGATCCTGGCCCATACGGTGCTGGTGCTGGCCTACGCCTTCAGCGGCGTCTCGGCCGCACTGGATCGCCTGGACCCGGGCTATCAGCAGGCCGCCGAATCCCTGGGTGCGGGCCCGGTGCGCGTGCTGACCCGAATCACGTTGCCGCTCCTGCTGCCCGCGCTCGGCGCGGCGGCGGGCCTTGCCATCGCGCTGTCCATGGGTGAGCTCGGCGCGACCATCATGGTCTACCCGGCGACGTGGAAGACGTTGCCCGTCAGCATCTTCGCGGCCACGGACCGCGGTGAGGTGTTCGACGCGGCCGCCAGCACCACGCTGCTGGTGCTGGTCACCTTGATCGCCCTGATCCTCCTGGGCCGTTTGAAGGGCCGGGCCGCGCTGCGCTGAGGCGGACGATCGGGAACAGCCAGTAGGGCCGGCACCTTGGCAGTGGTGCCGGCCCAACTGTTCTCCGGTGAGGGATCGGTCCCGGAGTCAGAGGCCCGCGCGGGCGGATAGCAGTGCGCGGGAATGGGTTTCGTCGGTGTCCAGGATGAGCCCGGCGGCCAGCAGGTAGGCGGCCGCCATGCGCAGGGCGCACCCCTGGAGGGTGGTGAGGGTCGCGGTGAGTTCGGCGGCCTTGGATTCGAAGCCACGACATAGCTGCCGAGCCGAATCGAAGCCGCCGAACCCGCCGAGAGCCTGGATGCGGGCGGACTGCTCGACCTGTGGATCGAGGAGGTCCGCGAAGCGCAGGAAGTGCGCGGCGCACTCGCGTGCGACCGCGGGATCCAGCTGGAATACGCCGCCCCGCGCTTGCTCATAGAGCGCGGTGGCGCTGTACTCACCGGTATTCATGACAGCACTCCGTCCACTGGGATGTGAAATGCCGTATTTCACTCACAATTTCGCGAATGACATATCAAGAGAAATGCGGAACGAATACCAAAAACAAACCGAAGCGTTTGTATAACAACGCATGTGCGCAACACCGTATAGCGAGCGTGCCGCGCCAGTCGACCACGCGGCACGCCGGGCGGGGCGCCCCGTTGCGCCCGCCGTTCTCGAGGCGGGCGACGTCTTGCGGCTCGAGCGAGCTACTGGTCGGATAGCACTGCTCGGTTGACGTCACCGCCGGCGGCAATGCTTCCGGGCCGATGCATCAATTGTGTCAATGCATTTGGAATCATTGTTCCGGTAAACGGCGGCGGCCGCCGGCCACATCGATTACGAGATCAGTGTAGCCGTCGACGAGTTCGGCCAGGTGGTACCAGTGTTTATGGGTGTTATCGCTGGCCGCGCCCTCATCGTCGATGACCTGGTTGGCTTCCACCCAGCTCATGGCCATGCGGTCGACCACCGCACCCAGACTTTCGGTGTGCAACAGGCTGCCGTTACGGTGCTGCGGCAGTTCCTGTTCCACCCAGTCGTTGATATCGTCAACGAGTTCGCCCCGCCGGCAATCGATCTCGGCGATCAACATGAGATCGCTTATCTCGGCCCGGCGTTCGTGCAGCTCCGCGAGAGCGTGCGCCGAGCGCAGCAGAACTCGATCTTGAAAACGTCTGCCTTGGAAGGCACAGAGCAATTGTGGAGCCGTCGGCAGAACGCCGGCTATCGACATGGTCATCGTGACTCCCCACAAGCACCCGACAACATCACTAATCGCACCAACATGATTGGTCTCCGGATTCAGCTATACCGCTCATCGGATCGGTTCTTCACGAATAGGCTAGCTCGGATCATGCTCTTACAAATGCAAGAACGCAATACTGCGTTCGGGCAAGTGCGACAAGGGAAAGGGTCGTCATGGCAGGCAAGCGAACCGTGCTTACCGTACGTTTGCGCAGGCTCGCGGCGATGCTGCACGAGATGCGCGAAACCGCCGGCCTCAGCAAAGAGGTGGTCAGCGCCAAGACCGGTATCAACGTCACCACGCTCTACCGCATCGAGACCGCACAGGCCCGGCCGCAACGCCGCACGCTGACCGCCATGCTGGAGCTCTACGACATCGCCGAACCGCAGCGTACAGACGCCTTACAGCTGCTGGTGGACGCCCTCAAACCCGGTATGGCGAGGTCATATGAGGACGCGGTCTCCGAGGTGTACGGCGCCTACATCAACTTCGAGGCCGAGGCGCTCTCGGCCCGGTTCTTCCAGTCCACCTTCGTTCCCGGCCTGTTGCAGACCGAGGCGTACGCGAACGCGGTCTACGAGACCACCATGCCGAAAATCTCCGAACAGGTTCGCGACCAACGGGTTCGGGCTCGCATGGAGCGTTCGCAGGTGCTGAACAAGCACGATCCGCTGGAGCTGTGGGTGGTGCTGGACGAGGCCGTGATCAAACGTCTGGTGGGCGGTAAGGAGGTGATGCGCGAGCAGTTCGATCAGTTGCTGGACCACACCAACAAGCGCAATGTGATCCTGCAGATCCTGCCCTTCGACGCGGGTGCGCACCCCGGCATGCTGGGCTCCTTCACCCTGCTCGACTTCCCGGACCCCGCCGATCCCGAACTGGTCTACGTGGAGGGCATCGCCAGTGACGAGTTGATCGAGGGCCATCCCGAAGTCCGCCGGTACGGGGTCATGTTCGACCAGTTGCGCGCCATGGCGCTGAGCCCGCGCGACTCCACCAACATGATCGAACAGGCCATCGAGGATATGGGCAAGTGATCATCCACCCACCCTAGGTGGGTTAAAGGGCACCCCCGGAGCGGAGATCGGCAGCACTGAGGTTGCTGTCCGATCGAACCGAATGCGACGACAGTTGGATACATCCCCAACAGCACCACGTAGCCGCATCTCCGAGAGGATGATTACCGATGTGCAAGCCGGTCGAATCGCCCGTAGCCACCCTCGTCACCCTGCGTACGAGCGCACAGCCGCTTGCCCCCCAGGCCGATCCCGCCGCCGTCGCCGCGACCGTCGGCGATTGCGCGCTCACCTATGCCGAGCTGGACCGCTGGTCCAACCGGATGGCCCGCATGCTGCTGAACCTGGGCGCCCGCCCCGGCACCCGGGTCGCCATCGCCGGGCTCCCCCAGCTCGAAGCCATCGTGGCCCGCGCGGCCATCACCAAGACCGGCGCCATCGCGGTTCCGTTCACCACCGAAATCACCGCCAGCCGTGTGGATTTCGGCATCACCATCAAGGACGAGCGGGACGCCTTCGGCGATACCGCGCGTTGGCTGGTACTGGACGAGCGTTCCACCCTGGTGCAGTACCTGACCGGTTCGGACGCGCCGCTCTCCGCCGCGGAGCTGCATATGGCGCGTATGGCCTCCTGATCCCCCGGCCCGCGAGCGGCCCACCCGCGATCCGTCGAATCACCCGAGCACGCAGGATGTTTCATGGTTTCCAGCTCTGCCACCTCAGCCTTCGCTCTGTCCGCTGCACAACGTGGCATCTGGTTCGCCCAGCAGCTCGCGCGTGACACCCCGATCTCCATCGCCCAGTACGTCGAACTCGCGGGCGCGGTGGATGTGGAACTGCTCGCCGACGCGGCGCGGCAGGCCGGGCGCGAATTCGGCACCGGCTATCTGCGCCTGCTCGAAATCGACGAGCTGCCTTGGCAACTCGTGGACACCACGCTCGACGACCGCATCCTCACCATCGATCTGAGTGCCGCGCCCGATCCCGATGCCGCGGCCCAGACCTGGATGCGCGCGGAGTACACCGCACCGCTCGACCTGACCCGGGACCGGCTGTGCACCGTCGCCATGCTCAAGCTGGCCGAGAACAGGTGGTTCTGGTACTCGCGCTTCCATCACATCCTGCTGGACGGGGTCGGCGCGCTCACCATGCTGCAGCGCACCTCGGAGCTGTACAACACCCGGGTGACCGGGAAGGAAGCGCCCGCGGGCAAGGCCGAACCGCTGCGCACCATCGTCGACGCCGATATCGCCTACCGGAACTCCGATCGCATCGACGCCGACCGGGAGTACTGGAAACAGCATCTGATCGGTATGGCCGAACCGGTCTACCTGGGTAAACACGCGGGCGCGGTGGACGCGCACCCGCGCCTGCTCAGCGGTGCGCTGCCGGATGAGACCGCCGCCCTGCTCGATGCCGTCACCACCGAACTGTCCACCAGTCCGGCCCCCGTCGTGGTGGCCGCCTTCGCCGCGTTCGTCGGGGCCATGACCGGCAGCGGCGAGATCGTGCTGAGTCTGCCGGTCTCCGGCCGCACCACCGCGGCGCTGCGCCGCTCGGGCGGCATGGTGGCCAATGTGGTGCCGCTGCGGCTGCATCCGTCGCCGACCGCCACGGTCGGTGAGCTGGTACGCGCCACCCAGGGTGAGCTGACCGCCGCCCTGCGCCGGCAGCGGTACCGGCAGGAGGACATCATTCGCGATCTCGGCTGGGCCATGGACGAGATCGCGGGCTTCGGGCCGACGGTGAACCTCATGCTCGCCGATACCCGCATCCGCCTGGGCGGGGTCACCGGGCAGCTGCACGTGCTGACCTCGGGACTCATCGACGATCTGTTCGTCAACGTGTACCCCGGCATCGGCGGCGAGCGCACCCATATCGACTTCCAGGCCAATCCGAACCGCTACGACGAGGCCGTGCTGACCACACTGCACGCGCGGTTCCTGACCTTCATGCACCGATTCCTGGCGGGCGGGCAGAGCGCACCGCTCGCGGGGGTGGGCACGCTCTCGGAGCAGGAGCGCGCGGAACTCGTTCCGGCACAGGGGCACAAGGGTGTCGGCGCGCGCACCCTGCCCGAGATTCTGAGCACCGGGGCGCAGCTGGATCCATCCGCCATCGCCATGCGCGCGGACGGCACCGCCTTCACCTATCGCGAGGTCACCGAGTACACCAATCGGCTGGCCCGGGTGCTCATCGAGGCGGGCGCGGGACCCGAACGGGCCGTTGCCATCTCGATTCCGCGTTCGGTCGAGTCGGTGCTGGCCATGATCGCGGTGGCGCAGACCGGGGCGGCGTTCGTGCCGATCGATCCTGGTTATCCCGTGGATCGCATCGAGCACATGCTCACCGACAGCGGCGTGGTCGCCGGGGTCACGGTGGGAGCGGTGCGCGGTGCGCTGCCGGATCGGGTGCGCTGGCTGGTGCTCGATGACGACGCGACCGGAAAGCGCATGGCCGCAGCCGATTCCGCCGATATCTCCGATGCCGATCGGCGGACGCCGGTGCGGGTGGATCAGCTCGCCTACATCATCTACACCTCCGGATCGACCGGACTGCCCAAGGGCGTCGGGGTGACCCATCGCGGGCTCGCCAATCTGGCCACCGGCTCCGGGGCCGCCTTCGGGGTGGGCTCGGATGCCGTTATGGCGCACGCGGTTTCGCCGAGTTTCGACATCTCGGTGGAGGAACTGCTTGTCGCGCTCGCGGTCGGGGCCACGGTGGCCGTGGTGCCGCCCGCCGCGTACGCGGGCGAGGAGCTGGCGCGGGTACTGCGCACCCTCGAGGTGACACATCTGAATGTGACTCCGGCCGTGGCGGGTTCGCTCGAACCCGAGACGCTGCCGCGCCTGCGCACCCTGGTGGTGGGCGGTGACGCGTGCCCGCCGGAACTGCCGGTGCGCTGGGCCGGGCGTTCGGTACTCAATGGGTACGGGCCCACCGAGACCACGGTGACCGCGACCATCAGCTCATCGCTGGTTCCCGGCGCGCCGATCACCATCGGCGTACCCGCACGCGGTGTGCGGGCCGTGGTGCTGGACCCCTGGCTGCGGCCGGTACCGCCCGGGGTGACCGGTGAGCTGTATTTGAGTGGGCCGGGCGTGGCGCGCGGATATCACCAGCGCATCGCCTTCACCGCGGAACGCTTCGTCGCCGATCCGTACGCGCCCGGTGAGCGCATGTATCGCACCGGGGATCTGGTGCGCTGGCGGCGGCGCAACGGCCGCCACGAACTGGAGTACGCCGGGCGCGGTGACACCCAGGTGAAGGTGCGCGGATTCCGCATCGAACTGGGTGAGGTCGATGCCGCGGTGGCGCGGCACGCCGGGGTGGAATCGGTGGTGACCGTGGGGGCGAGCACGCCCGGCGGGGCCACCGCGCTGGTGTCGTACGTGCTGGCGGCACCGGACGTCCCGGTCGATCCGGAGGCCGTGAAAGCCACGGTGGCACATCATCTTCCGGCGCATATGGTGCCGTCGGTGGTGATGGTGCTCGATACCTTCCCGCTCACTCCGGCGGGCAAGGTGGATCGGAAAGCGCTGCCGCAGCCGGAGTTCGGGGCGCGCACTCGCACCGGGCGGGCACCGGAGGGTGAGCGGGAACTCAAGCTCGCCGCCATCTTCGCCGAGGTGCTGGGTACGGCCGATATCGGCGCGGATGACAATTTCTTCGCACTCGGCGGCGACAGCATCATCGCGATTCAGCTGGTGGCGCGGGCCAAGACGGCCGGGCTGGCGCTGCGGGCGCGGGATGTGTTCGAGCACAAGACCATTGCCGGGCTGGCGCTGGCCGCCACCGAGGTGACCGCACCGGTGGTGCTGGAGCTGCCGGGTGGCGGCGTCGGCCGGGTGCCGCTGACACCGATCGTGTACGACATGCTCACGCACGGCGAGCACTGGCGGCGCTACGCGCAGGCGGTGCTGATCGGATTGCCGAGCGGGATGCAGCGGGCACAGCTCATTCCGGCCGTACAGGCGCTGCTCGACCGGCATGACCTGCTGCGCAGCACATTACGACAGACCACGACGGCGAGCCCCGCGACGGATGCGCCGGAACCGGCGGAGGTCGGGGACGCGGCGACACAGCCCGGGGACGACTGGGAGTGGATCGTCGGCGAGCGCGGATCGGTGCGGGCCGAGGCGCTCATCGATGTGGCTGCCGCGCCCACCGGGCGCGAGGGCGCGGCCGAGCTGGAACATGCGGCCGATCTGCTCGATCCGACCGCGGGGGTGATGGCGCGCTTCGTGCTCATCGAACGCCCCGATGCCGATCCGCTGCTGTGGATCGTGCTGCACCACCTCGTCAGCGATGGCGTCACGTGGCGAATCCTGCTGCCGGACTTGGCGACCGCCTGTGCCGGACTGGAACTGCAGCCGGTGGGCACGTCGTTCCGGCGCTGGGCGCACGGACAGCGTGAGCAGGCCGCCGAGCGAACGGCGGAACTGCCGCTGTGGCAGGAGATTCTCCGGACGCCCGATCCGGTGCTGGGCACGCGGCCGTTCGACGCGGCGGTCGACACCGTGGCCACCATGGAACAGCTACGGACCGGCATCGATGCCGAAACCTCCGCGGCGGCACTGGAACTCATTCCCGAGCGCTTCCACTGCGGCGTGGACGACGCGCTGCTGACCGCGCTGGCGCTGGCCGCGAGCCGGTGGCGCGGGACCGATCGCACCCTGCTCACCCTCGAAGGCCACGGCCGCGAGGAGGCGATCCTGCCGGGTGCGGATATCTCGCGCACCATCGGCTGGTTCACCAGCGTCTATCCGGTGGCCCTGGATCTGCGCGGGATCGATATCGACGATGCCTTCCACGGGGGTCCGGCGGCCGGGATCGCGCTCAAGGCGGTGAAGGAGCAGCTGCGCGGCATTCCCGATAAGGGTGTCGGCTTCGGCATGCTGCGGTACCTGAATGCCGATACGGCACAGTCACTTTCGGATGCGACCACACCGCAGCTCAGCTTCAACTACCTGGGCCGCACCGGCGCGGGTGGCGCGGCCGACGCCGATACTCCGTGGCTGCCCAAGTATTTCGACGCCACCAATGACGATGCCGCCCCCATGGCGGCGGTGGTCGATATCAATGCCATGCATACCGATGCCGGGCTGGAGGTGACCTGGGCGTACGCGTCCGAACTGGTCACCGCGGCGAGCGTGCGCGAATTCGCCGAGCTGTGGGCGGCGGCGCTGGCGGGGCTCACCAGCCATGCGCGGCGTGCGCTCGCGGGCGGGCACACCCCGTCGGACTTCGGGCTGGTGCCGGTCACGCAGCCGAATATCGATGCGTGGGAACGGGAATACCCGCGGCTCACCGATGTCTGGCCGCTGTCGCCTCTGCAGTACGGGCTGCTGTTCCATGCCCGCTACGACACCGATACCGCCGACGGATACACCGTGCAGACCCAGTTGAGTCTGGCGGGGCGGGTGGACGGCGCGCGGCTGCGCACCGCCGCGCAGAGCCTGCTGGATCGGCACGATGTACTGCGGGTGGTGTTCACCGAGACCGCGCAGGGGCCGCGGCAACTGCTGCTCGACGGTATCGAATTGCCTTGGCAGGAAGTGGATCTCACCGATATCGAGGACGCCGGTGAGCGCACCCGCGAGCTGGAGCGGCTGATCGCGGTCGATGCGGGCACCCGCTTCGATCTGGCCCGGCCGCCGCTGCTGCGGTTCAGCCTCATTCGCACCGCGGCCGAGGCGTACACGCTGCTCATGACCAATCACCATCTGGTGCTCGACGGCTGGTCCACGCCGCTGGTGGTGCGCGAACTGCTGGCCGGATATCTGGCCGCGATCACCGGGCAGTCCTTCACCACCGGGCCCGCGCACTCCTATCGGGAATTCCTGGCCTGGCTGGGCGAACAGGATGACGCCGCGTCCATGGCCGCCTGGACCGAGGCGCTAGCGGGCGTGGATTCGCCGACCCGGGCGGTACCGAGCCTGGCCGGTATCGCCTCCACCGAATCCGGCATGGTGACAATAGATTTCGGTCCCGAACAGCTTGCGCGGCTGGAGGGCACCGTGCGCGCGGCCGGGGCGACGGTGAACACCGCCGTGCAGACCGCATGGGCACTACTGCTGGTCATGCTCACCGGCCGCACCGATGTGGTGTTCGGCGGCACCGTCTCCGGACGGCCACCGCAACTGTCCGGGGTCGAGGAGATGGTCGGGCTCTTCATCAATACCCTGCCCGTGCGGGTGCGGCTGGATCCCGGTGAGCGCGTAGCGGATCTGCTCGCGCGGGTGCAGGACGAACAGACGCGACTGCTCGATCATCAGCATGTCGGGCTGGCGGCCATTCACCAGGCGGTGGGGCTGCCCGAACTGTTCGACACCCTCACCGTGTTCGAGTCGTATCCGATCGATCGCGAAACCCTCTCGCAGGCAATGGATATCGCCGGGATGCGGATTCTCGATGTGTCCGGCACCGATGCCACGCCGTATCCACTGAACCTCATGGTGATTCCGCAGCGCGCGGCCGACGGGGCCGAAAGTTTGCAGATCACCGTGAAATTCATGGCCGATCAGCTCTCCGAGGCCGAGGCGCGACGACTGCTTGACCGATTCGGCTATCTGCTCGACCAGATCGCCTTCGCACCGCAGCGCCGCGTGGCACAGCTCCAGCACTGCGAACCCGCCGAGCGCAGGCAACTGCTGCCGGTGCGCGGCGGTGATCCGGTGCCCATGCGCACGCTGCCCGAAATCCTCGGTGCGGGAGCGCGTGTCAATCCGGACGGTATCGCCATCAGTTCCGGCACGCTAACCATGACCTATCGCGATCTCGACGCCTGGTCCAATCGCTTCGCCCGGGTGCTGCTGCGGCGCGGGGTCGGGCGCGAGGTCTTCGTGGTGCTGGCGCTGACCCGCTCGGTGGAATCCATTGTGGCGGTGTGGGCGCTGGCCAAGACCGGCGCGGCGTTCCTGCCGCTGGATCCGAACTATCCGGTGGAGCGGATCGAGCACATCATCAGCGATTCGCGCGCGCCCATCGGGGTGACGGTGTGCGCGGTCGGTGAGACCCTGCCGGGCAGTATCGACTGGCTACTGCTAGATGATCTCAACACCATCCGCCGGGTCATGACGGTATCGGACGCACCGATCACCGATGCCGAGCGCGGCGGGCCGATCGACCTGAATCAGGTTGCCTACCTTATCTATACGTCCGGATCGACCGGTAAGCCGAAGGCCGTGCTGCTCAGTCATCGCGGACTGGCGAATCTGGCGTCCTCCCAGGAGACCTTCCTCGAACTCAATGAGGAGTGCAGTCCACTGCAGGTGGCCTCGCCCAGCTTCGACGCCTCGGTGCACGAGATGTTCATGGCACACGCCATGGGCGGGCGTCTGGTGGTCTCACCGCCGGATGTGTACGGCGGCAATGAACTCGAAGAATTGATGCGGACGCAGGGGGTGACGCACGCCGTCATCACACCGTCGGTGCTGGCCACCATGAATCCGGCCGGGCTCACCGAATTGCGGAGTCTCACCGTCGCCGGTGAGGCGTCCGGACCGGAACTGGTCGCCGACTGGTCGCCGGGTCGGCGCATGGTGAACCTCTACGGCCCAACAGAATTCAGCATCTGGGCGACCGGCCCGGGTGAGCTGCGGCCCGGTGAGCCCATCACCATCGGTGCACCCATTCGCGGTGCGGCGGCCATGGTGCTGGACACCTGGCTGCGGCCGGTGCCCGTCGGGGTCACCGGTGAGCTGTACCTGGCCGGACCGGCGCTGGCGCGCGGCTACTTCAATCGATTCGGGCTGACCGCGGCGCGTTTCGTCACCAACCCGTACGGTGCGCCCGGCACCCGCATGTACCGCACCGGCGACATGGTCCGCTGGGTGGAGATGAAGCATGACGGGGAGACTCGACTGGAGCTGGAATACCAGGGGCGCAGCGACTTCCAGGTCAAGATTCGCGGTCTGCGCATCGAACTCGGCGAGATCGATGCCGTGCTCAGTGCCGATGATCAGGTGGAATACGCGGCGACACTGGGCTGCCCGGGACCGGCCGGTCAGACCGTGCTGGTCTCGTACGTGGTCGGGCTGACGGGGCACACCCTCGATACCGAGGAACTCCGTACCCGGGTGGCCGCCGCGCTGCCCGGATATATGGTGCCGAGCTACATCATCGAACTCGACGACGTCCCGCTCACCCCGGTCGGCAAGCTGGACCGCACCGCGTTGCCCGCACCGGATTTCAGCAGCCTGCAAGAGCGCTATCTGGCCCCGCGCACAGCGGTGGAAACCGCCGTGGCCGAGGTCTTCGCCGAAGTTCTCGGCATGGACAAGGTCAGTATCGATCGCTCCTTCTTCGAGCTCGGCGGCAACTCGCTCAGCGCCACCCGGGTGATCGCGCGGATCAACTCCGCGCTCGGCGCGACCGTGGCCCTGCGCGATCTGTTCGACGCCCCCACCGCGGCCCAGCTCGCGACCCGCGTGGTCCCCGCCGGTGAGGGTTTCGGGCGGCCCATGCTCGCGGCTCGCATTCGCCCCGACCGGATTCCGCTTTCCCCCGCACAGCAGCGCATGTGGGTAATGAACCGGCTCGACCCGGCCTCGGCGGCGTACAACATCTCCGTCGCGCTTCGCTTGACCGGCGAACTCGAGGTGGACGCGCTGCGGCAGGCGGTCATCGACGTGGTGACCCGGCACGAAACCCTGCGCACCATCTACCCGGCCGATGCCGACGGTCCACGTCAGGTGGTGGTCGGAATCGATTCCGCCACACCCGACCTGACCGTCGTCGAGACCTCGGACGGCGCGCAGCTCGCCGAGCGGATCGCCGAGGTCACCGGCACCGGGTTCGACCTGACGCGGGAAGCTCCGCTCCGCGTCGGGCTGTTCCATGTCACCGGTGCGGCCGCGCCCGAGTCCGAGACGTCGCGGGTTGGCGTGGCTCCCGCTCCGAATGCTCCGAAGGCTCCGAAGGCAGACGCGCACAACGGATCCGGCGACACCTACGTCGTGGCGCTGGTGGTGCACCATGTCAGCGCGGACGGCACCTCGATGGCTCCGCTGGCCACCGATCTGATGGCGGCGTATCTCGCGCGGGTCAGCGGGGCGAGCCAGGCGCTGCCGCCGCTGCGGGTGCAGTACGCGGATTACTCGCTGTGGCAGCGGGAACTGCTCGGTGCCGAGCAGGACGCGGAATCCACCGCGGCACAGCAGCTTCGGTTCTGGAGCGAGCGGCTCGCGGCCACGCCGGATGTGCTGGAGCTGCCCACCGATCGGCCGCGACCGGCGGCGCAGACCATGCGCAGTGCCGACCTGCCGTTCACGGTGCGGCCCGAAACGCACAGCGCCCTGACCACTTTGGCGACCGAGAACGAATCCAGCCTGTTCATGGTGGTGCACGCCGCGCTCGCGGTGCTGTTGGCCCGGCTGTCGGGAACACCGGATGTGCTGATCGGCACCGCCGTGGCGGGGCGCGGCGATGCCGCGCTCGACGATCTGGTCGGCATGTTCGTCAACACCTTGGCGCTGCGTACCCCGGTCGATCCGGGCCTCGGTTTCCGCGAATTCCTCGCTGCCGTGCGGACTTCGGATCTCGATGCCTTCGCCAATGCCGATGTGCCGTTCGAACGCCTGGTGCAGGTGCTCGATCCCCCGCGCTCGACCGCGCATCATCCGCTGTTCCAGGTATCGCTGTCGCTACAGAACTTCAGCCTGCCCGCGTTGGAATTCCCGGGGCTGCGGGTGACGGTCGAGCCGTTCGACCGGGATACCTCGCAGTTCGATCTGACCTTCGATCTGCGCGATCCCCATGCGGGCTCGGCTCCGGCGGGGCTCGAGGGCACGCTCACCTACGCCACCGACCTGTTCGATCGGACCACCGCCGCGCAGTTGATCGCACGCTGGGAGCAGCTGCTCGAGGCGATCACCGCCGATCCGGATATCCGCATCTCCGATATCGATCTACTCGGGGCGGGTGAGCGCGCCGCACTGGTGCCGCTGCGTGGACCACGCGGCGGGGAGACCGGCACACTGGCCGACTTGCTCACCACCGCATCGGCTTTCCACCCCGAACGGCCCGCGATCATCGCGGACGGGCGCACCATCACCTACGGGGAGTTCGAGGACGCCGCCGAAGAGTTGGCCGCGCGGCTGGCGCAGGCCGGGGCGGGGGTGGAAACCGTGGTGGCGCTGGCGGTCTCGCGCAGTGCCGAGCTGCTGGTCGCACTGCTGGCCACCGCCAAGACCGGTGCGGCCTTCCTGCCGATCGATCCGCGCCATCCGCTGGACCGCATCGATCACATGCTGACCGACTCCGGGGCGGTGCTGGGCATCACCACCGCCGCGCACCGGGCGGTCCTGCCCGACACCGTCTTCTGGCTGCCCCTGGATCCGATCGGCGAACGGAACGACACCGGCGGCTGGGGTGCATCCGAATCACGCTGGGCCGCCATCGAATCCGGCTGGTATTCGACAGACCGTGAGATCCATCCGGATCATCCGGCCTGGCTCATCTACACCTCCGGCTCGACCGGTACGCCCAAGGGCGTCGCGGTCTCGCATCGCGGTATCGCCGATCTCGTGCGCGCACAGCAGCATATGCTCGGGCTCAACGCGAACTCGCGGGTATTACAGGTCGCCTCACCGAGTTTCGACGCCTCCGCGTTCGAGGCGCTCATGGCCTTCGGTTCCGGCGGCACCGCGGTGGTCGCACCACCCGATGTATTCGGCGGTGACGCGCTGGCCGAACTCATCGCGGCGCAGCGAGTCACGCACCTGGTGATCACGCCGTCGGCGCTGGCCACCATGGACCCGGCGGCGGTTCCCAGTGTGCGGGTGCTCGCGGTCGCGGGTGAGGCCATCGGACCGGATCTGGTGAGCCGGTGGGCGTCGGGCCGCATGCTGGTGAACCTGTACGGCCCGACCGAATTCACCATCTGGGCAACGACTTCCGATCCACTGCGCGCGGATCAGCCGGTCACCATCGGGCATCCGATTCGCGGTGCGGCGACCCTGGTGCTCGATGATCGGCTGCGGCCGGTGCCGCTCGGTGTGGCCGGTGAGCTGTATCTCGCAGGTCCGGCGCTTGCGCGCGGGTATCACGCGCGGCCCGGACTCACCTCGGCGCGCTTCGTCGCCAATCCCTACGGGGTGCGGGGCGAGCGCATGTATCGCACCGGCGATCTGGTGCGCTGGACCGGTGCGCTGACCGCGCCCCGGCTGGAGTACCTGGGCCGCACCGACTTCCAGGTGAAGGTACGCGGTCAGCGCATCGAACTCGGCGAGATCGACGCGGTGCTGAACCGCGCCGAGAACGTGGAATTCGCGGTGACACTGGGTGTTCCGGGTCCGGGTGGGGCGACGGCGCTGGCCGCCTACCTGCTGCCCGAACCGGGTGCCACGCTCGATATCGCGGCGGTGCGCGCCCATGCGGCCGACGCGCTGCCCGGCTATATGGTCCCGTCGGCCTTCGTGGTGCTGGACGCCATCCCGCTCAACGCGGTCGGCAAACTCGATCGAAAGGCGCTGCCGGAGCCGGTTTTCGAGGCCGAGACGGAATACCGCGCACCCACCACCGCGACCGAGACCGCGCTCGCCGCCATCGTGGCGGAGCTGCTCGGACGCGATCGGGTGGGCGTACACGATTCGTTCTTCGCCCTGGGCGGCGACAGTATTCTCGCGATCCAGCTGGTGTCCCGGGCACGACTGCACGGACTCGAGCTCACCCCGTTGCAGATCTTCGAACATCGCACGGTGGCGGCCCTGGCCGCGCTCGCCGATGAGGCGGGCGAGACCGTGGTCCTCGAGGAACTGCCCGGCGGCGGTGTCGGTGAATTCCCGCTGACGCCGATCATGCGCTGGATGCTCGAGCGCGGCGGCGACTTCAACCGCTTCGCGCAGACGGCCGTACTGGAGATGCCCGCCGGCATTACCCGCGAACAGGTGGTCGCCACCGTCGGCGCGGTGGTCGATCAGCACGATATGTTGCGCGCCCGCCTGCGCGAGGAGGACGGTGCGTGGTGGCTGGAGACCCGGGAACCCGGTGCGGTCGACGTGGACGCACTGCTCTACCGGGTGGAATTCGATGCCGCGGGCAGCTCCGAACTGCGCGAGTACGCCCGGACCGAGCTCGATTCGGCCATGAGCCGGCTCGATCCGGCCGCCGGGACGCTGCTGCAATTGGTGTGGCTGGACCCGGCCGGACCGACCGGTCGCTCCGGAAGATTGATCCTGGTGGCCCACCATCTCGTAATAGATGGTGTGTCCTGGCGAATCCTGATTCCCGATCTGATCGCCGCCTGGGCTCAGATCTCCGGTGGTGCGGAGCCCATGCTCCCCGCCACGGGGACCTCCATGCGCCGATGGGCGCACGCCCTGCACGAGGAGGCGTACAGCGCTACCCGCGTCGCCGAACTCGCGCACTGGCGTGAGCTGGCCGCCACACCGGATCCACTCATCGGCCGCCGCGAACTCGATCCGGGCATCGATCAGGTGCACACCGTGCGCGCGGTCGATGTGGAAGCGGACGCCGAGGTGACCAACGCCCTGCTCACCACGCTGCCCGCGCTCTTCGGCGGCAGTGTGGAGGACGCGCTGCTGACCACCCTCGCACTCGCCGTCCGGCGCTGGCGCACCCGGTCCGATGAGGAATCGGTACTGCTGCGCATGGAAGGCCACGGCAGACAGCAGGAGATCATTCCCGGCGCGGACCTGTCCCGCACCATGGGCTGGTTCACCACACTGTATCCGGTGCGGCTGAACCTGCCCGATATCGATATCGACGATGCCATCGACGGCGGCCCGGCCATGGGCGACGCCATTCGCGCGGTGAAGCATCAACTGCTGGCGATACCGGACAGGGGCATCGGCTTTGGACAGCTGCGGTACCTGAACCAGGACACCGCGGCCCAACTGCCGCAACGGGTTCCGGGCCGGATCGGCTTCAACTATCTGGGCCGCTACGCCACCGCCGATATCCCGGCCGGATTGGAAGGGCTCGGCTGGCTGCCCACCGAGGAATTCGGCGATCTGCACGCCACCGAACATCCCGAGGTGCCGGTGACCACCGAGATCGAGATCAACGCGGTGGTGTCGGGCGATCGGCTACAGGCCACCTTCACCTATCCCGGCACGCTGCTCACCCGGGCGCGGGTCGCCACCCTGGCCTGGCTGTGGATCGAAGCCCTCACCGCCGCAGCGCGTTTCGCCGAAACGCCGGAGGCCAAGATCGCGGCCGAGGCCGAACAGCGCTACCTGGAGGAACAGGCGCTCGCGGCACTGGCTGCCGCACAACCGGATTCGACGCCGGGACTCGGCCTGGACGTGGTGCTGCCCATTCGCCCCGGCGGTGATCAGCCCGCGCTGTTCTGCATCCACCCGTCCTCCGGCATCGCCTGGACCTATCTGGGCCTGGCCGAACTGCTGCGGCCCGGACGACCCATCTACGGTTTGCAGGCCCCCGACCTGTCCGGGGAACCGCACGCCCGCAGCATCGACGATTTCGCCGAGCGCTATGCCCGCGAAATCCGCCGCCTGCAACCCGAAGGCCCGTACCACCTGCTCGGCTGGTCCTTCGGCGGGCTCATCGCGCATGCCGTCGCGGCGAAACTGAAGGCGGCGGGCGCGGAGATCGGCGTGCTCACCCTGCTCGACGCCGACCACACCGATATCGACGGCGACAGCATCGAAAGGCTCACCGCCGGTTCATTCGTCGCCGCCTTCGGCTCGGTCTTCGGAATCACCGATATGCCCGCCGAGGCCACAGCGCAGGAGGCCGCCGATCTCATTCGCGAACGCATGGGCGGGGTTTCGCTGGTCGACGCGCTCACCCTGGAACGCATGGCGGCCTCCTACAACGCCTCCGCCCGCACCCGCACCGGCTATCAACGACCCGTATTCCACGGTGACGCACTGTATTTCAGTGCCACCGCGGAGCAGTCGGACATCTTCGGGCCGACCGGCTGGCGACCCTGGATCACCGGCCGCATCACCAACCACGACATCGAAGTCGGCCACGAGGAGTTGACCGCGCCGCACGCGCTCGCGGAAATCGCCCGGGTCCTGGACGAACACCTTCTCGACGAACACCTGGGAGAACAACCGTGACCACCACCGACAGCGCGGCCGACGGCGTCATCGTCGAAGGCGTCGAGAAATCCTTCGGAGCCGTGAAAGCATTGCGCGGCATCACCTTCAAGGCCGCACCCGGCGAGGTGCTCGGCATCCTCGGACCCAACGGGGCGGGTAAGACCACCACCGTCAATATCCTGTCCACGCTCATCGCACCCGATGCCGGGCGCGCGTCCGTGGCCGGACACGATGTCACCACCGAGGCCGCCGAGGTGCGCCGCAGCATCATGCTCACCGGCCAATTCGCCGCCCTCGACGACGCGTTGAGCGGATACGAGAACCTGGTCATGTTCGGGCGACTGATGGGACTACGCAAACGCGCCGCCCGCGGCCGCGCCGATGAACTCATCTCCGAATTCGATCTCAGCGCCGCCGCCACCCGCCGGGTCGGCACCTACTCCGGCGGTATGCGACGGCGCATCGATATCGCCTGCGGACTGGTGGTGCGGCCCGAGGTGGTATTCCTGGACGAACCCACCACCGGACTGGATCCCCGCAGCCGCCAAGGAGTGTGGGATCTGGTCGGCGGCTTCCGCAAACACGGCATCACCACCCTGCTCACCACCCAGTACCTCGAAGAGGCCGACGCACTCTGCGATCGGATCATCGTCATCGACCACGGCGTCGTCATCGCCAGCGGCACCGCCGATGAACTCAAGGCCCGCACCGGCGGCAGCTACTGCGAGATCGTGCCGCTGCGCATTCAGGAACTGCCCGCCATCGCCGAGGCGCTCGGCGATCTGTTCCCGGACGCCAACCGCGACGCACTGCTCAGCGGTGATGTGGACCGGCTCGCCATCCCCGCACCCGAAGGCGCGAAAACCCTCGCCGAGGCATTGCGCCGACTCGACAGCGCCGGAATGGAATTGGTGGATATCGCACTGCGCCGCCCCTCGCTGGACGAGGTATTCCTTTCTCTCACCGGACATCTCACCGAGAAGTCCGACACCGATGAACAGGGCCGGTCATGACCGCCGTGGCCGCCAGCCGGGACGCCTGGCTCACCAGCGTCCGCGCCACCCCGGACACGCTGCGGCAGTGGTGGGTGCTCACCGTGCGGCTCATCGTGCCCGCCATCACCACCGGTGAGATGATCACCGCGGTGCTCGCGCCGATCACCTTCACCGCCAGCTTCTACATCCCGCTCAATCGCGTAATGACCTTCGCCGGAACGGGATTCAGCAGTTACGCGCAGTTCATGGCACCGATCGTCATCCTCCAGGCCGCGGCGTTCACCGCCATCTCGGCCGCCTTCCGGGCCGCCACCGATATGGTCTCCGGACTCGACCGGCGCTTCGACGCCATGCCCATGCATCCGCTCATCCCGACCGCGGCGCGCATGTCCGCCAATGCCTTCCGCATGGTGGTGGGCCTGGCCTCGGCGCTGGTGAGCATTCATTTCATCGGCTTCCACTTCCACGCGGGCACCGCCAACACCATCGGATTCCTGGCGTTCGCCATGCTCATCGGCATCGCCTTCAGCCTCGGCGCGGATGTCATCGGCACCGTCACCAAGAGTCCGGAGGCCACCACGCAGATGCTGGTGCTACCGCCGCTGATTCTCGGCATGCTCTCCACCGGGCTCGCGCCCGCCACCCAATTCCCGCACTGGGTACAGGCTTTCGTGCGCAATCAACCGGTCTCGCAATTCGCCTACGGGCTGCGCGCCCTGGGCGGTGACACCCGCGGCAATGCCGGTGCGGTCACCTGGTCCCTGATGACACCGCCGCTGCTGTGGGCCGCGGCCATCATCGTGGTCTCGCTGTACTTCACCGTCCGGCTGAATACGAAGAGGTCGTGACATGTCCGTCGAAACCACCCTCGCCGAACGCGATACCACCGATTTCATCCGCGTCCGGGAAGCCTCGGCCCCGGCGCTGCTGCGGCACACCTGGATTCAGACCCAGCGCCTGCTGCTGCGCTGGGCACGCGATCCGATCACGCTGTTGGAGACGCTGATCGTCCCGTGCCTGCTGCTGCTCATGCTCAATATCGTTGTCGGCAGCCAGATTCAGAAGTTCTCCGGGCACAGCGCGCTGTACGGGTCCACCCCGATGGTGACACTGGTCGGCGCGCTGTCGGGCACCGTGGCCAGCGGCGTCATGCTCGGGCGCGAACGCGATGCCGGACTGCTCGCGCGGTTCTGGGTGCTGCCGGTGCATCGCGGGTCCGGGCTCGCGGCGCGAATTCTGGCCGAGGGCTGCCGCATCTTCTGCGGGACCATCATCATCATCGCGTTCGGCATGCTGCTCGGCTTCCGCTTCCACGAGGGTCCGCTGGCCGCGTTCGCGTTCCTTTGGCTGCCGGTGCTGTTCGGGCTGGCCTTCGCCACCATGGTCACCGCGATCGCGGTGTTCACCGCCAAGTCCACCCTGGTCGAGGGCGTGGCGCTGCTGTCCTCGCTGCTGATGTTCTTCAGTACCGGCTTCGTCCCGCTGGGCGCGTACCCCAATTGGATTCAACCGGTGGTGCGCAATCAGCCGATGTCGGTGGCGGTGGACTCCATGCGCGCGCTGGCCGAGGGCGGCGCACTGGCCCGGCCGCTCCTGCTCACGGTGCTCTGGTCGGTCGCCATGATCATCGTCTTCGCCGTCCCCGCCGCCTATGGTTATCGCCGGGCAAGCCGCCGCTGAGCGGCGAAATGTCCTGATCCAGACCCCTTTCCGGAAATACCCGCGACCCGGCGCGCCGACCGGCAGCCGGAGCGGGCCCGGCGCACTATGCTGGCCGCCGTGCTCGAACCCCAATCACCCATCGCGCCCCACCCGGATATCGCACACCTCGCGCCACTGCTCGGCACCTGGCGCGGCCGCGGACAGGGTGAGTACCCGACGATCGAGACCTTCGATTATCTGGAGGAAGTGCACTTCGGCCATGTCGGCCGGCCCTTCCTCACCTATCGCCAGCGCACCCGCGCCGCCGACGGCAGCCGCCCGATGCACAGCGAGACCGGATACCTGCGCGCGCTGCCGGACGATCGGGTCGAGCTGATCCTGGCGCATCCGACCGGTATCACCGAGATCTGCGAGGGCAGCCTGGTCGCCGATGACGAGGGCTTGCGCATCGAACTCGATTCGACGACCATCGGGCGCAGCTCCAGCGCCAAATCCGTGACGGCACTGGGCCGTAGCATCACCCTGGCCGGTGACACCCTCAGCTACACGCTGCGCATGGCGGCGGTGGAGCAACCGCTGCAGCATCACCTCGCGGCGGACTTACACCGGGAGAATTAGCGGATTTCTTTCACGTCCAACACCACGGTGACCTGGCGCACTTTGTTTCGACAAGTGTGCGGGATCACTCTTACGGGTTGCGTCCTATATGTCCGCCGGATTACCGTTTCTTTCGTTGGCAAACAGTCAGCCAACCCTCATGAGCACCGGCTATCCGAAACTGACCGTTCGGGTGGCCACACTCATCCCCTAAACAAGGGAGTTGGACATGAAACGTTCGGCACTCCTGCTACTCACCACCGCGGGCATGATCCTCGCCGGAGCCGCGGTCACGGAACTTCTCGGCGACGCCTCCACCGCCGGACCCCCCACCGGGCAAACGCTCGCCGCGCAGCGCTATGTCACCGATACCGCCCTGGGGGAGATTCAGCCATCCGCCTGCGTGCACATCACGCGCACGCCGGCCGATCGCTGAGTCCGCCACCCCGGCCGCTCGACACCCCGCGGGAGGGCTCAATACCCCGCAGGCAGAGCGGTGAGCATATCCCTGGTCACCGCCACCGCATTGTCGGAACTGCCACCGCGCACCACCAGCGTCGCGAACGCCATATCACCGCGATAACCGATGAACCAGGCGTGTGAACCACCCTCCACCTCGGCCTCACCGGTTTTGCCGTAGACCTCGCCCTGATCGGCGATGCGCTCGGCGGTGCCACCGAGCACCACCTTGCGCATCATCAGCCGCAGTCCATTGATCACCTCGGGCGTCAGTGCCGGGCGATCGCCCTTGATCTCGGTCGGATGATTCGAGATCAGATACGGCACCGGCGCCGCACCGTTCGCGACCGTGGCCGCCACCATGGCCAGGCCGAACGGGCTCACCAGCACCTTGCCCTGACCGATACCGTCCTCGGCGCGCTGCACCAGATCATCGTCCTGCGGCACCGAACCCGACACCGTGGGCAGACCCACCACGGTGTAGTCCGGGCCGATGCCCAGCGCGGCCGCGGCCGTGCGCAGATCCTCCCCGCCCAACTCCGAGGCGATCCGCGCGAACGCGGTATTGCAGGAGCGCTCATAGGCGGTGGCCATCGGCACATCGCCGACGCTGAAGAGGTTGTAGTTGGGAATCGTGCGGTCCCCCACCACAATCTGACTCGGGCACGGCACCACCGTGTCCGGGGTGGCATTGCCCGCGGTCATGGCGGCGGCCGCGGTGACCGTCTTGAAGGTCGAGCCCGGCGGATACAGACCCGAGGCGGCGACCGGACCGTCGGCATCGGCGGCCTCGTTCTGCGCGATGGCCAGAATCGCGCCCGTGGAGGGTTGCAGCACCACCATCATGGCCTGGTCCTCGCGCAGGTCCACCGCCCGCTGCGCGGCATTCTGGATATTGCGATCCACGCTCAGCGAGAACGACGGCGAGGTCTGCGGCTCCACCTCCTTGAGCACATCGGTGTCACCGCCATTGGCGTTGACGGTCACCACATTCCAGCCCGCCTTACCGTCCACCTCGTCGATGACGGTCTTGCGGATCTGGGTGAGCAGATCGGGGGCGAAGGTGCGATCGGTGGGCACCAGATCCCACTGCCGGCCGAAGCTGACACCGGACAGACCGACCAGATCATTGCTCACCTGCTGGTACTCCCATTCCGAGAGCACCTCGACGGTGTAGCCGCCGTCGGCCTTGCGGGCGGCGGCGAGAATGCCCTCCGGGGTGAGGCGTTCGTCGAACTGCCGCAGGGCATTCGCCAGCGCGGCGCTCACCGCGACCGGGTTCGAGGACGCGCCGCGATTGAACACCACGCGATAGACAGCGCCCGGCACCAGCACATCACTGCCGGAGCGCTCGTTCACCCTGGCCCGGGGCGCGGGGATGGAGCGCAATTGCAAAGTTTGCGTATTGCCCAGCTGCGGATGGATATTCGCCGAGGTCCAGCGCACCGACCACTTGCCCTCACTGCGGCCCATCTGCAATTGGCCGCTGTAGGACCAGACCCGATCCTTGGGCAGCCGCCACTCGTAGCTGTAGTCGACGGTGGCGGTGTCACCGGTGACGCGGGTATCGCCGGTATGCGCGACGAGCTGTTCGGCCTGTAGCTGATCCCACGCCGAATTCAGTGCGGGAGCGGCCTTTTCGGGCTGACTGGTGAGGTCGGCGGCCGTGGCGACCTCATGCTCGGCGAAGGCTTGCAGGAAGGCGTCGGCGGTTTGCACCGGTCCCTGCGGACCCGACGAGCAACCCACCGCGGCAACCGAGATCGCGGCGGCGATCAGCATGGTGAAGACCCGTGTGGACATCGGCACAGATAGTAGAGCCAACTATTGGCAAACACGCTCGACACACTGGGGCCGAACAGTTTTCACTGAAACATCACAAGATCACAGGGTCGGTTCAGTCGAGCAGCACTGTCGCGAATGTCGCGATCTGCCGGAAGCCGACCTTCGCGTAGGCGCGGCGAGCGACCTCGTTGTAGCAGTTCACGTACAGACTCGCGGTACGACCGGACGCCACAACGACATTCGCGACCGCGGCCGTACCCGAGGTGCCGACGCCGATTCCGCGATGTTCGGGATGCACCCAGACACCCTGGATCTGACCGGTGCGCCGGGACAACGCGCCCACCTCGGCCTTGAAGACGACCTCACCGTCCTCGAAACGCGCCCAGGCCCGGCCGGATTCGATCAGGCCCGCCACCCGGCGGCGATAGCTGCGGCCACCGTCCCCGGCGCGCGGATCGACGCCGATCTCCTCGGTGAACATGGCCACCGCGGCGACCAGATAGCGGTCCAGCTCCTCCGGACGCACCCGTCGCACCCGGAGATCGGGCGCGACGGTCGCGGTCTTGTCCAGAGCCAGCAGCGGTTGATCGGCGCGCAATTCCCGCGCCGGACCCCAGTGCTCACTGAGCTGCTCCCACAGCGGCAGCGCCAATTCGCGGCGGCCCACCACCGACGAGCACGCGCGCGGACCGCGCACCGCCCGCTCGGCGAAGGCCCGTAGATCGGCCCGGCCGCCGCGCAGCGGCACCAGATTCGCACCCGAGAAGCACAGCGAGGTACCCGGCCCGCCGCGACTCCACAGTTCGCCGTACGCGCCGCGGGAGTCGAGCCCGTACTCCTGGAGCCGGGCCGCCACCATGCAACTCGCCACCGGATCGGCGTCGAGGACGCGTAAAACCTGTGTCAGATCGCGGTTCGCGAGCTGTTGGGCTCCGGAGTTCTTGCTCCGGCGAGTCGGCTCCAGCACACTCCGCACGTTCACAGCCTGCCAGAACTTCTCAAAACGTGCCGCACTATCGCCGTTGGCCGCGCGTCGACCTGGGGTTTATCCGGCGCTGACGACGGGAGAACCGGTTCCGGCGGCCTCACCCATCTCCTCGGCGATGCGCATGGCCTCCTCGATCAGGGTCTCGACGATGAGGTGTTCGGGCACGGTCTTGATGACCTCGCCCTTGACGAAGATCTGACCGCGACCATTACCGGAGGCCACACCCAGATCGGCCTCGCGGGCCTCACCCGGACCGTTCACGACACAGCCCATAACGGCCACGCGCAGCGGCACTTCCATACCCTCGAGGCCCGCGCTGACGGCGTTGGCCAGGGTGTAGACATCGACCTGGGCACGACCGCAGGACGGGCAGGAGACGATCTCCAACTTGCGCGGGCGCAGGTTCAGCGATTGCAGAATCTGATCGCCGACCTTGATCTCCTCGGCCGGCGGGGCGGACAGCGAGACGCGAATGGTGTCGCCGATGCCTTCCGATAGCAGCGCGCCGAACGCCACCGCGGACTTGATGGTGCCCTGGAAGGCCGGACCGGCCTCGGTGACACCCAGGTGCAGCGGGTAATCGGACTGCGCGGCCAGCTGGCGGTACGCCTCCACCATCACGACCGGGTCATTGTGCTTGACCGAGATCTTGATATTGCCGAAGCCGTGATCCTCGAACAGGCTGGCCTCCCACAGCGCCGACTCCACGAGGGCCTCGGGGGTGGCCTTGCCGTACTTCTCCAGCATGCGCTTATCCAGCGAACCGGCGTTGACGCCGATGCGAATCGGGATGCCCGCGGCGGCGGCGGCCTTGGCGACCTCGCCGACGCGGCCGTCGAACTCCTTGATATTGCCCGGATTCACCCGCACCGCAGCACATCCCGCGTCGATGGCGGCGAAGATGTACTTGGGCTGGAAGTGGATATCGGCGATGACGGGAAGCTTCGACTTCTTGGCAATGATCGCGAGCGCGTCCGCATCCTCCTGACGCGGGCACGCGACGCGCACGATGTCACAGCCGGACGCGGTGAGTTCCGCGATCTGCTGCAGGGTGGCGTTCACGTCGTGGGTTTTGGTGGTGGTCATGGACTGCACGGAAATCGGGAATTCGCTACCGACGCCGACCTTGCCCACCATCAACTGACGGGTCTTGCGCCGGGGCGCGAGGACTGCCGCGGGTGCGGCGGGCATCCCCAATGCGATGGCACTGCTCACGATCAGTTGCCTACTTTCGTCTTGTGCTCACCCGTTCCGGTCCCGAGCTTACCGAGGCACGGATACCGGTCGCCCTGTGACGGCGGCGACAAGGGTACCTGCGCCCGGGCAGCGGCTCGGATTCGGGCCGGGGCCTACAGGTTGTATTCGTTGCAGAGGGCGAGAAGGTATACGTTTCGAAAAGTGAAGGTAGCGAACATCGATCCCTGGCCGCGTTCAGCCGAAGACGCGATGGCGCTGCAAGATCGACTGCGCGACCGGATCATCGCGAGCAACCCCGCAGCGCCGGACTTTCGCACGATCGCGGGACTGGATTCAGCCTACGACGATGACGGCAATGTGGTCGCGGCCATAGTCGTGCTGGACGCGGAAACGTTGGAGACCGTGGCGACCGCGACCGCGCGGGGAACCACCGATTTTCCGTATGTTCCGGGCCTGCTGGCCTTCCGCGAATTGCCCACCACGCTGGAGGCGTTCGAAAACCTCGGCGTCACACCGGATCTCATTATCTGCGACAGTCAGGGGCTGGCGCATCCGCGACGGTTCGGGTTCGCCTGCCATATCGGGCTGCTCGCCGGGATACCGACGCTCGGGGTGGCCAAGAACGCCTGGGGCGAGTACGGGACGCCCGGGGCCGAACGCGGGTCGTGGACCGATATCCGCATCGACGGCGAGGTGGTGGGGCGGGCGCTGCGCACTCGCAGCAACGTCAAACCGGTATTCGTGTCGGTGGGGCATCTCATCGATATCGACACCGCCTGCGCACAGGTGCTTTCACTCACACCCGAATTCCGGCAGCCCGAGACCACCCGGCGCGCGGACCGGCTGTGCCGTCAGCTGCTCGGTGAGCTGACGGCCTGAACCCGGCTAGATGCGCGCACCCTTCTGCTGATTGCATTTGCGGCACAGGATCTGCAGGTTCTCCACGCTTGTCGCCCCGCCCTGACTCCACGGGATGATGTGGTCGAACTCCAGGTACTGATTGTCACCGCACTGCTGGCATCTGCCGCCGTCGCGCTGCCAGACCCGGGCCTTGACATCCTGCGGGACCGCACGCGAATCACGCTGGCCCGGAGCCAGCACCAGGCGCTTGGCCACCCGCAGCGCGCCCTCCAGGACCGCGGCCACATACTCGGCATCGGGCACCCGGTAGGTGCCGCCGCCGCGCGCGGTGGTGGCCTGGATGACGACGGTGTCGTACTCGTGGCGAACGGCGACCATCTTGGCCCAGGACAATTCCACGCCCGCGCCGTCACCGACGAAACGGAACTTCTTACTGCTGCCGATCAGACGGCCCGACGCCTGCTTGGGACCGCTGGCGAGATAGCGGATCTGCGTCGCGTTCACATCGAGGTAGAGCAGCTCATCGGCCTCCAGATGCAGATCCGGGCGCTCGACGCGCGGCAGATCACCCACCTTCACCTGGGTCAGCGCGCGCCCGCGCAGCATGCGCTGCCGCAGTCCCTCGATATGCTGCGCGGCCATGCCGAGATCGGTGTATTTCTGCAATGTGGTGATGGTGCGCTCGAAATCCTCGAGTTCGCTCTGATCGATCTCACCGTCCGCGAAGGCGAAGGCCACCACGCGTTCGAGATGGGCGATGGCCAAGGGGCGCAAGGCTTCCCGCCCGGTGTTCTCGCTGATCAGGTGGAAGCGGAGCATCCCCCACGCCTCCTCCCAGGCCGGGCCGCTCGGACCGCCGGTCGCGAGCACCTGCCACACCTGGCCGCGCCACGACTCGAGCAGACCGCTCACCTCGGCCTCGCACCAGCGGCACGCGGCCGGGCCGCCCGCACCGAAGCGCGGCACATGCCGGGGCCGACCGCAGCGGGGGCAGGTGGCCGGATCGTCGACCGGGAAGGCTGGGCGATAGTCCTCGGTCCACACCGAACCGCTCCACCACCGCAGGCGCGCCGAATCGCCTGGGACGGAATACCACCCGGCGGGCATATCGGGCGCGGGAATCGGCACCGGCGGGGCGGCAGGCGGGGCGAAGGAAGCGGCGGCGGGCGCGGGCGTGTACCCGGAGACCGGGGCAGATGGCGGGGCCACCAGCGGCGGGGCACTCGCCTGGACCGGCGGGGCCGTCTCCTCGTCGTCGACTTCGACGCCGAATTCCTCTGCGAGGCCGCGCAATCCGCTGCTCCAGCCTTGGCCGACGGCGCGGAATTTCCAGTCGCCGTTGCGGCGGTAGAACTCGCCGAGCACCATGGCGGTGACCGCGTCGGAGCCGTGCAGGGGGTAGCTGAGCAGGACGCCGGTGGTATCGCGGACGGTGAGGGTCAGGGCGTCGATATCCCGGAATGAGCCCTGCTCAACGGATCCCGCGATGACGACCTTGTGCACCGCCGGTTCGATGGCGGTGAGGGTCAGGCGCATGGTGGCGGTGCCCGAAGCGGATTCCTCCAGTACCACCGCTCCCGAGGGATGCCGGGGCGCGTTGAAGAAGACGAAATCGTCGTTGCCCCGGATCTTTCCGCTCTCATCCAGCAGCAGAGCCTGCGGATCCACCTCGCGGCCCGAACCCCACCGCAGCACCAGCGATACCGCGGCCGAATTCACCGGCGCGTTCGCTCCACGCGTCAACTCCACGACGCAAACACCGTTCTCTCACGCAGACAATGTCGAGACATCCACTGCGCCAGGTACTTCGGTGAACGCTATCCCCACCCCGAGCTCAACGGCTGCCCCACGGCAACCTTACCGATAACGGCCGACAATGCCGTTCGGCCGCTACGCGATTGGCACGGACCGTCAGGGGAAGAGCTTGACCGGGTTGACGATATCGGCGACCAGGGTCAGCACCATGTACGCGCCGCCGATCACCACCACCACGTAGGTGGCGGGTAGCAGTTTGAGGTAATCCACCGGCGGCCCGTCGGGCAGGCCCTTACGGCCGCGCAGCACATTGCGGATCTTCTCGTAGATGACGACCGCCATATGACCGCCGTCCAGGGGCAGCAGCGGCAGCAGGTTGAACGCGCCGAGGAAGAAGTTCAGGCTCGCCAGGGTGAGCACGAACAGCGACCACAGACCGTGTTCGGCGGTCTCGCCACCGATCTTGCTCGCGCCGTAGACCGACACCGGGGTCTCCGGATCGCGCTCGCCGCCGGTGACCGCATGCCACAGATCGACCACCTTGGCGGGCATCTGCGCCAGCGATTGCACTGTGCGCAGCCCGATTTCACCGGTGAACGCGGCCGAGGCCGGAATGGCGGCGAGGAAGTCGTACTTCACCGGGAGGTAGATGTCATGGCCGACGCCGACCTTGCCGACGGTCTTGGGCGCACCATCCTTCACCGGGTAGATCACCGCCTGCTCGGGGGTGACCGGAACGCTGATGGTCTTGCCGTCGCGTTCGACGGTGTAGGTGAAAGGCCCCGTCTGCTTCTGGGTCTGGGCGCTGAAGTCCTCCCAGGTCTTGATCTTGGTGCCATTGACCGCGGTCACGATGTCACCGCGTTGCAGGCCCGCGCGCTGCGCCGGGCCCTCACCGGTGCAGGGCAGATACTTCTGATCCGGGCCCTGGCTCTGCACGCAGTTCATCGCGCCCAGCTGGGTGGCGGGCGGCTGGTCGAACCGCGGCAGTCCCCACACCACCGCGAGCAGCATGATGAGCAGGAAGCCGAGCAGGAAGTTCATCGCGATGCCGCCGGACATGACGACCAGGCGCTTCCAGGTCTTCTGCCGGTACATGGCCCGATCCAGATCCTCGGGCTCGAGCTCATCGAGGGCGGTCATACCGGCGATATCGCAGAAACCGCCCAGCGGCAACGCCTTCAGGCCGTATTCGGTCTCACCCCGGGTGGTGGACCAGATCTTCGGGCCGAAGCCGACGAAGTAGCGGCGCACCTTCATACCGGTCGCCTGCGCGGCCCACATGTGGCCGCATTCGTGCAGCGCGACCGACACGGTGATACCGAGTGCGAACAGTGCGAAGCCGATCGCGTAGACCATGCGGTACCGAACCCTCCTGCAGTCAGCCGCGCACGATCGTGCGCGCGGTTTCTCGCGCCCACGCATCGGCCGCGAGCACCTCGTCCAAGGTACTGGGTTCGGCGGTCCAGCGGTCGGCGGACTCCACGACCCGCGCGACCGTGCGCACGATCTCGGGGAATCTAATGAGCCCGTCGAGGAAGGCCTGCACGGCGATTTCATTGGCGGCGTTGTAGACCGCGGTCACGCAACCGCCCGCGGTTCCGGCCTGCCGGGCCAGGTCGATGGCGGGGAAGACCTCATTGTCGACCGGTTCGAAAGTCCAGGTCGAGGCGGTGGTCCAATCGCAGGCCGCGGCCGCGCCGGGCACCCGGTCCGGCCAGCCCAGGGCCAGCGCGATGGGCAGTTTCATATCCGGCGGGCTGGCCTGGGCCAGGGTGGAACCGTCGCAGAAGGTGACCATGGAGTGCACGATCGACTGCGGGTGCACGGTGACCTCGATGCGGTCGTAGGGCACGCCGAACAGCAGATGGGTTTCGATCAGCTCCAGGCCCTTGTTGACCAGCGAGGCCGAATTCAGGGTGTTCATCGGACCCATGGACCAGGTCGGATGGGTTTTGGCCTCGGCCGGATTCACCGATTCCAGCATCTCGGCGGTCCAGCCGCGGAACGGGCCGCCCGAGGCGGTCAGCACCAGCTTGTCGACCTCGTCGGCGCGGCCGCCGCGCAGGCACTGCGCCAGCGCCGAATGTTCGGAATCGACGGGGACGATCTGGCCGGGCTTGGCCGCGCGGGTCACCAGTGAACCGCCCGCGACCAGTGATTCCTTATTGGCCAGTGCGAGCCGCCGACCCGAATGCAGGGTCTCCAGGGTGGGCTCCAAACCGAGCGAACCGACCAGTGCGTTCAGCACCACATCGGCGTCGGTGCGCCGCACCAATTCGGTCGCGGCATCCGGACCGGCCAGTGCCACACCGAGTTTCGCCGCCGCCGCCGCATCGGCCACCGCCACGTTGGTGGTACCGGTGGCGGCGATCTGCTGCGCCAGCAATTCGGTATTGCCACCGCGCGCGGCCAATCCGACCACTTCGAACCGGTCGGGATTGGCGGCGATCACCTCCAGCGCCTGGGTACCGATCGAACCCGTGCTGCCCAGCAGCAGAACCTTCACAACGTCGGACACCCGCTTATTCTCTCCTGCCGCGTAATCGCCTGTCGCCTGCCCCATCCGGTGACATGCCGTATCCACCGCCACCCTGCTGGCTACGACACTGGGTCGTATGTCACGATATGAGCCAGCATTCGATTCGAGCCTATAAGGAGCGAAAGTGGCCGCAACGGAACTGGAATCCGTCCACAGCGCCGATGTCGTCACCAAGGTCGACACCGCCGAGGTTCCGTCCGCCGCATGGGGATGGAGCGGCGAATCGCGTCGTACCTTCCGCACCGCGGGCTGGGTCGTCGTCGTCATCCTGCTCGGCATGCTCTTCGAGGGCCCGCAGGGCGCGTCCTCGGGCAGCGGCCACACCGGATACATCTTCCTGATCGCCTTCGCGGTGTTGCTGGCTGTCGTCCTGATTCGCGATTCGCTGCTGCAACGCAAGCCTCGCTAGCGTCTCACCTGCGCTAATACACAGCCTCGCAAAGATTTTCGCGGGGCTGTGATCTTTTCCTCCTGAACATCAGGCAAACTCGAGTTGGCAAACCCGCCACCGAAGTTTCCGGGAGTGAACTGTATGCGCAAGATTCTGCCCTCCACCCTGCTGGCCGTGTCGGCCGTCGGCGCCCTGCTGGTGCTGCCCGCCGGCACCGCCTCCGCCCAGTCCCCCGCCTGCGCGCAGGTGGCCGATGTGCTGGGTAGCGTGACGGCCCTCGGACCGGATCACGACCTGGAGGTCCGTGTCGCCGATCAGCTGCTGGCCATCCCGGCCGACGGCCAGGAGCGCACCGCCATCACCGAGTACGCCGATGCGCTCAAGAACGGTGATGCCGCCTCCGTCGGCACCGCCACCATTCTGCTGAATGGTGTGTGCGCCAAGTCCTGATAACCGGACATCCGCAGCGGCTTCGGGCCGGATCGCTTGATGCGATCCGGCCCGAAGTCTGTTGTGCGTGAAGTTGTTTCGCTGATGCCGTGCTTACGGGGCCGAGATGCGGTTGAAGAAGCCGATGCCGACGCCGATCGCGGCCGGAACACCGGTCAGGATCAGGCCCGCGGCCGCACCCAGCGGGATACCGACCAGCGCACCGGCGAAGCAGCCGCCGATCCAGCCGGGCAGCAGCACCGGGGTGCCGAGGAACGCGCCGATGGCGCAGCCGCCGACGCCGCCGATGAGGGTGCCGACCATGGTGCCGATGGCGGTGATGACCGCGAACTGCGAGGAGGCGGCCGACCAGGCCGAGTCCTGATCCGCCTGGCTGGCGACATTCTGCAGCGGCAGATCGGCCGGTTGGGCCGCGGCCGGATCCATATTCGGGGTCAACGTCGCGGTGTTGCCGTCGATCTGGGCCGCGATCGGGAAGGCCAGGCCGTCCTTGATGAAGTTCAGCGGGAAGGCGGTGACCAGGCCGCCCTGGGTGTCGCGCACCTGGAACTGATCACCCTGGGTGGTCAGCGAACCGATATCGGTCTTCAGGACCACCGACGCGCCTTCGATCTTGGCGTCGTAGTGGATAGCCGAGGCTTCCGGGGCGGCGTCGGCGGGTGCGGCGTAGCTGGTGCCGGTGGTGATGCCGAGGGCCGCGATGGCCAGAGCGGAGGTGGCGGCGAACTTCTTGAAACGCATGACTTCTCGTCGCTTTCGTCGGGCGGGACCCCTGTCTTGGGGAGCAGGTCCTCGTCGAGCACCTGGTGAATAGAATGGTTTTTCTATGTTGCCGAGGTGTTGCCGAATCATGGCGATAATGGGTCGTCAAGCACGTTTCGGTTACGGTTCATGTTCAAACGGTCTTTTCAGGCCGTAATAAGCAAACTCTCAGTGCATAACAAAGGCCGGTACACATCCGAGGATGCGTACCGGCCGAGTGCCGCGGAGCGGGCTGTACTACTGGTTCGCGGGATCGTTGATGCGCTGGAAGAAGCCGATGGCGATGACGATCGCGGCCGGAACACCGGTCAGGATCAGGCCCGCGGCCGCACCCAGCGGAATGCCGATGAGCGCGCCGGCGACGCAACCGCCCAGCCAGCCCGGCAGCAGAATCGGGGTGCCGAGGAACGCGCCGATCGCACAGCCGCCGATACCGCCGACCAGGGTGCCGATCAGCGTTCCGATAGCGGTGATGATGCCGAACTGCGCGCCCGCGGCACCCACGGCGTCATCGAACGCCTTCTGCTGGGTCGCCTGGTGAATCGGCAGATCGACCGGGCGCGCGGCGGCGGGATCCATATCCGGGGTCAGGGTCGCGCGCAGGCCGTTGATGGCGGCCTTCAGCGGGTACTGCAGGCCATCCTTGATGAAACCGAGCGGGAAGGCCGCGACCAGGCCGCCATGGTTGTCGAGCAGCTGGAACTGATCATTCTCGGTGGTCATCGCACCCGCGTCGGTGGTCAGCACGACCGAATCACCCTCGATCGCGGCGTTCCAGTGAATGGAAGGCACCAGGCCGTCGACCGCGGAGTTGAGGCCCTCGACAATGTCCGAGGCGCCGGGGACGACCGGGGCGGGAGCGGGATCGGCGTGAACGGCTCCGGCGCTGATGCCGAGGGCCGCGATAACCATGACCGATGTCGCGGCAAATTTGCTGAACTTCATCACTTCGTACGCTTTCCTTGCTCGAACACTGACGGAGATTCGGATTCGGGCCAGATAACAAGCCCACTAGTCAAGTGTCCAGGAATGAGTTACTGATAGGTAGCTAAGAAAGCGTATTGATAGCCGAACTCACTGAAACCGAGGTTGTGTGATCCCCTCCATAGCGGTGCCGCACCGATAGCATGTGGAGGCCCGGACCCGATTCGCAGTCGCTCGTGATCGAAAGGCGTCGAATGGCCGAGACCATGCGCGCGGTGGTGCTCGACGCACCCGGACCACCCGATGCGCTGCATATCCGGGACCTGCCCGTCCCCGTTCCCGAACCCGGGCAGGTGCTGATCCGGGTCAAGGCGTTCGGGCTCAATCGCTCCGAACTGCACACGCGGCTCGGACTGGCCGACGGCGTGATCTTCCCGCGGGTGCTCGGTATCAAGGCCACGGGCGTCGTGGCGGAATGTCCCGGCGGCGAATTCGAACCCGGACAGCAGGTCGTGACGCTGATGGGCGGTATGGGCCGCACCTTCGACGGCGGCTATGCCGAATACACCTGCGTACCCGCCGGACAGGTGATCCCGTTCCACAGCGATCTGCCCTGGGATGTGCTGGGCGCGGTGCCGGAGATGTTGCAGACCTCGTACGGTTCGCTCACCGTCGGATTGGATGCCAAGCGCGGCCAATCCATTCTGATTCGCGGCGGCACCTCCTCGATCGGCATGTGCACCGCGGTGCTGGCCAAACAGCGCGGTATGACCGTGCTGGCCACCACCCGCAATCCGGACAAGGCCGAGGCGCTGCATCGGATCGGCGTCGACCACGTGATCCTGGACGACGGTGATATCGCCCCACGCGTGCGCGAGCTCGTCGACGGCGGAGTGCACACCGCGCTGGAATTGATCGGGACGCCGACGCTGCCGGACACCCTGCGCGCCACCGCTTTCCACGGTGTCGTCTGTTTCACCGGCATGCTCTCCAATCAATGGATAGTCGAGAACTTCTATCCCATCGGCTATCTGCCGCGCGGGGTCCGGCTGGCGGCCTACGGCGGCGAAGCCGGTGATCTGCCGCCGGAGGTGCTGCAATCGTTCCTCGACGCGGTGGCGCACGGCATCACCGCGGTTCCCATCAGCGGTACCTTCACCCTCGATGAGATCCGGCAGGCGCATACGGTGATGGAATCCGGTACCGCCACAGGCAAACTCGTCGTCACCACCTGAATCGGAGGAGCGCGTATGTGGATCGTCGCCGCTATTTTGGTCGCCCTGGTGGCCGTACTACACGGCTACATCCTGGTGCTGGAGATGTTCCTGTGGGATAAGGGCCCCGGACGGCAGCTGTCGGGATTCGATTCGGAGATGGCGGCCGCCACCAAACCGCTGGCGGCGAATCAGGGCCTGTACAACGGGTTTCTGGCGGCCGGACTGGTGTGGGGCCTGATCCTGGGCAGGCAGGACGGACACGGTGTGCTGGTGTTCTTCACCAGCTGCGTGGTAATCGCGGGCCTGTACGGCGCGGCCACCGCGAATCGGCGAATTCTCGTCGCGCAGGCGCTGCCGGGCGCATTGGCGCTGGCGGCGGTGCTCATCGCCGGGCGATGACGATGCCCGCTGCCGGATAAACGATTACGGTGGCCTGATGAATGAACCCGCGGTCGCACCGCTGCGAATCGGCGTGCTCGGTGCGGCGAGCATCGCGCCCTCGGCCCTGATCGCCCCGGCCAAGCGCAATTCCGAGGTGACGGTCGCGGCGGTGGCCGCGCGCGATGGTATGCGGGCGGCGGCGTTCGCGAAGAAGCACGGTATCGAAGCGGCCTACGACGATTACGAAAAGCTGGTCACCGCACCGGATATCAACGCGGTCTACATTCCGCTGCCCAATGGTTTGCACGGGCGGTGGACGCGGGCCGCGCTGGCGGCGGGCAAACATGTGCTGTGCGAGAAGCCGTTCACGGCCAACACCGCCGAAGCCCGCGAAATCCAGGCGCTGGCACAGGATTCGGATCGGGTGGTGATGGAGGCGTTCCACTACCGCTATCACCCGTTCACGCTGGCGGCCGAAAAGATCGCCGCCTCCGGCGAATTGGGCGAACTGGTGCGGATCGAGACCGCCTTCTGCTTCCCGCTGCCCAAGTTCTCCGATATCCGGTACGACTACGATCTCGCCGGTGGCGCGCTCATGGACGCCGGCTGCTACGCCGTGCATATGGCGCGCGTACTCGGTGGTGAACAGCCCGAGGTCACCTCGGCGCAGGCGAAGGTGCGTGATCCGCGGGTCGACCGCGCCATGACCGCCGAGCTGCGGTATCCGAGCGGGCATACCGGGCGGATTCGCTGTTCGATGTGGTCCTCGGATGTGCTGCGGGTCAGCGCGCGGGTCATCGGTGAGCGGGGTGAGCTTCGGATGCTCAATCCGATCGGGCCGCAGCTCGGACACCGGCTGACCGTGCGCACCGATCGAGGTAAGCGCGTCGAACGGTTCACGCGCCGCCCGACCTACGACTTCCAGCTCGACGCGTTCGCCGATGCCGTGCTGCGCGGTGCGCCGGTACTGACGCCGCCGCGGGATTCGGTCGAGAACATGGCCGTCATCGACGCGATCTATCAGGCCGCCGGACTGCCGCTGCGCCAGCCCAGCTGAGACGCCGATCCCCCGGGCGAGGGACGGCGAATCCCTCACCGGGGTGATGGTTTCAGCCGTTGCCGAACCTAGGCTGCTGTGCATCGGGCCGTGACAACGCGGCGAGGTACGCCCTCGGCCCGGCACGGCGGCTTTGGGAGGCACAGTGTTCGGTTCCGTCAGCAGAAGAGGATTCCTGGCCGGGGCGGCCACCACCGCGGCGGCGGCCACCGTCGCCGCACCGGCGGGCCGGGCGCGCGCCGATGTGAACCCGGACCGGCCCAATATCCTCGTCGTGCTGGTGGACGAGATGCGCGCACCGATGTGGTTCCCGGATCAGGGTGTGTTGGACGGGCTATTGCCAAATCTGGCGCGAATCCGTTCCGGCGGAGTGTCTTTCGACAATCACTACACCGCCGCCAACGATTGCACCGCCTCGCGCGGGGTGCTCGCGACCGGGTTGTACAGCCATCAGACCGGTTGCATGGTGGTCTCGGAATCCACGCTGTCACCGAAGTTTCCGACCTGGGGGTCGATGCTGCGCGATCACGGCTACGAGAGCACCTGGTGGGGGAAATGGCATCTCGGGCACTATCCGGATCGGACGCCCGGGGCGCTGGACGCGTACGGGTTCGGCGGCGGCACCTATCCCTCCCCGAACGGGGCTCCCGGACAGGGCCTTTCGATGGATCCCAAGATCGTCGACCAGTTCGCGGACTGGTTCGAACACGATGCCGGGACCGCGCCGTGGTGCACCACGGTATCGCTGGTGAATCCGCACGATATCCAGTACTGGCCGCGCTGGACGCGCCGCGATCAGGCCAATCTGGATATCCCGCAGTGGGTTTCGGAGCTGCCGCCGAACTTCGAATCGCCCGAACAGCTGAGTCGCAAACCGCGGTTGCAGACCGCGCTCATGCAGGTGTCGGCCATCGCCTTCGGGCTCGCCGAATACGGGACGCCGCAGGCGCGGCAGGCGTGGATCGATATGCGCAATCTGTACCTGTGGTTGCAGCAGCAGGTCGATATCCAGATCGGGCGGGTGCTCGACACGCTCGCCGCACGACCGGATGTCGCGGCCAATACGGTGATCGTGTTCACCTCCGATCACGGTGATTACGCGGGCTCGCACGGTCTGCACGGGAAGGGCGGCGGCGCGTACGACGAGGCGATTCGGGTGCCGCTGTACGTGCACGATCCGCGCGGGTACTTCAGTCCGAAGGACGGGACGAGCAACCGCACGCAGCTGACCTCCAGCGTGGATATCGCGCCGCTGCTGCTGACCATCGGCACCGGCGGCAACGACTGGCGCGCGGACGGGCGCTACGAACATCTGCGGGACCGGGCCGATCTGGCGGCGCTGTGCCGCAATCCGGGGGCGGCGGGGCGGCCGTGGGTCGCGCACACCACCGATGAGTCGACCATCGAGGAGGCGGCGATCATGTTCGATCGCAATGCCCCCGGCCATGTGGCCATGGTGCGCACCGCCGATGCCAAATTCGCGTCGTACTCGCACTGGGTGGACGGGCGAATTCAGATCGATCCGGGTCAGGAACAGGAATTCGAACTCTACGACTACGGCACCGAGGGCGGGCGGCTCGAGCTCGACAATCAGGCCGGGGCCGGGAATCCGCTGCGCGACAAGGCGGCTCAGCTGCTCGATCAGGTGGTGCGGGAGGAGATCCAGCAGCCGCTGCCCGAATATCTGAAGGCCGCGCAGGAGCAGGGCATCGGCGACTACCTCGATTCCCAGCGCAATCTGGCCGCCAAGGCCGAACGACTCGGCGCGTTCCTGGATGATTTCGTGGTGACGCACTGACACGCTGTCCTTGTCCGCGCGGGCCGTTCGTCGTATCGGTATGGCCCGAGTCGACGCCGCAGGAGGAGCGATGAAATATCTGCTGATGATCGCCACCGACGAAACCGAGGTGAGCGAGGTGCCGGGCTGCGCGGCCTGGGTTCGGGAGATGACCGCGCGCGGGGTCCTGCGCGATCTCACCGGACTGTGCCCGACCAGCGATGCCACCACGATTCGGGTGCGCGGGGAGCAGGTGCTGCTCTCGGACGGGCCGTTCGCCGAGACCAAGGATCAGATCGGCGGGGCCGCGCTCATCGACTGCGCCGATCTGGACGAGGCGATCGAGGTGGTGTCGAAACATCCTGCGGCGGCACTCGGCGCGATCGAGATTCGGCCGCTGCTGACGCAATGAGCCGCGGGGCGGGTGCGATGAACGGGCCCGGCGATTCCAGCGACGGCGCGAAGGTGAAAGGCGTTGCGGGGGTACGCGACACCGGAAACGGCAGTGTGGCCGATCGCGCCGGGGTGGTCGATGACGCCATCGTCGCCGCCTTTCGGGACGAATGGGGGCATGTGGTCGCCACCTTGATCCGGGTGACCGGGGAGTGGGATCTGGCCGAGGAGGCGGCGCAGGAGGCGTTCGCGGCGGCCCTGCGGGTGTGGCCGCGCGACGGGGTGCCGGATAAGCCGGGGGCCTGGCTCACCACGGCGGCCCGCAATCACGCCGTCGACAGGCTGCGGCGGAATACGTTGGGGGCGGCGAAATTACGGGAGTTGGCCGTATTGACGGCGCACGGCGAGGTCGGCGGCGAGGCGCAGGAGATTCGCGATGATCGGCTGCGGCTCATCTTCACCTGCTGTCATCCGGCGCTGGCGTTCGAATCGCAGATCGCGCTGACCCTGCGGACGCTGGCGGGGTTGAGCACCGCGCAGATCGCGCGGGCCTTCCTGGTGCCGGAGGCGACGCTGGCCAAACGGCTGGTGCGCGCCAAGGCGAAGATCAAGAACGCCGGGATTCCGTATCGGGTGCCGCCCGCGCATCTGCTGCCCGAGCGGACTGTCGCGGTGCTGGGGGTGCTGTATCTGATCTTCAACGAGGGCTATTCCGCCACCACCGGGACCGAGATGATCCGGGAAGGGTTGTGTGCGGAGGCCATTCGGCTGCAACGGCTGCTGGTGGAGTTGATGCCCGATGAGCCCGAGGCGCAGGGGCTGCTGGCGTTGATGCTGCTGCACGATGCCCGGCGGGCGACGCGGGTGGCTGCCGACGGCGAACTGGTGACGCTCGAATATCAGGACCGTGCGCGCTGGGATTGTGCTCGAATCGCCGAGGGCACAGCGATTCTCGATGCCGCCATGGCGCGCGGGCGGATCGGGCCGTATCGGTTGCAGGCGGCGATCGCGGCCTGCCATGTGCACGCGCCCACCGCCGCGGCGACGGATTGGGCGCAGATCGCCGGGCTCTACGAGCATCTGCTGAAGCTGGTGCCCTCCCCCGTCGTGCGGCTGAATCATGTTGTCGCGGTGGCGATGTCGGAGGGACCGGAGGTCGGTCTCGCACAGCTCGGCGAGCTGGAGGCGGACGCGACGCTCAACGGCACGCATCTGCTGTCCGCGACGAAGGCGGATCTGCTGCGCCGACTCGGTCGGTTCGAGGAGGCGGCCACCTGCTATCGGGCGGCGCTGGAGCTGGTGGTGTCCGAGGCCGAGCGCCGCTATCTCGGGCGGCGGCTCGACGAAATGTCCTGAACCGTGCTGTTTGTCGGCGGTAGCGCTGGTCCGGTCCATTCGGGGCGGTCCCGTTCGTCGGTTCGGCAGAACCGTTCGAAAGGATTCCCGTGGACATCACCGATAGACCCGCGACGGCGCGCGCGGGCCGCCGCGAATGGCTCGGCCTCGCGGTGCTGGCCCTGCCCATTCTGCTGATCTCGGTCGACTTCAGCGTATTGAATCTGGCCCTGCCGAACCTGGCGGCGGACCTGACGCCCAGCAGCACCGAACAACTCTGGATCCTGGACATCTACGGCTTCATGATCGCCGGATTCCTGCTCACCATGGGCACTCTCGGCGATCGCGTCGGCCGCCGACGGCTCTTGCTCTGCGGTGCGGGGGCTTTCGGCGCGTGCTCGATACTGGCGGCGTACTCGGACAGTCCGGCGATGCTGATCGCCGCCCGGGCGCTGCTCGGTATCGCGGGCGCGACCCTGGCACCCTCGGGTCTGGCGTTGATCGGCAGCATGTTCGGCGATCCGAAACAGCGAGCGACCGCCGTCGCCGCCTTCACCGGCTGTTTCATGGGTGGTGCGATCATCGGGCCGATCGCGGGAGGTGTACTGCTGGCGCACTTCTGGTGGGGTTCGGTATTCCTGCTCGCCGTGCCGGTCATGCTGTTGTTGCTCATCGCGGGGCCGATATTGCTGCCCGAATACCGTGATCCCGCCGCCTCTCGGCTCGACATTCTCAGTGTCGCACTGTCATTGGCCGGAATTCTGCCCGTCGTCTACGGCATCACCGAACTGTCCCGCGATGCCGGGCAGCCCGGGGCCTGGATCGCCCTCACCGGCGGTGTGCTCGTGTTCGCCCTATTCCTGTTGCGTCAGAGCAGAATTCGGCGGCCGCTACTGGAATTGCGTCTGTTCACCAACCGCATCTTCCGTGGCGCGTTCACCCTCAGCCTGCTGGCGGGCGCGGCCCAGGGCGGCAGCATCCTCATGATCAATCTCTACCTGCAAACCGTCCTGGGCTATTCCACCCTGCGCGCGGGCCTCTGGATGGTCCCGCCCGCCCTGGCCATGCTCGTCACCATCGCCCTCGGCCCAGCCCTGGCCCGCACCCTGCGTCCCGCCTACATCACCGCCGCCGGGCTGGCCATCGGGGCCCTCGGCTACACCCTGACCACCTGCACCACCGTCGAAACCGGCCTTCCCCCACTGATAATCGGCTTCGCCATAGCCATGGCCGGTATCGGCCCCGGCATGTCCCTCGGCTACGACCTCATCCTGCGCGCCGCCCCACCCGAGATCGCGGGCGCGGCCGCCGCCACCGCCGAAGCGGGCGGCCAATTCGGCGTAGCCGCGGGCGTCGCCCTGCTCGGCAGCATCGGCACCGCCGTCTACCGCACCACCCTCCACCTCCCCGCCACCATCCCCTCCCCCGCCGCCGACCAAGCCAACGAATCCGTCACGGGCGCATTCGCCGCGGCACATCAACTCCCACCGACCGTCCGCGACGACCTACTCGACTCCGCCCGCACCGCCTTCACCTCCGGCCTGCACACCGTCACCACCATCGGCGCGATCATGTTCGCCGCATTGGCCGTGCTGGCGATAGCGGAACTCCGGCAGGCTCCACCTACCGGCAAGTAGTTCTCCACCGTTGCCGACACCGCCGATGTGTACCGCCCGATGTCTCAAACTCTTTGTGGCACAGGACCGGACGGAATATTTCGGGAATCGGGGGTGGCTCACTCGGCGATAGCTACAGTGAAATCGCCCGGGGGTGGGCGATGTTGCCGTCGTCGCGCTCGGGCGGATTTACCGAGGATCGAAGGGTGAGGGACTGACGTGGCCGATGACCGATTGACGTTGGGTGAGCGGTGTGTGCTGCTCGTGCTGATGGCCGAGGCGCGAGAGCTGACCAATGGTGAGCTGTTCGCCATCGCGGGGATCAAGCTCGACGGCAAGAACCGCAGGCGGCTCAATGAACTCGGTTTGGTGGCCAGCACCATGGTGCGGCGGGCCTACGTGCACGAGCTGACCGATGGCGGCGCGGTATGGTGCCGGGCGGAGCTGGGCGCGGCGCGGCCGAGCCGGGCGGGGGCCGCCGGGGGTGCGCTGTATGCCGTATTGGGCGGGCTGCGACGGCATCTCGACGACAGCGGGCAGGCGCTCGCCGATCTCTTCCAGCCCGATATCGCGGGACAGGTGGAGGCGGCGTACGCGGAGCTGGCGCGCGGCGGCGGTTCGGCCGTGCGGCTCGCGGTGCTGCGTGAGCAGCTCGGTGAGCTGTCCCGGGGTGAGGTGGACCGGGCGCTGGAATCGCTGGCTCGGCGCGATGACGTGCACGTGCGGGCCGAAGCGGATCAGCAGACGCTGACCGAACGGGATCGGGACGCCGCGATCGTGCTCGGCGGGACGGCGCGACATCTGCTCACCATCGAGGCCGCGCGGTGAACGAGGAACAGCAGTATGCGCTGGCCTCGGTGCAATTCGGCAGTGTGCTCGGACCCGATGAGGTGTGGAGTCCACTGAACTATCACGTCGACGGGCTGCATCCGCGCGCGGTGGCGCAGATCGAGCGGGCGGTGCTGGCGGCGGCGAACCGGCCGCGCAGTACGCCGACCGGACTGGTGGTCAGCGGGGAACGCGGGGTCGGCAAGACGCATATGCTCGGCTGGCTGCGACAGCATGTGCAGCAGCGGGGCGGGGCCTTCTTCATGCCCAAACTGATTGACGGGCAGTCGTTCTGGTCGGGCGCGGTGCACGGGGTGGTGTCGCAGCTGCTGGGGTCCGACGGCGGGCAGCTCGGCCGTATGCTCGGCGCGCTCGCCGAACTGACCGGGTGCGGTACCGAACTGCGCATGCGGTTGCGCGGCACCATGGCGATCGGCCGCGCCGATCTCGACGAATTCCTGGAGCGCGTAACGGAATTGGACGCGCAGGTGGCGGTGCAGTGCGAGGACACCCTGCGCGCCCTGGTGCTCTTCCAAGGCAAACGCGAACTGCGCGATATCGGGCACACGTTTCTCACCTTCGACGATGGCGTCGATCCGGCGGATCAGCTGGCGTGGGGTTTCCGGCGGCGCAATCGACTACCGCAGCTGGTCTTCGGCGATATCTCGCGACTGTTCGCGCTGACCGGGCCCGTCGTACTCGCCATCGACCAAATCGACAGTGTCATAGCGCAATCCGGGCAGACCGACGGGGACGAGCTGGTGAACCGGCTCGCCGACGGGCTCATGCGCATGCGCGAGGAGACCACCCGCACCCTCATCGTCGCCGCCTGCCTGCCCAAGTCATGGGAGCTGATCACCACGCGCGCGGTGAACTCTGCCGCCGATCGATTCACTGTGGTCGAACTCTCCACCGCCATGCCGTCGGCCGCGGTGGCGACCGCCATTATCGAACGGCATCTGGGAAACCTGTACGGGGAGAGCGGATTCGAGCCGCCGTATCCGACCTGGCCGGTCGTGCCCGCCGCCTTCGACGATCCGGTGGTCGCCGATTTCACGCCGCGCCGACTGCTCCAGCAGGTCGAGGAACACGTCCGACTATGCCTGGCCGAGAATACGGTCATCGAACTCCAGCAATTCGGGAAACCGGCGACCGAACGCGTGAGCACCCGGATCACCCCCGCGGCCACCGAACTCGACGCCCTGGACCGCCGCTTCGCGGAGCTGCGCGCGGCCGCCGATGTGAGCGCGCCGCTGAATCCGAAATACGAAGACGATCAAATGTTCTCGCTGCTCAACGCGGCATTGGCCTGCTACGTCCTGGAACAGGGCGAGGCCGGGCGCGAGCTGAGCGTCGACCCGCCCACCATCGTGCAGCAATCCCTGCATGCCCGGCTGCGCCGCACCCTCGACGAGGCGACCGAGGATGAGGAGCACTGGAGTTTCCGCGCCATCGCGCACGGCCATCCGAGGGCGGTGCTCACCCGGTTGCGCTCGGCCTGCCTGGAAGCCGGGATCCATCCCGGTGCGACCAAACGGCACCTGGTGATCCTGCGCAATACGACCTTCTCGCCCGGGCCGGTCACCAAGACCGCGATAGCCGAATTCGAAGCCGCGCACGGGATTACGCTGCCTATCGGGGAAGAGGACCTGCGCACGTTCGCGGCACTGCGGGGGATGCACGCCGACGGCGGCCAGGGCTTCCTCGGCTGGCTGGAAGCGCGCCGCCCCGCGAGCGGATCGGAACTGCTGCGGCGGGCGCTCCCCGCCGCCCGCGCCGAAGTTACTGCGGTACAGCAGACCTCGGCGATCATCGCACCGGATATCACCGTCGCACTGGATTCGCCGGTGCGGGCTCCGTATCCGGGCAGCGGTGACCGCGCGGTGGCGGCCACGTTCGCCGGTCCGATCGTTACGGAATCCGATGCGGCGGGATGGGAACGCCGTGCGCCCGCCGCCGACGCGCCCACCCGCCGTATTGCCCACGACGACGGTATGGGCGCGCCCGCGATCCAGCTCGGCCGCAGTATCGAGAACGGTGCGCCTTTCCGTATTCCGCTCATCCAATTGCGCAAGCACACGGCGGTTTTCGCGGGCAGCGGCTCGGGGAAGACGGTGCTGCTGCGGCGGCTGGTGGAAGAGGCCGCGCTGCAAGGGGTGTCGTCGATTCTGATCGATACCAACAATGATCTGGCCCGGCTCGGCGATCCGTGGCCGTCGCCGCCGGACGGCTGGGGTCCGCGCGATCCCGAACGGGCGCAACGCTATTTGGCCGAGACCGAGGTGATCGTCTGGACCCCGCGCCGCGAGGCGGGCCGTCCGATCGCGCTGAACCCGCTGCCCGATTTCAGCGGCGTGCTCGACGATCCGGACGAATTCCGGCTCTCGATCGACGCCTCGGTAGCGAGCCTGGTTCCGCGCACCGGCCTGACCACCCAGAAACTCCGCACCGGCACAGCGGTTCTCACCGAATCGCTGGCACATTTCGCCCGCGAGGGCGGTGGTGAACTCGGCGCGTTCATCACCCTGCTCGGCAATCTGCCGTCCGATGTCAGCACGATCCGCAATGCGAGTCGGCTGGCCGCGGATATGGCCGATGAACTCAACGCCGCCATGATCAATGATCCGGTGTTCGGCGGTGCGGGCGAACGCCTCGATCCGGGCGCGCTGCTCACTCCCGCTCCCGGAAAACGCGCGCGCATCTCGGTGATCAGCTGCATCGGGTTGCCGACCGAACAGCAGCGCCAGACCTTCGTGAACCAACTCGAACTGGCGCTGTTCGCATGGATCAAGCGAAATCCGGCCGGGGACAGGCCATTGGGCGGCCTGCTGGTGCTGGACGAGGCGCAGACCTTCGTCCCCGCGATCGGCCGCACCGTGTCCTCGCAGAGCACCATCCAATTGGCCGCCCAGGCGCGCAAATACGGTCTGGGCATGGTCTACGCCACCCAGGCCCCCAAAGGGCTGAGCAATATGGTCACCGGCAATGCCGCCACCCAGTTCTACGGCCTGCTCAACGCCTCGGTGCAGATTCAGGCGGCGAAAGACCTCGCGCGCGCGAAAGGCGGTCAGGTGGACGACATTTCACGCCTGTCGGCGGGCCGTTTCTACGGTGCGACCGAGGGCCTCGGCTTCGCCAAGATCACCGTCCCCATGTCCCTGAGCCATCACCCCTCCAGCGCCCTCACCGAAGAGGAGGTGCTGCGCCGGGCTCGCGGTCACTGAAGCCCGTTGTGTCGGCACGCTGACATAACGAATGTCGGTGCGCGAACAGATCTTCCGCTGTTCGCGCACCACACTTGGCTGCGCTGCCCACGAAAGCCAGTCCGGAGGATCCATGCCCAGCGTCAAAGCCGTACTCACCACCGCCGTCGCCATCGCGGCCGCAGCGGTCGTCTCACTCTCGACCAGCCCCGCCGCCACCGCCGCTCCCGCCACCCCGTCGGCAACGGCCCAGTCCCCGGCGAAAACCCAAGGCTGGCTGAACATCTACGCGGGCACAGCTCCCCAGGGCATCAACGCCGTCCAACTGAAGGTCGCCACCGACCCCAAAGTCGGCCCCCGCGTAACGGATAACCTGAACCGCTCCCTCTACCGCTTCGACAAGGACACCGCCAACCCCTCGAAGTCGAACTGCACAGGCGACTGCGCCACCACCTGGCCACCCCTGCTGGTAAGCCGCGGCCAGTCCCTCTACGTAGACGGAATCGACCCGGCCACAACCGGTTTCATCGAACGCCCCGACGGCACCTGCCAGATCACCATCGGCGGCTGGCCCATCTACTACTTCTCCAAGGACAAGAACCCCGGCGACCTCAACGGCCAGGGCGTAGGCAACACCTGGTTCGCCGTCGCGCCCACCGGTGGTAAAGCCCAAGCGAAATAACATCAACCGGTTCGGAAGCGCACCAGCAATGCCACCGGGATCGCGAGCAGCGCGATGATTACAACGGTGAAGGCAATAGTGACCCCAAACGAACTCCCGCATGTCTTGGCCCGTATGTAACCGAATCAACCATCACCCTTCCTCCCATCGACGATGACTGTCGGATCGGCTGGCCAGACGTAGCGAACCTTCCGCATATCCGGCACTGACACTGACAACAGCCATGTGATCAGTAGGCATCAAGCAGAGAGCATACGACAAAAATTCCCAGCCTGTGAGCCACTCCCTTGCGGCGCCATAGCGTTTCAGCCATCGCCACCAACTTCTGTAACCTCCCGATCGAAAGGCGTCCAGGTAGCAAGGACTTCTCCCGATACCTGACCGCGATGAGGTCCACTCCCTCGATTGCGTCTATGACAAATAGTGCCATCGCTCTTACCCTAGCCTTCTGCGGCAAATCGACGGTCCGGTGGGCTGCCTCGAGACGTTCACACACAGATCACCCTTGACGTCATCCGACAAGCAATCATTCGGCTACAGGACGTGCGAACAGCGCGATTGACAGGTTGTCAGTAGTTCGATTTCATTACTAGCGCTGAGGCGCAGGAGACCCGTCACATACGGCGAGTCCGAGGTTCACATACCGGGGGAGCACGTATGCCATACACAGCCGAGATTAGTCGGACAAATCCGACCTGCTTCATTTTCCTCATCGATCAGTCAACCTCTATGGGTGACCAGATTGGCGGTGAGATCCCGCAGAAGAAGGCGGATGTCGTCGCCGATGCGATCAACCGACTATTGAGGGAACTATCTGTGAAATGCGCTAAAGAGGAGGGGGTCCGGGACTACTTTCACATTGCTGTGATCGGCTACGGTGCGACGGTCGGGTCAGCCTTCTCGGGTGCGCTAGCAGGCCGCGACCTGGTACCGCTGAGCGAAGTCGCCGACAACCCAGCCCGTGTCGACGAACGCACGCAGAAGGTGCCCGATGGTGCCGGCGGCCTCGTCGAAAGGACCGTAGCCTTCCCGGTTTGGATGGATCCGGTCATCGGCGGCGGAACACCGATGAGCCGAGCTCTTCGATACGCGGAAACCCTGGTACGAGATTGGATCACAGAGCACCCCAACGTATTCCCGCCGATTGTCATAAATTTGACCGACGGCGAGTCCACGGACGGCATCCCTACCGGAGCCGCCACCGCAATCACCTCGCAGGCTACGGACGACGGCGAAGTTCTGCTCTTCAACCTGCATGTATCGGCGACAGGAGGGTCCCCGATTACATTCCCCAACTCGGATACCGGACTGCCTGATTCCTACGCTCAAACACTTTTCTCGATGTCGAGCGTGCTACCCAATCACATGCGGTCTTACGCCGCAGCGCAGGGACATCGAATTGGTGACAGTACTCGAGGGTTCGTCTATAACGCGGATATCACCTCGGTGGTCCAGTTTCTGGACATCGGAACGCGGGCAACTGAACTGCGGTGACAACGCCAGGCATGTACGTAACCTACCTGGTCGCACCCAAGCAGGGCTTCACCGTAGCAGAATGCGAGGATGCGGTTTGTGTACTACCGGAGGCTTCATTCGATGAGATCGTTACCGGCCCAGTAGCGCTAAGCGTTTGCGACGGCGCGACAGAGAGCGTGTTAGCAAAGGATTGGGCTCACATATTGGCCTCGACCTCAACGGCAAAAGCATTGGCCGATTCGAAATATTTCGAGCTTGAGAGAGCATTCGAAGACTTCGCAGCCGACGTAGTTAGCCGCTGGGATCCTTGGGTTGCCATATACTCGTCGAATCGTGCGGCGGCAGGCCGACCTTTGAAGTGGTATGAGCAGGCAAAGCTGCAGGGAAGCACTTTCTCAACACTACTCACCGTCCTGATCACACCGACCAAACTCTCCGAATGGCGCTGGCAGGCAGCAGCATTAGGCGATTCCTGCATATTTCACATACGCGATAATCTGCCGCTAACGAAATTCCCTGTTCAAAGCTTAGAGGAGTTCGGCACAAATCCAGACCTCTTCGGCAGCCGCAACCATGACACCGCATTGCTCGCGGAGCGCACCCGTTATATCGAAGGCGTCTGCGTCTCTGGCGATCGTTTGCTGCTGATGTCCGATGCGTTGGCTGCCTGGTTCCTTGCCGCAGACGATCCATCCAGCGCGCTGTCCGAACTCTTGGAATTTGGCGGCCCCTATGACGCCACCAAATTTTCAGATTGGCTCGATACACTTCGCGCTCGGCATGAGTTGCGGAATGATGACGTGGCGCTGATTCGAATCGATTTCGAAGGGAGATAGCGCTGATGGCCACGGCCAATTCCCAAGAGTTCCCTACTGCGGGTAGTTATCAAGAGGCCCTTCAGCATCCAAAAATATGTTTCACCGACACTGATCTGAGGGATTCTGTGCCGGAGCTGACCAAGCTTCGCCAGCCCCGCGCGATCTCCGGAGCCTTCGCCAGCGTATTTCCACTGACGCACAGCCGAACCGGAACCCGATATGCCATTAAATGTTTCACCAGACACGTCCCCGATCAGCAAGCGCGCTACCAAGCTATCAGCAAAAAGCTCTCGACAGTACCACAATCGAATCTATCTCAGCCGTGGAAGATCGGATTCGAGTATCTGCCGGATGCAATACTGGTAGGCAAGGATCGCTACCCAATACTAAAGATGGAGTGGGTCCAGGGCGTCACACTATCAGCCTGGTTGGATACACATCATTGCGACAGCTCCAGCGTCGATCGCCTTGCCGAACTATTCGCGGGATTGATCTCCGATCTCGCAAAACACGGTATTGCACACGGAGATCTTCAACACGGCAATCTAATGGTCACCGATGATGGAACCTTACGACTGTTGGACTACGATGGCATGTTCGTGCCCGCACTGAGTGGCTTGGGCGGTACAGAGCGGGGCCACCGCAACTATCAGTCGCCAATTCGCGGCAATGGCGACTTTGGGGCCGAGTTGGATCGATTCTCAGCCTGGGTCATCTATCTGGCCTTGAAGTCCGTCGCGAGGGACCCTGAGCTTTGGCGGCAGCTACACGAACAACACGGCGAATATCTACTCTTGACCGAGAGTGACTTCACGAATCCAGTTATCTCACAGAGGTTTCCGGCGCTGCTTTCTCATGTCGACAGCGAGATCCGAGACCTAGCCGAACGGGTTCGCCTACTCGCGTCACAACCACTGACAGGCATACCCGCACTATCCACCGCAACAGGTGGCGCAGCATCGTCCTCTGCCCCGCCCACCGGCACTATGAGTCGCGGATTACCCAGCTGGATGGCTGGATATGTGACTCCTAGCGAGCCGATGCAGCTTAAATCGACACGGCTTGGCGATACGCTGCCGCGGTTCGCCAAGCGGCGAGCCGTTGATGTCCTGGCGACGATCCTCTTCCTCGTGACCGCCGTCGCCGCACTCCCGTCCTTCATCTTCTTCTCCCCCGCAATCGCGTTCGGGCCGATCGCGGGCGCATGGGTTGCAATTTGGGCAGCTCGGCGTTCTCGCCCCGAAGTCACCGCGCTCGAGAGCCATCTTCTAGAGCTACATGAACGCCGCGCCGGCATCGCCGATGTTGCTGCGGCAGAGGCTGCGATTCGCGTTGACCAAGGCCAGCATGATCTGTCGGAACAACAACGGTTGACCGGACTCCCAAGGCAGCGAAGTCACCTGAAAGTCCAGCACGACCGACAACTCGAAGAGATCGACCGACAAAGGCGAACCAGAAGAAGCAACAACGATAGAAGACGTGTCCAGCTGAAAGAGAAACTACAAAAGAGCAAATCGGATGCTTACGCAAATGAACGAGCAGAGTATGTGCGGAAAGACTTGATGCGATTCAAAATATCAAGCTCATCAATTACAGGGATCGGCTCGGCGCTGACCAGGGAACTTGCCGCGCATGGGATTCGGACTGCAGCAGATTTCGATGGGATCCAGCTTTCCTCGCCGAGCGGGAACTACAACTCGGCGACTGCCTATCTTCTTACATCCGGCGGGCCGATCTATGTCAAAGGAATAGGGGAAGCCAAAGCCCGGGCATTGGATAATTGGCGAAATGCGCACGCATCCAAGGCTATTTCACGGTTTTCACGCAACGCACCCACCAGCACCAGCACCGGTGACTCCAAATACAACCTTGAAATGAGCAAGCTCGCTCAAGCAGATCAACAAGCAGAAAACGAAGCAAGCCAAAAGCGCATTCAAGCCGAGCAAACATATATTGCAGCAATCGCAAGTCTTTCGACAACCTCAGCTGCCGCAGCAGCAGCGGCCGAGAAGAAGCGCCACGAGTTCACCCGTCGCCTGTCAGCGTTGCAGAATTCCCCAGCCGTACTCGCTGGAATCGATCGGCAGATCGACGATACGCAAAACCATCGGAAAGCTCTGTCCCACACGCGCTTCATGCGCTTCGCTTTGGTCGGACGATAGACCGCAAGCCATTCGTGACGCCAACGCCTCCCCTAGATACCCTTGAGTCATTGGTTCTCCGCAAACCGACGCATCCTCGGCTAGCGCGGGCCCAAGTTCGACCAGGCGAAGTTCTCTAGATCGCAGTGACCTAGCATCAGCCCTCGGCGGCCAGCTGGCCGCAGGCGGCGGCGATTTCCTGGCCGCGGGTGTCGCGGACGGTGCAGGGGACGCCCTGTTCGTTGACTCGGCGGACGAATTCTCGTTCGACGGGCTTCGGGGAGGCGTCCCATTTGCTGCCCGGGGTCGGGTTCAACGGGATGAGGTTGACGTGGACTCGGGAGCCGAGAGCCTTGTGCAGTTTCTTGCCGAGCATGTCCGCGCGCCAGGGCTGGTCGTTGATATCGCGGATCAAGGCGTATTCGATGGAGACTCGGCGGCCGGACTTGTCGGCGTAATACCTTGCGGCGTCGAGGACTTCGGCGACGGGCCAGCGATTGTTGACCGGGACCAGGGTGTCGCGGAGTTCGTCGTCGGGGGTGTGCAGGGAGACGGCCAGGGTCACCGAGAGGTCTTCGTCGGCCAGTTTGCGGATGGCGGGGGCCAGGCCGACGGTGGAGACCACCACATTGCGCTGGGAGATGCCGAGACCGTCGGGCGACGGGGAGGTGATGCGGCGCACCGCGTTCACCACGCGCTTGTAGTTGGCGAGGGGTTCGCCCATGCCCATGAAGACGATGTTGGACAGGCGGCCGGGGCCACCGGCCACCTCGCCGTCGCGCAACGCGGCCGCGGCGGCGCGGACCTGGTCGACGATTTCGGCGGTGGACAGGTTGCGGGTCAGGCCCGCCTGACCGGTCGCGCAGAACGGGCACGCCATACCGCAGCCCGCCTGGCTGGAGATGCACAGGGTGTTGCGGTCGGTGTAGCGCATGAGGACGCTCTCCAGGAGCGTGCCGTCATTGGCCTTCCACAGCGATTTGCGGGTGGTGCCGTCATCGCACTCGATATGGCGGACCTCGGTGAGCAGGGTGGGGAAAAGCGCTTCGCCGACCTTGGCGCGCATGGCTTCCGGCAGGTCGGTCATCTTTTCCGGATCGGCGACGAGGCGGCCGTAGTACTGGCGCGCGATCTGATCGGCGCGGAATTTGGGGAGGCCGAGTTCCTCGACCACAGCCTTGCGTTCCTGTGCGTCGAGATCGGCGAGATGCCGGGGCGGCAGGCCACGGCGGGGGGCGTCGAACACGAGGGGCACGGGGATCGAAGTCATAACCCTTCCAGTGTTCCATCCGAACCGTCGTTCCGGGCGTGCGGGGTGGGATGCGCTCATCACATTCGACGTGAGCTCCGCGACAGTGTTCCGGCTAACAACGTGCGAAAACGACATACGGCAGATTAGGGGCGATATACGTGCACCGGTCATAGCAATCGGCAATGATCTAGCAATGACCACCGACGCCGTACCGACCGCTGGGTCGGAACCGACCCCGAGCAGCGGCATGAGCACGAACGACGGCCAGCGCGTCCTCAAGACCCGCGCCGGTTACGCCTGGGTCGGCCTCGTCATCGCCGCATTGCTCGGCATCGTCGTACTGATCTTCATCCTGCAGAACCTCGAACAGGCCCACGTCACCCTGTTCACCTGGAACTGGAACCTGCCCATCGGCGTCCTGGTGCTGCTGTCGGTTGTCGCCGGAGCGCTGGGCACCGCGCTCGTCGGCGGCTACCGCATCCTGCAGCTGCGCCGCGCCACCAAGAAGAACAGCTAGCGCGACCGGCGAACCCGCAGACCGTCAGACACCCGCGCGCAGCAGGTCGTCGGCGGTCCTGCGGTATTGCCCGGGGGCAGTGCCGTATTCGCGTTTGAACGCCTTACCGAACGCGTACTCCGAGCCGTAGCCGGTGCGCCGCGCGACACCCGCGAGCGGGGCATCGGTCTCGCGCAGCAGCCGCGCGGCGGTGATCATGCGCCAGCGCGTGAGATAGGCCAGCGGCGGCTCCCCGACCAGGGCGGTGAAACGCTTGGCGAAGGCCGCGCGACTGAGCCCGGCCCGCTCCCCCAGCGACTCCACCGTCCAGCCCTGCGCCGGATTCTCATGCATATCGCGCAGCGCCGCCGAAATGCCTGGATCGGCGAAAGCCGCTGCCCACCCGGACATTTCATGCGGCGCATCGGCGAACCAGGCACGCAGCAGATAGAGCAGCAGCAACTCCAGCAGCGGCGGGATCGCGGCATCGCCACCCGGGCGCGGGGAATGCAGCTCATCGGCGAGCAGCTCCACCGCGGCGCGCAATGCGGCATGACTGCCCAGGCGCGCCGGAATGTGCACCACCTCCGGGAGCTCGGCGAGCAGCGGATGCGTGCGATCCGCTGCCAATTGGTAAGAGCCGCACAGCAGCGTCGCGACCGGACCGGGACCATCGATGAAACGGATATCGGCCGGTCCGGCGGTCTCGGTGATCGCAGCGCCGAGCTGATCGACCAGCTCATGCGCGATTCCGCGCGGCATGAACACCACATCGCCCGCCCCGAGCGCGATGGGATCGGCATCGGACCTGGTCAGCCAGCACGAGCCCTGCAACACGATATGGAATCCGGCACTCTCGATACGCGGATACGCCCGGCCCCACGGCGCATGCCGCACGAACAGGCCGGAAGCGGGACTGCCGGTGCGTGCGGTCGCCAGCGCCGCACTCAGAACATCCATATCGAGAAGACTATGCGGCAAGACGATTGGACATCACCGCGAGATTCACGATGATTTATCGTCTGCGCGGGCGCTCATACAGTGGGTTCTATCGAATCCGCACTCAGACAGGACATTTCATGAGCAACAAGGGTCCCGCCCCGCGCACGCTGACCGATGCCGAACTGGCCGAAATACTGGCCGCCCAGCAGTTCGGCGTACTGGCGACGGTGAAACGCTCCGGGCACCCGGCCATGTCGACGGTGCTCTACAGCTGGGATCCGTCCGCACGCGTCATTCGGATCTCCACCACCGCGGACCGGCTCAAAGCCAAACAGGTGCGGAACAATCCGCATGTCGCCCTGCATGTGAACGGGCCGACCGTCTGGTCCTTCGCGGTCGCCGAGGGCGATGCGGAGGTATCGGACTCCCCGGCCGAACTCCTTGCCGCCGCGGGTCACCAGGACGATCCGGAGACATTCCTGCAAGAACAGGCCGCCGAGGGCCGCGTGGTGATCAAGCTCCGGGTCACCCGGCTATACGGCACCGCATTGGATGTCGGGTGACCATCGCCCGCCGGTGAAAACCGATGCGGGACTTCGAATCAGAGCAGCGCGGTCAGCACCAGCCAGGCCACGAACGCGGAGGGCAGCATGGAATCCAGGCGATCCATGATGCCGCCGTGGCCGGGCAGCAGGGTGCCCATATCCTTGATGCCGAGTTCGCGCTTGACCTGGGATTCGATCAGATCGCCGCTGGTGGCGACCAGCACCAGGGCCACGCCGAGCAGTACGCCGATCATCGAATTGGCTTGCAGCAGCAGGGTTACCGTCAGCAGACCGCCGATGACGCAGAAGACCAGCGAACCGCCGAAGCCCTCCCAGGACTTCTTCGGGCTGATGTGCGGAACCATCGGATGCTTACCGAACAGCACTCCGGCGATATAGCCGCCGACATCGGAGCAGACCACCAGGATCATGAAGGTCAGCACCCGCAGATTGCCGTCGTCCTCCAGCAGCATGAGCACCGCGAACGCGGCCAGCAGCGGAATCCAGGACAGCGTGAAAATACCGATCGCGCTGTCGCGCAGATAGTTTCGCGGGGTGGCGCGCAAACCGTGGTCGAACAGCCGCCACACCATCACCGTCAGCGCGGTCGCACCGAACGCGCCGAGCACACCCTGCGGGCCGAACGGCCAGGCCAGCCAGATGATCGCCTGACCACCCGCCAGCAGCGGAATGCGCGGCACCAGCACATCGGCCTCGCGCAGCCGCTTGGCCACCTCCCAGGTCGCCACGGCGACGGCCGCGGCGATCACGCCGATCAGCACCTTGGGCGCGAACAACAGAATCGCGATGAGCGATAGGCCCAAACCGAAACCGACACCCAGCGCGGCGGGCAGATTGCGGCCCGCCTTGGACGCGGGCGGCGCCGCACCCTCGGGCTGCGAAACCCCGGACGCCGCCGCGGCGGCCTGCTCCCCCGCCGCCGGCGAACCGGCCGCGGCAGAGCCCGCGGCCGCGATCCCCGCCGCACTCGACTCGGACCCCGGCACCGGCGCGGGCGCCGATCCCGCGGTGCCCTCGCCGGGCGGCGTCACCTCACCGGTGGCGGCAGTTTCTTCGGCCACGATTGTCCTGTCGCTCACTTGTCGTCCGTTCGTCCCTACCCCCGGCCGACACCGCCGGTCGTCCGTTCCCAGATATCGAGCAGCCGTGCCCGGACTCCAAGCGCCCGCGCCCAGAACCGCTAGACCTCCAGCAGTTCGGCTTCCTTGTGCTTCACCAGCTCGTCGACACTGCCAACGTACTTCGCGGTGGTCTTGTCCAGATCCTTCTCGGCGCGACCGACCTCGTCCTCACCGGCCTCGCCATCCTTCTGGATGCGACCCAGCTCGTCCATGGTCTTGCGCCGCACATTGCGGATCGCGACCTTGGCGTCCTCACCCTTGGACTTGGCCTGCTTCACCATTTCACGGCGCCGCTCCTCGGTGAGCTGCGGAACCTGCACGCGAATGATGTCGCCATTGTTGGTCGGGTTCACACCCAGATCCGAATTGCGGATCGCCGTCTCGATCTCCTTGAGCAGCGCCTGCTCATAGGGCTTGATGATCAGCATGCGCGGCTCGGGCGAGCTGATGCTGGCAACCTGGGTGATGGGCGTGGGCGACCCGTAGTAGTCGATAACGATCCGGGAGAACATGCCCGGATTCGCGCGACCGGTCCGAATGGAACCCAGGTCGTCCTTCGCCACCGAGACGGCCTTCTCCATCTTTTCCTCGGCGTCGAAGAGCGCTTCTTCAATCACGGCGTTTCCTCCACAGCGTCATTCGTTCTTCTGGCGGTCACGAACGGACCAGCGTGCCGATCTTCTCACCGGCGACCGCGCGGGCGATATTGCCCTTCGTCAACAAATTGAACACCAGCATCGGCATCTGGTTGTCCATACACAGGCTGAACGCGGTGGCGTCGGCCACCTTCAGACCCTGTTCGAGCACCTCTTTATGGGTGATCTCGGTGAACATGGTGGCATTGGGATCCTCGCGCGGATCGGCGTTGAAGACACCGTCGACCGCCTTGGCCATCAACACCACCTCCGCGCCGATCTCCAGCGCACGCTGGGCCGCGGTGGTGTCGGTGGAGAAGTACGGCATGCCCATACCCGCGCCGAAGATCACCACGCGGCCCTTCTCCAGATGCCGCTTGGCGCGCAACGGGAGATACGGTTCGGCGACCTGACCCATGGTGATGGCGGTCTGCACCCGGGTGTCGATCCCCTGCTTCTGCAGAAAGTCTTGCAGCGCAAGGCTGTTCATCACGGTGCCGAGCATGCCCATGTAATCCGAGCGGGCGCGTTCCATACCGCGCTCCTCGAGTTCGGCGCCGCGGAAGAAATTACCGCCGCCGATGACCACCGCGACCTGGACGCCGTCCTCGACGACCTCCGCGATCTGCTCCGCAACCGCCTGCACCACATCGGGATCGAGACCGACCTTGCCTCCACCGAACATCTCGCCACCCAGCTTCAGGAGCACTCGGCGATAGCCCTTGCGGTCGGGGGCCGTATCCGGGTCCGTCATCGGTCTCCTTGTCCTTCGCGGTGATGCGTAGCCACGCACATGAAAAAGACCATCCCGGCACAGCGCATCATGCGGGGACGGTGGCAAGCTCCATATATCCTGCCTCACGCGCCCGGGCGCGGGTGAGGCGACCCTCGCACAGCGTAAGAAATTCTGTACCGCCTACCCCGTTTCGGGAGCGCGCATCAGCTCGGCGAGCCGCGCCGCGGCGGTTTCGGTGGCGGGAATCTGCACGACCAGCAGCAATTCCGGATCGTCCACCGGGCGCGATTGGAACAATTCCAGCTCGATCGGGCCCACGCCGGGATGGGCGATCGAAATGGTGGCGGGCCGGAAACGCCGCACCGGATACTCCGCCCACCAGCTCCGGAATTCCGGACTCTCCGTTCGCAATCCGGCCACCAATTCGGTGAGCCGGGGATCCTCCGGACGACGGCCCATGGCATCGCGCAATTGACTCAGCACCGCCCGCGCGGCCCCCTCCCAGCCGGGCATGCGCGCGCGATTGTCGTTGTCGGTGAACATCATCCACAGCAGATTGCGGCGCTCGACCGGCGTATCCAGCGGATCATGACGCAGCCGCACATAGGCGCTGTTCCAGACCAGATAGTCGAAGCCGCCGTCGTACACCGAGGCGGGATTGGGCAGCACGGCGTCGACCAGTCGTTGCATTCGCGCACTGTCCCCGTGCGCGGGCAGCTCCTCGGGTTCCGAGAAACCGGCCAGAAAGCGCAGGTGGCGGTGCTGATCGGCGTTCAGGCGCAGGGTGCGCGCCAGCGCGTCGATCACCTGGCGGCTGGCGGCCACATCGCGGCCCTGTTCGAGCCAGGTGTACCAGGTCAGACCCACCCCGGAGAGTTCGGCCACCTCCTCACGCCGCAATCCCGGCGTCCGCCGCCGCGCGGGCTCGCCGTAAGGCAGCAGCCCGACATCGGCGGGCTGCAACTGTGCGCGCTGCGCCCGCAGGAACTCGGCCAATTGCGACCGGCGGGCCGAACCGGGGCCACTTCTGCCACTTACCACTTCGACTCCCCCTCGCACCGTGCTCTGGGTAGCAGTATCGCTACCAGGACAGCACCGTGCCCGACTTCGTAGCGTCATTACCAACGGGAGAACGAAATCCGCAGGGACTCAAGGGAGTACACAATGACCGCGCACACCGCACCGATTCTGGTCATCGGAGCCACCGGCCGCCAGGGCGGGGCCACCGCCACCGCGCTACTCGAACGGGGTTGGCCGGTAAGGGCTTTCGTCCGCGATCCGGAAGCGCCCAAGGCCGTCGCACTGCGCGCGGCAGGCGCGGAACTGATGGTGGGCGACCTCGACGACGAGGATTCACTGCGCAAGGCCATGGACGGCGCGCACGGGGTCTTCCTCATGCTGACCATGATGTCCGGGGTGAACATCAGCCTCGCCGCCGTCGCGGATGAGGAGCGGCGCGGGCGACGCATCGCCGAATTGGCCGGGGAACTCGGCATCGAGCACCTGGTGTACAGCTCGCTCAGCGGGGCGGGCACCGACTCCGGTATCGAGTACTACCGGTCCAAGGAACGCATCGAGGAGCGGATTCGCGAACTCGCCCTGCCCGCGACGATCCTGCGCCCGGTGCTGTTCATGGACAATTTCGCCACCTACAACAAGCCCACCCGCGACGGCGATGACCTGGTGCTAGCCCTCGCGGTAGCCCCGGAGATTCCCATGCCGCTAATCGCCATCAACGATATCGGCCGCTTCGCCGCCATCGCCTTCGACCGCCCCGACGAGTTCCTCGGCCGCACCCTGATCCTGGCCGGAGACGTCCTGACACCCCCGCAGATCGCCGAAATCCTAGGCCGCGCAGCCGGATTGACCCCGCGCACAGTACAGATCCCGATCGAACAGATCCGCGCCTTCGACGAACAGGTCGCCAAGATGTTCGCGCATTTCAATACCCACCCCCAGGCCCCGGTCGATCTCGTCGCCCTGCGCGCGGCATATCCGGAACTGCTCGACCTGAACGGCTGGCTGCGCGCCACCGACTGGAATATCTGAAGGACGGCATCCGACGGCACCGCGCGGCACTTTCGAATGCTCGCGAAATTCGCCGAATCTATCTGAAATTTAGATACTTCAAATATCGTCGCCCAATGAACAGCACGACTCATACCCCTGCGGGCATCGCTGCCCGCGCTCTCGTCGGCGGTCTCGCGGCCGTCGCGGCACTGACCATCGCCGCGACACCCGCCACCGCCGCACTCACATCCTCGGGCTCCTCGTCCGGCTCCTCCACCCTCAGCGCGGAAATCCCGAAGAACCCACTCGCCCAAGCGCTCTGGGCCCCCTTCGGAAACCTCATCTGGAACCTGCTGGCCGCCAGCGGCAGCGCGGGGTGCATGGCGGGCGGCTGCGACCCCGGCGAATAACCGCGGAGCCATGCCCCGAGAAATCGGGGCGGTCCAATCGAATTGAAACTTCAATGCTTCAAATAAGATGCCGGGGCATGATCGTCGAAACCCGAACCGCCCGAACCGGATTCGCAACCCTGCTGCTCACCGCCGGGGTGCTGGCCACCGCCGGCCAAGCCGCGGCCGATATCCCCCTCACACCCGCCGCCACCGAACCGGCCGCGACCGTCGCCGAGACCCCGGCCGAAACGCCCGTCACGGTACTGCTGGGCTCCGCCGCCGCCCCACTGGTGAGCTTCAGCGGCTGGGCACAGGCCAACAACCTCCCCGACGTCAGCCCGCTCAGCGCGGCCGCCAGCGGCAGCTCCGGCATTCGAATCCTGCTCACTCCGATCTTCAACATCCTGGCCGGTGCCATCTGCGGCGCGGACTCGATCAGCGGCGGCACCGCATGCGCCACCGCCTCGGCCGGAACCCCGGCCTGATCCGAGCGAAATCAATTTGAAATAGCAATATTTCACTAATCTGCTCCTATGAACACCAAGAATCGGGCCCGGGTGGCTCTAGCCGGTCTGACCATCGCGGCGGCCCTGATAACGACCGCGGGCCATGCCTCGGCGGATATCCCACTCACCCCAACCGCCGACACCTCACCCGCGGCCACGGTCGCCGACGCCCCCAGCGGTTCGGGTGCGGGCTCGGCCACCGGCTCGTTCAATCTCCTCGGACCCCTGCTGAACTCCGAAAGCGGCTGGGCCCAAGCCAATCACCTGCCCGACTTCAGTTCGTTCAGCGCCGAGGCGGCGGGAAGTTCTGTCGTGCAGTTGATCTGGCCGCCGATTCTCTCGGCACTGCTGTCGGGCTCGGGCATCTGCACCACCTGCGCCACCAACCACCAGGGCGCGTAATCATATGCAATCCAAAGCGAAATGCAGGGTGGCTGATCAGATGAAATCAACCATTCGAATCCGAGGCGCGGTCGCAGGGCTCGCGGTCGCCGCCACACTGGTGGCCGCCGCGGGGTCGGCCGTCGCGGAGGTGCCGCTGGACGCCGCGCCGGCGGTCACCGCCGACAACATCTACACATCGGGCGAAACCATCAACCTCGGCTCGGTCACCATCCCGCGCACCACCGATCTGCTCAGCTCGATGAGCGCCGCGGCCGCTGACGTTCCGATCCTGTCCGCTATCTGGCGACCATTCGGAACAATCCTCATGATCCTCATCTGCGGCGGTATCAACGGCTGCGCACATCTCTCGAATCAACCATGATGACCGGCCGAGACGGCAACATGGGCTGCTGATCAATCGGCGAACCCTGTGGACGGCAAAAGGCCCCTCGCTCATCGAAAGATGATGGGCGAGGGGCCTTTTGGGGTTTGGCAGGCGGGTTAGGCCTGGCCGACCTCGAAGCGGGAGAAGGCGGTGACAACGGCACCGGCCTCGTCCAGGAGCTGCTTCACGGTCTTCTTGTTGTCGGTGACCGACGGCTGCTCCAGCAGGACGACGTCCTTGTAGAAGCCGTTGACGCGACCTTCGGTGATCTTGGGGAGGGCGGCCTCGGGCTTGCCCTCTTCGCGCGCGGTCGCCTCGGCGATCGAACGCTCCTTCTCGACCAGCTCGGCCGGGACCTCATCGCGGGTCACGTACTTGGCCTTGAGCGCGGCGACCTGCATGGCGGCGGCGCGGGCGGCCTCGGCGGCAGCTTCGCTGTCACCGGTGTACTGCACCAGCACGCCGACGGCGGGGGGCAGATCGGTGGCACGCTTGTGCAGGTAGGTCGCGACCGGGCCGTCGTAGGAGACGACGCGACGCAGTTCGAGCTTCTCGCCGATCTTGGCGGCCAGCTCCTGCACGGCCTGATCGGCGGTCTTGCCGCCCAGGTCGACAGCCTTGAGCGCATCCAGGTCGGCCGGGCGGGCCTTGGCGGCAGCGGCGACGACCGCGTTGGCCAGTTCCTGGAACTCTGCGTTCTTGGCGACGAAGTCGGTCTCGGAATTGATCTCGATCAGCACGCCGTCAGCGGCGGTGACCAGGCCCTCGGCGGTGGCGCGCTCAGCGCGCTTGCCGACGTCCTTGGCGCCCTTGATGCGCAGGGTCTCGACGGCCTTATCGAAGTCGCCGTCGTTCTCCTCGAGCGCCCGCTTGCAGTCCATCATGCCGGAGCCGGTGAGGTCGCGAAGCTTCTTCACGTCAGCGGCGGTGTAGTTCGCCATGGCGGCGAGCCTCCTCAGTGTGAGTCTGTGGGTTTGTCACACCATGCCGCCCGCTTCCGAACAGGAAGGGGCGGCAGGGTGAACTAACTGCGTGTGACGCGGCTCAGAAATCAGCCGGGGTGGTGGCCGGGGGGACCTCGGCGACAGCGGCCTCGGCCGCGGTCTCGACGGGGGCCTCAGCGGCAGCCTCGGCGGCCGGGGTGGCCGACGACAGCAGTTCCTGCTCCCACTCGGCGAGCGGCTCGCCGGCTTCGGGCTTGGAGTCACCGGCGGCACGCGAGGCACGAGCCTGCACGCCCTCGGCGACGGCGGAAGCCACAACGCGGGTCAGCAGCGCGGCCGAACGGATCGCGTCGTCGTTACCCGGGATCGGGTAGTCGACCAGGTCGGGATCGCAGTTGGTGTCCAGGATCGCGATGACCGGGATGTTCAGCTTGCGAGCCTCACCGACGGCGATGTGCTCCTTGTTGGTGTCGACGACCCAGATGGCCGAGGGAACCTTGGCCATGTCCCGGATGCCGCCGAGGGTGCGCTCGAGCTTGTTCTTCTCACGCGTCAGCATGAGGATTTCCTTCTTGGTGCGACCCTCGAAGCCACCGGTCTGCTCCATGGCCTCGAGCTCCTTCATACGCTGAAGGCGCTTGTGCACGGTGCCGAAGTTGGTGAGCATGCCGCCCAGCCAGCGCTGGTTCACGTAGGGCATGCCGACGCGAGTGGCCTCGGCCGCGATCGACTCCTGGGCCTGCTTCTTGGTACCGACGAAGAGGACGGTGCCACCGTGGGCGACAGTCTCCTTGACGAACTCGTAGGCCTTGTCGATGTAGGTCAGCGTCTGCTGCAGATCGATGATGTAGATGCCGTTGCGGTCGGTGAAGATGAAACGCTTCATCTTCGGGTTCCACCGACGGGTCTGGTGTCCGAAGTGCGCGCCGCTGTCGAGCAGCTGCCTCATTGTTACGACAGGCATGGCCCCGTAACCCTTTCATTGCTGGTTGACGCAGAAATCGGCGATCTCTGCCCTGGCGCCCACAGCCCTCGGAACCCGCCAATGAAAAATCTGGGGGACCAGCCGACGACCCTCGATGTGGGCGCGCGAAGTCGGATTGCGTTCAAGCAAACCGCTGGATCAGTTTACGGTGCCGTCACCCCAGGCCGAAATCGGCCCTAACAGAAGGGGGCTGACCTGGCAATACTTACTTCTCCAGGATCGCATATTCGAGCGCGAGCACGAATGCGACGGCAACCACGCCACCCACCGCGACGGCGACCGCGGCAATACCGCGATCACCCCTGTCCCACGCGCCTTTTCGATGCGAATGCAGCACCTGACCGCGGCGCACACAAACAGCCGTGACCACCAGCAATGCGATCGTGGCCAGGAACGCGGCCACCGTCACCGGACGCCAATCACTGCTGAACGCGGCCTTGAGGAACAGCACCGCATTGGCCATCGACGCGATCGCGGTGCGCCGCCAGGCCAGGGCGGTGCGCTCGGCGGCCAGACCCGCCTCGGGAGTGGTCACGACAGCAGCAGGCCGATACCCGCGAGCACCGCGATGATCGCGATACCGGCGGCCAGAATCGGGACCATGAGCGTGCGCGGCATCGTGCCACCGCGCTCCATGGCGGACTGCACATGCCGCCAGCGGCCGTACGCGCCGAGCGCGATGATGCCCGCCAGCACGATGCAGCTCAGCGCGACGGCCGAGCGGACACCGTGGTGGCGAAAGGGTTTCACCAGTTCATGCACGGCGACGCCACCGGCGAGCAGCCCCAGGGCGGTGCGCATCCAGGCAAGGAAGGTGCGTTCGTTGGCGAGGGTGAAGCGGTAGTCGAGTTCGGTTTCGCCGACCTCGATGAGCTCTTCGATCCGGGCCTTGGCGGCGATATCGTGGTCGCTCACGGCCGGATCCGCGTTCGCGGAATTTCCGGACGGCTCGGCGGAGCCCATGCCTGTTCTCCTTTTCGCGTGCGCGGCGGCCTATTCGAAACACCTGGTCCAGCCGGTTTCGAGCATGTCAATCGCGCGGTATTCACATCGCGCGGGCTATCCACATTCGTCATTCACGGTAGTCCGGCGGCGGGCGTGGACGCGCACAGTGAACGCATGCGCCCTCTCGTGTCGATCGTTCTCGCCCGGCTCCCGTTGCGACGGCTCACGCCGATCATCTTCGGCTGGTTGCCCGTGCTGCTGCTCGGGCCGATCGTCTTCGCACCGTCATGCTGGGCCGCGCCGGGCGAATTCGATTGGCCGCTACGACCGCGGCCGGCGGTCGTGCGCGCCTTCGACAAACCCGAGCGGAATTGGCTGCCCGGACATCGCGGGGTGGATCTCGCCGGAACGCCCGGACAGCAGGTGCTCGCGGCGGGCGGGGGAACCATCGCGTTCGCGGGAATCATCGCCGGGAAACCGGTAGTCTCCATCGATCATCCCGGTGGACTGCGCACCACCTACGAACCCGTCACCCCGTCAATCCCATTGGGCCGCACCGTGAATCGCGGCGCGGTCGTGGGCGTACTGAATCGCGGGCACGACGGCTGCCCGGTCGCGGCCTGCCTGCACTGGGGAGCACGCCGCTCCCGTGATTATCTGGACCCGCTGGGCCTGATTCATCGAACGCCCATCCGACTCAAACCACTCGAGGCCAACTGAGGCCAGGATGTAGGACATGCCGCACGAACCCGCCACCATCCCCTTCACCTATCCCGATGTCGGCGCGACCACCGGCGACTTCCCGAAGGGCTATCACCACTTCCGAATGCGCCGCCGCATCGGCTCCGGCAGGCCCATGTTCAACCATGCGGCCAGCCAGGTCCTCGAATACGAGATGCAGCGCGGAACAGGGATTTTCGTCGCGGCGGATACCCCCACCGCCGAACCGGGCACCGAGCTCACGGTGCGATTGGGTATCGGCCCGCTGGGAATCACCGCACCCTGCCGGGTGGTGTACGTCGTGGACGAGCCGAATCGCCGCGGCTTCGCCTACGGCACCCTGCCGGGGCACCCCGAAAGCGGTGAGGAGTTGTTCGCGATCGAGTACGACCCGACCGACGAATCGGTGTACGGGGTGATCGCGGCGTTCTCCCGTCCCGGAGCCTGGTACGTCCGGGCGGGCGGGCCGGTGGTCCGGCTCATTCAGCGCTGGTTCGCCTGGCGCTACATCATGACGGTCAGGTCCTGTGACCGGACCGCCAAGCGCAAGCCCGAACCGGAGCAGGGCACCGCGCCGCACTGAGCCGAGGCGGTGCGCCTGGCCAGGGCCGTGCGCTAAACCCCTGCGGGAGTGGCCTTTTCGGCCTCGGCAAGGTCGGACTTCCAGCGGCGGAAGCCCTCTTCGGTGCGGCCGCGACGCCAGTAGCCGGAGATGGACGAGGCCCATTCGGCGGTGATGCCGCGTTCCTTGCGGATGTAGGGACGCAGGTCGTGCATGACCGCCTGGGCTTCACCGTGGATGAAGACCTGAACCTGGCCGTCGAGCCAGGGTTCGGCGCGCACGGCAGCGGCGAGAAGCTCGCCCGGAGCGGCGTCGCCGCGGTGAATCCAAGTCAGCTTCACGCCTTCGGGGTAAACGAACGCGAGTTCGTCGGCAGGCCCGGCGATTTCGACGAATACCCGGCCCACCGCGTCGGCGGGCAGCGCGGCACAGGCCGCGGCGATTGCGGGGAGCGCGGAGTCGTCACCCGCGAGCAGATGCCAGTCGGCGTCCGGGCGCGGGGCGTAGGCGCCGCCCGGGCCGAGCAGATCGATGGTGTCGCCGGGTTCGGCGGCGGCGGCCCAGGGACCGGCCACGCCCTCATCGCCGTGATAGACGAAATCGATGGCGATCTCCTGAGCGGCGGTATCGATCGAGCGCACGGTATAGGTGCGCATGGTGTCGCCGTCGGGGCCGGGAAAGGCCAGCTTCACGTAGGCATCGGTGAACGCGTTCGGCTCGAACGCGGCGAAGCCCGGACCGCCGAGGTGGACGCGAATCAGGTGCTCGGACAGGCGAATGGTGTTCTGGACGACAAAGGTTGTGCGGGCGCGAGCCAAGGAGCCACCTCCATTATTAGGATTACCTAACTCAACGTAGCACGGCTGACGATAGCTCGTCGATAGACTTCGATATGGCGTCGATTACGAGAGTTCATCGATCAGCGCGGCCAGCGCGACCGCCAGGCGTTCCAGACCGGCTCCGGGCGGGCCACCGGGTTCGCTCATATAGGTATCCCGCCTGATTTCCAGCATCAACGCGGTGACGCGCGCATCTGTTCCATACCGGTCCAGGGGTACGTAGGTACCCGCGAAGGGGCTGTTGATGCCCACTCCCCCGAATTCGGCGAAAATCTCGGCGGCGCGGGCCGTCAGCCGCGATGGCGTGTGAAAGTCGTCCGCACCCAAACAGATCGGCGGGCGAACGCCGTCACCGTGCAGCTCATACGGCAGCGGCTCGGCCGGATACGAGTGCACATCGATGATGACGGCCCGGCCGGTGGCCGCGATCCGATCGGCCACCGCGTCGGCCATCGCCCGGGCATATGGACGGAAGTACTCGCCCAGCAGCGGTTCCGGGTCGAAGTCCGCGGCGCGCAAGGCTTCCCGATGCGCAGTCCTCGTGTACACCGCGCCCATACCCACCGCGAGCATCTCCTCCCGCTCATCCGGGAAACGCTCCGGGTCGACCACCAGCCGTGACAGCAGATTCACGAACCGCCAGGGCCGCACCGGAGCGAGTCCCGCCGCGATGGCGGCAATCCGCTCGGTATGCGCGTCGGTGATGTGATCCAGCTCGTCCGCGAGCGCCCGCTCATCGAGCAGGATATCGGCGCGGACGGCGGGCGGAATCACGCGCGAAGAGTGCGGAACATGCAGTATCACCGCCGAATTCGCCGCGCCGGGCAGCAGATCGACCGAGCCGGGAAACCGATGAACAGTCATGCGCGCGAGTGTGCCCGGTCGCGCGGCCTCCCGAGAAGATCGGCGGTCATGCGCGGGGGTGGGCTTGGTCGTGGGCCTTCTTGAGGCGGTCGATGGAGACGTGGGTGTAGAGCTGGGTGGTGGCGAGGCTGGCGTGGCCGAGGATCTCCTGGACTACGCGCAGGTCCGCGCCGCCCTCGAGGAGGTGGGTGGCGGCGGTGTGGCGGAAACCGTGCGGGCCCATATCGGGGGCACCGGGGATCGCGGAAATCACCTCGTGCACAACGGTTCTGGCTTGGCGTTGATCGAGTCGGCGGCCGCGACGGCCGAGCAGGAGGGCGCGACCGGACTCCGGGATCGCCAGGGAAGCACGGCCGTAGCGCAGCCAGGCGTCGAGGGCTTGATCGGCGGGGAGGCCGAATGGCACCGCGCGCTCCTTGTTGCCCTTGCCGAGTACGCGTACGAGGCGGCGCTCCCGGTCGACGTCGTCGATATCGAGGCCGCACAGTTCGCTCACCCGAATTCCGGTGGCGTACAGCATCTCCACGATCAAGCGGTCTCGAAGAGCCATCGGATCATGCTGTGCGGCACCGGATTCCGCCGCGTCCATGGCGGCCCGCGCCTGCTCCCGGCCGAGCACCGCGGGTAGTACCCGATGCGCCTTGGGCGAACCCAGCCGCGGTCCGGGATCCACCCCGAGCTTCCCGGTATGTGTCAGCCAAGCCGTGAAAGTGCGGGCCGAGGATGTCCGCCGCGCCATGGTGGTGCGGGCCGCACCGCCCGCCGACTGTTCCGCCAGCCAGGACCGCAACAGCGCCAGATCCACTTCCGCCACACCGGAATCCGCCGATCGCGCCACCAAATGCTCCAGCAGCGATCGCGCATCCCCCGAATAGGCCCGCACCGTATGCTCCGACCGATTCCGCCCCAGCCGCAGATGCCGCCCGTACTCGGTCAGCAAGGCCTCCAGATCCTCGGGCAGTCCACTCATCCCCCCACGTTCACCCTCCCCCTCCCGCAAAGCAAGTTCCCGCGCCGCCGTCACCGTAGGGCCCAGGTGCCATCGCGCCGCGACGCGGTTCAACGATGCCGATCGTGTTCGGCCACTATCGCCTGCGCACCGACCGGCGCGGACTGGTTCAGGCGGTACCAACCGGAGTCATCACAGGCCACCAGCCCGGAAATCTCCAGACCGGACAGCGTCGCGCGAACCGCGGGCATCGAGAGGCCGGTCTCCGCGACCAACGACCGCGGCACCCGCGACCCGACCGCGGGCAATGCCGCATAGATCAGCGCCTCCTCATCGGACAGGTTGTCCTCCGGCGCGGACGGCACCTTCCCCGGCAGCGAAAGTCGCAGCGGCCCAGCCTCATCGAGAATGTCCGCCGCGCTGGTGACCAGAAACGCCTCCCCCTCCCGAATCATGCGATGACACCCCACCGAAGCCGCGGAGGTGATCGGCCCGGGCACCGCCAACGCCGGACGTCCCAGTCGCCGAGTCCATTTCACGGTATTGCGCGCCCCACTGCGCGCACCCGCCTCCACCACGACCACGGTGTCCGCCAAGGCCGCGATGAGTCGATTCCGCGCCAGGAAATGATGCTTACGCGCACCGGTCCCGGGCGGATATTCGCTGACCACCAGCCCCGTGGCGGCAATCTCGGCCAGCAGATGATCATGCTGCACCGGATACGGCCGGTCGACCCCACATCCGAGCACCGCGATCGTGCACCCGCCCACCGCGAGCGCCGCCCGATGCGCCATCCCATCGATCCCGAAGGCAGCCCCCGACACCACCGTCCACCCCCGCACCGCGAGTTCCCCGGCGATCTCCCCCGTCGCGTGATTCCCATACCCGGTGCTGCACCGCGCACCGACGACGGCAACGGCCCGCTCGGTGCACTCCAGCAGCGAACGCGGCCCCCGCGCCCACAACACCAGCGGCACAGCGGCGGCCTCATCCTGCTCCGGATCCAACTGTCGCAATCCCAGCATCCGCCACGCGGGCCACTCCGCATCATCCGGCGTAATCACCCGTCCCCCAAGCCGATCCATCAACGCCAAATCCGCCTCGGCCTGCTCGGTCCCCCGCCGCGATTCGGTGGGCCCGCGCAACACTTCCGGCAGCGCACATGTACGCACCGCCCGCGCCGCCTCCACCACCCCCACCGACTCGATGAGCGAACTCAGTGCGGCACAGGGCCCTTCCACCACCCGCGACAGATAGACCCATGCCAAGCGCCGCTCATCGTGGCTCTTGCCGGATTCGGCTGCGCCGCATTGCGGTTCAGGTGCGGAATCCAGTCCACCCCGGGCGGGACCGTGGGGCCGGTGGTCACTCATGCGGCACCTCGCTGGCGGAAGTTCAAGGCTTGCAGGATGTCCTGGGCGGTGGGGAGGTCGCCGCCGCGTAAGTCGCAGACGGTCCAGGCGACTCTGATGGCACGATCCGCGCCGCGGGCGGACATGCGGCCGTGGCGGAGGGCGTTTTCGACGGGGGCGAGGGCCTCGCGGGGGAGGCGGAATTTCTGGCGCAGGATGTGGCCCGGGACTTCGGCATTGGTGGATAAACCCAGGGCGGACCAGCGTTCGGCGGCGGCGTCGCGGGCGACGGCTACGCGTGCTCGAACAGCCTCGCTGCTTTCGACTTCCTCCCCGCTGAAGGCGCCCGCGGATTGGGCGTGCATTTGAACTGCCAGGTCTATGCGGTCCAACAATGGCCCCGAGAGCTTGCCGAGATAGCGGCGGCGGGCCAAAGGGGCGCAGATGCAGTCGATATCGCGGGCGGGGGCGCAAGGGCACGGGTTCGCCGCCAGGACCAGTTGGAATCTGGCCGGATAGCGGGCTACGCCGTCGCGGCGGGCTATGCGAACTTCGCCCTCCTCCAAGGGAGTTCGGAGCGCCTCCAGCACCTTGGTACCTATCTCGGCGCATTCGTCGAGGAAGAGGACGCCGCGATGGGCGCAGCTGGCCGCTCCCGGGCGGGCCGAGCCCGAGCCGCCGCCGATCATCGCCGCGACCGAGGACGAGTGGTGCGGCGCGACGAAGGGCGGCGAGAAGATCAGCGGGTGATCGTCGGAGAGGATGCCCGCCACCGAATGGATGGCCGTCACCTCCAGGGATTCGCGTTCGCGCAGCGGTGGCAGCAGGCCCGGAAGGCGTTGGGCCAGCATGGTTTTGCCTATGCCCGGCGGACCCGTCAGTAGCAGGTGGTGGCCGCCCGCGGCAGCCACCTCCAATGCCCAGCGGGCTTCGTCCTGGCCGACCACCTCGCGCAGATCGCCGACGGGTGGCAGCAGCGGCGGCGAGGCGGGTGCGGGCAGGGCCAGGTCGAAGGTGCCGCGCAGCCAATCCAGCAGTTCACCGAGGGTGGACGCGCCCAGCACCCGGATACCGTCCACCAGCCCGGCCTCGGGCAGGGCGGCCGTCGGCACCACGACGGTGGCGCGACCGGCGGTTCGGGCGGCGAGGACCGCGGGCAGGATGCCGCGCACACGGCGCACCCGGCCATCCAGGGCCAGTTCGCCCAGCAGCACCGTATCGGCCAGCCGATGCGCCGGAATGGTGCCCGCCGCGTCCAGCACGGCGGCGGCCAGGGCCAGGTCATAGACCGAGCCCACCTTGGGCAGGGTCGCCGGTGACAGGGCCAGGACGACCCGCCCGTCCGGCCACTTCTCCCCCGTATTGCTGACCGCCGCGCGCACCCGATCCCGGGATTCCTGCAGTGTCGTATCGGGCCGCCCGACCAGATGCACCGAGGGCAACCCCTGGCCGATATCGGCCTCGATCTCCACCAGGGTTCCGTCCACCCCGGCCACCGCCACGGAAAACGCTCTCCCCAAAGGCATCTCAGAACACCGCCTTGAGGTGTTCGATCACAGGTTCGGTACCGGGCCGCATCAGCACCGACACCACATCGAACCGGACCCGCCGCCACGGCCCCCGCTGTTCGTGCAGCCACAGTAGGGCCAGCCGCCGAATGCGCTGCTGTTTGAGAAAGGTGACCGCCTCGGCGGGCGGGCCGAAGGCGCGACTGCGCCGGGTCTTCACCTCGACGAAGGCGGTGATCCCCTCACCGTCCCGCCCGATCAGATCCAGTTCCCCGTACCGGCATCGCCAATTGCGGGCAACGATCTCCATCCCGGCGGCGCTCAGATACCGCGCCGCCAGCTCCTCCCCATGCGCTCCGAGCGCGAGATTGTCTCCCATTCAGCCAGCATGGCCGGGCCCATGACGGACCCGGCCATGCCGACCTGCGGAAACAGACTGCCTGTGGATGACGGAAGGCTGTGGATTACTCCGGAAGCCGCAGGTCAGGCTTCTCCAGCTCTTCGATATTGACATCTTTGAAGGTGATGACGCGAACATGCTTCACGAAGCGGGCGGGCCGGTACATATCCCAGACCCACGCATCGGACATGCGCACCTCGAAGTACACCTCGCCATCGGCGTTCTGCGGCCGCAGCTCGACCGTATTTGCCAGGTAGAAGCGGCGCTCGGTCTCCACCACATATGAGAACTGGCCGACGATGTCCTTGTACTCGCGATATAGCGAGAGTTCCATCTCGGTTTCGTACTTCTCGAGATCCTCGGCGCTCATCGGGTGGAACGTCCTCCTTGTCGCCCAACTGGGTGTACGGACATCATCCCGCATACGCGGTATCGGTAGCCACCCGGCCGGTCTCCCGCACATTGCGCCAGGACCGCCGGTGCTCACTGGTGATGCCCAACCGCCGCAGGGCCTCGGTGTGTTCGGGCGTGTTGTAGCCCTTGTGACCGGCGAAACCATAGCCGGGGAATTGCTCGTCGAGCTGGACCATCATGCGGTCCCGGGTGACCTTGGCGAGCACGCTCGCCGCGGCGATGCAGGCCGCCGTCGCGTCGCCGCCGATCACCGGCAGCGACGGCACCGGCAGCCCGGGCACCCGGAACCCATCGGTGAGAACGTACCCGGGGGTCGGGTCCAGTCCGGCCACCGCACGCCGCATGCCTTCGATATTGGCGACGTGAATACCGATGGAGTCGATCTCCCAGGCCGGGATGACGATCACCTTCCAGGCCAGCGCGACCCGCTTGATGATCGGGAACAGCTCCTCGCGCGCGGCCTCGGTGAGCTTCTTGGAGTCATCGAGCCCGGACAGCGAGGTGTACGCCTTGGGTGCCAGCAGACAGGCCGCCACCACCAGCGGTCCGGCGGACGGACCGCGGCCCGCCTCGTCGACGCCTGCGACCGGACCCAGTCCGCTGCGGATCAACGCCGCCTCGAGAGTGCGTAGCCCGCCCGCGCGCCGCATGACGACGCGCGGCGGCCAATCGCCGCGTTCGATCGGCTGAATCTTCTTGCCGCCGCGCGTTTTGCGCGCCACGCCACCGTTCGCCATCTTCCCCACCGGTCGATTATCCCGCTCGAGCTCAGTTGGTCTGCGGGTCTTGCGACTTCACGAATCCGATCCGGCCCAGCGGCCAGATCTTGTAGACCGCCTTACCGCGCACATCGTCCACGGGCACGGTGCCCTGCAGTTCATCACGCATGTGATAGCGCGAGTCGGCGGATTCGGCGCGGTTGTCGCCCATCACCCACAGATTGCCGTTCGGCACCTTGATCGGGCCGAACGCGCGGCCGCCCGCGTTGAACGGGACATCCGGGTGCTCGGGATCGAATTTATTGTTGAACTTCACGTACGGCTCGTCGAGTGGCTTGCCGTCCACCAGGATTCGGCCCTGCGCGTCGCAGCACTGCACGGTCTGCCCGCCGGTCGCGATGACCCGCTTGACCAGATCGTTCTCATCCGGCGGCACCAGGCCGAAGAACGAGAAGAAGTTCTGCACCCCGCGCATCACGGTGTTCTTCGAGCGGATCGAGGTGTAGTGCTTGTTCCAGTCGTCGGTCGGGCCGACGAACACCACCACGTCACCCGGTTTGGGATCACCGAAGTAGTAGCTCAGCTTCTGCACGTAGATGCGGTCGCCGGTACAGCCCGCGCAGCCGTGCAGGGTGGGTTCCATCGACTGCGACGGAATCACGTACGGCCGTCCGATGAATGTCACCACCAGCGCCGTGATGACCGCGGCGATGCCGATGAGCATCGGCAGTTCCTGCCAGAACGGCCGCTGCTTCTTCTTCGGCTTGGGCGTCGGCGCATCCGCTGCCCGACCGCTGTCGTCCGCACCGGACACCGTCACCGACTCGCTCTCGTCTGCCACCGGAACAGAGTAGCCCGGCACCGCGAAGAACCATGCGGTGCCGGGCTACTCGGCGTTCGGAGCGAAAAGCTATATCAGCGCTTTTCCTTGATCTTCGCGGCCTTGCCACGGAGATCGCGCAGGTAGTACAGCTTCGCGCGGCGGACGTCACCACGGGTGACGACCTCGAGGTGATCGATGTTCGGCGAGTGCACCGGGAAGGTGCGCTCCACGCCGACACCGAACGACACCTTGCGCACGGTGAAGGTCTCGCGGATGCCACCGTTCTGGCGGCGGATCACGACGCCCTTGAAGACCTGGATGCGCTCCTTGTTGCCTTCGATAACCTTCACGTGCACGTTGACCGTGTCACCCGGGCGGAACGCCGGGATGTCGGTGCGCAGCGACTTTTCGTCGACGAAGTCGAGGGTGTTCATTTCCGTCCTTATATGGATTCGCGCGAACAGAGGAACCTGGTGGCTACCTGCCCGGAAGGGAGATGCTCTACCGGTTCGTGCTCCGGATATTGGGCGGTGCCCCGGCAGCCGTGTTCAACACTCGAACACGTCCAAGGCAACCTGAGCATTGTGCCAGACGGAACCGCCCGCGCTGTAATCGGGGGTCCACCGCCGAACCACCTGATCAGCGTACGAGGCGGTCAGGAGCGACTGTTCGCGCGGGTGATGGCCGAGGCGATATCGGACACCAGCGGCGGATAGTCGGTGCGGCCGGTGACCACCTGGAGGAAGACCAGGCAGTCCTGGGCGGCCGCGGCTACCTCCAGGCATTCGCGGAGTTCACCGACCGTGGTCGCGCGCAGGGTGAGCACCGAATCCTCATCGCCGCCGAACGCGTGCGGGAGTTCGGACCAGCGCCAGGGCGCGATGTCGTTGTACGGGGCGGCCGGGCCGTGGATGGCGCGTTCGATGGCGTAGCCGTCATTGTCGACCAGCACGATGACACCGGTCAGTCGCTCACGAATCCAGGTGCCGAGCTCCTGGATCGAGAGCTGGGCCGCGCCGTCACCGATCACCAGCACCGCGCGCCGATCCGGACAGGCCAGCCCGGCGCCGAGCGCGGCGGGCAGGGCGTAGCCGATGGAACCCCAGAGCGGCTGGCCCATGAAGGTGATACCGCTCGGCATGCGCAGGGTGGCCAGGCCGAAGAAGGCCGAACCCTGGTCCGCGACAACCACATTGTTGTTGTCCAGGGCTCCGGCGATGAGCGGCCACAGGGTCGCCTGGGTGAGCGGGGTGTCACCGGGATCGGTGACGGCGGGGATGACATCGGCGGTGGGGGTGGTCTTGTCCGGGGCCGCGAATTCAGCGGCTATTTCGGTGAGAATCTCCAGCGCCGCCGGGAGCGAGAGCGGGGCGTACGCGTCCACACCGCCGATGACCGTGCGCTCCGGGCCGATTTCCATGGTGCGCCGCGCATCGATGCGATGACTGAATCCGGCGGTGATGCTGTCGGTGTACTGCACGCCGACGGTCACCAATCGCTCGGAATCCTCCACGGCCGCGCGCACGGTTTCCGGTGAGGCCGCACCGGTGTAGACGCCCAGGAAGTTCGGCGTCGATTCATCGACGAGGGTTTTGCCCCAAGCGAGCGTCGCGTACGGCAGATCACCGGCGGCCAGCAAACCGCGCAGCTGATCCGTCGCGCCGATGCGATTGACGAAGACGTCGGCGAGCACCGTCACCCGGCGATCGGCCAGGAATTCGCGGGCCGCCGCGGTGAAAGCCGTTCGCGCACCGGCACTGCTGAAGTCGGCGGGCGGGGCGAGGGGCGTGGTCGGCGGACTCACCTCGATGCGCGCGGTATCGGTGGCGAGCATGAGATATCCGGGACGTCGGTGCACCAGCACCGAATTCAGCACCCGATCGATTTCCTGACAGGCATCGGCCGCGCCGAGATCGGCTTGCGCACAGGTCACTTCGGCGGCGATCCGCCGGAAATGATGGAAATCGCCGTCACCGAGCGTGTGATGGATGATGCGGTGATTGGCCTGAATGTCCTTGGCGGGCACGCCGACGATATGCACGACGGGCACGTACTCGGCGTAGCTACCGGCGATGGCGTTGACGGCGCTGAGCTCACCGACGCCGTAGGTGGTGACCACCGCGCCGATGCCGCGCAATCGCGCGTACCCGTCCGCGGCGTATCCGGCATTGAGTTCATTGGCGCTGCCGACCCATCGGATACCCGGATGCTCGATCACGTGATCCAGGAATTGCAGGTTGAAATCGCCTGGGACACCGAATATCTCGGTGACGCCGAGTTCGTGGAGCCGATCGAGCAGGTAATCGCCGACAACGTAGCCCATGCCCAACCCTGGCATGCCGACCGTCAGTCAGCAATCTTTCTGCTACCCAGGTGTGGCGTGGGTAACGGGGCCGATGGGGCCGGAACGACGGTGCGCACCAACTCTTCTTCGGCGGCCCTGCGCACATGCGCGACATCCGGGCTACCCGCGACCAGATCCTGCAGGAAGATCTTGGCCCGGATCACCGGCCGCCGATATTTGCGCTCCCGCACGATCGCGCGCCGCATGCGGCCGCGGCGGTTGCCGTATCGCCAGCGCGCCCACGGCGCACCCGGACGGCTCAACCGCAGTGCGCCGACCACCAGCAGCGGCGGGAAGAACATGCCGAACAGGCCGGTCCAAATCTTGCCCTTGGCGATGACGATGGCGGCGAGCAGCAGATTCACCACCGCGAACGCGGCGATCAGGGTGCGCTCGGCGGTCCCGGGATCGCGCCGGAAATCATTGATATCGAGCAGCCACAGCGGATGGAAACCGAGCAGCAGCAAACCGGTGACCGCGACCGCGACGAATACGGCGTCCACCGAAGTACGGCCCTGCTCTTCCCAATACACGTCACGCAGGTAGTAGATGAGCGCGAACTCATCGAGCACCAGGGCCGCGCCGACGCCGAAGACCGCCGCCACCGCGCCGACCACACCGCTGCTGCTGTCGTACAGCGTCACCAGCGTGACGCCCGAACCCAGCACCAGGATCACGCCGAACACCATGTGGTGGATGTGCACATCGCCCGCGCGGACATTGCCGGGCCACCAGCGCACCTGTTTGCGAATGAGCCGCACGCTGATTCGAATCAGGATGAAACCGACGATGAAGCCGAGTAGCAGGCAGGCCAGCGGTAGCCGCCCGTTCTCCACGACGTCGTGCTCCCACCAGCGGTGCAAACCCTTCATCCCAGTCTCGTCTCCACGATCCGTCGCGCCGGCAAGGTCACGACCGAGCGTAGCGACGCCTCGGGAGTGCCCACGTCAACGCCATTCTGCACCCCGCCGTCAGCCGCTCCGTGAACCCGAACCAACGGGGAACAAGACAAAAGGCACCGGCACGGACGAGCCGGTCAGCGGTGACCGCCGGGCCGAGGCACGAGGCCGCACAGGCGGTCGACCCCCGGTGGTTACTTCGCCGCGGGGTTCGCGGACGAGCGCCGATGCGGTGGCGTGGGCTCCTCTCGGGATTACCCGTGCCACCGCATCTGCGTGCGAGATCTACTTGCCGAAGCCCGCGCGGCGGAGGGCATCGGCCATCGAGCCGCTCGGGGCGGCCTGCGGACGGTTACCGCCGCCCTGGCGTGCGCCGCCACCCTGACCGCCACGGGCATTGCCGCCTTGGCCTCCGCCCTGGTTGCCGCGTGCGCCGCCGCCCTGGCCGCGCGGGTTGCCACCGCCCTGGCCGCCCTGACGTGCGCCGCCGCCCTGGCCACCGCGCGGACGTCCTTCGCCGCGTTCGGGTTTGGGCGCGCCGGGCTCATCGTCGAGGCGCAGCGAGAGGCCGATGCGCTGACGCTGCACGTCCACCTCCATGACCTTGACCTTCACGACATCGCCGGATTTGACGACCTCGCGGGGGTCCTTCACGAAGTTGTGGGACATGGCGGAGACGTGCACGAGACCGTCCTGGTGCACGCCGACATCGATGAAGGCACCGAAGGCAGCCACGTTGGTGACCACGCCTTCGAGCACCATGCCGGGCTTGAGATCCGCGACCTTCTCGATGCCAGCCGCGAATTCGGCGGTCTTGAATTCGGGGCGCGGGTCACGGCCCGGCTTCTCGAGCTCGGCGATGATGTCGGTGACCGTCGGAACACCGAAACGCTCATCGGTGAAGTCGGCGGGGCGCAGGGCGCGCAATGCCGTGGTGTTGCCGATGAGTTCGTGCATACCGCGACCGCTGGCCTCGAGCATGCGGCGGACCACCGGGTATGCCTCGGGGTGCACCGAGGAGGTGTCCAGCGGATCGTCGCCGCCGCGAATGCGCAGGAAGCCCGCGCACTGTTCGAAAGCCTTGGGGCCCAGGCGCGGCACGCTCAACAGTGCGGTGCGGCTGCGGAACGGGCCGTTGGCATCGCGGTGCGCCACAATGCTTTCCGCGACCGAACCGGTGATACCGGAGACGCGGGACAGCAGCGGCACCGAGGCGGTGTTGACGTCCACACCGACGGCGTTCACGGCGTCTTCGACAACCGCGCCGAGCGAGCGGGCCAGCAGCGTTTCGGAGATGTCGTGCTGGTACTGGCCGACGCCGATGGACTTGGGGTCGATCTTCACGAGCTCGGCCAGCGGGTCCTGGAGGCGGCGCGCGATGGAGACCGCACCGCGCAGCGAGACATCCATATCGGGCAGTTCCACCGAGGCGTAGGCCGAGGCGGAGTACACCGACGCACCCGCTTCGGAGACCACGATCTTGGTGGGCTTGTTCTCCGGAATGCGCGAGATGAGTTCGGCGGCAAGGGCATCGGTCTCACGGGAGGCGGTGCCGTTGCCGATGGCGATGAGCTCCACCTTGAACCGCGCGACCAGTGCGCCCAGTACCGCCAGGGACTTCTCGGTCTGACCGGTATGCGGGTAGATGACCTCGGTGGCGACGGCCTTACCGGTGGCATCGACCACGGCGACCTTCACACCGGTGCGGAAGCCCGGGTCCAGGCCCATGGTGGTGCGGGTGCCCGCCGGTGCGGCGAGCAGCAGATCGCGCAGGTTCATGGCGAACACGTCGACGGCGTCGCGTTCGGCGCTCTGGCGCAGGCGCATCCGGATATCGATGCCCATGCTCACCTGGAGCTTGGTGCGCCAGGCCCAGCGCACGGTGTCCAGCAGCCAGGTGTCGGCGGGGCGGCCCTGTGCGGCGATACCGAACTTGTGCGCGATGCGGCCCTCGTAGACGGTGCGCTCGCCGGGCTCCGGCTCTTCGGTGTCGGCCTCGAGGTGCAGGGTGAGCACCTCTTCCTTCTCACCGCGCAACAGCGCCAGGATGCGGTGCGAGGGCAGTTTGGAGAACGGTTCGCTGAATTCGAAGTAGTCGGCGAACTTCGCGCCCGCCTCTTCCTTGCCCGCGCGCACGCTGGAGCTGATCTGCCCGCGATTCCACATGAGTTCGCGCAGTTCACCGACCAGATCGGCGTCCTCGGCGAAACGCTCCACCAGGATGGACCGCGCGCCGTCGAGCTGTTCGGCGTCGTACTGCGCGGGATCGGTGGCAGGATCGCCGATCAGGGCGTCGGCGACGGGCTCGTGCCCGGCCTCGCGCGCGATCTGCGCCTTGGTGCGCCGCTTGGGCTTGTACGGCAGGTAGATGTCCTCGAGCCGGGCCTTGGTGTCGGCGAGCATGAGCTGCGCGTGCAGCGCGTCGTCGAGTTTGCCCTGGCCCCGGATGGATTCGATGATCGAGCCGCGGCGGTCGTCGAGTTCGCGCAGGTAGTTCAGGCGCTCATCGAGTTGGCGCAGTTGCGCGTCGTCCAGACCGCCGGTGACCTCCTTGCGGTACCGGGCCACGAACGGAACGGTGGAGCCCGCGTCGAGGAGTTCGACGGCGGCACGCACCTGTTCTTCCCGCACCCCCAGTTCGTCGGCGATACGGCGGCCGACACTGGCTAGGCGGACGGTTCCGGTTCCGGTGGAGCTGACGGTGTCTGCGCTGACAGGTTCGGAGGCTATCGTCACGCCCGCAGACACTACCGTCGTGCGGCGACAGGCTCGCACAGTGCCGCACCTAAAACCGATAAACGCCGCGCCTGAACGGCAACAAAGCGAACTGCGCGAAGATTATTCGCCGTCGGGCGGCAGCAGATCGGGGCGGCGGGCGCGGGTGCGCTCCAGCGACTGTTCGTGACGCCAAGCATCGATCTTGGCGTGATTGCCCGAGAGCAAGATGTCAGGGACGTCGAGTTCACGCCAGGACACCGGGCGGGTGTAGCTGGGGCCCTCCAGGAGTCCGTCGGAGAACGAATCCTGTTCGTGCGACTGCTTATTGCCGAGCACGCCGGGCATCAATCGCACCACGGCCTCGGTCATGACGAGCACCGCGGCCTCGCCGCCGATCAGCACGTAGTCACCGATGCTGACCTCTTCGACGCGCACGCGCCGGGCGGCGTCCTCGAAGACGCGCTGATCGATGCCTTCGTAGCGACCGCAGGCGAACACCAAATGCTTTTCGGTGGACCATCTTTCGGCGGTGCGCTGGGTGAACGGCACACCGGCGGGGGTGGGCACCACCAGTAAGGCGTCGTCGGGGCAGACGTCATCCAGCGCCGGACCCCACACGGTGGGTTTCATGACCATGCCGGGCCCGCCGCCGTACGGGGTGTCGTCGACGGCCTTGTGCACGTCGTGCGTCCAGTCACGCAGATCGTGTACGCCGACTTCCAGCAGCCCCTTGTCGATTGCCTTGCCCAGCAAGGCCGTTCGCAGCGGCTCCAGATATTCGGGGAAGATCGTGACGACGTCGATTCGCATCGCGCTCACTCCGGATCCAGCAGACCCTCGGGCGGATCGATGACGATCAGAGAGTCGGCGATCGATACGGTCGGGACCATCGCATTCACGAAGGGCACCAGGATTTCTCGGCCCGCGGGACCCGGGAAGCCCTCGGCCGCGGTGATCGAAAGCAGTTCTCCCGCAGCGGAATGCAGCACCTCGCGGACCTTGCCCACGACGGTGCCGTCACCCAATTGCACGGTGAGACCTTCGAGTTCGTGATCGTAGTACTCGTCCGAATCCTCCGAGGGCGGCAGATCGGCGGTGTCGATCACGAAAAGCATGCCGCGCAACGCATCCGCGGCTTCACGCGTGACGAGCCCGTCCAGACGCACGAGAAGCCGGCCCGAGTGCTCCCGAGCCGACTCCACTACGTACTTCTGGGTCTGCTTCGCGCGCGGCAGCCGCCCCGAAAGGGTGCTGCCGGGCGCGAAACGCAGATCCGGCTCGTCGGTGCGGACCTCTACGACGAGTTCGCCACGCACACCGTGCGATTTGGCGACCCGCCCGACGACGAGTTCCATCTATTGATCCGTGTCGACCACGTCGACGCGAATACCCTTACCGCCGATACCGGCGACGAGGGTGCGCAGTGCGGTCGCGGTACGTCCACCGCGCCCGATCACCTTGCCCAGATCATCGGGGTGCACATGCACCTCGACGGTCCGGCCACGACGGCTGGTGATCAGCTCGACGTGGACATCGTCCGGATTGGCGACGATGCCGCGAACCAGATGTTCGACGGCATCGGCGACGACGGCCGTCATTACTCGGCAGCCGGGGTCTCGGCAGCCTCGGTGGAAGCCTCGGCGGCCTCCTCCTTCTTGGCGGCCTTCTTCTTCGGGGTGACGGCCTCGGTGGTGGGCTCGCTGTCGGCGGCGGCCAGCGCGGCGTTGAACAGGTCCAGCTTGGACGGCTTGGCGGCCTTGGTCTTCAGGGTGCCCTCGGCGCCCGGCAGGCCCTTGAACTTCTGCCAGTCGCCGGTGATCTCCAGCAGACGCTGCACGGGCTCGGTCGGCTGCGCGCCGACACCCAGCCAGTACTGCGCGCGCTCGGAATCGATCTGGATGAGCGAGGGCTCTTCCTTCGGCTGGTAGATGCCGATGGACTCGATCGCGCGGCCGTCACGACGGGTACGGGCATCGGCGACGACGATGCGGTACTGCGGGTTGCGGATCTTGCCCAGACGGGTCAGCTTGATACGAACAGCCATGAGCTGTGCCTTTCGATGGCGGCCTTCCACACGGGAAAGCCTGAGTGGTCACGGCGCAATTCAGCAGCCCACACGGGGTGGACCCGGTTTTGCGTTGAGTGTGTGACCGCCGCGCGGAACGTATCCGGAGACGGGCTGCACTGTCCTCGACGAGGACGAGCGACCATTCTGCCAGACGGGGTGCACGCCCCGGAAATCGGGCTAGTCGGTGCGGTAGCGCAGCAGCACGATGCCGGAGCGGAACTGTTTGCTCTCGACCAGCCGCAGCGCGGGCACCTTCGCACCCTCGGGGAACAGTCTCGCGCCCTGGCCCAGGACCACCGGATAGACGAACAGCCGGTATTCGTCGACCAGTCCGGCGGCGGTCAGATCGTGCACGAGGGTGATACTGCCGGTGCTGACGATATCTTTTCCGGGCTGCTGCTTGATCGCGCGCACCTCGTCGAGCGAGCGCAGCACGATCGAATTGTTCCACCCCGGATCGCCCATGGTCCGGGACACCGCGTACTTGCGCATCTCGTTCAACTCGGCGGTGATGCCGGTGTCATCGTCGAGCTGCTTGGGCCAGTACTCGCGCATGCCCTCGAAGGTGACCCGCCCGTACAGCACGGCATCGCACGCCTCGGTGTGCTTCATGAGTTCGGCGAGCACATCGTCGAGTTCGCCCTGCTCCCCCGCGCCGACGGTGAACCACCCCTGGCTCGCGTCGATGACTCCGTCGAGCGTGATGTTCTGTGTGACAACCAGATCCCGCATGATCAACCTCCCTATCGGTGCAAATACCTATCCAATAGGGACTCCCCGGCCGCCGGGAATTCATCGGTGACACGAATCAGCCCACCGGAGCCCGCGCGACTCCGATGGGCTGTCCGCACGGTCCTAGTGGCCGATGCTGCCGGTCAGCAGCTTGACGACCAGTCCGGCCAGCACGGCCGTCGCAAAGCTTTCAACGGAACCCAAGGTCTTCTCCTAACAAGGTGGAACGACAAAACATGTGAAGCATGACTGATTCACTTGTTCCGCGTAGTCGAATCCACCAACCTGTGAGCCGATTTCGCGCGGTCAGCTCAGAAGTGCGGTAACCACCGTGACCGGGACCGGCCCGGGCGCGACAACGGTCTCGCCCGCCGCCGCGTAGACCTCCTGCCGATACCGGGTTTCACCCATCCGGTAGCAACAGAACTTGGCAGGTTTGCCCGCGAGCAGCTCGACGGTCCACAAATACCGAACGCGAGCGGACGCATAGCCCGCCACTTTCGTATCCCGCTCCTCGCGGGTATTGCCGGGCGACCACACCTCGACGGCCAGCACGAGTTCATCCGGCTCATAGCTGGTCCGATCGATACCGGCGCTGACCACGGCAACATCGGGAATGACGCCGGTCCGGAACGCGGTGCTGATCTTCACCGCGACCGCCGGTAGAACACGTAGATCCGAACGACCCGCCTCCGAGACGGCCGCGTCGAGGAGTTTCGCAAGCTGGAACGAGGCATGTTGATGCCAGCCACCAGGCGCAGGTGTCATATAGCGGTACCCCAGGATGAGTTCGAGACGGGATCCATCAACCGGCTGCTCCTCAGCTAGCCAGTCCTCCACGGTCGTCGGCCCCAGTGGGTGAATAGTCGAAACCTCCGCTGTCATGGTCATTTCCGTCCGATCATGTCGCCACATGCACGTGCGGTCGGATTACTCTCGATCCCTGCCATTCTGACATGCATCACCGACATGAAAGCGCTGATGCGAGGCGTAAACCGCCCACGACGGGGTGCCGGAACGGTGCTCATGGCAATTCCCCTCCGAATGCCTGGGTCATTGGATTCTAGGAGGGTGGGCGGCGGGCGAATAGCCCATGGAATTACCGGTATGCGGTGACCGGGTCGCGGCGGTCGTAGACGTGGCCGCGCAGCACCACCCAGGCGGGGGTGGTCAGGGCGGTCAGGTCGAGGCGGGGGTCCTGTTGGTAGACAATGAAATCGGCGCGGGCGCCGGGTTCGATGCCGGAGCGGCCGAGCCAGGTGCGGGCATTCCAGGAGGATGCGCCGAGGGCGTCGTGGTTGGAGAAACCCGCGCCGGACAGGGCGGAGATCTCGTCGGCGATGCGGCCGTGCGGGATGGAACCGCCCGCATCGGTGCCGGTGTAGATGGGGACGCCCGCATCGTGGGCCTTGGCCACGGTCTCGCGGGAGCGGCGATGCAGATCGCGCATATGCGCCGCGTAGATGGGGAATTTGCCTGCGCTGTCGGCGATTTCGGGGAAGGTGTCGATATTGATCAGGGTGGGAACGAGCGCGGTGCCGTTGCGCGCCATCATCTCGATGGTGTCATCGGTGAGGCCGGTGCCGTGCTCGATGCAATCGATGCCCGCTTCCAGCAGGCCGTACAGCGCGTCCTCGCCGAAGACATGCGAGGTCACCCGCGCGCCCTCACGATGAGCGGCGTCGATGGCCTCTTTCAGAATGGCGTCGGACCACAGCGGGGCCAGATCCCCCACCGACCGGTCGATCCAGTCACCGACGATCTTGACCCAGCCGTCCCCGCGCCGCGCCTGTTCCGCGACGATCTCCGGCAGGTCGCGCTCATCGTCGAGTTCGATCCCGAGTTCGCGAATGTACCGGCGCGGCCGGGCGATATGCCGCCCGGCGCGAATGATCTCCGGCAGGTCTTCGCGCTCATCGATGAACCGGGTGTCGATGGGTGATCCCGCATCGCGCAGCAATAGCGCACCGGCATCCCGCTCCACTTCGGCCTGTGCCACCGCACCCGCCGAATCCTCGTCCCCGCCACCGTATTTGATGCCGACGTGACAGTGCGCGTCCACCAGTCCGGGCACGATCCAGCCCGAAGCGTGCACGGTGTCCGCATCGGCGATCGGCTCGTACGAGATAACCCCGTCCCGCACCCAGATATCGCGCAATTCCCCTTCGGGCAGCACCACACCACGGAAATGCAGACGCATCGCCGGCCTCCTCGCCACGTCGTGTCCGGACACCCTCGGCTCCACTACAAACTACCGCCGCGCGGTGCGCAAGATCAGCGGGCGAAGGTGCGCCACGCCTCGCGGGCGCTGGGGTACCGGGGAGACCAGCCGGTGGCCGACTTGAACCGGGCATTGCCGACCCGCAGGGATCGGGTCGTCGAGGTCATCCGGTGTCCCGCCAGCAGGGTGGCCCGGCCCGGACCGCGCAGCCACGGTCGCGCGCCCGCGGCATCTGCGAGGGCGGTGGCGTAGTCGCGGTGGGTCAGCGGCTCGTCATCCACCACGTTGTAGGTCCCGGCATCGACGGTGAGCGCGGCGACTACGGCCGCCGCGCCGTCCGCGAGATGGATCGTGGAGATGTACGCGTCCGGAGGGCCGGTCATGATGACCACGTGGCGGCGGGCGAGGGCGAACATCTCCGCGCTGTGTGCCGCGCCGGGTCCGCAGAAGACGCCGAAGCGCAACACCACGCCGGTCCGGCCCGCGGCCGTGTAACCGTCGGTATTCGCTTCGGCCGCAATGTTTCCCGCCGCTCGGGGGTAGTGGTCGACGGGCTGGTCCTCGGTGATCCAGTCCGCGCCGCGATCGGGGTAGATCATCGAGACGGATTCCTGCACCAGGCGCGGGATTCCGGCCCGCACCGCGGCGGCGGTGACGGCGGTGGAACCCTCCACCCGGATTCGGGTGCAGCGCCGCCATGCTCGTTGCGATAGCCACTGCCAGGTGGCGGGTAGCGCCGTGGCCAGGTTCACCACGGCGTCGTGCTCGTCGAAAGCCGTTGCGAGAGCGTCGCTATCGAAGAGGGACAGGATCACCGGCGTCGCGCCCCGGGCGCGTATCCACTCCGCCTTCTCCGGTGTGCGCGCCAATGCCGTGACCTCGTGCCCCGCCCGCACCAGCGCCGGGAGGGCGTGACTCCCGATGGCACCCGTCCCGCCGGTCAGAAATACCTTCATGGGATAGCCCCCGCTTCCACCGAATCATTACTACAGCAAGTAGTAGATTACCTCGGTCGCTTCGAAGCGGGGGCCGAACGCGGGCGCGGTCATTTGATGGTGAGGACCCCGGCGGTCAAATCCTGCTTAACCTTCGCCATGGCGGCGGTGATCGCCGGATCGGTGGTGCAGAGCACGATATCGGTGGCGTTCTTGCCCGAGGCCAGCCCGAACGGGACCTGTTCGGCCTTGAAGGTGCCGTCCAGGACGGCGTGCACGGCGTATTCGAGTTCCGCGCCGGTGTCCTCCTTGACGAAGCCCGCATAGCCGCTGCCCGCCTCGCACGACTTGACCACCGGTCCGCCGACGACGGAGGCACTACCCTCCTTGGCCGCCTGGGCGACACCCTGGTGACCGAGGTTGAGCTGCTGGCCGAAAACGTCCGCGCCCGCGCCGATTCCGGCCTGCGCGGCCTGTTTGGCCTTGGCGACATCGTTGAAATCGCCCACGTACTGCGGTGCGAGCACGGTGATCTCGGGCTTCACCTGCTTGGCGCCCTGTTCGAAAGCCTTGGCGGTCTTGACGATCGCGGGCAACTCCAGACCACCGAGGAAGGCGACCTTGCCGGTCTTGCTGGTGAGCGCGGCGTACGCGCCCGCCAGATAGCCGCCGTCATCCTGCATGGGGTCGTAGTAGGCGAGGTTGGCGAGCGGGGCGGCATCGGCGGGGCCGCCGATCTCGACGAATTTCACCCCGGGAAAGGCGGGGGCGACCTGGCGCAGCACCGAATCGGTCTGACCGCCGAACGACACCACCAGATTCGAGGTGGACGCCAGCCGGGTGAGCACCTGCTGATAGTCGGCGGTCTGCACCTGCTCCACCTTGCTGAGTGAAACCTTCTCTCCCAGAGTGCTTTCGATGCGTTGATAGCCCTCGTACCCGGACTGCATGAAGCCGTCGTCGGAGAGCGAACCGGGGAACATGACACCGACCTTCAGCTTGCCGCCGGTGTCTTCCGCGCCGCTGCCGCACGCGGCGACGGACGCTCCGACGGCCAGGGTCAGCAGGGCGACAGCGATTTTCTTCATGGTGTTTCCTTCGGGGGGTTGGTGTTTCAGGCGGTCAGGTCGATATCGGCGCCGATACCGTGTTTGCGGGCGGCGTCGATGAGCAGGCGCGCGGCGGCCAGGTCCTGTAGACCGATACCGAGCGAGTTGAACAGGGTGATCTGATCGCGTTCCGTGCGACCGGGTTTGGCGCCGATGAGCACCTCACCCAATTCGGTGTCGATGTGCTCGGGTCCGAAAACGCCCTCCCGCAACGGAATCAGCACATCACCGGATTCGTGCAGCGCCGAGAGGCGACTGTCCACCACGACGCGGGCGCGGCGCATGCCCTCGCTGTCGATTTCGCGATGATCCGCGCGGGGCGGCGCGCCGACGGCGTTCACGTGCAGACCGGGACGGAACCACGCGCCCCGCACCACCGGCTCCCGCGCCGGTGTCAGGGTGCACAGCACATCGGCGGCATGCACGACATCTGCTGCGGCAGTGCAGATTTCGGCTCCGGTCTCGGCGGCGAAGGCGTGCGCGGTGGCCTCGGTGCGACTCCACACCACGATCCGGTCGAACGGCAGCACCGCGGCCAGCGCGTGCACATGCGCCCGGGCCAGCGCACCCGCACCGACCAGACCCAGCACACGACTGTCCGGGCGGGCCAGTGCCGCCGTCGCCACGGCCGAAGCGGCCGCGGTGCGCACCCGGGTGACGGCCGCACCGTCGATCAGCGCCTCACAGGAACCGTCGGCGGCCGATACCGCGAGAATCGCCGAACGCTGCACCGGCAGAGCATGATCCGCGTTCGAAGGCATATCGGCGAGCAGTTTGACCACCGCCAATCCGGCCGGGCGCGACGCCGCGGCCATCACCAGGAAGGCTGCGTCGGTGCCGGGCAGCCGCATGGCGGGCGGTGCGGGCGCGACCGCCTCGCCGCGAGCCAGATCCGCGTGCGCGCGCTGCACCGCCGTGAATACCTCCGGCAGCGTGATCAGGCGCAGCACATCGGATCTGGTGAGAATCAGGGTCATCGGGCTCGAGCCTCTCGACGGAAGGGCAGGGTGAGCGCGGCCGGTGAGCGGCTGGCTCCGACCAGTCCGCTCACCGCCAGCACCGCCAGCAGATAGGGGGACATGACCAGCACCGCGGTCGGCAGATGCACGCCCAGTGCGGGTGCGGCGAACTGCAGGGCTTGGGCCAGGCCGAAGAACAGGCAGGCGAGCAGCGTGGGCCAGGCCCGCCACTTGCCCGCGATCACCGCGACGACGGCCAGGTAGCCCGCCCCGGCGGTGAGATTGTCGGTGAACGCGTGCACATCGGCCAGCGCCAGATGCGCACCCGCCAGACCGGACATGACGCCGGTGAGCAGTACCGCCGCATAGCGGAAGAGGTTGACCGGCAGGCCGGATCGATCCGCGGTGACCGCGTCCTCGCCGATCGCGCTGAGCGCCAGACCCCAGCCGGTGCGATGCGAGCACAGCACCGCGAGCAGTACCGCGAGCCCGATACCGGCGTAACCGAGCAGGGTCTGGTCGAACAGCGCGCGGCCGAGCAGCGGAATCTCGTGCAGGACGGGGATTTCCAGCCGATCGAAACCTGGCACCTCGCGACCGCCGGTGAAGTACAATCGAGAGCCGTAGGTGGTAGCACCGAGCGCGAGGGCATTGGCCGCCACGCCCGTGACAATCTGATCGGCACGCAAGGTCACGCTCAATACGGCCTGGATCACGGCCACCAGCAGCCCCGCCACCAGCGCGCACAAGACGCCGACGACCGCGCTGCCGGAGCTGTGCGCGCCGACCGCACCGGCGAACGCACCGGTGAGCATCATGCCCTCGACGCTGAGGTTGAGCACCCCCGCGCGTTCGCTCACCAGCTCGCCCGCCGAGGCCATTGCCAGCGGAATCGCCAGGCGCACACCACCATCGAGGAGTTCTCCGACCGCGCTCATCGCCGGGCCGCCTTCCGCAGGGTCACCGCACCGGCGACGAAGATGATCAAAACGCTCTGCACCACCTGGATCGAGGACGCCGGAACCGACGCCGCGAGTTGCAGATTGATGCCGCCGGAGGCGAGCAGCCCGAACGCCAGCGCGATTCCGGCGACCGCCGTCAGCGATCCGCGCGCCAGCAGTCCGACCACCAGTCCCGCGAAGCCGTATCCGGAGGTGAAGTTCTCGGCCAGTACGAACGGCACCGTGGCCACCAGCGCCGCACCCGCGACCCCGGCCAGCCCGCCCGCCACCGCGAGCGCGCCGAACCGCAGTCGCGCCACCGGCACACCCAGCCGTGCGGCGGCGGCCTCGGACAATCCGACGGCGGTGAGCCGCGTGCCGATCGCGGTGCGCCGCAGGATGATCGCGGTCACCACGACGACGATCGCCGCCACCAGCACCGCGATGGTCGCCGGTGAGCCCTCGATACCGAGCAGCGGCAACCGCGCACCGGCAGCCAGCGGTGCGGACTGCGGCAGCGTCTCCACCGAGGTCACCGGCTGCCGCAGCAGTCCGGCCTCGTGCACCACCAGCGTCACCAGCCCGAGCCCGACAAAATTCAACAGCAGCGTGGTGATGACCTCACTGGTCCCGCGCCGCACCCGCAGCCAGGCGGCGATCCCCGCCCAGGCCGCGCCCGCCAGGAATCCCGCACCGAGAATGAGCGGAACACCCACGGCCGCAGGCGTTCCCGAGGGCAGGTGCACACCCACCGCCGTGGCCGCGATACCACCCAGCGCGAGCTGACCCTCCCCACCCACATTCACCAATCCGGCCCGGTGCGCGATGGTGAACCCGGTCGCGATCAGCGCCAGCACCGCCGCCGCGTTCAACGCACTCCCGAACGCATACGGCGTCCCGAACATCCCCTCCCACAACGCGTTCGCCGCCGTAACCGGCGCAGCCCCACCCCCGATCACGAGCAACACCCCGACGATCAACGCCGCGAGGACCGCAGCGCCGTACACCACCAGATTCCGCGAAAACCCGCCCACCCGAACGCTTCTCAACTCTTGCAGCACGACTTGCCCAGCGTCCTTCCGCCTATTCGTCGCCTGCGAACGAGCGGCGACCGGCCCGTCCCTCCCGGCAACCCCGGAGGCGAGAACAGCATCCTTTCCCGGCGCGGGGTCTTCGACGAACGCGGAGTTTCCGCCCGTCGCAGACTGTTTGCCCAAGTCAGCGGCATCGTCACCCGATTCGGCGCGCTCTCCGGCCCCGAGGTTCGCCTCGGATGCGGTGACACCGCTCACCGGGGATAGATCGCCGATTACCGCAGTCTCGTCCGGCACGTCGACCTTCCCTGACACTGTGTTCTCGCCCGGCGTGGGGATTTCGCCTGCACCGGAGGCTTCGCGTGAGGCGGAACTTGCCAGCGGGGCCGGGTCCAGTTCCGGTGCAGGGGTTTCGACCGATGCGGAGTTCCCGAGTGAGTTCATGAGGTGGTCCCGAGCATGAGGTGGGCGATCTTTTCTTTGGCCCCGGGGTCGGTGGGGTCGACGGGGCCCAGGAGGCGGCCGCGGTAGGCGACCAGGATGCGGTCGCACAGGGTGAGGAGTTCGGGGAGTTCGTGCGAGACGACCAGTACGGCCGCACCCGAGGCGGCGGCCTCGCGCAGGCGGTCCAGGACTGCGTCGACGGCACCCAGATCGAGGCCGCGGGTGGGCTGGGCGGCCAGTAGGCAGCGCAGCGGGTCGATGGTCAATTCCCTTGCCACTACGACCTTTTGCTGATTGCCACCGGATAGGGTGCTCATCGCCGCACCGGGGGATGACGCCTTGATGGCGTATGTGTCGATGGCGTGCGCGGCGGTTGCCGCGATGGCCTTGCGGTCCAGCAGGCCACGGCGGCGGAAGTCGCGCAGGCGGCCGAGGGTGAGGTTCTCCGCGACGCTCATGGCGGGGATGCATCCCTCGTGATGCCGGTCCTCGGGGATGACGCCGAGGCCGTGCGCGGTGCGTACGGCGGGCGTGGCCCGGGTGAGATCTGTTCCGTCCAAGTGGAATTCACCGGCGTCGGCACGTAGTGCGCCGCTGAGTACGCCGATCAACTCGCTCTGACCGTTGCCTTCGACGCCCGCGATGCCGACGATCTCACCGGGTCGCAGTTCGAGTTCGACCCCGTCCAGCGCCGCCGCCCCGTCCGGGCGGGTGAATCGCAGCCCGCCTACCCGTGCGATGGGAGCGATACCGGTGAAGTCGCGGACCGCGCGCGGCACCGAATCACCGGTCACCAGTGCCTGATCCAGCTCCGCCAGCTCCCGGCCGACCATGAGTTCGACCAGTTCGTCACGGGTGAACGAGGCCAGCGGACCCGAACCCGCGACGCGGCCACCGCGCAGTACGGTCGCCGCGTCACCGGCCTGTTCGATCTCGCCGAGCTTGTGCGTGACCAGTACGACCGCGCGCCCCGAGGCGGCGATGCGGCGGCAGGTGTCCAGCAGCGCGTCGATCTCGGCGGGGCCGAGCACCGCGGTGGGTTCGTCCAGCAGCACCAGACGTGGTTCGCGCAGTAGGCATTTCACGATTTCGACGGTCTGCCGTTCGCCGACCGACAGTTCGCCGGCGCGCGCGTCGAGATCCACGCGCAGTCCGAACTCGTCGGTGAGCGCGGCCACCCGGGTGGTCAGCTCCCGGCGCGGCAGGCGCAGTCGCGTACCCGCGCCCAGGAGCAGATTCTCGGCCACGGTCAGGGTGGGCACCAGGCTGAAATGCTGATGCACCATGGCGATTCCGCTGCGCAGCGCGTCCGCCGGGCGGTGCGGGCGATATGGCTCGCCGAACAATCGCATCCGGCCCGCGTCGAGGGCCGCGCCGCCGTAGACGAGATTGCACAGCGTCGATTTGCCCGCGCCGTTCTCCCCGAGCACGCAGTGCACCTCGCCGAGCGCGATGGTGAGGTCGACGTCCGAGAGTGCCCGCACCGCACCGAAACTCTTGCCGACGCCGGTCAGCTCCAGGGCCGTCTGCACAATCGAACCTCCAGTTAGTGGTATACCGCTAACTTTCGAGGGTGCGTGTGGCGCGCGAGTTCCATGAATGTTTCGGTCCGGAAAACCCGGCACGCGGCCCGATACTGTGGAAAGTCGTGACGGAACCAGGTTCTCTGCGCCACCGCGCCTACGAGTCGATCAAGCAGCGCATCGTAGGTCTCGAACTGCGCCCCGGACAGCGATTGGTGGAACGCGATCTGGCCACCGACCTCGAGGTCTCCCGCATCCCGCTGCGCGAGGCGCTGCGCGTACTCGCCGCCGAAGGTCTCGTCCTGCTGGTGCCGGGTAAGGGCGCACTGGTCGCCCCCTTCTCCCCCGCCGATGTGAACGATCTGTTCGACGTCCGCGAGGCGCTCGAATCGCTGGCCGCCCGCCTGGCCGCCGCCAACGCCACCCCCGACGCCCTGCGCCCGCTGAAAGACCTGCTCGCCGAAGCCCGTTCGGCCACCCGCGCCGCCGACCCGCAGCGCATCGCCACCGCCAATGCCGCCTTCCACGCCGAAATCATCGAACTGGCGGGCAATCCCCTGCTCAGCACCCAGATGCGCCCGCTGGCCGCCCGCACCGAATGGCTGTTCCGCCTGACGGCCTCGCGCGATGCCGCCGAACAGTGCTCCGAACACGAGGTGCTGTACCGGCTGATCGCCGCCGGAGACGCCGCGGGCGCGGCGGAGTGCGCGTTCGCCCATGTGGCGGCGGGCCGCGCCCCCAGCCTCGCGCTCGCGCACTCCTGGTCCGATCCGGATTTCGATCCCGAATTGGTGGCCAGGGGTCGCCGCAGACGGCGACCGGCCCCTGCGAGTTAGGCCGAAGCAACCTCGAACACAAGGGATTTCGCCCCCGCTCGGATTCCGGCATCGGAAACGACCCGGGAACGCGATTCGGCCCCGTCACTTGACGGGGCCGAAAGGTATTGGGGCGCTTACTTCTTGGGGAAGTTCAGCTTCGACAGGTCGAAACCTTCCAGGCCCGGCGGCAATTCGTTCAGGCCCGCGGGCATGTTGGACAGGTCCGGCATGCCACCCGGCATACCGCCGGGGAGCGCGGGCATGCCCGGGAAACCGCCGCGCATCTTCGGCGGCGTCGGCCCGCGGCCGCCCTTCTTACCCTTCTTGCCCTTGCCCTTCTTGTTGTTGCCGCCGCGCGAGCCGGGCAGGCCGAACTGGCGGCTCATCATGCCCATCATCTTCTTGGCCTCGAAGAAGCGGTCGACGAGCTGATTGACCTCGGAGACCGAGACGCCGGAACCGTTGGCGATGCGCAGGCGGCGCGAAGCGTTGATGATCTTCGGGTTATCCCGCTCGGCGGGGGTCATACCGCGAATGATGGCCTGCACGCGATCGAGCTGCTTGTCATCGACCTGTGCGAGCACGTCTTTCATCTGCCCCGCGCCCGGCAGCATGCCGAGCAGGTTGCCGATGGGACCCATCTTGCGGATGGCGAGCATCTGCTCGAGGAAGTCCTCGAGGGTGAGTTCACCGGAGCCGATCTTGCGCGCGGCCTCTTCGGCCTGCTGCGCGTCGTAGACCTGTTCGGCCTGCTCGATCAGGGTGAGCAGATCGCCCATGCCGAGGATGCGGCTGGCCATGCGGTCGGGGTGGAAGACGTCGAAGTCCTCCAGCTTCTCGCCGGTGGAGGCGAAAAGGATGGGCTGGCCGGTGATTTCACGCACGGACAGCGCCGCGCCACCGCGGGCGTCACCGTCGAGCTTGGTGAGCACGACACCGGTGAAGCCGACACCGTCGCGGAACGCCTCGGCGGTGGTGACCGCGTCCTGGCCGATCATGGAATCGAGCACGAACAGCGTCTCGTCCGGGTTGACGGCGTCGCGGATGCCCGCGGCCTGTGCCATCAGTTCGGCGTCGATGCCGAGGCGACCGGCGGTGTCGACGATCACGATGTCGTACTGCTTGGTCTTGGCCTCTTCGATACCGCGCCGCGCCACATCGACCGGATCAGCCGCGGACACACCGAGCGGGTTCTCGCCACCGCCGATGGAGGTGCCCGGATTGGGCGCGAACACCGGCACACCGGCCCGTTCGCCCACGACCTGGAGCTGGGTGACCGCGCCGGGGCGCTGGAGGTCACAGGCGACGAGCAGCGGCTGATGCCCCTGCCCCTTCAGCCATTTCGCGAGCTTGCCCGCGAGGGTGGTCTTACCCGCACCCTGCAAACCGGCCAGCATGATGACCGTGGGCGGGTTCTTGGCGTACTGCAGTCGCCGGGTCTCGCCGCCGAGAATGGCGATGAGTTCCTCGTTGACGATCTTGACGACCTGCTGCGCCGGATTCAGCGCCGCGGACACCTCGGCGCCCTTGGCGCGCTCCTTGATCTTGGCGATGAAGGTGCGGACCACGGGCAGTGCGACGTCGGCCTCGAGCAGCGCGAGCCGGATCTCCCGGGCGGTCGCATCGATGTCGGCAGGTGACAGGCGCCCCTTCCCGCGCAGATCCTTGAGGGCACCGGCCAACCGGTCGGAAAGGGATTCGAACACCGATGCTCCTGATCTCGAGGGACGTCACTCGAGATACCAGGGTAGTGGGATCTGCGGCGGGCCGTTATTCCAGGACCCGTACGCTGCGCTATTTCGGTGCGCGCGGGCTATTCCAGCGATCGCGGCCGGGTGGCGGGGCGGCGCAGGTCGTGCTGTTCGCTGGCCACCATGCCGACTGCTTCGCGGGCGGTGAGCCCGAGCCCGAGGGCGAGTCCGTCGAGTACGGCCCAGTCGGATTCGGTGGGCGCGTGGTCGGCGATGGTGGAGGCGATGGTCATGGCGGTCACCGCCTGCTGACCGGAGAGGGTGCGGCCGGGTAACCAGGAAACCACCCAGCGATCGCCGCCTACGCAGCGCGCGATGTGCGTGGTCATATCGCTTGTCATCATCGACGCTGAAACAACTTCGATGGCCACCGACCAGCTCCCCTCATACGCGCGCGACAGCATTGGTTGAGGCGATATTAGGGGGCGGTGAGTACCGCGTGATCAGTATTTCAGCAAATTACGTGCAACGATCGGATTAACTGGCAAACGTACGGTTTGCCAGTTAATACAGCATCCTGGCGACCGGTCAGAAAACCGAGGTTGATCCGTTTTCAGTGTCCGATTCGGGCAATTTCTTCGGTTGTTGCGGAGGCACTACCGCGAGCACCGCCGCTTCGATTTCCGCGCGGCGTTCCGGCGTGTCGGAGGCGCCCAGATCCAGGCAGAACGTATCGACGACGGCCGCGCCGAGCGTATGCACCTTCGCCCAGGACACATTCGCACCGGATTCCGCGAGCGCCGCGGCCAAACGGCTCAGCAATCCGATTCGATCCTCGGCGCGCAATTCCAGCAGTACCCGTCCGGGGTCCGCGGTTTCATTCCAGAGCACGCGCGGCGCGGCTTGTGCGTAAGGGCTGGGCTGGGTGCCGCCTGCTTCGCGTTCCTTACGCGCGAGCACCGAAACCAGGTCCAAATCACCGTTTATGGCCCTGATCAATTCCTGCCGCAGCAGACCCGCATCGGGCGGATTTCCGAAACGCGGCGCGACCACGAAGGTATCGATGGCCGAGACGCCGACGCTCGCCAGTTCGGCGGAGAGCACGCGCAGCGAATGCATGGCCAGTACGCCCGCGGCATCCGAGAGCAGACCGGGAGTGTCCGGTGCGACCACGGTGACGATATGGGTGTACCGCCCCTCCCCCGGCTTCAATTCCACATGTACGCCACCGTTTTCGGCCCGTTCGCGCAGATCGTCCGGAATCGCATCGGGTTTGGGCAGTTCCTCCCCCGCCATGGACAGTCGGCAGCGGCGCACCAGATCGCCGATCAGCGAGGCCTTCCAGTCGTTCCAGACGCCCGGCCCGGTGGCCAGGGAATCGGCTTCGGCCAGCGCGGCCAGCAATTCGAGCAGTTGCGGATCGCCGTCGAGCGCGTCGACCACCATTTTCACGGTGTCCGGATCGGCCAGATCACGGCGGGTGGCGGTATCGGGCAGCAGCAGATGCTGACGCACCATGGCCGAGAGCGTGCGCACATCCGACGGCCACAACCCGAGCCTGCGCCCGATCGAGGTGGCCAGTTCCGCACCGACCACGCTGTGATCCTCGGTGCGGCCCTTGCCGATATCGTGCAACAGCGCGCCGATCAACAGCAGGTCCGGGCGCGCCACCCGGGTGGAGAGCGCACCGGCCTGCGCCACCGCCTCCATGAGATGACGGTCCACGGTCCAGGTGTGCATGGCATCGCGCGGCGGCAGATCCCGCACCACGCCCCATTCCGGAAAGAGCCTGCCCCACAGGCCCGTTCGATCCAGGGCCTCGATGGCGTCGATGGTGCCGCGGCCCGCGCCCAGCAAAACCAGCAGGTCGTTGAGGGCTTCCTTGGGCCACGGCTCGCGTAGTTCGGGCGCGTCCTCGGAGAGCCTGTTCAAGGTCGTCGCGGACATGGGTAATCCGGTCTGTGCCGAGGCCGCGGCCACGCGCAGTATCAGTCCGGGATCGCGCTGCGGCCGCGCGTCTCGTGCGAGCACCACTTCACCGGAATGCTCGACCACCCCCTCATCGAGTGGTCGGCGTACCGGCATGCGGCGCAGGCGGGCGAGACCGCGGCGCGGCAGCGCGTTGGCGGCGGTGCGCAGCCCGACATCGGTGGAATAGCTGACCGTTCGCGCCGCATCGCTGAGGGTGCGGGCGAGGTCGAAGCGATCCCCGATGCGCAGGGCCGCGCCGATTTCGTCCGCATCCTGGGCGCGCAGTTGGTCGCGGGCGCGACCGGCGACCCGATGCAATTCGGTGCGAACGTCGAGCAATCTGCGCTGGGCCTGCTTCAAGCCGCCGCCGGGCACATCCGGACCGAGCCCCGGCATGGCATCGGTCAGCTGTGCGATGGCGAGAGCGTCGAGCAGCTGGATATCGCGCAGTCCGCCGCGCCCGTTCTTGAGATCGGGTTCGGCGCGGTGCGCGATCTCTCCGCTACGCCGCCAACGGGTTTCGGCCTGTGCGATGAGACCGTCGAACCGGGACCGCACCCCGGCGCGCCAATCCCGCCGCACCCCGCTGATGAGCAGATTGCTGAGCCCCTCGTCACCGACGATATGGCGGGCCTCCAGCATGCCAAGCGCGGCGGTGAGATCATCGGCGGCCACGCGCAGCGCCTGCGGCACCGTGCGCACGCTGTGATCGAGCTTGATATGCGCGTCCCACAGCGGATACCAGAGCTGATCGGCGACCTCGGCGACCTTGGCCGGGTCGACGTCGTCGTAGAGCAGCACCAGATCCAGATCCGAATAGGGCAGCATCTCCCGGCGGCCCAGACCGCCCACCGCGACGATGGCCAGGCCGCTGCCGTCGACGATGCCGACCTCGTGACCCTTTGTGGTCAGCCATAATTCGTACAGATCGACCAGGGCCAGGCGCAGTGTTTCCGGTTCCAGTCGGGTGGCGCGCCCGTGCGCGCTGTGTTCGGCGAGTAGTTGGTTGCGGGCCCGGACCAGATCCGAGGCGCCGTTCGAGACCTGCTCCGCAGGGTCCTTGGAGTCCTTGGCGTCCTTCTCATCGCGTGCCTGCTGGAAACCCACACCGACCACCCATCTCATTCAGTTCGTGATCCCGGCTGCCACCGGGACTTTCCACCCTGCCCGAGCACGAGGGCGGCCCCGTCCCTACCGGTCCTCATCCGGTGGGAACGGGGCCGCCGCTCACTTCGTGAATTACAGAGCGTCCGAGCCACGTTCGCCGGTGCGGACCCGGATGATGGCGTCAACCGGGGTCACCCAGACCTTGCCGTCACCGATCTTGCCGGTGCGGGCGGCCTCGACGATGACCTCCACGACCTTGTCGACGGAGGCGTCGTCCACGACCACCTCGACCCGGACCTTCGGGACGAAGTCGACCGAGTACTCCGCACCGCGGTAGACCTCGGTGTGGCCCTTCTGACGGCCGTAGCCCTGCACTTCGCTGACGGTCATGCCGAGTACGCCGGCCTGCTCCAGCCCGGTCTTGACGTCCTCGAGCGTGAACGGTTTGACGATTGCGGTGATCAGTTTCATGCGTCATGCCTCCTTGACGGCGGTGGTACGTGCCGTGCCACCCACAGCAGCGAAATCGTATGCCGATTCAGCGTGCTCCGACTCGTCCAAGCCCTGGAACTCGGCTTCCTCGTTCGCGCGGAGACCGATGGTGTACTTGATCGCCAGCGCGATGATGAGCGTCGCGATACCGGAGTAGGCGAGCACCGCACCGGCGCCGATCGCCTGCTTGACCAGCTGATCGAAACCGCCACCGTAGAACAGGCCCTTGACCGCGGCCGGGGCCTCGGGGGCCGCGACCAGGCCGACCATCAGGGTGCCGGCGATACCGCCGACCAGGTGAACACCGACCACGTCGAGCGAGTCGTCGAAGCCGAAGCGGAACTTCAGGCCGACCGCCAGGGCGCAGAGCACACCGGCGACCACACCGATGGCGAGCGCGCCGATCACGTTGACCGAGGAGCAGGACGGGGTGATGGCGACCAGACCGGCCACGATGCCCGAGGCCGCGCCGAGCGAGGTGGCGTGACCGTCACGCACCTTCTCCACCAGCAGCCAGGCGAGCATGGCCGCACCGGTGGCGACGGTGGTGGTGACGAAGGTGGCGCCGGCGATGCCGTTGGAGCCGACCGCGGAACCCGCGTTGAAGCCGTACCAGCCGAACCACAGCAGACCCGCGCCGAGCATGACGAACGGCAGGTTGTGCGGGCGCATCGGGGTGCCCGGCCAGCCCTTGCGCTTACCGAGGACGATGGCCAGGACCAGGCCCGCGACACCGGCGTTGATATGGACCGCGGTACCACCCGCGAAGTCGATCGCCTTGAGCTTGTTGGCGATCCAGCCACCGTGCTCACCGGTCACGCCGTCGAAGGCGAAGACCCAGTGCGCGATCGGGAAGTAGACGACCGTGGCCCACACGGTCGCGAAGAGCAGCCAGGAGCCGAACTTCAAGCGGTCGGCGACGGCACCCGAGATGAGGGCGACGGTGATGATCGCGAACATGAGCTGGAAGGCCACGAAAACGGTCGCGGGGATGGTTCCGGCAAGTGGGATAGCCACCTTGACGGAAGCATCGGTCGCGCTGGTCAGGTACTGACCGCCGAACAATGTCTTCAGGCCGAAATACTGCGCCGGATCGCCGAACAGATTGCCCTTGTCCTCGCCGAACGCCATGGAGAAGCCGTACAGCACCCACAGGACGGTGATAACGCCCATGGCACTGATGCTCATCATGATCATGTTCAGGACATTCTTCGAACGGACCATGCCGCCGTAGAAGAATGCGAGGCCGGGGGTCATCAACAGCACGAGCGCGGCACTTGCCAGCATCCATGCGGTATCACCGGCGTCAGGTGCGCCTAAAACGGGGAACGCCACCTTAATTTCCTCCTCATCTCGGGCCCAGCCGATAACGGCGAATGAGCCTGACATGAAGGTTCGGGCAGCGGTGTTTCCTCCGTGATCCTGCGGCGTTTCGCATAGGTGAACGGATGAGATTGCAGTGTTTCGGTCAGGTTTCCTCGTTCGCACCGCTGTTACCAGCGGTGCGTGAGGTTATTGGTGTTTCCCGTGGTACGCGGGGCTCAGCCGAGTAGCGCGTCCACGAAAGCGCCCGGTTCGAAGGGTGCGAGGTCGTCCTGACCCTCTCCCAAACCAACCAGTTTCACGGGTACGCCGAGCTCATGCTGAACCTGGAAGACGATGCCGCCCTTGGCCGTTCCGTCCAGCTTCGTCAGGGCAACACCGGTGATATCGACGACCTCGGCGAACACCCGGGCCTGCATCAGACCGTTCTGTCCGACCGTGGCGTCGAGCACCAGCAGCACCTCGTCGACTTCGGCCTTCTTCTCCACCACGCGCTTGACCTTGCCCAGCTCGTCCATCAGGCCGGTCTTGGTGTGCAGGCGGCCCGCGGTATCGATGAGCACCACATCCACGCCACGATCGATACCGGCGCTGACCGCGTCGAAGGCCACGGCGGCCGGATCGGCGGCCTCCTTACCGCGCACGGTCTCCGCGCCCACGCGCTCACCCCAGGTCTGCAGCTGATCGGCGGCGGCGGCACGGAAGGTGTCGGCCGCGCCGAGCAGCACCCGGCGGCCGTCGGCCACCAGCACGCGCGCGAGTTTGCCCGTGGTGGTGGTCTTTCCGGTGCCGTTCACGCCGACGACCAGCAGTACGGCCGGATGATCCTCGTGCGGCAGTGCGCGAATCGAGCGATTCAGCTCCGGGCGCAGCGCCTCGATGAGCACCGCGCGCAGCACCGCGCGCGCGTCGGCGGCGGTGCGCACGGTGCGCGCGGCCATCTCCTCGCGCAGGCGTTCCACGATGGCGGCGGTCACGGCGGTGCCGAGATCGGCCATCACCAGGGTGTCCTCGATCTCCTCCCAGGAGTCCTCATCGAGGTCGCCGCCGCCGAGCAGGCCGAGCAGGGATTTGCCGACCGCGTTCTGGGAGCGGGCCAGGCGGCCGCGCAGGCGGTTCAGGCGACCGGCGGTGGGCTCGATATCGGCCGTGAAATCGATCTCGGCCTCGGGCTCGGCCGGGGCGGCAGGAGCGGAAACCTCGGCGGGAGCGACGGTTTCGGGGGCGACGGTTTCGGGGCTGACGGACGGGGCCGCCTCGGCGGGCGCTACCGCGGCAGCGGCTGCCTGATCACGTGCGGAGGTATCGGCGGGAGCCTCGGCGGTCTCGGCCTCGGCCGCCGCAGCGGCGATATCCGCCGCTTCGGCGGGGACAGTGCTGATCGAGGGTGCGGTATCGGCCTCGGGTGTTTCGGTCTCGGCGGGCGCGACCTCGTCGGCCTCCGGTGCCAGCTCGGGACCCTGGACCGGATCGGGCAGCCGGACATCGTGGATACCGCGTTTGGCGGCATCGCGCGGGATGGCCGCGTCATCGCCGACGTGCGGCTGGCCTTCGGTATCGGTGCGCTCGACCGGAATCGGTTCGGGTTCGGGGGCGGGTTTGGGCAGGGTTGCCGTCCCGCCGCCTTGACTGAAGCTGAATCCGCTCGATGCCGTGTATCCCCCCGACCGGTCGGTCAGTTCCGGCTTCGCCTCTTCGGCGGCCGGGGCGAGGGAGATACGGCGGCGCTTGTACAGGACGAATCCCGACACGAACACCACCAGCAGGACCGCGGCGATGGCGGCGATGAGGATCCAGGCTTGTGCAGTCACCAGGCCATCCTCTCAGAGGGGTCGCTATTGCCGGTTTCACATACCTACCCACGAGTTGCGGGGCAGTGTCGTCTAGCACACATCGGTGTCCGATGGCTATGGACACGCCGATTCGGTGCCCCTGAAATGCGCGAACTACCGACCGGTCTGCTCGACAACGCACCACAGTGCGGAAGGAGCGGCGAATGCGACACCGAGACAATAGGATCGGCGACGTGACCGATCGAAATGTGCTTGGGGGACCGCTGGAGGAGTGTGGCACCGATCCTCTCACCGGCTTCTACCGGGACGGGTGCTGCAGCACCGGTCCCGAAGATCTTGGCAGCCATACCGTGTGCACCGTGGTGACCGCGGAGTTCCTGGAGCATCAGAAGTCGATCGGCAACGACCTGCTCACCGCACGGCCGGAGAACAACTTTCCGGGCCTGCAGCCGGGCGATCGCTGGTGTGTGGTGGCGGTGCGCTGGTTGCACGCGCATGAGGACGGGGTGGCCGCACCGGTGGTGCTGGCCGCCACCCACGAGAACGCTCTCGAGGTGGTGCCGATGGATACGCTGCGCAAATACGCCGTGGATGTGCCGGACGACGTCAGCGATCTGCTCTAGCGGCCGGGGTCATACGCGCCGCATGAGGCGGGCGGCGGTGTCGCGCACCAGGATTCCGAGGCGGCTGCCGGGGACGATGAACGCCCCGGCGAGGCGCGCGCCGTTCTGCTTGGGATCGGACAGGACCCGCTGCCGCCGTTCGTAATTACGCAGGGCGGTGTCCGGTTCGCCTGGAGTGCGGGCCAATTCCTCGGCGAGGGTGTGCGCGCCCGCGATGGCGAGGCTGGAGCCGTCACCGAAGAGGGAGACGCTGGAACCGGCGTCGCCCAGCAGGGTGATGCGACCCTTCGACCAGGTGTCGAGCCGGACCTTGCTGACCGAGTCGAAGTAGAGGTCCTCGGCGTCTCGAATCTGTTCGAACACCGGGCCGAAGACACCGACCGGTCCGTCGAACGCGTTCAGCAGCAGGCGTTTGTGCTGCGCGATATCGCGATAGTCGTAGTCCGGCACCGCGGGACTGCGGAACATCAAGGCGGCCAGCGGCTTCCCACCTGCGGGATGCACCGAGATGGAACGCCCGGGCGTGTTGAACATGACGACTTCGCGCGCATCGCCGTAGATACGGTCCACCGGCAGCGTGGCGACGTAGATTCCCATATGCCGCACGAAATCCCGCTCCGGGCCGAAGGCCAGGCGGCGGATATTCGAGTGCAGGCCGTCCGCGCCGACCACATAGTCGAAGGTTTGCGGGGCGTGCTGTTCGAAGCTCACCGATACCCCCGAATCATCCTGTTCCAGGCCGGTAATGGTGTCGCCCCAGCGGATTTCGGCCCGATCGCGCGCCGCGCCGAGCAGGATCTTCGCCAGTTCCGCGCGGGGTAGTTCGACCTCGCCCGCACCGTCGGCCGCTTTGGTAGCCACCGACATGCGCGGCCGCCCCGCCGCGTCGATGAAACTGAGCCGGTCGACATCGATTGCCGCCTTGCGCAATTCGGGCATCACGCCCATTTTCTCCGCCACGTCGGCCGCGTATCCGCGCACGTCGACGGGATTTCCGCTGGAGCGCTGCCCGGTGGCGCGCTCCACCACCGTGACATCGAAACCGCGCTCGCTCAGCCAGTAGGCCAGGGTCGAGCCGCCGACACCGGCACCCGAGATCAGCACCTTCGTGCTCATGGGAATCACCTCGATCGATTTAAGTGGACGCATTTCGTCCGCTTAGTTCCGATGCTAGGCTAAACGGAAGCATTTCGTCCACTTAAACTTTTGGAGGTGAGTCCAACGGCCGACCGCCTACGGGCCGATGCGCGCAGCAATCGGGACCAGATCGTCAATGCCGCGCTGGCGGTCTTCCGCGAGCGCGGCACCGAGGTCCCGATGAAGGAGATCGCCGACCGCGCCGGGGTGGGCGTCGGCACCCTGTACCGCCGCTTCCCGGATCGCGATGCCCTGTTGGTCGGCACCGCGCAGGCGCATCTGGAACGGCTCTCGGATCTGGCCGCCACCGCCTGGCGCGAGGAGCGCACCGCCTGGCGCGGTATGCGCCGCTTCCTGCGCGAATGCGTCGAAATGCAGCTCGGCGCACAGTCTTCCGCCATCGGCCCCGCCGTACACCGGGCCATGCACGCCGACCCGCGCCTGATCGATGTGCGCGCGGCCGTCGTGGATCTGGTGACCCGCATGACCGCCCGGGCGCAGGCCGACGGCGATCTGCGCCCCGATATCGGCCCCGACGACATCTCGCTGCTCATGACCGTGCAGGTCTACACCCGCGAAGGCGAGTCGTATCCCGACGCCGTCGACCGCGTTATGACGATCATGCTGGACGGCCTACGCCCGCAACCTGATTCGGCGAACTGAACCGCACCGCGATGCCGCCCGGCCTGGCAGCCGGGCGGCATGGTCGATGGTGTGCGGTCAGCGGGAGGTGCGCAGGGTGTAGGTCTGCACCGCGGCCATGGCGGCGGTGAAGGCGGCGATGAACAGGATGCCCACCGTGCCGAGGGTGGTGGGGTGCACCCAGCCCGCTTCGACGGTGATGACGCTGTCGACGGCCCATACCGCGTTCAGTCCGGCGATGAAAGCGGCCGGGCGGCGCGGGATCTCACGGCGGGTGGCGACCACCAGGACGGCTGCCGCATAGAGGATGAAGAACGCGCCGACGCCCAGGAGCAGTTCGGTGGAGAGTCCGAGGGCGGTGTCGAGCACACCGGACAGGGCCGCGATGAGGATGCCGGAAGCGAGAGTGACGATGCCGTCGGCTTCGTAAGCCAGTCGCAGCGGGGACATTCCGGCGATCAGGCGGGGGGCGGTGGCAGTGCTGGCGGTCATGGGAATCGGTTCCTTCCGAAGCGGTGCTTGCGATGTACCGACATTCGCCGGGACCGCACTGCCGACACCATGACAAGAGCTGCAAAGTACTGCCAACCGCAGGTGAGAGCGTTTTATCGGTTCAGGACACGGTGCTGTCCAGCCCCGCGCGCAATTGTGCGGCAATGATTCTCGCTGCCGCGTTCTGCCAATTGTGCAGTGTCCGTTCGGGTACCTGATCCGCGAACCAGGTCAGGGCGCGCCGCGCTACCGGGTCGAGGTCGGTGCGTTTGGTGCGCACGCTGTAGGGGCGGATGCCCGCGACGTAGTAGAAGTACACCGAGTTGTAGTGCCGCCATTCCTCACTGGTGCCGAAGTCCTCGCCGGTGCGCGGTTTGAGGTGGCTGATGCTCTCGGTCAGCAGCGCCTTGAGTTCGGTGGCGCGATCGAGTGGTCCGGCCGGGGTGTCGCGGCCGTGCAACCGGGCATCGATGGCGGGCAGGTCGATGAGCGGGCTGGCGACGAGTTTGCCGAGATCGGCGTAGTGGCTCAGCGCGCGCCGGGTGATGCGGGCGAACTCCTCCTCGCCGAGCGCGGCGAGTCCGGTCTCGATGCGTTTGCGCGGCAATTCCTCGGCGGCGGTGCGCAGTTCGTCGCGCGCCTCGCGCAGTGGCGGTGCGAAGGCGAAGCGGTCGATGCCCGCCTGGATCGGCGCGTTGAGCACCTGCATGGCGATGGCGGCGGCAATGGCCCCGAAGAGCAGGGCCACCAGTGCGGGCCGCTCCCCCGCCAGCACGATGGCGACCGCGGCCTGACCGCCGAACACCGTGGCGGCGGTGGCCGAGATGAACAGGGAGCGCAGCATATCCGCGCGCAGCGCCTGCCCTTCCTCGAAGGCGTCCAGCACCGCGATGCCGACACCGAGCAGCACCAGATCCACCGCGATGGCCGAGAGCATGGAGGTGCGCGGTAATACATTGAGCCCCAGCAGGATCAGCGAGGAACTGAGACCGAACATGAGCGCGCCCACGGTGAGCAGTCCGGTCACCGGCCGCCGCGCGTCCTCGGCCCAATCCCCCTGCTGACCGAGTACGGCGAGCATGCAGGCCATCAGCGCGAGCAGGGCGAGAGCGCCGAGAACGTAACCGGCGGGCAGGAATCCGGCCGCCGCGGGCATGGCGAGCACCGCGCTCACCGGCACCAGCCCCAACCGCCACAACCGATCCGCGTGCACCGCCCACCGCTCGGTGAGCAGCAGCGCGAACACCCCGCTCCACGCCACCGCCGGAATGCACACCAGCACGATCCGCATACCGTCGAACCACGCGTCCCCTGTGGCCAATTGATCCGCGACCACCGCGATCGCATACGCGATCAGCCCGGCCGCCGCCCTGCGCAACACCGCCTTACGCGCATCCCGCGCCACCAGGTACCACCCCAGCCACCAGGCAACCCCGAACGCCACCGCAGACACCCACACCACCCCGCGAGCCTATCCGCGCGCGACCATTCCTGTGCGCGTACATCTTTGCCCCACCACTCCGACCGACCACAATCCGCGCGACAACACCGATTCGGGTCTCCTGTGGTGTGCTCAGGACAGGGGTGTGTGGCGGCGGCGGTGAGCCTTCTGGCGGCAGGCGGGAGAGCAGTAGCGGGCGGGTCGGCCGGTGCCGGTGGGCTGGACGGGGGTCGCGCAGACGGGGCAGGGAGTGGCGGGGGTTTCGTTACGCGATCGGGTTTCGTCACGCGCCGCACCGGACTTCACGGGTTTCGTCACGTCCGGACGCGCGGGCATCGCACGCATGGCGTCGAGGATCAGTGCGGCCGGGCGAGCGAGTCCGGGACCGGGCGAGACGCGTTGGATGGCAACACATCCGGTGTAGAGGGCCAGCACGTCCGATAGGGCGATGTCGGCGCGCACCGAGCCTTGACGCTGGGCCGCCACCAGCAGTGGAGTCAGCGCGCGGTGGAAGCGCTGTCCCGCGTCCCGGAGCAGGTCGCGTGGCCAGCCGTCATTGTCCAAAACCTCGCAGAGCGCGGTGTTGCCGCTGGTCGAGGTGATGACCTCGGCGCAGAAGGCGAAGAAGGCCAGGCCCGCGTCGGGGGCGTCGCGGTAGCCGACGGCGAGTGCGGTGAGGCGGTCGATGCGCTGTTGCAGCACCGCTTCCAGCAGTTCGATCTTCGTGGGGAAATGCCGGTGCACGGTGCCCGCGCCGACGCCCGCCCGGCGCGCGATTTCCATCAGGGATACCGAGGTCCCGTCCTCGGCGAAGGCGCGCTGTGCGGCCGCGAGCACCAGCGCGCGATTGCGGCGGGCGTCGGCGCGCGCGTTCGGGGCGGCGGGGCGATCGAGTCGGAGTGGCGCGGAGGTCATTTCGTTACGGCGATTCTCTTCGGTGCTGGCGGAGCCGAACGGCCCGGTCGTAGCGTCGGCATTCGGGTTGTCCGACCCGAATACTACCGAAGGAACCGAGAACACATGTCTGTGGGAAATGACCTCGTCCTGGTGACCGGCGCGACCGGGAAGCAGGGTGGTGCGACGGCCCGGCGGCTGCTGGCGGCGGGGCGACCGGTAAGGGCGCTGGTCCGGGATACGGAATCGGCTGGGGCGCAAGCGCTCGCGGCCGCCGGGGCGGAGTTGGCGCGGGGTGACTTCGACGAACCCGAGACGATCGCGGCCACAGTGGAGGGAGCGGGTGCGGTGTTCCTCATTCCGCCCGCGGCGTTCGGACCCGATGGCTGGGATGTCGAGCTGGAGGCGCGGCGCGGGGAGGACCTCGTCGCGGCGGCGAAGGCGGCCGGGGTGCGGCAGCTCGTCTTCTCGGGCATCGCCTCGTTCGAGGCCGAGGCGCAGTGGGGTGCGCACGGTAAGCGCCGGATCGAGGACGCGGTGCGGGGCAGCGGGCTGGAGTGGACCATTCTGCGCCCGGTGCGGTTCATGGAAAACTATCTGGCGCAGGGACTTCCGGTGGACGACATCACGGCGGGCGTACATCGGCACCTGTTCCCGGCCGATATGCCGATCCAGATGATCGCGGTCGATGATGTGGCGGCGTTCGCCGAACTGGCCCTCACCGATCCCGCTCGCTTCCACGGCCGGATTCTGGAACTGGCGGGTGATGCGCACACCATGGTGGCGGCGGCCGCGATGATCAGTGCGATCACCGGGCACGCCGTCACTTACGAGGAATTGCCCGAGGACTTCGCCGCCGACCTGGGCGGTGAGGTTCTCAACGTCTACCGGATGACACACTCGGGCAAGGGCTGGCACGCCGATATCCCGGCCTTGCGCGAAATCCTGCCCACGCTGCGCACTTTCGAACAGTGGCTCACCGAAACCGGTGCGGCACAGCTGAAACCGATCCTCGAGGGCTAGCGATCAGTTCAGCGCGCCGTCGTAATCGGGCAGCTTGAAGGTCTGCTGGGCATGCCCGCCCGCGAGATCGGAGGCGCTGTTGCCGATATTCGCAACGATGGTGTAACCCTTGCTCTCGATATCGATGCGGGCGCCGGTCTTGTACGACTCCAGCGCGCCCGCACCGGCGGATCCGGTGGTGAGCCCGCCGCCGTACAGCCCGTCCACCGAGTACCCGACCGCGGCCAGGTTGGCCTGGGTGTAGATGCCGAGCACCGAGGGCCGTCCGGTCACGAAAATGATGGCCGCGCCTTGGGATTTGGCCCATTTGGTGAGGGCGAGCACCGGCGGGATGGCCGGGACGATCGGGCTGGGGTTGTAGCTGGTCTCCAGGCTGGTGTTGTCGATATCGAGCACGATGGCGGGCTTGGTCGCGCCGGGCAGTGCGGCGGTCAGGTAGCTCTGCGCCTGCGTGGTGACGGCGGTGACATCGGCGATCCACTGGCTGTAGCTGGGCTTGCTGCCGCCGCCCGATAGCGAGGAGGAGCCGGAGCCCCCGCCCGACAGGGATGAGGATCCGGTCCCGCCGGATAGCGAGGAGGATCCGCTGTCGGCGAATGCGACGGCCGGGACGGCGAGGGTTGCGGCGACACCGAGGGCAATACCTGCGAAAGAAGCTCTCATAGCCCCCGGAGGCTATTCGCCGCACCACTCCGACGTGATCATGTTTCAAATAGTCGGCTTGTCGGGAATTTCACTCCCACTCAATGGGATTCCCGCATCGCACCGACTATGCGGACGCGCCCACCAAATTCTCGCCGCGCAATCGCTGCGAAATCACCTGGGTGATTCCGTCACCGCGCATGCTGACACCGTAGAGCGCATCGGCGATCTCCATGGTCGGCTTCTGGTGCGTGATGACGATCAGCTGACTCTTCTCGCGCAATTGCTCGAAAAGGCCGATGAGGCGGCGCAGATTGGTGTCGTCCAGCGCGGCCTCGACCTCGTCCATGACATAGAACGGGGACGGCCGGGCGCGGAAGATGGCGACCAGCAGCGCGACCGCGGTCAGCGACTTCTCGCCACCGGACAGCAGCGAGAGCCGCTTGACCTTCTTACCCGGCGGGCGGGCCTCGACCTCGACACCGGTGGTGAGCATGTCATTGGGATCGGTGAGCAGCAGCCGCCCCTCACCGCCGGGGAACAGTTTGCCGAAGACGCCGACGAATTCGCGCTCCACATCCTCCCAGGCTTCGGTGAAGACCTGCAGGATGCGGGCGTCGACCTCGGCGACCACGTCGAGCAGATCCTGGCGGGCCTTCTTGACGTCCTCCAGCTGGGTGGCGAGGAAGTTGTAGCGCTCTTCGAGGGCCGCGAACTCTTCCAGCGCAAGGGGATTCACCTTGCCGAGGGTGGTGAGATCCTTCTCGGCGCGTTTGGCGCGGCGTTCCTGGGTGGCGCGGTCGAACGGCATGGGCTGCGGTTCGGTGACCTGTTCACCGCGTTCCTTGGCGGCCTCGTACTCCATCATCTCCAGTGCGGTCGGCGGCATCGGGGTGTCCGGACCGTATTCGTTGATGAGGTCGTCCAGGGCCAGCCCGAACTGTTCGGAGATATTGGTTTCGAGCTGTTCGATGCGCAGCGCCGCCTGGGCGCGCGCCACCTCGTCGCGGTGCACGACATCGGTGAGCTGCGACAGCTGGGTGGTGAGGGCGCGGGCGCGCTCCTTGGTCTGATCCACCTGCGCCGCGAATTCGGTACGGCGGCGCACCAATTCGTCCCGGCGCAGCGCGGCCTGCGCGACGACCTTCTCCAGTTCGGCGGCGACCTTCTCGGCGGATTCGGCGACCACGGCCGCGACGGCGGCGGCCTGGCGGCGCGCGGCGTGCTGACGTTCGGCGCGGGCACGGTTCTCACGTTCGGCGCGGGCGGCGCGGCGTAGCGAATCCGCTTTGCCGCGCACCGATTCCGCGCGTTCCTCGGCGGTGCGCACGGTCAGGCGCGCCTCCACCTCCATGGTGCGGGCTTCGGCGAGCGCCGCGGCGGCTTCCTCGCGGGCGTATCCGGCGGTCTCGGTACCGGCGGAGTCCGAATCCAGGTCGGAGCCTTCACCTTCCACATGCCGCAGCCGGTCCTCCAGCTCGGCGAGTTTGGCGAGGGTCTCCTCGCGCCCGGCCTCGGTTTCGGCGCGCTGGGCGAGCAACCGTTCGCATTCGCGCTGGGCATTGCGCGCACCTTGGCCGAGCCGTCCGAGCCGGTCGTAGATGGAAACCAGCGCCTGATCGGATTCGTGCAGGGCGAGCAGCGCGTGATCGACGGCTTCCTTGCGGTCGGTCTGTTCGGCGAGCGCACCCGACAGCGCGGCCTCGAATTCCTCGGCATGGCGCACCCAGGAGTCGAGTTCGGCCTTGGCGGAATCGATTTCGGCCTGCACCTCGAGCTGACTGGGCGCGCGGTCGGAACCGCCCAGTACCCAGCCCGCGCCGGTGAGATCGCCCTCGCGGGTGACCACGCGCAGTTCGGGGCGGGCGGCGACGACGCGGGTGGCGGTCTCCAGATCGGCGGCGACGGCGATGCCCGTGGTCAGCGCGGCGATCGCACCGCGCATGTGATCGGGGCATTCCACCACGTCGGCGAGCCAGCGCGCACCGTCCGGCAGCTGTCCGCCGGCGCGTGAATCCGGTTGCGCCGCACCGGCGTACACCAGGGCGACGCGTCCGCCGTCGGCGTCCTTGAGCGCGCGCACGGCGGCGTGCGCGGAGGGTCCGGTATCGGCGGCGACCGCATCGGCGAGCGGTCCGAGCGCGGCGGCCACGGCGGCCTCGAAGCCACCCTGCACCCGGATCAGTCCGGACAGCGGTCCGAGCAGTCCGTCGGCGCGATGTTCGAGCAGCCAGGCCGCGCCGTCGCGGCGGGCCAGGCCCATGGTGAGCGCTTCGATGCGCGCGGTCAGCGAGGCGACGCGCTTTCCGGCCTCGCGATCCTGTTCGCGCAGTTCGGTGACCCGCTGGTCGGCCAGTTGCAGGGCCTCGGCGGCATGTTCGTAGGAGGCGTCCAGTCCGGCCTCACCGGAATCGAGTTCGCTCAATTCCTCCTGGACGGACTCGAATTCGGCGTCCGCGGCCGAACCGCGCTGGCGCGCCTCGGCGATGGAGGCGGAGATGCGGTTGATCTCCCCGTCCACCGATTGCGCGCGCGAGCGCAGCGTGTCGACCTGTCCGGACAGCCGGGCCAGGCCCTCGCGCCGGTCAGCGATGGCGCGCACGGCGGCCAGATGCGCCTGTTCGGCGGCCTTGGCGGCCTGTTCGCGCTCGTGCAGCAGATCGCGGGCGGCCTCGAGGGTTTCGGTGGCGATCTCGACGGCCTCGACGAGTTCGGCTTCCTCGGCCTCGACCCGGTCGGCATCGCGTTCGAGCTGATCGGGATCGCGGCCCTCGCCGACGGGTTGCTCGATGGTCAGATTTCGCGCGCGGTCCCGGGCGATTCGAATAGTGGCATTGACACGTTCGGTCAACGCGGACAGCTGGAACCAGGTCTGCGCCGCCGCCTCCGCGCTCGGGGTGAGCCGGGAGAGTTCGAATTCCTGCTGTGCGAGAGCGGCATTGGCGGCATCCAATTCCGCGTGCACGTTGACCTGCTGTTCGCGCGCGTACGATTCCTTGCTCTGCTGGCTCTCCAGCTCATGCCGCCTGCTGACCAGGTCATCGGCCGCCAAACGCAGGCGCGCGTCGCGCAATTCGGACTGCACGGTGGCCGCGCGCCGGGCCACCTCGGCCTGGCGTCCGAGCGGTTTGAGCTGGCGGCGCAGTTCGGTCGTGAGGTCGGTCAGGCGGGCCAGATTCGCCTGCATGGCGTCCAGCTTGCGGACCGCCTTCTCCTTGCGGCGACGGTGTTTGAGCACGCCCGCGGCCTCTTCGATGAAGGCGCGGCGGTCCTCGGGCCGGGATTCCAAGATCGCCGAAAGCCGCCCCTGACCCACGATGACGTGCATTTCCCGGCCGATGCCGGAGTCGCTGAGCAATTCCTGCACATCCATCAGGCGGCAGGAATTGCCGTTGATCTCGTATTCACCGGCGCCGTCGCGGAACATGCGGCGGGTGATGGAGACCTCGGAGTACTCGATGGGCAGCATGCCGTCGGAATTGTCGATGGTCAGGGTCACCTCGGCGCGGCCCAGCGGCGCGCGGCCGGCGGTGCCGGCGAAGATGACGTCCTCCATCTTTCCGCCACGCAGCGCTTTCGCGCCCTGCTCCCCCATCACCCAGGTCAAGGCGTCGACGACGTTCGACTTCCCCGACCCATTGGGGCCCACCACGCAGGTGATGCCGGGTTCCAACCGCAGCGTCGTCGCGGACGCGAAGGACTTGAAGCCCTTCAGCGTCAGACTCTTGAGGTGCACAGCCGCCCAGGCTACCCGGTAATTCGCGATTGCCCCGAGTATGCCGACAACGCGTCCTGTCGATCGCCGACCGGCGGGCGGGGTGATCGCAGTGGTCCGGGTCGTCATTCGTCGCGCTAATGACTTGCGACACGTCCACACCGTGGGAATTCGTCGGATGTCCCGGAGATCAGGTACTGTCTTGCGTGTTGCAACTTTTGGTTCTCACAGACTTCAGTACGCGCCTGCTGACCATCACGCAGGCGCGCATTTGTGTTTCCAGTGATTCCTGACGGGGTCATTACAGCGACATCAGACCCGCAAAGTGCGGGTCGCACCAAAACAAAGAGGAGAGTCAATCGTGGCTACCGGTACCGTGAAGTGGTTCAACACCGAAAAGGGCTTCGGCTTCATCGAGCAGGACGGTGGCGGCCCTGACGTGTTCGCCCACTACTCGAACATTGCCGCTCAGGGCTTCCGCGAGCTGACCGAGGGCCAGAAGGTCTCGTTCGACATCGCGCAGGGCCAGAAGGGCCCCCAGGCGGAGAACATCACCCCTGCCTAATTAGCAGGAGTTCGACCGGCGGCCCGGTGTACCTAGGTACACCGGGCCGCCGGTTTTTTGTGTCCGGTGCGCTTATCGCACGCGCAGGTTCGCGCCGCAGCCGGTCGAGGCGCTCGCCTCCCAGCCCATGACGGCCCGGAACGCGAGCACCGCACCCCACGGGCCGATGACCCAAATGGGCCAGGGGTAGGTGAACTCGCCCGCCGCCACCGAGACCATGGCCCAGATGGCGACGCAGAGCAGTCCGACCGCGAGCCAGGCGCTGCCCTCGATGCGCTGCCAGATCGGGAAGCGTCCCAGTGAGCGCGATTGCGCCACAGGCGCTTTCGGGAGTTTCGGCAGATCGCCGAGCACCCGGGTGAGGTCTTCGCGGGTGGCGGTGGCGTAGACCTGGTTCAGGCGTTCGTGGTATTCGGCGACGTCCAGGCGGCCATCGGCCATATGGCGGCCCAGCGCTTCGGCGACCTGTGCGCGCTCGGCATCGGAGGCGCGGGTACCGGGGCTGATGTCCATGATCGTTCCTTCCTTGATATTCCTTTGTGGAACGTCTTGCATTCCAGAATATTCCTCCACAGTGGAATGTCAATCCCGTCAAGTGAGGGCAGGTGCCAGCACATTTGCCAGCGGGGGTGAGGCAGTGAGATGGTTGGGGTCGGTTCTTCGCACAAGGAGTTTTCGTGGACCTCGACTGGTCGCCCGCTGAGCTGGCGTTTCGCGATGAAGTGCGCCGCTTCCTCGATGAGAATCTGACCCCCGGACTGCGGCGCGCGGGACGGTTGGCCACCAGCGTCTATCCGGACCACGAGGCCAGCATGGAATGGCAGCACATCCTGCACGCCAAGGGCTGGGCCGCACCCGCGTGGCCGGTGAAATACGGCGGCTGCGATTGGAGTCTGACCCAGCACTACATCTTCGGCCGCGAATGCACCCTCGCCGGTGCGCCGAACCTGTCCCCCATGGGGATTCGCATGGTCTCGCACGCCATCATGGCGTTCGGCACCGCGGAGCAGAAGGAATTCTTCCTGCCGCGCATCCTGACCGGCGAGGTGTTCTTCTGCCAGGGCTACTCCGAGCCAGAGGCCGGATCCGATCTGGCCTCGCTGTCCATGGCTGCGGTCGAGGACGGTGAGGAGCTGGTGGTCACCGGATCCAAGATCTGGACCACGCACGCCACCGAAGCCAATTGGATCTTCGCGCTGGTGCGCACCTCGAAGCAGGCCAAGAAGCAGCAGGGCATCACCTTCGTACTGATGGAGATGGACGCCCCCGGCATCCAGATCCGCCCGCTGGTGATGACCTCCGGCGAACAGGTGCAGAATCAGGTCTTCTTCGATCAGGTGCGGGTGCCCAAGGCGAATGTCCTGGGGCGCATCGACGATGGCTGGACCGTCGCCAAATTCCTGCTCAATTTCGAGCGCGGCGGCGGCGCGGCGGCCCCGGCGCTGCAGGTGATGGCCGAGGAGCTGGCGCAGGCCGCCCGCACCCAGCCCGGACCGAACGGCGGTGTGCTGCTGGACGATCCGGCGTTCGCGGCCAAGCTGGCCGATGCCCGGATGCGCGCGGATGTGCTGGAGATCCTCGAATACCGCACGCTCGCACTGGTTTCCAGCGGGAAGGATCCGGGTCCGGCCGCGTCCACCATCAAGATTCTGGGCACCGAACTGAGCCAGGCGCTGACCGAACTGGCGCTCGAGGCCGCCGGGCCGCGCGGGCGGGTCTATCAGCCGCACGCCACCATGCCGGGCGGGCCGATCGCCGATTTCACCCCGCCCGCGGACGGTTTCGTCTCCGGTGAGGAATGGCAGGCGGTCGCGCCGCTGCGCTATTTCAACGATCGCGCCGGTTCGATCTACGCCGGCAGCAATGAGATTCAGCGAAACATCATCGCCAAAGCGACCCTGGGACTGTAGCCATGGACTTCTCCTTCACCGCTGAACAAGAACTGCTCCGCGATACCGTCGTCGACTATCTCGCGGCCCGCTACGACCTCGAAAGCAGCCGTGCCGCAGCGCGAATCGGCGCGGGCTGGCAGCCGCGGGTGTGGCGCGGACTGGCCGAGGAGGTCGGCATCCTGGGTGCGGCGCTGCCCGAATCGGCCGGCGGCATCGGCGGCGGACCCGTCGAGACCATGATCATCGCCGAGGCGCTCGGCGGCGCGCTGGTGGTCGAACCCTATGTGGACACCGTGGTCGTGGGTGGCGGGCTGCTCCGGCGCTCGAGCGGTAAGCGCGCCGAGGATCTGCTGTCCGGTATCACCGAGGGCTCGGTGGTCATCGGCTTCGCCGGGCTGGAACCCCAGTCCGGCTACGACTACGGCACCATCGCCGCCACCGCCGTGCGCGAGGGCGACGACTGGCTGCTGACCGGCGTGAAGACCGTGGTCACCTCGGCCCCGATCGCCACCCACCTACTGGTGACCGCGGCGATCGACGGCGAAATCGCGCTCTTCGCGGTCGATTTCGATGCCGCGAATCCGCCCGCCGGGCTCACCGTGGAGTCGTATCGCACCATCGACGAACGCCCGGCCGCGGATCTGACCTTCCAGAACCTGCGTCTCCCGGCGGATTCCCTGCTGCTGACCGATGCGGGCGGCGCGGTGGCGGCGACCATCGACGAGGCCATCGCCGCGATTTCGGCCGAGGCGGTCGGGGCCATGCGCAAGGTGGTCGCGGACACCGTCGAATACACCAAGCAGCGGCACCAGTTCGGTGTCCCCATCGCCAGCTTCCAGGCGCTGCAGCACCGCATGGTGAATATGCATCTGGAACTCGAACAGGCCGTTGCCGCAAGCTATCTGGTGACGCTGAAACTGACCGCGACCCCGGCCGAACGCGCCAAGGCGGCCTCGGCCGCCAAGGCCACCATCGGCCGGGCCGCCCGTCTCATCGGGCAGGAGGCGGTGCAGTTGCACGGAGCCATGGGTATGACCGAGGAACTGGCCATCGGCCACTTCTTCAAACGTCTCACCGCCGTGCAGTACGAATACGGCACCACCGCGCACCACACCGCCCGCTATGCGGCACTGACCCGGCCGTAACCGCCCGAACCACGGTTACGGCCTCCGGGCCCCAGGGGGTGGGGCCACGGTGACCGCCGGGTCCGCACATCCGAACCAGTGCGCGGACCCGGCGGATCACGCTGTGATCGGCCGCACAGTCGCGTCGCGTCACGAACGCGCGCCCTTTCTCGTCCAAGGTGTGTACCGAACCGATCGGCACGTCATGAAAGGACGAGCACATGTCACGAATGAACCTGGCAGCGGTCGCGCCCGAGGTCTACAAGGCGTGGATGGCGGCCGAGGTCGCGATTCGGCGCGGCCCGCTCGACGCGACGGTCCGCGAGCTGGTGAAGATCCGGGTGTCCCAGATCAATCGATGCCTCTTCTGCATCGAGATGCACACCACCGAGGCTCGCAAGGAGGGCGAGACCGAGAAGCGCATCTACCATCTGAATGCCTGGCGCGAATCCGACCAGTTCACGCCCGCCGAGCGCGCCGCGCTCGAATACGCCGAAGCCGCCACCGAACTCGGTGAGCACGGCGTCTCCGATGAGATCTGGGCCGAGGTGGAGAAGAATTTCGACGAGGGCGCCCGCGGCGGCCTGGTGGCCATCACCGCCCAGATCAACCTCTGGAACCGCCTCGGCGTCCCGCTGCGCCTGTACGACGCGGACTGATCAGGGTCGGACCGCCCCCTCGACGATCGGGACGATGGCCACATTCCGGTGAAGATTCGTGCGGCGATTGGCAAATATGCGGCTACGGATACCAGAATGGTCGCCGCCATGTCCTTTGCCAGCACCGATCAGCCCGCGCCGTCAGCGCCGGACAGCGAGCCTCAGGCCGCACCGGTGCCGAGTCCGGGTTCCGGGGTGCATGATCCGGGGGCCTACCGGCACGATCTGGACGGTTTGCGCGGGATCGCCATCGCCCTGGTGGTGGCGTTCCACATCTGGTTCGGGCGGGTGTCCGGCGGCGTGGACGTCTTCCTGGTGCTGTCCGGATTCTTCTTCACCGGGATGCTGGTGCGACGCTCGGATTCGGGCGTCGTCGGGGTGCCCGCGACGATTCGCCGGACGCTGCGACGGCTGCTGCCCGCCATGGTGGTGGTGCTGGCGGCGGTGGTGATCGCGGCGGTGCTGCTGCTGCCGCACACCCGCTGGTCCGATATCGCGGCGCAGACGCTGGCCTCGCTGTTCTACTACCAGAACTGGTATCTGGCGCTGTCCTGGTCGGATTATCTGGCCGCGGATCCGTCGGTGAGTCCGCTGCAGCATCTGTGGTCCATGTCGGTGCAGGGGCAGTGCTATCTCGGCATGCTGCTGATCATCGCGACGGTGGCGTGGCTGTGCCGCCGGGGTCCGGCGCTGCGCCGGTTCACCCCCGTGCGCGGTGTGCTGGCCTCGGATCCGATGCGGGCGCTGCTGCGGTCCGGGTTCGGCCGCCGGCTGGTGCGGACTTCGCGACAGAACGTGCTGCGCATCGGCTTGGCCGTGATCTTCGCCGCCATCGCGGTCGCCTCGTTCTGCTATGCCGCCGAAGGGGTTTCGACCCAGCAGGGCTGGAACTACTACGACACTTTCGCGCGCGCCTGGGAGCCGCTCACCGGTGCGCTGCTGGCACTGGCTGCTCCGCTGGTCAAACTGCCCAAACTCGTGCGCGAGATGCTGGGCTGGGCGGGTATCGCCGCGATCATCGCGTGCGGCTGGCTGGTGAACGGCTCCTCGGTCTTCCCCGGTCCGTACGCGCTGATTCCGGTGCTGGCGACCGTCGCGCTGATTCTGGCCGGGGCCGGGCTCGCCACCGCCGGACAGCCGCTGGTGAATCGCCTGCTGGCGAGTGCGCCCATGGTCGGGCTGGGCGGTTTCGCCTATGCGCTGTACCTGTGGCACTGGCCGATTCTGATTTTCTATCTGGGCGAACGGCATTCGCGCGAGGCCGGTGCGGTCGGCGGGCTGATCATCATCCTGGTCTCGTTCGTACTCGCCTATCTCACACACCGTTTCGTGGAGGAACCGCTGCGCCTGCGGTCCACGCCGACCGTGCCCGCCGCGCCCGCCCGCGCCCGCATGCTGATCGGCGTCGCGGTCTCGACGGTGGGCGTACTGCTGCTGGGATCGACCGTCGCCTGGCAGTGGAGCATGGGTGCGAAGGCACATGCGGTGGGTGAGCTCGATCCGGCGAAATATCCGGGCGCGGCGGCGCTCGCCGATGGCGCGCTGGTGCCGCGCGCGCCGATGCGGCCGACCATCGAGGAAGCCCCGGCCGATGTCGCCTATCCGACCCGGGACAGCTGTATCGCCGATTTCGACACCCGCTCGGTGGTCACCTGCACCTACGGCGACGCGAACGCGCATCGCACCATCGCGGTGGTCGGCAATTCCCATGCCGAACATTGGATTCCGGCGTTGCAGATCGTGGCGGAGAAGTACCGCTTCAAGATCAGCGTCTACCTGAAGATGGGGTGCCCGCTCACCGTGGCGGAGGAACCCATGTACAAGGGCCAGCAGAATCCGGACTGCAAGGACTGGTCACACGATGTGATCGAGCGGCTCGGCGCGGAACGCCCCGACTACGTCTTCACCACCGGCACCCGGCCCGCCGACAATGGCGGCGACGAGATTCCACAGGATTACCTCGACGTCTGGCATGAGCTCGCCGATCGTGGTTTGCAGGTGCTCGCCATGCGCGATACGCCGTGGTTGCGCCGCAATGGAATTCGCTATCGCGCCATCGACTGCCTGGCCTCGGGCGGTAATCGGGTGGAATGCGGGATGAAACGCCCCGACGCGCTCTCGGCGGTGAATCCGGCGCTGGCGGCCTCGGACGATTTCCCCAATGTGCATGTGCTGGACCTGAACAACGCGGTCTGCGAACCCACCGTCTGCGCCGTGGTGGAGGGCAATATCCTCATCTACCACGATGAGCATCACCTCACCGCGAGCTATTCCCGTTCTCTGGCACCGGAACTCGAACGCCAGCTACGCCCGATTCTGGGCTGGTGGTGAGTTCGTTCTCGTTCCGGTAACCCTGGATCGGTATGGTGCAGCCCAGCAGCTCGATCCTGCGGGCGGACAACAGAATTCGAGGTCTGGTGAACGGCGGGGGCTTTCCTATCGAAATCGTGTTGGCGCTCATCGGCATCGTGGTGCCGATCGCGGCGTTCGTCTGGGAATTCGTGCTGGTCGGGCGCAAAAGGCTGGGCTACCGGGTGCAGATGGACACCCCGGTCACCGGTGAGATCGAATCCGTATTCCCGGGCGTACTACCGCAATTGCAGCCCGACGGCACCGGTACGCCACCGGATCTGAAGGATCTGTCGGTGGTGCTGATGCGCATCGAGAACAGCGGCGCGACCGATATCGACGACGGTGATTACGCGGTGCCCGAGGCCGAACTGGTCGGCGTGCACATCCATTTCCCGGATCGCCGCGTCATCGGTATGGCCGTCACCGAACTCAGCGATGACACCCTCGGCGACTGTCTGCGCCCGGGTACCGGTATCGGTAAGCGCGAGGACGCCGCGCATCACATCGGAATCATCGATCTGCCCAAGGTGCCGATGAATCGGCGCGATCACTACAAGATCCTGGCGATCCTGCAGCGCAGCGCGGGCACCGGCGGCGTCTACCCCACCCCGATCGTGCGCGCCAAGATCAAGGGCGGCCGGGTCGCCGAAACCCGCAGCAATACGGGCACTTCCCCGCGACTGCTCGCATTGATCGGCTTCCTGGTGGTGGTCGTGGCCGTCCAGTACTTCGTCGGCCTGCGCCCGCAGGACACCCCGGTGAACGCCCAATGCACCAGCGGCAAGCTGACCCTGGTGGGATCCACGGCCTTCGAACCGGTCGTGCGCGATGCCGCCGCCGCGTACCACAAGCTGTGCGACGGAGCGGATTTCAGCTTCGCCTTCGACGGTAGCGATCGCGGTCTGAGCCGCGTCGACGATGAGGGTAAGGGCAATCCGGAGCTGCTGGCCGTCAGCGATGGCGCCAAGGGCCCCGGGTATCCGGATCTGCGCCCGCGCACCCTGGCGCTGTCCCTGTTCACCATGGTGGTGAATCCCGGTGTGGGCGTGAGCGATCTGAGCGTGGCGCAGATTCGCGATATCTACGCCGGACGAGTGAGCAATTGGCAGCAACTGGGCGGCCCGGATCTGCCGGTGCGCGTGGTGAATCGGGCGCTGGGCTCGGGCACCCGGGAAACCTTCCGCACCCGTCTGCTGGGTGACGAGCAGCCCCCCGCGCCGCCCGCCACCAGCTGCCGCGCCATCAGCGCGGGCAATCCGGCCGGTGCGTCCTTCTGCGAGGTGCAGGTCACCAAGGACATGCTCAAGACCGTCGCGGAACTGCGCGGGGCCATCGGTTACGCCGAGAACGCCGACGCGACAAAGGCTTCCGATGTGAAGACGGTGACCATCGGGGGCCAGTCCCCCACCCGCGAACAGGTGGCGGCGCACGCCTACCCGTTCTGGACCGTCGAATACGCCTACAGCAACGGCGAACTCCCCGCCGATTCGCTCGCCGCGGCCTTCCTGCGCTATCTCACCGATCTACAGGGCAAGGACGTACTGCGGTCGTACGGCAACACGCCCTGCACCGAACTGCCCAACCCGACCACCTGCACGCCGAATCCCTGACGCACGCGGTCCACAGTCACTTTCGTGAAAGTGACTGTGGACCTGCGTCTTCCACCGGCAGATGCCTGGCGGGTATCAGGCGCGGAACGGGTACTTGCCGTCCAGGTCGAGGTTGAGTTCGACCACGTTCACGCGCGGCTGGCCCATGAAGCCGAGGACGCGACCGCTGGTGTGCGCGTCCACCAGGGCCCGCACCTGATCCGCGGAGACATTGCGGGCCTTGGCGATTCGAGCGATCTGGATATCCGCGTACGCCGGGGAGATGTGCGGGTCCAGACCGCTGCCGCTGGCGGTGACGGCGTCGGCGGGCACGACCGGCTGTGCCGGGGCGTCACCGCGAATCGGGACGATGAGCCCGGCCGAGTAGTCCTCGCCGTCGGTGGCGCATTCGACCTTCACACCCTTGTACTCGGCCAGGAACGGGGTCTTGGTCACCGAGCAGAACTCGTTGACGCTCACCACCTTCTCCGGATGGTCGACGGTGCCGTTGGTCTCGCGCGGCCCGATCACCGAGAGCACCGCGCCCACGCCGCCGGGGGTGCAGAACGGGCGAGCGCCGTCCACGCCTTCCAGCTCGCCGATGGTCTTGCTGCGGGTGCACACCGTGGTGAGCAGACCGGTCTTGTCCGGCGCGCTGTCCACGATGTTCTCCGGGCCGAGATTGCTCGCGGCCGTGGCGGTCGGGTCGTATCCGCTGGACCCGGCGGCGGACGGGCGGCTCTGGAAGTACTGCACCAGCGCGCCGCCCTTGTCATCGGTGAAGGATTGCCCGATGAGGCTGGACCCCACCGTCTTTCCGCCCGATTCGATGAGTGACCCGTCGGCATTGTCCTTCAGGCCGGGCAGCTGTGCGATCGCGAAAACCGCCAGCGGATAGATGATTCCGGTGATCGCGGTCAGCACCAGCAGCGCGCGAAGCGCCGCCACATGCTGCCGGATCCAGGTTGACATGCGCATTTCAGGACATCCCGGGGAGGAATTGGACGACGAGGTCGATCAGCTTGATCCCGATGAACGGGGCGATGATCCCACCCACGCCGTAGACGGCCAGGTTGCGGCTCAACAGCTTCGAGGCTGCCGCGGGCTTGTAGGCCACACCGCGCAGCGCCAGCGGGATCAACAGCACGATGATGATCGCGTTGAAGATGACCGCGGACAGGATGGCGGACTGCGGGCTCGCCAGCCGCATCACATTGAGCATGTCCAGGCCGGGGTACAGCGCCACGAACAACGCCGGAATGATGGCGAAGTACTTGGCGATGTCATTGGCGATGGAGAACGTGGTGAGCGCGCCGCGGGTGATCAGCAATTGCTTGCCGATCTCCACGATCTCGATGAGTTTGGTCGGGTCGGAATCGAGATCGACCATATTGCCCGCCTCTTTGGCGGCCGAGGTGCCGGTGTTCATGGCCACGCCGACATCCGCCTGGGCGAGTGCGGGCGCGTCATTGGTGCCGTCACCGGTCATGGCGACCAGGCGGCCACCGGCCTGCTCCTTCTTGATCAGGGCCAGTTTGTCCTCGGGGGTGGCCTCGGCGAGGAAGTCGTCCACGCCCGCCTCATCGGCGATCGCCTTGGCGGTCAAGGGATTGTCACCGGTGATCATGACGGTCCGGATGCCCATCTTGCGCATCTCGTCGAAGCGCTCGCGCATGCCCTGCTTCACCACATCCTTGAGATGGATGACGCCGACCAGCCGGGCCCTACCGTCCCTGACCTCCGCGACCACCAGCGGTGTGCCACCGGAGGCGGAGATGCCGTCCACGGTCTGGCCGAGCAGGTCCGGAATCGAACCACCCTGTGCGCGCACCCATTCGGTGACCGCACTGGCCGCACCCTTGCGCAGCTGATGACCATCGGACAGGTCCACACCCGACATGCGGGTCTGGGCGGTGAATTCCACCCAGGTCGCGCCGGTGAGCTCACCGGGGGTGCGCTCGCGCTTGTTGTACGCGGTCTTGGCGTACACCACGATGGAGCGACCCTCGGGGGTTTCGTCCGCGAGGCTGGAAAGCTGTGCGGCATCGGCCATTTCGTCGGCGGTGACACCCGGCATCGGCACGAAGTCCGACGCCTGACGATTGCCGAGGGTGATGGTGCCGGTCTTGTCCAGCAGCAGCGTGTTCACATCGCCAGCGGCCTCGACCGCGCGGCCCGACATGGCCAATACATTGCGCTGCACCAGCCGGTCCATACCGGCGATGCCGATGGCCGAGAGCAGCGCGCCGATGGTGGTCGGAATCAGGCAGACCAGCAGTGACACCATGACGATGCCGGTGATGCCATTGCCGTTGAGCGCCAAGCTGTCCGGCACGCCGGGCAGGTTCGCCTTGGAGAAGATGGCCAGCGGCTGGAGCGTCGCCACCGCGAAGACGAAGATGATGGTGAGCGCCGCGAGCAGGATGTTCAGCGCGATCTCGTTCGGCGTCTTCTGCCGGGACGCGCCCTCGACGAGCGCGATCATCTTGTCGATGAAACTGCCGCCCGGCTCCTGGGTGATCTTCACGACCACCCGGTCGGACAGCACCGTGGTGCCACCGGTGACGGCGGAACGGTCACCGCCGGATTCGCGGATGACGGGCGCGGATTCACCGGTGATGGCCGATTCGTCCACCGAGGCAATGCCTTCCACGACATCACCGTCACCGGGGATGACCTGGCCCGCCTCCACGACCACGAAGTCGCCGCGCTGGAGTTCGGCCGCGGCGACCTTCTCCTCGATCACCCGTGCGCCGGGTGACCAGTTGGCCAGGCGGCGGGCGACGGTGTCGGTTTTGGCTTTACGCAGGGTATCGGCCTGCGCCTTACCGCGCCCCTCGGCGACGGCCTCCGCCAGATTGGCGAAAAGCACTGTCGCCCAGAGCCATACAACAATGGCCCAGCCGAAGAAGGAAGGGTCGACGATCGCGAGGATGGTGGACCACACCGCGCCGATCTCCACGATCAGCATGACCGGATTGCGCCATAGCGTGCGCGGGTCCAGTTTCTCGACCGCGTCCGGCAAGGACTTGAGCAGCAGCTGCGGATCGAACAGTCCGCTGGTGACCCGGCCCTTGGGCGCCGACGCCTCCGGCGTCACCGCGGGTTCGATGGTGGGAGCAGACATGTCAGTGGATTCCTTCGGCGAGCGGCCCGAGCGCCAGCGCGGGCAGGAAGGTCAGGGCGACCAGGATGATGGTCACGCCGACGACCATGCCGACGAACTGCGGCCGGTGTGTCGGTAGCGTGCCGATCGATTCCGGCGTCGAACCCTGCTGTGCCAGCGAACCGGCCAGTGCGAGAACGAAAATGATCGGCAGGAAGCGGCCGAAGACCATGGCCAGGCCGAGCGCGGTGTTGAACCATTCGGTATTGCCGGACAGTCCCGCGAAGGCGGAGCCATTGTTGTTGGCGGCGGAAGTGAAGGCGTACAACACTTCCGAGAGTCCGTGCGGTCCCCCGTTCGCCATACTGGCGCGCTGGCCGGGCATGGCCATCGCGACCGCCGTGCCGATGAGCACGATGAGCGGGCTGATCAGGAAATACGAAGCGGCGAGCTTGATTTCACGCGGGGTGATCTTCTTGCCGAGGTATTCCGGGGTGCGCCCGACCATGAGGCCCGCGACGAACACCGTGATGACCGCCAGGATCAGCATGCCGTAGAGACCGGATCCGGTACCGCCGGGCGCGACCTCGCCGAGCTGCATATTGAACATGGTCATCATGCCGCCGAGGCTGGTGTACGAATCGTGGAACGAGTCCACCGCACCGGTCGAGGTGAGCGTGGTCGCCGAGGCGAAGGTCGCCGAATTCGATACGCCGAAGCGGGTTTCCACCCCTTCCAGGGACGCGCCGAGCGCGGTCGGGACCGTGCCGTGGTGCTGCAACTGGAACAGGTTGGTCAGCAGGGTGCTGGCCAGCGCGATCACCGACATGACCGCGGCGATGGCATAACCCTGCTTCTTGGAGCCGACCATGCGCCCGAAGGTGCGCGGCAGCGAGAAGCTGATCACCAGCAGCAGGAAGATCTCCAGCCAGTTGGTCCAGGCGTTCGGGTTCTCGAACGGATGCGCGGAGTTGGCGTTGTAGAAGCCGCCGCCATTGGTGCCGAGTTCCTTGATGACCTCCTGGCTCGCCACCGGTCCGCCGGTAATCGTCTGCGTCCCACCGGTAATGGTCTGCGCGACCTGATCGTGCAGGTGGAAGTTCTGGATCACCCCGCTCGCGACGAGCACGATGGCGGACACGAATGCCAGGGGCAGCAGAATGCGGATGGTTCCCCTCACCAGATCCACCCAGAAGTTGCCCAGATCGCCGGTATGCCTGCGCGCGAATCCGCGCACCAGCGCCACCGCCACGGCCATGCCGACGGCGGCCGAGACGAAGTTCTGCACCGCGAGTCCGGCCATCTGCACCAGGTGGCCCTGGGTCGATTCACCGGAGTAGTTCTGCCAGTTCGTATTCGTGACGAAGCTGACGGCGGTGTTCCAGGCCAGCGCCGGGGTCATCTCGGTGCCCGGATCGTTCAGGTGCAACGGCAGTTTGCCCTGAATCAGCTGGAGGAAGAACAGGAACAGAATGCTCACGGCCGAGAAGGCCAGGACGCTGCGCGCGTACACGCCCCAGGTCTGTTCGACCCCGGGCTGTACGCCGATGGCGCGGTACAGGCCGCGTTCGGCCTTGGAATGCTTATCGCCGCTGTAAACCCGGTACATGTAATCGCCGAGCGGTACATGCACCAGGGCCAGCGCGATCACCAGGGCCATCGTGAAGATGAGCCCCGCGGTAGTCGTGCTCACTTAGAACCTTTCCGGGTACAGCAATGCCGCGATCAGAAAAACGGCGATGCCGACGGCCAGAACCAGACCGATAACGTTCTGCGTCACAGCCGTTCCACCCCGCGCTGGATCAGGCCGAGCAGGGCGAAAATCGCCACCGTCAGCACCGTGAACACCACGACGGACATGTATCGAAACCTCTCTCTAACCGGTGCCGCGCCTCAGGTGCGGCAGAGCGAGTCAAGCGGTCGATTGGTCGCTATTCGAGGTCCTTTACGCCTTCTTAGCGTCTCGCGGCCGTGCATTGACGCTCCGCTTACGCGCTCGGCTCGGTGTGTCGGAATGCGGGCGTGGCGCGGGTCTTCCGTACCCTCGATCAGGCAGCCGACAAGGGAGGCCCCATGTTCGAACGCGCACTACAGAAGTCAGTGGAGCTGGTCCTCAAGGGCAGCACCGGGATCCAGGCCCCGCTCGCCGCCAAATACGTGGCGCGACTGCACCGCAAACATCCGGATCGCTCTCCGGCGGGCATCGAACAGGGCCTGGAATTGCGCTATCTGACGGTGGTCACCATCAGTGGCACGCTGGCCGGACTCTCGGCCGCGGTACCCGGCGTCGGCACCCTGATCGGATTGGCGGTCAGCGGCGTCGAATCGGTGTTCTTCCTGGAGACCTCGGCGCTGTACGCCGCCTCGCTGGGCGCGGTGCACGGTATGGGCGATCTGCCCGCCAAACAGCGCCGCACCCTGGTTGCCGGGGTGGTGCTGGGTGAAACCGGCGAACAATTGCTCGGTAAGGGCGCGAGTCAATCCGCCCGCGACTGGGCCAGTACCGTCGGCGATCACCTGCCGGTGATCAAGAACATCGACAACGCCATGGCCAAACGCTTCATCGTGCAATTCGTCGTCAAACGCGGTGTGCTCATGTTCGGCAAAACGCTGCCCGCCGGCATCGGCGCGGTTATCGGCGCCATCGGCAACCGCGCTCTCGCCAAATCCGTGATCAATAACGGGCAGCGCACTTTCGGGCCCGCGCCGACCAGTTGGGATCGCGCATTCGCCACGAAATAGCTTTGGCACGATAGGTCACATCGCGAGCCGCGTTCGGTCATAACTCGCCCCCTACAGTTGGCGACGGTTCTGGGAATCGTGTGGGTAACCAGACCACTTCGAGGGGTGGAGGTCCCGCCCTCGCGCTCCCGGTGGCCAGTACCCGCGGGGCGGGCCCTCCACCGAAATCTCCCCGGCCGGATCGGCCCCCGTCAGCCGAATGGGCAACTGTCGCCGGAATCACGACACGCGGGCGTTAAGAAAGCGTCAGCATCGGCCGCCGCGGCGAAATCGACGGTCATCCTTGGGAGTCCGGCCATGGCGGCCGGGCTTTTCCGCCGACTGAGGAGAGATCGTGCCGGACATCGTCGTTCCATTGATGGTGATCTTCGGATTCCTGGCTGCCGCACTGTTGCTGCGGGTGCTCGCGAGCACCGAACCGAATCGGGTGCGGGTGCGCGCGGCCCGCCCGGACTTTCCGGCCGCACGCGTGATGATGGACGAGTGAAACGCGGCCAGCTACGGATCTACCTCGGCGCTGCCCCCGGAGTGGGCAAGACGTTCTCGATGCTGTCGGAGGCACATCGGCGGCTCGAACGCGGTCGCGATGTGGTCGCGGCCGTGGTCGAGACGCACGGGCGATCCAAGACGGCCGAGATGCTGGCGGGTATCGAGCGGATCGCCCCCAGGATGATCGAGTATCGCGGCACCACGCTGCCCGAACTGGATGTGGAGGCGGTACTTCGGCGCGCGCCCGCGGTGGTGCTGGTGGACGAGCTGGCGCATACCAATGTGCCGGGCAGCAAACACGAAAAGCGCTGGCAGGATGTGCAGGAACTGCTGGATGCCGGGATCGATGTGGTGTCCACGGTCAATGTGCAGCATCTGGAGAGTCTCAACGATGTGGTCGAGCAGATCACCGGGGTGGTGCAGCGGGAAACCGTGCCGGACTGGGTGGTTCGCTCCGCAGATCAGGTCGAGCTGGTCGACATCACCCCGGAAGCGTTGCGGCGCAGGATGTCTCACGGCAATGTGTACGCGGCGAGCAAAGTCGATGCCGCACTGCGCAATTACTTCCGGCCCGGCAATCTGACCGCGCTGCGCGAACTCGCGCTGCTGTGGCTGGCCGATCAGGTGGACGCCGCCTTGGCGAAATACCGTGCGGACCACAAGATCACCGATACCTGGGAGGCGCGCGAACGCCTGGTGGTGGCGGTGACCGGCGGCGGCGAATCCGAGACCATCGTGCGGCGCGCCAGCCGCATCGCGGCCAAATCCAGCGCCGAACTCATTGTGGTGCACGTGGTTCGCGGTGACGGGCTGGCCGGGGTGTCCGCCCAGCGGCTCACCCGGCTCCGCGATCTGGCCACCGGACTGGGTGCGAGCCTGCACACCGTCACCGGCGACGACGTCCCCACGGCGCTACTGGATTTCGCGCGTCAGGTGAACGCGACCCAGTTGGTGCTGGGCACCTCGCGGCGCTCACGCTGGGCGCGCATGCTCGACGAGGGTATCGGCGCGACCGTGGTGCAGGAGTCCGGCAAGATCGACGTGCACATGGTCACCCATGAGGAATCCAATCGCGGTTTCCGCTGGTCCTCGCTCGCACCGCGCGATCGCAAACTCGGATCCTGGTCGGCCGCACTGCTGGTGCCCTCGATCATCTGCCTGATCACCGCGCTGTGGCTGGACAGCTGGCTCAATATCGGCGGTGAGAGCGCGGTGTTCTTCATCGGCGTCATCGTGGTCGCGCTGTTCGGCGGCGTCGCACCCGCGACGCTGTCGGCGCTGCTGTCCGGGGTGCTGCTGAACTGGTTCTTCACCGCGCCGCGCTACAGCCTCACCATCGCCGATCCGGATAACTTCCTGACCATCGTGGTGCTGCTCATGGTCGCGGTGGCGGTATCGGCGCTGGTGGATGTGGCGGCCAAACGAACTCGGGAGGCGCGCAAGGCATCCCGGCAGGCCGAATTGCTGACGCTGTTCGCGGGCGCGGTACTGCACGGCGCGGATCTGCCGGACCTGCTCGAACGCGCGCGCGAGACCTTCAATCAGGAGGCGGTCAGCCTCATCACCGATGACGAGATGGTGGCCTCGGTCGGCGAGGATCCGCCCACCGAGGTGATCGACGCCTACACCGCGGTCGAGGCGGGCGATGATCTGCACTGGCTGCTGTTGCGCGGGCGGGCGCTGTCCTCGGGTGATCGGCTGGTGCTCGGCGCGGTCGCGAATCAGGCGGCGGGACTGGTGAATCAGAAGCGATTGCAGCAGGAGGCGGGTGCGGCCCAGGCGGTCATGGAGGCCGATAAGCTGCGCCGCGCGCTGCTGTCCGCGGTCAGCCACGATCTGCGCACGCCGCTGGCCGGGGCCAAGGCCGCGGTCTCCAGTCTGCGCAGTGACGATGTGGAGTTCTCCCCCGAGGACACCGCCGAATTGCTTGCCACGGTGGAGGAATCGGTGGATCAGCTGACCGCGCTGGTCGGCAATCTGCTCGATTCCTCGCGGCTCGCGGTGGGCGTGATAAAACCGCAGATGCGGCGCACCTATCTGGACGAGGTGGTGCATCACGCGCTCATGGGGATGGGCACCCGGGGTATGGGCCGCCGCGCCATGAACCGGGTCGAGGTGGAGGTGGGCACGGTCTGCGTGCGCGCGGATTCCGGCCTGCTGGAGCGGGTGCTGGCCAATCTCATCGATAACGCGGTGCGGTACTCCCCCGGCGACTCGCCGGTGCGGGTGACGGCGGAGCACACCGGTAAGCGGGTGGCGATTACCGTGGTCGATACCGGACCCGGGGTACCGACCGGTATGGAAGATCAGCTCTTCGAACCCTTCCAGCGGCTCGGCGATCGCGACAACTCCACCGGCGTCGGCCTCGGCCTGTCGGTGGTGCGCGGATTCGTCGACGCCATGGACGGCACGGTGCACGCCGAGGCCACCCCCGGCGGCGGCCTGACAATGGTGATCGACCTACAAGCATGCGATGAACAGGAGAACCCGTGACGAACGCGGCGCCGGCGCCGACGAAAGTCCTGGTGGTCGATGACGAACCGCAGATCCTGCGGGCACTGCGCATCAACCTGTCGGTGCGCGGCTACGAGGTGACCACGGCCGCCACCGGGGCCGCGGCCCTGCGCGCGGCCGCCGAGAAACATCCGGACGTGGTCGTGCTCGACCTCGGCCTGCCCGATATGGACGGTATCGAGGTACTGGCCGGACTGCGCGGCTGGTCCACCACCCCGGTCATCGTGCTGTCCGCCCGCACCGACTCCTCGGACAAGGTCGAGGCCCTGGACGCGGGCGCCGACGATTACGTCACCAAACCCTTCGGCATGGACGAGCTGCTGGCCCGCCTGCGCGCCGCGGTCCGCCGCTCGGCGGGCACCGCGGACAGCTCCGAACCGGTGATCGAAACCTCCTCGTTCACAGTCGATCTCGCCGCCAAGAAGGTCACCCGGCACGGCCGCGATGTGCACCTCACCCCCACCGAATGGGGCATGCTGGAAATGCTCGTGCGCAACAAGGGCAAGCTGGTGGGCCGCCGGGAGATCCTGCGCGAGGTCTGGGGTCCGTCCTACGCGACCGAAACCCATTATCTGCGTGTGTATCTCGCCCAGTTGCGCCGCAAACTCGAAGACGACCCGTCCCAGCCCAAACATCTACTCACCGAAGCGGGCATGGGCTACCGCTTCCAGGTCTGACTCACTTCTCCCGGAAGATGATGTCCTCGGGTGCGACGGTCAGCCGCACCCGCGACCCGCGCACCTCGACCAGGGTGTCCAGATGCGTGCTGTGCCCGGTGTCCAGGGTGTAGAGCTCATCGCCGTGCGCGGCCAGGAACTGATCGAAATGCGACATGTCCACCGCGCTGGTATCGGCGGCCAGATACTCCGCCAGCCGACGGAAGAGCTTGGGCAGGATGACCACCCGGGATTCCAGATCATCGATCGAGGTGACGTCGAAACCGACGGTGGTCACATCCTGTGCCCAGATGCCCGACGCCTTGCCGCGCGCGGTCTCCACGGCCGCGGTCAGAACCTGGCGCAGATCGGGGAACAGGCCGGAATAGTAGGTCGGATAGGCCAGACCCTGTTCCAGCAGCTGGTGATTCGCCGACCGGGTCAGCTCGTCCGGATCGACGAAATGCGCGCCGCCGTCGTGCGCACCGGTATCGGGCTCACCCGGGAACGCGAAAGCGACCGCACGACCGTACTTGTCGGCGAATTTGGTGAGAATGTAGCCGTCGATCGTCGCGGGCGTCGCGGCGGTGACGGTCTGCTCCTTGCGCGTGACATCGGTGAAGCCGAGGAAGGCCAGCAGTTCCGCGCTCGCCTTATCGGCGAGTTCGGGCGGCTGATGCCAATTGTGCGCGGCATGCGGTGGGCGGTAATGGGTTTCGAGGGCGTCGATACCGTCCAGCCGGAGCTGGAAGCCGCCCTGCGCGTTCGGGCGGACCGCCAGTCCGGTGCGGGCCAATGCGGCCGAATCATGCGGGTAGAAGCGAATCGAATCGCCGTCGGGCTGCGCGCCGATCACGCGAAATTGCCCGGTGATCACCTTGAAGGTCATTCCCTCCAGGCTAGGCGCGCACGGTGTCCGACGGGTGAATTCCTAGCGGGTCAGGCGTAAAGGCAGGGATTTGAGTCCGTTATTGAGATTGGAGCGGATGCGGCGGGCGTCGCCGGTCTGCTCGATCTTCGGGAAGCGGGCGAGCAATTCCTCGAAGAAGACGCGGCCCTCCATGCGGGCCAGGTGTACGCCGAGGCAGAAGTGCTGAGCCAGGCCGAAGGACAGGTGCGGATTGGGATTGCGGGTGATGTCGAAACGCTGCGGATCGGCGAAGACATCCTCATCGCGATTGGCCGAGGTGTACCACATGGCGACCTTGTCACCGGCCTTGATCGGCACACCGCGAATCTCGGTATCGGCGGTGGCGGTGCGGCGGAAGTAATGCAGCGGATTCGCGAAACGCAGAATCTCTTCCACCGCACCGGGAATCAGCGCGGGGTTGTCCCGCAGTGCCGCCAACTGTTCCGGATGTCGCAGCAGCAGTTGCACTCCCGAGGACAGCATTGTTTTGGTGGTGTCGTTCCCGGCGATCACCAGCTGGGTGAAGAAACTGCCGAATTCAATGTCCGACATGGCTTTTCCGCCGAATTCACCGGCCAGGATGAGTGAGGTCAGATCCGCCTGCGGTTCCCGCTCCCGCCGTGCCATGGAGAATTGGATGGCGTAGATCGCCATTTTCGTCATCTCGGCCGTGGTATCGAAATCGCCGACCAATTCCGGATCCTGTTGACTGGTGGACTGTTCCGCCCAATGCCGGATATCGGGCCAGTCCGCTTCCGGAATCCCGAACAGCCCGCCGACCACCTGACTCGGCAGCACCCCGGCGACATCGTGCACGAATTCCACGTCACCGCCGGTGTTTTCGAGCAGCCGCCGGGTCAGTTCACGAACCCGATCCTCCATCTCGCCGATCACCCGCGCCTTGAAATGTTCGGCCAGCGGCCTGCGGTAATCGGTATGCCGGGGCGGATCCATCATGAGCAGCATGTTCCGGGTCTGCTCCAGCCGTTCGGGCGGCTGATTCTCCAGCATCACGCCCTGCTGCTCGGCCGAGAACAGCAGCGGATTGCGCGCCACATGCGCGACATCCGCATGCTTGAGAATCGCCCAGTACCCCGGCTCATCGGGCATGTCCTGCCAGTACACCGGCCGCGTGCCGCGCAATTCGGCGAACATCTCGTGGATCGGCCCGTCCACATAGAGTTCCGGATCGTAGATATCCATGACCGTGCCCACGGCCCACCTCGGTATTCACTTGCGGGTGTATGTCTTTCGATTCGGACGCTAACCGCACACCAGCGCCCGCGGTCGCGTTCGCACCCACCATCTCATTCAGTGGACACCATGTCAGCGAAATGCGCGGAAGCCGGAGCCGCCCCGGATCAGGCGTACGGATCGGTGATTTCGCGCAACCGCGCCAGCGCCTCACGCAGCTGACCCATGCGCCGCTCGCCCAGATGCGCGGCCCATTCGCGCTCGATGCTCGCCGAGACCTCATTGCCGAACTCGGCCATCCGCCGCCCGCGTTCGGACAACCGCACCAGGCGGGCGCGCCCGTCGGTCGGATCGGGGACGCGCTCCACATATCCCGCACGCTCGAGCTGATCGACCAGGAATCCCGCGGTCTGCTTGGTCACCTGCGCCCGTTCGGCCAATTCGGTGAGCCGGGTGCCGTCCGGGCCGATCTGCGCCGCGAGACGGCCCTGCGCGATGGTGATATCCCCGTGCCCGGCCTCGACCAGGGCGTCGAAGGTGCGCTGTTCCATCGATCGATGGGCGATGAACATGAGCAGCCCCACGTTCATCTCATCGCCTGCCATCGCAACTCCTTGACGTTTAGTCAGATCCTCTTACTATATTAGGCAGAGAGGCTGACTAACTCTATCGGAAGCGGGAACCATCATGGATCGCGAATCCAGTTGGCGAATCATCGAACAGCAGCGCCTGGCCATCGCGGATCTCCTGGCCGAACTCTCCGATGAGGAATGGGATCGGCCGTCGCTGTGCGCGGGCTGGCGGGTGCGCGACGTGGCCGCACATGTGGCCTGCGTACCGCTGCGGATACCCCCGAAAACCATGCTGCGCACCGCGATTCGAGCTCGCGGCAACTACAACCGGCTCATCGACGGACTCACCCTGGACTATGCGGCCGACCCGGGCCATGACCCGGTGGCGGAACTGCGCGCACACGCGGCGTCACGAAAGCTGCCCGCGCTCACCAACTATCGCAATATCCACTTCGACACCATCGTGCACGGCCAGGACATCGCGATTCCGCTGGGCCGCACCCTGCGCGTCACCCCGCAGGCGGCCGCCGCCGGAGCCGATCGCGCCGTCGAGGTCGGCTGGCCGGTCTGGGATCGGCACCGCCTGGACGGGCTGCGCCTGATCGCCACCGACACCGTGTGGACCTACGGCCTCGGCAGTGAGATCCGCGGACCCGCGCTCGCCCTGCTGCTTCTTGTCACCGGCCGCGCCGCCGGACTCGCACAGGTTCACGGGCCCGGCGTGGCCACCCTGGCGGCCCGGCTCGAAAACACCTCGGCCGCACCGGCGGACTTCGACTGACCGACCCGTCCGGTCACCCCCGGCGCGCGGGGTTCGGGGGTGACCGGGACGATGGTGGACATGTCTGTTGCCGCGATCGTCTTCGATATGGACGGGGTCCTGATCGATACCGAACCGATCTGGGAGGAGGTGCGGCGCGCGTATATCGGTGAACTGCACGGGCGATGGCTGCCCGATACCCAGGATCGGTTCATGGGGATGAGTACGGCCGAATGGGCTGCGTACACGAGTGCGGATCTGCTGGACGGGCGGCGCACACCCGATGAGGTTGCCGAGGATGTCATCTCCCGCATGGCGGCCCGGTATGCCGATCATCTGCCGCTGATGCCGGATGCGGTGGAGACCGTGCGGCGCTTCGCCGATCGGTTCACCCTCGGCCTGGCCAGTTCCTCACCGCGCCGGCTCATCGATGTGGTGCTGGACCATATGGGTGTCACCGACCTGTTCCACACCACCGTCTCGACCGAGGAGGTCGAACGCGGTAAGCCCGCACCGGACGGATACCTGGCCGCGGCGGCCGGACTCGGTATCGAGCCCGCGCACTGCGTGGCCATCGAGGATTCCAGCAATGGTCTGCGCGCCGCGCACGCCGCAGGGATGACGGTCATCGCCGTCCCGCATCCGCGCTACCCGCTCAAGCCCGATGCGCTCGCGCTGGCCTCGTATGTCGCCGAGAATTTGAAGTCGCTGACCCCCGAACTGGTCGTGGACCTCACACCGGTGCGCTGAGCGGAATTCCGCTGACCACGGCACTGTTTCGAACCGAACAGCAGTGAATTCCGCACGAATGCGAGGATCTTGGTATGTCCGAACAGACCGCCGCGCCCCAGAACGCCACCGCCGCCCCGTCCGCCGAACCGGTCGAACTGTGGGCCGAGCGCACCGGGACCCGGGCCTACACCGGCCGCAATAATCGCGGCGGCGAGGTACTCATCGCGTCCGCGGGCGTGCCCGGCGCGTTCACCCCGGGCGAGCTGCTCAAGATCGCGCTCGCCGGCTGCACCGGGCTCAGCGCCGATTTCACCCTCTCGCGCAAGCTCGGTGAGAGCTTCGACGCCACCGTGCGCGTCTCCGGTGACGCCGACCGCGAGAACGAGACCTACCCCGAGCTGAACGAATCCTTCGAGCTGGATCTCAGCGAACTCGATCAGGCCACCCGCGAACGCCTGCTGGTCGCCGCGCAGCGCTCGATCGACAAGGTCTGCACCGTGGGCCGCACCCTCAAGGCCGGGACCACCGTCAACCTGACCTTCCGCGTCGACGAATGACCGAATCCCCCGTCCGGCTCAGCGCCTGGGCGCACGGCCAGGTGCAGGGCGTCGGCTTTCGCTGGTGGACCCGATCCCGCGCCCTGGAACTGGGCCTGACCGGATACGCCCGCAATCACCGCGACGGCCGCGTGCACGTGGTGGCCGAAGGCTCCCGTACCGGCTGCGAAACCCTGCTGAGCCTGCTACGTTCCGGCGACACGCCTGGTCGCGTGGACCTGGTCGTTGCGGACTGGGTGGACGCCCAGGGAGGCATAATCGGATTCGAGGAGCGCTGATGCAGGCGCAGGTCGCACATCAGGAGTCGATCGTTGGCCATTGAACGCTTCGGCGGCACCCCGGAAGACCCGAACCGCCGCCCCGATTCCAGCGACCCCGCAGCCACCCCGGACCACACCCCCGGCGACGAATCCCGCATCAGCGCATCGGATTCCGGCCCGAGCACGCCCGCCGCGAGCGAGCCGCCGACCGTCGAAACCGGTGCGGCGAGCGACGCCGAGCCCCAGGCCGGAGAGCCGAAGCGGGCGTGGGGGCAGGGCGGCCACACCATCAAGAAGCGTTCGGACACCCTCGCGCCGGACCCGAACACCTCGGACGCGACCGATCGGTCCGCCGCCGAATCCACGCCAGAGGCAGCCACTTCGGACCACCCCGGCGACGCGTCGATCGTCGGCGCGATGCCGGGCGCGGGCGACCTCCCCACACCACCGACCTTCGAAATGCCGGTGCCGCCGCTGGAACCCGGTGCGGGACAGGCTCCCCCGCCGTTCCCGGCTCCGGCTCCCTTCACCGCTCCCGAACCCCGGCGCGGCAGTATGCAGCGCCAGGAGGCGGGCGTCACCGCGCCCAGGCCGCCCACCGTCGCGGAGGCGCGCGCCCGGGAGAAGGCGCGCAAGCGCGCCGAGGAGGCCGAACAGGCCGCAACCGAGGCCGCCGAGACCAAGCGCAAGAAAAAGAAGAAGGTGCTCATCGGCGGCGCGGCCGTGGTCGGCGTGGCCGCGCTGGTGGGCGGCGGGTACCTGGCGTACGACGCGCTGACCACGCCCGAGGTGACCGCCTACTGCACGGTGGTGGCCAAGAAGGGTCAGGTGGTCGCGGTCGGCAACGGCCAGACCGTCACCGCCACCAGTGACAATCAGGAAATCGTCATTCCGGACAACTACTGCGATGATGCCAAGCGCACGGGCAGTACCGGACTGGGCGGAATCTTCATTCTCAATGGCAGTCAGTATCGCTACTACTACGGTGGCAGCGGCAATACCATCGGCCACGCACCGACCGGCGGCAGCACCGTGCTGCCCAAGGGCGCGGACGTGAAAACCAAGAGCGGCAGCACGATTCAGCGCGGCGGGCTCGGTTCCAAAATCAGCGGTGGAGGTTCTTGATGCGGCGAGTGCGGAGCACTCCGCGCCCGGGTTGGCAGCAGATCATCGAGAGTCAGGGGCTGGTCTACGGCTCGCCCGGACGCGATACCAATGGCCAGCCGCGCCCGTACTGGGACGAATCGGTGCACTACGAATTCGATATGGATGAGATCCTGTCGCTCGAGGCGCAGGTCGAGGTGCTGCACACCATGTGCCTGCACGCCGTCGAACAGATCATCCTGACCGAGCGTTTCGCCGATTTCGGTCTGCCGCAGTGGAGTTGGGAACCCATCGCCAATTCCTGGAAGCGTTCGGACCCGCATATCTACGGCCGCTTCGACCTGCGCTACGACGGTCGCGGACCGGCGAAACTGCTGGAGTACAACGCCGATACGCCGACCTCCCTGCTGGAGGCGGCAATCGTGCAGTGGCACTGGCTCACCGACACCCACCCGGACGACGATCAGTGGAACTCGTTGCACGAGAAGCTGGTCGAGCGCTGGGGCGAGGTGCGCGAGCTGCTGCCCAGCGCGGAACTGCACTTCACCTGGTCCGGCGCGGACGCCTCCGGTGAGGACAATGTCACCACCGCCTATATGCAGGAAACCGCCGCCGAGGCGGGCTTCGACACCATCGCCCTGCCCATCGAGGAAATCGGATTCGATACCGAGCTGGAGCGTTTCGTCGATCTCGCCGAGGCCCCCGTCGACTCCATCTTCAAGCTCTACCCCTGGGAATGGGTACTGGACGACGACTTCGGCAAGCGCGTCACGCAATCCCTGCCGGGCACCATGTGGATCGAACCACTGTGGAAGACAATGCTTTCCAACAAGGCGCTACTGGCGGTGCTGTGGGAGATGTACCCCGGGCATCCGAACCTGTTGCCCGCCTACCTCGATGACCCGCACGAGCTCACCGAATACATTCGCAAACCCAAGCTCGGCCGCGAGGGCGCGAATATGACCATCGTGGGCGCGGGCATGGAAACCGCCACCGGCGGGGTCTACGGCGAAGAGGGCTTCGTCTACCAATTGCTGGACCCGCTACCGGAATTCGACGGTATGCGCCCGGTGCTGGGCGCGTGGATCGTCGGCGACACCTCCGCGGGCCTGGGCATCCGCGAAACCGTCGGCCTGATCACCGATGACACCTCTACGTTTGTGCCCCACCGCATTCCGCAGCCCTGACCCCAACCTTCCACCCCTACTGGAGGACCCACCAGATGATCACCACGCTCGCGCTCGAATCGGGATATTGGAGCTCACTCGGTCGTGGCGTAGGCGCGATCCTCCTGTACGCGCTGATCGGCCTGGCGCTCATGCTCATCGGCTTCTACGCCGTCGATCTGACCACCCCGGGCAATCTGCGCCATATGGTCGCCCAAGGCCTGCCCAATGCCGTGATCGTCAGTGCCGCAGGCATGCTCAGCATGGCCTTCATCGTGGTGCTGGCCATCTACGCGCAGGCGGGCAAGCTGTCCGAGGGCTTGATCGCGGCGCTCATCTACGGTCTGGTCGGCATTGTCGCCCAGGTGATTTCGGTGCGCGTGATCGAAGCGGTGCTCGGCATCAATATCGGCGAGGTACTGAAGAGCCCCACGTTCTCCACCGAGGCTCTCGTCGTCGCCGCCGCGCATTTCGCGCTCGGCCTGGTCGTCGCGGTCGCGATCCTCTAGCGGACCCGGCTGTACTTGAGGAAGGCCACGCCGTCCTCGAACACCCGGCTGGTGAGCACCCGGTAGCGGGTGGCCTCGGGCAGCCGGGATCCGGCCGTGCCGAACAGCGGGCGACCGTGCCCGAGCACGATCGGATACAGCTTCAGGAAGATCTGATCGATCTCCGGCAGCAGCGTCTGCGCCAGCTCACCGCCGCCGCACAACCAGATGCCCAGCCCCTTCTCACGCTTGAGTTCGCGCACCCGCGCCAGCGGATCACCGGTGATCAATTCCACATCCGGATCGGGCGACTCGGGCAGGGTCTGCGAGACCACGAACTGCCGCAGATGCGAGTACGGGCTGGACGTGCCCGTGCGCACCCCGAAATCGTGCGTCTTACGGCCCATGATGACGGTGTCGAAGGTGCTGAAGGGTTTGCGGTCCACACCGAGCGCCTCGCGGACCTTGGTCGGTAGCGTCTCCGGGTACTGCGCGATGATCGCGGGACCGTGATCACCCCCGACCGGGAAGAAGTCCACCGAACCGTCGTCGGAAGCGATGAATCCGTCGATGGTGGCTGCCACGTAATAGGTCAGTTTGCGCATTGGTCCCTCCAGCCGGCACCACACATGCCGCTGTCAAAAAGGTAGCGCTTCAATGCCTTCGATAGGGAGGCTAGTCCGAACAGCGGGCATGAACTGTCAGTGACGTGGCGATCAGCCGCGGGGCCGGGGCTGGCAGCGCGGGCAGGAGAACGAGGACCGGTTCATGAACTTCTCCCGGATCATCGGCGCACCGCAGCGGCGGCAGGCTTCGCTCTCGCGGCCGTAGGCGTTGAGTGAGCGCTCGAAGTACCCGGATTGCCCGTTCACGTTGACGTAGAGCGCGTCGAACGATGTCCCACCGGCTTGAAGTGCCTCGCTCATCACCGTGCGCACCTCGCCCAGCAGGCCGCGCGCGGCGGGCCGGGTCAGCTTCGACGCCACCCGTTCCCCGTGCAGCTTGGCCCGCCACAGCGCCTCGTCAGCGTAGATATTGCCGACCCCGGACACCACGGTCTGATCGAGCAGCACCCGCTTGATCTCGGAGTTCTTGGCGCGAATGGCCGAGACGATCTTTTCGTCATCGACGAGCGGATCCAGCGGATCGCGCGCGATATGCGCGACCGGCTCGGGCACCAGCGTCCCGTCCACCTCGACCAGCTCCGCGAGCTGCCAGCCGCCGAAGGTGCGCTGATCCACGAACCGCAGCTGATCGCCGGTATCGAGATTCGCGATGATGTGCGCGTGCTTCTCCAGGGCGGCGTCGGCAGGCTGCACCAGCATCTGCCCGCTCATGCCCAGATGCACGACGAGGGAGAGATCGGGCTCATCGAAGGTGAGCCAGAGGAATTTGCCGCGCCGCTGCGCGGATTCGACCCGCAGGCCGGTGAGCCGGGCGATGAGATCATCACCGCCCTCGAGATGCCGTCGCACCGAACGCGGATGTTTGACGGTCACCGAATCGACGACGCGGCCCACCACATGATCGGCGAGCCCGCGCCGTACGACTTCGACTTCGGGAAGTTCGGGCATCGGCGGCTACTGCGCCGATTCCCCGGCGGCAGCGGCACTTTCGGCGTTCAACGCCTGATAGGCGGCGCCCGCGGCCTTCTGCTCGGCTTCCTTCTTGGAGCGTCCCACCCCCTGGCCGTACGCCTTCCCACCGATCACCGCGGTGGCGGTGAACTCTTTGTCGTGGTCGGGTCCGGTGGAGGTGATCTCGTAGCTGGGCACGCCGATACCGCGCTCGGCGGTCAGCTCCTGCAGGCTGGTCTTCCAGTCGAGCCCGGCCCCCATGCGGGGTCCACGCTCGAGCAGGTCGGCGAACAGCCGCAGCACCACGCCACGGGCGGTGTCGATGCCGTGCTCGAGATGCACCGCGCCGAGCAGCGATTCCATGCCGTCGGCGAGGATGCTCGGCTTGTTCCGGCCGCCGGTGAGCTCTTCGCCCTTACCGAGCAGCAGATGGGTGCCGAGCCCGCCCGCGCCGAGGGTACGAGCCACCTCGGCCAGGGCATGCATATTCACCACGCTGGCACGCAGTTTGGCGAGCTCGCCCTCGGACTTATCCGGATGCTCCAGATAAAGACGTTCGGTGATGCTCAGGCCGAGAACTGAGTCGCCCAGAAACTCCAGGCGCTCATTGGTCGGGAGCCCACCGTTCTCGTAGGCATACGACCGGTGGGTGAGCGCGAGGCGCAACAGGTCCGGTCGCAGGCCGACGCCGAGCGCTTCGAGCAGGCTGGAATGGTCGGCGGAGTCACCCACGGCGGGCACCTCCGCCGCGTCCTTGCTGGCGGTCACGATCGGCTGGATCAGAGAATCAGACCGCAGCGGTGACCTGGCGGCCCTTGTACGTGCCGCACGAGGGGCACGCGATGTGCGGCAGGGTCTGCTGGCCGCAGGCACGGTTCGGGCAGGTGATCAGGGTAGGCGCACTGGCCTTCCACTGGCTCCGGCGCGAGTGGGTGTTGGAACGGGACATCCGGCGCTTCGGAACGGCCACGACTACTTCTCCTCTGTCCTCTGACTCACGGCGCCATTGTGGCCCGCAAGGATAAATCTGTTGATGGGTCCGGTACAGCGCCTAGGCGCCGCTTCCGGGGGCTGCGTCACCGACGACGTTGTCGTCCGCGACATCCAATTTCGCGAGCCCGGCCCAGCGAGGGTCAAGTATCTCATGACCATGGCCGGAACCCGCAATCGCCATCCGTACGCCGCATTCGGGGCACAATCCGGCACAATCCGGCTCGCAGAGCGGCTGTAGCGGCAGCTCCAGACCGACGGCGTCGATGACGGCCGCTTCGAGTTCGATCATGTCATCGACCAGGCGATGCACTTCGTCTTCCTCGGTGGTCTTCTCGGTATTGCTGTCCGGATAGGCGAACAGCTCGGTGAGATGCAGCTCGATATCGTCGGTGAACGATTCGAGACAGCGCGAGCACTCACCCTCGATGGGCGCGTGCACCGTACCCAGCACCAGCACGCCCTCGGAGACCGACTGCAGGGTCAGATCGAGTTCGACCTCACCGCCTGCGGGGATACCGACCATTTCCAGGCCGATCCGGTTGTCGGTGGTGAAGGTGCGCTGGACCGGGAGGATCGACCCCGGCTTGCGGCCCAGGCGTCGCGTATCCAGATTGAAGCCCGCGTCGTCGACCGTCGTGCGACGGTGACGCGGCTTGGAACCGGATTCGGACATCAAGGACTCACTCACGTTCGGTATGGAATGGGCAACCACCCAACAATACCGAAACGTACTGCTGCGCCCAAACCGGCTACCGGCGGAACTCGGCGGCGTAATCCTGCACGCTCGTACCGGAACGCACCTGGTTGCGGCCGCGGCCGATGATGCGCAGCGTGCTGTGCAGGGTCTCCTCGAAGTCGGCCAGCTTGCCGTCGACGTAGTCATCGCATTCGGTGCGCAGGCGATCGGAATCGGCCTGGGCGGTATCGATGAGCCGGGCGGATTCGACATGCGCCGCGCGGACCACCTCGGTGGCCGAGACCAGGCGTTCCTGTTCGGCCTTACCGTCCGCGACCGAGCGGTCGTAGCTGGCCTGACCGGCAGCGGTCATGCGATCGGCCTCGGAACGGGCACGGCCGGTGACCATGTCGAACTCCTGATTGCCCTCGGCGACAACCCGTTCGGCCTCGGCCTCGGCGGAGCTGACCAGGTGTTCGGCGTGCGCGCGGGCCTCGGCGACCATGCGATCGGCGTGCGCCTTGGCATCGGACAGGATGCGATCGGCCTCGTCACGAGCACCGGTGACGGTGTCGTGCGCCTGCTGATTCGCGCCGCTGACCGTGCTCTCGGCGGCATTGCGGGCATCGACCACGATCTTGTCGCGGTGGTCGAGCACATCCTGGGCGTCGTCGAGTTCACCCGGCAGGGCCTCGCGCACATCGTCGAGCAGTTCGAGGACCTCACCGCGCGGGACGATGCAGTTGCGCGTGGGCGGAATGCCCCGCGCCTCCTCGATGATGGCCACGAGTTCGTCGAGCGCTTCGAATACGCGGTACATGTTGCTACCCCACTCTCCTGCCTGGACTACACGGCGAGACCTCCGCGGGAACAAGTCTGCCCTTCCGAGCGCTGTCACCAAGGTTCGAACCCGGCGTGTCGGAGACCTGTTTCACACCACACGAAAAGAAGTGGAGGAAACCCCTCCAGTTGGTTTACATTCAAGCAACAAGAAATTGTTGTGTCGGGACGGCGGAGCCTCTACAGGGATGACTCCGCAGGGCACGTCCCGACGTGTTCGAGGGATATGACGATGGCTGTTCTGGACATGCCGCAGCGGGCCGCAGCGCCCGGCACCGCGCTGGTCGACGCCTACGCATATGGCGCCGAGGCCATGGTCTCCGGCACCGAGGCCGTCCGCACCGCGGGCGCGCGCTGGACCGAACAGGTCGGCGCGTGGTTGCGCAGTGAGCACGCCATCGCCCAGTTGCTGCGGTTCGCGCTCGTCGGCGGACTCAGCAATGTCGGCTATCTGCTGCTGTTCCTGGCCTTCTACGGCGGTGGCCCGCAGCTGGCCAATCTGGCCGGATCCATCGTGAGCACCGCGCTCGCCAATGAACTGCACCGGCGGTTCAGCTTCCACGCGGCCGGGCGGGTGCGCTGGTACACCGCGCAGCTCGAGGGCGGCGGACTGGCACTGGCGGGTCTGGCGATCACCTCGGCGGGACTGGCGCTGCTGGAATCGACCGCACCCGGGCTCGGCAATATCGCCGAAGCCGCTGCGGTACTGGCGATCACGGCCGCGGTCGGCACCATTCGCTTCCTGACCCTGCGCCTCTGGGTCTTCTGACACTCGCTCGCGGCGAATCCCCGCACCCGGCCGAAACTCGGCAGTGGGTGCGGGGATTCGCTATTTCCGGGTAGGGCGGAACCCGCTCGGCGATGGCTGCGTCAAAGCAAGCATCGACCGATTGAAAGGGGTTCCTCCCATGCAGAGATCGCACGGATGCCTCGGCGGACGGCGCGATACCCGCCGCCCCACTCCCCCGCGCCCCGCCGGACGAGCGCACGCATCCTGCGTCAGACATGGCTGGCGGCGCGGACGCCCGCGCGGGGAGGGCGAATGAAGCGCCACGGCGACTCCGCGCCCGATGCCGATACCGAACGCCGACGGCATTGCGCGCCAAAGGGATTGGCCCGGCGACTGCTGGAGGGGTGCGGTGCGCCGGGCGATGCGGCGCCGGGACGCGCGGACACCTCCCGTCGCGGTAGATCATCGGCGAATGACTCGACACCGTGGGGCATTTCGATGGCCGCCGGTGTCTCGGCCCAGAATTGGCGGGATCGGCATCGACTGTTGATCGAGGCGGTACTGCCGGAGATGGCCGAAGGCAGTGTGGTGAGCCATCAATCGGCCGCGGTGCTGTACGGCGCTCCGCTGTGGCGCACCCCTTTGGATCGAGTGTGCGTGACCCGCAATCGCCGGGGCGGCGGACGTACCCGGCCGTATACGAAAGTGCATGGCTCCCCGCTGGATTCGGCGGTGGAGATCGACGGCATGCTGGTCACCCCGCCCGCGCGCACGGTGATCGATCTGGCGCTGTCCCTGCCGTTCGAGGCGGCCGTGGTGGCGGGTGACGGCCTGACCGGGATGTTCGGCCTCACCGAAGCCGAACTGGCCGAAGAACTCTCGCTCGCGAGATGCCGGCACGGCATCGCCCAGGCCAAACGGGTCGTCGCGGCCCTGGACGGCCGCAGTCAGAGCGCGGGTGAATCCCTGAGCCGCCTGATGCTGCGCCGCCAGGGTCTGCCCGCACCCGCCACGCAGGGCAATGTGCTCACCCCCGACGGCCGCTTCGTGGGCCGGGTCGACTTCTACTACGAGGAATTCGCCGTCCTCTGCGAATTCGACGGCCCGCTGCGCTACGGCCGTCTGCTACACGCCGCGGGCAATGTCCCCGAGGCCCTGCGCCGCGAGCAGATCCGCGAAACCTATCTGCGCGCCTTGGGTTTCCACGTCATCCGCTGGACCTGGAACGAACTGCACACCGACGATCCGGCCCGCCGCCTGCGCACCGCCCTGTCCCGCCCGCGCCGCGCCGACGGCCGCGTGGAACCGGCACCCGCCTCGGCCCCGCGCCGGATCCCGACCCTGCGCCTATAGGCGGAGACGGGGCCGGTGTGGGTGCGATCGATCGAGCGCACCCACACCGGCACTCGTATCAGCCCTGGTTTTCCGCGATGCGGGCGAGCAGTGCCTTGTGCACGATCGGAGGCAGCAGATCGGAGATGTCACCGCCGAGCTTGGCGACTTCCTTGACCAGCGAACTGGATACGAAGCTGTACTCCGGATTGGAGGCGATGAAGTAGGTGTCCACCCCGGTGAGCTTGCGATTCATCTGCGCCATCTGGAGCTCGTACGCGTAGTCGTTGGCGTCCCGCAGTCCCTTGACGATCGCGGTAACCCCTTGTTCGCGTGCGAAATCCACGAGCAGCCCGCGCCAGGATTCGACACGCACATTGGGCAGATCCGCCGTCACCTCGCGAATGAGTTCCATCCGCTCCTCGACGGTGAACATCCCCTGCTTGTTGGGATTCACCACCACCGTGATGATCACCTCGTCGAACTGCTCAGCCGCGCGGGCGAACACATCGACATGTCCCTTGGTCACGGGATCGAACGATCCCGGGCACAATGCTCCAGCCATGGCCGAACGCTACCCCAGCCCGCACCGGCCCGGCCCGGCTGCCTGTCGAGCGGCCGGGCGCTGGGTCGGCATGGTCGCTCAGGGCTCGTATTCGGCCAGGTCCAGGCGGGTTTCGCCGTATACGCGGGACTTCTGCGGCGTGTATCCCTCGGGCCAGATCAGTTCGGGGGAACGAGTGGAGCGTTCGACGACGAGCAGGGCTCCGTCGTGGAGCCAGCCGTTGGCGATGAGGGCGCGCAGGTCGTCCAGGACCTCGGATACCTCGACCGCGTAGGGCGGATCGGAGAAGACGAGGTCGTAGGGGGCGGCCGGGCGGCCGCCGAGAGTGCCCGCGGCGGTGGTCATTCGGAGTTCCGCGCCGGGCAGGCCCAGGTCCGAGATATTGCCTCGAATGATCGTGGCCGCCTTGCGGTCGGATTCGACCAGCAGCGCGTGGGATGCCCCGCGCGACAATGCTTCCAGGCCCAGCGCCCCGGAGCCCGCGTAGAGGTCCAGGACCCGCATATCGTCGAAGTCCATCCGGGCCTCGAGCAGGTTGAACAGGGCTTCGCGGACGCGATCCGAGGTCGGGCGGGTGCCCGCGGGCGGGACGCGTAGTCGGCGTCCGCCCGCGGTGCCCGAGATGATGCGGGTCATCGGGTTGCGATCATTCGGCCGCGGCCTCGGTGAGCCGGAGTTCGACGAGCAGGTCGCCGCCTTCCACCTGCTGGACCTTGCTGATGGCCACGCGCTTGATGACGCCGCCGCGCGGTGCGGTGATGGCGGCTTCCATCTTCATGGCCTCGATGGTGCCGATGGTGTCGCCCGCCGATACCGAATCGCCTTCGGAGACAGCGAGGGTCACCACACCCGCGAACGGTGCGGCGAGGTGGCCCGCGTTGGTCTTGTCGGCCTTCTCGGCGGTGGGGACCTCGCTGGCGATGGAGCGGTCGCGCACCGTGATGGGGCGCAACTGGCCGTTGAGGATGCACATCACCGTGCGCATACCGCGCTCATCGGGTTCGGAGATCGCCTCCAGGCCGATGAGCAGGGTGACGCCCTTGTCGAGCTGGACGCGGTGTTCCTCGTCGTGGCGCAGGCCGTAGAAGAACTGGTTCGCGGACAGGTTGGTGGTGTCGCCGAATTTCTCACGGTGCGCGAGGAATTCGGAGGTGGGGCCGGGGAAGAGCAGGTTGTTGAGGGTGGCGCGGCGTTCGTCGGAGGTGCCGTTCAGGGCGGCCTCGTCATCGGCGGTGAGCTGGGTTTCGGGCTTGGCCGGACCGCGACCGGCGAGGGCGCGGCTGCGGAACGGTTCGGGCCAGCCGCCCGCCGGGGTGCCGAGTTCGCCTCGGAGGAAACCGATTACCGAATCGGGGATGTCGTAGCGGCCCGGATCGTTCGCGAAATCCTCGACGTCGACACCGGTGCCTACCAGCGCGAGGGCGAGGTCGCCGACGACCTTCGAGGACGGGGTGACCTTGACCAGGCGACCCAGCAGCCGGTCCGCCGCAGCGTATTTGGCTTCGACCTCTTCGAACTGATCACCCAGGCCGAGCGCGATGGCCTGCTGGCGCAGGTTCGAGAGCTGACCACCCGGGATCTCGTGGTGGTAGACGCGCCCGGTCGGGCCGGGCAGCCCGGATTCGAAGGGCCCGTATACCTTTCGGAGTGCTTCCCAGTACGGCTCGAGATCGCACACGTTCTGCAGGTTCAGTCCGGTGTCGTGCGGCGAATTCGCCGCCGCGGCAACGATTGCCGAGAGCGCGGGCTGAGATGTGGTGCCCGCCATGGGCGCACTCGCGCCGTCCACGGCGTCCGCACCGGCCTGCCAGGCGGCCAGATAGGTGGCCAGCTGCCCGCCGGGGGTGTCATGGGTGTGCACATGCACCGGCAGGTCGAATTCGCGGCGCAGCGCGGTCACCAGGGTCGCGGCGGCGGGTGCGCGCAGCAGTCCGGCCATATCCTTGATGCCGATGATGTGCGCCCCGGCCTCGACGATCTGCTCGGCGAGCTTGAGGTAGTAATCCAGGGTGTAGAGGTCTTCGTTCGGGTTCGACAGATCCCCGGTGTAGCTGAGCGCGACTTCCGCTACGGCGGTGCCGGTTTCGCAGACCGCGTCGATGGCGGGCCGCATCTGGTCGACATTGTTGAGCGCGTCGAAGATGCGGAAGATGTCGATACCGGTCGCGGTGGCCTCGGAAACGAAAGCGCGCGTGACCTTTTCGGGGTACGGGGTGTACCCGACGGTATTGCGCCCGCGCAGCAGCATCTGCAGGTTGATATTCGGCACGGCCTCGCGCAGGGCGGCCAGGCGCTCCCACGGATCCTCGTACAGGAAGCGCAGTGCCACGTCATAGGTTGCGCCGCCCCAGCATTCGATGGACAGCAGTTCGGGAGTCATGCGCGCCACATGCCCGGCGACATCGAGCAGACCATTGGTGCGCACGCGGGTCGCGAGCAGTGACTGATGCGCGTCGCGGAAGGTGGTGTCGGTGACCGCCACGCCCTGCTGCTGCCGCAGCGCCTTGGCGAAGCCCTCCGGACCCAGTTGCAGCAGGCGCTGCCGTGATCCGGGCGGCGGCGGCACGGTCATATCGAGCGCGGGCAGTTTGTCGTGCGGGTACAGCTTGGTGGGCCGGGTGCCGTGCGGCTTGTTGACCGTGACATCGGCCAGGTAGTTCAGGATCTTGGTGCCGCGGTCCGCGGAGCTCTTGAGCGTGAGCAGTTGCGGGCGTTCATCGATGAATGAGGTGGTGACGCGTCCGGCGCGGAAGTCCGGATCGTCCAGCACCGCCATCAGGAACGGGATATTGGTCGTCACGCCACGAATGCGGAATTCGGCGACGGCACGGCGGGCGCGCGCCATGGCGGTCTGGAAGTCGCGGCCGCGGCAGGTGAGCTTGACGAGCATGGAGTCGAAGTACGCGCCGACCTCGGCACCGACATTGGTGCCGCCGTCCAGGCGTACGCCCGCGCCGCCCGGGGATCGGTAACCGGTGATACGACCCGTATCAGGCCGGAAACCATTCGCCGGATCCTCGGTCGTGATCCGGCACTGCAACGCCGCACCACGAATAACAATCGACTCCTGGCTCAAACCAAGATCATCCAACGACTCACCCGAAGCGATCCGCATCTGCGACTGCACCAGATCCACATCGGTGATCTCCTCGGTCACCGTGTGCTCGACCTGAATACGCGGATTCATCTCGATGAACACATGATTACCCCGCTCATCGAGCAAGAACTCCACCGTACCCGCACACGAGTAGCCGATCTCCTTGGCGAACGCCACCGCGTCCGCGCAAATACGATCCCGCAGTTCCGCATCCAGATTCGGGGCCGGGGCCATCTCGATGACCTTCTGATGCCGCCGCTGCAACGAACAATCGCGCTCGTACAGATGAATCACATTGCCCTGCTGATCAGCCAGAATCTGCACCTCGATATGACGAGGATTGATCACCGCCTGCTCCAAGAACACCGTCGCATCACCGAACGCCGACTCCGCCTCACGCGCAGCGGCCTCGATCGCCTCGCGCAGTTGGGCCTTATCCGCGACCCGGCGCATACCGCGCCCGCCACCACCGGCCACCGCCTTGACGAAGACCGGGAACTCCATGGTCTCGGCGGCGGCCAGCAGCGCATCCACATCCGAGGACGGCTCACTCGAGGCCAGCACCGGCAGCCCCGCGGCCTTGGCGGCGGCAATGGCGCGCGCCTTGTTGCCCGTCAGCTCCAGCACATGCGCCGATGGCCCGACGAAGGTGATGCCCTCGGCGGCGCAGGCCGCGGCCAGGTCCGGATTCTCGGAAAGAAAACCGTAACCCGGGTAGATGGCGTCCGCGCCGGAAGTCTTTGCGGCCTTGATGATCTCGGCGATGGACAGGTACGCCCGGACCGGATGTCCGGGCTCGCCGATCTGGTACGCCTCGTCGGCCTTCAGCCGATGGACCGAATTGCGATCCTCGTACGGGAACACCGCGACGGTGCCGGTGCCGAGTTCGTAGGCCGCGCGGAACGCGCGAATGGCGATCTCGCCGCGGTTGGCGACCAGGACTTTGGAGAACATTCGACCAAGGTACCTGGCCCCGCGTATCGAACGGGCATCGAAGTCGGCTTCGCAGCAATCTTCACAGTCACATACCGGTCGGTTGCGAATTTGTGTTCATCACCTGGACACATAGCCTCCGGTGAGGTTAGCGGAAACTGCGCACGGGGATTCGCCGACTTGCTAAGGCCCACCGCCGAAAACCTCCCCGCATTCACCTCGGCGTCCCCGCCGAACGAGCGGCCGGTGCGAATCCGGCACGAGTCCTGCGAAATCCACGCCTCTAGGCTCGAACCATGACCAGCCTCCCGCGCCTGCGCTACCGCCTGATCACCGGACCGGACGACGCGACCTTCTGCGAACGCGTCAGCGCGCTGCTCGACGACGGCTACCGCCTGCACGGCGCACCATCGGTGACCTTCAACGGCACGAATGTGATTGCGGCACAGGCGGTCATCCTCGATTCCGAGGACTGACCCTCAGCCGCCGAAGGCTCGGGTGATGGGTGCGAGGTCGAAATAGTCGCGCCAGGCGGAGATTTTGCCGTCGGCGATCTCGAAGGTGCCCATCACCGGCAGATCGGTGGCAGCGGCCGGGGTGCGCAGGGTGTCGGTGCGCTCGTTCATGACCAGATTGCCGGTCACCAGCTGGCGGTGGATGGTGAAGTCGATGCCGTCCAGGGCGGCGGCGAAACCGGCGATGAAGTCGCGAATGGCCTGGCGGCCGACCACCGGTTCCATCGGAATGTTGTGGTAGACGGCGTCCTCGGTGAAGAAGGAGGCGATGTGGTCCGGATCGGGTTTCGCCCAGGCGGCGCACATTTCGCGGACCAGGGCATCAGGGTCGGACATTGTTCTTCCTTTCGACGCCGTCGCCGATGCGGCGGGCGGCGGCGGCCAATTCGGTGAGGTAGCGGCGGCGTTCGTCGCGGGTGACATCGGTGCGGAGCGGGCCGATCTGGAGTTCCATCACGGCGTGACCGCTGCCGTCGAAGACGGGGGCGCTGATATAGCTGAGCGGCAGTGGAATGTCCTCGTCGAGGGTGGCCAGATCGTAGGCGGGGCCGACGATGGTGGCCAGCTGCGCGAGCACGCGGCCGCGCAGATCCTTGTTCGCGGGATGTTCGGAGAGGTGATCGGCGACCTCCGACAGCACGCGGGCGGTGGGCAGGCTGTCTGGTTCCAGCCGCCAGGCGCAGAAACCGTTGGCGCGCAGCGTGTTCAGGACTTCGCGGTATTCATCGCGGCGTTCGGGGCCGCGGGTGTCGAGCCAATCCTGTTGGCGGCCCGGACCGCAGTGCGCGATCATGCCCGCCCCCGCCGGCGCGCGCAGCGGAATGCGGACCCCGGATTTCATGCCGACGGTGAGACGGTCCCGGGTGACCGCCAGGAATTCCAGGTATTCGCCGTCGATGGCGGTCAGGGCCGCACCGCAGTCGACCTGTTCGGCCAGGCGCTCCAATTCGGTATTGAGCCAGGCGCGATCGCCACGCGAATCGGCGGCGCGGACACCGAGTGCGGCCAGCGCGGGCCCGACGCGGTAGGTCAGATCGGGCAGGCGGCGCACCCAGCCGCGTTCGGTGAGAGCGGCCAGGATGGCCCCGGCGGTGGAGCGGTTCAGCTCGAGATTGTCGGCGATTTCGGCCGAGGTGAGCGGGGTGCGCTGGGCGGCCAGCAATTCCACGATGGAGATGACGCGCTGGGTGGGCGGGGAGCTGTCGGCCGTCCTCGTCTTGCCAGCGGGCACGCGCGTCTCCTAGCCTCTCGATACGAATAGCCGAATCACAGGATTCGAATAATCGCACCAGGGAGCGGTCATGGCAATACGTATCGCGCGGCAGCTCGCGTCGTGATCGCGGATTTCACCGAGCACTGGCTGCTGTACTGCTCGATTCCGGTGGTGGCGGCCCTCATCGGCTGGGTGACCAAGATCGTCGCCGTGCGGATGCTGATGTACCCGCTCGAATTCCGCGGCATCCCACCGTGGTTCGGCTGGCAGGGGGTGATCCCCCGCTCGGCACCACGCATGGCAACCATCGCAGTCGACCTGATGTTCGGCAAGCTCATCGATCCGCAGGACATCATCGCCCGCATCGATATCGCCGAACTGACAACGCGTTTGCGCGAACCGCTGGACGCGGGCGTGGACTACATGGTCCGCGAGATGATGCTGAAACATCAGCCGCGGCTGTGGGTGAATATGCCCGATGCCGCGCGGCGCGCGATCATCGAACGCGCGCAACGGGATCTGCCACGCCTGATCGAGGACATCGTGTTCGATCTGCGCACCAATATCGATCAGGTGATGGACCTGCGCGGTATGGCGATCAGCGCGCTGGTGGACGATAAGCGGCTGCTGGTGGAGATGGTGCGCCGGGTGGGCGCGCATGAGCTGCGCTTCATCGTGCGGTCCGGGCTGATCTTCGGCACGGTGCTGGGTTTCGTACAGATGATCACCTGGGCGTTCACCCATTCTTCCTGGCTCATGCCCGCTTTCGGCGGTTTCACCGGTTTGGTGACGGATTGGCTTGCGCTGCAGATGATCTTCCGGCCGATCAAGCCGATCGGCATCGGACCGTTGCGCTGGCAGGGCCTGTTCCATAAGCGCCGCGAGCAGGTGTGCGCCGATTACGGCGATTTGATCGCCACCGAAATCCTCACCCCCGCACGGATTCTGGAAGCCGTGCTGAACGGTGAGCGTGCCGACCGGTTGGCATCACTGCTCAATCACCACGTCAGCGAATTCCTGAACGTACAGACCGGTCCGGCGAAACCGCTCATGCTCATGGTCGCCCGGGACAGCTATACCGCCATCGAACGCGATGCCGTCACCTTCGTGCTCGAGCACGTCCGCGCCGCCGCGCATTCGGGCCTCGACCGGCACGCCATCGAGGCCCTGGACGTGCGCAGTCTGGTCATCGAGAAGACCAAACAGCTCACCGATGACGAGTACGAGGGCCTGCTGCGCCCGGCCTTCAAACAGGACGAGTGGAAGCTGGTCGCCATCGGAGCGGTCCTCGGATTCCTCGTCGGCGAACTTCAGGTTCACCTCATACTGGCGTGACCGGACCGATCCGCTGTCCGATTGCCACCCCGGTTCGGCAACGGCCGGGGGCGCTCCCGCGTACGATGAGTGCCTTGCGTATGAGAATTCAGACCGCCGAATTCGCACGCTACGCAGCCGCACCGCGAAGGCGAAACGCCACGCAGTAATAAGAAATAGCGGCAAGTCCCTTCAAATTGCGATGTTTGCGAAGCGCGATCGGTAGCATCCTGCACTGTGCGCAAGATGTATGCGGGTGCTCGACTACGGCGGTTGCGCGAGGAACGGCGAATGACCCAGGCGGCCCTGGCCAAATCCCTGGATCTCTCGCCCAGCTACCTCAACCAGCTCGAGCGGGATCAGCGGCCACTCACCATTCCGGTACTGCTCAAACTGAACTCCACGTTCGATCTTGATGTGCAGTTCTTCGCCGCGGACTCCGATGCCCGGCTGGTCTCGGACCTACACGAGATACTGGTCGAGGCCGCGGGCGGCAACGCGGCGCCGGTCGCCGAGGTGGAAGATCTGGCCACCCGGATGCCGGAAGTCGCGAAAATCGTTGTGGCCATGCACCGCCGACTACGCGCGGCCACCGATCAACTCGATCTGCTGTCCTCGAAGGTGGCCACCCCCACCGGGGCCCCGGGCGTGCCCATGCCCTACGAGGACGTGCGAGATTTCTTCTACGACCACCACAATCACATCGCGCAACTGGATCTGGCCGCCGAGCGGCTGTTCGAGGACTGCGGGCTGACGGTGGGCTCGCTGGACCGCCAGCTCGCGCGGGTCGCCGAGGAGCGCGCGGGCGTCACCGTACTGGTGCGCGGCGACGGCGCGGACCCGAATGTGCCCAAGCGCCACTATGAACCGGAAACCCGCACCCTGACCCTGGCGCGGCGCTTGCGCCCCGGACAGCGCGCCTTCCAGATCGCCTCGACGCTGGCATTCCTGTTGCACGGCAACCTACTCGACGAGGTGCTGGACGAAACCCCGTCGCTCAGTGGGGAATCGAGAACCCTGGCCCGCATCGGCCTGGCCAATTACTTCGCGGGCGCACTCGTATTGCCGTACAGCAAATTCCTGCGCTCGGCCGAAGAACTACGCTACGACATCGACCTGCTCAGCCTGCGTTTCGAAGTCGGCTTCGAAACCGTCTGCCACCGCCTGTCCACCCTGCAACGCCAGGGCCAGCGCGGGGTCCCCTTCTTCCTCATACGCACCGACCGCGCGGGCAATATCTCGAAACGCCAGTCCGCCACCGCCTTCCACTTCTCCAGAGTCGGCGGCAGCTGCCCGCTGTGGGTCGTGCACGAGGCCTTCGCCCATCCCGGCCGCATGCTCACCCAGGTGGCGGCCATGCCGGACGGCCGCCGCTACCTCTGGATCGCCCGCACCACCACCCCCACCCCGACCGGATTCGGCACCGCCGGAAAGGAATTCGCCATCGGGCTGGGCTGCGATATCGAATACGCCGACCGCCTGTCCTATTCTCGCGGACTGCAATTGGACGATCCGGCCGCGGCGATACCCATCGGCGCGGGCTGCAAGGTCTGCGAGCGCCCCAACTGCGCCCAGCGCGCGTTCCCGCAAATCGGCCGCCCCCTGGCCATCACCGAACACACCAGCAGCGATCTGCCCTATCCCCGCCTGCCCCGCTGAGGAGGTGCGTGTAATGGCGTCGGCGAACGCCATTACACGCACGGCGGTCAGGATTTAGCCAGGTACTCCAGGCGCTCGCCGTCCACGGCGGCATGCATCATGCTGGCCAGGCCCGGATGCTTCTTCAGGCCCGGATCGGATTCGGTTACCTCCCTGGCCAATTGCTGCGCCGCGGTGATCACCTCGAGATCGTCAAGCAAGGACAGCAGTCTGAGGCTGCGGGCGGTGCCGGATTGCGCCGAACCCAGCACATCGCCTTCGCGGCGCTGGCGCAGGTCCAGCACCGCCAGTTCGAAACCGTCGGTGGTTCCGGCGACCGCCTCCAGGCGTGCCATGGCGGTGCCGACCGGACCGGATTCGGTGATGAGCAGGCACAATCCCGGGTGTTTGCCTCGGCCCACGCGACCGCGGAGCTGATGCAGCTGGCTCACACCGAAGCGGTCGGCGTCCAGGATGGCCATGACGGTGGCGTTCGGAACGTCAACGCCCACTTCGACAACCGTGGTGCAGACCAGCACATCGATCTCGGCGTCGTTGAAGGCGCGCATGACCCGGTCCTTCTCATCCGAGTGCAGGCGGCCGTGCAGCAGCCCGACGCGCAGATCCTTCAGCGGCCCCGTGCTCAGCATCTCGAAGATGTCCACCGCCGAATGCGTGGTGGGGCCTTCCTTCTCCTCTTCGGACTTCTTGCGGCCCTTGGTCTTTCCGTTCTCCTCTTCATCGCCGATGCGCGAGCACACCACATAGGCTTGGCGACCCGCCCCCACCTCTTCGTGAATGCGTTCCCAGGCGCGGTCCACCCAGGACGGTTTCACCTTGGCGGGCACCACTTTCGAGGTGATCGGCGACCGGCCGCGCGGCAACTGGGTCAGGGTGGAGGTTTCCAGATCGCCCAGGGTCGTCATGGCGATGGTGCGCGGGATCGGGGTCGCGGTCATGACCAGCAGATGCGGGCTGATGCCGTTCTTCGCCTTGGCGCGCAAGGCATCTCGCTGTTCCACGCCGAAGCGGTGCTGTTCATCGACGATCACCATGCCGAGATCGAAGAACTCGACCGAATCCTGAATGAGGGCGTGCGTGCCGATGAGAATGCCCGCCTCGCCGGTGACGGCGTCCAGCAGCGCGGCTCGTTTCTGGCCGACCGACATGGAGCCGGTCACCAGCACGACCTTGGTGGCGATATCGGCCGCGCCGAGTTCACCGGCGGTGGCGAGATCACCGAGCATCGCCTTGAGCGAGCGATAGTGCTGGGAGGCAAGCACTTCCGTCGGCGCGAGCAGAGCGCACTGCTGGCCGTTGTCGACCACCTGCAACATGGCGTGCAGCGCCACGATGGTCTTACCGGAGCCGACCTCGCCCTGGAGCAAACGGTGCATGGGGTGGGTGCGGGACAGATCGGCGGAGATCTCATCGATCACCGTGCGCTGGCCCTCGGTCAGTTCGAAGGGCAGGCGTTTGTCGAACGCGGCGGCGATACCGTCGGTGCGGGGCAGGCTCGGTTTGGCGGTGCGGCCCTCGGCCTGATGCCGCCGCTCCGCGAGCACCAATTGCAGGGCCAGGGCTTCGTCGAAACGCAGTCGGCCCCTGGCCTGATCGATATCGGTCTTGCTGTCGGGTAGGTGGATAAGGCGCAGCGCGTCCGAGACCGGGAGCAGCGAATGTTCGTCGAGCAGCTCCACCGGGAGCGGATCCTCGATGGGGTCGAGTTGATCGAGCACCTGACGCACACAGCGCAGCAGATCCCAGCTCTGCACCTTCGCCGTGGCCGGATAGACCGGGATGAACTCGCGTTCGAAGAACGAGACGTCCACGCCGCCCGCGCCTTTCGCGGTCGCCGCCAGACCGCGCAGCGCACCGCCGCCGCGCACCGAGGTGAGGTTCTCGATGGAACCGCCCTCTTTATCGGGCAGGATCAGGTAGTCCGGATGCGAGAGATTCCAGCGGTCCGGCCGCCACCAGTGCACGGTGCCGGACATCATGGCGCGCACACCCTCCTTCACCAGATGGCGCACCTTGTCGCCATTGAAGAAGGTGACCTCGATGGGTTTCGAGCCGCCGGTGTCCAGGCTCACCTTGAGCAGGCTGCCGCGCCGATTCTTCATGGGGCGCAGATCGGTTTTGGTGACCCGGCCCATGACGGTGATGTGCTGGCCCTCCTCGGGCGCCTCCTCGGTGAGAGGCTGGCCCTGGGTGGCATAGCGCAGCGGATAGTGGCGTAGCAGGTCCTCGACGGTATGCATATCGAAGGCCTCGGCCAGCGGTTCGGCGGCTTTCACCCCGAGCACATGGTCGAGCCGATCACCCAGTGTCGCCACCTATTCCACCCCGATCTGCACCAGATCACCGGCCTGCCCGCCGGGATACGTCACCACCTCGACACCCGGGAACGCGGCGCCGATGTGCTCGGCCAACTCCTGCGAAAGTCCCTGCGGCGCATCCGCGCCGATGAGCATGGTGACCAATTCGCCACCCAGACCCAGCATTCGATCCAGCAGCGTACGCCCGGCCGCGCGCGGATCGGGATCGATCACCACCACATCGTGCCCGACCAGACCGAGACCGTCGCCCGCATCGCACATGCCGACAATGGTCAGCGCGCGTTCGGGCGCGATTCGCAAAGCGCCCCAACGGGTTCCGGCGGCCGCCTCGGACATGGCGAAGACATCGTCGGCCGCAGCCCGCCCGGCGTCGTGCATGGACAGCGCCGCCAGCCCCTGCACCATGGACCCGCTCGGCAGCATGAGCACATCCCGATTGCCGTCGCGCGCGGCCACACTCACCGCCATCAACTCGTGCGCGGGCAGCGCTCCGTTCGGCAGCACCAGCACCTCGCGATGCGGCAGCCGCCGGATCCCGGCCAGCAGCGACTCCGCCGTCACTCGCCCCTGGAGCACCTGCGCCCCGGCGTCCTCGAACAGCCGCACCACCCCATCCCCGGTCGCCACCGCCAGAATGCCGCGCTCCCCCGACCCCAATGGCACCGGCCCCGCCGCCGCCAGCGTCTCGATCCGAATCCCGCTCAGTTCCCCCGCCGCGATCCCCGCCTCGACCGCCGCCCCCGCATCGGCACAATGCACATGCGCCGACCACGTCCCCACCCCATCCCCCACCACAACCACCGAATCCCCCAGCCCCCCAAGCTTTTCGCGCAACTCGGCCACACCCGCCTCATCGGCCCCGGTCAGTAGGAACATGACCTCATAGTGCGGTGCCCCACCGACAAGTACGTGCGCGACACCATCATTCGCATGCTCGGCACTGTCATCGAGCGACCCCGCCCCCGCTCCTGCCACCCGATCAATAGGCCCCGTCGCGACTTCTCCGCGCCGATCACCGGCACCAGCCGGCCCCTCGGCCGCGATCCCACCGCTGCCCGCAGCACCACCGCGGCCCGCCACCCCACGGCCTATAACTCCCCCGCCACCCGACCCGGTGGACACCGCGCGTTCGGCCTGCCGCAGATACTCGGGACGGTCCGGAGCCTGCCCACCGGTGGCGACAACCAATTCATCGAGCAGCACGAGCAGCCCGCGCGCCCCGGCATCCACCACCCCGGCCCGCCGCAGCACTCCCAATTGCGATGTCGTCTCCCCCAGCGCCTTGGCCGCCCCATCGGCCGCGGCCAGCGCCACCGCGTTCAATGTCGGTTCCGTACATTCCGCCGCGTGATCGGCCGCCCGATCCAACACGGTGAGCATGGTCCCCTCCACCGGCGAACTCAGCGCCCCGCGCACCAGTCGCGCGGCCCGGCGCAGCGCCAGCCGCAGCGTCGCCTCGGTGAGGTCTTCGTCACGCACCGCATCGGCCATCCCCCGCAGCACCTGCGAAAGGATGATCCCCGAATTCCCCCGCGCCCCGATCGTCGCCGCCCGCGCCATGGCCGAGGCAACCACCCGAGCGGGCAGTCCCCCACCCGCACCCTCGGACGATCCGCCCCCAGCCTCCGGCGATCCGGCCGCAGCCCGAACAGTCGCCACCCGCAGACCCGGTACGACCGTGGACTCCGCCTCGGCGCGCGCACTGTCCGATACCGCCGCGAGCCCGGCGGGTTCGACGATCCGTCGGGTCGTCACCCGGTTGGCCGCCTCTTCGGCGGCATGGATCGCGGCGCGCATGGTGGCCAGCAGGTTCGTACCGGTATCGGAATCCGCGACCGGGAACACATTGAGGGCGTTGATCTCATCGCGGTGCCGTTCGAGCCCGGACAGGCAGGCCTGTCCCCAGCGCAGCAGCGCCTCACCGTCGAGCACGTCCCCTACCCCGGGCACCGGCACCGTCCTTTCACCGCACATCAAAGTCGCTGTTCCCCCGGCTGCCAGCCTAGTCCGGAGTGTGGACACCGCGCCGTCACCTGCCGTTCGTTCGCAGGGCTCTCCCAGCGAAGTGGGGGGCAATTGGACATGGCCCGGCGGGGGCGGTTACTCTTGCACGGTTGCCCGACGCGGGCACTGATCCTTCTCAGGCATCAGAAACGCGTTCGCTAGCGATTCGCTGGCAGGCACGTCCCCAGACATTACGTTTCCGGACACGCTGTTTATTCGAGCAGCGCGTCCCAACATGACATGAAGGAGCTCGCGACTATGGCTGCCGTCTGCGACGTCTGCGCCAAGGGCCCCGGCTTCGGTAAGTCGGTTTCGCATTCGCACCGGCGCACCAACCGTCGTTGGAATCCGAACATTCAGACCGTGCGCGCCCAGGTTGCCCCCGGCAACACCCGCCGCATGAACGTGTGCACCTCCTGCCTGAAGGCCGGCAAGGTCGCCCGCGGCTGATTACCGCTTTTCTGTAAGAGCCCCGGCACCCACAATGGGTGATCCGGGGCTTTTGCTGTGCTCCGGGCACATTGGGACCGCAGGGGTCGAAAATGAGTGAGTGGCAGGTGGTTCCGCTCGAGGCCGAACATGTGCGCAGCATGGCCGAATGCCATATCGCGTGCTGGCGCGAGGCGTATCAGGGATTGGTGCCCGCGCATGTGCTCGACGCGTTCGATGTCGACAGGCGCGCGGCAGCGTGGGAGAAGATCCGGGTGAACTATCCCGGACGCAATATCGTCGCCGTCGTCGACGGCACGGTGATCGGATTCGCCAGTGCCGGACCGGCTCGCGATGAATCACCCGTCGCGGAACGCGAAATCAGCGCCATGTATGTCCGGAAAGCCTGGTACGGCACCGGAGTAGCGCACACCCTCATGGAAACGGTGCTGGCCCAGGACGCCGATACCTCACTCTGGGTGTTCGAGGAGAATCCGCGTGCCCGGGCCTTCTACCGCAAATTCGGCTTCGAACCCGACGGTGAACGCCGAGTCGAAGCCTTCACGCCCTCCATCGAAATTCGAATGGTGCGCCGCGCGGGGCGCTGAGGGCGTCGGGTTCGATCAGCGATCGCCGGTGAAGCAATCCAGGTTCTGGCTGATCGTCATCGGCAGGCAGGCGATCCGCGAGGTCACCTGCGAGCTCATGGTGGTGGCGCTATTGGTGTCGAACAAGCTCGCCACCTGGGTGCCACCCTCATTCGTCGTCGCAACGGGAGCGTTGGTGAAGGGCTCCAGCGTCAACGGCGCGGCATTGGCGGCGGCAGGGGCGGCGGCGAGGGCCGCCCCTGCGGCCAGTACCACGAAAACACCACGGGCAGTCTTGTTCTGCATTCACATGCTCCTGAATCGGATCAACGGATTCGCGCTCTAGGGCAGACGCCAGTCCACCGGCGCGGCACCCAATGTACCCAGCAATTCATTGGTTCGGGAGAACGGGCGCGATCCGAAGAATCCGCGCGAGGCGGACAACGGTGAGGGATGGGCGGATTCGATGTAGGGCGTGGACCCCAGCATCGGCTTCAGAGTGGAGGCGTCCTTACCCCACAGAATGGCGACGAGCGGCTGATCACGGGCCACGAGCGCGCGAATTGCCTGCTCGGTCACCGCTTCCCAGCCTTTACCGCGATGCGAGGCCGCCTGGCCCGGCTGCACGGTGAGAACTCGGTTCAACATGAGCACACCCTGATCCGACCACGGCGACAGATCACCGTTCGACGGCATCGGCAGTTCGAGATCCTTGGTGAGCTCGGAGAAGATATTGGCGAGGCTGCGCGGCACCGGTTTCACATCCGGTTCCACCGAGAAACTCAGCCCCATGGCATGGCCGGGAGTGGGGTACGGATCCTGGCCGACGATGAGAACCCGGACCTTGTCGAACGGTCGCTGGAAGGCGCGCAGCACATTCTCCCCCTTGGGGAGATAGCCACGGCCCGCGGCGTTTTCGGTACGGAGGAATTCGCCCATCTCGGCAATGCGATCGGCCACCGGTTCCAGGGCCTCGGCCCATCCTGAATCGACGACCTCCGACAGCGGTTTGTTGCCCATGTCGGGAGAACTTATCGTGACGAGTTTCGCGAGGGAAGACCGCCCACCTATGCGAAGGATTCCCAACCGGTAAGTCCGTTTCGGGCGATACCGTCCACGGTCACGCCGGAGCCCTCGGTGACGCGGCCGATACGCACCCAACCTGCGGGAAGATCAACGGCATCAGTGAAAGTCGCGGCGAAGGCATGATCCTCGCCGCCGGTCAGAATCCAGTCGAGGGCGTTCGCGCCGACCGCGTCGGCGATCACCTCCAGCACCGGATCGCGCAGTGCGGCGGAGTCGAGATCGACAGCCACACCGGAGGATTCGGCGATATGGCCCACATCGGCGAGCAGGCCGTCCGAGACATCGGTGAGGGCGGTGATCCGAATCGTATCCGGCAGCGTCAGCACCTCCTCGTACGGCGGCTGCGGAACCTTGTGCACGGCAATGACATCCGCGAAACGCGAAGTGTCGACACAGCGGAAGTGCTCCGGCTCGACGCCGCCGTGCAGCAGCGCGAAACCCGCGCCGGACCAACCCAGCAGTCCGGCCACGGCGACGATATCGCCCGGCCGCGCACCGGATTTCAGAATCGGCTCGCGTCCGGCCGGATCACCGAACGCGGTCACCGAGATCACCAGCAGCGGTGCGCTCACCACATCGCCGCCCGCGATGGACGCGCCCGCGCGCTCGGCCTCGGCCCACATGCCATCGGCGAGATCGGTGACGAAATCGATCGGGGTCTCGGGCGGGCAACCGAAGGAGACAACGAACGCGCTCGGCGTGGCTCCCATCGCCACGACATCGGCCGCGTTCTGCGCGATCGCCTTACGCCCGATGTCATGCCCACTGGACCAGTCCAGCCGGAAATGCCGGTCTTGCACCAGCATGTCCGTTGTCACCACGAACCGCTCATCGGGTGCCGCGACTACGGCCGCATCATCCCCGGGCCCAAGTAGAACCCCAGGCCCCTGCTTGCGCCCCGCGTTGATCCGGGCAATCACCCCGAACTCCCCCACCTCCCGCACAGTCACCGCATCACTGCCGTACCCCGGAAACCTCATACGGGAGCCACGACGCTGACTGCTGCTGGCGGTGATGACGGTCTCCTCGGCAATGAGTGGGCTGCGGACGCTCGACCTGGAAACGGTACCCTCGGACACGCAATCGACGACCACCAGCCGGGACGCGCTGAGCCCGGCCCGGCACGATCGGGGACCGACAACCGGATGAGCACCGACACCCACGGCAGCGACGCCACCGAACCCGGCACGGTAGATATCGCCAAGCCCGCCGCAGACGCGAGTGACAGCGCTGCCGCCGATACGCGGGCGGCCGCCGAGGAGTCGAAGTCCAGCACGACCACCGAGCCCGCGAACTCGGCGGGCAGTGGCGCACAGGCGGCCGATGCGGCCACCGCGGGCGCGGAGAAGTCCACGGACACCGGCGAATCCGATGACGAGCCGGCCGAACGCCGCTCACCCGCGCTGATCGCCACCGCCGTCGCACTGCCGATCGCGCTCGTCGCGGGCGTGCTGGTGATGGGTGTGCTGGCCAATCGGCATCCCGCGCGCGAGCCGCTGGTACTGGGTGCGGTGCAGGCCCCCGCCGCGGCCGGGCCGCTGTGCTCGGCCCTGCTGCCCGCACTGCCCGAGAAACTCGGCGACTACAGCAATTCCGAACTCGTACAGCCCGCGCCGGTGGGCGCGAAGGCGTGGCAGCTGTCGGACGGCGGGGACGCCATCGTGCTGCGCTGCGGGCTGGATCGGCCGCTGGAATTCAACCGCGCCTCACCGTTGCAGGTCGTGAACGGCGTCAACTGGTTCGATGTGCGCGATCAGACCAGCGGTGCGGCCTCGGGCACCTACTGGGCGGTGGATCGCGGTACGTACATCGCGCTGACCATGCCCGATAACGCGGGACCGACTCCGCTGCAGGAGATTTCGGACGCCGTCAGCAAGGTGATGCCGCAGCAGGCGCTGGATCCGGGACCGCTGCCGAACTGAAGCAGCGCCCGAACCGAATCAGAGCTTGGGCAGCCGGGCTTTCCCGGTGGTGAGATCGATCTTCATACCGTCGGTGCCGTCGCCCGGATTCTCGCGGTGCATCAGCACCGACTGCCGCTGTTCGAATTCGTGCTTCTTACCGGATTCGAAGACCGAGCCGAATTGCTCGAACCCGATGGCGGCCGCGCTGCGATTCTCGTCCTCGCTGCCGCGCATCCAGGGGAGCCCGGTGCGGCCGGTCACCTTGCGGTAGCCGACCTCCGCGAAGGCGACCACGATTATCAGGATCGCCAAACCGGGGATGGTCATCGCCATGAGCACGCCATCCAGGGTACTCAGCACCCCGGCGGCTGCCATCGACCTCAGGTCTGATGGCAGCTCCACCGGTTGGGGGAGTCAGCGCAGGCCGGTGCCCCGGGCCAGCGCGGTTTCCACGAGCGTGGTGACCAGCTCACCGCGATCGATGCCGGTGGCCTCCCACATGCGCGGGTACATGGAGATGGCGGTGAAACCGGGCATGGTGTTGATCTCGTTGATGACCGGGCCGTCCGCGGTGACGAAGAAGTCGACGCGCGCGAGTCCCTGGCAGTCCAGGGCCTGGAACGCCCGCACCGCGAGTTCCCGAATCTGTTGCGACACATCGTCGTCCAGCTTGGCGGGGACATCGAACTCGCAGACGTCGTCGAGGTATTTGGTGTCGAAGTCGTAGAACTCGGGGCCCTCGGGGGTTTCCTCCGGCATCCGGATCTCCGCCACCACACTGGCTTCCACGCGCCCGTCCGGGAATTCCAGTACGCCGCACTCGACTTCGCGGCCGATGATACCGGCTTCGATGATCACCTTCGGATCATGCTGGCGCGCAACGGCGATGGCGGCGTCGAGCTCATCCCAGCCGTCGACCTTGGTGATGCCGATGGAGGATCCGCCGCGCGCGGGCTTGACGAACACCGGCAGCCCGAGCCGATCGCGGTCGGCCTCGGACAGCGTCGCGGTGCCCGCCCGCAGCACCACCTGAACGCCGATCGGAAGCCCTTCCGCCGCAAGGAGTTTCTTGGTGAATTCCTTGTCCATACCGGCTGCGCTGGCCAGCACACCCGGCCCGACATACGGCACCCCGGCGAGTTCCAGCAGCCCCTGCAGCGTGCCGTCCTCACCGAATGGCCCGTGCAGCACCGGGAAAACCACATCCACGCTGCCGATCGCCGCGTCCGCGCTGTCCAGCGGAACCAGTCCGCCCGCGCGGCTGGGATCGGCGGCCAGGGTCAACTCGGTGCCGATCGAATCCACCGACGGCAGTTCCCGGCTCGCGTCCGCGGTGAGCGCGTGCGAGTCCGCGGCATTGAGCACCCAGGTGCCGTCCCGGGTGATGCCGATCGGAACCGCCTCGTACCGTTCGGGATCGAGGCTGCCCAAGACCGTACGGGCCGACACACACGAGACGCCATGCTCGTTGCTGCGCCCGCCGAACACCACCGCCACCCGGATCCTGTTGGTCATGCCCGGAACCATATCCGGCGGTGATGGCAGCGCGGTTACGCGGTCGCCCCAGGTCGCGTCGCAATCGCGCCACGCCGCACCGGAATCACTCGGACTTGAGCCGCCGCCCCAGCAGCTGTCCGACCGCATCGGCGGTGGGCAGCCCCTCGTGGCAGACCTGATGCATGGCATTGGTCAGCGGCATCTCGACCCCGTGCGCGGCGGCCAGCGCCCGCACCGATGTGCAGGACTTCACACCCTCGGCGACCTGGCCATGAGTGGCCTGCTGGGCGGCCTCCATGGTGCCGCCCGCGCCCAGCACATGCCCGAAGGAACGGTTGCGCGAGAGCGGTGAGGTGCAGGTGGCGACCAGATCGCCGACCCCGGCGAGTCCGGCCAGGGTCACCGGTTCCGCGCCGACCGCGACGCCGAGCCGGATGATCTCCGCGAGCCCGCGCGTGATGAGGCTGGCAATCGAGTTGTCGCCCAACCCCATTCCGGAGGCGATACCGCAGGCCAGCGCGATCACGTTCTTACAAGCGCCGCCGATCTCGCAACCGATCACATCGTGATTGGTGTACGGCCGGAAGTATCCGGTGGCGCTGGCGTGCTGCACCGCTTCGGCCCGCGCGGTATCGGTGCAGGCGACCACGGTCGCGGCGGGCTGCCGATCGGCGATCTCGCGCGCCAGATTCGGCCCGGACAGCACCGCGACCCGGCTCGGATCCGCACCGCTGACTTCGGCGATGACCTGACTCATGCGCAGCAGGGTGCCGGTCTCGATGCCCTTGGCCAGACTCAGCAGCGTGGCGTCCTCGGGAATGGCGGGCTGCCATTCGGCGAGATTGGCGCGCAGCGATTGCGATGGCACCGCGAGCACCACGATGTCCGCGCCGGCCAACGCGATCCGATGATCATCGGTGGCGGCGATCGGCGGCAGCGTCACCTCGGGCAGATACCAGGGATTGCGATGTTCGGTGCCCAGCACTTTGGCTACCTCCGGCCGTCGCGCCCACATCGTGACGTCGGTTCCCGCCTCCGCCAACACCTTCGCGAACGCGGTCCCCCACGACCCCGCCCCCAACACCGCTGCCCTAGCCATCTGCCCAATATAAGCGCGCCCGAAATCCACCGCGCCGAGCATCGCAAACCGGGTACTCCGGGCGCGGGGAAGCCAGAGCGGGTACTACGGGTTATCGAGGTGGGTGTGGGCGGGCGCTCACACGGTCGTCACTTTGGAGTGGGAGGATTCGGGCATGCGGTCGACCGTGCACGCCGTGATCGCGGTGAAGAATCTCGAGCTGGCCAAGAGCCGGCTCGCGGATCGGCTGCTGCCGCGCGACCGGCCCAGATTGGTGCTGGCGATGCTGACCGACACCGTGACGGCGGCGGTCGCCACGGCGAGCGTCGCGTCGGTGACGGTGGTGACGCCGGATCCGGTGGTGAGTGAATTGGTGCGCGGGCTCGGTGCGCGCGTACAGCCCGAACCGGCGATTCCGGGTGGGCTCAATGCCGCGCTGGCGGCCGGGGCGGCGGCGATCAGGAGTGCGCACGGTCCGGTCGATCTGCTTGCGCTGCAGGCTGATCTGCCCGCGTTGCGGTCGCGCGAACTCGCCGACATGGTGAGTGCGGCGAAACATCGACGCTCGGTGGTTGCTGATCATGACGGCAGCGGCACCGTGGCACTGCTCGTCCGGGATCCGGGCACCGCCCTGGATCCGCTTTTCGGCCCCGATTCGGCCCGCAGGCATATCGCGGCGGGCGCGGTGGAATTGCTCGGTGACTGGCCCGGATTACGGCAGGACGTGGACACGGCGGCGGATCTGGATCGCGCCGCCGCGCTCGGCGTCGGAGCGGCCACGGACACGCTGCTCAGTGAAATCGGCGTGTCGCAGGCGTGTCGGGGAGTCGAACAAGTACAGCGAACAGGTTCCTCACTGTGCTGACCGGGCGTGATCTGCGCTGCAATGGACGGTGTCAGAACGGCACCCCGCACACGACATAAGGAATGATCGTGAGAGTGAGCGATACGGATACCGTCAAGCAACCGCCGCTACTACCCGCGGCCCCGCCCGCGGCAACCCCACCGCCCACTGCCACGGCAGCGGCACGTTTGCCACAGGATCGGTACCTGAACCGAGAACTCAGCTGGCTCGATTTCAACGCGCGCGTTCTCGCGCTCGCCGAGGACACCTCGCAGCCATTGTTGGAGCGGGCGAAATTCCTCGCGATTTTCGCGTCCAATCTCGACGAGTTCTATATGGTGCGCGTCGCCGGCCTCAAACGCCGCGCCGAAACGGGTTTGTCGGTGCGGTCCGCCGATGGGCTGTCCCCCACCGAACAGCTGGAGATGATCGCGGCCCGCACCCAGGATCTGGCACACCGCCATGCCCGGGTGTTCCTCGATCAGGTGCTGCCCGCCCTCACCGCGGAGAACATCGCCATCACCCGCTGGGCCGATCTCGATGACGGTGAAAGGCAGCGGCTGTCCGGGTATTTCCAGGATCAGGTCTTCCCGGTGCTGACCCCGCTGGCCGTCGATCCGGCGCACCCGTTCCCGTACATCAGCGGATTGAGCCTGAATCTCGCTGTCACGGTGAAGGATTCGGTCACCGGCGGTGAGCACTTCGCGCGCGTCAAGGTGCCCGACAATGTGGACCGCTTCGTGCGCGTGCGCCGTTCGCCGCGCGAATCCGGTGCGGCACAAGGCACCGGACTGGCGCCCTTCCTGCCGATGGAAGAACTGATCGCCGCACACCTGGATCAGCTTTTCCCGGGAATGGAAGTGGTGGAACACCATTCGTTCCGCATCACCCGCAACGCCGACCTCGAGGTCGAGGAGGACCGCGACGAGGATCTGCTGCAGGCCCTGGAGCGCGAACTCGCGCGCCGCCGCTTCGGATCGCCGGTGCGCCTCGAGGTCTCGGACGATATGACCGAGCACATGCTCGATCTGCTGCTGCGCGAACTCGATGTCGATCCCGGCGATGTCATCCAGGTGCCCGGCCTGCTCGACCTGTCCTGCCTGTGGCAGGTGTACGGCGTGGACCGTCCCAATCTCAAGGACGCACCGTACGTGCCCGCCACCCCGCCCGCCTTCGGCGAACGGGAAACGCCCCGAAACGTTTTCGCGGCGCTGCGCGAGGGCGACGTACTGGTGCACCACCCGTACGACTCCTTCTCCACCAGCGTGCAGCGCTTCATCGAACAGGCCGCGGCCGATCCTCAGGTGCTGGCGATCAAGCAGACGCTGTACCGCACCTCGGGCGACTCCCCGATCGTGAACGCGCTCATCGACGCCGCCGAGGCCGGTAAGCAGGTCGTGGCACTGGTCGAGATCAAGGCCCGCTTCGACGAGCAGGCCAACATCAAATGGGCTCGCGCACTGGAACAGGCGGGCGTGCACGTGGTCTACGGCCTGGTCGGTCTCAAGACGCACTGCAAGACCTGCCTGGTGGTGCGCCGCGAGGGCGCGACCATCCGCCGCTACTGCCATATCGGCACCGGTAATTACAATCCCAAGACCGCGCGCCTGTACGAGGACGTCGGCTTGCTCACTGCCGCACCGGAAATCGGCGCGGACCTGACCGATCTGTTCAACTCGCTGACCGGATACTCCCGAAAGTCGAGTTACCGCAACCTGCTCGTCGCGCCCATCGGTGTGCGGCAAGGGATTATCGAGCGCATCGAGCGCGAGGTGGAACTGGCCGCCGAGGGCGCTCCGGCGCGAATCCGCTTGAAGGCCAACGCCCTGGTCGATGAGCAGATCATCGACGCGCTCTACCGCGCGTCGCAGGCGGGCGTGCCCGTACAGGTCGTGGTGCGCGGTATCTGCGGGCTGCGCCCGGGCGTGCCCGGGATGAGCGAGAACATCGAGGTGCGCTCGATTCTCGGCCGCTACCTGGAGCATTCGCGCATCCTGCACTTCGCCGCCCAGGATCAGTACTGGATCGGCAGCGCCGACATGATGCATCGCAATCTGGACCGGCGCGTGGAAGTACTGGCGCAGGTGAAGGATCCGAAGCTGGCACAGCAGTTGGGCGAGGTCTTCGACTCCGCGCTCTACCCCACCACCCGCTGCTGGGTGCTGCGGCCCGACGGCAGCTGGGTCGCCCAGCCCGATCCCGATGTCGCCGGTGAAGAGATTCGCGACCATCAGGACTACCTCATGCGACTGCGGCGTCCGGATCGCCCGTGACACCACCGGACTACTCCCCCGCCGCCGATTTCCCGGATCCCCGGGTGAAAGCCAACATTCCGGCCGCGGGGGCCGTGCTGTGGCGTTACGCGCCCGATGGGGCCATCGAGATCGCCCTCGTCCATCGACCCAAGTACGACGACTGGTCACTGCCCAAGGGCAAGGTGGACCCGGGTGAGAGCCTGGTGATGACGACGGTGCGAGAAGTGGCCGAGGAGACCGGGATCCACTCCCGGCTCGGCCGCTACCTCGGCCACGTCACCTATCCGGTGACCGGACATCGCAAGCTCAAGCGCGTGGACTACTGGGCCGCACAGATTCTCGACGGCGATTTCGAATCGAACGCGGAAGTCGATGTGCTCCAGTGGCATCGGATCGACGGGCTGATGGACGCGCTGTCCTATCCCATGGATCGCCACATCGTGCGCAATTTCCTTCGGCTGCCGCCGGATACGGCCACCATGCTGCTGGTGCGCCACGCCAAGGCGGGCCGCCGGGACCGGTTCGCCGGTGCGGACGAGGACCGTCCGCTCGAAAAGGCCGGGCGCGCACAGGCTCGCGAGCTGGTGCCGAATCTGCTGGCGTTCGGCCCCACCGAAATCCATTCCGCCCCACCGGTGCGCTGTGTCCAAACCGTGACCCCGATCGCCGAAAAGCTGGGCCTGGACATCGAACTGGAGCCGCAACTGTCCGAAACCGGTTACGCCGCCGCCCCGGACACCGCGCGCAAGCGCATTCGGGATCTGGCGGCCGAACGGGAGATTCCGGTGATCTGCAGTCAGGGCAAGGTGATTCCGGATCTGCTGGAGTGGTGGGCGGCCAAGGACGGCGTCACGCTGCCGCCCGCCCGTAATCGCAAGGGCAGCGTCTGGGTGCTCTCGGTACAGCAGGGCCGCCTGGTCGCCGCCGATCATCTCGATCGCGCATTGAACCCGACCGACATTCGGCGCTAGGGCATTTCGAGCCGCCGGGATATTTCGCACTACAGTTTTGCGGCAATTACCCGGCGGCCGAACCATTTCCGGCCTCTGACGGGCCGAATGCCTCCGAACAACTACCCCCGAACGTGCGAAACGGCCCGGCGATGCCGGGCCGTCTCACATGTTGTGCGGTGCCGAAAACCCGTCAGCGACGGGCTGTTCGAGCGATCAGCGGCGAGCGGTGCGCTTCGCCGCGGTCTTCTTGGCCGGAGCCTTCTTGGCCGGTGCCTTCTTGGCGGCGGTGGCCTTCTTGGCGGCGGTGGCCTTGACGGCGGTCTTCTTGGCCGGCGCCTTCTTGGCGGTGGCCTTGGTGACCGTCTTCTTGGCAGCAGCCTTGGTCGCCGTCTTCTTGGCGGTGGCCTTCTTGGCCGGAGCCTTGGTCGCGGCCTTCTTCGCCGTGGTCTTGGCCGGTGCCTTGGTGGCGGCCTTCTTGGCGGTCTTCTTGGCAGCGGCCTTCTTCGCACCGGCCGGCTTGCCCGACACCGGAGCAGCCACACCACGTTTCACGGCCGGGCCGCTCGCGGTGATCTTCTGCTTGCCGGCGATGATCGCCTTGAACTGAGCGCCGGGACGGAAGGCAGGCACCGAAGTCGGCTTCACCTTGACGGTTTCGCCGGTGCGCGGGTTACGAGCAACGCGCGCTGCACGCTTACGCTGTTCGAACACACCGAATCCCGTGATGGTGACGCTCTGACCTTTGTTCACAGCACGCACGATCGTATCTACCATCTGCTCGACTGCAGCAGTAGCGGTGCGCCTGTCAGTACCCAACTTCTCGGTCAGAACATCGATCAGTTCCGCCTTGTTCATTGAATCCTCCGCAGACTAATGGCCCGTCGTCGGACCGACTAGGTACCACGGTAAACCTTCTTTGAGCAAGAGTCTATCTGCCACACCCATTTTGATGAGAGATGGCACACGACCAGCTACCTCGTTTGGGGGCGTTCAGCTAACGCCCCCCAATGATTACGTCTGCGAAATACGCGCCGGAATGGTGGTGGGTTTCCATGTCGGCCTTGCGTTTTCGAACTGACCGATCTGGTCGCTGTGCCGGAGAGTGAGGCCGATGTCGTCCAAACCTTCCAGCAGGCGCCACCGCGTGTAGTCGTCAATATCGAACGGCAACACGACCGTTCCGGCCGTCACGGTGCGCGCCTCGAGGTCCGTCGCCAATTCCAAACCGGGCTGTTCCTCGAGCAGTTTCCAGAGCAATTCCACATCGCTCTGCGCCATCCGAGCCGTCAGAAGCCCGTCCTTACCGGCGTTTCCGCGGAAGATGTCCGCGAAGCGGGACGAGATCACCACGCGGAACCCGTAGTCTTTCAGCGCCCAAACCGCGTGCTCGCGTGAGGAACCGGTACCGAAATCCGGACCGGCGACCAGCACACTGCCGCGGTTGTAGGGCTCGGCGTTCAGAATGAAGTTCGGATCCGTTCGCCATGCCGCGAAGAGTCCGTCCTCGAAACCCGTTCGGGTAACGCGCTTCAGGTAGACGGCGGGGATGATCTGGTCGGTGTCGACGTTGGATCGGCGGAACGGAACGCCGATCCCCTTGTGGACCTTGAAGGCTTCCATCGTGTTTCTCCTGATGTCTGTGAGGGCAGCGGATTACGGGCCGGTAAAGCCGAAATCAGTTGAGATCCGCCGGTGAGGACAGGGTTCCGCGCACCGCGGTGGCGGCCGCGACCAGCGGCGACACCAGGTGTGTGCGACCGCCCTTGCCCTGTCGCCCTTCGAAGTTCCGGTTCGAGGTGGAGGCACAGCGCTGACCGGGCGAAAGCTGATCGGGGTTCATTCCCAGGCACATCGAGCAGCCCGCCTGCCGCCATTCCGCGCCGGCCGCGGTGAAAATCTCGCCCAGCCCTTCGGATTCGGCCTGCGCGCGCACCCGCATGGAACCGGGAACGATCAACATGCGCACGCTCTCGGCGATCTTGCGGCCCTTCAAAACATCAGCCACCGCACGCAAATCCTCGATACGGCCATTCGTGCACGAGCCGACGAAAACGGTATCCACGGTCAACTCGCGCAACGGCGTGCCCGGCGTCAGGTCCATGTACTGCAACGCCTTTTCGGCGGCCTGACGCTCGTTCTCGTCCACGATCTGCTCCGGGTCCGGCACCGATTCCCCCAGCGGCAGGCCCTGTCCCGGGTTGGTGCCCCAGGTGACGAACGGGGTCAGCGCGCTCGCGTCGATATGCACCTCGGCATCGAAAACCGCGCCCTCATCGGTCTTCAGGGCGTCCCAGGCGGCGACGGCGGCATCCCAATCCGCGCCCTCGGGCGCGTGCGGACGGCCCTTGAGGAACTCGTAGGTGATCTCGTCCGGGGCCACCATGCCCGCGCGCGCACCGGCCTCGATGGACATGTTGCACATGGTCATCCGGGCTTCCATGGACATCGAGCGCACGGCCTCACCGCGGTACTCGAGCACATAGCCCTGGCCGCCGCCGGTGCCGATCTGCGCGATGACCGCCAGAATCACATCCTTGGAAGTCACCCCGTCGGGCAGCGTGCCGTCGATATTGATGGCCATGGTCCGGAACGGGCGCAGCGACAAAGTCTGCGTTGCCAGAACATGTTCCACCTCGCTGGTGCCGATACCCATTGCGAGCGCGCCGAAAGCACCGTGCGTGGAGGTGTGCGAATCACCGCAGACGACGGTGGTGCCCGGCTGGGTCAGACCCAGCTGCGGACCGACAACGTGCACGATGCCCTGATCGAGATCGCCCATGGGGTGCAGGCGAACACCGAATTCCTCGCAGTTCTTGCGCAGGGTGTCGACCTGCAGCCGCGAGATGGGATCGGCGATCGGCTTGTCGATATCGATGGTCGGGACGTTGTGGTCCTCGGTGGCGATGGTGAGATCGGGGCGGCGCACCGGGCGACCGGCCGCGCGCAGGCCGTCGAACGCCTGCGGGCTGGTGACCTCGTGCACCAGGTGCAGATCGATGTAGATGAGGTCGGGTTCGCGATGCGCGCCTTCACCTTCGCCTTGGACGACGACGTGCTGGTCCCAGACCTTCTCCGCCAGAGTGCGTGGCCGCTCGGCCATATCTCCATCACCTCTCGATAGACATTCCCGTGCCGGGGCTGTCGACGCGGGGAGCGCCCGACCACCCGGGCCGAATGGCTCCGGGGCCTGGGCGACGCGGTTTGCGTTTCCCAGTATGCGAGACGCTAATATCGTTCTATGAGACAGCATAGCGGTATCGGTGTTCTGGACAAAGCCATGGCGGTCCTGCACGCCGTAGCCGAGCAACCCTGCGGCCTCAATGAGTTGTGCACCCGCACCGGCCTGCCCCGCGCCACCGCGCATCGCCTGGCCGTAGGCCTGGAGACACATCGCATGCTGGCCCGCGACAGCCAGGGCCTGTGGCGCCCGGGGCCCGCGCTCTCGGAGCTGGCTACCACCGCGAGCGATCCGCTGCTGGACGCCGCCGCCACCATCCTGCCGCGCCTGCGCGAGATCACCGGCGAGAGCGTGCAGCTGTATCGGCGGGACGGCAACGCGCGCGTGTGCGTGGCCTCGATGGAGCCCGCGTCCGGCCTGCGCGACACCGTTCCGGTCGGGGCGCGCATGCCGATGACCGCCGGCTCGGCCGCGAAAGTCCTGCTGGCCTGGGCTGATCCGGATCTGCAGCGCACCGTGCTGCCCGAGGCGGTCTTCGGTGAGCGCGCGCTGGCCGAGGTGCGGCGGCGCGGCTGGGCGCAGAGCGCGGCCGAGCGGGCGGCGGGCGTCGCCAGCGTTTCCGCGCCGGTGCGCGATGCGACCGGTGTGGTGATCGCGGCCGTTTCGGTCTCCGGGCCGATCGATCGGATGGGCCGCCGCCCGGGTGCGCGCTGGGCCGCCGATCTCGTGGCGGCGGCGGACGCGTTGCACAAACGCCTCTGACGGGCCCGCACAGCCGTTTTCACGCCCCCGCCGGGAATCCGGTGGGGGCGTCGGCGTTTTCGGGCCGCAGCGGGACGATCAGCGCATCCGATACCGGACGGTCCGGTGTGACCCGCCTCATACGCCGTAAATTACAGTCGGCCGATGGGAGTTAATCAACGCGCTCAGATCACGATGTCCGACCCGGAGATCGCGGAATTCCTGCGGCGCAGCCGAATCGCCAACCTCGCCACGCTCGGTCCCGCGGGCACCCCGCACCTGACCGCCATGTGGTACGGCCTGATCAACGGCGAAATCTGGTTCGAGACCAAGGCGAAATCGCAGAAGGCGGTGAATCTGCGCCGCGATCCGCGGGTGACCGTGCTGCTCGAGGCCGGGGACACCTACGACCAGTTGCGCGGGGTGTCCATCGAGGGCCGCGCCGAGATCATCGATGACGCCGACGCACTGTTCCAGGTGGGAATCAGTGTGTGGGAGCGGTACACCGGGCCGTACAGCGAAGAGATGAAGCCGTTCGTGGAGCAGATGCTGAACAAGCGCATCGCGATTCGCATCGTGCCCGAGCGAGTGCGCAGCTGGGATCACCGGAAACTGGGACTTCCCGCAATGCCGTTGGGTGGCAGCACCCTCACCGATCAGGATTGAGCAGGGCGTATGTGAAAAGCGAAGGCCCCCAGCCGATTGGCTGGGGGCCTTTACTTTGTAGTCCCGACGGGATTTGAACCCGCGCTACCGCCTTGAGAGGGCGGCGTCCTAGGCCGCTAGACGACGGGACCAGGAGTGCTGTCGATTTCTCGGTGGCCGGACCACCGAATCTCCAGCATTTCGAAAGCTTCGAAAAGCTCTCGGAGCTGGGGTACCAGGACTCGAACCTAGAATGGCTGAACCAGAATCAGCTGTGTTGCCAATTACACCATACCCCATTGACCTGGGCTTTCAGGTTGCTCCCAGTGGGAACTCCCTGACCGCTTCCGGCCGAGAAGAAGATTAGCAGCACCTGCCGGGTTATATACAAATCGGCTGGTCAGAGGCCGGTTTTCGAACTGTTCGAGCGTTGTTCACCGGCACTCTGCCAACCCTGCTCCCGCTTAGCCCGCGTTCGCGGCGCGCAACCGGCGCAGCGACTCCTCACGGCCCAGCAGTTCCATCGACTCGTACAGCGGCGGGCTGATGTGCGATCCGGTCAGCGCGACGCGCACGGGGGTGAACGCCTTACGCGGTTTGAGACCCAACTCGTCGACGAGCGCGGTCTTGAGCGCTTCCCCGAGTGCGTCCGCATTCCATTCCGAAACACCGTCCACTGCCGCGATAGCCGCCTGTAATACCGGAACGGCATCGGCGCCGAGATTCTTTTCCCGTGCGGCCGGATCGATCACGAAATCTTCGGAGGGGACGAACAAGAACTCCAGCAGACCCCACGCATCACCCAGAACCACGATGCGGGTCTGCACCAAATCTGCGGCCGCAAGGAAGAGCTTCTCGTCGATCTCCGCGCCGATATGACCGTGTTCGGTCAGATACTCGCGGAGCCGGTGAGCGAAATCACCCGGCTCCAGCAACCGAATATGTTCGGCGTTCAGAGCGTCGGCCTTCTTCTGATCGAAACGGGCCGGATTCGAATTTACTTTCGATATATCGAACGCGGCGACCATGTCGGCCATGGAGAAGACGTCATGATCATCGGCGATGCTCCAGCCGAGCAGCGCCAGATAATTCAGCAAACCCTCGGGAATGAAGCCGCGGTCGCGGTGATGGAAGAGATTCGACTCCGGATCCCGCTTGGACAGCTTCTTGTTGCCCTGGCCCATGACGAACGGCAGATGCCCGAACTCCGGAGTGCGCTCGGCGACGCCGATCCGAATCATGGACTCATAGAGCGCCAGCTGCCGGGGCGTGGAAGACAAAAGATCCTCGCCGCGCAAAACATGGGTGATCTTCATAAGCGCGTCGTCGACGGGATTGACCAGCGTATAGAGCGGATCGCCATTACCGCGGGTGAGCGCGAAGTCCGGCACCACACCGGCCCGGAAGGTGGTCTCACCGCGCACCAGATCGTTCCAGGACAGATCGTGGTCGGGCATCCGCAGCCGGATCACCGCGGGACGGCCCTCGGCCCGGTACGCCGCGATCTGCTCATCGGTGAGGTCGCGGTCGAAGTTGTCGTAACCCAGTTTGGGGTCGCGGCCGGCGGCCCTGTGCCGGGCCTCGACTTCCTCAGGGGTGGAGAAGGATTCGTAGGCCTCCCCCGCCTCCACCAGCCGCCGCACCACATCGAGATGAAGGTCACGGCGCTGGGACTGCCGGTACGGCTCGTACGGACCGCCGACCTCCGGACCCTCGTCCCAGGTGAGGCCGAGCCAGCGCAGCGCGTCCAGGATGGCCCGGTAGGAGTCCTCGGAATCCCGTGCGGCGTCGGTGTCTTCGATGCGGAAGACGAATTTGCCGCCGGTGTGGCGGGCGTAGGCCCAGTTGAACAGCGCGGTGCGGACCAGGCCGACATGCGGTGTGCCGGTGGGAGACGGGCAGAATCGGACCCGAACGTCAGTCATGTCTCTCTCTCGATCAGCGTTTGGCGGCAACGGGATTGGTGAGGGTGCCGATGCCTTCGATGGTCACCGACACGCTCTGACCGGCCTGCAGGGGGCCGACACCGGCGGGAGTGCCGGTCAGGATGACATCGCCGGGCAGCAGCGTCATCACGGTGGTGATCCACTCGATCATCTTCGGAATATCGTGCAGCAGAAGTGAAGTGCGACTGCGTTGCTTCACCTCGCCGTCGAGCTCGGTGCTGATCTCCAGATCCGAAGGGTCCAGCGAGGTCTCGATCCACGGGCCGAGCGGGCAGAAGGTGTCGTAACCCTTGGCGCGGGTCCACTGACCGTCGTGCTTCTGCTGATCGCGCGCGGTGACGTCATTGGCGATGGTGTAGCCCAGAATCACCTGATACGCCTGGGCGGCGGGCACATCCTTGCAGGGGCGGCCGATGACGATGGCCAGTTCGCCCTCGTAATCCACCTGAGAGGAGCTGGGCGGCAACACAATCGGCACGTTCGGGCCGATGATGGAGGTGTTCGGCTTCATGAAGATGACCGGGTCGGCCGGTGCGGGACCGCCCATTTCGGCCGCGTGGTCGGCGTAGTTCTTACCGATGCAGATCACCTTGCTGGCCAGAATCGGCGCCAGCAGGCGGACATCGGCGAGCGGCCAGCTGCGGCCGGTGAACGTCGGGTTGCCGAACGGATGTTCGGCGATCTCACGGGCCACGGCGCTCGGGCCGTCTCCTTCGATGCTTACGAAAGCGACCCCATCTGGGCTGGCAACTCGACCTAGGCGCATGTTTCGCATCCTATCGACCGGCTTCCACCTGCCCTAATGCACCCGACCGGCGAGAGCGGGGGCGATCGGGGCGGGTGGCCGGGGTGCGGGCGCGGGACCCGCTGAGAGGCTGCGGCATGCCCGCCCGCATCGGGTCACCGGAAATGTGGAAAGCCCTTGTACGCAAGACAACTCGATGCCCCGGCACGGTTCCCCGGACCGCCCCGAGGGGTGTGAGCAAATAGACAGCATGCCACTGAAATAGCCAAATGCCCCAGGTGTATCGTAAGGTCCGATGTTCACAGAGTAAGACATCAGTTCCACATAGTGAGATAGAGGTGCGGACATGACCACCGTGACACAGATCGGATCGGCCCGACGGTGGAGCATGCTGGCCCTCGGCGTCTTCGCGCAGAGCGCCAGCGCGGTGTTCGTGAATGGCACCCCGTTCCTGCTGCCCGCCCTGACCGATCGCGGATTGTCGCTGGCCACGGCCGGTCTGCTGGTCGCCATGCCGGTCATCGGACTGGTCTGCACACTGATCGCGTGGGGCTATGTGGTGGACCGGATCGGTGAGCACAAGGTGCTGGTGGCCGGTCCCGCGCTGATGTTCGTCGCGGGCGTCGCCGCGGCGACCGTCACCAACTACATCGCGCTGGGCGCACTGCTGTTCATCGGCGGCGTCGGCGCGGCGAGTACCAACGGCGCCAGCGGGCGCGTCATCGTGGGCTGGTTCCCGCCGGATAAACGCGGACTGGCCATGGGAATTCGGCAAACTGCACAACCGCTGGGCGTCGGCATCGGGGCGCTGAGCATTCCGGCCATCGCTGCGGCACATGGCTTCTCGACCGCCATCCTGGTGCCCGCGCTGATGGCCGGCGCGGCCGCGATCGCCTGCCTGGTCGGCATCATCGATCCGCCGCGCCCCCAATCCACCGGTGACACAGGGCGTCCCGTCAATCCCTATCGGGGCGATTCCACCCTGTGGCGCATTCACGCGGTATCGGTGCTGCTGTGTGTCCCGCAGGGCACGCTGTGGACCTTCGCACTGCTGTGGCTGCACCGCGATGTCGGCTGGTCACTGGCGGCGGCGGGGGTGCTGGTCACGATCACCCAAATCCTGGGCGCGGGAGGGCGAATCGGCGCGGGCGTCTGGTCCGACCGGGTCGCGAGCCGGTTGGGCCCGCTGCGCACGGTCGCCATCGCGGCGGCAATCTCCATGGCCGCGTTGGCCTTCGCGGCCTGGGCGCAGTGGTGGTGGGCGGCGATTCCGATTCTGGTCGCGGCCTCGGTCATCACCGTCACCGATAACGGACTGGCCTTCACCGCGGTGGCCGAGATCGCGGGACCGTACTGGTCCGGGCGGGGGCTGGGTATTCAGAACACCGGTCAGAATCTGGCCGTGGCGGCGGTCGCGCCCGGCTTCGGCGCGTTGATCACGGCGGCCGGATTCCCGATCGTCTACGCGCTGGCGGCGGTGGTCGCGGCGGTCGCAGTCCCGTTGGTGCCCAGGGCTTCCCGTTGATCTTTCAACCTCGGACGCGCTGACCGCTGATCTCCCGCAAATCCGGAAGGGCTGCCCCCGTTACGTTTTCGCATCCGAATGCATGAATGCGATATGTCTCACTGCCCCACCAGGTTTCAATTCCGGACACCCGAATTGCCGCGAAACGGAGCTTACTCGCCGGTAAACACCTGTGCGACTCAGGGATTCGGAACTCGAACGGCCCCGCCCCGGGAATCCGGGAGCGGGGCCGTTCGGCGTTTCGGGGTCGAATCGAGCCGCGGCGTCCGATCAGACGGCGGCGGCGATCCGATCGCCGACCTCGACGGTGGAGGCCGGACCGGTGCGGACCGACAGATCCTTGGCGACGGCGGCCTCGATGCGCGCGGCCTCCTCGGTCTTGCCGAGATGGTTGAGCAGCAACGACACCGAGAGAATCGCGGCGGTCGGATCGGCCTTGGACTGGCCCGCGATATCGGGCGCGGAGCCGTGCACGGGCTCGAACATGGACGGGTTGGTGCCGGAGGCGTCGATATTGCCCGACGCCGCCAGGCCGATACCGCCGGAGACCGCGGCCGCGAGGTCGGTGATGATGTCGCCGAACAGGTTGTCGGTGACGATCACGTCGAAGCGGCCCGGATCGGTGACCATATGAATGGTCGCGGCATCGATGTGCTGGTAGGCGGTTTCGATATCCGGGTACTCCGCGCCGACCTCGGCGACGGTCCGGGTCCACAGCGAACCGGCGTACGCGAGCACATTGTTCTTGTGCACCAGGGTCAGATGCTTGCGACGCGCCCGCGCGGCCTCGAAGGCGTAGCGCACCACGCGCTCGACACCGAAACGGGTGTTGGTGGAAACCTCGGTCGCGACCTCGTGCGGGGTGTTCACCCGGATCGCGCCGCCGGTACCGGTGTACGGACCCTCGGTGCCCTCGCGGACCACGACGAAATCGATCTCCGGATTACCGCTCAACGGGCTGGTGACGCCCGGGTACAGCTTGGACGGGCGCAGGTTCACGTGGTGATCGAGCTCGAACCGGGTGCGCAGCAGCAGTCCGCGCTCGAGCAGTCCGCTCTGCACGGACGGATCGCCGATCGCGCCGAGCAGGATCGCGTCGTGCTGCTTCAGCTCCGGGATCACATTGTCGGGCAGGATCTCCCCGGTCGCATGGAACCGCTTCGCGCCCAGATCGTATTCGGTCTTCTCGACACCGGGCACCACCACATCGAGCACCTTGAGTGCCTCGGCGATGACCTCGGGACCGATTCCGTCGCCCGGGATGACAGCGAGTTTCATGTAAACAATGCTCCGTTCGGATATAAGCGCCCGTGAACAGTCGCCACGATAGCGGGTGCCTTGCGCACCCCTGTCACCAGGGCGAACCGCTCCCACACACTGGGACGAGCGCATTCCGTCCGCGGATCTCCGGGCAGCCGCGGACGCGGTCGAGGCCGGACAGGCGCGGCTGCGCAAGCGTCCGCCGATACGCGCCGAGCCCCTTCCATGTATATGGAAGGGGCTCGGCGGCAATTGCTTTCGGGCATTACGCCCGGTCCACTCAGTCCAGGTTGACCTGGGCGACCTTGGCCGCGCCGACGGCCTCGGCGATCGCGGACTGCACCTCGGCCGGAACCTCGGTGTTGACGCGCAGGACGACGGTGGCGCCGTCCTGGTCCAGGTCCTGGGTGAGCTGGGCGGCCAGGATGTCGATACCGGCTTCGCCGAGCTTGGTGGCCAGGCGGCCGAGCTGACCCGGCTTGTCCTCGTACGCCAGCACGGCGACGTTCAGGCCCTCGGCGCGCATATCGTAGTTGCGGCCGTTGATGTTGACGATCTTCTGGACCTGGTGCGGCTCGGTCAGGGTGCCGGCCACGTTCAGGGTGCTGCCATCGCCGAAGACGGCGCGCAGGTCCACCAGGCTGCGGTGGGTGGGGCTCTCCGACACGGTGGTGACGGTGGCCTCGAGGCCGCGTTCCTTGGCCAGCGCCGGGGCGTTGACGAAGGTGACCGAATCCTCGATGAGGGCGGAGAAGACGCCGCGCAGAGCCGAAAGCTCCAGCACCGCAACATCACTCGCGCTCAGCTCACCGCGGACCTGGACCTCCAGGCTGACCGGGAGCTCCGAGGACAGCGCACCGAGCAGGGCGCCCTGCTTGCGAACGATCTCCAGCCACGGGGCGACCTCTTCGGAGACCGAACCACCGGTGACATTGACCGCGCCGGGGACGAACTCACCGGCGAGGGCGAGCTTGACCGACTTGGCCACATCGGTGCCCGCGCGATCCTGCGCCTCGGCGGTGGAAGCGCCCAGGTGCGGGGTGACCACGACCTGCGGCAGCTCGAAAAGCGGGCTGTCGGTGCAGGGTTCGGTCTCGAACACGTCCAGACCGGCGGCGCGCACGTGACCCGACTTGATCGCGTCGGCCAGGGCCTGCTCATCGATCAGACCGCCGCGGGCGGCGTTGACGATGATGACGCCCTTCTTGGTCTTGGCCAGGGTCTCGCTGTTCAGCATGCCCTTGGTCTCGGGGGTCTTGGGCAGGTGAATGGAGATGAAGTCGGCGCGCTCGAGCACCTCGTCCAGGGTCAGCAGTTCGATGCCGAGCTGGGCGGCGCGGGCCGGCGAGGTGTAGGGGTCGTACGCGACGATCTTGGTCTCGAAGGCGGCGAGGCGCTGCGCGAACAGCTGGCCGATGCGGCCCAGGCCGATGACGCCGACGGTCTTGCCCAGGATCTCGACACCGTTGAACTTGCTGCGCTGCCAGGTGTGCTCACGCAGCGTGGCATCGGCGGCCGGGATCTGGCGCGCGGCCGAAAGCAGCAGCGTCACAGCGTGTTCGGCGGCGGTGTGGATATTCGAGGTGGGCGCGTTGACGACCATGACACCGCGTTCGGTGGCGGCCGGCACATCGACGTTGTCGAGGCCGACGCCCGCGCGGGCGACGATCTTCAGGTTCTTACCGGCCTCGAGGACCTCGGCGTCGACGGTGGTCGCGGAGCGGACCAGCAGCGCGTCGGCCTCCGGGACGGCGGCGAGCAGCTCGGGCCGGTTGGGGCCGTCGACCCAGCGAACCTCGACGGCGTCACCGAGTGCGTCGACGGTCGACTGGGCGAGCTTGTCGGCGATCAGAACTACAGGACGGCCTGCTTGGCTCACTGTGGGGTACTCCTGCGGGAAAGGGATCCGGGATTTACGGGCGCTAGCTTAGTGGTCCGGTTTTGATCTCGGATTACCGCCCGGTAGACGCGTGCCATCACATCGGTGACGTGCGCTTTTTCCCGATCACCGGAACTCTCGTGGTCAATTGTCCAGTTTTTGCCCCGCGAACGCGCACGACCCACTAGGTTGCGCGGCATGGCCCGAAGGTTGACTCACACATCTTCCACATTTCCCCGCCCCGCCCGGCGCGCACTCGCCGCCGCGGCGTTGAGCACCCTGCCGCTCGCGGCCGCGGTCCCGGCGACCGCCGCGCCCACGGTGAACAAGGTCGTGGTCATCGGCATCGACGGCACGCTGTACAGCGAGGTGCTCGCCGCCAACGCGCCGAACCTCGGCCTGCTGGCCGCGCAGGGCACGCTGGCGCGCACCTCGATCGCACCGCACACCACCATGTCGTGCGTCTCCTGGGCGACCGCGCTGACCGGGGTGTGGGATAACAAACACGGCATCAAGGACAACGACGCCACCTGTAACCCAACGCCTTTCGCGCAGTACCCGACCGTTTTCACCCAGCTCGAACAGGCCCGGCCGAATCTGACGACCGAATCACTGGGCACCTGGGACAAGATCGGCATGATCGCCCGCACCGGAAATCCGCCCGCGGACAAGGTTTCCGTGACGCAGATCGATCCGACCGGCGCGGGAGTCTGTGAGACGACGGCGGATTCGAACGCGGCGGCCAAGGTCGTATCGGCGGTCACCGATGACGGCGCCGATCTGGTGTTCACGCATCTGGATCAGGTCGATATCACCGGGCATACGCTGCGCGGGATCTGGCCGCAGGCGTATCGGGACGCGATTCAACGGGCGGACGCGCTGGTCGGAAAGATCACCCGGGCGGTGGACGCACGCGCGGCCTCGCATGCCAACGAGCGCTGGACGATTCTGGTCACCACCGATCACGGGCATAAGCCCGAGGGTGGACACGGCGGCCAAAGCGCCTATGAGACAGCCAGTTTCGTGATCGCGCGCGGCCCGGACTTCGCGGGCGGCGCACAGAACAACGGGTACACCCTGGCCGATATCACCCCGACGGTGCTGGATCTGCTCGGCGTGCCCGCGCCATCGAACCTGGACGGCCGGTCGATGCGGGACGGCGGTTCCGGGAATCCGGCCGCGCCGGTGCCGAATACGCCCGCCATCGATTCCGGCGCGACGGGTTCGTCCTCCGGCTCGGCCGAGGCGGCCATGGTGAACAACCCGCTGTGCATCCTGGGCAGCGGCTCGGGTAGTGGATCCGCGAGCGGATCATTCAGTAAGTAAGGAGCCCGAGAGCCGGTCTCGGATACGAATTCGAGACCGGCGCAACGGATATCAGGCGGTGGCGGCGGCCGGTTCCGCCGCGGCGGAGATCATGATCTCGGCCACCGCGCCGTAGGCGGCGGTCCAGGTGGCGGCGAGCTCCGGCGTCCACTGCTCGCCGAGGAAGTACTCGAGGGTCGCGAGCAGCGAGGCCCCCGCTACCGGGTAGTGGTCCGCGATCACGCCGAGCTTGCCGTGCTGCCGACCCAGCTGCTGTACGAATGACGGGTCGGCGGCGAGGGTTTCGACATTGGTGACGATCCGGCCGAGACCGTTCAGAAAGCGCGTGCGCTGTTCGCCCATATCGTCGGGGAACATGCCGCGCACCTCGGGATGCGATTTGAAGAGGTGGTCGTAGAAGTATTCGACCGCTTCGGGACCGGCGGCGCCGACCTGAACCCAACTCGACTGCAATGCTTCGATATTCACTGTGGTTCCCCCACTTCTCTTTCCTGCGTTGATGATTCGATACTCAGTTGTCCGAAGGCTGCCATGATCCGGTGACCGGCAGATCACGCGAACGTGAAGAGCCGCTGGTGATTTCCGAGCCGGGATCGGTCCCGCCGGGCATGGGGAGCAGGGCGAGCTTGTCCACCTCCACCGACAGCGTCATGATCATGGCCTGCAATTGGTTGCGCAGCAGTCCGGAGTAGGCGCGCAACTGTTCCATGGATTCCTGGTCGCCGCCGGTGGCGCGCACCCCGGATTCCCTTGCCTGATAGAGCATTTCGCGCTGCTGCTCACGCGCGACCCGCATCAGGTCGCGGGCGTGCTCCTCGGCCTGTTCCACGATCGAATCCGCGGACAATTGCGCGCGATTGAGCACGTCGACGGCCTGGGCGCTGATGCCGAGCGCGTCTTTGGCCATCTCGCCCTGGAGCCGGGAGATCTCCCAATTGGCATTGGCGAGCTGGCGCTGCATTTCGGCGAGCTCCCCGGCGGAGGCCATGGTCTGCATCTGCATTTGCAGCGCATCGCATTTCGTGGCCAACTGCCGATTCTCCCGTTGCAACCGGGCCAGTTCCTCGGAATTGCTGGTGAGCGTCAACTGCCGATTCTCGCGCGCCACCTTGGTCATGGCGCCGCGCACCTGGGTGAGGAAGAGATCGACATCGTCCGCGTCATAGCCGCGGCGTCCCAGTCGCGCACCCTTGAATCGGGCGGATTGAATGTCTTCGGGTGTCACATCCATTGGCCAACCTTGTCGAATCCGCGCTGCTGGGCGGCCTGGTCGGACGCCGCCGATTGGCCGAACGTCTCGAATCTGATTGCGTGCCGTGGCATTCCGGCGCCGGTGAGCGCGGAAACGGTGGCGGCGACCATATTCGGTGAACCGCACACCAGTGCGGTCGCGCCGCCGGTCAGATCGCGGCCGCGCGCCGCGACCGCGCCGACCGTGCCCTGTACGCCGTGGAAGCCCGGATCCTCGGAGACGACCGGGGTGTAGGTGAACCAGGGTTGTTCGGTGCGCATGGTCAGCGCCTCGTGGTCGTAGAGGTTCCAGGCGGTGCGCACACCGTGGAACAGGTGCACGCGCGGTGCGATCCCGGTGCTGTGCGCCTCATCCTCGATACCGTCCAAAACCGCTCGCAGCGGCGCCAATCCGGAGCCGCCCGCGATGAGCAGCAGATTGTCGACCGCGTTCGGCGGGATCACGAACGCCGTCCCCACCGGTGCGCCCAGCCGCAGCCGATCACCCGGCCGGACCGATCTGGCGAAGGTGGCGCTGACCTCGCCGCCGTCCACCACCTGGACGTGGATATCGAAGGTGCCGTCGGCGCGTGGCGCGTTGGCGGGTGAGTAGTAGCGCCACAGTCGCGGACGCTGCGGGATCTCGATGGCCAGGGACTGGCCCGCGGCGTACCGATACGGCTGGAGCGGTCGCACCGTGTGCACGGTGACATCGATGCTGCGCTTCTCGGTGGCGACGATTTCCGCCTCCCACCAGGCGGGCTGGCCGTCGATCTGCTCGGCCTGTTCGGCCGCGGCGATCATGATGCCCGCGACGGCCTGGTACGCGGCGGTCCAGGTCTGCGCCAATTCCTCGGTCCAGCGCGGGCCGTGGAAGTGCGCGAGGGTGGCGAGCAGGGATCCGCCCGCGGCCGGGTAGTGCGCGGCGACCGCGCCGAAGCGGCGATGGTCCCGGCCCAGCTGGGCGACGAATTCGGGATCGGCGGCCAGGGTTTCGACATTGCTGACGATGCGGCCGAGGGCGGCGAAGAAGCGGCCGCGCTGGGTGGTCATCCGGATCGGGAACATGTCCCGGACCTCGGGGTGCGCCAGGAACAGGTGTGCGTAGAAGTACTGGATCGCTTCGTCGCCGGCGCGTTCTACGAGGCGCCAGCTGGCTTTGAGGGCATCGACGTTCATCGGCCCCGCTTTCTCTTGGACGGCCGTCTGACCCCGGCCAACCTAGGGCATCGGGAGAGGGCTGTCGAAACGAGAGAAAACTTCGTTTGACCGGCTAATTATCGGCTATCACAAGCGGTTGCGATGCAGGCCACACACGGGCCGTGATGGGCATGTGATCGGTCACGAATTCGCGGGAAATGACAAAAGGCCGACCTCAGGGCTGCGAAACCCGAGGTCGGCCTTTCAGGCTTGTGTGGCGCTATTTAGCGGCCGAAGGAGCCGGTCCACAGCGTGTTCAGGATGCCATGCAGTGCGGCACCGAAGGTGTCGAACAGGCCACCCAGAGCAGCGGAACCGGTGTCGATGATAACGGGGATCATGTAAATGCCTCTCAATGAATCTCGGTTGTACTTCCGACAGCCAGCATATCGGCGGACTTTTCGCGCTCGTTACGGGGCATTAGCACGATGTGATCGGCGTCACAGGATTCGGATTGTGTGACCCGAGTCATGTTCAGATCAAATTCTCGTCTATAACGTGCCAATCACGCCCCTATTTCCATGGGCATGGGAGCTGCGAAAATGCCTGGACCAGCAGCGCTTCCGGCATCCGGCAGAGTGTCACGGGAGAGCGCCTGTGCCTGCCTCTGCCACCTTGCGGGAGAGCCGGGTATGAGAGTTGTCCGATTCCGATCGGCCAGCGGAGAGAGCGTTCTGTTCGCTGGCGCATCGCGATGACCACGCGCTATTCGATATTGCTCGAAATATGCGAGCAGCCCGATGGTTTCGCCCGACTCGCGACAGCGGAGGCGATATAGGAATCAGGTACCGTTGAATTGTGCGAACAAACGCACCCGCATCAATCGCCGACTACCACGTCAACGAAGTCGCGCGAGGCGCAAAGGAATTCACCGGACCGGCACCGGCCGATTCGGCGCATACGCCGCCGACCACCGCGGAATTACTCAGTAACCCGCCGCGATGACCCGCACGATGACCGCCTCCGGCCCCGGCTTGGTGCGGCGCACCTCGAACTCCACGCGCTGTCCCTCGGCCAGCGAACGAAAACCGTCACCCTCGACGGCGGTGTACTCCACGAACACATCCGGACCGCCGCCGTCGGGGCTGATGAATCCGAAGCCCTTCGCGCTGTCGAACCACTTGACCGTGCCGTGCAGCATTACCAAACCTTCTCGACCGTCCGGATAACAGAGTTGCGCCCCCGCGCGCGGGTCCATGGTGTCACGCGGACGTCGGCCGCACGCACGCGCCCGCGCAGGGCGTCCGACTCGTCCGGTTCGATGGTGTTGCCGCGGCCCTGTGACAGGTCCCGAAATCGCGGGCCGGACGAAAGCGATGCGACACCCACGCCATTGGAGGTGTCGCATCGCGCTGGGGGGTTGCCCGCCGAGCGGGCCGAATTCGCTAGCCAGCGCGGGCCGTGCCCTCGTCCTCCTGGCTGCCGCGCATGGCGTAGACGCGATCCAGGAAGTCGCCATGCGCGCGCAGTGTGGCGTCCAGGAGTTCGCGCCAGGTGCGGCGGTCCACCCGCTGATCGCTCATCAGCGAGGACAGCGACGCCGGGCCCAGCCGGTCGATGTGGTCGACGATGAAAGTCAGCCTGCGGCGCGGGAATTGGGCGCCGATGCGGGGATTCTCATCGAGGAAGCGATCGAGTTCGTACAGGTAGTTGACCGCGCGGTTGTACTCCTCATCGGTGAGGTGGTAGTCCATCCGCTTGATCTCCACGATCCACAATTCGCCCGAATCGTGCAGCAGCACGAAATCCGGCTCGCGTTTCGGACTGCCGATGGCGCTGGTGAGCAGCGTGGTGCCGAACTTGTGCGCGTACCAGCGTTCGAAACTGGCGCGCACGCGTTTGAGCGATTCGTTCATGCCCAGCGGCGTCCACTCGGGTGCGAGCAGCCACGGCGCGCTCTCGATGAGCTCCTGGAAGGGGCGTTCGAGTGAGCGGCGTTCGTCGATGAGCGCGCGCAGCCGATCCACCACGGCGACGCGTTCACTGGCGATCTGGCCGAGCGAATAGATTTCGGCGATGCGGGCTCGTTCGAACAGCGCCACTACGACATCGAGTTCCTGATCGGCGTCATCCGCTATCTCCTTGAGGGTTTCGAGCAGGCTGCGCTGCGGTCCGAGCGACAGCGCCAGGCGCACCATGTTCTCGATATGCGCGGGATCGTCGAGTGAGGCGCGATCCTTGTGCGCCACCAGGATTCGCGCGGCGTCGATCACCGAATCGCGGAACAGCCTGTCCCCCGGCGCGATCGACTCCAGCGTCTGGCGCAGCCGGGAGCGGTCCACGAACTCCTCCCAGACCCGGCGGCGAATGGATTTCTCGCCGATGCGGCCGATCTCCTTGATCAGCGCCTGACCCCACTGGGCCAGCGCCTCACCGCGCGGGGAGTTCCACATGATGTCCTGGCGATCGGAGCGGACCAGATCCTCCTCATCGTCGAGCCAGTCCACGTGTACCGCGCCGACCAGATAGGAGCGCAGTTTGAACTCGCCGGTGAATCCGGCGGGAATACCGAAATCCCTTGTCTGCGCGACGATTTTGCCGCGCGCGTAAATGCGCACCCCGGCCATGGCGTCATCGCGGTACGGCTGTTTCGAATAGGCGATCCAGCCGGTGACCGGCAGGAATTTATGCCCGAAGCGCACCGGCACCCGGCTCACGTCGATGCGGGTGTCCTCCATGACATCGATGGCCAGATCGCTGAGAGTGAAGCTCTCCTGCCCGATGCAATTGCGCACCTGCACCCGCCAGTCCGAGCGTTCGATACCGAAGCGCGAAGCGAGCTGGCGGCTCAGTTCGGTGCCGGTATTCACCCTCTTGCGGAAGAAGTCTCGCAGAATCACCGTGGTGCCGCGTTTGGCGGTGAAGGTGCCGTCCAGCGGACCCGGTTGCGGGTAGTAGTCGCGTTCGGTGTCCGAGAGCATATCGTCCAGATCCATCACCAGATGGGAGACGGGCCAGCCGAGCGCGCCCTCATCGCCGGAATGGCTTCCGGCGGTGATCACTTCGATGGTCCGGCAGATGCCGAACGCGGCGAGCTTGCCGATTCCCTTGCGGCCCATCACCGGTCGCCCGCGTTCGCGGGACAGGTCGGTGCCGTAGCGAACGCGCCGGTCCGAGCCGACCATCAGATAGTGCTGATTGATCTCCTCGGTGGTCATGCCATGTCCGTTGTCGGACACCACGATCTGATACGCGGGCTCATCCGCGGCGCGCACCGTCCCGGCGAGCGTGACGCCCCACGGTAGCGAGACCTCCACCTCGGTGGCGTCGGCATCGTAGGAGTTCGCGATGAGTTCGGCCAGTACGGCCGAAACCCGGTCGTAGAGCCGGATTCCGAGTTTGTCTATGGCCAGCCGGCTGATCCGCATCGTGTACTTGTGGTCGTCCAGCGCGGCCGCATGCACGTCGTTGTACATGGTGGTCCCCAATTGCCCTATCGATAGCCTTCGTTCAGCTATCCCTGATATCGATGCAACGCCACCTGATTAACAAAGGGCTGAACATTCACCTACCAGTTCGTCACGGTCATGTTCCGACATTCACCGAGGGGTAGCCCAGTGCAACGGCAAGGTCTCGGTTAACGGTTAGGTGACCGAATCGTGTTCACTTCAAAGCTTTTTCGCCAAACCGATTGCATATCGCAACCGGTTGGATCTATGCTACTAACCGATTGCAAAACACAACCAGTTATGAGGTGCGTCATGCCGAAACTTCGAGTGCACAACCTGTCGATCTCCCTCGATGGCTACGTCGCCGGGCCGGACCAAAGCCCCGACAATCCCCTGGGCGTGGGCGGAGAGGATCTGCACACCTGGATCTTCGCCACCGACTACGGTCGCGGCATGTCCGGCGCGGCGGCGACCGGTGAGGACGGCGTCGACCAGCGCTACGCCGTCGAGGGCGATGTGAACATCGGCGCGACCATCATGGGGCGCAATATGTTCGGGCCGATCCGCGGCGAATGGCCGGACCACTCCTGGACCGGTTGGTGGGGCCCGAACCCGCCCTACCACCACGACACCTTCGTCCTCACCCACCACCCGCGGCCATCGGTGGAAATGGCGGGCGGCACCGTCTTCCACTTCGTGAACGACACCCCCGAAGCGGTCCTGAAGCGCGCCTTCGACGCCGCGGGCGGCCAGGACGTGCGCCTGGGCGGCGGCTCGGCCACGGTCCGGCAGTTCCTGCGCGCGGGGCTGGTGGACGAACTGCACCTGGCCCAGGTACCGCTGCTACTCGGTGCGGGCGAACGGCTCTGGGACGGTCTGGGCACATTGCCGGGATATTCGTGCACCCGGAAGGAGTCGTCCGAAAACGTCACCCACCTGACCTTCACCAAGCAGGCCCGCTGACAAGCCGCGTGAACCCGGGCAGAATGCGGGCGACGGGGCGGGACCGGCGGCTCCGCGGGCGAGAGGACTATCGGTGGCGCGCAATCCTGAGCTGGGCAGCCTGGGCGAGTCGATTCAGCGCGGGTTGGTGACGCCGCTGCGGCGCGGCCTGGGCGCATTCGCCGAGCGCGTCAGCGCTCAGCCGATCGCCGAGCCGACGCTCGCGGAGACCATCGCGGCGCGACAGCGGTTCTTCGGGGCCGATATGGTGGACGCCGAAACCGGCGCGGTGCGCTCCGACAGGGTGGTGCTGAGCTGGTTCGGGTGCGCGAGTTTTGCTGTCGCGCTGGGCGGTTCGGTATTCCTGCTCGATGCCTGGGTGCCGCGCGGCGCGACGTCCGGATACGTGCCGACCACGCCGGCGGAGGTGGCGGCGCTGCGCCCGGCGGCGATCTTCATCGGGCATGGGCATTTCGATCATGCCGCCGATGCCGGGCCGATCGCGCAGGCCAGCGGTGCGGTGATCCACGGCACCGTCGAACATTGCGCGACCGCGCGCAAGCAGGTGAAATCTCCCGGATTCTCCTGTGTGACACTGGGTTCGAGCACCTCCCTACCGGGAGCTCGCTACGATTTCGACCTCGCACCGGGGATTTCGGTGACGGCGGTCCGGCATATACATTCCGCGCGCACCGAGCGATACGCGGGCGCGGACGCCTGCGCACCCGTCAAGCCCATCCCGCAGATCGGCGATATGCGCAGGTATCCAACGACTCTCGCCGATACCGCCCATCTCGTCCGGCGATTGACCGATCCGGAGGGCGGCGTGCTGCTGTACCAGTTCCGCACCGAGAAGTTCACGCTCACCTGGCATGACTCGTCCGGGCCGCTGCTGGACAAGGCGCCGGAGGTGCTCGAGACGCTGCGTGAGCTACCCGCGTCCGATGTCCACGTGGGTGCGGTGCAGGGGTACAACCAGTTCACCAACGGCCTGCGAGACCCGCGCAGCTATATCGAGGCGCTGCGGGCAAAGGTGTTCGTGCCCAACCATCATGACAACTGGCTGCCGTTGATCACCGCGCGCGGTTCGGCCTTCCGGGCACCGCTGGAGACCGCGCTCGCGACCATTCCCGACGGCCCGAAGCTTCGCATGCTGCTCGACCCGGACGACTACGTCACGCCCGGGGTGCTCGCCTTCGACGCGTAATCAGCTGAACCGCAACAGCATTGTGAGGCTGGTACTGCCGGCCGGGTTGGTGTGCGCGGAACTGGGCACCACGACGAATCCCAGGCGCTCGTACAGGCGCAGCGCCGGATTCTCCTGTCGCACACTCAAACTCACGCTTGCGAAGCGGGTTCGGGCGACTTCGAGCAGACCGGTCATCAGCACGGTGCCGATCCGGCCGCCGCGCTGTCCGGGCGCGACACCGATGGCCAGCTCCGGCGTTTCGTCATCCACGTATCCGTAAGCGGCATTGTCCCCGGTGAACAGCCGCAGCCACGCGGCCCCGCACGGCACCCCGTCCCGCTCCGCAATGACGCCGACATCACCCGGCGCACCCCAGCCCTCGACGTAATGCGCCAGCGATGGCACATCCCGCAGCTCCTCGGGCGAAACCCGGCCCTGCTCATGGGAATACGACGCCTCGAACAGCATCGCCCACAGGAATTTCTCGTCCGCGGCCTCAACCGGACGCACCGTCAACTCACCCATGCCGCCGACTATAGGACCGGCCGGTCACAGTGGTGCCAGATCGCCCATGCCAGCGCTGGTGGCTCACGGGAGGGCGAGCGCTCACACCTGCGCCAGCATTCCCGGTCCCGCCTCGGGCACGACATCGCGCGCGGTGAGCTCACGTTCGCAGCGATCACACGCGAGGTGCACATGCGCCTCCCCCTCGCAGTCCCGATGCCGGTAGTACACGGGCGGCCCGTCCGGGGCCATATGCGCATCGCCCCAATCCTTGAACGCCATCAGGATCGGATACACCTCGTGCCCCTTGGCGGTGAGCCGATACTCCTCGTGCACACCGACTTCCGGCTTCTGCTTCACGAGAATCCCATGCTCGACGAGCCGATCCAGCCGATCCTGCAACCGCCCCCGCGAGATCCCCAAATAGTTCTGAAACCCGTTGAACCGCCGCACCCCCGAGAACGCCGCCTTCATCACCAGCAGCGTCCACCGATCCCCCAGCACCACCAGCGACCGCGTGATCGAACAGGGCTCCTCGGCCAGCTCCTCATACCGCATCTCCCAATCCTACCCATTTGGTCCTAATATGAGACCAAGTTCAATCGGTCTCGTTTTGAGACCAAAGGAGAGGCGACCCCATGACCGAGGCGTACACCACCCTGCGCACCCTGCTCGACGACCGCTACACCTGCCGAGCCTTCCGCCCCGACCCGGTCCCCCGCGAGACCATCGAACAGGTCCTGACAGCGGCCCAGCGCACCCCGTCCTGGTGCAACACCCAGCCCTGGCAGCTGACCATCACCGACGGCGACGCCACCGACCGCTTCCGCAAGGCGTTGCTCGACCACATCAACGGCACCCCCACCGAATCCGACCTCCCCTTCCCCCCGGCCTACAACGGCGTCTACCGCGACCGCCGCCGAGAGTGCGGCGGCGCCCTCTACACCGCCGTCGGCATAGCCCGAGGCGACCACGAAGGCTCCCTCCGCCAAATGCTCCGCAACTTCGAACTTTTCGACGCCCCCCACGTAGCCATCCTCACCACCGAGGCCGACCTCGGCGTCTACGGCGCAGTCGACTGCGGCCTCTACCTCACCTCATTCCTCCTGGCCGCCCAAAGCCTCGGCATCGCCACCGCCCCACAAGCCGCCCTGGCGTCCTACTCCCCCTTCCTCCATGAGTACTTCGGCATCCCCGAGAGTCGCCAGATCATCGCGGGGGTGTCCTTCGGCTATCCCGACCCCGATCACGCCGTCAACGGATTCCGCACCACCCGTGCGGATCTCGCGAACGTGATCACCTGGCACACCAACTGATTCCGCCTCGCGATCTTCGGGACCGGGTTAACCTACACACGTGTCGGTTAACCCGGTCCGTCGCCTGAAGGGCCCAGAACGTCGTGTGCTGGTACTCGATGCCGCCCGAAACCTCTTCGCCGCCAACGGCTATGACGCGGTCTCCATGCGCGATATCGCCACCGCCGCGGGCATCACCCGCCCGGTCCTCTACGACCATTTCCCGTCGAAGAAGGATCTGGTCCTGGACCTGCTGACCACCGAAACCGAAGCCCTGCTGGCCCGCATCACCGCCGAGGTGGCCGCCGCACCCGAAGCCCGCCTCCCCCGCGCCCTGCGCGCCTACTTCACCTTCATGCTGGAGCGCCCCCTCGCGACCCGCCTGATCCTCTCTCCCACAAAGGATCCCGACATCTCCGGGGTGGTAGCGCACCTGAGCGCCCTCTCCCACCGCGGCATCCTGGCCCTACTCCCCCCACCGAACCCCCGAGCCTCCCCGCACACCCCCGAGATCGCGGCCACGATCCTCGTGTCATCCGTTGTAGCGGTGGCGAATTGGTGGCTCACCCACCCCGAGGTCCCCGTGGACGAGCTGGTCGACACCACGCTCGCCCTACTCTCCCCCGGCTTCTCCCAGAGTTAGGCACGCCCGTGTTCGACAAACTCCCCGGCTGGAACACCTCCGCTCCGCTGGGCCCGAACTCCTTGACCTGGAAGCACTTCGGCGACATCCGCTCCATGCTCATCCTCGGCCGCGCCGGCACCCTGCAGAACATGCACCCCGTCCTGAACGCCGCCCTCCAGGAACACTCCACCTTCTTCACCGACCCCATGGACCGCTTCGACCGCTCGGTAGCCCCCATCCAAGCGATGATCTACCAACCCGACCCCGAATCCCGAGCCCGCAAGGTCCGAGACTTCCACAAACCCATCAAAGGCCTTGCCCCCGAAGGCACCCGCTACCACGCCCTCGACCCCGAAGTCTTCTGGTGGACTCACGTAACCTTCTACGAATCCATCATCGCCACCCAAGAATTCTTCGGCACCCCCTTCACCGAAGCCGAAAAGGCCCAACTGATAGCCGAGGGTCTCACCTGGTGGCGCCTATACGGCATGTCCGACCGCCCAGCCTTCGGCGACTACGAAAACTACCGCGCCTACTGGCTCCACATGTGGCAGGAGGTCCTCCAATCCAACAAAACCACCACCTTCGCCGCCACCATCCACAAAGCCAAAGTCCCCACCCCACCCTTCATCCCAAAACCCCTCTGGCCCCTGATCCGCTACCCCGTCATGTCCATAGGCGTCTGGCTCTCCAACGCCACCATGCCCCCCGAAGCCCGAAACATCCTGGGCTGGACCTGGACCCGAGCAGATGCCCTAGCCTTCACCCTCTTCCGCCACACAGTCCGCACAGCCTGGACCCTCGCCCCCGAACGCCTCCGCTACATCCCCGACGCCTGGGACGGGATGCAGCAAAGCCGACTTTCCGCGAACGCACAGCGCAGTCACATGCCTTCAACACACGAACTGCCTCCGACACGCTCGGCCGATATCGGTTGACGATCGGTACAGAGAGACACACAATCGGTTCGTGGCACGAATTCGCGATCTGAGTCCGAACAAGCAGCGAATCACCGCGCACAGCCTGGACAAGAGTGTCGTTTGCGAGCACCAGGCCGTCGAGGACGCTGACGGCGCTCAGCTTCTGCATCTATCCACTTTTGGTTCCAAAGACCGTGTCTCGCACCCCAAGAGCAGCCAATCACTCCAGTTCGACGCGAAGATCGCGGCACAACTCACCCAGGTCTTCCGCGACACCTTCGGTGACGAGGAACTCGGCATCCAGACACGATGGGATCTGGCGTTTCCGACGGGCGTCACGCTCGATCCATCGATTCTCACCAACGCCTACAACAAGAATCCCGACCTTTTCAGGGAATTGATCGGAAACGACGAAGCCGCCGACGATGTCGTCGCGATGGCGCGGCGTAGAAATCAGGTCGCGTTATTCAAGGGACTCTTGACCGACCCGGATTTCTTCGCGCGGGCGGTCGAGGAAACATCCAGCGAGAGCCCAGAAGCCGTGTGGCAGAGGTTCTTCGAGGACAATGCGTGGATCTTCGGCGTATCACTGTCCGGCCAGTTTCTCACAGAGTGGAGTGATGAGAAGCTCGAACAAGTCGTCGTAGGTAACTCGATCGGCGGGGTGGGTAAACGCGCCGATGCTCTGATGCGCACTTCCGGTCGTATCAAGTCGATGGTGTTCGCGGAGATCAAGACACACCAGACGAAGCTATTGCGTAAAGACCCGTATCGCCCCGGCTGTTGGGCGCCCTCTTCCGAGGTTTCCGGAGCCGTCGCGCAGGTGCAGGGAACTATCCATCGAACCGTGGATCAGATCGGCCGCCGCTTACAGGAGAAGGCATCCGACGGTAGCGATGTTCCCGGCGACTACACCTACCTACTCCGCCCCCGCTCGTACCTGATCGTCGGCGATCTCACAAGCCTGCACGGCGAGTCCGGCGGAGTACACGAGGACAGATTCAGATCGTTCGAACTCTTTCGACGAAACCTCACGGAACCGGAAATCCTGACCTTCGACGAACTCTTGGCACGAGCCGAGTGGATGGTCAGCACCTCCGCAGTTCCGGACTCAAATGCCACCAAACTCGATAAAAGCGAAGAAGGCTTGGCGCTGTCGTGATCGAACATCCTATCAAGCAATATCGTTAATAATCCGCGCCGGCGCCGTCAAGATTGTCGCGCCACAGATGAATATTGTTTTTGCGCACTCGGATAGGGTCCCGGCTTAGGATACATGATCACATATCCAGGAAGTGCCGTAATACGCCATTCAGGGTTTGCTCGACCGAGCGCTTCACCAATCGTCTCAAAGATCCCGTCTGCCGTCCAACGACGATCAGAAATAGTTATCCTGATTTCGTTGTGAAAGTCCGCAGACTGATACCGGAAAACGTATGGCAATAATGATTTCAGCCTCTTCAGAAGCTCGGCGAGCGCGTATTCACCGACCTCGATACCGTTCACTTCAATCCCAAGATTCGCTGGATGCATCGAGTCGAAATGATCCTCCTCGAAGACTGTCTCGTCTCGATTTTTTCCGGGATCATTACTACCGAACCCGTTATAGTTCCAACGAGCAAGTCCATTACCTTTATACCGGTCGATCAGCAGACGCTCAGGAGCTACCGCGTGCAAATCTTCATCAACGTACAGGCAGGTAAAAGCCATCGAACCAACCATTAGTCGGCCTTGTAGTTTCGCTCGATGCTTCCCCAACCTCTGAGGCAATGAATTATCCGCCTTACCAACATAGACGAGAACGTCGTCTTCATATAACTGATAAACCCCTGGACGAGGCTGAAGTTCCGCAATGGACACGGCATCCAACGCCTCAGGCACTAGTCGAGTCAGTCCCTCCGCTAACTGATCGCCAAGTGCACGAGTGATACTTAGCCTGAATTCGCCACTTGCCGACATCCCGCCCACTCCCATCTCCGATCACCGACTCTGAACTGACATTACTTGAGAGGTGCGACACGCCTCATATACCCAAGAGGGCCAGGCGAGTTCAAAGATGACGAGCACACAGCGTGTCGCACGTGCGTTCGAATCGTGTCCGCGGTATGGTTTCCGCCATGTCGAAGCAGCGGCGCGCAGCCGACTCCGAGCGTACGAGCGTTGAGCTTTTCGCTGGTGGTGGTGGCTTGGCGATGGCCGTTGAGCACGCCGGTTTTCGACCTTTGCTAATGAACGAGTTCGCGAAGCGGGCGTGTGAGACGCTAGCCGCCAATTGCGCCACGCCCATCGACGAGGGACAGGAGCCCGCGATACCCGGCCGTGGCGAGCGACCGCCGCTCATCGTGGGTGACGTGCGCAAGGTGGACTTCGAGTATCTGCGGAACAGAGTCGACGTCCTGGCAGGAGGCCCACCGTGCCAACCGTTCTCGCTCGGCGGCGTCGCCAAGGGCGACGAGGACGACCGCAACGGTTTCCCGCACATGTTCCGCGCGATCCGCGAGATGCGCCCGAAGGCCGTCATCTGCGAGAACGTGCGAGGGCTTCTTCGCCCGTCATTCAAGCCGTACTTCGACTACATCAAACGAGAGTTGTCGCTGCCGTTCGAGGAGCGCGCCGAGGGATCCGACTGGCGCGATCACGACGAGATCCTGCGTCATATGGGGGATTCCGCGCGGGTCGCGACAGACGAGAGTTACGACGTCGAGCACTTCGCGGTGAACGCGGCCGACTACGGCGTGCCACAGATTCGAAATCGGGTCATTGCCATTGCCTTTCGTCGGGATCTCGGCGTCGACATGGGCCGATTCAAAGAGCTTGTTCGACCGCGGTATTCCGACCTCAGCCTGTACGAGGACATGCACAGCGGAGCTTACTGGGACAGGCACCCCGAGGTTCCCAAGGCTGTTCGAAAACGCGTCATGGAACGAATTCCCGCTCCGCAGGCGACGCTTCAGGATTCCGAGGAGGATCGACTCTTGCCGTGGCGGACACTCCGCGACGCGCTCAAGGGGATTGGCGAGGGGCAGAAGCCTCTCCCTGATGTCCCGCCGGAGCTCCTCGATCGCAAGGAGCACAATCTTGGCGGCTTCGCCGACCACATTGGTTGGCCCGACGCGCGAATCTACGCGGGGCACACTCCGAACGAGCTGGACAAGCCAGCGAAGACTGTGAAAGCGGGTGTGCACGGCGTTCCCGGTGGAGAGTCAGTGATGTTGCTGGACAACGGGACCCACCGGTACATGACTGTTCGCGAGACGGCTCGCGTTATGACTTTTCCCGATGACTGGCAGCTCGCTGGCCCTCGCGGGGAGAAGATGCGACAACTCGGCAACGCCGTCCCTGTGCTGTTGGGCGAGACCTTCGCCCGAGCGGTCGCGACCGTACTCGAAGAGGCTCAGCCGAAGAAGTAGACACGACCGTGGACGGCCGCGATAAGGGCAAATGGAATGACCGGCTGCCGCCGGACCGAGCGTGGAGGTGCCCAACCGGCCTGAGCCGGGCGGCCCGCGCGGTGGAGCAGGACCGTGCGGCGGGCGGTCACCATCATCGCCTCGTCGACCTTGGCGATGGTCGAACCTCGTCCGCGTCGGTCGAGTTGAAGGTCTACGCGAAGACTCGCCGCATACGCGCGTACATCCGCTGGTCCGACCACGGCAAGTACCCAACCAAGTACATCGGCGAGGTGGATGGTCGCACGCGACGCCAAAACCTGGCTCAGGCATGGGATCTCGCCAAGTCCAGACAACTGATTCAAACTCCAGCCGAGCCCTCCGGTTCCTGGGCCAGCACTCCTGCCGTCCGGTCGGTGATGCGCGCCAATCGCGCGCGGGACACTCGGCTCGAGCTCGCTCTGCGATCAGCGATCCGCGCTCATGGTCTCCGCTATCGAATAGACATGCGACCCGTCCCTGACATTCGACGAAGAGCTGACGTGGTATTCCTTGGTTCCAAGGTGGCCGTCTTCTGCGATGGCTGTTACTGGCATGGATGTCCCGAGCACTATCGACCGGCGCGAAAGAACAGCGACTTCTGGAGTGCCAAGATCGAGGGCAATCGAGCTAGGGATAAGGAGACCGACCGGCTTCTGGAAAACGCTGGCTGGCACGTTATTAGAATCTGGGAACATGATGACCTCGAGGCGGCGGCGAGTCAGATCGTCAGCACTGTCCGTGCGCGCCGCTAACCGATCCTTACATGGGGGCTGAAGATGGTGACAAACAGGCGCGGCGGCGCCCGGACGAAGAAGTTCACGGAGGACATCGAACAAATAAAAGAGAATATCGCGGCTGTTTCAATCAATGAGATCACCATAAATGATCGAGGGAACTTGGAAGCAGCCAGCATTGCACTCAACAAGCAGATCACCGCGCTAGACCCCATCCGGTACCCAAATTCGGTGTTCAATCCAGCAGACGCAGAGTACTTCGGAGCCTTTGCGGCGATTGCACTTGTTGGACAGATTTTGGAGCCGCTGAAATCCGTTGCTGTCGACAAGATGTACGGCACGGGTGTATACGCCTTGTACTACAGCGGAACCCATGAGGATTACTCTCCGATAAGCGACACCGAGACTCCGATCTACGTCGGCAAGGCCGACCCGAAACCCGGCGCAAGAACGCCGAGAGATCAAGGGACTGGGCTCACCACGAGACTTACAAAGCATCTAGGGAATATCGAGCTCGCGGAGAATCTGTCTATCAATGATTTCAAGTGCCGCCGACTAGTCGTCGCCAGTGGTTGGCAGATTGCCGCAGAGAGCGCACTCATCGGCTTCTTCAAGCCAATTTGGAATAAGGAAACCAAAATAGTTCAAGGCTTCGGCAAAAACGGAGATGACTCCAATACCCGAGCAAACAAGCGTTCACCCTGGGACACACTTCACCCCGGTCGCAAATGGGCGGCCAGCTCCGCGCAAGACGCAAAATCCATAGGTGACATAAAATCAGAGATTGCCAATCACTTCAAACTGCATCCTCCATTCTTGGATTCAAACGAAATTATTAAGGAACTGATTTCCAAGGTAGGTGTCGACAATGCATGACTTTAATTCAACTCGATAATCGCGGCGTCCTGGGACGAGTCGATCGTGACGAAGCGAATCAGGCGGTCGTCTCGACCGATCGCGGAGGCGGGGGCGGCGAAGCCGAAGGCCATGACCAGTTTTCGTGCGTCGATTGTGCCGGTGTCCGAGATCTCTGGGGCGTACTCCGGCTCGACGATCGGGAAGAGCATCAGAACGCCGCGACGTGGGGCTACGAAGCCTTCGGTTACTGGATCGCCGGAGTTGGGGAGGCCGCCGGCGATTCGCATGGCGACACTGTTTTGTTTCGGCTCGCTGACTCGGGAGAACATGGAGTCGCGGGTGCGGCCTCGTTCCCACCAGTCGAAGCGGCGGCCGGTGGTATCCAGGGCGATGCCCTTCGCGTGCTTCGCGCGTTGCGGTGCGAGAACGATCCATTCGTCGACACCTCGGTTGGGTCCCGCTGAGATGTCTCGGAGGTAATCGAGGTGCGGGGTGAACAGGGAGGGAGCACGCCAGCGGAGTGATTCGAGGATGGTCATGAGGTCGCGCGGGCTGATGCTGCCCGTCAGCGCCTGGAACTTGTGAGTGGTTTCCTCTTCTGGGATGAGGTACTTGAATTCCGTTGCGGTGGTGGAGAGTCCGGCCATGACGGGGGCCCAGAGCTCGACGTTATGGCGTAGGTCCGGGCCGACCTTGGGGTAGTCGTAGAACTCTTTCCAACGTCCTGGGGTTCGCACTTCCACCAGACGAGCGTTGTACATCTTGTTGGGGCTGGTGGGTTTCAGCCACGGTAGGTGTTGGGAGACCAGGGGCGGGACTTGCGCCGGGGTGATCTGGGGCATGCCGTCGACCAGAGTCGCGTACTGCGCGAGTTCTTCGCGGAACAGCTCCTCGTCCAGGCAGACGGCTTCGAATGCCTTGAAGAGGTCGATCCCCCTTTTGCCGAACTCCTCATCTCGACCGATGTAGAGCCGCACCAGGTCTCGGTAACCCTTACGGAAACCGAACCAGCGGCCCATCTGCATCAGGGCGGAGGCGTTGGAGGCGCGGCGGCGGAAGTAGGTGACGGTGAGCCCCTCCACGGTGAAGCCGCGGGAGAGTTTTTGGCCGCCGATGAGGATCTTCCAGATGGAGCGGCGGTCGAAGTCGGCTGTGCCGGTCTCGAGATCCTTGTCGCCGTTGACGACGATGATCGGTTGCTGGTCGCCACCGATGTTCATGACGGCGGGGCCGATGAAGCGTTGGAGTTCGTCGAAAGAGGCTGGAACCGCGTGACCTTCGGCTCGTACCGCTGATACTGGGGCGACGTCGGTGTCGAACAGCTCACGGAGTCGCTCCGCGCCTGCGGCGCTCGAATAGCCTGCCTGCCACCACAGTTGGGTCACCCGGCCGAGTAGTTCACGGTGCGCCTCGACCCAGTTGGATTCGTGGATGAGCATCGTGTGGTGGCGGTAGCTCTCAACGCCGACGCCCTCCACTTCCGCCCGGTACAGCTTCATCGCGCCGGCGAGGACGAACATGTCCATGGCGCGACGTAGGGGCCCGGTGTCATCGTCGTCGGTGACCTTCACGTCGCGGACGTACGCCCGCTCGTTGGAGTCGGCGACGGTTCGATCCTCGTCGGCCACATCGGAATCCAGGTCGTGGAAGTCGGCGGCGCCCATGTAGCCGTTCGGGCGTTCCAACGAGATGATGAAGTCCTTCGGGAACAGATCCGCGCCATCGCTGGGGTCGATGAAGACGTTCGCGTACGGCGTCGCCGTGTAACCGACGTACTGCGCCCGCGGCAGCATGGTGAGCAGCTGCGAGATCTTCTCGTTGATAGCGGTGCGCTCCGCGTCCGGCTTGGGCTTGGTGGTGTTCACCGAGGCCTCGTCGGATTCGTCGTCGATGATCAGCACCGGGATCTCGTCCAGCGGCGTGAGGATCTTCTTGAGATCCTTGACCAGCTTGGTCAGAACCGTCTTGTTCTTCTTGACCACCATCAATCGCGCGGGAGCGCGATGCAGGTTCGCCGGGTTGTAGAGCGGCAGTGCCGGTTCCTGCTTCTCGAATTCCAGTGCGACGATGCCTTGCAGCAGGCTCTTGTAATCGTCGTATCGAGTGGTCATACGATGAATGTCGAATCCGCCCAGAATCGATGGGGCGGTGCCGAATTCGACGAACTTGCGCTGGATCCAGTCCGGGTCGTCGGCGTAGTCGGACTCGAATTCGCTGGCACCGCGCAACACGTTCTCTCGGCCGACGAGCTCCATGTCGAGGCGGCGCTGCGTCTGATCGCGCAGCAGGTTCAGGGTGCCGCCGAGCACGATGACCAGCCGGTAGCCCGCGTCCATCGCGCGGGCGATGACGCCGGTGAAGTTGGCCGTCTTACCGGATTGGACATAGCCCACCACCAACCCCTTGGACTGATACGCCTGGGGTCGGGTCGGATCCGAGAGTCGTTCCACCACACTCTCGGTCGCCATATCGAGCGCGGTGATCGCGTGATCGGGCCAGCCTTTGCGACTCAGCAGCTCCGCGTACATCGGCCAGTAGAACGACCGGCCCTGATGCGTCGAGTACCACGGGATGAACTCTTTGCTGATCACGACCGGCATCGGCGCCTTGATCACCGGCGCAGCCACATCGAGTAATTTGCGTGTCGTCGCTTCGAGCGCGAGCTCACCGTAGATGTCGGTGCGGCGTTCATCCGTACACGGGGCTGCGGACGACCACGGCACGCTCTGGGCGAAGTCCCACGCGCGCAATTGCTTTCGCCACATGTCGACCAGCTGGCCGCCCGGTGCGGGGGTGAACAACTCCTGCCGGAAATCCTCTTCGCTCGCGAAGTCATCCACCCCCGATAGATCCTCCGCCTGGTACCGCATCGCGCGTTCCAGACGTTTCGGCTTGCTGCCCGCCATATCCGCCAAAACCGCTGCGTGCAAAGCGATTCGAATGTTGCTATCCACCGCTACTCCCCGTCCCCATCGTCTTGAGAACCTTGTTCGGCACGTGCGGCGGCGACCAGGATCGATTGCCACAGCGCGAGATTGTCCCGCTCACGAACACCCGATCGTTCGCGTTGGAATACCTCGTTCAACATCAGGTACAGCAGGGATTTGATAACCGGGATGTCGTCGAGACTGCCGCCGCGGCCACCGAGGATGGCGGCGCGATACCGGAGGTTGAGGAGGATGGTGCGCTCTTCGCGGTCGATGTCGAAGAACGTGTCACCGTCCAAAAGCTGCCAGCGGACCGTGATCGGTTCCTCACCTATGAGATACGGCAACTCTTCCGAGATCGCCTCCCGCACGGCGGGAGCGATACCTTCGCCGGGAGGGATGACCGCCTTGCGCTCGACTCCGGCTCGCCGACGCGCGTCCCGATAGCGAGCGTCGGCGGCCGACATGTATTCGACGAAGGTCAATCCGTTCTCGTCCACCGCGTTGTCGAGCGCGGCGATGAAGTCGGGCGATACGTCGACGCCGTCCTTCTTCACCGTCAGACGGAACGCGTCACTTGTCCGCGCGGGAAGTTCCACCGCGACGCGAGCCAGTGCCAGGTGCTGTTCGGGCTGGCGAAAGTTGTTCCAACCGCCCGCCTGCACCAGGCGGTCGTTGCGATACAGGTAGAAACCCTGGGTGCTCTGTAGCGAACCGATCGCACGGAACTCGGGCAGCGAGGAACGCGGGGGCCAGATGTGCGCGTTCAATTTGACGACGCCGACGGAGGGGAGCGAGGCGGAGAACACTCGCGGGTACTCGGGATCGCCGGTAACTGGATACCCGAACGGATCCAGTGGCAGCACACCATAATCCATGACCACCATGCCGGTCGCGATGTCCTCCACGGCGATGGTGATGTTGAAGTTTCCACGCGCCAGGTAGCGGTGCAGTTGCAATCCGAGGTGCATCCCGAGGGCGCTGATGGTGCGCGAGAGATAGCGCTCGGTCTGTTCGGGGCCACCGTTGCGCGGGAAATCCTTGACTCCATCCCAACGCACGACGGTGCCCTGCCAGGTGATCGGATTGTCGTTGTAGCGGTCGATCAAGGTCTGGGCGTACGCGGGTTCGACAATATCGCATTGGAATCCGGTCTTCGCGCGCTCCATCACCCAGCGTCTGCCAGCGGGACGACTCGTGCGCGTGCGACTCACAACGGTCACGGCGGCCGCGTGACTCAACGAGGCCGACTTCAAACCCGTACCGAACATGCCGAGGGCTCCGTCGCGATAGTCGCGCCGCCCACCGACCGTCATCGCGACGTCCAGTTCCTGTTCGGTCATACCGCAACCGTCATCGATGATCAGCAAACTCACGAGCCGGTCGTCATCGCGAAGAAAATGCACCACAACGTCTTTGGCGCCGGCATCGATCGAGTTGTCGACCAGATCCGCGATCGCGGCTTCGAAGCCGTAGCCCTGACTGGTCAGCGCCTCCATATAACGCGGGTCAGGCGGAAGGGTCTTGGTTCCCGTGGTGGGAACATCGAACTTCCACTCTTCCGCCATGACCCACCCCTGCACGAACGACGATAACCGGAGGACTATAGCGAATGATCTGTCCGCAACATCACGGCGTTACGTGCCAGATCACCGCCCGGATATGCCAATTCAGTGCTTGATAGCCGCAAGCGCGGGGTTCAGATGGAGGGTGACGGAGACGGGGCGCAGGGGATTTCGGTTGGGGTGCCGAACGTGTTGAGCATGAGGGCGGCGACCGTGGGGTCTACCGAGACGCTGTTGTGGCCTGCGAGATTCACGGGGCAGACGTCTTGGAGGACGATGTTGGTCGCGTTGGGGGCTTCGCGGATGCCGCTGGTGTAGGGGATGACTTCGGTGTCGGATCGGGTTACCAGGTTGGTGTAGTGGACATTCGGGGCGTAGACGCCTGCGGCTTGCAGGTTATGGATGAAGTCGGAGACGGGGAGCATGTCTACGCAGCCTTGGCAGATGGGGCGCAGGGCGGCGAAGACTTCGGGGGCTACGTTGAGGCCGTAGGCGGCGTTCACGATGGGGTCGGCGGCGTGGGTGCCCGCCCAGATGGGGACCAGGTTGAAGGATTGGTCGACTACCTCGTTGCCGCCGTCGAAGAGGAGGTAGTTGGCGGCTACCAGGGTGCCTTCGGACCAGGTCAGGAGGTTGACCTTTTGAGCGCCGGTCTGCTGTAGGACCTGGTTGACGAAGTCGCGTAATTCCTTGCTGGACTGGGGAATTGGTTCCAGTCCGCCCGCACCTGCGATGAGACCGCCCTGGCCGGGGTAGATGCCGTAGGTGACGGAGTAGACGCAGTAGCCGTTGTTGTGCAGCAACGGGGACATGGCGGGCCAGCCCGCGCCGTTGCCCGCGATGCCGTGCACCAGGACCACGGGTTCGGGGTGGGCGGCGGTAGGGACGCAGGTCCAGTCATTGCCGCCGGGCGGGGTGAAGGGGGCCTTGGCGGTGTTGGCGTCGATGAACCACTGCGCCACCGAGTAGTTGACCGGGAGTTGCTCGGGTTCGGCGGAGGCGGTACCCGCGGTGATGAGCAGGGCTACCGCCGCTGCTACGGAAAGACCGATACGACTACAGATTCGATACAACTGATTCCTCCGCGGGTCGGCACGCATGGTAGGTAGCCAGAAGGTCGCTCGGCGTACCTTAGCGGGCGCGAATGCGAGGAATGGGGACGAAACGCCGTTCAGGGACAGCGGTCGCACAGGATCCTCCCGCGAGCCGATTACGGCCTGCCACCCGAGAGTCGACTATGGCCGTCGCCCACGAGCCGCTATAACCGCGGTCCGAGAGCCGACTACGACCGCTGCCCGAGAACGAAGACCCGTGCCCGAGCGCTATATGCCCGCGCCCAGTGCGCGAATGCAGCGAACCACCAATGCCGCGGGGGTCGATTCCCCAGCTCCTGCTGCCGCACCGGCGCTCCCGGTTTCATCGGCAATCGCCCACTGCTCCAACGCGATTCGAATCGCTCCGGCTGCGGCGGCCGCAAGCAGGCGCAGTTGCACCGGATCCGCGTCCGGCCCCGCCAATTCAGCCAGGGCGCAACGCAATTCACGCTCGCCCTCCATATTGATGCGATGCCAGACCGCGCGCAGGGCCGGATCGGTTTCCATGGCGCGCAGCAGGCCGCGGGTGAGTTCGAAGTCCTCCCCCACCTCGACGGTCACCGCCTGCACCGCGGCGACCTCGAGTTCGGCGAGGGTGGGCAGGCGATGCGGACCGGTCGAGATCGCTTCGATCCAGCGTTGCGCGCCGGTGGTGAGCATGGGTTCGACCGCGTCCTCCTTGGTGCGCGCGTAGCGGTAGAAGGTGCGCAGGCCGATGCCCGCTTCGGCGGCGATGCGATCGGCGGTGACCTCGGCGGTGCCGTGTTCGGCGAACAGCCGCGCGGCGATGCGGGCGATATCCAGGCGCGTTTCGGCTTTGCGGCGCTCGGCCAGGGTGGGGCGCTGCTCGGCAACGGGCATGGGATGTCCTTCGGTCGGGTGCTCCCATCCTAGTCTTCGGATGCCGATCTGGCACGACGTGCCATGTAGGCGTAGCGTGTCAAGTACGGGGGATCGAGACCATAGAGGAGAAGTTCGCAATGGAGCGTTTCACCGATCGCCGAGTACTCATCACCGGCGCTGGCTCGGGTATCGGCCGGGCCACCGTGCATCGCGTGCTCAGCGAGGGCGGGCGGGTCGTCGCGGCCGATGTCAACGAGGCCGGGCTCGCCGAAACCGTCAAACAGGCCGCCGAGCAGGGCACTGCCGACCGACTCAGCACCGTCACCGTCGATATCGGCAATGAGGATTCGGTGCGGGCGGGCGTCGCCACCGCGCTGGAGAATCTCGGCGGGCTGGACGCGCTGATCAATGCCGCCGGAATTCTGCGGTCCGCGCATACCCACGAAATGCCGCTCGCCGATTTCACCAAGATCATCACCGTGAATTTGACCGGCACCTTCCTGATGATCCGCGAGGCGCTGCCCGCGCTGCTCGCCTCGGATAAGGGCGTCATCGTCAATTTCACCTCGACCTCGGCGTTCTTCGCGCACCCGTACATGTCCGCGTACGCGGCGTCCAAGGGCGGCATCATGTCCATGACGCACGCGCTCGCCGCCGAATACAGCAAGCAGGGCCTGCGCGTGGTCGCCGTCGCCCCGGGCTCGATTTCGAGCGATATGACCGACGGCCGCGGCCCGGGCCTGCCCGCCGACGCCGATCTGAGCCTGTTCATGAAGCTGGCCCCGGGTATCGGCCAGGGCTTCGCCTCGCCGGATACCGTTGCGGGCGTGGTGGCAATGCTCGCCTCCGATGACGGCGCGTTCATCACCGGCACCGAAATCCGCATCGACGGCGGCACCCACTACTGACGGGCTCGGGGAAAAGTCATACCCGAGACGTAGCCGCACCCTGAATTCTGACCGAACTCCTTTCAAGCCATATCTTTTCGACGCCCGAGTTCGGCACAGTGAACGATATGAGCTCGCCGAGAAACAATTCCGCACGACGGATGATCGCCCGGGTTGCCGTGGCCGGGGCGATCGCCGCGATTCCCCTTACCGCGGTAGCGGTTCCGGCCATGGCGGACACCACCGCCGGACCGGACGTCACCGAAATCAGCCGGCCGCACCACAACGACCGCGACGATTGGAACAATCCCTGGAACCGGAACAATCCGTGGGATCGCAATAACCCGTGGGATCGCAACAATCCCTGGGACCGCAACGATCGGCATGATCACTGGGACGACCGCGACCAGTGGAATCGCGGGCACGATCCGCTGCGATCCCTGCTGCGGCAGTGGCTTCCGACCGGATCCTTCGGAAGCTGATACCCCCGAGAGGAACGCGGCCCGGCATCGGTTGGGATGCCGGGCCGCCGTATGTTCGAGACCAGCCGATCAGGCCGCGCTCAACCCGCCGTCGACGGTCAGGATCATGCCCGAGGTGTACGCGGAACGATCCGAGGCGAGAAACGCTGCGGCATCCGCGATTTCACGCGGTTCGGCCGGGCGGGCGAAGGGGAAATCGGCCGCCATGGCACGGAATCGATCGCTGGAGTCGATCAGTTTCGTAATGCGTTCCGTCGCAACCGGACCCGGATTGATGCCGACCACGCGGATACCGTCGCGCCAACTGCGGCCGCCCAGTGCGCGGGTGAAGGCCATGAGCGCGGCATTGCCGCTGCTGCCCGCGATGTATTCGAAGTCGGGTCGCTCCCCCGCCGCGCCGATGTCATTGATGATGACGCCTCGACCCCGCTGTTTCATGCGCTCGTAGACCAGGCGGGTCAGGCCGATATAGCCGAAGACCTTGAGCTCCCAGCCGTACCGCCAGGCGGTATCGTCCACGGCCGCAAGGCATCCGGCGGGAATGTCACCGGCGTTGTTGATCAGGATGTGCGGGCCGTCGGTCACTTCGGCGAGGCGTTCGATATCGGCGTGAACGCGCAGATCGACGCGATGGGTGTCGATGCGCACGCCGTACTCGGCGCGCAGACGGTCGGCGATATCGTCGAGATGTTCTTTGCCGCGCGCGGCGAGATGCAGGTGGCAGCCTTCGGCGGCGAAGACCTCGGCCATGGCCGCTCCTATGCCCGCCGAGGCTCCGGTAACGAGCGCGGTGCGCCCGGAGAGTCCCAAATCCATTGTTCGGCTTTCTCTTTCGATCGGTCAGTGGGCGGCTTGGATACCGGAGACGCCCAGGGCGTGGGCGATCAGGCGGTCCCGCAGCCGCGGGGAGAGACGGCTCAGCCAAACGGCTTGGCGCGCATCCGATCCCGCCGTGTAGTACGGCTTCGGAGCACGGGACTCGACCGCCTTGACGATCACGGTCACCGCGATATCGACCGGGGCGAAGCGCTGGGCGGCCATCACCTTGTCGAGGGCGATGAGCTGCTGTTCATAGAGCGCCACCGTGCGCGGATCCGCTTCCGCCCGCGCTTCCTGCGCCGCAGCGCCGGACTTGGCGAAGATCTCCGTTCGCATCGCACCGGGCTGGATGACCGACACCGGGATCCCCCAGGGCGTCAACTCGACTCGCAGCGCGTCCGAAAACGATTCCAGCGCAGCTTTGCTCGCGGCGATCGGCCCCAGGAACGGCAGCGATACGCGCGCGCTGGCGGCGCTGATATTGATGATCCGCCCGCCACCGGCGCGCAGCAGCGGCAGAAACCCCTGGATCATCTGCACCGGGCCGCCGACATTGACTTGGAACTGGCGGCGCAGTTCGGCGGCCGGGACCAGTTCGACCGGGCCCTGGACCAGGACTCCGGCATTGTTGATCAGCGCGTACAAGCCTGCGCCGTCTTGACGTTTCGCCACCTCGTCGACGGCTGCGGCAATGCTGTCCGGGTCGGTGACATCGACGCGGATTTGGGTGACACCGGTGACGTCCAGCTCCGGAGTCTCGGTACGAACTCCGGCGTAGACGTGAAAACCCTTGTCTGCCAATGCGATCACGGCCGCTTTGCCGATACCGCCGGTGGCTCCAGTGATCAGGACTGCACGAACGGAACTATTCGTTGCCATGGTGATCCTCGGGATCGAATCGTTGAATGGCACCCTCCAGGTGCATGACCCAGAGTACATGTCCCTTGGGACATGTCAATGGGAACAGCTCAACCACGAACGACCGAAAACAGCTGCCGCCCTATCGATTACCGCGAACTACCAGCGCTTACCGCTTGTTCTCCTCGCGCGCCCACTCCGCCCATTCGGCCAGCGCGTCGTACAGCCGGATACCGGCCTCGATGGAAATCCGCTTGGAGCGATTGTGCGGTTCGGTCCCGAAATCCCCGCGATCCTTGGCCGCCGCCAGCTCCCGATACATGGCCGCGGTATCGCTGAAGAACTTCTCCTCCTGCTCCAGATGCCGGTCCAGAGCCTCGGAATCCATGAGCCAGAAGAAGAATGAGCGCAGCAGCGGCTCCACCCGCAGCGTGTGGTCGACATCCTCCTCGGTGAGCCAGCGCCGCACCTCCGCCAGACCGCTTTCGGTGATCCGATACGACTTGCGACCGCGCGCACCCTCACTGTCCAACTCGATCAGGCCGCCGTCGAGCAACCGGGCCAACTCCGCGTAGATCTTCGGATGCCGCGCGGGCCACACCGGGCCGAGCGCCTCCTGAAACCGCTGCGCCAGGTCATATCCGCTCGCCGGACCCTCGGCGAGCAATCCGAGCAAACCGTGCCGCAACGACATTCAACAGCCTTTCCTCGCACCTGAAATCCATCATCACACGCGGACCGCCACCGCCCACACGCCTCAGCGTTCGACGGCCGCCGCCACCCCGTCGAGCACCAGATCCAGACCGAACGCGAAGTCCTGATCGGCGGATTCGGGTGCGTCCGGAACGGATTCGAAAAGTCCGGAGCCGAGCAGCGCGGTGACATCGGGAAAGCGGCCGGCGTCGACGACCGCGGTCAGCTCGCGCACATATCGCCGAAGCGCCTGCCGCTCATCGACATTCGCCGCTCCACGACTCTCGGCCAACTGCCGATCCAGCGTGAACGCCTGCCGCACATACCCGCCGACGACCGTGATCACACCGATCTTGGCGGCCCAGTCCAGCCCGGTCTCCCGCAGGGCTCGCAATCCGGCATCCATCCAGGCGATGGCATTCGGCCCACGCGGCGGTCCCGTCACCGGCAACTGCGCCAGCCACGGGCGGCGGCGGAAGACCTCCGACTGCGCCACGGCCCACTCGCGGAGCGCGGGACGCCATGCCGGAGAAGCAGATTCGGGTGCGTCGCCCCGTGTCGCCGTGCCGCCCGTCGCATAGTGCGCATTCGACTCCGCGGTCGCCTCGGACGAGCAATCCGGGGCCGGTCCCATCGCCGCATCGGCCATCAGCCCGATCAGCTCTTCCTTCGAGCCGATGTGCCGATACAGCGACATCGGCGTCACCGACAGCGCCGCCGCGATCTTGGGCAGTGTCGCGGCGGCCAGCCCGCCCTCATCAGCCAATCGCACCGCGGTGCCGACGACTCGGTCGATATCGAGTTCGGCCGGTCGCCCCAGCCTGGGTCCGGTCCGCAGTCGCCACAGTCGCGCCAGGTCATCGGGCATTGTCGGCTCGGGCATGCCTCGGGCTTCCTCCTCGTCGAGTCTGCCGCCGAGATTAGCATAGCCCTTATAGTATAAGTCTTATACTATCACCGACATGGATACCGACCTGCTGCGCAGAGTGACCGGAACGGCCGCCATCATCGGGGCCGCGCTCACCTTGATCGAAATACCGCTCTACTTCATCTACGACGGCCCGCCGCCGGACTGGAATGTGCTGGTCCGCAGCCTCTTCGGGCTCGCGGGCATCACCACGCTGATCGTCTTCTTCACCGGCTTCGGCTATCTGGTGAAACGCGCACTCCCCGAAGCGGATTGGATCGCAGGGATCGCCGCCAATGCCGGACTCATCTGGCTCACAGTGGCTTTGGTCTCCACCGGCCTCGAGGTCGGCGCGGTCATCCAGGCCCCCGACCCCATCGACCCGACCATCACGGTCAGCGGCACCTACATCCTGTACGGCACCATCTCGCGCTTCCTCGAGGCACTCATGTTCTGCGCCTTCGGTTTCGCCGTCCGTCGCACCGGATTACTCCCCCGCTGGACCGCGACCACGGCCTTCGCCCTCAGCCTGATCAACCTGGCCTTCGTCCCGTCCATGTTCTTCGGGAACACCCCCGCGAACTTCTACGCCGCCAACGGCTGGGGCACCACAGCCACCCTCGGCGGCTTCACCATGATCTGGTTGCTGGCCGTGGGAACGACAACGGCCCGGCACCCCCGAAAGGTGCCGGGCCGTATCAGCGCCGAAAGCGCTTGAGACTTAGGCGGTCTCGGTGATGGGGCGGTCGACCCAGCTCATCAGGCCGCGCAGCTTGGCGCCGGTGACCTCGATGGGGTGCTCGGCGTTGGCCTTGCGCAGGCCCTCGAGCTCGGTGTTGCCGTTCTCGACGTTGGCGACCAGGCGCTTGACGAAGGTGCCGTCCTGGATGTCGGACAGGATCGCCTTCATGCGCTCCTTGGTGCCGGCGTCGATGACGCGCGGGCCCGACAGGTAGCCACCGAATTCGGCGGTGTCGGAGACCGAGTAGTTCATGCGGGCGATGCCACCCTCGTACATGAGGTCGACGATCAGCTTGAGCTCGTGCAGCACCTCGAAGTACGCCATCTCGGGCGCGTAGCCGGCCTCGACCATGACCTCGAAGCCGGTCTTGACCAGCTCTTCGGTGCCACCGCAGAGCACGGCCTGCTCACCGAACAGGTCGGTCTCGGTCTCTTCCTTGAAGGTGGTCTTGATGACACCGGCGCGCGCGCCGCCGATGGCCTTGGCGTAGGACAGCGCCAGCGCCTGGCCGTCGCCCTTCGGGTCCTGATCGACCGCGATGAGCGCCGGAACGCCCTTGCCGTCGACGTACTGACGACGCACCAGGTGGCCCGGGCCCTTCGGGGCGACCATGGCGACGGTGACGTTGGCCGGAGCCTTGATCAGACCGAAGTGGATGTTCAGGCCGTGGCCGAAGAACAGCGCGTCGCCGTCCTTGAGGTTGGGCTCGATGTCATTGGTGAAGATGGACGCCTGCGCGGTATCGGGCGCGAGCACCATGATCACGTCGGCCCATTCGGAGACCTCGGCGGGGGTGCCGACGGTCAGACCGGCCTCTTCGGCCTTCGGGCGGGACTTGGAACCCTCGGTCAGGCCGACGCGGACGTCGACGCCGGAGTCGCGCAGGCTCAGCGAGTGGGCGTGGCCCTGGCTGCCGTAACCGATGACCGCGACCTTCTTGCCCTGGATGATCGACAGGTCAGCGTCGTCGTCGTAGAACATCTCGACTGCCACTTTGGGTTTCTCCTTCTGGTTCTGTGTCTAAGTGTGTTGGTGGTACTAGCGAGTCGCGGTGATGGACTTGGGTCCACGTCCCACCGCGACGACTCCGGACTGCACGATCTCACGGATGCCGTAGGGCTCCATCATGCGCAGCAGCGCGTCGAGCTTGGAGCGCGTGCCGGTGGCCTCGATGGTCAGGGCGTCGGGAGACACATCGATCACCTTGGCGCGGAACAGGTTCACCGCCTCGATGACCTGGGTGCGCACACTGGCATCCGCGCGCACCTTCACCAGGATCAGTTCGCGGGCAACGGAACTGTCGTCGTCCTGCTCCACGATCTTGATGACGTTCACCAGCTTGTTGAGCTGCTTGGTGACCTGCTCGAGCGGCAGATCCTCAACCGTCACAACGATTGTCATACGCGAGATCTCGGGGATCTCGGTGCCGCCGACCGCCAGCGACTCGATATTGAAGCCGCGGCGGGAGAACAGGCTGGCGACACGCGCGAGCACGCCGGGCTTGTCCTCCACCAAGACGGAGAGGGTGTGGGTCGTGCTCATTCCTCGGAACCCTTCTGGGCGGCCTTGTCGTGGGCGGTCAGGGTGGCCTTCTCATGCGACATGGCCTCGTGGATGACGGCGGGCTCGTCCACGGCCTCATCGTCATCGAACAGCGGGCGGATGCCGCGCGCGGCCATGATCTCGTCATTGGAGGTGCCGGCGGCGACCATCGGCCACACCTGCGCATCCTTGCCGACGATGAAATCGATCACCACGGGACGGTCGTTGATGGACTGCGCCTCGCGGATCGCGGCCTCGACGTCCTCTTCCTTCTCCACGCGAATGCCGTGGCAGCCCAGGGCTTCCGCGAGCTTCACGAAGTCCGGGATGCGCAGGGTGTGCGTGCCCAGATCGGTGTTGGAGTAGCGCTTCTCGTAGAACAGGGTCTGCCACTGGCGGACCATGCCCAGGTTGCCGTTGTTGATCAGCGCGACCTTGATCGGCACGCCCTCGACGGCGCAGGTGGCGAGTTCCTGATTGGTCATCTGGAAGCAGCCGTCACCGTCGATGGCCCAGACCTCACGGTCCGGCATGCCCATCTTGGCGCCCATGGCGGCGGGCACCGAGTAGCCCATGGTGCCCAGGCCACCGGAATTCAGCCAGGTGCGCGGCTTCTCGTACTTGATGAACTGCGCGGCCCACATCTGATGCTGGCCGACGCCCGCACAGTAGATGGCGTCCGGACCGGCGAGCTGACCCAGCTTCTCGATGACGAACTCGGGCGAGAGCGAACCGTCGCTCGGGGTCTTCCAGCCCAGCGGGTACTGATCGCGCACGCCGGACAGGTACTTCCACCAGTCGCCGAGCTCCAGCAGCGGGGTGCCGGTGGCGGCCGGATCGGCCTTGAGGGTTTCGATCAGCTCGGCGATGACCTCGCGGCAGTCGCCCACGATCGGGACGTCCGCGTGCCGGTTCTTGCCGATCTCGGCCGGGTCGATATCGGCGTGGATGACCTTGGCATTGGGTGCGAAGGAATCCAGCTGCCCGGTGACGCGGTCGTCGAAACGCGCGCCGAGGGTGATCAGCAGATCCGACTTCTGCAGCGCCGCAACGGCTCCCACGGTGCCGTGCATACCGGGCATACCCATGTTCAGGGTGTGGGTGTCGGGGAACGCGCCGCGGGCCATCAGCGTGGTGACGACCGGGATACCGGTCAGCTCGGCCAGCTCGAGCAGTTCCGCGGACGCGTCGGCCTTGATGACGCCGCCGCCGACGTAGAGCACGGGGGCCTTGGCCTCCATGATCATGCGCGCGGCCTCGCGCACCTGCTTACCGTGCGGCTTGGTCACCGGACGGTAGCCGGGCAGCCGCATTTCCGGCGGCCAGCTGAAGGTGGTCTGCGCCTGCAGCACATCCTTCGGGATGTCGACCAGGACCGCGCCCGGGCGGCCGGAGGCGGCCAGGTAGAACGCCTCGGCCAGCATGCGCGGGATATCGATCGGGTCGGTGACCAGGAAGTTGTGCTTGGTGCACGCCATGGTGATGCCGGAGATATCGGCTTCCTGGAAGGCGTCGGTGCCGATCAGGCTGCGCCCGACCTGACCGGTGATGGCCACCAGCGGCACCGAATCCATCTGGGCGTCCGCGATCGGGGTCACCAGATTGGTCGCGCCCGGACCGGATGTGGCCATGCACACACCGACCTTGCCGGTTGCCTGGGCGTAGCCGGTGGCCGCGTGGCCGCCGCCCTGCTCATGGCGGACCAGCACGTGGCGGACCTTGGTCGAGTCGAACAGCGGATCATAAACGGGAAGAATCGCGCCGCCCGGAATACCGAATACCGTGTCGACGCCGAGCTCCTCGAGGGAGCGGACAACGGACTGCGCGCCGGTGACCCGCTCGGGCGGGACCTGGCGGCGGTTCGGAGTGGTGGCCGGAGCCGTGGCCGCGGGGGCCGAAGGCGCGGGCCGTCGGGCCGAGGGCCCGGGTCGGGCGGTAGGTGCGCTCACCGTCTGGATTCCTTACTGCTTGTCGTTCCAGTTCATGGACTTGCCTGAACACAAAAAAGCCCTCGACAGCCGGGGGCTGTTCGAGGGTGGCGCGTCGCAGCTGCGAGCTGACGTAATTGACTCTATAGTCGTCGGCTCAGCGCTGGACGCGCCGGCCGATTACGAGCAACTCGATTCGATTCACGCGCTCGACGGTATGCGCGCATGAGCCGCGGAGTCAAACATCTGACCATGTGTGTCTCATTATGTGAGACATAGCGGTTGTTCGGGTTAGTTCAACACAATGCGAGGATGGGGGTGTGTCATCACCGCATCAGTCCGTGCCACCGGCACAATCGTCCCACACCCCCGACCCCGGATCGGACACGGGTCCGATCCCGCAGGTCCGCTTCCGCAGTGATTGGCTGTGGTTGCCGGGAGTCCTCATCGCACCGCTGATCATCGTGCTGCCGCTCTGGCTACTCAGGTTGCAAACCGACCTGACCAGCGAAGGCGTGGAGACTCGCGGGCTGACGCGCACGCGCAGGGTGCCGTGGGCCGAGGTTGCCGGAGTTCGCATTCCGGGATTCGGGCGGGTGTATCTGCACACCACGGGCGGCGAGGACATCGCGCTGCCGGGCGTCGATTTCGCGCGGTTGCGGGCGCTGGTGCTGGGTGCGCGCGGGCATATTCCGGACCCCGGCGTGCGGGTGATCGGGCTTACCCGGCTCGCGCATATCGCGGTGTTCATGGTGCTGATGGGTGTGATCTTCCCGTTCTCCGGGATGCCGCAGGTGCTGTGGGTGCTGTTCGCGATTCCGGTCGCGATGGCGGTGTGGATCGAGCGCACTCGGACCAAGGTCTCGGCCGACGGACTGGAATTGCGGACGATGTTCTCGACCCGGCATATCGACTGGGACCAGGTGAAGGGACTGCGGATTCCCAAGCGCGGATTCCTGCAGGCGCATTTGGCCGATGACTCGGATGTGAGTTTGCCCGCTGTCAGTTATGACCGATTGCGCGATTTGGTCGAGGCATCGGACGGGCGCATTCCGGATCCGTTCATCGAACCGGAGGATGCGGACGAGGTGGACATCCCCGAAAGCGATACTTCGGACAAGTAGCGGCGTGTTGGGGTGCGAGGTTTCGGGCGCTGACGGGGATCGATTCGCGCGGGAGTAACGTTGGAACGCGCCGAAAGCATTCGGCGTAGTCGCCGATCAGCCCCCTGCGACGAGAACCCGAGGACCCCATGCCACCGCTTCGCTCACGCACCACCACCGTCGGACGCAATGCCGCGGGCGCTCGCTCGCTCTGGCGCGCGACCGGCCTCACCGACTCCGATTTCGGGAAGCCGATCGTCGCCATCGCGAACTCGTATACGCAGTTCGTACCGGGTCACGTGCATCTCAAGGATGTCGGCGAGATCGTGGCCGAGGCGGTCCGGGCGGCAGGCGGCGTACCGCGCGAATTCCACACCATCGCGGTCGATGACGGCATCGCCATGGGTCACGGCGGCATGCTGTACTCGCTGCCCTCGCGCGAGATCATCGCCGATTCGGTCGAGTACATGGCCAATGCGCACACCGCCGACGCGCTGGTCTGTATCTCCAACTGCGACAAGATCACTCCCGGCATGTTGAACGCCGCCATGCGGCTCAATATCCCCGCCGTGTTCGTGTCCGGCGGTCCGATGGAGGCCGGTAAGGCCGTGGTCGTGGGCGGTGTGGCGCAGGCGCCGACCGACCTCATCACCGCCATCTCCGCCAGCGCCTCCCCCAATGTCACCGATGACGGGCTGTCCGAGGTCGAGCGGTCGGCGTGCCCGACCTGCGGTTCCTGCTCCGGCATGTTCACCGCCAACTCGATGAACTGCCTCACCGAAGCGCTGGGACTCTCGTTGCCCGGCAACGGTTCCACCCTCGCCACGCATTCGGCTCGCCGCGCGCTGTTCCAGAAGGCCGGTCGGGTCATCGTCGATATCGCCAACCGCTGGTACCGCGATGACGACGAGTCGGTGCTGCCGCGAAATGTGGCCAACGTCAAGGCTTTCCACAACGCAATGGCCCTCGATGTGGCGATGGGCGGTTCCACCAATACCGTGCTGCACACTCTCGCGGCGGCGCAGGAGGGTGAGATCGACTTCGATCTGCAGACCATCGACGAGATCTCGCGCCGGGTGCCCTGCCTGTCCAAGGTGTCGCCGAACTCGGATTACCACATGGAGGATGTGCACCGCGCCGGTGGCATTCCCGCCATCCTGGGTGAGCTGCGCCGCGCGGGCCTGCTGGAGACCGAGGTGTCCACGGTGCACACCAAGTCGTTCGACGAATGGCTGGACACCTGGGATATCCGCTCCGGCAAGGCATCCGAGGAAGCGGTCGAGCTGTTCCACGCCGCGCCGGGTGGCGTGCGCACCGTCGTGCCGTTCTCCACCGACAACCGCTGGTCCTCGCTGGATACCGATGCCGAGGGCGGCTGCATTCGCGATCTCGCGCACGCCTACACCGTCGAGGGCGGGTTGTGCGTGCTGCGCGGCAATATCGCGCCCGACGGCGCGATCCTCAAGACCGCCGGTATCGATGAGGATCTGTTCACCTTCGAGGGTCCGGCCGTGGTCGTCGAATCCCAGGAGGACGCGGTCTCCAAGATCCTGAACAAGGAGATCAAGCCCGGCGATGTCGTCGTGGTGCGCTACGAGGGTCCCGCGGGCGGGCCGGGTATGCAGGAGATGCTGCATCCCACCTCATTCCTCAAGGGCCTTGGCCTGGGCAAGGTGTGCGCGCTCATCACCGACGGCCGGTTCTCCGGCGGCACATCGGGCCTGTCCATCGGCCATGTCTCGCCCGAGGCGGCCAGCGGCGGCGCCATCGGCCTGATCGAGAACGGCGACCGGATTCACATCGATGTGCACACGCGTGCCCTCGAATTGCTGGTACCCGATGAAGTTCTCGCCGAGCGACGCGTGAAAATGGAAGCGTCCGAACGGCCTTGGCAGCCCGTGAATCGCGAGCGCCCGGTCACCACCGCGTTGCGGGCATACGCCGCGCTGGCGACCTCGGCAGACAAGGGCGCTGTGCGGCGGGTGCCGTAAGAAAGAGCAGGAATGACAATCGAATACGTCGGCAAAGCCGACACGATGCTGGCCGCGTACTCCTCGATGCTGGAGCGTTGCGATGCCCGCAACGCCCAGGCGAAGACACTCCTCGCCGAGGCCGATGAGCTGAACGCCCAGTCCCGTGAACTCGCCAACCAGGAGTTCATGGCGAGCCCGGCGGAGGCCGCGAACATCGCGGCCCACCGGGCGATGTTGAACGACCAGATCGACGATAAGTCCACTCAGGTGATGCGCCTGCACCAGGAGACTTTCGAAGAATGGGAACGCTTCAACGCCACGCAGTGGTAGTGGTCCGCGCATAGCGAACGGCCCGGGCAATCCGATGGGATTGCCCGGGCCGCTTGCTGTTTCGGTGTTTCGAGATCAGAAGGGGCCGACGCCCTCGAGCGGGTTGCCGCCGTGCAGATAGATATAGGTGAGGATCGCGGCGGCGATGGCGGCGATGAGCGCGGCCAGCGAGCCGAGGAACGGGCGGGTGGCCCAGCCGCGACCGCGATCGAGCGAGAGCCGGCCCGGACCGGTGAGGATGATGGCCGCCGCGGCTCCGGCGAGGATGGATTCGATTTCCACCGAGACCTTTTCGGCCTTGTACTGGAAGCCCGGGGCCATGCCCTGCTTCCACAGCCAGGCGTCGATAATCACCGCGAGCACCGCGCCCGCGGCCAGCGGGGTCGCCAGGCCCAGCGCCACCAGGATGCCGCCGCCGAGTTCGCCCGCGATGAGCATGGGGGCGGCGATATCGACGTGCTTCCAGCCGCCGTTCTCCATGGCGGTGCGGATGCCGTCGTAGCCGGGTCCGTTGAACCAGCCCGCCGCCTTCTGCAGGCCGTGGTAGACGAAGGTGCCGCCGACCACCAGGCGCAGCAGTAGCAGACCGAGGTCCAGGGTGCCGCGGCGTTCGTCACCGCGACGGCGGATGCGGGTGGTGGGTTCGGTGCCGCCGTTCGGGGCGGGCGGGATGCTCGCGAAGGCGTAGGTGGGTGCGGAGTCGGCGGCGGGCACGGCGGTGTTCGCGCCGGTGATCGCCTCCTTCATCTCCGCGTACAGCGGGACTTCTGGGTCCAGGCCCAATTCCTCATCGGTGCGCGGCGGTTCCTTGCGCAGGTCCGCTTTGACGGTCGGGGCGATGCTCGGATCCGTCTTCGCCGTCGCGACCGTGTCGAGGTCGGATTTCACCGTGGCGGTGGAGAACTGCTCGGTGGGCGAATCGAAGGGGCTGCGGACCGGTTCACCCACCGGCCTCGGTGTTTCGGGCGCGGCACTGCCCAGCGCGTCGGCAGCGGGCTCGGTCGGCTTCTCGGTCACGCGGCCAGACTATTAGGCAACCGGGCTCCGCACACGGCTGTCGGTGGGCGTGTCCACTGTCCAGTTCCGATGTCGGCCATAACCGAGGCCACCCCGTTCGCGCATTCGCGCCGGGTTTTCCGTAACGTCTCAACCATGAGTTTGGTTGCCGCGGGCCGGTTCGGGGTGGGCGCACGGAGAATCGTGGTGGGCGTACTGGCGGGCACCCTGGTGTTCTCCGGGTGCGCCCGGTTCGATGATCGCGCCTCCACCCCGTTCACCACCGAGCCGAACTGGCAGGATGCGGAGCAGGGCACCAGCAAGCCGAATCCGCCGAGCAGTACGGCCAAGCGGCCGGCCGCGCCGTGCGTGGATCCCGATCCGCTGGTGGTGGTGTCGTGCCTGGACACCACGGGCGGTCTGGTGACGCTGCCGGACGGTGCGAGTGCGCTGGTGGGTGAGCGCACCACGGGCCGCATCCTGAAGGTGGTCGCCACCGATGAGGGCATGCCGCCCGCGCCGATCGAGGTGGCGAAGCTCGATGTGGACTCCTCCGGCGACGGCGGCCTGACCGCACTCGCCCTGTCCCCCAGCTATTCCGAAGACGGCCTCATCTACGCCTACATCACCACCGGCGCCGATAACCGCGTGGTCCGCATCTCCACCGACGGCGGCGTCCCCAAGCCCATCCTCACCGGAATCCCGAAGGGCCCCACCGGCAATCGCGGCTCCCTCGAATTCCACACCTCCGACCGCATGCTGGTCCTCACCGGCGACACCGGAAACCCGAACGCCGCCAACGACAACGGCTCCATGGCCGGAAAGCTGCTGAGCGTCAACTCCCCCGCCCCCGGCGCAACCGCCGATGTGGTCCTGTCCGGCATCGGCGTAGCCGGCGGCGTCTGCTCGGACCACCAGGACTCCATCTGGGTCACCGACCGCACCGCCACCGAAGACCGCCTCCAGCGCATCGGCCCCGACGGCACCGCGGTCAAAGCCTGGAGCTGGCCCGACCACCCCGGCGTAGCCAACTGCGCCGCCGCCACCGACGGCGTAGCCATAGCCCTGACCAACCAAAAAGCCATGGCAATAGCCAAGGCCGACAAAGACACCCACGCCGTAACCGCCGCCCCCTCCCTCTTCGCCCAAGACAAATACGGCCGCCTCGACGGCGCAGCCATAGGCGGCGACGGCAACATCTGGTCCTCAACCGTCAACAAAACCGACGGCCAACCCAACCAATACGACGACCGCGTAGTCCGAATCCCACCCCCCTCCAACGGCCAGGGCTCCGGACCGGACTAGACCCTCGACGGTGTGCGCATCTCCGGGTGCGCACACTCGCCTGTTCGAGCGAACAGCACCGCGACCCGCGAAAAACAATGGCGCACGGCAGGATTGCCGTGCGCCATTTGTGTTGCGGTGTTTATTCCGTGACGCCGCAGGCGGCGAGGACGAGTTCGCGGACTCGGGCGGCGTCGGCTTGGCCTCGGGTGGCTTTCATGACGTCGCCTACTACCTTGCCCGCCGCTTGGATTTTGCCGGAGCGGATCTTGTCGGCGATGGCGGGGTTGGCTTCGAGGGCCTTGTCTACTTCGGCTTGGAGGGCGGAGTCGTCGCTGACCATGCCGAGGCCCTTGGATTCGACGAGGGCGGCGGGTTCGCCTTCGCCGGCGAGGACGAAGTCGACTACCTGCTTGGCTACCTTGTTGTTGATGGTTTTGGCTTCGACCAGGCCCGCGACCTCGGCGACCTGCTTGGGGGTGATGGGGAGGTCTTCGAGGGCTACCTCGCGCTCCTTGGCCTTTTCGGTGAGGTAGGCGACCCACCAGGAGCGGGCGGCGTCCACCGAGGCGCCGGCGTCGACGGTGGCGATGATGAGGTCCAGGGCGCCGGCGTTGACCAGGTCGCGGAAGACCTCGTCGGACAGGGCCCAGTCGGACTGGATGCGGGCGCGGCGCAGCCACGGGTACTCGGGGATGGTGCCGCGCAGCTGCTCGACCCAGGCGGCGTCCGGTGCGACGGGCTCGAGGTCCGGCTCGGGGAAGTAGCGGTAGTCCTCGGCGGATTCCTTGGGGCGTCCCGAGGAGGTGGTGCCGTCGGCTTCGTGGAAGTGCCTGGTTTCCATGGTGATCGAGCCGCCGGAGGCCAATACCGCTGCCTGGCGGCGCATTTCGAAGCGGACCGCGACCTCGACGCTCTTGAGCGAGTTCACGTTCTTGGTTTCGGTGCGGGTGCCGAATTCCTTGGCGCCCTTGGGCATCAGGGAGACGTTGGCGTCGCAGCGCAGCGAGCCCTGCTCCATCTTCACATCGGAGACGTCGAGGGATTTGAGCACCTCGCGCAGCGCGGTCACGTAGGCGCGGGCCACCTCGGGGGCGCGCTCGCCCGCACCCTCGATGGTCTTGGTGACGATCTCGATGAGCGGTACGCCCGCGCGGTTGTAGTCCAGCAGCGAATGCGAGGCCCCGTGGATGCGACCGGTCGCGCCACCCATGTGAGTGGACTTACCGGTGTCCTCTTCCATATGCGCGCGCTCGATCTCGACCCGGAACACTTCGCCGTCATCGAGGATCACATCGAGGTAGCCATTGGTCGCGATGGGCTCGTCGTACTGGCTGATCTGGTAGTTCTTCGGCTGATCCGGGTAGAAGTAGTTCTTGCGCGCGAACCGACCCCACGGGGTGATCGAGCAGTTCAACGCCAGCCCGATCCGAATGGCCGACTCGACGGCCTTCTCGTTCACCACCGGCAGGGAGCCCGGCAGGCCCAAACACACCGGGCACACCTGGGTATTGGGTTCCGCGCCGAATTCGGTGGGGCAGCCGCAGAACATCTTCGTCGCGGTCCCCAGCTCGACATGCACCTCCATACCCAGCACCGGCTCGTACCGGCTGATGACGTCGGTGTAGTCCATCAAGTCGACCGTGGCTGCGCTCATGGCGTCCATCCTATTCAGTCGACGGCGAGCGCCTCGACGATGGGCAGGCGGGCCGCGCGCAACGCGGGTGGGATGGACCCGAGCAGCGCCAGGATCAGGGCGATGACCGCGTAGATCACGAGCAGAATGCTGGGCTGGTAGTGGATGTCGATGGAGATGGCCCGGCTCAGCGCCACCGTCGCCAGGTAATGCACGGCCGACCCGACCGCCAGACCCAGTGCGGCACCGGTCACACCGATGCCGACCGCTTCGGTGAGAACCGTGCGCAGCAGGAATCTGCGACTGGTCCCCATGGCGCGCAGCACACCCAATTCGCGCCGCCGCTCCAGCACCGAGAGCATCAGGGTGTTGAGCAGCGCGACCGTGGCCACCAGCACGACTATCCAAAGAATCGCGGCACTGATGGACGAGCCCTGGCGCACACTGCTGGCGATGGCGTCCACCGCCGAGCTACCGGTGGCCACGTGGAAATCGGCGGGGACGACGGCCCGGATGGCATTCAACACCGCGGCATGGTCCGCACCGGGAGCGAAGTCGACCCCGATGATCGTCTCCCCCGGCCGCTGATACCACTGCCGCAGAATGTTCAAGTCCAGCACCACGATTCCGGCGATCGCCGAGAAGTACGGCACGATCCGCAACACCGTGACGTGGTGGATACCGGTGGGTGTCGGCAGATCGAGCCCGGACCCCTCGTGCACGTCCAGCGAGCGCGCCACATCACGGGAGATGACCACGCCCTCACCCGCCGCCATGCGAGCCAGATCGCGTTCGGAGGTCCCGTCCAGCGCGGAACTGCGCGCCACCCCGCCCTCATAACCCTGGAGCATCACGCGCCCGCGCCCGAGCGTGGCGAAAGCCATTTGCGCGGAACCACTCTCGCCGACCCCCGGAATGGCGCGAATCTTGTCCTTGAGATCCGCGGGCAGAATCGGCCCGGTGGGAAACTGCTCCATGGCGGTGGCGCTGACGAAAATATCGGTGCGCCCGAGACTTTCGAAGGTGGCGGCGGCCGCGTCGACCATATTGCGCGAGGCATTGCCCATGGCGACGGTGGCGCAGACACCGATCATGACGGTCATGGCGGTGGCCCACACCCGGCGCGGCGATCGTTCCAGGGTGGTCGCCCCCAATGCCCCGGGCGCACCGAACAGCCTTGCCACCGAGGCGATCACGCGCACGATCGGCCCGGTCGCGGCGAAGCAGAGCACCACCGCGCCGGTGATCGCCAGTGAGATCGCGGCCAGCGAGTAGCGCCCGATATCGGCGTTCGCGATGACGACCGCGCCGCCCACCATGATCGCGCCCAATACCAGCGCACCGTATTTCATGATCGGATTCACGGTGTCCGCCGTGGAGGTGCCGACCGGTGCGAGCGCCTCGATGGGCGCGACCTTGTAGACCTGCCGCGCCGCGATGGCGGCGGCCGCCACACTAGCGAGCACACAGGCGGCTATGGCGACCGGAATGGCATAGCCGGGCACCACGTATTCGGTACGCGCCTCGACCGATTGCACGATGGCCGCGGGCAGTTTGTCGATGGCCGCGCGACCCATGAAGATGCCGATGATCGAACCGGTGATCCCGCCGAACAGTCCGAGAATGGCGGCCTCGACCAGCAGCCCGAGCACCATGGGCCCGCGCTTGCCGCCGATGGCCCGCAGCAGCGACAGCGTCGGACGCCGTTGCGCCACAGCCATACTCATGGCGTTGTAGATCAGGAACGCGGACACGATGAGCGCCGATGCCGAGGAGGCCAGCGTCGAATACCGCACCAGCTGTACCGATCCGCCCGCCTGGGCGGTGCGCAGATCCGGATCCGCAACCACGGCGCGACCGGCGACGACCTGGGTGAGCGCCGAACGCAGTTGATCCACATCGGTATTCGCCGCGGGAATGATCTGCACCGAATCCAGTCGCCCGGCGCGATCGGTGATCTTCTGCGCGACCGGCAGCAGCGCGATGACGATATGCCCGTCATTGATTTTCTTGGACGTCGACTCGTCCAGCACCCCGGCCACGGTGGCGGTGAGCGCGCCGAGCTGGATGCGATCGCCTTCCTTATGCCCCATGGCGGAGCCGATGAGCACGCCGTTGGAGACGGTCAGCAGCTTGCTCGCCTGGTCTTTCAGCGGCCCGCCCAGATCACTGCCGAGTTCGGACACGCTGGCATCCGCGCCGATCAGCAGCGCCCGGCTCGCGCCCGCGCCGACGGATTCGCGCAGCATGGGCACCGCCGTCCCCACCCCGGCGGTGCCCCGAATCTGTTGCAGCAGCGCCTGATCGAATCCGGCGTCGGTGACGCCGCTGATCTCGAGCGCGGCATTGCCGCCCAGGCTGTGGGTGAGTTTGTCCACCGATCCGGTGATGGATCCGGAGATGCTGAAGACCGAAACCAGCAGTCCGGCAGAGACTCCCATCACCACCATGGACATGGTGGTGCGGCCGCGGTGGGCGAGGAGTTCGCCGATATTGAACAGCCGCAGCCGATCCCAGATCGCCTGGATCATGCGCGCACCACCCCGGCGTCATCGGCGTCGGCGGCCGGTGCGGTGGTGACCGGGACGGTGCGCACCTCACCGTCATCGGTGCGTTCCACCAGTTCGGTGGAGCCGATCAGCCCGTCGCGCAGGGTGATGACCCGGTCGCAGTACCGCACCGCGCCCATATCGTGGGTCACCATCACCACCGAGTTGCCCTCGCGGGTGATGTCACCGAGCAGCTGCAGGATCGCCGCGCCGGTCTTGGAGTCCAGGTTGCCGGTGGGCTCATCGGCCAGGATCAGCGGCGGATCCATGATCAGGGCGCGGGCCACCGCGACGCGCTGCATCTGACCGCCGGAGAGTTCGGCGGGCCGGTGCTCGGCGCGTTCGCCGAGCCCGACCATATCGAGCAGTTCCAGCGCGCGCGGCTTGGCCTTGCGTAATCCGGTGCCGTCCAGCAGTTTCGGGATGGCGACGTTCTCCCAGGCCGAGAGCGTGGGCAGCAGGTTGAAGAACTGGAAGATGAAGCCGACCTGATGTCGCCGGAATTCCGATTGCCGATCGTCGTCCAGATCGCCGATCTCCTTGTCCCGGAATCGAATCGATCCGGTATCGGGTGAGTCGAGCGCACCGAGCAGATGCAGCAGCGTGGATTTGCCCGATCCGGACGGACCGATGATGGCGGTGAACTCCCCCGGTTCGATGCGCAGGCTGATGCCGTCCAGCGCGCGCACGGTTTGCCCGCCCACCCGGTATTCCTTTGTCACGTCGGTCAATTCCAGCATGGTGCGTCCCCTCGTAGATCAGCGTGCGGTAGTGCGTCGAGCCCGTGGGGGGCTCAGCGTGCCATCGCCCGCGTCCGCGGGCGCTGGTAGAGCTGGTCGGTGTCGTAGGCGTCCAGGACGGCGCGCAGGGCGGGTTGTTCGGCGGAGAGCTCGAGGAAGATCTCGACCGCCGACTTGCCTTCCGCCAGTGCGTGATCCAGTTTCACCGAGAGATGGTTCTCCCAGCGATGCCGCAGTGCGAGCAATACTCCCTCGCGACCGCCGAACAACCGGTCGAGTTCGGGAATATCGTCGAATAGCCTGGCATCTGCGGGATTTCGCGCGGCGCGGTCCAGGATGGTGTGCAGGATGTCGGTGCGAGCGTGTTGATCTGCCCAGGTCATGGCCCCCAACCTTTCTTCGAAGGTGCTCCCGTCACGGCCCGGCCGGATCGGCGGCGGACCGGTATGACCGAGAACGCTACGGAGGCGAACCCGAGCTGTCTTCGTGCCGCGGCAGCGACTTGACCTCCTACCCCGGTAGGAGCACGGCCCCTGCCCGCGAACGATGTACGCCGTCAGATTCGGCCATTAGCCTTGCAGAATGAACGTGACCGACGCCACCCCCAACGCGATCGGGCGTGCGCTGCGGGATTTTCAGGCCTGGGTGCGGGACAGCGGGCACCGGATTCGGGAGTTCGCGCGACATCCGGTGACCGAGTTCCAGCGCAATGCCGAGCAGTTCGGCTATCCGGCCAATATCGTCGCGCTCATCGATATCGTGCTGTTCGCGGTCGCGGGCCTGGCCGTCTTCCAGCGCTATCACCAGGGCTATTGGCCGAGTCTGCTGCCGATCGTGGCCCTGTTGCTGAGTTACAGCACCGGTCCGCTGTACGCGTTCTTCGGGCTGGTGCCGAAACCGCTGTTGATCGCGGGCCTGACCATGTCCTCCGAGGCGGTGTTCCTGTCCCAGCCGGTGCCGACCGATTCCGCACCTTTCGTTCTGATAGCGGCCGCCGGGGAGATCGCGGCGCTGGCCCCGATGATCGCGAGCATCCCGCTGGCGCTGGCCATGGTCGCGGAGCTGATGTTCTTCTCCTCCATCGGGCACCTCGATATCGGCATGCCGATCTGGTTCTTCGCGGTGACCTGCGGCTGGATGACCGGCCAGATGCTCAACTATCAGCGCCGCTACCTCTATCAGGAACGCGACTACCAGGAGATCCGGGCGACCCAGGCCGCCGATGAGGAGCGCCGCCGCATCGCCCGCGAGGTGCACGATGTGATCGCGCATTCACTGAGCATCACACTGCTGCACGTCACCGCCGCACGGCACGCACTGCAAACCGATCGCGATGTGGACGACGCGGTGGAGGCGCTCACCGACGCCGAGCGGCTGGGCCGTCAGGCCATGGCCGATATTCGCCGCACGGTGGGACTGCTGGATCAGCGCCCCGCCTCGCAGACCCCGGAGCCGGGCCTGGAAGACGTCCCGGATCTGGTGGCGGATTTCGTGCGGGCGGGTATGCCGGTGGAGTACTCCCTGGACGGCGATCCGTCGAATATCTCGGCCGGTGTCGGCCTGGCGCTGTACCGGATCAGTCAGGAATCGCTGGCGAATATCGCCAAGCACGCCCCCGGCGCGGCGGCACGGCTGCGAATCATGCTGTGCAGCAGGGATATCAAGGTGGAAGTGGTCAATACCCTGCCCACCGGCGCGGCCGTGCGCCCCGGCCGGGGTATGGGCATATCCGGTATGCGCCAGCGCATTTCACTGCTCGGCGGCACCCTCACCGCCGGGCCGGTGGGCGACGGCTGGCGGGTGTACGCCCAGATACCGATGTCGAGCCAATTGGCGTGCATGGCGGTCAGCGCCGAGGATTCCCTGCGCGGAGCCCTGCAATCAATGGCGCGCAAACTGCACGACCGACCGAATCCCATGGTGGCCAAGGAAATTCAGGAGAGTGCGCGTGACATCGCAGCCGGATGAACACCTCGTCGGGGTGCTCGTGGTCGACGATCAGGAGCTGGTGCGCGGCGGCCTGCGCCGAATCCTGCGCCGCCGTGACGGTTTCGCGGTGAGCGAATGCGCCGACGGTGACGAGGTGCCCGCCGCGGTCGCGCAGCACAATCCGGATGTGGTGCTGATGGATCTGCGGATGAAGCGCATCGGCGGCATCGAGGCCACCCGCACCCTGCGCACGCGCGCGGACGCGCCGCCGGTACTGGTGCTGACCACCTTCGATGATGATCAATTGCTATCGGGGGCATTACGCGCGGGCGCGGCCGGATTCCTGCTCAAGGACTCCCCCGCCGAGGATTTGATCCGCGCCGTGCGCACGGTCGCCGCGGGCGGTTCGTGGCTCGATCCATCGGTGACCCCGCGGGTGCTCACCGCATACCGGTCGGCACGTCCAACACCCGCGCCGGCGGGCAGCCGCCTGTCCGAACTCACCGTGCGCGAACTCGAAGTGCTCGAACTCATCGCGAAAGGCCGCCTGAACTCCGAGATCGCAAGCGCGCTCGGCATCTCCGAAGTTACGGTGAAAAGCCACGTGGGACACATTTTCGGGAAGCTCGGGTTACGTGATCGCGCCGCGGCTATCGTGTTCGCGTTTGACCATGGCGTAGTCGCACCGGGAGAATCCAACCTCGAGGGGTGAGGTGCGAGCGACTTCTCGCATCGTGCCTGATGAGGTTGGAGGTTTGACGGGGTGGATGCACCGCCATCGCGGGCCGGCGGCAGGTTCGGGCCGTACGAGTTGCGCTCGCTGCTGGGCAGGGGCGGTATGGGTGAGGTCTACGAGGCCTACGACACCTCCAAGGATCGGGTGGTAGCGCTCAAACTGCTACCCGAGGAACTCGCGAAAGACCCGGCCTACCAGGAACGTTTCCGCCGCGAATCGCAGGCGGCGGCGCGCCTGGCCGAACCGCACATCATCCCGATCCACGACTGGGGTGAGATCGACGGGCAGCTGTACATCGATATGCGGCTGGTGCGCGGGCAGGATCTGCGCAGTCTGCTGGAGTCCCAGGGACCGATGTCGCCGATGCGCGCGGTCGGCATCATCGAGCAGATCGCCGCGGCGCTGGACGCCGCGCACTACTCGGGTCTCGTTCACCGGGACGTGAAACCCGCCAATATCCTTGTGACTGATGCGGATTTCGCATATCTCGCGGATTTCGGCATCGCGCGCGCCGAGGGCGATACCACCATCACCGTGGCGGGCACCGCCGTCGGGTCGTACGCGTACATGGCTCCCGAGCGCTTCGACGATTCCGGTCCGGTCACCGGGCGCGCGGATCTCTACTCGCTGGGATGTGTACTGCACGAATGCCTCACGGGCAATAAACCGTTCGCCGCGCAGAATATGAGCGTCCTGATTCGGGCGCACCTGTCCGATCCCGCGCCGCGGCCGAGTCTGCAGCGCGCCGGAATTCCGGCCGCCCTGGACGCGGTGGTGGCGCGGGCGCTGGCCAAGGATCCCAATAGCCGTTTCCTGACCGCGGGCGAATTCGCCAGGGCCGCACGGACTGCCCTCGCGGGCGGTGCGGTCGACGCCGCGCCGACCGAGTATCTGCAGCCGGGTCGCACGGTGCCGCCCGCGGCCCCCGGCACCCTGCCGAGCGGACCTCCCGGAGCCATGCCCGGTGCGCTGACGCCGGGTACGCCCGGCGCGCCCGCGACCGGTGGTCTGCCGCACGGCGCGCCGGCGACCGGGGTGCCGCCGTTCCCGGCACCGGCCCAGCGCGGTCAACAGCCCAGCCAGCCCACCACCGTGCTGCCCATCCGCAATTCGGATCCGACTGTGGTGCAACCGAATACGGGTGCGTTCGCCTACGTCACCGGAGCCTTCCCCGCGCCCGATCCGGCCGAGGGCCCGGGCACCTCGGACCTGCCGGTGATCGTGCCGACCGATCCGACCGTGGTGCGGGTCAGCGATTTCCACTACAGCCCGCTACCGCAGGGCGCGGCCGAACACAGCCGTCAGCAGGCGTGGGGGCATGCGCAGCGGGAGCAGGACTTCCCATATGCGCCAACGCCCGATCCGTCGCTCTACCCGACCTCGGACCATCCGCGCGTGGATACGCCACCGCCGCCGCGCCCGTACAAGCGCTCGGGTCGCAAATCGATGGCGGTGCCGATCTCGATCGGCGTACTGGTGGTCGCGATCGCCGCGATCGCCGGTGCGGTGGGCTGGCAAGTCCTGGATCGCTCCGGCAACGAAGCACCGAGTGTGACCGTGGCACAGGGCAATCCGAGCTATACCGCGCCGACGTCGCAGCCCCGCACTTCGACCGCGCCGAGCACCACCTCGACGGCCCCGGTGCAGCTGCCCGCGGGCGCGTCGCCGTGCCAGCTGTCGTACCCGGTACTCAATGGCTACACCGGGTCCGCGACCGGATCCACCGTTACCAGTTGCCCTTTCGCGGAGGAAGTACGCCGGGCGTATGCCGACGCGACTACAGGACGACCGGGTACAACAAGTAGTGTGGTGGTTGTCAGCCCGGTAACAAATCGGGCGTACACGATGAACTGCACGGCGACAGGGAAATTGGTCACCTGCATCGGTGGTGAGAACGCGGTGGTGTATGTCTACTGATCCGGTACCGGCCTGTCGCAAGGCCATTGCTCGATGTTTCTCTTTTGCGACACTGCTGGCGGTATCGGCGTGCGCGATGCACGTGAGTTCGGCGGATGCGCCGGCCACGGGCTCCGCGGAGGTCCCGCCCGCTTTGGAGACGACCGAGACGCCCGGCTTGTCGATGATCGCGCCGAACTTCCCGGATATGTTCGGGCTGCCGAAATCGATTACGTTCGCAGCGGATTTCGCGGATCTGCAGTCCGCGCTGGACGGTCGCGTCGGACTCGCGGTGATGCCGGTCGGCGGCGGCGATATGACGGTGCTGGGCAACTGGACCACCGGCATCGCCTGGTCCACCATCAAGGTGCCGCTGGCGCTGGCCGCCATGCGCCAGGATCCGACCGGATTGCGGGAGCTGGCCGAAGCGGCCATCACCTTCTCCGATAACGATGCGGCGCAAACGCTTTGGACCTCGCTGGGCACCGGCTCGCAGGCAGCGGCCGCGGTCGAGTCGATCCTGCGCGAGGCGGGCGACGCCACCACCGATGTGGCCGCGCGCCATACCCGCCTGGCCACCCTGGGCTCGGATGATCTGCTCGCCTTCGGCGCGACGGACTGGTCGCTCACCGATCAGGTGAAGTTCGCCTCCAAGCTGCCGTGCCTGCCGCGCGCGAATTCGGTTGTCTCACTGATGAGTGAGATCACCCCGAGCCAGAGCTGGGGTCTGGGCCGCTTGATCGGCGCGGAGTTCAAGGGCGGCTGGGGCCCCGATGACGACACCGGCAATTACACGGTGCGCCAGTTCGGTTTGATCCCGACGCTGGCCGGTCCGATCGCCGTCGCGCTCGCCGCCGAACCCACGTCCGGCAGCTTCGAGGATGCCACCGACATGATGGACAAGATGGCGCTGCTGCTCGGCGATCACCTGCCCGACCTACACGGCGGGCTCTGCTCACATTGACGGAAAGCCCCGGGCGGCACCGCAATTCTCGAGGTTGAGAGAGCATCCTCGAGATTGACGCATACCGGTGAGTCCGCTAGGAAACAGGGACTCGCCGGAGATGATGGAGGTAACCCGGGTGGACGCACCATATTCGCCGCGCGGACGCTTGGCCGCGATCGTGAGCTGTTGCGCGGCAGTCCTGCTGGTGACCGCCGGATGCTCCAGCAAGCCCGCGATCGTCCCCACCGCGACCACCGCCGCGACCAAGGCGCCCGGCTCACTCCCGTCCACGCTGGTGGCGGCCATGCCGGGCACGCTGGCCTGGGATTTCGAGAATGAGCTACGCCAGAGCCTCAATGGCAAAGTGGCGCTGGCGATTCTGCCGGTGAACAGCGATCGGGCCATGACACTCGGTGATTGGACCGTCGGGCCCGCCTGGTCCTCGATCAAGGTGCCGCTCACCCTCGCCGCGCTGCGCGCGAATCCGGGCTATACCGGGGCCGCCAGCAATGCGATCACCAACTCCGACAATGCCGCCGCGGATATGCTGTGGCAGTCGCTGGGCACACCGGAGGTCGCCGCGCAGGCGGTGCAGGATGTGCTGCGCGAGGGCGGCGACAACACCACCAAGGTGCCCGCGAACCGTTCCCGTTCGGATTACTCGGCTTTCGGGCAGGCCGAATGGGCCATCGCCGATCAGCTCACCTTCGCCGCGCATCTGCCCTGTCTGCCGCAATCGGATTCGGTCACCTCGTTGATGGGCAAGATCAGCTCCGGGCAGCGCTGGGGGCTCGGCACGCTCAGCGGAGCGCAGTTCAAGGGCGGCTGGGGGCCCGATACCAGCGGTGACTATCTGGTCCGGCAGTTCGGGCTGATTCCGGTCAGCGGCGGGCAGGTGGCCATCGCGATTGCCGCGCAGCCTGCTTCGGGGTCCTTCGATGACGGCACCGCCATGCTCACCAAGATCGCCGGGCTGATCGATTCGCATCTGAGCGAGTTACGCGGCGGTAAGTGCTGAACTCTGCGCGGGCGCTGAGGGCCTCTTAACCAGCGGTTCACGGGGGCGCGCCCCACCGCGACCCCGACTCGGGGCAAGATAGACGCCATGCGCATCGGAGTCTTGACCGGAGGCGGAGACTGCCCTGGACTGAACGCGGTGATCCGAGCTGTCGTTCGCACCGCGAACGGCCGCTGGGGCGACGCGATCGTCGGGTTCCAGGACGGGTGGCGCGGGCTACTCGAGGATCGCAAGATCCAGATTCTGAACAATGACCGCACCGACCGGCTGCTCACCAAGGGCGGCACCATCCTCGGCACCGCCCGCACCAATCCGGACGTACTGCGCGCCGGACTGCCACGCATCAAACAGACCCTGGACGACAACGGAATCGACGCCCTCATCCCGATCGGCGGCGAGGGCACCCTGACCGCTGCCAGCTGGCTCGCCGACGAAGGCGTCCCGGTGGTCGGCGTCCCCAAGACCATCGACAACGATATCGACTGCACCGACACCACATTCGGGCACGACACCGCCATCGCCATCGCCACCGAGGCCATCGACCGGCTGCACACCACCGCCGAATCGCATCAGCGCGTCATGCTCGTCGAGGTGATGGGACGGCACGCGGGCTGGATCGCCATCAACTCCGGTATCGCCTCCGGGGCGCATCTGACCCTGGTGCCCGAGGTGCCGTTCGATGTGGACGAGGTCTGCGCCATGGTGAAACGGCGCTTCCAGCGCGGGGATTCGCACTTCATCTGCGTGGTCGCCGAAGGGGCGCATCCGGATCCGAAATCCATGGCGCTGCGCGACGGCGGCATCGACGAATTCGGGCATGTGCGCTTCACCGGTGTGGCGCAGCAGCTCGCACCGGAGATCGAACGGCGCATCGGCAAAGAGGTGCGGGTGACCGTGCTGGGGCATGTGCAGCGCGGTGGTACGCCCACCCCGTACGACCGGGTGCTGGCCACTCGCTTCGGCGTGCATGCGGCAGAAGCCGTGCACGCCGGTCAATTCGGGCAGATGGTCGCGGCGCACGGCACCGAAATCGAACTGGTGCCACTGTCCGAGGCGACCAAACAGCTCAAACTCGTTCCGCAGGAACGCTATCGGGAAGCCGCCGCTTTCTTCGGCTGATCCCGTTACACCTCGAAACGCCCCTGCCGCAGTGCGGCGGTGAATCTGTCCCATTCGGCGGGCCCGAATAGCAATTCGGGCCCGGCCGGATTCTTGCTATCCCTAACTCCCACACCTGTTTCCAGGAATGCGATCTCCACGCACTCCTTCGCCCCGGTGCTGCGGGCGCTCTTGAACCACCTGTTGCCGGACGGTTCGTCACTCACGTTCCGTACTCCTTCGCTGCCTTGCGCAACAGATCCCTACTACTGGCCTCATCCAGCGCCGAGTACTGGAGAGCCTGGTATGCCTGGCGATACTTTTCGACCGCGGCCTGCTTTTCCAGATAGAGGTCGCCGAGAAAGTTCTCCAGGTACACCACGGTGGGTTCGACCGGTCGGTTTACTGTGTCCCGGCCGAAATCCAGAATCACGAACGGCCCCACGGTATGGCCGATCGGGACGCCCGCGGAGAAGGGTAGTACACGCACAGCGATCGTCGGGAGTGTCGACATGTCCGCGACGCGTCGCAGCTGTGCGGACATGATCCTCGGACTACCCACGACCCGGCGTAATGCCGTTTCATGGACGATTACGGTGAAGCTGGCGGCATTGCGTTTTCTGGTCAAAAGGGACTGCCGGCGCATCTTCAACTGCACTCTGCGGTCGATGTCACCGCCCTCAGCATCCGGCCAGTAATCACTGATCAGGACGCGTGCGTAATCGGTGGTCTGCAGCAGTCCGGGGATGAGATCGGGTTGATAGGAGACCAGGCTGCGCGCCGAGGCCTCCAGGCCCACATAGACATTGAAGCCCTCGGGAATGAGGTCGTCGTATTCGTGCCACCAGGACTTGACACTGGCCTGCTGGGCCAGACCCATGACGGCGGAACTGAACTCATCGTCGAAGTCATATATGCGGCATAACTCCCGAATGTCCAGTACGCGAATCTTTTCCGCGTTTCCGGTCTCCAGGCGCTGTAGTTTCGACTCGCTCCACTCCATCATCGAAGCGGCTTCGGCAATGGTCATATTGCATTGCATCCGCCCCTCGCGCAGGTATCGCCCCAACTGACGGCGCGGCAGCGTAGAACCATGATCGGACATCGAGTCCTCCCCCGCGAAGGCGGTTTTCGGTCACTGTGAACGATGCTCCCACGCAATATGAATGCCGACCTGGAGGTTTCACAAACTTTCCGCCGACACGCGAATTCCATTGCCCGCCCGCACCCCCCAATGCTGGACTGGAACAGCGCCCGGCGAGAGCCGGAGCCCTGATTTCGGACCCACTCGTCCCCGAGCCGGGCGCACCACAACTCCCCCGCCGCGCGCCGATTCCCGCCCGTAGCAAGTGGAACCGGCCCGGCACGACGGCAGCGCTGCTACCCGGCCACCTGAATCACCACGAACGCCAGCATCAGCAGCAGTGCCAGCGCCGCCAGCCCCAGCACCACCAGGGCGGTGAGTTGCGATCTGCCGACCCGATCCGGAACCTGCTGCGGTGGAGCGGAATTCATCGGGTATCCGGGCGGAGCGAAGGCCGGTGCGGGCGGCACCGGCCCGGACTCCGGACTCCGAGTGGGCTCCGGACTCCGGGCGGGCTCGACCGGAGACACCACACCGGGATCCGAGGTCTGAGCGGGCTCGCTCGGCGGCGCTGCCGTGCCGGGGCGCGCCCACACCCGATCGGGATCCGGCGGATCGGATACCGCCACGGGCTGGCTCGGTGGGGTCGCACCGCCTCCTGTCGAGGGCACGAATGCCCCGGACTCCGGATTCCGCTGCGCCGCATCGGGATAGCCCGACGAACCGGACGGCTTCGCGGTTCCGGCATCGGTTGCGCCCGGGGTAGTCGAGTCGGCTTCCGATTCCGAATCCGACGCGCCCTCGCGTACCGATTCCGGTGACGAATCAGGTGCTTCCACTTCGCTACTCGGCACCGCGCCACCAGAACCCACCCCGGGCGAGGTAGCACCGGATGTCGAATCCACGACGGTGGACGATTCATCCGTCGAACCGGACGAATCGGGAGCAAGGGCGGTCTCACCGCCGGACGCGCCCTTCGGATCAGATGCTTGCGCGCCCGGCTGGGCAGCGGCCGCGGGGTGCCGTTCGACCGTCCATGGTTCGGATGAATCGTGCTGCGCCGGTGCCGAGGTCGCGGGAGCCGCACCGGATGAGGACGAGGGGTCGCGGCGGGTCGGGTAGGAATCCGTCGGACGGGTGGAAAGCGCATCCGCAACGTGCGCATCCTCGGCCGACGAGTCCGGCGACGGCGAATCCGTGGGTGGGCGATGCGTCGGGAAGGAATCGGTGGGGCGGAACGCCGAATCATCGAGCGGCACTGCCTGATCCGCGCCGGGCTGGGCCGGGGGCTGTTGCGGGACCTGATAGTTCGGCACGCCGGGCGGCTGCTGGGCGGGCGGATACGCCTGTGCGGGTGCCGCACCCGGCTGCGGAGCGGGAGAGTATGCCTGTCCCGGTTGCGCCCCGGGTTGCTGGGGTGCGGGATACGGCTGGGGTGCGGCGGGTACCGGGCTCGGCGGCTGCGCGGCCGGTGAATAGGGCTGGGGCGCAATGGGTGCCGCGCCGGGCGATTGGCCCTGCTGGGGGGCGGGCGGGTAGCCCGGGGGCTGTTGGGGTGGGTAGTTCGGGGCGGGGGCGTAGCCCGGCGGGGCGGGGTAAGCGCCGACGGGGGGTGCGCCGTAGATCGGGGGTGCGACGGTGTACGGAGTGCCCGGGTGGATGGGGGTGGTGTTGGTGAGGGCGTGGCGGGCGGCCTTGGCGAAATCGGAGCAGGAGGGGAAGCGGTCGGCGGGGCGTTTGGCCATGGCCTTGGTGAGGACGGCGTCCATGGCCTGGGTGAGGCCGGGGCGGCGCAGGGAGACCGGGGGCGGGAGGAGTTGGAGGTGGCCGCGGATGAGTTCGCCCGGATGCGGGGAGTCGTAGGGGCCCGCGCCGATGAGGAGCCAGTAGAGGGCGCAGGCCAGGGAGTACTGGTCGGTGGTGTGATCGAGGTGGCCGCCGGTCATCTGTTCCGGGGAGGCGTAGGCCAGGGTGGCGGTGAACATGCCGCGCTGGGTGAGATGGGTGGAATCCTCGCGCAGGCGGGCGATGCCGAAATCGGTGAGGAAGACGCGCTCACCGTGGCCCGCGACCGCCCGGGCCAGAATGATGTTGGCGGGCTTGACATCCCGATGCAGCACACCGCGTGCATGCGCGTAATCCAGTGCGTCCGCGACACCCTCGATGATCTGTACCGCGCGCTCGGGCGGCAACTGCGTGACATTCACCCCGGCCGCGTCCACGCCGTCGATGAACTGCATGGAGATCCACAGCTGCTCGTCCTCGGTGCCGCGGTCGTACACCTCGACGATATTGGGGTGATCCAGCTGCGCAACCAGATCCGCCTCGCGCTCGAAGCGCGCGCGAATCTCCCTGTCCGCGAAGAGTTCCCGATTCAGCAGTTTGAGTGCGGTGAGCCGCCCCAGCCGCGGATGCCTGGCCAGGAACACCGACCCCATACCGCCCTGACCGAGCATCCTCTCGATGGTGAAACCGGCGAATACGTCACCGTTGTTCAACACTGTGACGACCCCCTTCCGGTGACGTTCGAGTCCGTGAGCCTACCGCGCAAAATACCGTCCGACCGGCCCGATTTCAGCCCGGTGTGACCAGGCCGGATTCGTACGCCAGTACCACCGCCTGCGCGCGATCGCGCAGATTCAGTTTGGCGAAAACCTTGGAGACATGGGTCTTCACGGTCTGCTCGGCCACGAACAGATTCTCGGCGATCTCCGCGTTGGACAGCCCGCGCGCGACCAGTTCCAGCACTTCCCGCTCGCGGGGAGTCAAAACCCCGAGCGCGGGCGCGGGCGCACGGCGATTGCGGCGCTTGGTGACATCGGCGATGAGCCGGCGGGTGACCGTCGGAGCCAATAGCGCGTCACCGGCGGCGACCACCCGCACCGCGCGCACCAGTTCCTCGGCGGGCGCGTCCTTGAGCAGGAATCCGCTCGCGCCGATGCCCAGCGCCTCGTACACGTAATCGTCGATATCGAAGGTGGTGAGCATGAGCACCCGCACCGGCGGATCGAAATTGGCGGACAGAATCGCCCGCGCGGCATCGAGCCCATTCATCTCCGGCATGCGCACATCCATCAGCACCACATCCGGGCGCAGCCGTTTCGCTTCCGCCACAGCGGCTTTCCCATCGGGGGCGTCCCCGATCACGCTGATATCGGGTTGCGCCGCCAGCAGCGCGCCGAAACCCGCACGCACCATCGCCTGATCATCGGCGATCAACACCGTTATCGCCACAGTCCCACCTCACGCACCCAACCGAGTTTGCCACGCCACGCGCCGGAGAGCCTCAGCCACATCGACTTCGCACCCGACGCGCCGCGATATCCGGCGAATCGGATCGCCGAGCGAGGCCCGGCGATGCCCTCCACACGCGAACGCGTCCCCCGCACGAGTGATGCGAGGGACGCGAATCGCACGAATCAGATCGCGGGGTGCAGGTCCGCCACTCCGGTCACGGTGGCGACGCCGGGCGTCAGCGGCAACTCCGCCCGCACCTCGAAGCCACCGTCGGAACGCGGTGCGGCGGTGAGATTGCCGCCGACCGCGACGGCCCGGGCCTGCATACCCGCGATACCGCTGCCGCCGACGTGATCGGTATGCGGTGCGCTGTGCGGGCGATCATTGGCGATGGACAGATTCAACGCGGCCGCGGTGGTGATGCGCACCCAGACCGGGGCGCCGGGCGCGTGCCGGGAGGCATTGGCCAGCGATTCCTGCGCGATGCGGTACAGCGCGAGACCGGTGGTGTCCGGGATCGCGTCCAGATTCCCGTCGATGGTCCAGGTGAGCGGCACCCCGGCCCGGCGCGCACCCTCGAGCAGGGCGAGCACATCGGTGGCGGTGGGTTGCGGTGCGTGCTCGGGCAATTGCCCGTCACTGCGCAGCACGCCCAGCAGTCCGCGAATCTCGTTGAGCGCGGCGCGCGCTCCCGAACCGATGGATTCGAATTCCTCGCAGGCGGCCGGGGAGAGCCCTTCGATGCGATAGGGCGCGGTCTGCGCCTGCACCACCACCATGGACATATGGTGCGCGACCACATCGTGCAGATCGCGGGCGATGCGCGCCTTCTCCTCCAGGATCGCGCGGCGGGCGCGCTCGAGCTCGGTCTCCTCGGACTGTTTGAGCAGCTGCTGCCGGGACACCACCACCCAGCGCACCAGCAGGCCGAAGATCACCAGCCCGGTGATGGCGATGGGCCAGCCGAATCCGGCCTCGGCGAAACTGTCCCCCGTCTGGGCCATGGTGGTGGCCATCAGCAGGGACGTCGCGATCCAGGCCACGCCGACGATCTGCATGGGCGCGCGCACCGCGACCGCGAAGACCAGCACGAACAGCGACAGGATGTGCACCACCTGGAACGGCAGCGTATTGCCCGGCTGATGCGGTACCGCCAGTGAGATGAGCAGTGCCGATCCGGCCGAGACCGCCCAGCCCAGCGCCGGATTCACCCGCACCAGCAGCACCGGGAAAGCCGCGAATCCGGCGATGAACGGCATCGCCGCCGCCGGCACCTGATGGGTGAGCTGCAGTGTCGGCCACGCCACCGCCATGAAGACCAGCGCGACGAACACCGTGACGATGTCGACCCACTGCCGAGCTCGCCCCGAATTCACCCGTTTGCCCAAGTTACCGACCATGCCCTCGACGGTAGAGAACTCCCGGCCCTTCCACCTCATACCCCCGGCTCATCTTGCACCCCCTACCCCGGTATCACTCGCACCCCGCCCTCCCCCACCTCACCCACCACCGAACACCCCCGCAGCGTGAAGCCCCCCGGTCACCCGCATTCCTAGCGTCTTGGCCATGAGAGCGTTCCCGTCCCACCCGGGCACTCCGGACCTGGATACCCAGCCCGCAGCCGGCACAAGCCGCACCACCGTCGCAGGCATTTCCACCGCTGACAACGGCCATCGCGCAGGCCGCTTCGCGACCGATCACACCGTTGAGCCGATCGCGACCACCACGGATCACACACAGCGCCGCCACGATGAGGCAGCGGATCTGCCGGGCTCCGGCACCCATGCACGACGCGCTGATGCTCCGGGCGCGAGCCGACTGCACCGGGTCGGCATGCTCGCGGGGGCGGCAACCGTATTGTTCTCCGTCGCAGTGGCTTTCGCGCCGTCGGCGGGAGCCGTCGCGACCGCGCCGGTGATCGTCGAAAACGCGGCCGCACGGGTCGGGATCATGGAATCAACTGCCGCGCAGCCCGATCCGGGCACCATTGCGGACGGCTTCGTCACCGAGTTCGGCTACCGCCCGGTCATCGAGGCGGGCATGCTGGTCAACCCCAACGGTGACTGCTCCTCCCCCATCCCGCTCCCCCGCGAGTTCGACACCGCCTGCAAGGCACACGATCTCGGCTACGACATGCTCCGCTACGCCGATGCACACGGCCAGCCCCTGGGCCCCTGGGCGCGCCAAACCGCCGACGCCGCACTGGATCAGCGCATGCACGAATCCTGCCTGACCCGCGCCGACGCCCTGTCCCGCGCCCAGTGCCAGCTCATGGCCGGAGTCGCCGCCACCTTCGTGGACCTGAACTCCGCCCGCCAGGACTACGGCGTCCCCGTCCACGAGGCCATGTTCGATTCCACCGATAACGCGCCCTCCCCGATCGTCCGCTACAGCGCCTTCGGCCTCCTGGCGGCCGTATTCGCCGCCACCGCAACCTTCTTCGCTCGCAGGTCGCGCCGCTCGCTGCCGACTGCGATCAATTCGGCATCGACTTCGCGCATGCCCCTGGCGCAGGCGGTGACGCTGTGAGCACACACATCGAACAGTCCGAGTCGGCGCGAACGGGTGACCGGCCCGAGAGCGAGAATGCCGCGCGACCCGATTCACCGCGGGCGAATACATCCGGTGGCGCAGGGGTCGTAGCCGATTCGACAACCACCGCCGCGGCGGCGGCCCAACGCGACGGCGGCGGCCACAGACCCGGGAGAAGCGGAGCCGAGCGGAGCGACGTCACTCTCGCGACGACCGATACCCGGCGCAACGGTCGAGTAGGCGCTGACGGGGCAGCGTTGAGCGCACTTGCCACCGCGCGGGCGGACGCGGGAAGCAGGCCGGATGCGGTCTCCCGGGACGAGCGGGTCCGTGAGTCCGGGCGGCTCGAATCCATATCCGAAACCGGACGTGCGCCTTGGCGATTCGGCTGGCCACGGGCAGGAACGACGCTCGGGGTCGTCTTCGGAGTGCTGGCGTCGCTGGCTCCGGGGCTGTTGCCGCGGACTCCTTCGGCGCAGGGGATTGTGACGGCACTGCTGGTGCTGATCGGTCTGGGCGTGGTCGGGCTCGGCCGAATCGCTGTGCGCCGGATGGGGTTCGAGCGGGGCGCGGTGCGGGAGCGTTTGCGGTTGCCCGCGCTGGTGGCGGCGGTTCCGGTGACGGCGGTCGCGATGGCGTGGGCACAGCATTGGCAGAACCGATTGCGGGATGCGATGGATGTCTCGCCGGTCGGTCCCCTGTACTGGGTGCAGTGGGCGATGTGGTCGACGGCCATCGTCGCGCTGGTGGTCGGGATCTGCCTCGGAATTCGCTGGGCGGTACGGCGATTGGGCCGGTTGCGGAGTCTGCTGGCGTTGGTCGCCCTCGCGGTGACGGCGCAGTTCGTAGTGGTGCCCACCGTGGTGGATTGGCGCAAGGCCTCGTATGCGGCGGCCAACGCCTATGTGGATCCGACGCTGGTGCAGCCGGTTTCGCCGAATCGGTCGGGGAGTCCGGTGTCGGCGGCCAGTTGGCCCTCGCTGGGGTCGCAGGGACGCAAGTTCGTCTCCGGATCGCCCGCACAGAGTGTGCGGGTCTATGTGGGGCTGAACTCGGCACCGGATCTGAACGCGCGTGTGGCGCTGGCGATTCGGGAGTTGGAGCGCTCGGGTGGGTTGGAGCGGGCGAACCTGGTGGTGACCGTGCCGACCGGGTCCGGGTGGATCGACGGTGAAGCGGCCACCGGATTGGATCAGCGGTTCGGCGGCGATGTAGCGCTGGTGGGAGTGCAGTACTCGGACGCCCCCAGCTGGGTCACCTTCATGTTCGGCCGCGCGGCCGCCGAGGAATCCGCCCGAGCCCTGTTCACGGCTGTGGAACAACGGATTTCAACCCTCCCGCATCCGCCCAAGCTCTACGTCTACGGCCAGAGCCTGGGCGCGCTCGGCGGCAATTCGATCTTCGCCACCGACGCCGAACAGGACCGTCGCACCTGCGCGGTGCTGTGGGCCGGACCGCCCGCCAACGATGTCCATCGCGGCGGAGCGACAATCCTCGCGAACGCCTCCGACCCGGTCGTGCACTGGTCCCCGTCACTACTGTGGAGCCCCCCGAACCTCACCGGCACCCGCCCGGACGCCCCTGTCCCGCAATGGCTCCCAATGCTGAGCTTCCTCCAAACCAGCGCCGATCTGCTGGCCGCACTGGACGCTCCCGCCGGTCACGGCCATCGCTACGGCACCGATCAGGGCAACGCCCTGGGCTCCTGCTGAGCCCGCGAAATAGAGGGCTGAATAGTCAGCGAACTTCTGGCATTGTTGATTTCTGACCCATTTGTCCGTTTCGAAGGGAAGATCGTTGACTCGAACCTGGTTCATCACCGGCGCGAACCGCGGCCTGGGCCGCGCTTTCACCGAGGCGGCCCTGGCGGCCGGGGATGACGTGGTGGCCACCGCCCGCGACCCGAAGACGATGAGCGATCTCACCGATTCGCGGCTCACCGTGCTGCCCATGGACGTTCGCGATCGTGAGCGGGTATTCGATACCGTGGCCGCGGCTTTCGCGGTGACCGGCAGGCTCGACGTCATCGTCAACAATGCCGGTTTCGGCCTGGTCGGCGCGGTCGAGGAATTGACCGAGGCGCAGATCCGCGAGCAGATGGACACCAATTTCTATGGCGCGCTGTGGGTTTCCCAGGCCGCGATTCCACTGCTGCGCGCGCAGGGTTCCGGGCACATCATCCAGATCTCCACGGTCGGCGCGGTGGGCTCACTCCCGCTGTTCAGCATGTACAACGCCTCCAAGTGGGCGCTGGAGGGTATGAGCGCTTCACTCGCCGATGAGCTGAAGCCGTTCGGCATCACCGTAACCATCGCCCAGATGGGCGGTTTCGACACCGACTGGGCCAAGTCGAGTATGAGATTCCCGCAGGCCGATCCGGCATACGCCGAGTTACGCACGGCCATCCTCGGTATGCCGGACTATCCCGATCCGACGGCGACCCCCGCCACCACAGCTCCGACGGAGGCCGAACCGGTGCCGGACGAATGGGCCGACGCCGCACCGGAAGTCGCCGCCGCGGCACTGCTGGAGCTGGTGAACGATCCGAATCCCCCGCTACGCAGGATCATCGGGCCGAGCGCACACCTCATGGTCGCCATGGCCCTCGACCAGCGTCGCCAGGACTACCAGCGCGATCCGGAATTCACCTGGCCCGCCTGAACTCTCGGCGTCCGCCGAACCATCGGGTCCATGCGGGAGAACGGCTCCCGGCTGACAATGTCAGCCGGGAGTCGAATTCGCTTATCGCACTACGCGATCGGAGGGGTCAGGCGATCTCGCCGCGGGCCGCCTCGTAGGCCGCGCCGACCCGGTACAGGCGGTCGTCCGCCAGCGCCGGGGCCATGATCTGGAGGCCGACGGGGAGGCCGTCGTCCGCGCTGAGACCCGACGGGACCGACATGCCGCAGTGCCCGGCCAGGTTGGTGGGCAGGGTGCACAGGTCCGAGAGGTACATGGCCAGTGGGTCGTTGACCTTCTCGCCGAGCTTCCACGGGGTGAACGGGCTGGTCGGGGAGACCAGGACGTCCACCGACTCGTAGGCGCGGTCGAAGTCGCGCGCGATGAGGGTGCGGACCTTGAGCGCCTGACCGTAGTAGGCGTCGTAGTAACCGGCGGACAGCGCGTAGGTGCCGATCATGATGCGGCGCTTGACCTCCGGGCCGAATCCGGCCGCACGGCTGAGCTGCATGACCTGATCGGCGCTGTGCGTACCGTCATCGCCGACCCGCAGGCCGTACCGCATGGCGTCGAAGCGCGCCAGGTTGGACGACACCTCGGACGGCATGACCAGGTAGTAGGCCGCGAGGGCGTGCTCGAAGTTCGGGCAGGACACCTCGATGACCTCGGCGCCCAGATCCTTGAGCTGTGCGACGGCGGCATCGAAGGAGGCGATCACGCCGGGCTGGTAGGAGTCCGAGTGCAGTTCCTTGACCACACCGACCTTCACACCCGACAGATCACCCTTCGCGCCTTCGCGCGCGGCCGCGACCACCGGGGCCACCGGCACATTGCGCGAGGTGGAGTCGCGCGGGTCGTACCCGGCGATGACCTCGTGCAGTAGCGCGGTATCGAGCACGGTGCGCCCGCACGGCCCGCCCTGATCCAGCGAGGACGCGCACGCGACCAGACCGTACCGGGAAACGGTGCCGTAGGTGGGCTTGGTGCCGACGGTCGCGGTGACCGCGGCGGGCTGGCGGATGGAACCGCCGGTATCGGTGCCGATCGCCAGCGGAGCCTGGTACGAGGCCAGCGCCGCCGCCGAACCGCCGCCGGAACCACCCGGAATCCTGGTGGTGTCCCACGGGTTTCGGGTCGGCCCGTACGCGGAGTTCTCGGTGGAGGAGCCCATGGCGAACTCGTCCATATTGGTCTTACCGAGGATCGGGATGCCCGCCGCGCGCAGTCGCGCGGTGACGGTCGCGTCGTACGGCGCGGTCCAGCCCTCGAGAATCTTCGACCCGCAGGTGGTCGGCATATCGGTGGTGGTGAAGACGTCCTTGAGCGCGAGCGGTACGCCCGCGAGCGCGGAAGCGGTCTTGCCGCCGGCGATTTCGCGATCCACCTCGGCGGCGGTCAGCAGCGCGGCCTCACCGGCGACGTGCAGGAAGGCGTTGATCTCGCCGTCGACCTCGGCGATGCGCGCGATATGCGCCTCGGTCACCTCGACCGAGGACACCTCGCGGGCATGGATCTTCTCCGCGAGCGCGGACGCGCTCAGCTTGGTCAGGTCGGTCATTCGCCTTCTCCCAGAATCTGCGGAACCAGGAACCGCTGCTCCTCGACCGCGGGCGCGCCGGACAGCGCCTGCTCGGGAGTCAGGCACGGCTGCACCACATCCGGGCGGGTCACATTGGTGGCCGGATTCGGGGAGGCGGTGGCGGGGACATCGGCCGCGGCGACCTCGGAAATCTGTGCGACGTGGGTCAGGATGGAATCCAGCTGACCGGCGTACAGATCGAGTTCGTCATCGGTCAAAGCGAGCCGGGACAACCGGGCGAGATGAGCGACCTCGTCCCTGGAGATGGCGGGCACCGCGGGACCCCTTTCGACTGGTTCGAGCATGGTGATTCGACTCGTGACAGCCTAGCGGGGCGTGTCGGACCGGCGGTGACAGGTGTCGCCCGGCGCCGAATCACGGCCCGCGATACCGTTATCGGAGACGCCCCGAATTGATAGGTGACCGATCGGTAAGTGGCCCGGGTCACACGGTTCCCTTCGATTCGATAACCATGACCCGAGGGTGTAAATATTGCGGGACTCGGGTACCCGTCCGAAAGTTTCGGTCGCAGAGGAATGAAAGGAAGGCACGTGTCATACCTGCTTCGCGTGCAACTTCCGGATCGTCCAGGCAGTCTCGGTTCGCTCGCACTCGCGCTGGGTTCCGTGGGCGCCGACATCCTTTCACTGGATGTCGTCGAACGCGGTGACGGTTTCGCGATCGACGACATAGTGGTCGAGGTACCGTCGGGCGCTCTTCCGGACACACTCATCACGGCGGCGGAGTCGCTGCACGACGTACAGGTGGATTCGCTCCGCCCGTACTCGGGCATGCTGGACACGCATCGCGAGCTCGAACTCATCGACCAGGTCGCCAATGCGCGCGACGACCGGTTGCAGGTGCTGGTCGACGGCGTACCCCGCGTCTTGCGGGTGGGCTGGAGCACGGTCATCGATATGGGCCCGTCCGGCGCGTACCGGGTGGTCGGCAGCCAGAGCGCGCCGTCCACGCAGGCCGCCGAGGCCCCGTGGATGCCCCTGGAGAAGCCCGCCGTACTCGACGGTGAGGGCGAGTGGGTGCCGGAGCTGTGGCGCGATATGGACACCAAACTGGCCGCCGCGCCGCTGGGCAATACCGGCAAGGTGCTGCTGCTCGGCCGCCCGGGCGGACCCGATTTCCGGCCGTCCGAAGTGGCACGGCTGGGCTACCTCGCGGGGATAATCGCCACCGTATTGGGCTAGTACTTCTCAAATCGCGCCGGTGTGAGTCAACTCGCACCGGCGCGATTCGTTTGTGCGGCAGGCGTTTTCGCGTCCGTCATCGTTTCGGGACCATCTTCTCAGCTTTTACCTACTATTCAGCTACGTAGGTCATCTACGGTGTAGGTACGTAGATAGCAGAGAGGCAATGACGCCCATGCAGCACAATCGCTCGACCTCGAACCTCCGCCGCGTAACCCTGACCCTGGCACAGGTCATCGGCGCCACCGCCGCCGCCACCATCACCGCGGGCGCCGCCACCGCGGAATCGCTCTCTCGTGACGACGGCGCGCGGGACAGCACCCGCTCCGCGCCGAGCCGCAACGCTCCGCCGAATATGGGCGGCACCGGTATGCACGCCATCGATCCGATGGGCTTCCACCACACCGACTCCAATCCCGTACTGCGCAACCAACATCAGCAGTACCTGCGCGAAATGCGCGCCACCCCACCCGAACCCACGCGCAATCGCCCCAATGGCGGCGATCAGACCACCTGGAATACCAATGCGAATCCCGATGGCAGCTGGACCGTCTGCCGCGCCCAGGCGAGCTGGTGCTGATATGACCATCACCATCGCGCCCCGCCGCCGCACCCTCGCACCGCTGGCCGTCGCCGTATTGACCACGGCCGCACTACCTTTCGTCGCGGGCACCGCCGAAGCCGAAACCCGCGGCGCACGCCCGGGGGCCAGCTGCCTGTGGGCCGGGCAGCCCTATGCCGTCGGCAAGACCGTCGTCGCGGGCGGATCCACCTACCGCTGTGGCAACCAGGCGAACGAGCCCTACTGGTTCGGTGAGGGCAAGACCGCCAAGGCGAGCACCGCAGCCACCCCCGGCGCGATCGCCAACCCGCTCGGCCAATTCAGCCCGGGCGCAAGACAACCCGGCACCGCCTACAACGACTACTGCACCGGCAACCAGCTCATCGAGGGCACCGATGACGTCTATCAGGTGGTGCGCATACCGGGCGGCGGGCTGATGTGGAAGGCCGCGACGCCCATCTCGGACTGGAAGTTCGACTCCCCCAAGCCCGCACCGACCTGGCGCACCGCCAGCCTGTGCATCGACGGGGTGCTCACCTAGTCCGCACCACCCGGGCATGCCCACCCGGGGCATGCCCGACCGACCCAGCCATCCCGGCGTAGTTGTGGCCGGGATCCGCACCACCCCTGTCAGGGCTGCCTGCCATGACCGGGATCCCCGCCCGGGTCCATCGTGATTCGCTCCGATGGACTCGGGCACACGCGTTCCCGGATCAATTCACCGGTAGTCGCATGACCGTCAGCGGCAGCCCGCTCATGGCCTTCCAATCCCGTTCCGGCACATGCTCGAAACCCAGCCGGTCGTAGAGGCGGCGGGCATCGAGCATGGTCGGCATGGTGGTCAGCACCACCGCCCGCCAGCCCTCCGTGCGCGCGATATCGATCACCTTGCGCACCAGCGCGGTACCGACGCCGAGCCCGCGACCCTGCTTGCCCACCACCAGCATTCGGAATTCCAGCTCACCCTCGCGAGCGATATCGGCGAACTCGGTGCCCGCGCGCGCCACCGTCACCGAACCGACCACGTCGCCATCCGCGACCGCCACCAGGATCTCGGCGCTCGCGGCCCGTGTCGCGGTATCGCCGAGCTCCGCGACATAGGGGCTCTCGGGGTTCACATGCCCCTCACCGACATACACATCCACGGTCAGCGCCCCGACGGCCGCGTACTCCCGCGGCTCGACATCCCGGATCGTCACACCCGCGTCACTCATCACCACTCCATCCTCGAACCCCACACCCCGACATCATTGGACACTCGATCACGAGACCGCTTCGGGGCCATCCTCGAGGAGGCGTTTGAAGCCCGCTTCGTCGAGGATGGGGACGCCCAGTTCCTCGGCCTTGGCGGCCTTGGAGCCGGGGGCCTCGCCGATGACGACGTAGGCGGTCTTCTTGGAGACCGAGGCCGCCGCCTTACCGCCGCGGATCAGGATGGCCTCCTTCGCGCCGTCGCGGGTGAAGTCCTGGAGGGAACCGGTGACCACGATGGACAGGCCCTCGAGAGTGCGCTCGATGGATTCATCACGCTCATCGGCCATGCGGACGCCCGCGGCCCGCCATTTGTCCACGATGTCGATATGCCACTGGACGGTGAACCATTCCTTCAGCGCGGTCGCGATGGTGGGGCCGACGCCGTCGACGGCGGCCAACTCCTCATCGGTGGCTTCCTGAATGCTGTCCATACTGCCCAGCGCGGAGGCCAAAGCCCGTGCGGCCGTGGGGCCGACGTGGCGGATGGACAGTGCCACCAGCACCCGCCACAACGGGCGATCCTTGGCCGATTCCAGATTCTGCAGCAGCCGCTTGCCGTTCTGCGACAGCGTGCCGCTCTTATTGGTGAAAAGCGTTGTGCCGAGCAGCTTTTCCTCATCGAGGGCGAACAGATCGCCTTCATCCTCGATCGCGCCGGACTTCAGCAGATCGATGGCGGCCTCATAACCGAGCGCCTCGATATCGAACGCGCCGCGACCCGCGACGTGGAATACCCGCTCCCGCAACTGCGCCGGGCAGTACTGCTGATTCGGGCAGCGGATATCGGCGTCACCCTCCTTGGCGGGGGCGAGTTCGGTACCGCATTCGGGGCAGTGCGTGGGCATGATGAACTCGCGCTCGGAACCGGTGCGCGCATCCACCACCGGACCCAGCACCTCAGGGATAACGTCACCGGCCTTGCGAATGGTGACGGTATCGCCGATGAGCACGCCCTTGCGCACCACCTCGGAGGCATTGTGCAGCGTCGCCATGGCCACGGTGGAACCCGCGACCGTCACCGGCTGCATGACCGCGAACGGCGTAACCCGGCCGGTGCGACCGACATTCACCTGGATGTCCAGGAGTTTGGTGGTGGCTTCCTCGGGCGGGTACTTGTACGCGATGGCCCAGCGCGGGGCCCGCGAGGTCGCGCCGAGGCGGCGTTGCAGTGCGAAATCGTCGACCTTGATGACCTGGCCGTCGATCTCGTGCTCGATATCGTGCCGGTGCTCACCCCAGTAGGCGATGCGCTCCAGCACCGGTTCGATGCCCTGGACCCGAATCGTGTGCGCGGATACCGGCAACCCCCAGGCCGCCAGCGCCCGGTACGCCTCGTATTGCGATGCGGCACTGAAGCCTTCGGTGCGGCCGAAACCGTGGCAGATCATGCGCAAGCGGCGGCGCGCGGTGACGGCGGGATCCTTCTGGCGCAGCGATCCGGCGGCGGTATTGCGCGGATTCGCGTACGGCGGTTTACCTTCGGCGACGATCGAGGCGTTCAGATTCTCGAAATCGGCGAGCGTCATATACGCCTCACCGCGCACCTCGAGCAGTTTGGGCACCGGGAACTCGTCGGTGCCGATCAACTCGTGCGGGATATCGTCGATGGTGCGGGCATTGAGCGTGACATCCTCACCCGTGCGCCCGTCGCCGCGGGTCGCGCCGCGCACCAGTTTGCCGTCCTCGTAGACGAGGTTCAGCGCGACGCCGTCGATCTTCACCTCGCAGACGAAATGCGTATCGGCTCCGGTCTCCACCTCGACACGGGTGATCCAGGCGCGCATCTCGTCGGCGTTGAACACATTGTCGAGCGAGTACATCCGCTCCAGATGATCCACCGGCGCGAATTCGGTGGTGAATCCGCCGCCGACCACCTGGGTCGGCGAATCGGGTGTGCGCAGATCCGGATGCGCCTCCTCCAGGGCCACCAGCGCCTGGAACAGCTCATCGAATTCGCCATCGGTGATGATCGGCGCGTCTCGCACGTAGTACCGGAATTGGTGATCGCGCACCTGCTCCGCCAGCTGCTGCCACGCCACGCGCTCGTCCCCACTCGCCGGGGTGATGTCGATGCCCGATTCGCTCACAACCTGCACATTAGCCCAGCCCACCGACACCTTCGCGCAGCATTCCCGCACGTCGCGCGGGTCGCGCGGACATTTATCCGGGACCGGGAACACCGGTCCGGGCGGGCGGGTTGTCCGCGGTATGGACATCGCCACCGCGATCGAATTCGCGCGCCCGCAGCACAACTCGATCCTGACCACCATTCGCAAGAACGGGCGGCCGCAGCAGTCGAATGTGACGCACTGGGTCGGGGACGACGGGCTGATCCGCATCTCGATCACCGCCGATCGGGCCAAGTACTTCAATCTCGTCCGGGAGCCCTGGGCCGCGCTGCACGTGAGCAGTCCCGACTTCTGGTCGTACGTGGTCCTCGAGGGTGAGGCCGAGGTGTCCCCCGTGGCGGCCGAGCCCGATGACGCCACGGTCGAGGAATTGATCGCCTACTACCGGGCGGTCAGCGGTGAACATCCCGATTGGGACGATTACCGCCGGGCGATGGTGGCCGATCGGCGCGCGGTGGTCCGGATCAGGCCGAACCACGCCTACGGCCTGACGCGCTGATCGGCTTGGCCCGGTACCGCGTGCGATCGGCGATCCGATCTCGCGCCCACCTCGGCTCAGGCCAGCACCGCGCCGCCGTCGAGGGTGACGATGCTGCCGGTCGCGTGCGGCTGCTCCAGCAGGAACAGGAACGCCCGGGCGATGTCTCGCACCTCCCCCACGCGGCCCAACGGCGTGTTCGCGGCGGTGTCCCGGTAGAAGTCCGCGAGCACCTCCTCCGGGAGCGCCCAGAGCGGGGAGCGAACGACGCCGGGCATGACCGCGTTCACCCGGATCGGGGCCAATTCGACTGCGAGAGCACGGGTCAGGGCCTCGATCGCACCGCAGAGGCTGGACGGCACCGTGGAACCGGGTACGGGGCGCGGGCTCGCGGTACCGGTGGTGAGGGTGATGGAACCGCCGGGCCGCACCCGCGACGCGGCGGCCTGGACGGCGGCGACCACGCCGAAGTACCTGAGCTCGAAGAACTTTCGGGCCGCGGCGATATCCAGATCCGCGAGCGGCGAGAGCAGCAGCGCCTCACCGGCGGTGTAGACCAGGTGATCGAACGGGCCGATCTCCTCGAACAGTTCGCCGATCCGAGCCGTATCGCCGAGATCGGCGACGAGACCGGTTGCACCCGAGGGCAATTCGGCCAGGGCGCGTTTCACCGATTCATCGCGGCTGGAGACGACGGTGACCCGCGCACCCTGTTCGGCGGCCTCGGCCGCGACCGCGAAACCGATGCCGGAGGTACCGCCGAGGACGACTACGTGCTGGTCCGTGAGGGACATGGGGTGTGCCTTTCGATCGGAAACTGTCCTCTCACTCTCGGCTCGGGCGGTGTCGTCCGTCCAAGACCTATATCCACCGCTGTAATACCCTGAGGGCATCATGGGCGATCTCGATCTCCGCAAGCTGCGCTATTTCGTCGCCGTGGCCGAGCACCTGCATTTCGGCCGTGCCGCCGAGCGGCTCTATATCGCTCAGCCGGTGCTGTCCAGGCAGATTCGCGCCCTGGAACAGGAACTCGAGGTGCCGTTGTTCGAGCGGGATCGGCGCGGCACCGTGCTGACCGCGGCGGGTGAACAACTACTCACCGATGCTCGGCGACTGCTCCTCGATGCCCAGGCGGTACAGCGCCGGGCCGTGCGCGCGGCACGCGGAACCGATTCTCTCACCGTGGGATTCACGCCCGGGCTGATCGTCACCGGGCCGGTGCGCGCACTCGCCGCGCGCCATCCCGGCCTCGATATCGAACTGGTGCGCACCACCTGGGACGACCAGATCACGGTGCTGCACGACGGGCGGGTCGATATCGGCTTCGTGCGCCCGCCCATCGACACCACCGGACTTCGCGTGCGCGAGTTGTACACCGAACCTCGGGTCGTGGTGGTGTCCATCGGACATCGCCTGGCCGGTAAGCAATCGGTGGAGATCGCGGATCTGGCCGGGGACGTGCTGTTGCAGAACCTCGACATAGTCCCCGAATGGCGTGCTGTCGCAGGCGAATCGGAGCGGCCCCCGGTGCCGGTGTACCGCAGCGTCGAGGAGAAGCTCGAACACGTGGCGGCGGGGCGCGGGATCGCGTTTCTGCCGCTGTCGGTCGCGACCTTCTACACCCGGCCCGATATCACCTACATTCCCGTCTCCGATATCGCGGACGGGCAGGTGAGCCTGGCGTGGGCGGCCGACCGGCAGGGTCCGCTCATCGACGAATTCGCCGCTCTCGCAGCCGAATAGCGCCCCGGGCGACTCAGTCCTCGGCGGGTTCGGGCAGTGTCTCCCCGGTTTCCAGCAGGGTCTTGAGGTTGGACAGGATGCCGGGCCAGCCCTCGCGGATACCCGCGAGCATGAGGCTTTCGGGGCCGAAGCCGTTGTGCAGCACCGTGAGTTTCACCGTCTCGCCCACGGGTGTGAGTTCGAAGGTGACGGTGGAACGGGGCTCGGTGGAAAGCCGCTCGAAATCCTCGGCGCTGAAACCGAATTGGTCGGCGAACGCCCTGTCGACGGTATGCCAAGTGTAGGACAGGGTGGTGTAGGGGTCGGCGGTGACGATCACCTGTTCGGGATCCTTGCTCACCCAGCCCTGCTGCTCCCAGGTCATGGATGAGCCCGGCTGCCAATCGGTTTCGAAGGTGGCGCCCCAGTAGCGGCGGGTGAAGGCCGGATCGGTGAGGGCCTGCCAGAGGCGCTCGGGGGTGGTCCGGATGTACGTGGTGTAGACGAATTCCTCACTCATGGTGGCGCTCTCCAATGCGGTTTTGAGGTCGGCCAGGGCGTGCACCCGGCCGCGGTCATAGCGGTTGATCCAGCGCTCGGCGATGGCGTTCACCGGTTCGGCATTGAGGTAGTGCAGTTTTTCGCGGCCGCGCCACCGAATGGTGACCAGGTTCGCGGCCTCCAGCACCGCCAGATGCTTGCTGACGGCCTGACGGGTCATCTCCAGTTCCGCACAGAGTTCGCGCAGGGTCTGGCCGGTGCGGTCGTTCAAACTGTCCAGCAGCCGGCGGCGGCTGGGGTCCGACAGCGCCTTGAAAACCTCGTCCACCTGCACCTCATTCGAACTCGAGCACTTCATGCAACCATCGGGTTGCCTGTTCGATAATAGGCAACCATTCGGATGCATGTCAATGGAAGCCATTCTTGCGAAACATGTCCGATACGGGCGAGTCGCTTTAACGCCCGCGTACCGGCAGGATGACCAGGGTGTTGCGCAGTTTTCAGGTGGCGAACCACCGATCCCTCGCCGAACCGCAGGAGTTGCGGCTCACCCGCGGCAACGGCCCGGTCGCCGCGCCCGTCACCGCCGTCTACGGCGCTGCCGCAACCGGCAAGACCAGCCTCGTCGACGCCCTCGACCGGATGCGGGACGCGGTGCTCAACTCCGTCACCGGCTGGGACCCGTTCTCCGGTCCGGTCCGCACCCCGCATCTCGGATTCGCGGACCGCCCTTCGGAATTCATCGCCCAGTTCGTCGCCGAGGGCTGCCCGTACACCTACGGATTCCGGCTCGACAACGCCGATGTGAGCGCCGAATGGCTGCATTCGCATCCGCACAATCGCAAGCGCATCGTGTTCGAGCGCGCGGGCGAGGATATCCGCATCGGTCCCATGTTCGAGGCCGCGCGCTACGGACTGGGCGCGGTGGTGCCGCTGGTACGCCCGAATGCCTTGCTGCTGAGCCTGTCCGGGCAGTTGTACGCCGAACCCCTGGTACCCGCCTACCGCTGGTTCCAATCGCTGCTGGAGGTGCAGTGCGGGCAGCCCGATCCGGCCGATATCGCGCACCGGGTGGGCAGTCACATCTCGCGCTCCACCGATCACGCGGTGCGGCTGCTGACACTGCTGCGCTCGGCGGATCTGGGCATCACCGATCTGCTGCTACCCGGCGACGATCCCATGTACGGCGACTACCTACGCGACCTCGACAACGATATCGCCACCACCACAAAGGAAATCGAATCCTGCACGGTATCGGCGAGCTACGCCGAGGAGCTGTTCCTCGAGCACGGCATCACCGTGGTGCTGTTGCAGCGTGAGCTCTCCAACCTGTTCGCCGCGCGCGATGCGCTGTACTCGCGCATGGTCAACCGGCGGGGCGTCGGGCTGGGACTGGTGCACGAGGGTATCGACACCGCATTCGACATCACCGACGAATCCAGCTCCACCCTGGCCATGCTGCGCCTGCTGCCGCCCATGCTGGACGCCCTGGACACCGGCGGCGTGCTCATCGCCGACGATATCGACTCACATCTCACGCCCGAGACCGCGGACAGCCTCATCCAGCTGTTCCAGAATCCCGAAACCAATACCCAGGGCGCGCAATTGGTGTTCACCACCGCCAATCGCATGCTGATCGATCGCGGCAACGGGCGGTCGCAGACCAAGCGCACCACGGTGTGGGGCGTGCGCCGCACCGCGATCGGGACCTCCGAACTGCAACCGCACTGAGCGATCGGGACCGATTCAAAGCAACTCTTCAGCAACCGTCCGGCGGCGCGGGCCGCCGGACGCGCCTAGAGTGGGTGCCATGCTCATGCAGCTGTTATTCGTTCTGGTGATCGGTGGTGCGCTGATCGCGACCATCACAATGTTCCGGCGCGGCCGGGGCAGCGGGCCGATAGCCGAACCGGAATCCGGCTTCCTGTACGTGACCGGGGTGAGCCCGCTCCCGAACGCCTCCGGTGAGCAGTACGTGACGATCAGCGGCAGTATTTCCGGGCCCATGGTGGTGGCGCACGAGGTGTACGGGCGGTTCGCCTGGGACGTCAACCAGTGGCCTGCCGTCGGCGATCAGATCCCGGTGACCTATCCGGCGGGTAAGCCCGATCATTGGCAGCTCGCGCATCCGGGCGTGCGGCCGTACTTCGGGTCCCGTCAGCAGCGCAATCCCGGCAACTGACCCCTCAGCGGCGGATCGCGGCGATGGTGCGGGTCTCCGGACCGCCATCGGTGTCCGGGCGGCCGACGGATGCGGCCTGTTCGGCCCAGGTCTGGTACGAGGTGTCCCAGCCGTGCTCGTGCAGCCACTCCTCGATGTCCGCGCCCAGACCGGCCGCCTCGGGCTCACCCGCATCGGCCCCGGAGACCAGTCGCCGCAGCGCCAGGAACGCACCGCTATTCGGGTCCACCGCGAAACTGCTCAGATCGAAACGGCTACCCGGGGCGGATAATTCGTCGAGGGTCGTGAGTACCCGCCGGGCATCGGGCCGATGCAGATAGCCGAGCACGCCCTCATCCACCCAGAGCGTCGGCTCCTCGGGCCGGAATCCCTGCGCCGGTAGCGCTTGCGCCCAGTCGTCGCGCAAATCGACCGGCAGCACATGCCTTTCACAGCGCGGCGTGGCCCCGCCGCGCGTCAGCACCGGCTCCTTGAAGGCGAACGTCTCCGGCAGATCCACTTCGAACAAACGCGTCTCCGCGGGCAGATCCATTCGGAACGCCCGGGTATCGAGGCCCGCGCCGAATACCACGATCTGCCGAATCCCCTCGCGCACAGCCACTTCCACCCGGTCATCGACCAGCCGCACGGCCACGGTGCGCGCCGGGTAGAACAGGTCCAGTACCGGTGTGAGCTGATCCCACCGTTCGGCGAAGCTCGGCTTGGCGGCGTCGACGAACCATTGCGCGAACGGATCGCTGTACAGCCGGTCCGCGCGCTCGGTCTCGCGCGCCCGGACCACCGCGATCCCGATCGCGGTCATGGCTACCCCGGCAACCGGCACCGGCGCTGCTGCTTCGGTCATGACTGATTCCCACTCCCCAACTTCGCGACCCATGGCCCGCGATAGGCAGACGGGCCACCGTCGACGCTAGACGGCCCGGGGCCGGGGTGAAAGTCGTTGCCGCTCACTCGAAGTTGATCGACTCCGGTTCGTCGGCGAAGACGGCGGCGGTTTCGACGGCCAGGGTCAGCGCCTGGCGCGCCCAGGACAGTGGTGCGCCCGCCAGACCGCACGCGGGTGAGACCAGAATCTGCTCGGCCAGCAGGCGGCGGGAGAAACCCAGCCGATCGATCAGGCGCACACCGGGTTCGGCGATCTCGCGCCAGGTCACCGGCTTGTCCGGGGCGCTCGTTGGCACGAGCCCGAGCACCAGATGCCTGCCATCGTCCAGCAGTTCACCCACCCGATCCAGATCCTTGACGCCGATGGTCGCCATATCGAATCCGATTGCGGCGGCGCCGCTTCGGCGCAGGAAACCCAGCGCGGGCTTGGCGGCGCAGGTGTGCACCAGCACCGGACCCGGCTGCACGTCGATCACGGTGTCGAGAATGTGCAGCGCCTCCGGCTCCGGCAGGGCGCGCACGGTATTGAGCACGCTCACCCCGCGCAGCGTGCCGTCCAGAATATCGGTGAGCAGCGGTTCGTCGAACTGCACCAGCACATCCGCGCCCAGCCGCCTGCCGAGCTCCGCCGCATGCGCGGCCACGCCCTCGGCGAGGGATTCCGAAAGATCGCGCACCGCACCGGAATCGGTGAGCACGCGATGCCCGAGCGGCAACTCCACCTGGGCGGCCAGCGTCAGCGGTCCGGTGACCTGCACCTTGATCGGACGCCCGCTACCCGCGAGACCCGCCGTCTCCCAAGCCTCTTCGAGCGCGTCCATATCCGCGCGCAGCAGATCGTTCGCGCGCCGGGACACCGCACCGGGCCGCACCGCGAGCCGATAGCCGCGCGTGGTGCTGTCGAAGCGCATATCGACCAGCAGTGCCGAGACGCGGCCGATCATGTCCGCGCCCACGCCTCGCCCCGGCAGCTCCACCAGATGCGGCAGCGCCGCCAGCTCCCCCACCACGGTGGCCGCGGCTTCGCGCGGGTCCGCGCCCGGCCACGAACCGACGCCGGTCGCGATGCCGCCCTGTAATACGCCGGAACCGCTCTCGATCTCGCTCATCCACGTACCCCGTATCACTCGGCCCTACAGATTCGATTTCCGGCACGTCGCACCGGCACAGGCCGAGGCCCTGGATCGGCGCACGTTACCACCGGGCAATACCCGGGAACATCGCGGGTTCCAGCCGAATGCACGCCGCGATACCGGGTGGGACATGGAAAGCAGTACGTCGGCCCCGGCTACCGCGGGGCCGATCTCACTGAACGTTATCCGACACCAGTTCGGTTGCGTACGAATGCGGTTCGCGCTCGGTCCCGGTGATGGTGCCGCTGCCTATGACCTGATCACCGGTCGCGTCGGGCAGGTAGAGCACCACGGCCTGACCGCGCGCCACACCGGTGAGGGGTTCGCGCAGCCGGACGATGAGACCGCCGTCGACGGCCTCGGCGACCGCGGGGGCGGTGCCGCCGTGCGCGCGCACCTGGGCGACGCATTCGATCTCGCCGGCAGGGGTTTCACCCGAGGTCCAGATGGCGCGATCGGACAGCACCGTCCAGACCTGCAGGTCCGCGGCGGAACCGACACGCACAGTACCGGTTTCGGAGTCGATATCGGTGACGTAGCGCGGCTTGCCGTCGGCGGCCGGACCGGGCAGGCCCAGGCCCTTGCGCTGGCCGATGGTGAACTCGTGCACGCCCTTGTGATCGCCGAGCTTGGTGCCGTCGGCATCGAGCACCGCGCCGGGGCGAATGCCGATCTTCGCACCCAGGAACGCCTGGGTGTCACCGGACGGGATGAAGCAGATGTCATGGCTGTCGGGCTTATTGGCCACGGCGAGACCGCGTTCGGCGGCTTCCTCGCGAATACGCGGCTTGGGGGTGTCGCCGACCGGGAACATGGCGCGGGACAGCTGCTCGGCGGTCAGCACCGCGAGCACATAGGACTGATCCTTGTCCTCGTCCACCGCGCGGCGCAGCACGCCGTCCTCGAGGCGGGCGTAATGCCCGGTGACAACCGCGTCGAAGCCCAGCGCCACCGCGCGATCCGCGAGCGCGGAGAACTTGATCTTCTCGTTGCAGCGCAGGCACGGGTTCGGGGTCTCACCGGCGGCGTACGCGGCGACGAAATCGTCGATCACGTCTTCCTTGAAGCGGTCCGCGAAATCCCAGACGTAGAACGGGATTCCGAGCACATCGGCGGCGCGGCGGGCGTCACCGGCATCCTCCTTGGAGCAGCAGCCGCGCGATCCGGTGCGCAGCGTGCCCGGGTTCGCGGACAGTGCCAGATGTACGCCGACCACCTCGTGTCCGGCCTCGACGGCGCGCGCGGCAGCCACCGCGGAATCGACGCCACCACTCATCGCGGCAAGCACTCGCATCTCTAGAAGCCTCCTTTCGCGCCGGCCATTCCGGCCGCCTTCGCCCGATCCACGACCTGCGGCAGCGCGGCCAGCAGGGCGTCGATATCGGCGTCGGTCGAATTGTGTCCCAGGGTGAATCGCAGTGACCCGCGCGCCAGTCGCGGTTCCACGCCCATGGCCAGCAGCACATGGGAGGGTCCGGCGACACCGGCATTGCAGGCCGATCCGGTCGAGCATTCGATCCCGGCGGCATCGAGCAGCATGAGCAGTGAATCGCCCTCGCAGCCGGGGAACGTGAAGTGGGCGTTACCCGGCAGTCGCCGGTCGCCGCCGGGCCCGTTCAGAATGGCCTCGGGCACCTGTGCGAGCACACCGTGGATGAGCCGATCCCGAAGCCGGGTGAGTTCCATTGTGCGCGCGGACATTCCGTCGACCGTCTCGCGAATGGCGGCGGCCAAACCGACCGCGCCCGCCACATCGGAGGTGCCCGAGCGCAGATCACGCTCATGTCCGCCGCCGTGGAACAGCGGCACCGCGGACACCTGACGGCCCAGCAGCAGCACGCCGACACCGTGCGGTCCGCCGACCTTGTGCCCGGCGAAACTCGCTGCGGCCAAACCACTCCGGCCGAAATCGATGGGCAGCTGCGCACCCGCCTGCACCGCGTCACTGTGCATGGGCACATCGAATTCCTGTGCCACCGCCGCCAATTCGGCGATCGGCTGCACGGTTCCGACCTCGTTGTTGGCCCACATGACGCTCACCAGCGCGGTGTCCTCGGCATGCGCGGCCAGCGCCTCGCGCAGCACCCGCGGCGAGATGACGCCCTCGGCGTCGGCCTCCAGCCACGTCACCTGCGCGCCCTCATGCTGTTCCAGCCACTCCACGGTATCGAGCACCGCGTGATGCTCCACCGAGCTGACCAGAATCCGGGTGCGCACCGGCTCGGCATCGCGCCGCGCCCAGTAGATCCCCTTGACCGCCAGATTGTCGCTCTCGGTCCCGCCCGAGGTGAAGATCACCTCCGAGGGCCGCGCCCCCAGCCCCGCCGCGATCGATTCCCGCGATTCCTCCAGCAACCGCCGCGCCGCCCGCCCCGACCCATGCAGCGACGACGCATTGCCACCGGCCCCCAGGACAGCCGTCATCGCCTCGACAGCGACCGGAAACATAGGTGTGGTGGCCGCGTGATCGAGGTAGACCGTCTGGGCACCGACCGGACCCGGGAAAGCCGACTTCATAACCGACAAAGCCTAACCCATCGTTGACCTGCGAAATCTCAGGGGATCCCCTCAGCGGTCCAACCCACCGACCACCGCCGGGTATTCCCCGGGCGGCATTCGGTCATGGTTCCAGACAGGTCATGGTGTGCAGGCTCCACGCCGCGGGATCGGGCCAGTCCTGCCCCAGGGATTTGACCGCGTGCTCGCGGCGCACCCCGTCGGGACATTTCACCGACAGCACGATGTCCGAGAACTCCGCCTCGGTCGGCATGACCGACATCATCTTCTCGAATTCGGGATTCCGGCGGCACAGGTCGAAGATCTCCGCCATTCGCTCCGCCGGAACCACCGCGGGGCAGAAGATCATCAACCACATCGCGGACCGTCCGGCGATCAACTCCCAGGAGTCACCGAACGACTCACGTGCGCCGGGGTTGGTGAACAACTGCACGGGCATATCGACGGGATTTCCCTCCGACGGCACCGGCATCCAGGGGAAGTACTCCTTGAACGACTTATTGGTGGCCATAATCCGGCCCTCGGGGTTCTTGGCGAAGTAGGCGGGACCCGAAATCGATTCCAGCAGCGCGATATCGCCCGGCGCGAACCGCGGGGGCCAGCTGCCGGTCTCGTCCGGCACCAGCCCGGGCAGTACGGCCGCGGCGATCTTCCTTGCCAACGCTTTGGGCATACCCAGCTCATTGCAGATATCGACCAGCACCGAGTTGGGCATCTCACGATCGCCGCGAAAGTATTTGGCCAGCGTCGCGGGGCTCGTATGGACCGCCGCCGCGATTTCCCTGCGGCTTTTCCCGACCACACGCGCGGTGGTGTCGAGTTCCTGCATCAGGCGCAGGAAGTGATCCCTGGGCTGCACCAGTTTGTCGAACGGTGGCTTCTTTTCGCGCCTGCCACCCGCGTTCGCCATCTTGTCAGTGGAGCTTTCCGAGTGCGTCGGATAGGGCTCGGGAGGCGCCTTCCACTGCGGTGGACGCGTCGATGCCGGAGGTGAAGGTGACGGTTGCGACGGCGCCGTTGTCGAGGCGGCCGATGGCGCGGGCTTCGAAGAGTGCGGGGTTGATGCGGGATCTGCCGCCGCTGACCTGTGCCGCGTTGCCGATCTGGAGCGGGTTCGAGATCTGGATGTCGTGTGCGGAATTGAACAGGTCGACCGCGCCCTTGGCGTCGTCGTACATGCGCTTGGGTTCGGTTGTGCGAGTGAGCGTCACGTTGATCGCGGTGGGATCGTTCCGGCCCGATTCCACCGTCCAGGTCGGGGATACCGAAATCGATCTACCGGTGAACGCCTGTGTGCGGCAGCCCGCACCGGGGGCGATGGCGGAGAGGGTTTCCGGGGAGATGAGGCTGCATTGATCGGGCAGTTCGGTGATCGTCTTGGCCGCGGGCTTATCGGAGGAGGAATCGGAATTGGTGACGACGACGGCGATAACGCCACCGATCAGCAGTACGGCGGCGACCGCCCCGCCGACCAGCCACATCGTCCTGGGGTTGCGCGGGGCAGGTGCCGGTGCGGCGCTCGGCTCTCCGCTATCTCGCGCGCCAGTCGACCTGACAGTCGGACCACCGTTAATCATGCCTTGCCCCAATCGAATTCACGCCATTAGAACTGAGACGGGACGTTAACAGACTGTGCGCGGATATGCCTTCAAGGGAGTGGGAAGGGATAGACCACACCGGTCAGCCGTTCGGATTCCGCCCAGAGATCGGTTGCCAGCTGCCGATCCAGCGCCCGCGGAGCGGGCTCGCGCCGGACCGGATGGCCCTTGGACCGGCCGTTGGGCCCGATGTAGTCGCCGCCATTCATCGACGGATCCGTGCACGCTCGCAATGTCGGCAATGCGCCCATCGCGGTGGTCTGGGTGAGAAGTTGGGAGAACCAGCGCATTTCGGGTCTGGCGAGAAACCGTGCCGTTCCGCCGAGGTTCTTGTTGAAATCGGAATCCGCGACCCCGGGGTAGGCGGCGAGCGCGATGAGCGATGCGCCCGCATCCGTGAGCCGGCGCTGTAATTCGAAGGCGAACAGCAGATTCGCGAGTTTGGACTGCCCGTAGACGAACATCGGTTTGTACGCGCGCCGCTCATAGGTGAGGTCACCGAGATCCAGGACGGTACGCCGATAACCGGCCGCGCGACTGCTGACCGCCACCACTCTGCCCGCCGGTGCGGCGGTCAGCAGATCCAAAAGCAGTCCGGTGAAAGCGAAATGGCCCAGATGATTGGTCGCGAACGTCGGCTCGAAACCGTCCACGGTCTTGTGCGGCCCATCGCGGAACAGCGTGCCCGCGTTGTTCACCAGCAGATCGACCCGATCGAATCGCTCGCGCAGCCGAGCCGCCGCGCCGCGCACGGATGCCAGCGACGCCAAATCCACCTGTACCACCGATAATTCGGCGTCCGGACTCCGCTGCCGGATCGATGCCGCGACGTACTCCCCTTTATCCACGCTGCGGCAGGCCAGCACCACCCGCGCGCCACGAGCGGCGAGTTGGCGCGCGGTTTCGGCTCCGAGCCCAGCGCTCGCTCCGGTGACCACCGCCGTCCTACCGGTCAGATCGGGGATATCGACCGCCGTCCACGGCCCTGCCGCACCGGGCTCGCGTGGACTTCGGTTCGACACACCTGTCGAGGTTAGTCGCGCCGCACGCCCGGCGTCGGGCGTGCGGCGCGCTTACCCGCACGCCCCCAGATAGGCGGGTTTCACCGTGGCGGGGGCGCGGCCGCCTATATTTGGCCCCGCGTGGGTGGCGGGGAGGGCGATGACG
>NZ_JBHJVY010000001.1:1827100-2488520 GCF_042266325.1 Nocardia sp. NPDC056100
GGGGCGGGGGGGTCGTTGGTTTACACCACCGTGGGTGTGGTGCGCGCCCCCCCCGCCCGGGGGGGGGGGGGCGGCCGCGATTCCGCTCACGCCCGATGATCGGCGAGTTGCACGGTCGCGGTGGCGCGGCCGAAGATCTTGCGCCCGGCGTGGATGGCGGTGAGGGCGATGACGGCCTGATTGGTGCCGGGGTCGAATTGTTTTACGCGGCCTTGGAATTCGATGGTGCTGGGGCCCTGGGCGGTGACCGGGACGGGGCTGGTCATGCGGACGCTGTAGTGGCGCAGCGCGGTCGGGTCGCCCAGCCATTCGGTGACGAATCCCGCCGCCAGGGCCATGGTCAGCATGCCGTGGGCCACGGTGCCGTCCAGGCCGACCAGGCGGGCGGCGCCGCCGTGCCAGTGGATCGGGTTGGTGTCACCGGCGACACCGGCGTAGTTGACCAGGTCGCCGAGGGTGAGATCGACGATGCGGTCCGGTAGTCGATCGCCCTCCGAGACCGTATGCGCGGCACGAGTGTGGATGCTCGGCGATGCGGGGGCACTCGATGCGTCGGGGAGGTCGGGGGCCGGGGTCACCGCCCGGATTCGAGTGGTCGGCTGGCGCATGATCTTCGACAGTGATTCCACGATTCCGGCATTCGCCTCCGACGGCGCGGAGCGGGCGACCAGACCGGTGCGCGCGTTGAGCACGATCTGTTCGTGCTGATTCGTGACGATGTTCTCGACCACGAGCAGATCACCACCGAACGCCTGACGGAACGAATGCAGGGAGACATTGCTGGTGAGACGGTCACCGACGACGATCGGCCGCAGATACTCGAAGGTCTGATCGGTCTGCATCGTCGAACTGAGGTCGTAGCCGGTGAGAATCTCGCCGAGCGCGTCCTGCACCGCGCCGACCAGCAGCGCGCCGAAGGTCGGCGAGGCCACCAGTCCGGGGTGGCCGAACTCGGCCGCCACGCTGTCCACGCGGTGCACCGGATGCGCATCCTGTACGGCGCGCGCGTACTCGCGCACCTTCTCGCGCCCCACCTCGTAATGGTCGGCGACGCGATAGCGGCGGCCGACGACCGACAGCGCGTGGGCAACCGGATCCGGAACCGCGGTGATGAGAATTTCCTCATCCGGGACTGCGACGACCTCCACGTAACCCTTCTCCTTCGCTCGAAGTTTCGCTCGCGCAGTAGTCGGAGCTGACGACCATTAAGGATTGCTGCGAATATGCCAGCGCACGGCGAACGACACGCGAGGTCGCGCGGGGTGGAGAGAAGCATGCGAGTTAGAGCGCGTCGAGGAATTCGCGGATCAGCGGGTCGGTGAGGTGCGGGTGGGTCCAGGTGATGGTGTGGGTGATGCGCTCGGCGTCGATGGTTTCGACGCGGGTCGATCCGCCCAACTGCCCGGCCAGTTTCCGCATCCGAGCCTCGGTGTGGACGACATCGCCCGCTCCGTGCAGGAGCAGGGCCGGGGCGGTGATGTCGGCGATATCGTTCTCGATCCCTTCGCGTTCGAGCAGCGCGATGATGGCCTGTTCGAGCCGTTTACGGTCCGAGCGCTCCCATATATCCAGCCAGTAGCGCTGTTGTTCGGTGTCGCCGCCGATCATCTGCGCCGCGATGAGGCGGGCGATCGGCTCCAGCGGTTCGGTGCCAAGCACCCACTGCTTGAGCAGGATCGATTTGTACCCGGCGTATTCCTCGGGGTTGTAGGCGTCGGCGCGGGTGCCGATCAGCAGCAGGCCGCGCACGCGGGCGGGTGCGAGCCGGGCAGCCTGGAGCGCGACGATGCCGCCGTGGAACAGGCCGCCGAGCACGACCGCACCGAGTCCGAGTGCGTCGGCGACGGCCCAGCAGTCCTGCGCCAGCCGCGTGTAGTCGAAGGGTGTTCCCGGATCGCGGGTTTCGCCGTGCCCGCGGGTGTCGATGGTTATCACCCGGTAATCGGGTGCGAGGGATGCCATTTGCGGTCGCCACTGGGTGGCGTCGAGCAGGATGTCGTGCACCAGGATGACCGCCGGACCATCGCCGCCGGTGTCCAGGTAGTGCACATCGGCTCCGTCACCGGTGGTCACGAACGGCATAGCGCTTCCCTCCCAAGGACTTTCGGGCGCGTCGAGCACACGCGTGCGACGCCCGCTCGACGATAACAGGAACACGTTCTAATCGCCGGGCGGTGCGCCGACCCGGGCTCGACCGGGAAAACCCCAGGCCGCGGGACTTTCGCGGTTACGCTGGCCAGCGGAACTCGATACTCGCAGGGAAGCCTTCCGAGCAAGGAGCTACCGATGAGCGCAGGTACGTCCATCCCGTCGAGCTCGCCCGCCACCGGGGATCTCTCCGGTCTCATCGGCAGTCATCTCATCTACGCCTACGACAACGGCTGGAAATACGAGCTGTACGTGCGCAATGCGGAGACGGTGGAATTCCGCTGCCTGATCGGGCCCATGTTCGGCCGCTGGTCGAAGGATCAACCGGCCAAGATGGTGCGGCTGGGCGCGGATCTGTACAAGCTCGCCTGGGTGGAGCCGACCGGCACCACCACCATCGTCATCCTGTGGCTCGACGAGCGGCGCGTGCACACCACGATCACCTATCCGCAGTGGATGCTCGATTACCCCGAGAGCACGCTCGGGCTCTACCAGGACAACGCGGACGCGATCGTCGCCGACCGCGAGCGCGGGCCCACCTACCCCCTGACCCTGGTGTCCTCCACCGGGCAGGTCACCTTCCTGGAGCGGCGCGTGCCCGATGACGACACGGTCATCGACCGGCCGCCGAACAAGCTCCCGCTGGGGTACGACTCACGTACGAACTGAAATACCTCTGAAACAGAGGTATTATTGCGGGCATGGCCGACCCGCGCCCCGAGGCGACGCTCCCCGATGACGCCGATGCCGAGCTGTTCACCCTGCTGTTCAGCTCCATGGGGCGGTTGCGCCGTCAGGTCGGCCGCCTGGCCGGGCGCACCTTCGACGAGCCCGCGCTCTCCGGTACCCAATCGGAGTTCCTGCGCCTGGTCGGCCGCAGACCCGGCATCTCGGTGAAAGAGGCAGCGGCCGAACTCGGTTCGGCCGCCAACAGCGTCTCCACCCTGGTCACCGAATTGGTGAAAACCGGTCTGCTGGTGCGCGAACCCGATCCGCAGGACCGGCGCACCATGCGCCTGTCTCTCACCCCCGAATCCCAGCGCATCGCCGATGCGACGCGGCAGCAGCGAATCACGGTGGTGGCGCGCGCCTTCGAACAACTCACCGCGACGGAGCGGGATGAATTGCACGCCGGACTCCGGGCCATGACCCGGCTGACCGATGTGCTGCACGACTACGAGCAGAACCGAGGCGAAAGCAGATGACAGACTCCCCGCCCGCCGTCGAATGCGCGGGCCTGACCCACCGCTACGGCAGCCATACCGTCGTCGACGACCTGACCATCAGCATCGCGCGCGGTGAGGTGTTCGGCCTGCTCGGCCCCAATGGGGCGGGCAAATCGACCACCATCAAACTGCTCACCACGCTGACCCCCATCCAATCCGGCACGGTGCGGATCTTCGGACTCGATGTGCGCACCCGGGCCGCCGACGTCCGCTACAACCTCGGCTATGTGCCGCAGCAGCTTTCGATCGAGGCCGGGCTGACCGGACGGCAGAACGTGGACTGGTTCGCCCGCCTCTACGATCTGCCCCGCAAGGATCGCGCCCGCCGGGTGGGCGAAGCGCTCGAGGCGATGGATCTGACCGAGGTGGCCGACCGGCTGGCGGGCGGTTACTCCGGCGGCATGATCCGCCGCCTGGAATTGGCGCAGGCACTGGTGAACCGGCCCGCGCTGCTGGTGCTGGACGAACCCACCGTCGGCCTGGATCCCATTGCGCGCGACAGTGTCTGGGAACGCGTCGCCGAACTGCGCGCCGAATACGGCACCACCGTGCTGCTCACCACCCACTACATGGCCGAGGCCGACGCACTGTGCGATCGAGTCGCCCTGCTGCACAAGGGAATTCTGCGCGCCACCGGATCACCGGCGGAGCTGAAGGCGGCCGTCGCACCCGAGGCCACCCTGGAAGACGTGTTCCGGCATTACGCGGGCGAACAGCTCGAAGACACCACCGAAGGAGCCATGCGCAATGTCCGAAGCACTCGCCGCTCGGCCGCCCGTATGGGCTGATCAGCCCCCGTTCACCCCGATCCTGGCGCCGCGCGGCTGGCGGCGCGTCCCCCGGCTGGCGTCCCGGATCGGCACCTTCGCCCTGGTGGAGGTGCGCAAGCTGCGCCATGACCAGACCGAAATCCTCACCCGCGCAATCCAGCCCGTGCTGTGGATGGTCATCTTCGGCACCACCTTCGCGCGCCTGCACACCCTGCCCACCGGTTCGGTGCCCTATCTGGATTTCCTGGCGCCCGGCATCATCGCGCAGTCGGCGCTGTTCATCGCGATCTTCTACGGCATCCAGATCATCTGGGATCGCGATGCGGGCATTCTCACCAAACTGCTGGTGACCCCCACCCCGCGCGCGGCGCTGATCACCGGAAAGTGTTTCGCCGCGGGCATTCGCGCGGTCGCGCAGATCGTGGTGATCGTCATCGTCGCCCTGCTCATGGGCGTCGGGCTGACCGATAATCCGCTGCGCATTCTGGCGACGGTGCCCGCGGTATTCCTGGGCACCGCGTTCTTCGCCTGCCTGTCCATGACCATCGCCGGGCTGGTGCAGGCGCGGGATCGGCTGATGGGTATCGGCCAGGCGATCACCATGCCGCTGTTCTTCGCCTCCAACGCGCTGTATCCGACCGATCTGATGCCGGGCTGGCTGCAGGCGGTGAGCAAGGTGAATCCGCTCAGCTATGAGGTGGACGCGCTGCGCGGTCTGCTCATCGGCACCCCGGCGAATCTGTGGCTGGATTTCGGCGTGCTGATCGGCGCCGCCGCGCTCAGTGTCGCGACCGCCGCGGCGCTGCTGGGGCGGCTGGTGCGATGAGGGCGGACCGCCGAATGGCTTGTCCCGGGCGATGATCACGTGTTTGACGCGCGGTGGGCCGGGAAAAGCGTGGGTGTCATATTCACCCGTTCAAAGGTTTTCTCATGATAGTCCTGGGAATCATCGTCCTGCTCGCCGGAATTCTGCTCGGCATTCCGATTCTGACCACCATCGGCGTGGTGCTGCTCGTGGTCGGCGCGGTGCTGATGCTGCTCGGTGCGGTCGGACGGCCGATCGGCGGGCGCAGTCACTACTTCTGATCAGCCCGGATACCGCGTTCCCACGCCCCCGCGCGGCCCGCGTCCGGGTGACCGTTCGCCCCGATATCATGGTGTGCGCGAAATCGGTTGCGTACCTTTGCTGGAGATCCCGTCGCACGGGTACTGTTACCGCGTCGGCGGGACCAGCCCGGTCGTGCGACGCCCAATGTGTTTCGGAGGTGGCGACGTGACGGTGCGACAGGGGAACGATCGGTGAGCAGTGAAACCCGTGAACTGACGGTGCAGACCAGATCCGCCGGAGCAGCCGTGGTACTGGCCGCCGCCGGTGAGGTCGATATGGTGTCGGCGCCGAAGTTGTCGGCCGGGGTGAGCGAGGCGCTGGCCACCGGTGCCGAGTTGATCGTGCTGGATCTGTCCGAGGTCGGTTTCTTCGGTTCGGCCGGGCTCAGTGTGCTGGTGCAGGCGCTGGAATCCGCCGGTGATCGCACGGTGCGCGTGGTCGGTTCGTTCCCGGTGCGGCGCCCCATCGAACTGACCGGGATGGACGAGCTGCTCGATGTCTACGAGACGTTGGAAGCGGCTCTGGCGGTCGAGGATTCATCGCGCGAATAGCCGAGAACGGGGCCCGCATCCCTCACTGGGCGAAATGCATTTGCAGCGTGGTGCCGAGCGGGGTCGTATGCATGCGGACCAGATCGCACAGCTGATTCACCAGGAGCAGGCCACGGCCGCCGCGGTGAAAACCGGGAACGGGTAGTCGCCCGGCCAGTGGATCGGCGATATATCCCCGATCGCGGACCTGGCAGATGATCTGCCGCCCCGCCGACCACAGCGCGAAGATGCCGCGCCCGCCGCCGTGTACCACCGAGTTCGTCGTCGCCTCCGCCACGGCCAGTTCCAGATCGGTGCCGCGCTCACTGCTCATTCCGGCGTCGCGGGCGAATTCGGTGGCGGCGTACCGAATATCCGCCAGGGACGCCTCGTCGAAGTCGAGTACGCCGGCGGCGGCGGGCGGTTCGGGCAGCGCCTGGTTGTAGGCCGCCACGACGCGATCGGGATCGTAACTCGGGCTGATGCTCTCGACGCCGGTGTCGATGCTGGTGGGATGGCTCATGAGCGCGTCGTCCAGCACCCCCGGATCGAGTCGCGCGATATCGTACGGGCACAGCATCGTCGCCGCGCGCCCGGCGAACGCGGTATTGATCAGCGCCTCGTGCTGGGCGCAGGCCGGATATTCCAGGGCCGAGCGCCCGGCCCAGATCGGTTCGCCGATGATCCGCACCCGCGAGTCCGGATGGCGATCGGTGAAGGCGCGCAATACCCCGGGAATGATGCGGCCGGGATTGCGGCCCGCCACCGACATATCGAGCAGTCGCACCGCCCCGGCGTCCGCGCCGAGCGCATCGCGCAGCAGGTCCAGATTCTCCGCGGGCACCGCGACCGCGACGGGTTCGGCGTTCGCCAGCCCGGCACGGATGAATTCCATTGTGCCCGACAGGTACTCATGACTGTCGCGATAGAAGAACGCGGGATGTAGGAAGGGGTCCGACGGGGCGTCGCCGGTGTCACTGCTCATGAATCCGCCTAGGTGTGCGGTCGGCCGGGCCCTCGCGCGTGCTGGCGAAGTCGCCGGAATTCGATGACGAGGGGGTACCCGCGCTGCGGGATGGCATACGGCCCCTGATCGATATCGAGCGAATCGGTCAGGGTGCGCACGATATGCCAGCCGAGCCCGCGGCCGTCCGCGTCGATCATCGCGGCGGTGACCGCCGCGATGCGGGCGGACAGTCCGTGCTCGTCATAGGTCAGGTCACAGTCGAGGGCGGAACCGGGCACCGCCGCGCCGATCACCACGGTCGCGATCTCGTCCAGGGCGAGCCGGATATCACTGACCTCGTCGATGCCGAAATCGGCGATATAGGTGACGGTTTCGGCGAGCGCGCGCAGCATGACCAGCTGATCCGGTGTGGCGGACACCCGGAGTCCGACCGTAGTCGGGGCCGAACACGATTGCGGGGAACCACTATTCATGTCACCCTCCGTTCTGGAATGCTACGCGATCGCCTGGATCGGAATTCACGACCGTCCGGGCAATCGAACAACCTGGACGAAGAAGTCGTCGATTTGTTTGATAGCCAGCACGAATTGATCCAGATCCACCGGTTTGGTGACATACGCGTTGGCGTGCAGCTGATAGCTGCCCAGAATGTCCTCTTCGGCGGCGGAGGTGGTGAGCACGACAACCGGGATGTGCGAAAGCTCGGGATCCTCCTTGATGCGCCCGAGCACCTCGCGGCCGTCGTATTTCGGCAGGTTGAGATCGAGCAGAATCAGATCGGGGCGCGGGGCCCCCTCGAACGCGCCGCGCTGATAGAGGAAGTCCAGCGCCTCCGCGCCATCCCGCGCCACGTGCAGGGTATTGCCGATCTTATTGTGCTCGAACGCTTCCCGGGTGATGAGTTCATCACCCGGATCATCCTCGACGAGCAGGATGTCGATGGGCCGGGCCAGCTGCGTCACGCGCGAAACTCCTTCTCGGGGGCTGCGGATTCCTCGGATCGCGGCGAAGCGTCGAAGAGCGTGAAGTAGAAACGCGTTCCGCCGGTGTAGTCCGGATCGATCCAGATCCGGCCGCCATGGAACTCCACGATCTTCTTACACAGCGCCAATCCTATTCCGGTTCCGCTGTATTCGTCCCTGCTGTGTAACCGTTGGAAGATCACGAAAACCTTATCGGCGAATTCGGGTGCGATGCCGATACCGTTGTCCGCCACCGAGAATCGCCATCCCGGCTGCTCACCCGGCTCGGGTTCGCAGCCGACCCGCACGATCGGCGGCACACCGGGGCGCTGGAACTTGATCGCGTTCCCGATCAGGTTCTGCCACAGCATGATCAGCAGCGTCGGATCGCCCGTGATCTCGGGCAGCTTATCCGGGCGATCCAGGTGCATGCCGGTGTCCTCTGCCGAGGCCAGGTTGGCCACTGCTCGATCGAGTGCCCGATCCAGTCCGGTTCTAACCGAATCGCCGTCCACCCGGCCCACCCGGGAGAAGGTCAGCAGATCCTGGATGAGCACCTGCATGCGCTTGGCGCCGTCCACCGCGAACTCGATGTACTGCTTCGCACGATCGTCGAGTTGATCGCCGTACCGCTTCTCCAGCAGCTGACAGAACGAGGCCACCTTGCGCAGCGGCTCCTGCAGATCGTGCGAGGCGACGTAGGCGAACTGCTCCAGTTCGGCATTGGAGCGGCGCAATTCCATCGCCTGCGCGTCCAGATCGGCGGCCAGTTCGGCCAGTGTGGCCTCCTGGACCCGGCTGGATTCGAGTTCGGCGACGATCCGGCGGCGCATACCCTCGACCGCCTCGCCGACCGCCGCGAGATCGGCGGGTCCGGAAATGGCTATGCGGTGGCCGAAATCGCCGTCCGCGACTCGTTCGGTCGCCACTCGCAGGGCGTGCAGCGGACGGGCGATCAGACGGCGCACCAGCATCATGAGCGCGAGGCCGGTCAGCAGGAAGGCCGTGACCATGCCGACCAGTGCGGCATTGCGCACCGTGCGCTGCCGCATCAGATCCTGGTTGCCCTGTGTGGCGGCCGCGGCCAGGTGCGTGCTCTGGGTCGCGAAACGCGCTCGCACGTCATCGAACGCGGTTTTGCCGCGTGCGGCGGCGACGCTGTCCAGTGGGCGCGGCAGGCCCGGGACCACGGCCGCACGCGTCGGCTCGGCGAAATCCCGGCGCCAGATGTCCGCGGCTCGTTCCACCGCGTCGAGATCGTCCAGCTGCTCGGGCCGGTCGTACAGGAGTTCGCGCAGCCGTGCCACCGACCGCGCCTCGTCCTGCCTGCCATCGGTGTAGGGCGCCAGGAATTGCGGATCGGCGGCGATGGTGTAGCCGCGAATCCCGGTCTCCTGGTTGGCGAGTGCGGCCTGCAGGCGGTACGCCTCGGTGGCGGCGGGCTGGATCTGGGTGAGCAGGCGGTCCGAGACGGCCGTGGTGCGTCCGATGGCGATCCCGGCCACCCCGGAACCGGCCACCGCGACGATCACCATCAGCGCGAGCACCAGCTGGAACCAGGACTGCACGGTCATATGCGCGGTGCGGTTCAGCACCCGATCGGTTTTGTTCATCGGCTGTCCGCAGTCCAGCGCAGGTACATCGCCGCCACATCGTCGGCCAGACCGCCGCGCTGTTCGGCCAGCGCCTCGGCGCGGGCGATGAGCTCGTCCAGGAAATCGTCCGGGCGTTCGGCGGTCACCGTGCGCGCCAGCGCGAGCAGCCCCTGTTCGCCCAGGCGCTCGTCCCCCGGGCCGGTATGCCCTTCGAACAGTCCGTCGGTGAACAGCACCAGGCCGGCGCCGGGCGGCACCGAATGCTCGTGGATCGGCCAATCCGCTTGTCCCGGAAAGAATCCGAGCGCCGGTCCGCCCGGCACCTCCAGCCAGGACACGCTCGCGCCGGTGCGCACCAGCATGCCGGGATGACCGGCCCGCATCACCCGGATCGTATGGCTGCCGGGCAGCAGGGTCAGGGTGGTCAGGGTGGCGAAGGTATGCGGTCCGGTGCGTTCGGCGCGTAACAGCTCATCGAGCAGCTGGAACTGCCTGGCCCCGGTGATACCGCTGAAAACCAATGTGCGCCAGGCCAATCGCAGCGCCACCCCGGTGGCGGCCTCATCGGGCCCGTGCCCGGAGACATCACCGATGAGCACGTGCACCGCGCCGTCGGACTGCTGCACCACGTCATAGAAGTCACCGCCGAGCAGCGAATGCGCGCGGCCGGGCCGATATCTGGACACCACATCGACGATCGGATCGCCGCGGAACAGCGGGGTGGGCAGCAGGCCGCGTTCCAGGCGGGCGTTCTCCAGCGCCCGCATCTGCCCGGCCCGCAGCGCCACCGCCGAACGCTCGGCCTGTTTACGCTGAATCGCGTATCGCACTGCGCGACCGAACAATTCGGCCTCGACCCGGCCCTTGACCAGATAGTCCTGCGCACCGGCGGCCACCGCGGCCGAACCGTTGCTCTCCTGGTCGAGCCCGGTCAGCACCACCACCGGAACGTCGTCGTTGACCGCCCTGATGCGCGCGAGCGATTCGAGCCCATCGGAATCGGGCAGGTGCAGGTCGAGCAGGACGCAGTCCGGCGCCGCCACGGCCAATCGCTCACAGGCGACGGCGAGGCTGCGTACCCAGTCCAGTCGCACCTCCAGCGCGACCTCGGCGACCAGTTCCTCGACCAGCATCGCGTCGGCTTTATCGTCTTCGACCAGCAGCACCGTGAGTTCCCGGTGCCGCGTGTGCCCGCTGGACATCGATCGCATCCTCCTTCGGACGCTCACCATGTCACACCCGGGGCCGCGCCGGAAGTTGGTGCACGGTGTTCGCGCGTCGCTCGGTGACTGGTGTCGTCGCATTCACGGCATGGGCGCGAGATACGCGGCCGCGTGCGGAACGGCTTCGGCCACATGGACCGCGGGAATTCCGGCTCCGATGGCGTCGAAGGCCCAGAATTCCGGTGTGCGAAAGAGATTGCCCATCACCAGGGCGGTATAGGAGCCGCCGGTGAGTACGCACCGGGTGATCTCGTTCGAATTGTCGGCGTCGAGCAGGCGGCAGTACGCGTTGTCGATATCCTCGAAACTCTGACCGGTGTAGGAGGTCACGACCACGATGATGGACGTCACCTCCGGTGCGAGCTGAGCCAGATTGAACGAGATGATCTCGTTGTCGCCCCGGCCTTCGCCGGTCTGGTTGTCCCCGGTATGCCGGACCGAACCATCGCGTGAGAGCAATTGCTCGTGATAAACCACATCCAATAACGCGTCACCACCGAACAGCAACGCCGCGATATTCAGGTCGATCCTGTTCGCGACGGTGCGCTCGGCGTCCCAACCCAACGCCACCGCAACGCATTCGAGCGCGGAACCGTCCGGGTGCTGAAGAAAAATTGCCACCGGGTATCACCTTTCGTCCACCCGGCTATTCCCGGTCCGACCCGGACGAAACGACTCGGGCACCCGCGGCGGCGCGGTCAGCGGTGCATGCGCAGCGGTGTCAACAGGCGATTCTCGCGGGCGTACTGGCCCGGGGTTTGACCGCGCCAGCTGCGGAAGGCGGTGCCGAAGGCGGAGACGCTGGCGTAGCCGAGGCGGTCGGCGACGCTCTCCACGGTGAGGCCGGTGCTGAGCAATTCCTCGGCGAGCAGGCCGATGGTCTCGGAGCTGAGTTCACGAAAAGTGGTGCCCTCGGCGGCGAGTCGGCGGCGCAGCGTGCGCACGCTGATATTGAGATCGGCGGCGATATCGGATTGTTCGGCCAGGCCGTGCCGGTGGATGAGCAACTCCCGGACCTGTTCGCTGACCCCGAAACGATTGCGGCGGCGCTGCACGATCTCGGCGCACTGCTCCTCGTAGAGTTTCATACTGGCCGGATTCGCCTGCGGCAGCGGCAGTTCCAGCGCCGCGGCGGGCACCGTGAGCGCCGAGCGGGCGGCGTCGAACACCATCTCCGAGACGCCGAGCAGGGTGGAGACCGCCTCGTACATCGGATGCATGGGCAGGGCCAGTTCCAGGCGCACGGCGGGCAGCCGCAGCGGCAGCAGATCCTGCTGGGTGATGCCGATGGCGACCATATCCCGCTCCAGGGTGAAGCGCCGCAATTCGGACGGCACCGCACTGTCGTCGCGAATGATCTCCACCTGTGCGCCTTTGGCTTCCAGCCGGATCTCACCCGCCGCGAAGGACAGGTCCAGATAGCGCAGGCCGAGTTCGAGCGCCTGCCGCAGCGTCGCACTGGTGCTGAGTGCGAAACCCCAGATCCCCAAACTGGTCGGATGACACAGCATGCCCGCCAGCAAACCCAGACCGGGTTCGTCGTCGGTGCCCGCCACGATATTTCGCATGAGCGCGAACTCCTGCTCACAGGTGATCATGACGTCCGGATCGGCGATATCATCCGGCGTAATACCCGTTCCGGACAGCACATTCCGCAGCGCCAGCCCGCGCTGGGCAGCGAATTCGACCAGCAGAGCGGCATTGTGGATGGCGCGAAGACGCCCGGGCGCTTCAGACATGTCGCCATCTTCGCAAACATCCGGCTCGCAGCTACCCGAAATCTGCGCGCACGGCACGCGGTGACAGAGTTCGCGTGCCGTGCGGTCTGTGCGAACCGCCCGTCAGACCCGGACCGGGAGTTTCGGATGCCGGTGTTCGGGGGCCTGCACGGTCAATTCGGTACGGTCCGAACCGGGTTCGTCGCGGCCGACGATATCGGCGAAGGCACGATCCACCGCGTCACCGCGAATGGCCTGCTCGCACCGATTCGCCAGTTCACGGCGATCGGTTCCGGGCTGTTCCAGGGGTTGCAGCACCAACTCGGCCACCACACCGCGCGAGCGCAGTACGCGGCGGAACGAATCGGCCATGGTGTCGACGCCCACGAAACCCGGGACGGTGCAGACCTCCCCGTGCCGATCCAGATAGCGCAGTCGAATCGGCTGCACCGGGGTATCGGTGTCGATGGCGGCCTGGAAGAGCGCGGGCCGCAGGCGGCCGTGCGCGCGACCGCACCAGGTGGTGCCCTCCGGGAAGATGCCGATGCGCTCACCCGCGGCGAGCCGATCGCCGATGCGCCGCACCACCCCGGGCAGTTCGCGCAGGCGTTCGCGCTCGATGGGGATGACGCGCACCTTGCGGGCGATATCGCCCAGCACCGGCCACTCGATCATGTCGGCGCGGGCAACGAAGGCGGTGGGCTGCACCGCCGACAGCGCGATGATATCGGTCCAGCCGATATGACCGGCCACCACCAGCGTGCCCCGCGGTGCGGGCACACCGCCGCGCTTGTCCACGACGCGGACCTGAATCCCGCAGCAGGACAACAGGGTCCGGGCATAGCGCGTTTGCAGCCGGGCCCGGTAGCGGCGCGGCGTCGCCAGATAGGCGATCGGGAAGGAGACGGCGACCGCGCCGATGCCCGCGATACGGGCCGCGAAACGGAATCGGCCTGCCTCAGGGGCGGTTTCGACGCATTCGGGTCCGCACGGGCTGGACGGCATCCAGGCGTGCGCGGTCGGGGCGGCGGGCGGGCATTCGGGCATCATGGGTCATCACCGCTCGAGAGTGGCCACCGCGCCCTGCAGGCGCTCGAGGTAGCGGGTGTTGATGGTGTCCAGGCCCAACAGGGCGACGAAATCGGCGACGGCGAACTCGGGATCGTGTGCGGGCTCACCGCAGATCTCCGCGCCCAGGCGCAGGTAACCGCTCAGCAGCGGCGGCATCTTCGGGCGGGCCGGGGCTTCCAGCTCGTCCAGGGTGCGACCGTCCACCACGACCGGGTTGTACGGGCGCACATGCCGATCAGCCTGCAGCGCATGCTTTTTCAGCAGCAGATCACGCACGCCGCGCACATTCACACCGGGCGCGTCGGCCGGGGTGGCCTGCATCGGCACCGAAACACAGCCCATGATCCAGTCGTAACCGGTGAGCTGGATGTAGTGCAGGATGCCCGCCCACATCAGGGTCAGCACCGAACCGTTGCGGTGATCGGGCACCACGCAGGCGCGGCCCATCTCCACGATCCGGTTACCGGTGGGATCCAGTGCGGCCAAATCGAATTCGGTCGCGGTGTAGTAGCCGCCGGCGGCGGTCACCTTATCCGGGGGCAGCATGCGGTAGCAGCCGACGAACTGTTCGGTGAGCTCATCGCGCACCAGCAGGTGATCGCAATGCTCATCGAAACGGTCGGCGTCCAGGCCGGTGCCATTGTCGGGAATGCTGAAGCCCGGTTCGGCGGCGAACACCTGATACCGCAGGCGCTGCGCCGCTTCCCGATGCTCGGCATCGGAGGCGACAACCAGGGAGTACTGGGAGCGGCCGGTGGTGCGGGGCGGCTCCGGAGCAACATATGACTCGCGTGGGAGCAGGCTGGAAGTCGACGCTGCCTTGGTGGTCATACGGTTGATCAAGCCAGTCCCAGACTGCGCCGGAGCGACCGCCGGATGGCGTCTCGATGCCAGTCCGGTGAACGCGACGCAGACCACACCGCGCGTTCATCCGACCGCCACGAAACGTTCCCTACCAGGACTAATGCTCGTATCCCGAGTGGGTACGACCCCCGTCCGAGCCCTCGAATCGAGTGCCCCGCAAGCGCCGGAGATGGCGACTCTACGCCTCGTCCGCGGGGCCGTCCGCGCCGGGTCGGTCCGCGAACAGCAGCGCGGTATCGCCGAATTCGTGCCACAGATATCCGGTGTCCAGCGCGATGCGATAGGCGTGCCGCACCACCTCCGGTCCGGCGACCGCGTCCAGCAGATGCAGATGTGACGCCCCGGGTGCGTGCCAGCCGGTGATCAGGCCGTCCACGACGCGTGCGGGATGGTGACAGCCCAGCACCAGCTCGGTCCAGCCCGATGCCGCGTGCACCAGACCGTCTGCCCCGACGGCGGATTCGAGGGCGCGGGTGACCGTGGTGCCCACCGCCACCACCCGGCCGCCCATGGCGTGCGTGAGGTTCACCAGTTCGGCGGTCAGGTCGGGTACCGCGAAACGTTCCGGGTTCGGCGGTTCACCGGTCTCGGGCGAGGAGACGCCGGTGTGCAGGGTGATCGCCGCCAGGCCGATACCGCGGGCCACCAATTCGGTGATCAGCGCATCGGTGAACGGCCTGCCCGCACTCGGCATTTCGGCGCTGCCGGGTTCGCGGCCGAAAACGGTGCGGTAGTAGTCGGCGGACCAGCGTTCGGTGACATAGGAATACGTGATCGGCCTGCCGTACCGGATCAGCAGGGCGGGCACATCGGTGTCGATATCGGCGATCCACAGGCGGTCCGCGCCCGGGAACCACGGGCGGCGCAGCACCGCCCGGTGACCACCCGGAATGCCCACGCGCGCACCGGCTTCCGGCGATGTTCCGGCCCACGGTGTACCGCACGGGTCACGCAGTTCCACCACCCAGCCGCCGTCGTCCAGCCGGGTCGAGAAGTGCAGCACGACCGCGTCTTCGCCGTATCGAGCCGCGACGGCGGCGTTGACCATGGCCGAATTGTTCACCACCACAAGATCTCCCGGGCGCAGGAAATCCGGCAGCTCCCGGAAGCGGGCGTGCGTCACCGCGCCGCCGTCGCTGACCAGCAGGCGCACCTCATCGCGCGCGAGCCCGCGCGCCTCGGGCGGACTGGTCGCGGACAGCTCGTCCGGGAGGGTGAATTCCACCGCTTCCAGCTCGACCGTCATGACGACACCGGGAGTTCGGAGGCCACATAGCGGCCGCTCGCGGGGCGGGTGCCGAGCAGGTGCAGCAGGGCGGGCACCACGGTTTCCGGCTCCGGGCGATCGGAGATGTCCTCGCCGGGGAAGGCCGCCTGATGCATGGCCGTGCGCATATCGCCCGGGTCGAAGCTGTAGATCCGGAGCTCGGGCTGCTCCGCGCCCAGCACCGCCGTGAGCTGATCCAGCGCCGCCTTGGACGACCCGTAACCACCCCAGCCCGGATACGCGCCGACTGCGGCGTCGGAGCTGATGTTCACCGCCACGCCATCGGCGGCGCGCAGTAGCGGCAGGGTCAGTTGCAGCACCGCCAGGGGCGCAACGACATTGGTGTCCAGGATCGCGCTCAGGTCGGTGAGCTCGATCCGGTCCAGGGTCGGCAGCGGGCTCGGGCCGAGCGCGCTCGCGTTATTGAGCACCAGATCCAGCGGATCGGATCCCAAAGCCGCGGCCAGCTGTTCGCGGTGACCGGGATCCGCGATATCCCCGGCCACCGCCCGCGCTCCGGTCGCGGCGGCGACCTTCTCCAGCTCCGCCGCCCCGCGCGCGGTAATGATCAATTGCCACCCTTGTTCGGCGAGTGCGAGCGCGACCGCGCGCCCGAATCCCGCCGACGCCCCGGTGATCAGGGCTCTCTTCTGCTTGGTCATGATCCCATCGTGAAACCTGAACCTAAGTTCAGGTCAAGGTCTTTCACGCGTTCTCGCGGGCGAAGCTGCGCGCTCCGATCACCATAAGCAGCAGGGCAACGGCCACCGTGACAATGGTGCCGACGTAGACGTCGGCGGAACCGAAGTCGCCACGGAACAGGGCGCGGGCGGCATCGACGGTGTGCGAGAACGGATTCGCCTTCGCGATATTCTGCAACCAGGTCGGGCCGACATTCATCGGCAGCAGAATCCCGGACAGCAGCATGATCGGCACCGAGACCGAATTCAGCACCGAGGCCAGGGTCGATTCCTCCCTGGCCCACAAGCCCAGGGCGTACGACGCCGAGGCGAGTCCGGCCGCCATGACCGAGATCAGCAGCACCGACAGCACCAGGCCGAGCGGATCCGGGCGCAGACCGAAGGCCGCCATTGCCACACCGACCAGCACCAGCGCCTGCACGATGAGCACCGCCATATCCTTGAGCACCCGGCCCACCAGCAGCGCACCGCGCGGGGCGGGGGTGACCCGCTGGCGTTCGACCACACCGGCGCGCAATTCACCGACGATGCCGAAACCGGCGAACATGGCCCCGAACAGGCCGATCTGAATGACCAGGGCGGGCGTGAGCAGTTTCCAGGGGTCCGCGCCGAACGATCCGGCCACACCCTTCAACAGCGGGCCGAACAGCACCAGGTACAGGATCGGCTGGGTCAATCCGATGATGACCCACACCGGATTTCGCAGATTCGACCGGAGCTGGGACCAGAACACCAGACCGGTATCGCGCAGGAATGTCATGAGTGGTTTCCTTCCCGGAGCGAACGGCCGGTGAGGGTGAGGAAGACGTCGTCGAGGCTGGGGCGTTTGACCGTGAGCGCACCGGGCGTGATGCCCCGATCGCCCAGCGCGCGCAGCAGCGGCACCACCGCGGCATCGCCCTGATCCACCGTGAGATGCACCAGCACCGTTCCGGCATGGCCGTTCTCATGCCCATCGGTGCGCAACCGGCTGCGCACGGCAACCGCGGCTTCGGCGATCTCCATGGCGAGATCGGCACTGTCACTGTCGATTTCGAGGCTGATCACGTCGCCGGAGATGCGCCGCTTGAGCTCCTCGGGCGTGCCCTGCGCGACGATCTCACCGTGATCCATGACCAGCACCCGATCGCACAGGGCGTCGGCCTCCTCGAGGTAGTGCGTGGTCAGCACGACGGTGGTGCCCTCATCGCGCAGTCGCCGAATGTGGTCCCACAGATTCGCGCGCGATTGCGGATCCAGGCCGGTGGTCGGCTCGTCCAGGTAGATCAGGAATGGGCGGTGCACCATGCCCAGGGCGATATCCACCCGCCGCCGCTGCCCGCCGGAGAGCTGACCGCATTTGCGGCGGCCGAGCCCGTCGAACTCCAGGGCTTTGGCCAATTCCGCCGTATTGGTCATCGCCTCGGCCCTGGATAGTCCGAAAAGCCTTGCCTGCAGCATCAATTCATCGTCGACCAGTTCATAGTCCGAGGTCGAACCGCCCTGCGGGACGTAGCCGATGCGGGAGCGCACGGTGCGCGCGGCGGTCCGCAGATCCGCCCTGGCCACGGTGGCCTCCCCCGCCGTGGCCGCCAGCAGGGTCGAGATCATCCGCAGCGTGGTGGTCTTGCCCGCGCCGTTGGGCCCGAGCAGCCCGATGATCTCGCCGTCGTACACATCGAAGTCGATCCCGGAAACCGCTTGCACGGCACCGGTTTTGGTTTTGAAGGTGCGAGCCAGACCGCGAACCCGGATGGCCGGTTCGGTGCCGTGGCGTCGCTCGAGTGTCGTTTCCACACCCCAACGGTAGAAACGATATTTTGAATAGTCAAGCTTGACTATTAAATCTTGACTAACTGATCGTCGGCACCGACCAGGAACCGCCCTTACCGTCGGTCCACACATCCAGCTCACCGCGCTCGATGCGGCCCAGCGTGCGCCGCGACCACTCCAGATCCGCCCGGGTGTGATCGGCGGACAGCCGGATGGCATCGGCCACGTGATAGGGCTCGGCCTCCTCGGGCTTACCGCTGCCCGCCAGAATCCGCTCCTCCTCCCGCTCCAGAAACACCAGTGCCGCTTCGAATTTCAGGATCCGGCTGCGCAGCGCCGCGATGACGTCATCCTTCGGCGCGTGCGGGAACAGCGCCACCGTCGCGAAATACGGATGCTTGACCTGATCGGCCTCGAACAGCGCATCGCGCAGCATCTCCGCGAACTGCTTCTCCCCCTCCGGCGTCAGCCGATAGGTGGTCCGCTCCGGCCGCGCCCCCTCCTGGCCCACCTCCCCCACCGAGATGAGCCCATCCCGGGCCAGCGTATTCAACGCCCCGTACACCGACCCGGGCTTCACATTCGCCCAGTCATCCGCATGCCAGGACAACAATTCCCGGCGCACGTCATACCCGTGCACCGGTCCCAGGAGTCGAACCACCGCCAACACCAGCAAACGCGTTGTAGGAACAGCCATATCCGCAGGTTAGCGCGCCCGATGATGCCTGCGGGCGGGAGCCTGGTCAGCGGGATCCAGCACACTGACCGGCATACCGTCCCGCACCACGAACAGCAGCGGGGTGATCACGGCATGGCCGTGGGAATCGTCGGCATAGGTGCGCTCGACCAAGCGCAGCATCTGCTGCGTCGACTCCATCGTGTCCAGGGTGCTGTGCGGGAAGGCGTAGAGCACGGTGCGTCGGGGCACCGAGACGATCATCTCCCCGGTTCCCAATAGTCGATGCGCCTCGCGCATGGCGGCCGGATCGAACAGCTTCTCTGCGGCGAAGTCGTACCCGGAGAAGTGGGCGATGCGCAGCCACTGCAACTCGGTGAACTGCCACTTGTAGTGCAGCGCGGCAAGATTGGCCATGGCCCGAGCCGGCAACCGCTCATCATCGGCCTCCGGATGACCATCAAGGATCGCCTGATACGAATCGGGCCGATCGTGTGCGTAGGAGACGACGATGCGCTGCTGCTCCGACCCGAAGGTGAAGTGCGGCGCATGCGCGGCATCAGGCCAGCTGCCCGGCTTCAGCAACGGATACACATCGGCGAGCGGATCCGCGACCGCAGACGAAGTCGCCTGCCGCGCATCGACGGTCCGGGTCTCCGCCGTCAATTCCACTGGCAGCCATAACCTCTGGACTTCACGCTGCACCGCTACCACGAGCGTGGCCAGTTGCTCATAGTCGGAAACCAACGCGGTGCATGGCAATCCGCGACGCCAGTTGTATGGAGCATCGGGATCGGGCTCGTCCCAGCCCTGTGCGGTCAGCCACGCCCCCACGGCCGCCGCCTCCCGCTCACCGACGTCGACCACGACCTCGCAGTAGAGCTCATCGCTTCCCCGCACGAATTGCGCCGACAACTCACGCGCGGTGAGGAACAGGTGGGTTTGCGCCGGAAGGTTGAACAACGTCCGACCCAACGCCGCCGAAAACGATTTCCACAGCTGAGTTTCCGGCGTGCCGGGCGCCAACTGCTCTCGCTCCCAGAAAGTTCCGTTCCCCATTCGAATCTCCTCCCCATCGAATAACCGCAGCTTACCGAGGGGCACCGACAGGTTTCGGGCACAAAGGAGCCGCCCGGTGGGGACTACCGGGCGGCTCGGGACGGGGGCTGGGTCAGGCCGCGCGAGGCGGTTCCAGAGCCTTTGCCTCCGTGGTCTTTTCGACCTCGGCGAAACCGGGGCGGCCGGTGCCGATGAAGGCGACCAGCCAGGAGAACACCGCGGCGAAGCGGTTGCGGAAGCCGACCAGGTAGAACAGGTGGACGGCGAGCCAGGTGAACCAGGCCAGGGTGCCGGTGAACTTGATCTTGTCGTTCAGCTTGGTGACGGCGCTGAAGCGGCTGATGACCGCCATGCTGCCCTTGTCCCAGTAGTTGAATTCGGTGGCCGCCTGCTTCTTGCCGCGAATGATGTCCGCGACGTGGCGGCCCTCCTGCATCGCCACCGGCGACTGGCCCGGATAGCCCTTGAGCGAGGTCATATCGCCGATGGCGTAGATATCGGCGTGACCGCCGACGGTGCAGTCCGGATTGATGAGCAGCCTTCCGGCACGGTCGGTTTCGCAGCCGGTGGCCTCGGCCAGCAGTTCGGCGAAACCGCCCACCTGCACGCCCGCCGACCACACCACGGTCTCCGCGGCGATACCGCGCTCCACCCCGTCCTTGCTCTTGACGGTGACCTTGCCCTCGTCGATATCGGTGACGAAGGTATCGGTCAGCACCTCGACGCCGCTCTTGGTGAGCGAGCCCTTCGCGTACTCCGAGAGTCCGCCTCCGAACGGGGGAAGCACCACGCCCGCGCCTTCGACCAGGACCACCGAATCATCGGTGTCGTAGTACCGCTTGGCGAGTTCCTTGAGCTGGCCCGCGACCTCGACACCGGTCGCGCCCGCGCCCACCACCACGAAGCTGAGCAGGCGGCGGCGCGTCTCGGGATCGGCGGTCTTGGCCTCGGTGAAGACGCGATCGATCTGCGCGCGCAGCGCCTTCGCATCGTCGATGGTCTTGAGCGAGTAGGTCTTGTCCGCGAAATCGTCACGGCCGAAATAGGACTGGCTGGCGCCGGTGGCCGCGATGAGCGAGCCGTAGCGGATCTGCTTCGGGCCCTCGGCGGTCTCGTAGGTCAGGATCGCGTTCTCGGCGTCGATGGCGGTCACCTTGCCGACGCGGGTCTGACCGTTGCGGTGATGATCGAGGATGTTCTTGATGGGCGGGGCGATCTCATCGGAGCCCAGCACACCCGTAGCGACCTGGTAGAGCAGCGGCTGGAAGAGGTGTTCGGGGGTACTCGAAATAAGGACGTAGGGAACCTTCGACTTATTGAGCTGTTTGGCGGCGGCAAGCCCACCGAAGCCCGAACCAACAATGACGACCTCTACGGTCTCTACACCCGCACCCGCGAACGACATGACAGCCTCCTTCTCTCATGAGTAACCGCGATTCGGAACGTGAATGTTCCAGGGGTCAGGGCGCATAATCAATATGACTCTTATCTAGATTGATCATGAATTGGAGAAGTGCCGTGGAGCTGCGACAGCTGGCCTACTTCGTGGCCGTATGCGAGGAGCTCAGCTTCAGCCGCGCGGCCACCCGCTGTTTCATTTCGCAATCAGCGATCAGCCATCAGATCGCGCGACTGGAACGCGATCTTGGCGTACCCCTCTTCGAAAGGTCGACAAGATCGGTCGTACCCACCGACGCGACCACTCGGCTACTTCCCCTTGCGAAGCAAATGTTGAGCCTGGAATCCGCCATTCGCGCAGCTGTACGGGCCTCCGGCCCACGAATTCGCCTCGCCGCCAATATGAGCTTCGCAACAAGATCGCTCTCCGCCATCGCCGGAGCGCGGGAAGCGCATCCGGGTGCGGAAATCGAATTCGTCATCAAACCGTTCCGCCAGCGCATTCAGGCGGTCGCGGACGGCGACTGTGATCTTGCTCTCATCCGGGGCAGCGTGGATCAGCCCGGACTGACCGTCGAGAAGCTCTGGGTGGAAGACCTCGTCATCGCCACCTCCACCGCGCACCCCCTGGCCGGGCGCACGGATGTGACGCTCGCCATGCTCGGTGCGTATCCGCTATTACTACCCGGGGAACACGATCAGGTGCTGCTGCACAATGTGGTGCGCTCGGCCTTCGCCGATCTGCCCACCGGTCCCGCGTACGGGCCGCCCATTCCGCCGGACCACACCGCCACCATGGAACTCATCAATCGGCCGGACGCCTGGACCATCCTGTACGCGGACTCGCACACCGAGGGCATCGCGACGCTGCGGCTCACCGGACATCCACTGCGAATTCCGGTATCGGCGGTGGTGCGCAGCGATATTCGCCCCTCCCCCATCCTGACCACCTTGCTGGCCGCCCTGCACTGCGCGTGAATTTTCCTACTCCCCTGCACAATCGGGGCAGCGAACGGCCGCGTGCCGCCCTACGCTGAGGATCGTGAGCCAGGAGAACATGCGGGCCTCCGATGCCGACCGCGAACAGATAGTCACCAAACTGCGGTCGGCCATGGATGACGGCCGGATCAATCTGCACGAATTCGACGAGCGTGTGCAGCAGGTCTACGCGGCCAAGACCTACGGCGAACTGACGCCGGTGCTGTCCGACCTTCCCGCACAGCGCAATTCCAAATCCGGACCCGCCAGCGCCAAGGATCCGGGCGTCTTCCCGACCTGGGTCAAGATCATGTGGACGCCCTGGGTCTTCGTGAGCATCCTGGTCACGCTGATCTGGCTGGCCACCGGTATGGGCTACTTCTGGCCGTTCTGGGTGGCGGTGCCGTGGGGTCTGGCGCTGTTCATTCCGACCACCGTCGGCTATCTGGTCAACAAGGATCAGCACAACCGCTGACGGTCAGATCAGCGCGTGGGCGACCGCGAGATGCAGTCGCAGATCGTCGGGCTCGTCATCCTCGACGGCCCAGACGATCTCCTCCATGGCGCGCATGAACGCCCAGCCCCGCGCCCGCTCGGCGGACACCCCGAGCGCGACCGCGGTCCGATCCACCACCGCCACCGCGTGTTCGGCCACCGGATCGCTCTGCACCTGGATCATCACCAGGAAGCCCGCGTCGAACGCGGCCTCGCCCAGATACGCCTTGGGATCGATGAGCAGCCACGGCTCCCGTTCGGCGGCAACGATATTGCCCAGATGGGTATCGCGATTGACCACCAGCAGCGGACCGTCCGGCACCGCCAGCCGCTCACACCATTCCCGCGCGCGAACCAGCAGCCGATCCGGAATCACCTGTGCGATATCGGCTTCCGGCGCGGTGAACATCTCCACCCATTCGGCCACCATTCCCGCCGCCTCGGGCAGCGGCGGGAATTCGGCGGGCACATCCGCGGGCTCGCGCCGCAATCGGCGATACAGCGCGCACGCCTGCTCGATCAGGCCGATATTCTCCGGCCGCCCTTCCAAACTCGGAAAGCCCGGCTGCACGAGCAGCGGACTACCGGGCTTCGCCCATTCCAGCAGCAGCGAATTCGTGCCGGGGTCGAATTCGAGGAGTCGCACCGCGCCCTCCCCGCGATAGCAGTACAGCCCCGCCGCCTCGCCCAGGTTCTCCGGATCGATCACCGGAATCTTCAGGACCGCGACCGATCCGTCCGCCCGCCGCACCGGCGCGACATAGGAATGCGTCCCGCCCCCGAACGCCTCACCGATGACCTCCAATTCCCAAGCGGCACACCGCTCGGCGATCACCTTCGGCAAATCCGCCAGCCATTGGCGCCCGCGTTCCTCGAACACCTCGGCGATATTCTCCGCGACCTCGGGCGGCAGCATGATCGACATCAATCCAGCCTGCCAGATTTCCGGAGCACCGCGCTCCGGCGGTCATGGGCCTAGCCGTTTCCCATGCAGACATTGCGCAGAATGCAGCCCAGCGCGAGCGAGCCGAGCACCATGGGCGCGGCCGAACCCGACAACCAGTCGCCGTTCATGAGGCTGGAACGGGCCGAGCCGGTGAGGAAGTCGATGCCGGTGCTCCCGGTGGTCAGATCGGCGACCTGGGCGGCGGTGGCGTCCGCGGGCTGGAGCGGGACAGGGGCGGCGGTGGCGGCCCCGGCGCCGATCAGGAGCGTCGCGGCGGCGAATCCGGAAATAACGAGAGAGCGCATAGCACAACAACTTTCGATACAGGTCCGCGAATCTCGCGGTGCCCAAAATCTAAAGCATTGCCATTTCACAGGATGGGACTCGACGAAACCGCACTGCCCCCAAAAGCTGTGGCAGCGCGGGCGCGGACATCGTCGGAATCAGTCCGGAACCGCGGTCTCGTGCACGGTCCGCCAGAGATAGGTGCGGCCGTCGGTGACCAGGACCGCGGTCACCGTCCGGCGCGTCTTGGCCTCGCCGACGATGTTCTCGGCCACGAAGCGCAGCACGATGAGATTGCCGCTGCGGGCGATCTCCTGGACCTCGGAGATCTCGATCGCCAACCCGGGCTGCAGGTTTCGCGCCGACCACAGTCCGCCCAACAGGGTCTCGCGATCCACCGCGTGCCCGGTGGTCACCACCGAGGTGAACGCCTCGTCCAGCGCACCGGAGATGCGGTCGAACACCTTGGGGAGCGCATCGGTGCCGAGCCATTCGGCCAGGTCCCAATGGAACGCGGCGACGATATCCGGCAATCCGGGCAGTCCGGGGGCATCGGCCGTCCCGGCATCGGCACGCCCGTCCGACGGTTCTTCTCTTCCACGTCGCCCCACGGCGCAACACCTCGCGAACCTCGACAAGCCTGACGATCTTCACATGTCCGGCTCGGCCAGGTCCCGGCGGGTAGGCCGGAAATGCCAATCGGCCCCCGGCTCGAAAGCCGGGGGCCGATCGAAGTGCGCTCAGCGCGAAGCGTTTCAGCCCTTGTGGGCCTTCACTGCCTCGGTCAGCTGCGGGGCGACGTTGAACAGGTCGCCGACGATGCCGTAGTCGCTGATCTCGAAGATGGGGGCTTCCTCGTCCTTGTTGACAGCGACGATGGTCTTCGAGGTCTGCATGCCCGCGCGGTGCTGGATCGCGCCGGAGATGCCCAGGGCGATGTACAGCTGCGGGGAGACCGTCTTACCAGTCTGACCGACCTGGAACTGGCCCGGGTAGTAACCCGAGTCGACGGCGGCGCGGGAAGCGCCGACGGCGGCACCCAGGGCGTCGGCCAGCGGCTCGACGACCTTGCCGAAGTTATCGGCCGAACCGACGCCACGGCCACCGGAGACCACGATCGCGGCCTCGGTCAGCTCGGGACGATCGCCACCGGCGACCGGCTCCTTCGAGACGACCTTGGTGACGCCCTCTTCCTGAGCCGGAACCTCGACGACGACCTTCTCGCCGGCGCCGGCCTGCGGGGCCGCCTCGACGGCGCCGGGGCGCACCGAGATGACCGGCACATCGCCGGTGGCCTTGGCGGCCACGGTGAACGCGCCACCGAAGATGGAGTGCTGCGCGGTGCCGTCGGCGTCGACCGCGATGACGTCGACGAGCAGGCCGGAGCCGATGCGCGCGGCAAGGCGGCCCGACACCTCCTTGCCGTCGGCGGTGGCGGCGACCAGGATCGCGGCCGGGGCGGCGGACTCGGACAGACCGGCGAGCACGTCGACCTTCGGGGTCACCAGGAAGCCTTCGGCCTCATCGGATTCCGCGACGTAGATCTTCTCGGCACCGGCGGCGGCCAGCGCGTCGGCCAGCTTGTCGGCGGTGCCGGGGGCGGCGACCACGACGGCGGCCGGGGTACCCAGCGCACGGGCGGCGGTGATGAGTTCGGTGGTCACCTTCTTGGGCGCACCATCGGCGTGCTCCACGAGCACAAGTACTTCTGCCATTGTCTTTCTCTCCTGAAGTTCGTTGGGCTCGGGGGCTTTAGATGATCTTCTGACCGACCAGGTAGGTGGCGATCTGCTGGCCGCCCTCACCCTCGTCGACGATCTTCTCGCCCGCCGTGCGCGCCGGCTTCGGGGTCACACCGGTCACCTGGGTGCCGGCGTTCGCAACGCCGACGGTCTCCGGGTCGACGCCCAGATCGGCCAGCGTGAAGGTCTGAACTTCCTTCTTCTTCGCGGCCATGATGCCCTTGAAGGACGGGAAGCGCGGCTCGTTGATCTTCTCGGTGACCGAGACGATGGCCGGGAGGGAGGCCTCGAGCTTGAAGACGCCCTCATCGGTCTCACGCTCACCGGAGATGCGGTCGCCGTCGACGGTCAGCTTGCGCAGGTGCGTCAGCTGCGGCAGGCCCAGGTACTCGGCGATGATCGCCGGAACCGCGCCCGCGCGACCATCGGTGGCCTCGTTACCGGCGATGACGAGCTCGATGCCCTCGATCTGGCCGAGAGCGGCGGCCAGCACGTAGGCGGTCTGCACGGCGTCCGAGCCGTGGATCGCGTCGTCATTGATGTGGATGGCCTTGTCGGCACCCATCGACAGCGCCTTGCGAATGGCCTCGGTGGCACGGGCCGGGCCCATGGCCAGCACGGTCACCTCGCCGCCCTGCGCCTCCTTGATCAGCAGCGCTTCTTCGACGGCGCGCTCGTTGATCTCATCGAGGATGGCGTCGGCGGCCTCGCGGTCGAGGGTGTAGTCACCATCGGTCAGCTTGCGCTCGGACCAGGTGTCAGGAACCTGCTTGATCAGTACGACGATGTTCGGCATGGGTCTTCGTCGACCTCCTGTTCTGATGGCACGGGTGTGGCGGTCGCACGATCTGCTGGCCGTACGTCCACAAGTAGCTCGCGCTGGAGATTACCCTACGTTAAGTTACTCGTGGGTAACTTAGGCTGTGATGTTCTCCATCGGCCGATCCGGTCGTCGCTGTGATATGGGCAACCGCTAACGTCGATCCAATGAGCGAGGCCGTGATACCCACCGAAAACCACACCGATCCGCTGCCTTTGACCGGTGAACGGACGGTGCCCGGTATTGCCGAGGAGAACTACTGGTTCCGCCGGCACGAAATCGCTTATGCGCGTTTGCTGGAGCACTGCGCCGGTAAGACCGTGCTCGAGGCCGGATCGGGAGAAGGCTACGGCGCCAATATGATCGCCGGGGTTGCCGAAAAGGTGACCGGACTCGATTACGACGACAGCGCCGTCGCGCATGTGCGCGCCAAGTACCCGGCCGTGGAAATGGTGCAGGGCAATCTCGCCGATCTGCCGCTGGCCGACGAATCGGTCGATGTCGTGGTGAATTTCCAAGTCATCGAACACCTTTGGGATCAGTCGCAGTTCATTCGCGAATGCCTGCGGGTCCTCAAGCCCGGTGGAAAATTGCTGATCAGCACGCCGAACCGGATCACCTTCTCGCCCGGCCGCGACACCCCGCTGAATCCGTTCCACACCCGCGAACTCAATGCCGCCGAACTGACCGAACTCTGCGTCGAGGCCGGTTTCCAGGTCGAGCTGATGGCGGGCGTATTCCACGGCGCGGCCATCACCGCGCTCGATGAGAAGTGGGGCGGGTCGATCATCGACGCGCAGATCGAGCGCGCCATCGCGGGTGAGCCCTGGCCCGCGGAGCTGGCCGCCGACGTCGCCGCGGTGCGCACCGAGGACTTCGAACTGCTCGCCGATTCCGACTCCGATATCGACGCCAGCCTCGATCTGGTGGCCATCGCGGTGAAACCGTGAGCGGTAAGGCGACTCCCGTGCCGGGCCAGTTCACGCTGGTCCTGCACTCGCATCTGCCGTGGCTGGCGCATCATGGGCGCTGGCCGGTCGGCGAGGAATGGCTGTACCAATCCTGGGCGGCGTCCTATCTTCCCGTCGCGAAGGTGCTGAGAACCCTTGCGGCGGAAGGGCGTTCGCATCTGCTGAGCCTGGGCATCACGCCGGTGCTCGCGGCGCAGCTGGATGACCCGCACAGCCTGTCCGGTATGCATCACTGGCTCGGCAATTGGCGACTGCGCGCCGATGAGGCGTCCATGTCCGGGAATGTCGCACTGGGCAGTCATGAGCATCGGCTCGCGAGCGAATCCCTCGAGGACTTCGAAACCCGGTGGCGGCACGGCGCGTCGCCGGTGTGGCGCGAACTCATCGATGCCGAGGCGATCGAACTGCTCGGCGGTCCGCTGGCGCATCCGTTCCAGCCGCTGCTCGATGAGCGCCTGCGCGCCTATCAGCTGAGCGAGGGCCTGGCCGACGCCCGGCAGCGCTGGGGTCACACCCCCACCGGAATCTGGGCCCCCGAATGCGGATTCACGCCCGGAATGGAACGCGGATACGACGCCGCCGGTGTGACGCACTTCATGGTCGACGGTCCCGCACTGCGCGGTGACACCACCCTGGGCCGCCCGGTGTGGGATTCGGATGTGGTGGCGTTCGGACGCGATCTGCACGTCAGCTATCGCGTCTGGTCGCCGAAATCCGGGTATCCGGGGCATGCCGCGTACCGTGATTTCCATCACTATGATCACGCCACCGGTCTCAAACCGTCCCGGGTGACGGGCAAGACGGTGTCCGGTCCGGAAAAGGCCCCTTACGATCCCGCGCTCGCCGCGGCGGCCATCGAGCACGATGTCGCCGATTTCGTGGCGACCGTGCGCGAGCGCCTGATTTCCGAATCCGCGCGCATCGGCCGTCCTGCCCTGGTCGTGGCCGCATTCGATACCGAACTCTTCGGCCACTGGTGGCATGAGGGTCCGCAGTGGCTGGAGCAGGTGCTGCGCGCGCTGCCCGAGGCGGGCATCAATGTCGGCACCCTCGCCGATGCCCGCGCCAACGGCTATGTCGGGGAATCCGTGCAGCTCAGCGACTCGTCATGGGGTTCGGGCAAGGATTGGCGGGTGTGGGCCGGGGATCAGGTCCAGGATCTGGTCGATCTGAATGCCGAAATCGTGCGGCTCGCGCTCGACACCCTGGACAAGATGCGCGTCGAAATCCCTTCCGGCGATGGGCAATCCAGCTTCGGCGGGCTGCGCGACCGGGTCGCGGATCAGCTGTTGCGCGAGGCGATTCTGACCGTCTCCAGCGACTGGGCGTTCATGGTTTCCAAGGATTCCGCGGCGGGTTACGCGCGTGACCGAGCCCATGAACACGCGCACGCCGTGCGCGAGATCGCGGCCGCGGTGGCGGCCGGACAACTCGCCAAAGCGGAGCAGTTGGCGGCAGGATGGTACGCGGCCGACGGATTCTTCCCGGCGCTCGACGCGCGCAGGCTCGGCCCCGCTTCAGAAGGACCCCAATGAAGATTTTGATGGTGTCGTGGGAGTACCCACCCGTCGTAGTCGGTGGGCTGGGCCGCCACGTCCATCACCTGGCCACCGAGCTGGCCGCCGCCGGGCACGAGGTCGTCGTGCTGGCGCGCCGCCCCATGGGCAGTGACGCCACCACGCACCCCACGCACTCGTTCATCGAGGACGGCGTGCTGGTGGTCGCGGTGGCCGAGGACCCGCCGGTCTTCGATTTCGGCACGGACATGCTGGCCTGGACCCTGGCCATGGGACACGCCATGGTGCGCGCGGGCATCGCGCTGAACAAGCCGGGCATCGGCGAGGGCTGGACCCCCGATGTGGTGCACGCGCACGACTGGCTGGTCGCGCATCCGGCGATCACGCTGGCCGAGCACTATGACGTGCCGCTGGTGTCGACCATTCACGCCACCGAGGCCGGACGGCACAGCGGCTGGGTGTCGGGCCGGGTCAACAAGCAGGTGCATTCGGTCGAATGGTGGCTGGCGCACGATTCCGATGCGCTCATCACCTGTTCTGAGTCGATGAAGGACGAGGTCGAGCGGCTCTACAACCCCGAGCGGACGCCGGTCACGGTGATCCGCAACGGTATCGACGTGAGCTCGTGGACCTTCCGCGAGCGCGCACCGCTGTCCGGTCCGCCGCGACTGCTGTACGTCGGGCGGCTCGAATACGAGAAGGGCGTGCAGGACGCGATCGCCGCGCTGCCGCGCATTCGCAAGGCGCATCCGGGCGCGACACTGACCGTCGCCGGTATCGGCACCCAGATCGATTGGCTGCGCGAGCGCGCTCGTGCCCATCGGGTCGCGCGCGCGGTGAATTTCGTGGGCCGCCTGGATCACACCGATCTGCTCGGCTGGCTGCACAGCGCCGACGCGATCGTGCTGCCCAGCCGGTACGAGCCGTTCGGCATCGTGGCCCTCGAGGCCGCCGCCGCGGGCACTCCGCTGGTCACCTCGACCGCCGGTGGTCTCGGTGATCTGGTGACCGACGGCGTCACCGGCGCGTCCTTCGAACCCGCCGATGTGAACGGCATTGTCGAGGCGGTCTGCACCGTGCTCGACGATCCGGCCGCCGCGCAGGATCGGGCCTGGGCCGCGCGCGAACGCCTGACCGCCGATTTCGCCTGGGATGTGGTGGCGCAGGAGACCGCGCTGGTCTACCAGTCCGCCAAGCGCGGGGTGCGCAATCCGATCGGCCGCCCGGTCATCGTGGAACGCCCACTGCCGGAACGGGATCCGAACCAGCCGTACTGAGTCCGGCGCGCCGCGCGCCGGACTTTCCCATGGGATCACTGGCGGCACAGAACTGTAACGTGTTCTAATTCTCCGCATGGATGTGCGAGTCGACGGCTATGCCGATCCGGCGTTCCGGGGCGTGCGCGAGGTCTTCGAGGCGAGCTTCGCGGACGGATCGAACCTGGGTGCGGGCGTCGCGGTCTACGCCGGTGATCGGCTACTGGTCGATCTCTGGGGCGGGCTCGCCGACTCGCGGACCGGGCGGGCCTGGGAGCGCGATACCCCGTGCGTGGCGTTCTCCTGCACGAAAGCGGTCACCGCGACCGCCGCACTCCAGGTCGCCGATGAACACGGCGTGCGCCTGGATGAACCGGTCGCCCGCTGGTGGCCCGAATTCGCCTGCGCCGGAAAGGAATCGACCACCACGGTCGAACTGTTCAGCCATCAGGCCGGACTGCCCGCCTTCGACGGACCGGTATCGGTGGCCGAGGCCGCCGATGCCGGGGCGATGGCGGCGCGGCTCGCGGCACAGACACCCGAATGGGAGCCGGGCACCCGGCACGGTTATCACGCACTGACATTCGGCTGGCTGGTCGGCGAACTCGTTCGCCGCCATACCGATTCGACCGTGGGCGCGTACACCCGCGCGCGCCTGGGCGCGGAACTGCATATCGGCGCGGATGCCGCGGTGCGCGAACGCACCGCGCGCAGCGAATTCCCCCCTGCCGCACAACAGGTTTGGTCCGATACCGATCCCCTGGACGCCGCGACGGTGGCCAGGCTGGCCGAGATCTTCCGCGATCCGGAGTCGATGCTGCTGCGCGGCACCACCGCACCCGGGGGCTCCTACAACGGTCCGGAGGTGCAGGCGGGCGGCTGGCCCGCGGTCGGCATGTTCACCACCGCCCGGGCGCTGGCCGAGTTCTATCGAGATCTGGTGCGCGGCAGCCTGCTTCGCCCCGAACTGCTTCAGGTGGCGGTGCGCGAACAGGTGCGCGGCGTCGACGCCGCGCTCGGGTTGGAGAGCGCGTTCGGCCTCGGCTTCATGCGCCCGTGTGAGAACTTCATCGTCCCGGAATCCGCGCGCCGCACCGTATTCGGCCATCCGGGTGCGGGTGGAGCGGTCGGCATCGGCGATATCGACAACGGTATCGCCATGGCCTTCATCCCGAATCTGCGCCGGGATTGGCTGGCCGGGGATCGGCGCGCGTATCAGCTGATCGAGGCCGTGTACGCCGCGCTGTAGGCGTTATTCGAAGGGGCAGCCGGGGTTCGGCGCGTCCTCGGACAGCGGACTCCCGGCGGGCAGCACATAGAGCACATCCAGGATCTGCGGTTCGGTGCCCAGATTGCGTTCGACGTGCACATTGCCGCTACCGGCGCGCTCGACGATCGGGGTACCCGGACCGCCCGCGCCGTCCTGTTCACAGTTCGCGTCGTAGTGGAACAGCTGCCCCTGCCGGAAGACGGCGTAGAGCGTGCCGTCGTGATAGTGCCAGCCGGTGGAACCCCCTGGCGCGATGGTGATTTCGCGCAGGATGTAATCCATATCGCCGATGGTGGTGCGAGACAGGATCACCGCGCTGACACCGTCCGGCGGCGTCGCGTGCGCGGTTCCGGCGAGCGCGCCGGTGAGGGTCAGCGCGGCCGCGGCGGCCAGCACTGTGCGGAGACCGGAAGTCACCGCATCAGCGTAGCGGGAGCGATCATGGCGCGGGTCATTCGCGAGCAGGCTGATACCAACTCCCGACCGCGAGCCTGGTGAGACTGCCGAAAGCGGTGAAGACGCCGACCCCGAGCAGGGACGCGACGATGATCGCGGCGAACAATTGCGGTGATTGCAGGCGGGCGCGGTAGGTGTCGATGAGAATCCCGATGCCCGGATCGCCCTGTTTGAAGAAGATATCGCCGACGATCGCGCCGACCACCGCCAGACCCGCCGAGATCCGCAGCCCCGCGAACAGTGCGGGCAGGGCGGCCGGGAAATCCAGTTTTCGCAGCCTGGTGAGCCTGCCGACGTGATGCAGCGCGAACAGGTCCCGGTGCGCGGCATCGACGGATTTCAGGCCGAAGACGGTATTGGAGACGATGGGGAACAGCGCGATCAGCACGCAGACCAGCACCCGGGCCTGGAAGCCGAAACCGAACCAGAAGCCGATGAGCGGAACCAGCGCCAGGATCGGAATGCATTGCAGCATCACCGCATAGGGGAACAGCGCGGTCTCGGCCCAGCGGAACTGCGCCATCAGCACCGCCCAGGCGATGCCGAGCACGGCGGCGATGCTCAATCCGGTGAGCGCGACAATGCCGGTGCGGCCCAGCGCATTCCACATCTGGTCCGAATGCGGTCCGAACATGCCCTGGGTGATCACCTGCTGTGGGGGCGGCATCAGGAAGCGGCGGGACGGGGACAGTACGACGTAGGTGATGAGGTACCAGACCCCGATCAGGGCGGCGAGCACCGCGATCGGGGCCAGTATCCGGGAGGGGCGCGTCATGAGCTGCTCAATCCGATTGCGGGATCGATGAATTCATTGGTGGCGAGCCGATCGGGGGTGAGGTCCGGAGCCAAAGCCACGCCGTCGGCGGTGAAGATGGGCTTGGTGACCTCGAGGATCCTGCCGACCCGCGCGAGGTCGAAACCGCCCAGCGCGCCGGTGGTTCCATTGCCGACGATGCCGTCGGCGAGCATGGTGCGCACCGCATAGCGGGCATTGTCCGCATCGTAGGTCCAGCCGGTGTTGTAGGCCGCGACCGAATCGACGATCACCTTGTTCGCCGCGTCCGGGGCGGCGAGATAGTCGATCACGCTGCGCTGCAGGACCGGAATCAGTTTCTTCAGGCAGGCCGAACTCTGGGCGAGCTCACCGCTGCGCACCGCCATGGTGGACTTGTAGGTGGGGAAGCCCGCATCCGCGATGAGCTGATAGGCCACCGGCTTGTTCCACGCCTGAACCTGATGTTCGTACACGTACGGTTCGGTGCTCGCGAAGCCCTGCTGTGCCGATTTACCGTTCGCCGCAACGAAATACGACGGGGTGCCGTCGTAGCTGGAATCGGTCTGGCTCTTGTCCAGGACGCCCGCGCCGACTAGATAGTTCATATACGCCTCGCCCTGGAAGTAGAGCACTTTGGCCTTGGCGGCCTTGAGATCGGCGATGGTCTTGACCCCCGGATAGGTCTGCGGATCCCACATGATCATCTGCGGGCTCTTGGTCATGGGGGCGAAAACACTGGTGACCGGTGCGGTCGCGGAGGCGAACACGGCCTGTTCGGTATCGACGAAACCGAGGGTGATGTCGTGGTCCTGGTACATGCGGGACATGACCGGCTGGAATCCGATGGCCGGACCGCCCGCGCGGATCTCCAGGTTCACCCCGGTGTATTCACCGTGTGCGAACAGCGGTCCGGTGGTGGCCTTGCGCCCGGCGTCGATACTCGGGTGCGCGCTGATCAGGTTGTAGAGGAAACCGAACTCGGCCTCGGGATTCCAGCCGCTCTGCACCACGACGGTGGCGGGGCAGACCTCGCGCAGGTTCACCGCGCCGATGGGACCGTCGAAGGCGGTGGCGGCCGGGGTGTCGGAGGAACAGGCGGTGAGCGAGGCGGCCACCGCGATACCCAGTGCCGCAACGATTCCGGTCAGCCGGGCCGATATGCCCGGGGTTCGACGCGCCCTCATCGGGCCGACTCCGGAGTCACGCCATTCGCGGCGGTGGGAGCCGGATCGAGTGCGGCGGTGCCGGATTCGCCGATGGAATCGGTGAGGCGGTAGGACCAGCCGCTGTTGGGGAGCTGGGTGGAGCGGGTGAGGTCGTCCTCCACCTCATCGTCCGACTTGCCCTGTGCCAGCAGGCGATACGGGTCGACGCGGCGTTTGAACTCGGCCTCGGCGGCCGCCCACGGTTTCATACCGCTGGCGAGCAGGGTGGGGGTGTGGGTATTGGCGATGGAGAGCCCGGCCGCCTGCAGCCGCCGGGTGACCTCGGCCAGATGTTCCTGGGATTCGAACTCCCACACCGGAGATCCCTGCGCGGACAGCCCGCCGTCGAAACGCTTCATCTCCACGTGGGTGGGCCCGAGATCCGCGAAATCCTCGCACACCCGCAGGATCGATTCGTACAGCCCGTCCTGCGGATACAGCGCGAGCAGGCCGATGAGGCCGCGGTTCTTGCGCTGGAAGTGCATCATCGAATGCCCCCAGGTGTATTCGTACAGCGGCAGGCGATACGAGCCCGCGCCCTCATCGCAGCGACTCACGATCGCGCCGGAATTATCGGCGACCAGATCGGCCACATTGGGCATGCTCTGTTCCGCCGCCATCATGAGCACCATGGAGTGGCCCTCGGGAATCAGCCGGGACAGATCGGGATACAGCGTCGGCAGCGGATGCTGTTGCGGCGACACGACTTTCTTGAGTACGCCCTCGCTCTCGCAGACATCGATGGCGAAGCGGACGGCCTGCGCGAACTCCGGGAAGGCGATGACCAGTTCCTGCCAGTTCCAGGCGGGCGCGGTGGGCAGTTCGATCTCGGTGATGATGCCGGTCGCCCCGTACGCGTGATGCGCGATATTCACCGCGTCGCCGGTGAGCTCGATCAGACGCGGCTCCTCCTCCACCGTCATCACCTCGATGGCGGTGATATTGCCGCGATCGCGCAGAATCCCCCACTGGCAGCTGCCGATTCCGGCATGCCCGCCCGCCACATAGCCGCCGATGGTGGCCTTGCGGGTGGTGGAGGGGTGCATGCGCAATTCCCATCCGGTGGGCCGGATTTCGGCGTCGATATCGGCGATCAGCGTGCCGCACAATGCGCGCACGGTACCGAGTCGCTGACCGAGGACGCCGACTATGCCGGTGACATCGATGACCGCGCCGCCGGTCAGCGGCACGCCCTGGCCGAACTGGCCGGTGCCGCCGCCGCGCACGGTGATCGGAATGCGATGGCGCGCACAGGAACCCACCGCGATGCGCAGCTCCTCCTTCGAGACGGGGGCGATATAGATATCGGCGGTCAGGCCGCGCATGACCTCGCGCAGCAGCGGGCTCTGCGCGAAGCGGTCACGGCTCTTGGCGCGCAGTACGCGCTCATCCACCGAATATTCGATATCGCCGAGATCGGCGGCCAATCGTTCGATGGGCAGGGAATCCACGGGTGCGGACATGGGATGGCTCCTTCGGTGAACGGTTCAGACCGATTGATAGAGACGGGAAATGCGCCGGGAGCATTCGCTTTCCAGGGCGCGGTCGCGATCGGCGGGCCCGGTGCTGACGCGCACGCCGCCGATGCGGACCTCGGTGATATCGGCGGCGGACAGCGCCAGGACCGCGAACGACCACAGCTGATCGGCGGGCAGGTGGGCGTAGGGGGCGGGTGGATCGCAGACCACGAAATCGGCGGCCTTGCCGATTTCGAGGCTGCCGACGCGGTCGTCGACGCCGAGGACGGCGGCGCTGTCCAGGGTGTGCATCCGCAGAATGCGGCGTGCGGCAAGGGCTTTCGGATCACGGGCGGCGGCGCGCAGCAGGTACAGGCCGGTGCGCATGTTCTGGAAGGGGTCGCCGACATCGGCGCTGGCCTGACCGTCCACACCCATGCCGACCCGCAGTCCTGCGGCGAGATAGCCTGGGATATCGGCGATTCCGGACCCCAGGCGGCCATTGGACAGCGGATTCCAGACCATGGCGGCACCGGCGCGGGCGGCGGTATCGCGAATGCGCGGGGTGGTGTGGATGAAGTGCGCGAATACGGTATCCGCGCCCACCCGGCCGCCCGCCAGCAGATCGTCGAACGAATCCTGCTGCGCGACAGCGACTGTCGGATCCTCCAGATAGTGCGCGTGCTGGCCGACACCGAGTTCGCGCAGTATTTCACTCTCCCGTCGCATGTGCTCGACGCTGTGCAGCGCGGTGGTGTTCATCGACAGCGCGAGCACCCGGTGCCGGTCGTCGGCGCTCAGGTGCAGGAATTTGTCCAGCTCGCTGAGTCTTTCGTCGGCCGTGCGCCACAGCGGCGGCGAGAACGAGTAGACGGTGCGCTGTGCGCCGTCGAGCGCGGCCTGCCACTGTTCGGCCGGGCCGTCGCCGAATTCGTGCGTGTGATTGCAGACGGTGGTGATGCCCTGACGCAGCAGATCCCGCTGACCGTGCACGGTGAAGGCGTACATATCGCCGGGTTCCAGGGCCGCGCCGAATCGCCTGTGCAACTTGTCGATCCAGCCCATGGTGGTGCACCCGTCGGCGACGCCGCGAAATACGCTCTGCCACAGGTGACTGTGTGCGGACACGAAACCCGGCAGCACCAGCGCACCGCGCAGTTCCACCACGGTGTCGGCCTGCGCGCCCGGCACATACTTCCCCGCGCCGATATCGGTGATCAGGCCCGCGCCGTCGACGGCGAACCAGCCGCGATACGGCTGGCGGCGGTCATCGTGCACGGGGAACAGCACGGCGTCGGTGAAGACGGTGCGAGGTGCCATCAGCTGTCTCCGATCCCGGTGCCAAAACGTTTTTGCACCGTTGCGGATCAGCTTGCGCGCCACACGTTTCGGTGGCGTGAATCCGTTTTACAAGTCTGTTGCCAAAACGTTTAAGCACAGCGTGTAGCATCGGACGCCGTACCGTTCACGCTCGATCAGGAGGAATCCCGGTGGCCCGATCGCGACCCACCATCCGCGATGTCGCGAGCGCCGCCGGAGTCTCGGTCGCCACCGTGTCACACGCGCTCAACGGCAAGGGCCGTATCGACGCGCGCACCCGCGAGCGCATTCGGGAGGTCGCTGCGGCCCTCGGCTATCAGGCCGATCCGCGCGCCCGCGCGCTGCGCACCGGGGCGGGCAATACCCTCGCCATCGTCGCCTCGCTCATGACCGATGAGAGCGCGGATCGGGACAGCCGCCTGGACTGGTACATGCGCACGGCGGCCGCGGCGGCCACCGAAAGCCTCGCCCAGGGATACGCCCTCACGCTGGTTCCGCCCGCGGATCAACGGAATTGGGTACAGCAGCTCGCGGTGGACGGGGTGCTGCTGGTGGATCCCGATCCGGCCGAGGGACTGGTCGCCGCGCTCACCGAACGCGGTATGCCGGTGGTCGTCATCAGCGGTGACACCGAGAATGACGGTGTCGCAACGGTTTCCCTGGACCGCGCCAGCGCCGTCGCCTGCGCCATGACGCATTTCCGGGCGCGCGGGCACACCCGCCCCGCCCTCATCGTCGATGCGAGCAAACGTCAGACCGCCGCCGGAACCCACCACGCCTTCCTGGATTGGTGTGCGCGCGAAGGCATTACGCCCCGGGTGCAGATCACCGATGCGGGTGAGGCGCGAGTGGCGGCGGGGCGTATCGCGACCGCCGAACTGCTGCAACGGTTCCCGGACACCGACTGCGTCTACGCCCCGCTGGATTCGATCGCGCGCGGGGTGGCCTCGGCCCTGGCCGAGGCCGGGCGTTCCGATATCGCCCTGGTCACCGCCGACGGCATGATCGCACGCCTGAGCCAGCCGCCGCTGACCGCGATAGACACCAAACGCGAAGAGCAGGCGGTTGCCGCGACTCGCCTGCTCATCGATCGAATTCGAACCGGAATCAACCCGCCCTCAGCGGTTTTCACCGCCGATCTGATCGTCCGCGACTGATCAGCCCAGCTTCTTCAGCGTCTTCTGCACGGTGAGAAATGTGCGGGTGGTGATTTCCTTGCCGTAGCTCTTCTCGATCCAGGCCATGAAATTGGTGGTGCTGGGATCGGTGTTGTCGATGACCGACAGCACCGCGGCGGCGGGCTTGTCGAAGGCGAGCACGCGCACCGCCTTCGCGGTGGTGTCATCGAGTGCCCCGGGCGGGCCCGCGGCGGTGTCCTTGACGAAGGTGACCGTCAAATACGTTTCGCGGCAATGGGTCAGCCCGGTGAACGGGTCGGAGTCGACCAACTCCCGCAACTGTTCCCGGCTGCGGATGATGGTGCCGCCGCCGATGCCGAGTTCGGCCTGCAATGCCGCCTGAATCCGCGATTCCAGTTCCGGCACATCGGTTTCGGGGCTTTCGAACACGATATTGCCGCTGCTGAGCAGTGATGCCACCTTCGTGAACCCGAGACCCTCGAAGACCGCGCGCAACTTCTCGTTCTTCATATTCGGATTCGCGGGCATGATCCCGCGCAGGAAGGCGGCATAGCTGGTCATGACGCGGCGACGCCGTTCTTCTTGCGTTCGATATCGGCGAGGGCGGCCATATGGGCTTCGCGGGCCTCCGCGGCCGCGTCCCAGGCGTCCTTGCGGTTCTTGACCACGCGCGCGGGCGCGCCGACGGCAATGCCGTAATCGGGCACATCGCCCTTGACCACGGCATGCGCGCCGAGCACGCAACCGCGGCCGACGCGGGTGCTGCGCAGCACGGTGACCTTGGCGGCGATCCAGGTGTCCGGGCCGATGCGGACCGGGGATTTCACAATGCCCTGATCCTTGATGGGCATGTTGATGTCATCGGTGACATGGTCGAAATCGCAGATGTAGCACCAGTCGGCCACCAGGGTGGATTCGCCGATCTCGATATCGAGGTAGGTGTTGACGACATTGTCCTTGCCGAACACCACCTTGTCGCCGATGCGCAGCGAGCCCTCGTGACAGCGAATGGCATTGCCGTCACCGATATGCACCCATTTGCCGATTTCCAGGCGGGCCAGATCGGGGGTGGCGTGCACTTCCACGTTCTTGCCCAGGAAGACCATGCCGCGCAGCACGATATGCGGGTTGGCCATCTTGAACTTCCACAGGCGGTAGTACCGCACCAGGTACCAGGGCGTGTAGGCACGATTGGCGAGCATCCACTTGGCCGAGGCCACGGTCAGGAAACGCGCCTGTTCCGGATCGTTTCGACGCGACCCACGCCACCGCGTGCGCAACGGTGCGCCCCACATGCTCGTCACGAACTGCTCCCTGTTTTCCGCTGGGCCGATACTGCCGCCCGATCGGGCAATCTCGCCTCACACCATATGACCTGTGTCTCGCGCGCGACGACGCGGGGACGCCAATTCCGGCCGCTTTTCGATGCCAGCGCGGCGCAAGGCGGGCGCAAGCGGGGGCGCGCAGGGTGAATTCGCACGGTTCGTGCGGTGACGGAGCGCTAATGGAGATTGAGGTATCGGTATGGGGCGGATCGCGATCATCGGTGCGGGGCTCGGCGGACTCTGCCTGGCCCAGGGATTGCGCGCGCGAGGGATCGAGTGCGAGGTCTACGAACGGGATCCGGGCGTGGACAGCCGGACCCAGGGATATCGCATTCGGATCGACGAGACCGGACAGCGCGGACTGGCCGACTGCCTGAGCGCCGACCAATACGAGCTGTTCCGGGCGACCTGCGCGGTCACCACCACCGGCGGGCGATTCCTCGATCCCCGGCTGCGCGATACCGCCGGGCGTGCGGTCGAGACCTGGCGGCCTTCGGAAGTCGATGAGATCGACTCCGAGGACGGGCCGGGGGATCTGAGCGTGCACCGGCTGACACTGCGCGAGGTGCTGCTGCGTGGAATCGCCGATCGGGTGCACTTCGGCAGGGCGCTGCACCACATCAGCGAGTCCGATGACGGCGTGACCGCGCATTTCGAGGACGGGACAACGGTGGACGCGGATGTCATCGTCGGGGCCGACGGAGTGCGTTCGGCGGTCAGGCGGCAACTGCTGCCGCATGCCGAACCGGCCGATACCGGCGCGTTCTGCGGGTACGGCAAGACGGTGCTCACGGGTGCGCTCGGCGAAACCGTGCCCGTCGCACTGCTCACCGGAACCTCGGTGGTGTTCGCGGACGGGTTCGTCGCGGTGCTGGATTCGATGACCTTCCGGCAGTCGAACTTCACGCCCGGGCTGACGCCGGTCCCGGACTATCTGTACTGGGCGATCTTCGGCCCGCGCGACCGCTTCGGAATCGATGACGTCGCGGATACCGCCGAGGTGCTGGCGGCGATCGAGCGTGCGACCGCCGACTGGCATCCCGCGCTGCGCGAGGTCTTCGCCGCCGCGGATCGAAACGCGTTCGCGGCCACGACCGTTCGCAGCGCGGCTCCCCTGGAAGCTCGATCCAGCAGCCGCGTGGCCCTGTTGGGCGACGCGATCCACGTCATGAGCCCGGCCGGTGGACTCGGCGCGAATACCGCGCTGCGCGACGCCTCGGTCCTGGCGACCGCACTGGCTGCGGGACAGGACGATCCGGTGCGCGCAATCGCCGAATACGAGGCGGAGATGCGGGTGTACGCCGGCGACGCGATCAGCGCCTCGCTGCTCGGCACCGCGATGCTCGCCTCGCGCGTCTGATCTCCCCTTCCGTGGGTCAGCCGTGCCCGCCGTGAGTTCCCATGCCGGGCATGGTCATTCCGGGCATGTCGTGGCCGCCCGTGCCGGGGGTAGTCGTGGCGGGCATGTCGTGGCCTGCCATGCCGGGCATATCCATCGTCATCGGGGTGGGCTGCTGGCCGGGGGCGAGGATGAGGAATTGGCCCATCATGCCCGCGTCCTCGTGCATGAGGAGGTGGCAGTGGTACATGTACGGGTAGGTGGGGTCGGTGTGACCGGCGAAGCGCATGGCGAGGGTGTAGGCGGGGCCGGGGGTGGTGTAGACGGTGTCCTTCCAGCCGGCGAGTTCCGGGGGCGGGGTCTGGCCGTCGATGGCGGTGATCTGGAATTGGACGTCGTGGACGTGGAAGTTGTGCGGCCAGTCGTCGCTGTTGCGAACCGTCCAGACTTCGGTGGTGTCGACCGGGATGGTCATATCGATGCGGTTCATATCCATGCGCTGGTTGTTGATCATGTGCCAGCGCAGGTCGAAGGTGCGGGTGGCCGGGGTGCCCGCGGCGACCAGGGCGGGGATGGCGACCAGTGAATTCGGTACGGGGGCCGATGCTTTCAGCTTCCCGGCGGGCCGCAGGCGCAGTATGTCGAAGGTGTCGTCGAAGCCGAAGGCTGCGGGCTTCTTGATGCCCGCGCGCTGTTCGATCGGCAGGGTGCGCAGGGTGACCGGTTCACCGGCGCGCACCTGCACCACCAGTTCGACGCGTTCGCCGGGGCTGATCTGGATGTGCCGCAGCGGAACCGGCGCGGTGAGCAGGCCGCCGTCGGTGGCGATGAGCTGGAATTCGCGGTTATCGGAGAAGGCCAGGTTGTAGAGGCGACCGGACGACCCGTTCAGGACGCGCAGGCGGACCCGCTCGGTGGTGACGTCCAGATGTGCTCCCGCAATGCCATTGGTGATGATGAGATCGCCGAGCAAGCCGATATCGCTGGGATCGGATTCGTCCAGCGCGCCGTCGGCGGTGAGACGGCGGTCCTGAATGACCAGCGGAATATCGTCCACGCCATAGTCTTTCGGCAGCTCCAGGCGGTCGGAGTCCGCGTCGTCGAGCAGGAAGAAGCCGGAAAGCCCACGGTAGACATGCTTTTCGGTACTGCCGTGCGGATGCGGGTGGTACCAGAGGGTGGCGGCGGGCTGTTCCACGGTCCAGCTCGGCTGCCATACGCCGTCGGGTTCGATGGTCTGATGCGGGCCGCCGTCGCAGGCGGCGGGGACGTGCATTCCGTGCCAGTGCACGGTGGTCGGTTCGGCCAGCGCGTTGTGAATGGTGAACGCGACCTGTTCCCCGCGCTTGGCCCGCAGTGTCGGGCCGAGGATGGCTCCGTTGTATCCCCAGGTGGGGGTGGACTGTCCGGCGCGCATCTCGGTGCTGCCCGCCTTGGCTTCGAGGGTGAAGCGGCGCACCCCGTCCGCGCCGACGGTGGCGGGCGCGAGCGGCGGAATCGGCAGCGGGCGGGTTCCCTCGGCCCCGGTTCCGGATGACGGCACACCGGATCGGCCGCTCGCGCATCCGGCGGTGAGCGCCAGCGATGACACGGCGAATCCGGTGAGAAAGCCTCGCCTCGAGACCACGACTGCTCCTTATATCGACGACTCCTCCAGCTTCGATTGCCAGGCGATTGCCTTCGATCCTGCGCGGGGTCCGAGATCGACCGCCCGCACTCCTCCCGGCGGACCTTGTGGGGATGCGGGAATCGTGCTAACCAGCATCGATGCCGCGGCGCCCGGCCCGGTCGGCGCACGCTTCGCTGGCCCCGTCGCCTACGGTGGGAGCGTGATAGAGACCCCGGATCGGCAGCGCGTCGCGGCCATCGTGCGCGGCCTGCCGGTGCTGCTGGTCCCACTGTTGCTGGCGGCGAGCACCTTCCCCGGCCAGTACCGAGTGCCAGGTGTTTACTGGCTGCTCGCCATGGCGGCCAGCGTGCTGTTCGTGCTCGGTGCGCGCTGGCCGCTGACGGCGTCGCTGCTCATCTCGGCGCTCGCGATCCCGATGTTCCGGATTCCGGCGTGGGGTCTGTCCGGGCTGGTCCCGTTCCTCGGCGCGGTCGCCCTGGTCGATGTGATCCGGCGCTCGCACCGCAATTCGATCGTGGTGCTGGCGACGGCGGCCTGGGCGATCGCGGTCCTGCTGGGCCGCAGCGGCTATCACGATCAGACGGTGTCGCGGGCGACCCCGGTACTCGAGGTGTGCGCGTATGTCGGACTCGCGGTGCTGCTCGGGCTGTATCTGCGCGGGCAGCGCGAACTCGCGGTGAGCCTGCGCCTGCGCGCCGCCGATGCCGAAAACCGCCGTGCCGAAGCCGAACAGCGCACCCGGCTCGTGGAACGCGGTGCGCTGGCCCGCGAACTGCACGATCTGGTCGCCCATCACATGGCCTCGATCGTGCTGCGCATCGGCGTCGCCCGGCATGTGGTCGCCGATGCCGATCCGCGCGTGCACGCGGTGCTGGACGATGTGCACGGCACCGCCTCCGATGCCCTCACCGATATCCGCCGCCTGCTCACGGCGCTGCGCGATCCCGCGCTCGGTGAAGTGGCACTGGTGGATTCGGCCGCGCTGCGCACCGAGATCGAGGCGGCCGCCGATCGCGTGCGCGCCGCCGGTTTCCCCGTCGACGCCGAAATCCGCACGGGCACCGACGGATTGGACGCCATCGGCCGCCTGACCCTGCTGCGCCTGGTGCAGGAATCGCTCACCAATGTGATGAAGCACGCCGACCGGGCGGTGCCGGTGCGGCTCACCATCGACGCGGCGGATGCGGGCATCTCGGTGCGGGTGCGCAGCGGTACGGTCGCGGCCCGGCGCGGTGACGCCGCGAATCCGCCGGGCGCGCACGGCATTATCGGAATGCGGGAGCGGGTCGAACTCGCGGGCGGGCAGGTGACCGCCGGGTCGAGCGGCTCGGAATGGATTGTTCAGGCGTGGTTGCCGACCATGACCGGGGAGGGTGTCGCGTGATCTCGGTACTGCTGGTGGATGATCAACGGCTCGTTCGGGCCGGGCTGCGCATGCTCATCGAATCCACCGAGGATCTCCGGGTGGTCGGTGAGGCCGCCAATGGTGTGGAGGCCATTCGGCTCGCGGCCGAACTCACCCCGGATCTGATTCTCATGGATCTGCGCATGCCCGGTCTGGACGGTGTCGCCGCCACCGAATCGATCGTGCGCGGTGGTGCGCGCGCGAAGATCCTGGTGCTCACCACCTTCGATGACGATGATCATCTCTTCCCCGCGCTCGCGGCGGGCGCGACGGGTTATCTGGTCAAGGACACCGAGCCCGCGGATCTGCTCGCGGCCATCCGCCGCACCGCCGAGGGCGACATGCTGTTCTCCCCTCCCCTGCTGCGCCGCCTGGTCGATCGCGTCGTCACCACCCGCGATGAGGCCACCGAATCCGATACCGCCGCACCGGATCTGACACCGCGCGAACGCGAGGTGCTGGCGCTGGTCGGCGAGGGCTTCGGAAATCAGGAGATCGCGGATCGCCTGCACCTGGGCGTCACCACCGTGAAAACCCATATCGCCAATCTGATGGAGAAGACCGGGCGCGACAATCGGGTGCGGCTCGCGGTGTACGCCTCCCGGATCACCGGGACCGAACCGCGCTAGCGCGGTATGGGACCCGCCGGGTGCCACGCGTTCGGACGCTCCGCACGGGGTATCGGCCCGGGCGGAAAACGGCGAAGTAGGCTGTGCTGCGGCTGCATCAGCCCGACCACCGTGCTGCGTCAGCCCCCACGGCATTTCAGTGACTCCGTACTGGCAGAAGGGACACCAGCAGGTGCGAAGCGGCAGGCGGCAGACCGGACGTGACGAACAGGGCTCGCGCACATCGGATCGTCTCGCGCCGGCCTGGCTACGATCCGGCACGCGGGCGCTCGCGCTGGCGGCCGTCGGTGTGCTGGCGCTGAGCGCCTGCGGCAGTACCACTGTCGACGACATCAAGGTCGGTGCGGGTAAGGGCTGGCCGCTGGCCTTCCACGATGCCCGCAATAGCGCGACCAGTCCGGTCACCGGATCGCGCGCGCTGACTTTGAGCTGGTCACGTCCGGTGGGCGGGCCGCTGGCCGCGCCCGCGCTGGTCGGGCCGGAGGGTCAGATCGTGGTCACCACGCGCACGCCGTCCTGCGCCATCTTCTCGTTCCTCATGCCGACCGGGCGCAAGCGGTTCTGTAATCCCATGGGCATCAGCGCCATTGCGGGCGGTATGGCCGTGGACGGCACCACCAATATCTACGTCGGCGATGACGGCGGAGTGACCTCGCTGAACGCGCTGGGCCAGCCGCGCTGGCGCACACCGCAGGCGGGCGTGCCGATCTCGGTGCAGTTCACGGGGGACAGCAAGGTGCTGACCGTGACCCAGCTGGGTCAGGTGGATGTACTCAGCCGCCAGACCGGTAATCGCGAGGTCTCCACCTTCCAGCTGCTCGGTGATCCGGACTATCTGAAGTTCCCGGATCTGCCGCGTCCGCCGGATTTCACCGGTTTGGACGATTGCTCGACCGGTGGACCGCAGTGCCCGGTCGCGAATGTGTCGGCGGTGGACGAGAAGTCGGGCCGGTTCTACGCCACGGTGTGGCGACCGGGTCAGGGCAGCGCCGATCTGGTGGCGCTGACCTATGACGGTAGGGAGATCCGCAAGGATTGGACCGCCACCATGCTCGCGGGCGGCAGCGCCACCAGCCCCACCCTGTCCGGTGACGGTTCCACCCTCTACGTCGGCGACAACGACAATCACCTGATGGCCGTGGACGCCTCCAACGGCAAGACCAAATGGGTTCAGGAACTCGGCTTCCCGATCCGCGGCTCGGTCTCGGTCGCCGACGGCCTGCTCATCCCCGCCGGGGACGACGGCCATCTCATGGCACTGCGAGACAAGGGTGACGCCCCCGAAATCGTCTGGGAGCGCAAGGATCTCGCCCTGCGCGGCCGTCCCGTGCAAACCGCGGGCGGCACCGGCTACACCGTCGCCCCGATCGGCGACAACCTCACCCTGGTCACCTTCGATACGCACTCCGGCGCGACCGTCGACTCGCATGAACTGCCCGGCGCGGAAGGCACCACCGTCGGCACCACCATCGGCGCGAACGGCGAAATCGTGGTGGCGACCCGCATCGGCGAACTGTTCGTGTTCAAGCCCGGTAAGCAGTAACCCGAGGCTATTCCGGACGAATCGAGTCCAGCCGAACGGCGGCGCGCTCGAGCAATGCGGACAGCGTCTCCCGTTCGGCGGGGGTGAATTCGTCGGCGAGGGCGCGCTCCACCCGCACCGCGCGTTTATCCGCATCGCGCAGTACTTTCGCGCCCGCATCGGTGAGGCGGGTTTCCAGCACGTTCCTATGCCATTCGTGCGGAGTGCGCTCGATGAAGCCGCGGTCCTGGAGATTGGCCAGCACCGTATTCATGGTCGGCGGGGTGACACCGCATTGGCGGGCCAGTGCGGCCGCCGAAATTCCAGGGCTCTCGCTCAGCACGAATAGGGCCGCGTACTGCGGGACGGTGACGCCCGCCGGTTTCAGCGCGGGCAACTTCGCGGCCTGCAGGGCCTGTTCGGCGCGTTTGATGTACGAGCCCAGGCGCTCGGAGATAGGCATCGACGTCACCCCACGCATGGTAGTCGACTCTATTGGTTGTTCGAATCTTGACGATCATTAGAACTCTAATCTATGTTCGTGTCCGAACTACGGTGTTATCTCTATCGATCCGTACCGGAAGGCCGAACCATGTCCCGCGTGACCCGACTCCGCGTCGCCGTGCCCGCCACCGCACTACTGCTGGTGCTGGCCGCCTGCACCAACGGGCAGGAAGCGGCAGCGCCCGCCGCCGCGCCGCGCATCAGCACCGCGTACGAACTGCCCGATGCCGAGGCGTATCCCGAAGGGATCGCGGTGGACGCACGCAATGGGGATGTGTATGTCGGATCGTTCACCAATGGCGCGATCTACCTTGCGCACAAGGAGAATTCGAAGGCCGAGATCTTTCTGCCCGCGGGCACGGACGGCCGTCAGACCGCCAACGGGTTGCGGGTCGATACCGCCGGGCGACTATGGGTCATCGACCACACCCGCGGAGTCACGGTGTATGACACCGGAACTCGCGCCCGGCTGGCGAGTTTCGAACTCCCCGCGGGCCAGCCCTTCGTGAACGATCTCACCATCACCCCGGAAGGCAGCGTCTACCTCACCGACAGTGTCGCCCCGATCGTCTACCGCATCACCGCCGCCGAACTCACCGACGCCATGGCACACGGCGGTAAGGGCGAACTGCGCCCGTTCGCCGATCTCGGCTCCGCGAAAGATCCGGCGGCGCAATCCCCCATGCTCCTGAACGGCATCGTCTCCGATCCGGCGGGGCACTACCTGCTGGTCGTCGATATGGGCACCGGCAAGCTCTACCGGGTCGCCCTCGACGCCGACCGCTCCGTCACCGAGGTGGCTCAGCACGGCGGCAGCATGATCAACGGCGACGGTCTCGAAATGCGCGGCGACACCCTCTGGGTCGTACAGAACAAGGACAACACCGTAAGCCGCTGGCAGATCAGCGATAACGGCGCGACCGCCACCCAGCAGCAGCGCATTACCGATGCGGCCCTTGCCATTCCGACCACCATCGCGCACGCCGGAGACCGCGCCCTGGTGGTGATCTCCCAATTCGATCGCGGCGGACCCATGGGCGCGGGCACCCCCGCACCCTTCACCGTCGCCGCCATCGACGGCATCTGATGGCCGATCAGGTGAGATCGCGCGGGACCGTGGTGGTCCAGGTGCGGGTGTAGACCTGTTCGCCGTGTTCGAGGGCGATGAGCTGGTTGGTTACCAGGTAATCGGTTGCGGTGCAGGTCATTACGCTGCGGGTGCGGATCTCGGTATCCCAGTCGGCGCGGCCGATGGCGTCGGTGCGTTCGCATTCGACGCGGGCCGAGAGCGGGTCGCCTTCGGTGAGGGTGAAGCGGTTGAGTTCGGTTTCGGTGCGGGTGAGGCCGTCGGTGCGGTCCACGGTGGTGCCGTCGGAGTAGGTGATCTCGACGGTTTGGGTGTGCGAGATCGCGTCCCAGTGTACGGATTTCGTCGCGGGGACCTCGACCGAGTCCAGCGGGCTGGGCGGATCGGGGCGGGGTGGCGGTTCGGGGTCGCCGTCGCGATCAGGAGCCGGGGTGCGTACGGGTAGGCGCAGGATCGCGTCATCCAGAGCCAGTGCGACGGTGACGGGTTCGGGTGAGGGCCAGAGCCAGGGCCAATAGGACGCGGAGATGGCGAGTTGGATACGGCTGCCCGGCCCGAAGGCGTGACCGGTGGCGACCAGCGGCACGCGGACGCGGTAGTCCTCGCCCGGGATCAAAGGCGCTGGGAATTCATGCGATTCGCGATGGGTGAGATTGAGAACGCCGGTGGTGACCAGGCGCGCGGACTCGTCGGCGGTGACCTCGCACAGGCGCACGGCCAGCTGGGCACACGGTCGATCCGCCGAGACGGTCAACTCCACCTCGGGTAGGCCGAGGATCTCGAGCCGCTCGGCCAGCGGCGCGGAGGTGAAGGTGTGCGAGCGGCCATTGTCACCGGCCTGATCTTCGGGGCGGCCCGCCAGATCGCCGTACTGAAGCACACTCCCCGCCGCAGCTCCGACGGTGCGAGCGGAAACCAGTTGTGCGCGTGCGCCATTCGACCCGCCGACGGTCCTACTGCCCGATCCGTCATTCGAACCGACAGCGGGAGCACTACCCGATCTACTATTCGAACCGACAGCGGGAGTGCTACCCGATCCGCCATTCGAGCCAGCCGCGGGAGTAGTCCCCGATCCACGGTTCGAATTGGCTGCGGTGGCCGCGCCCAGGGTGAGCGCGCTGCCGGTGAGCGCGCAGGTTCGGGGCTTGATATCGGGTGCGGGCCACGATGGTTCGGTGATCCAGCGGCCGGGGCGTTCTTCGATATCGCTGCCGAAGGGGGCCGGATCGGGCATCCAGGCGCGCAGGGCGGGGAGGGTGTTCGCGCCGTTGTCGATGCCGCGCAGGTGGTGGTCGAACCAGCGGAGGCATTCACCGATGAAATCCATGGCGGGACCGGGGGCAGCCTGGTGGGGGTAGGTGTGCGCCCAGGGGCCGATCAAACCCTTTGCGGGAGCGTCGAGTTCGGCGAGCAGGCGCAGCACCGCGCCGCGGTAGGGATCGGACCAGCCGCCCACCGTGAGCACGGCGGCGCGAATGGCGCTCGGATTCTCGATGACCGAGCCGTGTTTCCAGAACGCGTCGCGGCGCTGGTGTTCGAGCCAGGCTCCGATATAGGCGGGGGTGCGTTCCATGCGGTCGAACCAGGCCGCGCGCCAATCGTTTCCGTAGACGGCCGGGTCCTGGGGCCGGGCGTTGTAGCAGAGCATGGTGGCGGCCCAGGGCAGCATTTCCGAGGCGAGTAGCGAACCGCCGCTGTAGTGCACGTCATCGGCGTAGCGGTCATCGGTCGAGCAGACGGTGACGATCGCCTTCAGTTCCGGCGGATCCAGGGCGGCGATCTGCAGACCGTTGAAGCCGCCCCAGGATTTGCCGATCATCGCGAGATTGCCGTCGCACCAGGGCTGTTGGGCGAGCCAGGCCAGTACCTGCACGCCGTCGTCGAGTTCGACGGCGTGGTACTCGTCGAGCATGATGCCCTCGGAATCGCCGCTGCCCCGGCTGTCCACGCGCACGGCGGCATATCCGGCGCGCGCGAACGCGGCATGCAGGGTGATATCCCGGGCGGCGGTGCCGTCGTTCTTGCGATAGGGGATGTACTCCAGGATCGCCGGTTGCGCCGTATCGACATCGGCGGGCAGCCATACCCGCGCCGCCAGGCGCACACCGTCGCGCATCGGTATCCACAGATGCCTGATCACTCGGACAGGGTGAGCGGCGATCGTTTCGGACTGGGTCATCCAGCAGGTCCCTTCGGGTGTGCCGCTCCCGAAGGCGAGAGCGATCCATGATCCGGACAGGTTTGCCACTGCGTTGCCTGAAGCCTAAACCACCTCAATTGGAGCACCTTGTTCCCCGCCCACAGCGGGTCGCGCAGAAGTAGCTGCGCGTCGCTCCGAGGGGTTCGGACCGGGGGCTGGGAGGGTGATCGACATGACCTCCGGCTCACCGAATCCGGACGCCGAGTCCGCCGCCGATCCGGCATCGGACCCGGACGCCGTGCCCGATGCCGGTGGCAGGCACCGCCGGAAATTCGAATTCCCCAGCGCCATAACGGTGCTCGCCGCGGTGCTGCTGGTGGTGTGGTCGCTGTCGTTCATCATTCCGAGCGGCGTCTACGACCGGGACGCGGCGGGCAATCCGCTGCGCGACACCTATCACCGCGTCCCCGCGCCGCAGGACCTCATGGCACGGATCTCCGATTTCTTCATGGCCCCGGTCAACGGCCTCTACGGCGTGCAGGATCCGCAGACCGGGCAGGTCTCCCCTTCGGCGGTCGGCGCGATCTACGGCAGCGTCGGGGTGTTCCTGTTCGTCCTGGCCATCGGCGCGTTCATCACCGTCGTCTTCGCCACCGGGGCCCTCGATACGGGTATCGCGCTGCTGGCGCATCGGCTGCGCAATCGCGGCTGGCTGCTGGTCGCCGGAATCATGGCGCTGTTCGCCCTGCTCGGTTCGGTGGAGGGCTGGGCCGAGGAGACGCTCGGTTTCTACGGGCTGATCGTGCCGCTCATGCTCGCGCTGGGCTATGACCGGCTCGTCGCCAGTTCGGCGATCCTGCTGAGTTCCGGTGTGGGAGCGCTGTGTTCGACGGTGAACCCGTTCGCCACCGGTGTCGCCTCGGCCGCGGCGGGGGTGTCCATCGGCGACGGCATCGTGCTGCGCACGGCCATGCTGGTGGTGCTCACCTCGGTCACCATCGGCTATGTGCTGCGCTACGGGCACAGGGTGCGGCGCGATCCGGCGACATCGCTGGTGGGTTTCCTGCCCGGGGATCGATCCGGCGGCGCACCCGGCGAGGTACCGCCGCTGACCGGCACCCAGCGCGCGGTATTGGCCGTGCTCGCACTGAGTTTCGCGCTGATGATCTTCTCGGTGATCCCGTGGTCCAGCGCCATCTCCGGTGATCCGAAGGCCGAACCGTACCGCTGGGAACTGGGCTGGTCCTTCCCGCAGCTGTCGGCGCTGTTCATCGCCGCGGCGGTGCTTGTCGGGGTGATCGCCCGGCTCGGGGAGAAGAAACTCACCTCGCTGCTGACCCAGGGCGCGGGCGATTTCATCGCGCCCGCGCTGGTGGTGGCGCTGGCCCGCGGCGTCGCGGTGATCATGAACAATTCCAAGATCACCGATACCGTGCTGCACGCGGTGCAGAACGCGGTCACCGGCACCTCCTCGGCACTGTTCGCCGAACTGGTGTGGGTGGTGAACCTGCCGCTGGCCTTCCTGATCCCCAGCACCTCCGGGCACGCCACCCTGGCCATGCCGGTGCTCGCGCCGCTGGCCGGATTCGCCGGTGTGCCAACGTCATTGGTGGTCACGGCGTGGGCGGCCTCGAACGGCTTCATGAACCTGTGGATTCCGACCAGCGCGGTCATCATGGGCGGTCTCGCGCTGGCGAAGGTCGGCTACGACACCTATCTGCGGTTCATCGCCCCGCTGCTGGCGATCCTGGCCGTGCTCATCGCGGCCTTCCTGATGCTCGGCGCGTGGATCAGCTGATGGATCGCCGATCGAAGGGATGCGGATGAATCGCCGGAGCACCCTCTGGGGCATAGAGATCCGCTGGAACATGCTGGTTCGCGTCTCGGCGGTGTACACGGCGACGGCCACGGCGGGTCTGGCGATCATGATGCCGGTCAGCTACGGCTGGTACGGATTACCGCCCTACAAGGTCGATCTCATGATTCGCAGCGTGCCGCGCGCGATGGAATCCGGTGCCATGGTCGCGGTGCTCGCGGCGGCGCTGGTGGTCGGCATCGGCAGCGCCCGCGCGGCCTGGTTCGCCACCACCCTGGGGCTGCTCGGCATTCTGGCCAATCACGCCGGATTGCCGTGGGTCGACATCGATTCGCTGACCACGTTCAATTTCATCGATTCGCTGTGGGCGGGAGTGATCGTCGGCAGTCTCGCACCGGTGGTGTGGACGAGCCGAAAGGCCACGAGCGTCTACCTTTTCGGCGTCATCAGCTCGGCCGCGCTCGGCAATATCGTGCAGCGGCCCGCGGCCGGCGGCGACCTCAATCCGATCGAGCGCGTACTCGGTGACGCGCCACCGGTCTGGCTGATCGTGCTGGCGCTGGTGTTGATCGGGCTCGGACTGCTCATTCGCGCGATCGGATTTCCGGTGGCCCCGCCCGATGAGCGGGTATCGCTCGCGACCGTCGTCTCCGGCGCGATCGTGATCTTCAGTGTGGCGATGACCTCGAAATGGCTCTCGCACAGCGGTGCGCATCCGGCGGTCGTGGTGATCGCGGTGCTGGTGGTCATCACGGGCAGCGCGATCTCGGCGTTCATGCTGCCCGGGCGCGACGGTATCCCGGTGCTGTTGCTGGTGGCGTTCGCCGCCGCCGCGAGTGCGACGGTGACCGTACCGCGCCCGTGGTGGGCCGATGCGCTGGTCATCCTGGCGGTGGGGCTGGGGCTGGCCGCGGCGCGGCGCTGGCCGCTGCCGCCGGTGGCGATCTCGCTGTCGTTCGCGATGGCGCTGGTCGCCATGATTCTCGCGCTGGTCACCACGCCGGGGCAGGTGAGTTCGGTGCTCGGGGTGGTGTGCATCGGCCTGGTCGGCGGTTACAGCGTGGCGGCCGCGCTCCCGGCCCTGGCGACCAGCATGGTGGTGGCCATCGGGGCGCTGTTCGTGCCGTCCGCCGCGGTGGCCCTGCGCGGTCGCCTGTTCGGCCGGGTCAGCTACTCCCCCGGGTGGTATCGGGTCGCCCCCGCGCCGCACGATCCGGTGCCCGCCTATGCCGCCCTGGGCATCGCGATCGGCTGCGGTGGCGTGATCTACCTGCTGTACCGGCTACGGAGTGTCGCAGAGAAAGACGGTGGCGGTCTTGCCTATCCGGGTAATAACCAGTGAGTGCGGTTGTTTCCCACGGGGTTTGAGCTTGGCTCGCAGCGCGTCCGGATCGAGATCGACACCGCGGGTGAGGATTTCCAGTGGGCCGCAGTCCCGCCGGTGCAGTTCGGCGCGCAAGGGCTTCTCCCGGAACTCCATGCGGTCGAGGATGCGGAAGCCGCGCATCCCCTCGGGAACGGTATCGCCGGTGAGGTAGGCGATACGCGGATCGAGTTGCCACAGACCGTGTTTGGCGGCGTAGTGCCGCACCAGTCCGGCCCGGATGACCGCACCGTCCGGATCGATGATCCATGCGCCGGGCTCGCGCTCGGGGATATCGTCCGGTTCGGCATCGGTCAGGATCTCCGGCGGGCGCGAGCTGGAAAGCACTGTGGCGCGGCGGGTTACGCCCGCCTCCGCCAGTCCCGGTGACCACAGACAGGCTTCGCGCACCGCACCGTCCAGGGACGCGACCTCGATCTCCCCCGCCCAGGCGAGGGTGTCGAAATCCAGTCCGGGAGCGCACTTCACGGCCAGATCCCGGCCCGCGTACGCCGCCAGGAGATCCGGCAGCGGCGGTTGCAGTTTCGCCGGATCGTGGGTGCGGCGGCCGTCCGCGCGGCGGGCCGGATCCGCGATCACCACCTCGGCGGTACTGCACGGCCGCAGCGCATCGGCCTTGGCCAGCAATACATTCCGGGCATTCGAGAGATTGTGCGCGGCAATGGACAGCCGGACGTCATCGAGATCGCTGCCGATGACCGCCGGGCAGACCCGCGCCAATTCGGCGAGTTCGGCTCCGATGGAACAGGTCACGTCGTGGACGCTGCGGCCCTTCAGGCGTTCGGCGCGATGCCGGGCCACGGCCGTCGGCGTGGCCTGCTGGAGAGCGTCATCGGTGAACAGCCATTCCCCCGCATCGGAGAGTTTGGCGGTGGCGCGGCGGCGCAGGCGGACGGTCTCCACCAGGGCGGCCGCGCGGTCACCGTGCGCGCGGCGGATCTGTTCCAGATCCCGCAGCAGCGAGGCCGGGGTCAGCGCGAACGCGCCGACCTCGGCCAGCGCGGCCGCACCGGCCGCGCTGCCCAGGTGGGCGACGTCATCACGAGAGAAGGCGTAGCCCACCGGGTTTCGGTCCTACTTGGCCGAGACGCCGGGCTTCACGCCGGTGATCATGGCGTTGTAGAAGAACTGGCGGGGCACGATATGGCGCATGACCTTCTCGTCCAGCCAGCTGAAGCCGAGCCAGGCGCGGTACTGCGCCATGCGGTAGCCGATGGTGAGCTTCTCGGCGGGCACCGCCGCCTCGAAGGTGCGCACCGGCCAGCCCCACAGGGCGGCGGCGAACTCTTCGGTCTTGGCCTGCACCTCGACGGCGCCGGCGCTGCGCGCCATGGCCTCGAGATCCGACGGATCGAAGGTGTGCAGATCGACGACGGCCTCGAGGGCGGCCGCGCGCGAGGACTCGTCGAGCTCCTCCTGCGGGCGACGCCAGTCCTTGAGGAACGGCAGCTTGGTGATCTCGGTGGTCACCTTCCAGGTGGCCTGGCCCAGGCGGCGCGCGTAGATATTGCCGATGGTGGTCGGCTCACCGGCGAAGACGAAACGCCCGCCCGGCTTGAGTACGCGCAGGCACTCCTTGAGCGCCAGCTCCACATCCGGAATGTGGTGCAGCACAGCGTGTCCGCACACCAGATCGAAGGTGTCGTCCTCGTACGGGATGGTTTCGGCGTCGGCGACCCGGCCGTCCACGTCCAGGCCCAGGTTCTGGCCATTGCGGGTGGCGACCTTGACCATGCCCGGGGACAGGTCGGTGACCGAACCGCGCTTGGCGACACCGCCCTGCATCAGGTTCAACAGGAAGAAGCCGGTGCCGCAACCGAGTTCGAGAGCCCGCTCGTACGGCAGCGGGGCATCCGGCACGACCGCGTCGAAGCGGCCGCGCGCGTATTCGATACAGCGCTCGTCATAGGAGATGGACCATTTGTCGTCGTAGGTCTCCGCTTCCCAATCGTGGTAGAGCACCTGCGCGAGCTTGTTGTCGGAATACGCGGCCTGGACCTCCGCCTCGGTGGCGTGCGGGTTCGGCGCGGGGTCTTCAGGACGAACGGTCATAACAGGGCAGCCTAATGAATACCCCGGTGGGGCCGGTTATCGGCCCGGCTAACGGCCTGTGAACGAGGCCGCACCTGGACCATCGGCCAAATAAGAACGCGTTCCAACCTGCTGATCTTCGGTGCCGAACAGCGCGGTCCACTCGGTGCGCGCGCGATCATGCCCGTGCGTACCCGCCTCGAAGACCCGCTTCGCGGCAGCCAAGGCGAGGGCCGGACCGCCGGTGAATTGCCGCGCCCAGCGCAGGGCCGCGGTGAAGACGTCATCGGGGGCCACGACCTCGTCGACCAGGCCGATCTTCGCGGCTTCCTTCGCATCGACGAAGCGGCCGCTGTAGACCAGATCCTTGGCCTGCGACGGGCCGATGAGCAGGCTCAGGCGGCGGATGCCCGCGACCGGGATCAGGCCCGCCTTGATCTGCGGCAGGCCCAGTTTCACGTTGTCACCGATAATGCGGCGATCCGCGCCCAGCGCCAGTTCCAGTCCAGCGCCGAGCGCATAACCGCTGATGGCCGCGACCGTCGGCTGCGGCAGCCGGGCCAGGCAGCTCAGCGCCGCCTGGAAATCCTTGACCACGGCCTCGGCCTGCTCGGGTGTGAATCCGGCCAGTTCGGCCATCTCATCGCCCGCGGAGAACACCCGCTCATCGCCGTACACGACGACCGCGGAGACGCTCGCGTCCGCGGCGATCTCGTCGGCAGCGGCCGCGACCTCGAGGGCCACTTGCAGATCGATCAGATTCATCGGCGGGCGCGCGATGCGGAGCACGGCAATGCCCTCCGCCACACCCCGGTCCACGGTCACGAATTCGGCCACAGCGGTCACCCTACTTCCGTCCAACCGCCCGGTCCGACACCGGTCGCCGCGCGCCACGGGTGAAACCGGACGCGCTCTCACTCCGGGCGCTGCGAACCACGCAGGCGGGCGTTCTCCGGGAGATCGGCGAAGTAGCGGTCCGCGTGCGGGAACGCCAATGCGAGCTTCGCCTCGGGGTCATAGATCGGCATGATCGGATCGATGGTCCGGACCGCCGCCAGAATGGCGGCGGTGGAATCGAATTCGCGCAACGCCACCAGTTGGGTCCAGGTCGGCGGCAGCAGCACGTCCAGGCCCTGCTTCCAGCGGTCGATGCCCTCGTCGGGGGTGCACCAGGTGACCACATCGGCCTCGGTGGTGGCACCGTCGGCGAGCTGTCCCTCGGGCAGCACGGCCACGAAGAAGCGGGTGTCATAGCGGCGCGGTTCCACCACGGGGGTGATCCAGTTGTCCCACGGCCGCAGCAGATCCGCGCGCAGCACCAGGTTCTCGCGGGTCAGGAATTCGGCGAAGGAGAGTTCGCGGCGCTCCAGCTGCCCGCGCGCCTCGGCGTAGACCGAGGTGTCGGTGACGACCGTATCGGCGGTCGGCCCCGCGAGCAGCACACCGCATTCCTCGAAGGTCTCGCGCACCGCCGCGCACACCAGGGTCTGCGCGCGCCCGGCATCGGTGCCGAAGCGCTCGGCCCACCAATCCGCGTCCGGCCCGGCCCATTCCAGGGTCACCGCGGCGTCTGAGCGGTCCACGCCGCCACCCGGGAACACCGTCATACCGGCGGCGAAGGCCATGCCGACGACGCGCCGCTGCAGGAAAACCTCGGGTCCGCGCGCGCCATCGCGCACCAGCATCACCGTGGAGGCGTCCTTGACGGGCGCGACGGCGGGAACAGTCTCACTCACCTTTCGCACCCTAACGGTTGCTAGGGCGCCTGGCGAACATCCCCCAGAGCGCGAGCGCCAGCACCGTCGCACCGATACCGATTCCGCAGATCAGACCCCATCCCCCGGCCTGGTACGCGGAACCCGCCGTCACCGAACCGGCCACGCCGCCCAGGAAGTAGGTGACCATGTACGCGGTCGTGAGCCGACTGCGCGCGGCCGGATCGAGCGCGTAAATGGCGCTCTGATTGGACAATTGGATGCCCTGCACGCCGAAATCGAACACCAGCAGGGCGATGATCAGCACCCACACATTGATCCCGCCCCAGGCCAGCAGCCCCCATCCGATCAGCACGGTCACCCACACCAGCGTGGTCACCATGCGCAACCGGCCCTGATCGGCCAGGCGTCCCACGATCGGCGCGCCCAGCGCACCGGCCACACCGGCCAGCCCGAACAGGCCGATGACGAATTCCGAATAGTGGTACGAACTGGACCCGGAACCCGCGAGCAGGAACGCCAAACCGGTCCACATGCCCGAAAAGCAGGCCATGGCAAGGAATCCCAGCGCCATGCGCTGTCGCAGCACCGCGTGTTCGCGAATCAGGCCCAGCACCGAGGCGAGCACCTCGGGATAGCTCTCCTCGGTTGCCGCCCGCCCGGTCGCGGGCACCAGCAGGTACACGCTGATCGACATGATCAGCTGGATCGCGGCGGCCACCAGCAGCACCCCGCGCCAGCCCGCGAATTCGGCGATGGCTCCGGAGATGACCCGCGACAACAGGATTCCCAGCAGCAACCCGCTCATGACCGTACCGACGATCTCGCCGCGCTTATGCGGATCTGCCAGCGCCGAGGACCACGGCACCACCACCTGTGCCGCCGACGCCGTGACACCGGTGGCGAACACGCCGAGCAGCAGTAGCGGCAGATTCGGCGCGGCGGCGGAAAGGCCCAGCGCCACAACCGAAACAGCGAGCAGTCCCGGCACCATGCGCCGCCGCTCCAGGAAATCCCCGAGCGGCACCAGTAGTGCGACACCGCTCAGGTAGCCCACCTGCGCCGCGCTGACCAGCAGGGCCGCCGCCACCGACGAGACGCGCAGATCGCTCGCCACCTGGTGCAGCAGCGGTTGCAGGTAGTAGAGGCAGGCGGCGGACGAACCCGCCGTGACCGCGAACACCAGCACGGTCAGGCGAGTCAGCGGCGAGGACACGGCGTCCGGGGCGTCAGGACGAGCGGGCGAAATGGTCACGTATTCATGGTCCGATCTGAGGCGCATCAATGGAAGCGATGAGTTTTGATGGAGCCATCTACGGAATCGATAGACTGGCGCGGTGGAGATCCGGCAGATCGAATGTTTCCTCGCCTGCGAGCAGGAAGGGTCGTTCACCGCCGCCGCGCGCACCCTGAATCTGGTGCAGTCGGCGGTGTCGACCAGCGTCGCCAAACTCGAGCGCGAACTCGGGGCGCGGCTGTTCGATCGCACCCCGCACGGGCTGCGACTCACCGACGCCGGGCGCGAGGCCGTGGCACCGGCCCGAATCATGTTGCGGGCCAGGCACGATATCGCCGACGGCATCGACCGGGCCCGGGGTCAGGTGCGGGGTGAGGTGGTGATCGGCAATTTCATGAATATCCACACCCTCGATTACGCGAACATCATCTCGGAACTGCGCGTGCGCTATCCGGAGGTGACTTTGCAAATGCGGCAGAATATTTCGGGAGTGCGCGGCAATATCGCCGGATTGCGCGACGGCAGTCTGGAGATCGCGCTGGTCGCCGGGATGACCGAGGAGATCGAGGGGCTGACGATGTATCCGATCAGCTCGGAGACCATTGTGCTGGGCACCGCGCCCGGCCATCCGCTGGCGGGCCGCCCCTTCGACGCGGCGGATCTGGCGGGTATCCGATTCATCGATTTCGCGCCCGGCTGGGGTATTCGCGGCGTGGCCGACGCATTGTTCCCCGAACGCGACAGCGTGATCGAAGTGGCCGATCAGGTATTCGCGATGGAATTGGCCGCCAAGGATTTCGGCGTCCTGCTGATACCGCGCTCGACCGCCGCGACCACCGATTCCATCGTCTGGTCCGAACGCGCGGGCACGCCCATTCCCTGGCATCTCGCGGTCGCGCACGATGCCAATCGCACCCCGTCCAATGCCGCGCGCATCGTCATCCGGGCGCTGTGCCGCTGCGATCGGGAGTGACTCAATCGATCAGGTGCACCGAGCCGCTGCGGGTTTCGATGGCGACCGGTGCGGTCGCGCCGTCCTGGCGGGACCAGGTGCCGCGCACCTTGCCGGTGCGGAAGTCCTGCACCTGGCTGATCACCGCGGCGCTGGCGTCATCGGTCCAGGTGACCAGGAAGATGCCGGGTTCCACGGCGGCCACCGCCACCGGCGAGGTGGTCTTGCGCCCGGTATCGGCGGCCACATAGGTGAGCGTGCGCCCGTCGCCGCCGAAGGTCGCGGTGCCGCCGGACCCGCTGTCATAGGTGAGTTGTACGGTCTTGCCGACCAATTCGGCGGGAATCGCGGCGGGCGCCAAGCCCTCCGCCGATTCCGAGGGTGAGAGTTTGTGCGGCGGTGCGGGATCCGCGGCACAGGCCGCCGCCGCCAGCGCTACCGCCATGAGCGCCACGATCCCGAGTGTGCGACCCACCCCTGCTCCCTCCGCCCGCGCCGAACATTCGCCACAGAGTGGCGATGCGTCGGCGATTGCATCGACAGACCAGTTCAACGCTGAAACTGGAGATATTGCCGACAGTTTGCCCGCTGTCGGCAACCGATGCAATGGCAGCGCGCCGGACAAGCGCGAACCGGATCCAGCGGTTGCGGTACCGGATTCAGCGGTTGCGGTGCCGGACTCAGCGGTTGCGGTGCCGCCCGAAACGCTGTGCGCGGCGCGCGAAATAGCGGCCGTCGATCTTGTCCAGCGCGATCGACTGCCGGAACGCCTCGCTCAGATTCTCGGCGGTGAGCACATCGGTGAGCAGCCCCTGCGCCACCACACTGCCCTCATTGAGCAGCAGGCCGTGCGTGAACCCGGGCGGAATCTCCTCCACGTGATGGGTGACCAGCACCGTCGCGGGCGCGTCCGGATCGGCCGCCAGATCGCCGAGCCGCTCCACCAATTCCTCACGCCCGCCCAGATCCAGCCCGGCGGCGGGCTCATCGAGCAGCAGCAGTTCCGGATCGGTCATGAGCGCGCGGGCGATCAGCACCCGTTTGCGCTCACCCTCGGACAGCGTCCCGTAGGCACGATCGGAAAGATGTTCCGCGCCCAGGCTTTCCAGAATGTCGACGGCGCGATCGGTGTCGATGTCGTCATAGCGCTCCCGCCAGCGGCCCAGGACCGCGTATCCGGCGGACACCACCAGATCGGACACCTTCTCATCGACCGGAATGCGCCCGGCGATCGCGGCCGAGGACAGGCCGATGCGCGGTCGTAGTTCGTTCATATCCACTTTGCCGAGGGTCTCCCCCAGCAGATTGGCGGCACCCGACGTGGGGAACATCTCGGCGGCGGCCATGCGCAGCAGTGATGTCTTGCCGGCGCCGTTGGGGCCCAGCACTACCCAGCGTTCGTCGAGTTCCACCTGCCAGGTGACCGGTCCGACGAGCGTATGGCCCGAACGTCGGACGGTGACATCGTTGAAGTCGATGAGCAGATCGGGATCCGGTTGCGGCACGGGGTCCATCTTGGCCCACCGCCCTGGACGCTCGTCAACGTGGTGGGAAAACTCGATGCGTGTCACCTTCTCCCGCACCGTATCCGGAGCTCGATCCGCGGGATAGCTCCGGTTCCTCGGGGCTGCGCGCATGACCCTGGCGGTGCCGGTTATGGGTCTGGCCACGACCGCGCGCGTCCTCGCCCGTGGAGCGGAACATGCGGGCCAGGAGCAGTGCCACCGGGATCGAGAGCACAACCCAGACAATGAGAACAATCAGCAGTGTCGTCATATCGTGTTTCCTCCTGCGGAAACTCGTGCACCGATCCTTCTCCTGCAGCTCGGTGAAGTCGATACCCCAGCGCACATAGGCCAGTGTGCGGACCGAACGGTTCGCGGCGTGGACACTTTCGGGCATTCGCCTTATTCAGTTAGGCGGTACCGCGATCACGGTGATCGAGCCGGGGGCCACCTCGGTGAATCCGGCGTCGCGCACCGCGATCGCGGTACCCTCGGCCACTCGCCGCAGCAACCGTGCCCAGTGCTCGGGGTCTGCGTCGGTCACAGTGCATCGGAAACCGCGTGTGGCCCAGGCATGCGCCTGCCCTACCGGCATGAACCCGGCCAGCAGCATGCTCGCGTGCCCTACCTGCGCGGCGGCCTTACCCACTGTCATACCCAATTTCGCGTCGACCCATAGCGTGGGATACCCGGGATCGATCGAGATCGGTTCATCCACTTCCAATTCGGTGCCGCCGATCTGAAGGCGTTTGATCCGCGGGTCGATTTCTCCGACCGCACCGGGAACCAGCGCCCGCGCCTGCGCGCCCTCGAATTCGACGGTCACCCCCGGCACCTCCTGCGCGGCCAGCCACTGCGCGCCGCGAGCCCGCCTGGCCACCTTGCGAATTCGGGAGCGCTTCCAGGTGAGATAGCGCTCCTCCCATTCACCGCCGTCGCCGACCCGCTCGTCCAGGCATAGCGCCACCACCGCCGTGGCGGCCGCCGCGAGCAGTGCGCTGCGCCGGGGCGGATCGATCTTCGGAATGTGCAGCACCATCTGCATGGCCTGCACCAGCGCCGGGTCCTCGGGATCGCCGCCACCGCCGTAGCCCTGTGCCAGTTCGGCGTGCCGGGCCACGAACCCGGCATCGATGGTGGATTCGACACTGGACACCGGCATCACACTCCTCATCACACGACAACTCTGAGCCAGGGTAATCACTTTTCGAAAAGCCCTGACCCAGCCCCGATTACGTAACCTTCAGATTCAGGGTGAAACGTTCGGCCGGATCGATGCCCTGCTCCCACGGCCGCCGGTATTCGAGCACCAGCCGGGTCGCGCCGGGAGCTTGCGCGGTGAACCGGAAGATCGCGGTGCCGCCGACGCCGACCATGCCGTTGGGGCTCGGATCCTGTTCGTACTCCATACCACCGTCCTGCTTGACGATGTTCTGGTCCAGTTCGGCCGGCTGCCACAGGTATCCGGTGGTGGGGTTGGCGGCCAGCTTCACGGTCAGGCCCTGACCCACCGTCAGGGGGATGTCCTTACCGTCCTGATCCTTGGCGGCGACGACCGGATCTGGCACGTGATGGGCGGCGGAAGTGGTTGTGGTGGGCCGCACTTCATTCGGGTTGTCGTTACCACCGCATCCGGCCAGAGCCAGCCCGAGCATCACTACCGCCAGTGGTATGCGCATCCGCACGGACAGCCTCCCATCGTCGTGATCGAAGCATTGCGATCACGCTACCGACGGGAGGGCCGCCGATCGTGCAGGCGGCCCAACACGTTTTGGTGTCTAGCGGGGCAGCGGCACCCGGCGGATACCGCCGTCCTGGGCGTCGGCGGCCTCGAGTTCGGCGCGGGTGACGCCGAGGATGAACAGCACCGCGTCCAGGAACGGATGCGAGAGCGCGGTATCGGCGACCTCGCGCAGCGCGGGCTTGGCATTGAAGGCGATGCCCAGACCCGCGGCATTGAGCATGTCGATATCGTTCGCGCCGTCGCCGACCGCGACGGTCTGCTCCATCGCCACACCCGATTCGGCGGCGAAGCGGCGCAGCATGACCGCTTTCGCGGCCCGGTCCACGATCTCGCCGACCACTCGGCCGGTGAGCTTGCCGTCCACGATCTCCAGGGTGTTGGCCTGGACGAAGTCCAATTCCAGCTCGTGCGCGAGCGGTTCGATGACCTGACGGAAACCGCCGGACACCACACCGCAGCGGAAACCGATGCGGCGCAAGGTGCGAATGGTGGTGCGCGCGCCCGGGGTCAGCTCGATCTGATCGGCGACCTCGTCGATGACCGACGCGTCCAGCCCCGCGAGGGTGGCCACGCGCTGGCGCAGCGATTCCGCGAAATCGATCTCACCGCGCATGGCGGCCTCGGTGACGGCGCGCACCTCATCCTCGACACCGGCGTGCGCGGCCAGCATTTCGATGACCTCGCCCTGGATCAGGGTCGAGTCCACGTCGAACACGATGAGCCGCTTGGACCGGCGCGCCAGTCCGGCCCGCTCGACCGCGATATCGACGCTCTCCTTGGCGGCCACCACGGCCAGCATGGTGCGCAGCGTGGTCTCGGCCCCCGCCGCGGGCGGCACGGTGACCATGAGCTCGAGGCCCGTCACCGGATAGTCGGCGATACCGCGAATGGAATCGATATTCGCGCCCTGTTCGGCGAGCTTGCGCGAGATCGCGCTGAACGCGCGCGCGGTGACCGGACTGCCCAGCACCACCACGGCGTGGGTCGACAGTCGCGCACCCGCGACCGAATCCGCCCCGATCTCCACATCCACGTTCATGCCGACGCTGGCCATCGCGTCCTCGAGCTGATCCTGCAAACCCTCCGGATCGCACGGACAGGACACCAGCACACCCAGCGTCAGCCGCCCCCGGATCACGACCTGCTCGACATCGAGCAGGCTGACGGCATTATTGGACAGCGCCGCGAGCAATACCGACGTCACGCCCGGCTTGTCGGGTCCGGTGACCGTGACCAGAACCGTCGTGTCAGACGTCGTGCTCAATCGAAACTCCCGTTCTCGCGACTCCCCCCGCATGACATGCGGTGAGGCGCGTCCATTCTGTCAGGTAAGTCGTCCCCGGCTCGCGCCACCCACCGTCACGGAGATCACAGCGGGACCGCTCGCCCGCCGCACCGCGGGGCGAGCACGTCGGTCCGCGGACATGCGGTGGTCAGCGCGGGCGGATCAGCGGCGGTGCCGAGGCGTGAGCGGCCCGGTGCCGCCATCCGTTCACAACAGTTTCGCCGCACCCGAGCACAGCTCGTCCAGCACCTGGGCCACCGGGCGGACCTCGGTGATCGCGCCGACACCGGTGCCCGCGTACACCGGAACGATGTCGTGGTCGCCGGATTCGAGCCCGGCGCGCAATTCGGCGCGGGCCTGATCGGGCAGATCACCGGTGCGCTCGGACCAGCGGTCGGTGAAGGCGTTGCGCAGCAGACGCGCGGGAAAGTGCGCGGGCCACGGCAAGCCCTTGGCCACATCGAACAGGCGGGTGACGACCGCGTCCCGGCCCTGCGCCGCCACCATGGCCTGACGCTCCGGCTCGGCGAGCAGGGATTCGGTGCAGGCGGCCAGGCAGGTGCCCAGCCACGCCCCGCTCGCCCCGGCGGCCAGGGCGACCGCGAGATCACGCGGGGTGGCGATACCGCCCGCGGCGAGCACCGGCACCGGCACCTCGGCCACGATCGATTCGAGCAGGGGCAGCGTCGCCACTTCCACCGCACCGTGACCGCCGCCCTCCAAACCCCGCGCGACCAGCACATCCACCCCGGCGTCGGCGGCCCGGTGGGCGTCGTCGAGGCTGAAAACCTGTGTGGCCGCGAGGATTCCGGCCTCGTGCAGCCGCCCCACCCAGGACAGATCGGTACCGAAGCTCACCGAGATCAGGGTTGGACCTGCGGCGATGGCGGCGGGGAGCAGTTCGGGCTCCTTGCGAATCACCCAGTCCACCAGGCCGATTCCGAACGACCCCGACAGTCCGTCGAGATGCGCCAGCTCGGCCGCGAGCGCGGCGGGCGATCCCGCACCGCCCATACCGATCATGCCGAGCCCGCCCGCGCGGGTGACCGCCGCCGCGAATCGCCCGCCCGCGACCCCGCCCATGGGTGCGTTCACCACGGGTAACCGCAGTCCGATCGCCCGCGACCAGGCGGTGGACAGTTCGGGCTCCGGCATCGGATCGCGTTCGGTCACTCCACATTTCTATACCGGAATCGGCTGCCGCGGTCAGTCGTCCCTACCCCGGATACGCCGATGGCGGCCGTCGAAAGACGGCCGCCATCGCGGTGATTCGGGTCGGGCTGCTACTTGTCAGCCTTCTCCAGCTCGTGCACGGTGTGCGGCTTGGTGCCCCAGCCGACATGGGCTTCGGCGCGCATGCGCTCGACCATGTGCGGGTAGTGCAGTTCGAACGCCGGACGCTCGGAGCGGATGCGCGGCAACTCGTAGAAGTTGTGCCGCGGCGGCGGGCAGGAGGTCGCCCACTCCAGGGAGTTGCCGTAGCCCCACGGATCGTCGACCGTAACGACCTCGCCGTAGCGGTAGGACTTGAAGACGTTCCAGATGAACGGCAGCATCGACGAACCCAGGATGAAGGCACCGATGGTGGAGATGGTGTTCAGGGTGGTGAAGCCGTCGGTCGGCAGGTAGTCGGCGTAGCGGCGCGGCATACCTTCGTTACCCAGCCAGTGCTGGACGAGGAAGGTGGTGTGGAAGCCGACGAAGGTGGCCCAGAAGTGCCACTTGCCCAGGCGCTCGTCCATCATGCGGCCGGTCATCTTCGGGAACCAGAAGTAGATGCCCGCGAAGGTGGCGAACACGATGGTGCCGAAGAGCACGTAATGGAAGTGCGCCACAACGAAGTACGTGTCCGAGACGTGGAAGTCGATCGGCGGGGCGGCCAGGATGACGCCTGACAGACCACCGAAGAGGAAGGTCACCAGGAAGCCGATGGACCACAGCATGGGTGTTTCGAAGGTCAGCTGACCCCGCCACATGGTGCCGATCCAGTTGAAGAACTTCACACCGGTCGGAACGGCGATCAAGAAGGTCATGAAGGAGAAGTACGGCAGCAGCACCGCGCCGGTGGCGTACATGTGGTGCGCCCACACGGCGATGGACAGCGCGGCGATGCCGAGCGTCGCGTAAACCAGTGTGGTGTAACCGAAGATCGGCTTGCGGCTGAAGACCGGGAAGATCTCCGACACGATGCCGAAGAACGGCAGCGCGATGATGTAGACCTCCGGGTGACCGAAGTACCAGAACAGATGCTGGTAGAGCAGCGCACCGCCGTTCGCCGGGTCATAGATATGACCACCCAGGTGGCGGTCGTACGCCAGGCCGAACAGCGCCGCAGTCAGCAGCGGGAAGGCAAGCAGCACAAGCACACTGGTGACGGCGATATTCCAGGTGAAGATCGGCATCCGGAACATGGTCATACCCGGGCAGCGCAGGCAGACGACCGTGGTGAGCATGTTGACGCCACCGAGGATGGTGCCCAGACCGGAGACGGCCAGGCCCAGGATCCACAGGTCGGCGCCGACGCCCGGCGAGTGCACGATGTCGGACAGCGGGGTGTACGCGGTCCAGCCGAAGTCGGCCGCACCACCGGGGGTGATGAAACCGGCGGTGGCCATGGTGCCGCCGAACAGGTACAGCCAGTAGCTGAACGCGTTCAGGCGCGGGAACGCCACATCGGGTGCGCCGATCTGCAACGGCAGGATGATGTTGGCGAAGCCGAACACGATCGCGGTCGCGTAGAACAGCAGCATGATCGTGCCGTGCATGGTGAACAGCTGATTGAACTGCTCGGGCGACAGGAACTGCATGCCCGGGCGAGCCAGCTCGGCGCGCATCAGCAGCGCCATGAGTCCGCCGACGAGGAAGAAGGACATGGCGGTCACGAGGTACATGACGCCCAGGACCTTCGGGTCCGTCGTGGTGACCATCTTGTAGATAAACGAACCCTTGGGACCCACCCGCTGTGGGTAGGGCCGAGCCGCCTCCACTTGACGGACTGGCTGTGGCTCTACGGCAGTCACAAATCCTCCTGAACAGGTGCCTACTGGTCGTTCGTACGCGGGTCTTCCGGCGTCCAGTTCGCTGCATGACGAACGACGGGGGGCCTAGCGCTTCAAGGATCGTAAACCGTGCTCCCACAGCGGTCGCGGGCTGGTCCTACTCTGTGTCGTAATTGGGTGTCGGGGTCGCCGGATGTACGCTGCCAGCCATGCCGGTGCGCGAGTCCGCTTCCACCCGAATCACGTTCGCCTCCACTGCCGCCCCCGTGCGCCGTTTGCGCACCTGGGGCGCTGTTCTGGCCGCTGCCGCGGTGCTACCGGCGGGTCTACTCGCGGGGTGTGGCAAGGGTACGGACGATGCCATGAGCTCGATCGTGCGCACCACGACCAATATCGCCGGGGCCGGCGTGGTGGGTCTGGAGCGCGATACCCGGGCCGCGTGCGCACTGCCGAGTTCCCCCGACGCGAGCGCGGGCACCGTCCCGGTCAACCACACCGCCGGAATCACCGAGGTGCCCGCCGACGCCAAACGCGTTGTGGTGCTGTCCACCGCCGCCCTGGACGCGGTCTGCGCCCTGGGCCTGTGGGAGCGAGTCGTCGGGGCCGCAACGGTTTCCGGTCCCACCCCGCAACCCTCCTACCTGGGCACGGGCGTGCTGTTGATCCCCCAGGTCGGCACCGTCACCGCGCCGGACCCGGCGAAAGTGGCGGAGCTGAAACCGGATCTGATCCTCGGCTCGAGTGCGGACAGCGCGCAGTACGACGCGTTGAAGGCGATCGCCCCCACCGTGCTCGCGGGTTCGGAGAACGGCTGGCAGGCCGAGTTCAGCACCTACGGCGCGGCCCTGGATCGCAAGACCGCCGCCACCAAGGCCCTGGAGGATTACCGCACCGCCGCGCGCGATGCCGGAAACGCGCAGTCCGCCAGTCTGACCCAGGCGTCGGTGCTGCGCTTCGATCCGAAGGTCATCCAGGTGCAGGGCGGCAACAGCTTCGCCGGGCTCGTGCTCGGCGATGCCGGGGTGCAGCGCCCGCAGTCCCAGCGCGGTAATTCCTACGATGTGGCGAGCCTGGGCAGCGAGACCGATCGCAACAAGGTCGAGGGCGACATCATCTTCCTGATGTTCGACGGCAAGGACGGTCAGAAGAACGCCGAATCGATCATGCACGGCGATGACTGGAAATCGCTGAGCGCGGTCTCGGATCGCCGGGAATTCGTTGTCGAGGACAGCATTTGGCACGGTTCGGGCATTACCGCGGCCCGCGCCATCCTGGAGGATCTGAAGATGCTCAACGCCTATGTGAGCGACTGAATTTCGCGTTCGTCACACCGCGTCGTCACACAGACGAAAGCCCGGCATCCGCTGATCGGATTGCCGGGCTTCGCTTTTCAGTGGACTAGAACTCCCAGTCCTCGTCCTCGGTGTTGACCGCCTTGCCGATGACGTAGCTCGAACCCGAGCCGGAGAAGAAGTCGTGGTTCTCGTCGGCGTTGGGCGAAAGCGCCGACAGGATGGCCGGATTGACGTCGCACTCGTCCTTGGGGAACAGGCCCTCGTAGCCGAGGTTCATCAGCGCCTTGTTGGCGTTGTAGCGCAGGAACTTCTTGACGTCCTCGGTGAGCCCGACCTCGTCGTACAGATCCTGGGTGTACTCGACCTCGTTCTCGTACAGCTCGAACAGCAGCTCGAAGGTGTACGCCTTGAGTTCGTCGCGCTCGGCCTGCGAGACCAGTTCCAGGCCCTTCTGGAACTTGTAGCCGATGTAGTAGCCGTGCACGGCCTCATCGCGAATGATCAGGCGGATCATATCGGCGGTGTTGGTGAGCTTGGCCCGCGAGGACCAGTGCATGGGCAGGTAGAAGCCGGAGTAGAACAGGAAGGACTCGAGCAGGGTGGAGGCCACCTTGCGCTTGAGCGGATCCTCGCCGTTGTAGTACTCGAGCACGATCTCGGCCTTGCGCTGCAGGTTCCGATTCTCCTCGGACCAGCGGAAAGCCTCGTCGATCTCGCGGCTGGAGCACAGCGTGGAGAAGATCTGGCTGTAGCTCTTGGCGTGCACCGACTCCATGAAGGCGATGTTGGTCATGACGGCTTCTTCGTGCGGGGTCAGCGCATCCGGGATCAGGCTGACCGCGCCGACCGTGCCCTGGATGGTGTCCAGCAGCGTGAGGCCGGTGAAGACCCGCATGGTGAGCTGCTTCTCGCTGGGGGTCAGCGTGGCCCATGACGGAATGTCATTGGAGACCGGCACTTTCTCCGGCAACCAGAAGTTTCCGGTGAGCCGGTCCCAGACCTCCGCGTCCTTGTCATCGATTACGCGGTTCCAGTTGATCGCCGATACCCGATCAATCACCTTGGTTACACGCATGGTCGTGTGGTCCACCGTCATCCTCTCAGCTCACCCATCCTCGTGGCTTGAACACTACTACTGGGGGAGAGCCTCAGTGCGCAGCACAAGCCCTTGTGTCTTCAACCGTCCGCCGATCAGATGCCGAGAACCAATTTCGCTGTCATGAAATAGATCACGAGCCCGGTCGCGTCGACCAGTGTGGTGACCATCGGGGCGGAGATCACAGCCGGATCGATGCGCAGTTTCTTGGCCAGCAGCGGCATGGTGCCGCCGATGGTGGCCGCCCAGCCGCAGATGACGATGAGCGTGATGCCCACCACCACACCGATTTTCGCGCCCACGAACATCCCGGCGATGAGCATGCCGACCACGGCCAGCATGCAGCCCAGCAGCAGGCCCACCCGGCATTCGCGCCAGATCACCTTGAACAGGTCCGACACCCGCACCTCACCGACCGCGAGCGCGCGCACGCAGGTGGTGGCGGCCTGCGCCCCCGCATTGCCGCCCGCGCCGATCAGCAGCGGAATGAACAGCGCCAGATGCGCGGCCTGTTCCAGGGTGCCCTCGAAGAAATCGGTCACCGTGACCGTGAGGGTGGCCGCGACCAGCAGCAGCATCAGCCACAGCGCCCGGTAGCGCGCCAACTGGAAGACGCCCGCCGCCATGTAATGACCGGCCCACGGCGTGGTGCCCGCCTGCCGCGCCACATCCTCGGAATCGGCGGCCTCGATGACCTCGATGGCATCGTCGATGGTGAGCAGGCCCACCAGCCGGTCCTCACTGTCGACCACCGGCAGGTTGATCAGGTTGGCGCCCTGCATGAGCCGGGCCGCCTTCTCCGCCGAATCGGTGGCGCGCGCGTAAACCGGTTCGGAGACAACGAGATCCGCGATCATGGCATCGGGCGAGGAGAGCACCAGCTCGCGCAGTTCCACAATGCCGATGAGGCGGCGGCCCGCGTCCACCACCGGCAGGGTGTAGACGGTTTCGGCGTTGGCGCCCTTGGCGCGCACGGTTTGCAGGGCGGCGGACACCGGCAGATTACGCGGCAGCGCAACGACTTCCGGCGTCATGTACAGCCCGACCGAACCTTCGGGATAGCCCAGCAGGGTGGCGGTCATGCGGCGCTCTTCCGAACTCAGGCCCGCCAGCACCTTTTTGGCGACCTTGGCCGGAGCCTCGCGCAACATGCGGGCGCGATCGTCGGGATCCATCTCCTCGACCAGATCGCGGAAGCTCTGATCGCGCAGACCGTGCAGGATCTGCTGCTGATCGATCGGTTCCAGCTCCTCGAACACATCGAGGGCGCGATCCTTGTCCAGCAGCCGGAAGGCCATCACCGCCGATACCGCGTCCATGCGCGCGAGTTCATCGGCGATGACATGCGGCGGATGATTGTCCAGCCATTCCATGGTCGCCGCCACATGATGGCAGTCGACGATATCGCGGAGCGAAACACCCTGTGCGCGTAGCGTTTCCACGGCGACGGGGCTGTTTTCGGGCAGCGTCGGGAGAACAGGGGGCAGCGTCGAGACGACGGGCAGATCGGTCTGCGTCATGGCGGAACCTCAGCCGGAAGGCGAGTCAAGGGTGAACGGATGGACACAAGTGGTCACACCGCGGGGCACCGACCCGTCGCAGCAGAGAACTACCGGCAGTACGAGGAGGCGGCGCCGCGCGGCCTTCGACTAGGGGGCTCGCTACGCATGCGACCCACCTCCTCGAAGCCGTCGTGCACCGATAAGAATCACCCGCCGAACCGCGGGTGTACATAAGCATCCCTGTGCAGGATACAGCCCGTGGCGACGACCCGCCGCACGGTGTAGCGACACCTGGCGCGGCGGGAGTCGAGGATCACAACCGCGTCCGCACCGGCGGTTCCGTGAGAGGCTCGATGACGGTGAATGAACGGCGCATAATTTTCCGATCATTTCGCGGTCATGACCGCACCCGATGCGTTGGGTGGGTGTCCGAAATGGCTTAATGTCTGGCCCTGTGCGCGTTTTGGTATTGGAGGACGACCAGCAACTCGGTCGTGAGGTGACCGATGGGTTGCGGTCGGCGGGGTTCGCGGTGGACCACGCCTTCGATATCGCCGACGCCGATTTCAAGATAACCATCAACACCTACGACTGCCTGGTCGTGGATCGCGGCCTGCCCGACGGCGACGGCCTGGATCTGGTCGCCGGGGCGCGCCACGCCGGGCACACCATGCCCGCGCTCATGCTCACCGGCCGGGACGGGCTGGACGACCGGCTCGCCGGATTCGAACAGGGCGCGGACGACTATCTGACCAAACCCTTCGCACTGCCCGAACTGGTGATGCGGGTGCGCGCGCTGTGCCGCCGCCGCGATCAGCCCACCGCCGCCCGAATCACGGTGGCGGACATCGATATCGACCTCATGCGCCGCCGGGTCACCCGCGCGGGCATCATGCTCGCGTTGACGCCCAAGGAATTCGCCGTGCTCGAACTCATGGCGACCCGGCTCGGCAGCGTGGTGACCCGCACCGATCTCATCGAATGCTGCTGGGACGAAATGGCCGAGCCCGCATCGAATGTGGTGGACGCGGTGGTGGCCAAGCTGCGCCGCAAGCTCGGTGAACCGTGCGTCATCGAAACCGTGCGCGGCACCGGCTTTCTGCTGGGCGGGGTGGCGTGAATTCACATCGCTCCCCCGCCGTGGCGCGACTGCGGCGGGCGCGCTGGCTGATGACCGGACTGGTCACCATCATCACCGCCACCACCGTACTGGTGCTCGGATGTGTTGCCGCGACCATCGATTCGCACGCACGCACCATCGAAGCCGATCGGCAGGTCGAGAAGGTGGCGGGCGGTCTGGCCCGCGCCATCCAGCACGATGAGAAGAACACCCTGGATCTGTCCACGGTGATCGACGACGAACTGGCGCAGGGCGGCACCGGGGTCGTCGTACTGGTGCGCGAGCAGGGCCAGCCGTGGAAACAGACGCACACCTATCAGCGCTCGCTGATGCCCGCCGACAGCGAACTGTCCACGCTGGCAACACAGGTCGAGGACAATTCCGAAGGCACGCTGTACAGATCGCTGCTGCGGAATTCGACCGCCATCACCGGCCGCCCGGTCACCGTCTCGGGAACCCCTGTCTACTGGACGGATTGGGACAATATCGTCGTCATCCTGGCCGCGGACGATGCCATGGACAACCCGGACGACCATCTGATGCTGGTGTGGGCCTTACTGATCGGCGGCACCCTGCTGGTGCTGGCCGCCACCGCCGTCGCCTATCTGCTCTCGGGCCGCAGTCAGCGCCAGGCCCTGCACATGCTCGATGAGCACGAACAGTTCCTCGGCGACGCCGCGCACGAATTGCGCACGCCCCTCACGACTTTGAAACTGCTCACCGAATCCCGCCCGAAACCCGATGAGGTGCAGCAGACCCTGGCCGAGGCCCGCAAACTCGCCGACCGGATGGCCCGCCTGGTCACCGGTCTGCTCGCGCGCGCCCGAATGCAAACCGGCATAGCCGAACCCGAGCGCACCATGCTGCGCCTGGACCAGCTCGCCGAGGCCGTCGCCGAGGAAGCGGCCGATGACCGCATCGTGGTCACCGCGCATCCGTCGGTGGTGGTCGGCGATCCGCAACTGCTGAGCCTGGCCATCCGGAACATGCTGGAGAACGGGCTCACCCACGGCGCGGTCAACCGTTCCGCCCCGGTGGAGATCCATATCGCCGAGGGCCGGGTGAGCGTGCGCGATCACGGCCCCGGCGTCGATCCGGTCATGTCCGCCAGCCCGTTCAATCGCGGGTCGGCGGGCCGCACCGGCCGCAATGGCATTGGATTGGCCCTGGTCGCGTGGGTGGCGCAGGCGCACGGCGGCAATGCCGCCATCGAACCCGCGGTGGGCGGCGGCACCATCGCCACACTGTGGCTGCCCCCGGCCGATATCACCGTCGGGGTTCCGGCCCGATAGCGCGCTTACCGCGATGCGGCGGCCCCGGCGGCGTAATCTGGGGCTCCCATGACTCTGCAATCGCTCACGATGATCCGGCACGGCGAGAGCGCGAGCAATGCCGCCGCCGCACTGCTCGCGGGCACCGACGCCGAGGAATTCGGGGACGGCACAAGGGATCCCGATGTGCCGCTGACCGATCTCGGCCGCCGGCAGGCGACGGCGGTCGGGGCCTGGCTGGCCGGGCAGTCCGATCGCGAATGGACGGTGCTGTGCTCGCCGTATCGGCGGGCGCGCGAAACCGCCTCCCTCGCACTGGAATTCATCGGACCCGCGGCGGTGCGGAGCGATGAGCGGTTGCGGGACCGGGATATCGGGACGCTGCAGGGGCTCACCGATCTGGGGTGGCGGCGGCGCTATCCCGGCGAACAGGCGCGGCGGGAACGACTGGGGCGCTTCTACTATCGGCCGCCGGGCGGGGAATCCTGGACCGACGTGGCATTGCGGCTGCGCACGCTACTGCCCGAATTGGACGGGCACGTGCTCATCTTCGCCCATGACATCGTGGTGGTCATGACCCGGTACATCATCGAGGGACTCGATGAGCAGGCCATCCTCGCGATCGAACGGAATCAGATCCGCAACGGGTCCATCAGCCGCTGGGCGCGCACCGGCGCGGGGCTCACCCGCGTCGATTACAACGCGACGGCGCATCTGGATCGGCTGGACGGTCGGGTTTTGTGAGATGTCACCGAATCGCCGGGCCGACATTGCGGCGGATCACAGCTCGCGGCCAACTTCCCCCTCTGCGGGCCGTCATACGTTAGCGTTTCGTTACCGGAGGGTTAGCCCCCGGTAGTGGAAGGAGCGCTATGGCCGTCGAGATTCCGGCCCGCGCCGGGCTGATCATCTCCGGAACCCCCATGTCCTCGCCACTGCAGGACGTCGGTCCGCTGGCACGGCATATGGTCGGGCATTTCGTGGAGACCGTCGCACCCTGCGGCACCCTGCCCGGCGATGCCATTCACGGTGACGTCACCGCCATCACCCGCATGTGCCTGGAACTGGCGGTGGGCATGCTGGACGGGAAAGACCTGCCGGAGAAGACCAAGCGGCTCGAGGAGGCCGCCGCGCAGTGGGCGCGCGAGGGCATCCCCATCGACACCATCCATCACGCCATCCACGAGGGCTTCAAGATCGGCTCGGATCTGGTGATCGCCAATGCCATGTCCCGGCATATGCGACAGGACAGTCCGGACGGGGATGTCGAACTGGTGGTCGCGGCCGGGGATATGGAGAGCATCATCGGCGGCGCCGCCATGGTGGTGGAACTGCTGGACCGGATGACCTGCGCGGTCTCGCTCGCCTACGTGCGGGAACTGCGCTCGGTGGTCAGCGAACACCACACCGCGGTGCACACCCTCACCTCGGCGCTGCTCGGCGGGCACAGCACCTCGACCATGGCGCGCGAATGCGGTATCGAGATCGCGGAATCGTATTACGTACTGGCGGTGTCGATCCCGGAGCATCCGGAGGAGCACTCACCGACCGTGGAGGGCGCGGTGGTGGCCCGGCGCAAACTGCGACGGCTACAGGCCGAACTGGCGCACGGATACGCCGCCAAGGTGCTGTCCCTGCTGAGCGTGGACGGCGGCACCATCCTGGTGCCCGGTGACGCGCTCGCCGACGATCAACTCGACGAACTCATCGAACGACTATCGCGGGCGGCCCGGGTACCGATCGCGGCGACCATGATTTCCGCTACGCCGCAGGGGATTCCGGACGCCGCCGATCAGGCGCACGAACTGCTCGACATCGTGCACCGGCTGCGGCTCACCCGCGGGCTGTTCCGCTTCGACGAACTCGCGCTGGAATATCAGCTCACCCGGCCCGGTCCGGGCCGCGATCATCTGGGCTCACTGCTCGATCCGCTGGATCTGCATCCGGAACTGCTGGAGACGCTGCGCACGCATATCAGCAACAACCTCAATCGCCAGCGCACGGCGCGAATCCTGCACGTGCACACCAATACCGTGGATTACCGGCTCAAACGGATCGGGCAGTTGACGGGCTTCGACCCGACGCAGGCCGCAGGGCTGTGGTACCTGCGGTCCGCGTTGGTCGCCCGGACGTATCAGGCGGGGTGAGTCACGCGCAATTGCTGACCACCGGCTTATCGGTGAGCCTGGCCTCGAGCCAGGACACCGCGGCGGGCAGGCCGAGCACGGCCGCCGTCAGATGATCGGGCACCGGCACCTGTTCGGACCAGACCTTCACCCCCGAGGCGCAATACCGGTGCACGGTGTCCACCACGGCATCGATCGGGATCAACCCGTCGATCGGTGAATGCCATTCGAACACCGGCATATTCGGCACACCCGGGTACAACTGGAGGCTGTTCTCCTCCACCACGCCGCGCGCGGTCGGATCCTCGGTCATGATGGTGGTCTTGGCGACATCCATGGCGCCCACCCCCGCCCCCGCGGTGAGAATATCGTTGGTGCAGCTGTTCGCGAGCTTGTCCCGAATGGCCAGACCGCGATCATTGAGCTGGGCGCTGAGCGGGAATCGATCCGGATACTCGCGCTCCAGGCCCAGACCCGCCGCCATCGCCAGGCCGAACACCGGATGCCGGTTCAGGCCCATGGCCTCCAGCATGGTCACCAGATTCATCGGCACGCCGCCCATGGCCGCACCGGCGATATGCAATTCGGGGGCGTAGGACTGGGCCAGCGCCGCCGCCCACGCGGTCGCCATCCCGCCGCCCGAATAACCCGCCATGGCGACGGGGCTGTGCTGCACCTTCAATTCCGGGACGCGCTGCGCCGCGCGGATGCCGTCCAGGGTGATCTGACCGCCGAGTTTGGCCGCGCCATAGGCGAAGTGGGGTCCGAGGTGGTCCGGCAGCGCGATGCTCCAGCCGCGCTGCAGCACCACATTCCACGCGGGAGCCTCGCGCATCATCAGATTCGGATCGCTGGTGTAGAGCACGCGCGAGACCGCGCACTGCGAACCCAGGCCGTTGATGATCTGCTGCAGGGACAGCATGGGCGCGTCCGCGGCGCGATTGCGCGGGGACAGCACGGTGGTGGTGGCCGCGATGGGCTGGCCCTCGGAACTGGTGGATCGGAATTCCACCAGGCTGATATCGGTATTCGGGAATTGCGGCAGCGCGGGCATGGCGCGCACGGCGAGCACATCGCCCGGCTGGTGGTTGCCGATATCGGCGGGCGCGGCGTAGAACGGGTCCGGGTCCGCGATCGGGTAGACCGGTCCGGCGGCCGCCACCGCCGGGGCGAAAGCGCATCCCACCGCGATGAGCGCCGCTAGTCGTAGTCGATGTCGGTGGTGAGTTCGAATCCTCATCCGGGTCTTTTCCTCTCTCCGGCTGAACGCAGGATCTCCCCGCGCAGCCTAGAGCGAAAACGCATGGGTCCGGGAGAGCTGCGGAAAACCTTCCGAAAGATCACAACGGCTCTCGAAAGTTGTTGTGAGCACCGGCCATTCCAGTTCCGACAAATGACAAGAAGAGTCGCGACGGGCTTGTGAACCTTCCAAGCACCCCGCGGAATCGCCTCCCATGCAACAGGTTCCAGTTACGGTCGGTTACAGGAACAATCCGATGGGGAGCCGAGATGACCAGCACCACCGAGAGCACGAGCATCACCGCAGGCAGGCCCGTATACGACAGCTCCGGCGAAGCCCTCACCCACCGGGTCACCGTCTACCTCGGCGGACCCGACGACGGTGCGGAACTGGCCATGGAATACGCGGCCACCTGGCCCGAGGCCGCCGCCTTCGCCGCGGCCGCGGTGCGGGCCGGACTCATCGTCACCGTCGACGGCCGCATTCGGCCCGGCCTGCGCCGGCTACCCCGGAACGGCCTGCGGCACTAGCGCGGTCGCCAGCGTCTGCCAGGCCGGGCCGAGTTCGGCCGAGAAATCGGCCCAGCCGTGAATTCCGGTGTCCTCGTAATGCACGGTGGCCGGAATTCCCAGATCGCTCAGATGTTTCGCGAACAGTTCGGTGCACAACCGGGCGCCCGCCTCCAGCACCACACCGCCGCCTGCTTCCTGCAGCGCCTTCACCGGATCCGGTGCGCGCACCAGGTCCGTCATATCCGGGACCGTCGGTATTCCGGTATTGGCCGATAGGTGAATAACCATGCCGCGCAGGGCTTCCGCACCCAGGGTGCTGTCATGCGTACGCCATTCCTTACTTCCCGGCGGGCCCCACAGATTGACCACATTCCCACCGCGCGAGGCCACCGTCAGCGTGGTGGCCGCCGAACCCGCGCTGTCCATCGTGGAATAGCAACCGCTCATTCCCGCGACGGCCCGATAGAAACCGGGATGCCGGTGCGCGAGCATCATCGCGCCCTGCGCGCCCATCGATACGCCCGCGATGGCGCGACGGCCGTTCGAATTCAGATAGGGCTCGATGACACCGGGCAATTCCCCGGTCAGAAAGGTTTCCCAGCGGTTCCAGCCCAGTACCGCGTCCGGCCGCTGCCAATCGCTGTACATACTGCCGGTGCCGCCGGACGGCAGCACCACATCGACCGGTTTGTCGGCGAAGAACTCGGCCGCGCCGCCCTTGGTGAGCCAATCCGAAACCTGTTCGGCGTCAACACCATCGAGCAGATAGAGGGTGGCTCGCGGACCGGTTCCGGTGCCGCGCAACACATCCACCGCCACCGCCCGGTCCATGGCCGCGGAGGCGACGAACACCCGCTCCCAATGCGGTCCGATGGGCTCCACCCGAATAACGTTCGACCGCAGCGCGATCGGCGCAGATGCGCCTTCGACACCGCCCGCGGGCAGCCCCGCCGCCAAGGCCAGCGCTACCGCCACCCCCACTCCCGCACGGCGCAGCAGCGCACCCGTCGGCATCCGCTTCTCGGTCGTTCCGTTCGATTCCCGCACCACGGGGGCTCTCCTCACAGCGGCCCTCGCATACCGAACCGGATCTGGAGTTGATTTGCGGAAACCCGCCGAGCGGCTGCGAGGTGTGCTGCTCGGCGGGTGGGTACCCGGTATCTCCGCGGCTACGCCGCACCGGACTTCCGATTTAGATCTATTCAGCGGTCCCTCTTTCACGGGGGCAGGAGAAGGACCCGTCCTCACCTCCAAAACACTTGTCCCGGTGCGATTTCCGATCACGGGATCGGCCGCGCATCTGATTCCGATGCCGTGACACAGGCGAGCGTAATCATCGCCACACTCCCCCGACAGCGCCCGCGTCAGGTTCTGGAGACCTCACAATGACTTCGTTCGAAGGCCGGGACGATCCACGACGAAAAAGGACGCCCCCGGTTTTCACCGGGGGCGTCCTCTTCGTTTCGACTATGCGGTGTTTCGTAAGTGCGGTTGTGACCTCAGAGCATGCAGCTCACGCAGCCCTCTACTTCAGTTCCCTCCAAAGCCATTTGGCGGATGCGGATGTAGTAGAGGGTTTTGATGCCCTTGCGCCAGGCGTAGATCTGCGCGCGGTTCACATCGCGGGTGGTGGCGCTGTCCTTGAAGAACAGGGTCAGCGACAGGCCCTGATCCACGTGCTGGGTGGCGGCGGCGTAGGTGTCGATGACCTTTTCGTAGCCGATGTCGTACGCGTCCTGGAAGTAATCGAGGTTCTCGTTGGTCAGGTAAGGGGCCGGGTAGTAGACGCGGCCGATCTTGCCTTCCTTGCGGATCTCGATCTTCGAGGCGATCGGGTGGATCGAGCTGGTGGAGTGGTTGATGTACGAGATGGAACCGGTCGGCGGAACGGCCTGCAGGTTCTGGTTGTAGATGCCGTACTCCATGACCGAAGCCTTGAGCTCGCGCCAATCCTCCTGGGTGGGGATGTGCACGCCCGCCTCGGCGAAGATCTCGCGGACGCGATCGGTCTTGGGCTCCCACAGCTGATCGGTGTACTTGTCGAAGTACTCGCCGCTGGCGTACTTGGACTCCGGGAAGCCGCCGAACGCCCGGCCGCGCTCCTTGGCGATCAGGTTCGAGGCGCGGACCGCGTGGTACGCGATCGTGTAGAAGTAGATGTTCGTGAAGTCGATGCCCTCTTCGGAGCCGTAGTGCACGCGCTCACGAGCGAGGTAGCCGTGCAGGTTCATCTGCCCGAGGCCGATGGCGTGAGACTCGTTGTTGCCCTGCTCGATCGAGGGCACCGAGTTGATATGCGTCTGATCCGACACCGCGGTGAGCGCGCGGATCGAGGTCTCCACCGTCTTGGCAAGATCCGGCGAATCCATCGTCTTGGCGATGTTCAGCGAACCCAGGTTGCACGAAATGTCCTTGCCCACTTTGGAGTAGGACAGATCGTCGTTGTACAGCGACGGGGTGGAGACCTGCAGGATCTCCGAGCACAGGTTCGAGTGGGTGATCTTGCCCTTGATGGGGTTCGCCCGGTTCACGGTGTCCTCGTACATGATGTACGGGTAGCCCGACTCGAACTGCAGCTCGGCGATGGTCTGGAAGAATTCGCGAGCCTTGATCTTGGACTTGCGAATTCGCTTGTCGTCGACCATCTCGTAGTACTTCTCGGTGATATTGATATCGGCGAACGGCACGCCGTAGATGCGCTCCACGTCGTACGGCGAGAACAGGTACATGTCCTCGTTCTTCTTCGCCAGCTCGAACGTGATGTCCGGGATGACCACGCCGAGGGACAGCGTCTTGATGCGGATCTTCTCATCCGCGTTCTCGCGCTTGGTGTCCAGGAAGCGGTAGATATCGGGGTGATGCGCCTGCAGGTACACCGCGCCCGCACCCTGGCGCGCACCCAGCTGATTCGCGTAGGAGAACGAGTCCTCCAGCAGCTTCATGATCGGAATGACGCCCGAGGACTGGTTCTCGATCTTCTTGATCGGCGCGCCGGTCTCACGAATATTGCTCAGCAGCAGGGCGACACCGCCGCCGCGCTTGGACAGCTGCAGCGCGGAGTTGATGGAGCGCCCGATGGACTCCATATTGTCCTCGATGCGCAGCAGGAAGCAGGACACCGGCTCACCGCGCTGCTTCTTGCCCGAATTCAGGAAGGTCGGGGTGGCGGGCTGGAAACGCCCGTCCATGATCTCCTCGACCAGTTCCTGCGCGAGGGTCTCGTCACCGGCGGCCAGGGTCATGGCGACCAGGCAGACGCGATCCTCGAAACGCTCCAGGTAGCGCTTACCGTCGAAGGTCTTGAGCGTGTAGCTCGTGTAGTACTTGAACGCGCCGAGGAAGGTCGGGAAGCGGAACTTCTTGCCGTACGCCTGCTTGAACAGCTTCTTGGTGAAGTCGAAGCTGTACTGGTCGAGCACCTCGGTCTCGTAGTAGTTCTCTTTGACCAGGTAGTCGAGCTTCTCGCGCAGGTTGTGGAAGAAGACCGTGTTCTGATTGACGTGCTGCAGGAAGTACTGGTGCGCGGCCTCGCGGTCCTTGTCGAACTGGATCTCGCCATTGGGGCCGTACAGGTTCAGCATCGCGTTGAGCGCGTGGTAGTCCAGCCCCGCGGTGGATTCACCGCTGACGGGGCGTTCTACGCGGGCATTCTTTCCGACCGGTGCGGTTGTCGTTGCCAAAACGATTCCAATCCCTCTCGGACGCGCTCGACGTCCTCGGCAGTTCCCATGAGTTCGAAGCGATACAGGTACGGCACTCCGGTTTTGCGCGAAATCACTTCGCCCGCAAAGCAGTACGTATCACCGAAGTTCGTATTGCCGGCCGCGATGACGCCGCGCAGCAGTGCGCGATTGTGCGGATCGTTGAGGAATTTGGCCACCTGACGGGGGACGAACTCCTTATCGGGCCGCGCACCACCCAGAACGTGCCGACCGCCACCGTAGGTGGGGACGATCAGCACGTAGGGTTCGTCGACTCGCAGTGAGTCGGCGGTATGAAGCGGTATGCGGACGGCGGGAATGCCCAGCCGTTCCACGAAGCGGTGCGTGTTCTCCGATGCGCTGGAGAAGTAGACCAGATTCGCTGTCCCCGTGGACAACTCAGCCATCTCGACTCCTCTCGGCTCGGGCGAACGCGCATAGCGGCCGACCGTTGATCGGCCGCTTCGGTCCGCTAGGCGACGGCGACGGACTCGGCGAGCGCCTTGATCCGATCCGGGCGGAAGCCGGACCAGTGGGCGTCACCGGCGACCACGACGGGAGCCTGGAGGTACCCGAGCGCCATCACGTAATCGCGGGCTTCGGGATTCTCGGAGATGTCGATGACGTCGTACGCGACACCGGCCTTGTCGAGGGCACGGTACGTTGCGTTGCACTGCACACAAGCGGGCTTGGTGTAAACGGTGATGGTCATTGGTATCTCCCCTTCTCCTTGCCTTAGATCCGATGCAGTGCACGGCTGAAAACAAGAACCATGTAGTAAGTGCGCAAACCCCTGGACGCGAGACCGAAGTCCCTGGTCGCGCGGCTCCCTTCGAGGGTCTCGCCGCGTGCCCTTCCAGCTCCCAAGACACTACACCTAGTGGCCGACAGATTCATCCAACACGACATGTTGCGAACCACAAAGGTGAAATTCGAGTGAACGAAGTGCCAGGACGCTCGATTCGCAACCCGACACGACTGAGGCGCAGATCACAATTTCGGCATCCAGCACACTTCCGGCAAACACACCATTCACCCTGATCAACACGTTTCCCGCGTGTCCCACCCGCCACGCGCGAGGTGGGGTTATCCGATCTCGCGCGTGGCGCGGGATCCGGCTCCCGGGGAGCGAAATCCGGCACCGCCCCGGCGTGTCGCGGATCCCGGTCCACAACACGCCGGGATGGCGCACACCGCGTCAGCCGATGGTGAAGCTGGAGCCGTCCACCGGACCGGGCGCGAGCAAACGATTCGTCGCGGCGATGCCGTAGGTCTGGGCGTCATAGGCCGAGAGCGGTTTGCCGTCGATCTGGATGTCGGTGAAGGTGATCGGCTCGAATCCGGGCAGCGCCGCGTCGAGGTGCCCCTCGATCACGATCTCGGCGGTGCGCGCGGGCGCGTCGGACGGCCGCGTCGTGGTGCGCGTCCAATTGCCGGTGCGGTTCTCGAGGGTCATCACATAGTTGTGGCCATCCCAGCCGACGGTCGAGCGCATGACATCACCGGGCCGCACCGCGACATCGTCATAGCTCACCGGCGCGGCCGGATACGCCTCCCACCACCCGTCGACATCCTTTTCGGGAGTGCACATTCCACTCAGCATGCCCGTCGCGCACACCCCGTCCATCGCACCGCTGAGCGCGTTGGAGACCGTGTCACCCGCGCGCATGATCGCGCCCGAGAGCCGGGGATCGGCATAGGACAGATCCGCGGCCAGATTCTCGAACTGCAATCCGGGCAGCGCCGCGTAGAAGGCGGCATCGCTGGCGCACAGCGATTCCACCCCGGTCTGCATGAGCGGTAATGCCACCTGACCGTTCAGATCGTTCGCGCCGTTCAGTCCGACCCAGGGCACGATCCGTTGCAGCGTGCCCTCATTGGTGCAGGAGATCTCGGGCTGCGTCCAGGTGGCGCTGACCTCCCGGAAATCACCCTTCACCACGTATCCGGCCCAATTGCCGAGGTACAGGCGGACATTGGCCTCGGCGGTCGCATCGCTCGCGGTGACCACGGCGGCGGTGGCGGAAACTGCCAGCGCGGCGGTCAGCAGGCAGCGACTCCACGATGAGTTGCCACTCGGTAGCTTCATCAGCTGAAGGTAGCGTGGAGCACCCCGGAAATGCGGCAGGCCACGGCTGAAAAGCCGTGGCCTCACACTGGATTCAGCGGTTACCGCTGGAGTCACCCGATAGTTGCTCAGACGTTGACTGTGGCCTGCGCCGTCTCCGCGAGGGCCTGCGCGGTCTCCGCGAGCAGGCGCACGGTGGCGGCCAGCTGGGTGAGCGCCTCGGCATCGTCGGCCGGATGCGTCTCGCCGAAGCGCTGGCCGATGGTGCCGAAGTTCAGCGACGCCTCCTCGACCACCTTCGAACCCGCCACGCCGAGCGACTTGACCGCGTCGTCATGCGACCACTTGGCCGCGTTCGAGCTGATCGACGCGCTGATCACGGCCGACGGCTTGGCCTTGAGCGCACCCGCGCCGTACGGCCGGGACGCCCAGTCGATGGCGTTCTTGAGCACCGCGGGCAGCGTGCCGTTGTATTCGGGGGTCACGAGCAGTACCGCGTCGGCCGCGCCGACGGCCTCGCGCAGGGCGGCGGCGGTGGCCGGAACCTGGCCCGCCACATCGAGATCCTCGTTGTAGAAGGGGATATCGCCCAGACCCTCGTAGATGGTGATCTCGACATCGCCGGCCGCGGTCTGCGCGGCGGCCTCGGCGAGGCGGCGGTTGATCGAGGCGGCGCGGAGGCTGCCGACGAGGGCGATGATGCGGGTCTGCGACATGGTGATCACTCCTGCGGGTCTGTATCCAGTGGCGGTATTCGTACTCCGAGATAACCGGACTGCGGTCCGTTTTTATTCCGGGGTGGCGGCGGCAAAGCTATGACCTGCGACACCCTTCGAGGCAAAACTCCTGCGCACCTTGATTCGGACGGTAACGAGCGGAGGCCAAGGCTGAAAAGCCTTGGCCTCACTGGAATTAAAAGCGGATCAGGCGGCAGCGCCGACCGTCCGGGACTTCTGGATCTGCACGACCAGGGCCGCGATCAGTCCGGCGATCAGGCCGCGGCTGGTCTCATCGGTGAGGTTGCCCTGCTCGTCGAAGCGGGTGTAGTTCGCACCCACGTGCACCTCCGGCTTGGTCACGACCTGCGAATCCAGCCAGTGGAAGACATCGCGCAGATGGTTCTGCGCGCGCACGGTGCCGAACTGCGAACCCGACGCGCCCATGATGGCGACCGGCTTATCGGTCAGGAAGGACTGGCCGTACGGGCGAGAAGCCCAGTCCAGCAGGTTCTTCAGCGCACCCGGAATGCTGTAGTTGTACTCGGGGCTGGCGATGAGCACGCCGTCCGCGTCGCGGATCCGCTCGCGCAGCTCGACCACCGCGGCGGGTACATCGCCCTCGAGATCCTCATCGAAGTAGGGCAGGTCCCGAATGCCGTCGTAGATCTCGATCTCGACGCCCTCCGGGGCGAGTTGCTGCGCCGCGCGCAGCAGCGCGGTATTGGTGGAGGCGGCGCGCAGTCCACCGGAAATGGCGAGAATCTTGATCGTCATGGCATTAACTCCTGATGCTCTCTGGCGCTGGGCGGCGCTTACGGTAGCATCTAACCGGACCACGGTCCACTTTCATCCCGGCGATTTGAGGTTCACTGTGAGCTCGGCCAAACCCCCCGGCGCGGGTACGCCCGTACCCCTGGCCCAACCGCTCGGCATCGGGCCCGCGCTGTCGATCGTCGACAGCGAACCCGCCGAACGCGCGGACGCCGCCCGCAACCGAAAGTTGTTGCTGGACGCGGCCGTCGAACTGGTGCGCCGCGACGGCGCGGACGCCCTCACCATGGACGCGGTCGCCAAACAGGCCGGGGTCGGCAAGGGCACGGTCTTCCGCCGCTTCGGCAATCGCGCCGGACTGATGTACGCGCTGCTCGACGAATCCGATCGAAATCTGCAGGCCGCGTACATGTTCGGACCGCCACCGCTGGGACCGGGCGCACCGCCGCTCGAGCGACTGGTGGCCTACGGCCGCGCCCGCCTCACCCTGACCGAGATCGAGGGCGATGTGCTGCGCGCCGCCACCATCAGCAGTCCGGACCGCTACGCCGGTCCGCCCTACAACCTGACCAAGACGCACGTGTCGATCCTGTTGCGCCAGGCCGGAATTCCGGGCGAGATCTCGCTACTGGCCGACGCCCTGCTCGCACCCTTGGACGCGGGCCTGGTGCTGCATCAGACTCGGCAGCTCGGTTTCACCCTCGCCCAGGTCGGCGATAATTGGGAAGCCCTGGTGCGCCGAGTCGTTCCGCCCGCCGGGGAAGATCACCGCGCAGTAGAGTGAACGTATGGGAGACCTGCGCGAATCGATCATCGCCGAACTCGGCGTGCTGCCCGCCATCGAACCGAAAACCGAAGTGCGGCGGCGCATCGACTTCCTCAAGGACTATCTGCGCTCTACGCCCGCAAAGGGTTTCGTGCTAGGTATCAGCGGCGGCCAGGACTCCACGCTGACCGGTCGCCTGTGTCAGCTCGCCGCCGAGGAACTGCGTTCCGAAGGCCGTGACGCCACCTTCGTTGCCGTGCGACTGCCGTACGGCAAGCAGGCCGATGAGCAGGACGCGCAAATCGCGCTGCGCTTCATCAAGCCGGATCGCTCGGTCACCGTGAACGTCAAGCCCAGTGCCGACGCCGCCGCCGAAGAGGCCGCGTACGGCATCGACGAATTGCTCGGCGGCGCCACCCGGCTGCGCGATTTCGTGCGCGGCAATATCAAGGCGCGTGAGCGCATGGTGCTGCAGTACGCCATCGCCGGACAGTTGAATCTGCTGGTGGCGGGCACCGATCACGCGGCGGAGGCGGTCACCGGGTTCTTCACCAAATACGGTGACGGCGGTGTGGACATCACCCCGCTGACCGGACTCACCAAACGCCAGGGCGCGGCCCTGCTGCAGGAGCTCGGCGCACCGCCGAGCGTCTGGCAGAAGGTGCCGACCGCCGATCTGGAGGACGATCGCCCGGCCCTGCCGGACGAGGAAGCCCTGGGGCTGAAGTACTCCCAGATCGACGACTACCTCGAGGGCAAGGATGTCGAGCCCGAGGTCGCCGAACGCCTGGAGTCGATCTTCCGGAACACCCGCCACAAGCGCGCGGTTCCGGTGACTCCGCTCGACACCTGGTGGAAATAGGCTCTATCGAACATCGCCCGCCGCATTCGAGAATGCGGCGGGCGCTTTCGTTTTCGGGAATCTCAGTGCTGTGCGGCGGGTGCGACCGCCACTCTTGCTTGTTCACAGTGCAGTGAGGTGACCGAACTGCCGGTGGCCAGGGAGACGGCGGCGATGATGAATGCGCCGAGGAGTAGAGCGGGCAACAGTCGCGCCATCGCGACACCTCCCGATCAGAGGGACTGGACAGTCCGGATATCGGGATGGCGAATGATTCGTTACCAACCTTTTTGCTGGTCAGATGACCTATTCATGGTCATCGGGTGCGGCGCTCAGCCTCCGGCAAACGGGGGCAGCACGTCCACCCGGGGAGACAGCACGGTCGTCGCGTCCCGGGTGAGCTCATCGCCGATGAGGTACGCGCACACCTTGAGCATCGGCTCGAGTTTCGGTCCGTAGGTGTGCGCGAGCGTGCTGCGCAGATCGCCGACAGTCGCACCGGACGGCAATTCGAGCAGTTCGCCCGGTTTGCCGACCGCATCCGCGATCGCGGCGAAATAGCGAACCTCAACCACCGATGGCTCCCATCGTTCGAGTGGGCGGGACGAAACCCACGGCGTCGATACCGTGTCCCGCGGATTTGTTCCACATGGCGCCGCGCCACAGCGTGGCGATATCGGCATCCGAGGCGTGCGAGCGCAATGCGGCTCGAATGTCGTACTCCTGATCGCTGAACAGGCAGGACCGCAGCCGACCGTCGGCGGTCAGGCGGGTGCGGTCGCAGTCCGAGCAGAAGCTGCGCGTCACCGAGGCGATGATGCCGACGGTGGCCGGACCACCGTCCACCAGCCAGCGTTCGGCGGGGGCCGAGGGATCATCGCGATCGGTCTCGGTCAGGGTGAAACGCGCGCCGAGCACCTCGAGCAGTTCGGCGGCGGTGATCATATTCGCGCGCGCCCACTCGTGATCGGCATCGAGCGGCATCTCCTCGATGAAGCGCAGATCGCACCCTTCGTCGAGGCACCAGCGCAGCAGATCGCCCGCGCCCGCGAGGGTTTCCCGCATCAGCACGGCATTGACTTTGATCGGGGTCAGTCCGGCCCGGCGCGCGGCGCGGATGCCCGCGAAGACCGAGTCCAGTCGATCCCGTCGGGTGAGGGCGGCGAAGCCTTCGCGATCGACGGTGTCCAGCGAGACGTTGATGCGATTCAGCCCGGCTGCCGCGAGTTTGCTCGCGCGGTGTTCGAGCCCGACGCCGTTGGTGGTCATGGCCAGCGGTGTGCCCGGCAGTTCGGCCCGGCAGCCCGCGATGATTTTCTCCAGGTCACGGCGCATGAGCGGTTCCCCGCCGGTGAAGCGCACCTCGTGTACGCCGAGCTCCCGCACGGCGAGGGTGACCAGCCGGACGATCTCGGCGGCGGTGAGCAACTCGTCGGCCGGAATGGGCGGTAAACCCTCTTCCGGCATGCAGTACGTACAGCGCAGCGAACACTTCTCGGTAATGGATACCCGCAGGTCACGCCCGATGCGACCGTATCGATCCAACAGCAGTGGAGTGTCCGGGCGGCCATCGAGGGAAGGCTGCCCGGTACGTACGGCGGGCATCCCCATAGCGACCACGGTCATTCGACCATTATGTCCGCCCGCGCAAGCCCCCCGCCGGATCGACGACCCGGCTTGTCCGGATCGAGGGCGCGTATAGGCTCACCGACATGAGTTCCCGGCATGCTCTGGCCCCGGTTCGTTCCGTCGACGACCACCGGCAACGCATCGAGGATCTGCTGCGACCACTGGCCGCGCGCGAGACCGAAGCGGTGCCGATGGCCGATGCGCTCGGGCGGCGCTTGAGCGCCGATGTGTACTCCCCCCTGGATCTGCCGGTGTTCCGGAATTCGTCCATGGACGGCTACGCGGTGCGCGCGGAATCGGTGGCGATCGTCCCGGTGACGCTGCCGCTGGCGGGTGTGGTGGCGGCCGGGAACACCGGCGCGGCAACGCTGCCCGCGGGCGGTGCGCTGAAAGTCATGACGGGAGCGCCGATTCCGGCGGGCGCGGACTGCGTGGTGCCGGTCGAGCACACGCGCGTCGAGGGCGATGCGGTGATCATCGAAAGAAGCCGCGCCGCAGGTGATTTCGTGCGCGAGGCCGGGACGGACGTGCGCACCGGGCAATTGCTGGCGGCGGCGGGGACGCTGTTGAAGCCGCGCCATATCGCCGCGCTGGCGGCGGTCGGACTGCCGGAACTGCCCGTGTACCGGCGGGTGCGGGCCGCGGTCATCACCACCGGCGATGAGCTGGTCCAGGCCGGATTGCGGCTGCTGCCGGGACAGATCTACAACTCGAACGGGCTGGCACTGGCCGCCGCGCTCACCGAGAACGGCGCGGAGGTGGTGTCGATCGCGCACTCCACCGACGATCACGCCGAATTCCGCCGCCGCCTCGACGAAGCGGTCGCCGCCGCCGATCTGGTCTTCACCTCCGGCGGGGTGTCGATGGGTGATTTCGAGGTGGTGAAGGAGGTGCTGAGCACGCTCGGCGGCGAATTCGGCCATGTCGCAATGCAACCCGGCGGGCCGCAGGGCATCACCGTGGTCGACGGCACCCCGATCCTGAATTTCCCGGGCAACCCGGTCAGCACCGTGGTGTCGTTCGACATGTTCGCCCGCCCCATCCTGCGCGAGCTCGGCGGGCTGCCGCCGATCGTCAGCTCGGAGCTTCCGGTGCTGGCGGCGCTGCACTCCCCCGCCGGTAAACGCCAACTGCTGCGCGGACTGCTCACCCCCGAGGGCGTCGAGCCATTGGCCGGTCAGGGCTCACATCTGATCGCGACCATGGCCCGGGCCGATGTGCTGATCGACATCCCCGCCGCCGATACCGACATCGCCGCCGGGACGATCGTGCGCACCTGGCCCCTGTAGATCCACCCGAACGAACCCCGATTGCCGGGGTGCGATCTGTGCTGCCCTCTGATGTCGCGGTGCGCACGGCTGTGGAAGGCTGGTGGAATGAGTGAGCTGTCGCATGTCGATCACGAAGGCCGCGCGCGCATGGTCGATGTGAGCGCCAAAGCCGACACCGCCCGGATCGCGGTCGCGGCCGGTGAGCTGCACACCACCGCCGAGGTGGTCCGGCTGGTGCGCGCCGACGGTATGCCCAAGGCCGATGTGCTGACCACCGCCCGGCTGGCCGGGATCAACGGCGCGAAGAAGACCTCCGAGCTCATTCCGCTGTGCCATCAGCTGGCGCTGTCCTCGGTGAACGTGAGCTTCGATTTCACCGAAACCACCATCACCATCGAGGCCGTCGCCAAGACCAAGGGCCCCACCGGCGTCGAGATGGAAGCGCTCACCGCCGTCGCCGTCGCGGGCCTCACCCTGCACGACATGATCAAGGCCGTCGATCCCGCCGCTTCGTTGCACGCGGTCCGCCTGCTCACCAAAGACGGTGGCAAGCACGGACATTGGGTGCGCGAGCGCGAACTCGCTGAGACTTCACGCGACAGCGCGGTGCGCCACGCTACGGATCATGGTGCGCACGGACAGCATTCGCACGTCGTCGATTCCGGCACGGCGGGGGCTCCGCACCTCACTCCGACTCCCGCGTACGGCACCGGGAAGAGCGCCGTGGTGCTGGTGGCCTCCACCGGTGCGGCGGCCGGTTCGCGCGAGGACACCACCGGGCCGGTGCTCGCGAAATGGCTTGGGGAACAGGGTTTCTCGGTGCGCGGGCCACTCGTGTACGCGGACGCCGATATCTCGTACGGGCTGTCCGAGGCGCTCGCGGCGGAACCGGCGCTGGTGATCAGCACCGGCGGCACCGGGGCCTCCCCCACCGACGGCACCCCCGAGGCCACCCTGGCCGTGCTGGATCGCGAACTCCCCGGTGTGGCCGAGTCGATTCGCCAGCGCGGCACCGCGAAATTCCCGCTCGCGGCCCTGAGCCGGGGCGTCGCGGGCCTCGCGGGCCGCACCGTGATCGTGAACCTGCCCGGCTCCCCCGGCGGCGTGAAGGATGGAATCGCGGTCCTGACACCGCTTCTCGAACATCTGCTGGCCCAGGTGGCCGGAGGAGGCAGCCATGAGTGACGGCACCGAATTGCTCGCCTACATCAGCGATCAGCCGTTGAACCCGGCCGAGGTCGAGAAGGCCGTGATCGGGCCGGAGCACGGCGCGGTGGTGGTCTTCACCGGCACCGTCCGCAATCACGATGGCGGCCAGGCGGTTTCGGCCCTCGAATACTCCGCCCACCCCGACGCCGCGAAATTCCTGCGCCGCGTCTGCGCCGAGGTCGCCGAATCCTCCGGGCTCCCGGTCGCCGCCATCCACCGCATCGGCCCCCTGGCCATCGGCGATCTGGCAATAGCTGTCGCGGTGGCCTCTCCGCATCGCGCCGAAGCCTTCGCCACCTGCGCCACCCTGGTGGATCGCATCAAACACGAAGTCCCCATCTGGAAGCGCCAGCTCTTCACCGACGGCCTCTCCGAATGGGTGAACGCCTGCGGTTAATCCTCGGTGGCGGCCACATAGCGCCAGATGGGCAGCAGCGCGTGGGCGTCCAGCGGCTCCGGGGCCGTGTGAACGGTGGATTCCAGGCGCTTGGTGATCAGGTCGGCGTCCAACCCTGGGCCGATCAGTACCAGACTGCTGGTGCGGGGTTCGTTGCGGGACCAGGTGGTCGGCTCGATGGTGATGTGGCGGCCGACCATGTGCAGCAGGAACTTCCGGGAATCCTCCGGCACCGCGAAGGCGAGAATGCCTTTGGCTCGGAACAGACCCGGGGGCGGGTCCTCCAGTACGGCGATCAGTTCGCGCGGGTTCAGATCGGCGGTGCTGGTGAAGGAGACGCTCTCGTAGGCGTCGTGCAGGTGGCGATGCCCCGCATGGTCATGGTCGCCGTCGCACTGATGGTCGTCGTGCTCATCGTCCGAATGCTCGAGCAGCAATTCGTCGAAGCTGAGCTGTTGGCCCGCACGGAGTTCGGTGGCGGGACGCTCCGGGATGTCGAACAGTAGCGCGGGTTCGATCCGGCCGTGCGAGGTGGCGTAGACCGGGACCTGTCCGACGAGGTCGGTGATCTCGGTGCGCAGCGCGGCCAGCGCCTCGGGGGCCACCCGGTCCGCCTTGTTGAGTACGACCAGATCGGCCATGCGCAGATGCGTGTCGAGTTCGGGGTGCCGAGCGCGGCTTTCGGCGAAGTGCTCGGCATCCACCAGTTCGATGAGGCCGCCGTAGCGGATGCGCGGATTATCGCTGCCGGTGACCATGCGAATCAGATTGCGGGGTTCGGCCAGACCGCTGGCCTCGACCACGATCACATCGATGCGCTGTTTCGGATGCGCCAGCCGATCGAAGAGGTCATCGAGTTCGGTGACGTCCACCGCACAGCAGACGCAGCCGTTGCCGAGCGACACCATGGCGTCGACCTGACCGGCCACCAGCATGGCGTCGATATTCACCGCGCCGAAGTCATTGACCACCACGCCGATCCGCAGCTCACGATTGCGCAGCAGGCGGTTGAGCAGGGTCGTCTTACCGGCGCCCAGGAATCCGGCCACGATCAGAACGGGGATGCGCCGACTCATTCGGTCCACCCTACCGAGGGCCGGTGCGGCGGACGCAGCATGGATGAAACGGCGCGGAAATACCCGCGTTCTAGCGTGGCGGACATTCGGACCGAACACGGGAGGTGCGCCGTGCTGGTGCGGGACATACTCGCTGCGCCGCAATTGCGAATGCGACTGCTGCACGGCGATACGACAGAACTGGACCGACCGGTCGCACGGGTATGCGCGACCGATATGCCCGACCCTCGGCCCTTCGTGACCGAGGGCGCGCTGGTGTGCACCGGATTGGTGTGGCGGCAGGCCGCGGCGGATTCGGACCGCTATATCGGCATGCTCGCCGAAGCCGGAATCGCCGGACTGATCGCGGGTCAGGCACTGCACGGTCACGTCCCCGACGATGTGATCGCCGCGTGCGAACGGCACGGCCTGCCCCTGCTGTCCGCACCGCAGAGCGTGCCCTTCAGCCGCATCATCGAATACCTCGCCGAACAGGCCGCCGAATTGCGCTGGCGGCGCGTGCAATCCCGGGTGGACCGCCAGCGCCGACTGCTCGCCGCCGTCGCGGGCGGCAGCGATATCGGCGACCTGATCGCCGATATCGCCCTGGAACAGGAGGTCGCCGCCTGGGTGGTGACCGCCACGGGCCGCGTAATCGCCGGAACCGCACCGATTTCCGAGGACGACCTCGACCGCATCGTCGCCACCGCGCTGACCGCGCCCCGCCTGCCCGCCGTCACCACCGGTGCGATGCGCGTGCTCCAGGTCGGCGCGGGAGATCGAATCACCGCCTGGTACCTGGTGATTCGTCCCGCCGCCCCCGAACCCGAGGTCTTCGCCGCCGACCTCGCCGCCATCGCCGAGCTCTACCGCCAGCGCAGTATGGATCGCCTGCACCTGGACTGGGAACTCATCGACCGCTTCCCCACCGCACCCGCCGACCGCCCCGATGCGCGCGCGGTCGCCGTGGTGTGCGAACTCCATCCGGCCGAAACCCGTACCGTCATAGGGCTTCCCGAAGTGCGTGCCGCACTGCACGATGCCCTGCCCGGCGTCACCACCTCGGTGGATCGCGAGGGCAGGCTCGTCGCGATCGCCGAAGGCACCCAGGACGATACGGCGGAGGTACTGCGCCGCCGTATCGGCCGATTGGCTCCCGCTCTCAGCAACCCGCGGCCGATCGATTCCGACGGCGGTGCCGAACCGGGCGCGAGGGGCGTCCGCATCGCCTTCGGGGTCAGCGCGCAGCAGCGGGACGAATCCCTTTCCGGCGCAATCGCCGCCGCGGCGGCGGCCGCCACCGCCGCACGGGATGACGACGCACCGGTGAGCATCCGCATCGCCGATATCGATACGGCCGTAGGGCTTTTCACCGCCGTCCCGGGTGGACTGCAACGCCGCTTCGCCGAACGCGTCCTCGGCCCGGTCCTGGACTACGACCGCAGAACCGGCGCGGACCTACTGCAAACCCTGGAGGTCTTCCTCGGCTGCGAGGGCTCGTGGCGGCAAGCCGCCGACCGAATGCATTTGCACCTCAACACGGTTCGCTATCGCATCGGCCGCATCGAGGAACTCACCGGCCGCGACCTCGGCCACCTCGACGACCGCCTCGACCTCTACCTCGCCATGCGCACCCTCACCGCGCACGCCACCCCGGCGTAGCAGGTCGGCCGGGGTGACGGTGCGATCAGACCGCGCCGGTGTAGGGCTCCCAGGCGGTGCCCGCGTCCGGGGCGTCTTCGCGCAGGACGGCGGCTTGGATGAGGCCGTAGGGGCGGTCGTCGGCGTAGAAGACTTCGCCGTTGTTGGGGACGTCGAAGCGGGACAGATCGAAGGACCAGTGGTGTTTATTGGGGGCGGACATGCGGATTTCGGCGAGACAGGGATAGGCCTCGAGGGCGGCCCGGCCCATTTCGTAGAGGGTCTGCTGCAACGCTTTCGAGTGCAGGGTGGCGAATTTCGCGATCATGACCGCGCGGATGCCCTCATAGGTGGCGTTCCAGTCGTCCGGATCGGTGGCGAAGCGCCAGCGGGCGGTGAGGCTGGTGGCCAGGATGCGGTCGTAAGAAGGTTCCAGGACCGTGAATTCGTCGGTGAGGAAGCCCGCGAATTCCGAACCGGTGGATTTGAGGATGACCAGATCCTTGACACCGCCGATCACCCATTCCCGTTGTGCGGCACCGGTTCCCGTGACGGTGACGGCGGCGATGCGGACCTCCGGGCCGACCCGGGTCCAGGTGTGGTCGTGGCCGGTGCCGTCCACCGGCACCCGCTGCCACGCGAATTCCTCGATCTCGATGCGCGCCGACTCGACCGTCGCGATGTCATCGGCGAAATGCCGGGCCAGTGCCCGCCCGTACTGTTCGATACTGCCGTCGCCGTGTGTCTTGGCGTAGGTGAAGATGGTCTGCTTCTGCGAATCGGTGGGCAGCACCCCGCCCTGATCCCCGGCGGTATGCGCCTCGTCGAAAGCCCCACGCAGACAGGACGATACGTTCAGATCGCGAATCTTGTGCCGCGCGGTGTCGCGATAGATGCGCACCACCCGGTTCTCGGCCTTGCCATACTGATGCGGGCCGAGCACGATCTTGCCGGTCAACTCGGTCATGGTCGCCTCCCGTGGTCGATGAACACCTTGCCCCACTGTGGCGGATCGACGCCGCCGCACACGCTGGTTCGGAAGACAAAACACCGCACGCGATCCGCGCTCCGCTTGGCATTTCGAACAAACCGCCGCCCGGCGACGACTGCCTAGCCTGAATCAACCGCACGCGCCGCAAGGAGCCTTCATGACCACGCCCCATCCCGTCGACACCCGATTGCCCTGGCATCGACTGCTGGCCTTCGGTATTCAACACGTGCTGATCATGTACACCGGCTGTGTGACCGTGCCGCTGGTGTTCGGTGCGGCCGCCGGGCTGGACAAGGCCACCGTCGGGTTGCTGATCAGCGCGGACCTGTTGGTGGCGGGCATCATCACGCTCATTCAGAGCCTCGGGCTGGGCCGGATCGCGGGCGCTCGGCTGCCGATCATCACCGGCGCGACCTTCGTGGCGATGAGCCCGATGATCTTGATCGCCAAGCAGTACGGCCTGCCCGCCGTCTACGGTTCCATGCTCATCGGCGGTCTGGTCGGCATCGCATTGGCCTGGCCGTTCGCCATGGTGGTGCGGTTCTTCCCACCCCTGGTCAGCGGAACCGTACTGACGGTGGTGGGTGTATCGCTCATCGGCGTGGCGGGCGGGCTCATTGTGGGCAGCAATCCGAAAGCGCCGTCCTTCGGCGCGATCTCCAATATCGTGCTGGCCGCTGCTGTGCTGCTCATCGCCTTGGTCGGGACCGTATTCGGCCGCGGCATCTGGTCGCAGCTGGGCATTCTCATCGCGTTGATCGTCGGTGTGCTGATCTCCATCCCCATGGGATTGATCAAACTGGACGGCGTCTCGGACGCGGCCTGGCTGGGCGCGCCGCACGTCTTCTATTTCGGCGCACCGCAATTCCCCATCGCCGCGGTGGTGGCCATGAGCATCGTGATGGCCGTCGTCTTCGCCGAATCCACCGCCAGCATGCTGGCCATCGGCGAGATCACCGGTAAGAAGCTCGAGCGCGGCGATGTGGCGCGCGGCCTGATCGGCGACGGGCTCTCGGCGGTGCTGGCCGGTGTCTTCAGCTCATTCATCGATACGGTCTTCAATCAGAATGTCGGCGCGGTCTCCGCGACCCGGGTGTACAGCCGCTATGTGACGGCGGTCAGCGGTGCGCTGCTGATAATCCTGGGCCTGGTACCGCGTTTCGGCGCGGTGGTCGCGGCGGTCCCGCAGCCGGTGGTCGGCGGCGTGGGTCTGGTGCTGTTCGCGACCATCGCGGTGATCGGCGTCGACACCCTGCGCCGCGCGGATCTCTCGGACCGGGTGAACCTCAGCATCGTCGCGGTGTCCATCGGTGTCGGCCTGGTTCCGGTGCTCACCAAGGGCATGTTCGACAAGTTCCCGACCTCGGCGCAGATCCTGCTGAACAGCGGTATCTCACTGGCCGCCGCCACCGCCTTCACACTGAACCTGCTGCTGAACCACACCAAGCTCGGTGACATCGCCCGTGGCGCAACCGAACCCGCGCCCGCGGAACCGGAGCCCCAGGACCCGATTCCCGCCTGAACCCCGCCTCCTCATCGGGGAGCGAGGCCGCGAATTCCACGGAATTCGCGGCCTCGGCTCATTCAGTCGTTCAAGTAGCGCTCGACGGTCGCGACCTTGGCGGTCAGCATGTCGTCATATCCGGGCCGGACATCGGCTTTGACCATGATGCTGCACCGGTTCGATACCGCCAGCACGGCATCGGTGGCCTTCTTGATGACGGCGAAGACCTCGTCCCATTCGCCTTCGATCTCGGTGAAACTGGCCGATGTCCGGTTGGGCAGCCCGCTTTCGCGAATCACGCGAATGGCCGCGGCCACCGGTTCGCCTACGTCTTCACCTGCACCGATAGGGGTGATCGAGAATGCGGCGAGCATGGCGGTGGCCTCCTGCGGGTGAGGTAGTCGCGATAGATCGGCGTATGGATGGTAAGCCGACCGCGCTGGGTCGCCTGCCAGGTGGCCGGACTGTGCAGGGTGGACAGGGCCAGGCCGGTATGGGACAGGCCGTGCAGTGCGCGGCGGGTCGCGCCGGCGGTGAGACCCGTTGCGGCACAGAGTTGCCGGACGGTGAGCGCGGCCGGGAATTCCGGCCGCGACAGGGCGGCGAGCACCCGGGCTTCGGATTCGGTCAAGGCCATGTGCGGGCCTTCCATCGGTCGATCGCGGAACGAGTGGTCGGTATCCACTGCTGCCAACAGCGTCGCGCATCGATCACCGATTGGTAAAGCTCCAGGAAAGGTTCGCACCCTCACGCCCGGCGTGTCGCACCGATACCGGTGGATCCCGGCCAAAAACACGCCGGGATGACGGGTGGTGCCGGCACGCCGGGATGACGGTGGGGCGTGTGCGGTCAGAGCGCCTTGACGGGCTCGGCCACCGGCAGTTCCGGAATCCGGGTGGCGCGGGCGTAGACGGTCTCACCTTCGGCCAGGTGCAGCGCCTCGGCGTCGCCGCGGGTGACCTGGGCGGTGAAGATATCGCCGGTGGCGGCGTTGCGCAGTTCCACGCGGACCTCGAAGCCCAGGTGCACGACTCGTTCCACGGTGGCGCGGGTGACGCCCGCCGACTGCGCGGTGCCCTCGTGCGCGGCCAAGGCCATGGAGGGATCGCGGCCGACGCGAATATCGTGCGGGCGCACCAGATGCCCGTTCAGCTTGGCCACCGCGCCCAGGAACGACATGACGAAATCGTTTGCCGGACGGTCGTAGACGTCTTCCGGGGTGCCGACCTGTTCGATGCGGCCCTTGTTCATGACCGCGATGCGGTCGGCCACATCGAGGGCTTCCTCCTGGTCGTGCGTGACCAGCACGGTGGTTACGTGCACCTCTTCGTGCAGTCGCCGCAGCCAAGTGCGCAGGTCCGCACGGACTTTCGCGTCCAGCGCGCCGAACGGCTCATCGAGCAGCAGCACCTGCGGATCCACCGCGAGCGCGCGAGCCAGCGCCATGCGCTGCCGCTGACCGCCGGAAAGCTGTGCGGGATACCGATGCTGGAACCCGTCGAGTCCGACGATCTCCAGCAGATCGTCGACCTTCTTCTTGATCTCCGGCTTGGGCCGCTTGCGGATCTTGAGCCCGAACGCCACATTGTCGCGCACGGTCATGTGCTTGAACGCCGCGTAATGCTGGAAGACGAATCCGATATCGCGCTTCTGCGGCGACACATTGGTCACATCGCGTTCGGCGATGGTGACGATGCCCGAATCCAGCGTCTCCAGTCCCGCGATCGACCGCAGCAGCGTCGACTTGCCCGATCCGGACGGCCCGAGCAGCGCGGTCAGCTCACCGGACGGGATGTCCAGGCTGACATCGTCGAGCGCGGCGAAGGTCCCGTAGTGCTTGTTGGCATTGGTCACGGTGATCATTTGGCAGTGCCCCGCTTGCGTTCGAGGAGAGTCATCAGAAGAAGGACAATGAGGGCGATTCCCATGAGCAGGGTCGCCGCGCAGTACGCGCCGAAAGTGTTGTGATCGTTGGTGTATCGCCCGTGCACCAGCAGCGTCAGCGTCTGCGATTTACCCGGCAGCGCCGTGGACACCATGATCACCGCACCGAATTCGCCGAGCGCACGCGCCACGGTGAGCACGATGCCGTAGGTCAGGCCCCAGCGGATGGCGGGCAGCGTGATGCGCCAGAACGTCTGCCAGCGCGAGGCGCCCAGAGTCGCGGCGGCCTGCTCCTGATCGTCGCCGATCTCGTGCAGCACCGGCTCCACCTCGCGCACCACGAACGGCAGCGTCACGAAGATGGTGGCCAGCACCATGCCCGGCAGATTGAAGATCACCTTGATGCCGTGATTCTCCAGCCCGCCGAACCAGCCGTGCGCACCCCACAGCAGGATGAGCGAAACACCCACCACGACAGGGGAAACCGCGAACGGCAGATCGACCAGACCCTGAACCAGGTTGCGGCCCGGGAACTTTCCGCGCACCAGCGCCAGCGCGGTGAGCACACCGAAGACCACATTGATCGGCACCACGATCGCCACGATCAACAGCGACAGTTGCAGCGCCGACTGCGCGGCCGGGGTGGTGATGGAATCGAAGAACGCACCCACACCGCGCTCGAACGTCCGCCAGAAAATAATGATGAGCGGCAGGATCAGCAGCACACCCAGATAGGTGAGCGCGATGGTGCGCAGCGAAATCCGCGTCCACGGAGCGAGTTTCATCGCGATTCCTGTTCCTTGCGGGCGGTCCGGTCGGCGAACAAGCGCAGCACCAGCAGGGATACGAACGAGATCACCAGCAGCGCGACCGATACCGCGGCGGCGTTGACCGGCCGGTCGATCTCGATCTGCTGCTGGATGTACTGCGAGGCCATCTGCGTCTCGCGCGGAATATTGCCGCCGATGAGCACCACCGACCCGTATTCACCGATGGCGCGGGCGAACGCGAGCCCGCCGCCGCTGATGATGGCCGGGGCCAGGGTCGGCAGCAGAATGCGCCGGAAGGTGGTCCAGTTGTCCGCGCCCAGCGACGCGGCGGCCTGTTCCACCTCCCTGTCGACCTCGATCAGCACCGGCTGCACCGAGCGCACCACGAACGGCAGCGTCACGAACGCCAGCGCCACGATGATGCCGGGCTGGGTGGCATTGAGATGCACGTTGATCGGGCTGCGCGGCCCGTACAGCGCCAGCAGCACGATGCTGGCCACGATGGTGGGCAGTGCGAAGGGCAGATCGATCAGCGCGTTCACGATCCCCTTGCCCGGGAATTCGTCGCGCACCAGCACCCAGGCGATCAGGGTGCCCATGATGACGTTCACGACCGCGACGATCACCGAAACGAAGATCGTCACCTTCAGCGAATCGATCGCCGACGGCGCGGTGACCGCATCCCAGAAGCCGGACCAGCCGTCATCGAAGGAGGTGTAGGTCAGCGCCGCCAGCGGCAGCAACACGATGATGCTGAGCCACAGCACCGACGTGGCGATGCCGATCGGGCCGACCGACCCGGTCACCCGCAGCCAGGACCGGCCCGGCTTGGGTTTCTTGTCTACCGAAACGCCGGGACCCTGATCGGTCCCGGCGCTCGTGCTGCTGTCACTCACGGTATCGAGTATCGCTTGTGTGCCAGGTCACTCGACTACTTGGTGGCCTTGTCGTAGATCTGCGCCACGGTTCCGGTGTTCGCGGTGAACAGATCCTTGTCCACGGCCTTCCAGCCGCCGAGGTCGGCGATGGTCCACAGCTTCTGCGGGGTCGGGAAGTCCTTGGCGAAGTCGGCCGCGACCTTCGGGTCGACCGGACGGAAACCGGCCGAGGCCCATGCCTTCTGGCCCGCCGGGGTGTACAGGAAGTCGCGGAAGGCGGTGGCCTTGGCGGCGTTCTTGCTGTTCTTGAGGACCGCGACCGGGTTCTCGATCTTGAAGGTGGTCGGCGGGATCACATGCTCGATCGGATCGCCGTTGCGCTCGGAGAAGATGGCCTCGTTCTCATAGCTCAGCAGCACGTCACCGGTGCCCTGCAGGAACGTCTCGGTGGCCTCACGACCCGACTTCGGCTGCACCTTCACGTGATCGCGGGTGATCAGCTGCGACAGGTAGTCCAGACCGGCCTGCGGGTTCTTACCGCCCTCGCTCTTGGCCGCGTACGGCGCGAGCAGGTTCCACTTGGCCGAACCCGAGGAGAACGGGTTGGGGGTCACGACCTCGACACCCGGCTTGAGCAGGTCGTCCCAATCCTTGATGCCCTTGGGGTTGCCCTTGCGGACCGCGATGACCACGACCGAGCCGAAGGGAATTCCCTTGTTGGCGTCCGCATTCCAGCTCGCGTCGACCAGACCGGCATCCACCAGGCGGGTGACGTCGGGCTCGACGGAGAAGTTCACGACGTCCGCTTCCGCGCCGTCCTTCACCTTGCGGGACTGATCGCCCGAGGCGCCGTAGGACGCCTGGAACTGCACGCCCTTACCGGCATCGGTCTTGTTGAACTCCGGGATCACCTTGTCGAAGCCCGGCTTCGGGACCGCGTAGGCGTAGAGGTTCAGGGTGCCGCCGCTGCCGTCGGCTGCGCCCTTGTCGGAGGTATCGCTCGCGCCGCCACCGCACGCGGTGAGCACGGTGGCTGCGACCGCGGTCAGGGCGACGGCGATAGATCGGCGAGAAAGCCGGGAGTTGCGAGACATCGGGGTGGACCTTTCGAGAAACCCGCCGGGTGCATACCGGGGAGGCGGGTAATGAGGTGATGCCGTAGACCCGTCGTTACGAAGCGACGGTGGCGCTGCGGTCCGAGATGAGGAATCGGGACCGTCTGGGATCCGGGAACTACTGCGAAAGGTGCGCGCGCCAGTCTACTTCAGACATGCAGCGGTGCCCGGTCGGCAATCAGCGACAGTGAATGTCCGCGACCACGAGGCAGCCCACAGCGATCAACGCCAATTCATGGCGGACCTGGGGCACAACACTCGACGACACGCGGCAGACTGTAGCAGAGCGGCCGGTAAGGCCGCGAATCACTGTGAGTATGCACACGGGGGATCTACCTATGACAAGTCCTGATCGAGTTCGCCGGGAGTTCCCCGGCATTTCGACCCGCGCCTGGGAGCATCCGGCCGACCGCACCGCGCTGGTCACGCTGCGCTCGCTCTCGGGTTTCGATGTACTGCTGCGCACGCTGTCCGGACTGCTCGCCGAACGCCAGCACCGGCTGCTGTACCTGGCCTCCGCGGTGCGGGTGGACGAGCGGCAATTCAAGAACATTCACCATCTGCGCGCGGACGCGGTGCGCATCCTGGACGCCAAGACCACCCCGGAGCTGTTCGTGCTCCAGGACCCCACGGCCAATGCCTTCACCATCGGTATGGACCGGCCGTTCATCGTGCTCACCACCGGACTGCTGGATCTGCTCGATCCCGAGGAGCTGCGCTTCGCGGTCGGGCATGAGCTCGGGCACGCGCTGTCCGGGCACGCGGTGTACCGGACCATGCTCATGCATCTGATGAATCTGGCCGCGGGCATCGGCTGGGTTCCGGTGGGCGGCTGGGCTTTACGCGCGATCGTGGCGGCGCTGATGGAGTGGAGCCGCAAATCCGAACTGTCCGGGGACCGCGCGGGACTGCTGTGCGGACAGGACGTCGACGCGTCCGTGCGGGTGCATATGAAGCTGGCGGGCGGCTCGCGCGTGGATCAGATGAGCCATGCGGCGTTCCTGGCGCAGGCCGATGACTACGACCGCACCGGCGATCTGCGCGACGGCGTGCTGAAACTGCTGAATCTGGAATTGCAGACGCACCCGTTCTCGGTGCTGCGCGCGGCCGAACTGCGGCGCTGGATCACCAGCGGTGACTACGACCGGATTCTGTCCGGGCAGTACCCGCTGCGCGAGCACGACCGGAACGTGAAGATCAGCGATCAGGTCAAGGAGGCGGCGCGGGCGTACCGGCAGAACTTCGATCAATCCGAGGATCCGCTGATCCGCACCGTGCGCAACCTCGGACGCGATGTCGGATCCGCGGTCGGCACGGTGGGTCAGGAAGTGGGCGAAACGGTTTCGAAGATCGGGAAGCGTTTCAGCGAATGGCGGGACGGGGAAACGAGGAACTGACGGGGTTACTCGTCGCCTTCGACAACGGGCGGGGCTTCCAGGATGTCGAGAATCCACTCTTCGGTGGCACTCTCGGCATCCTCCTCATCGGGGCGGATGCGATTGACGAGGCGGACGCCCAGGCCGAGCAGCTGCGCCGCCTTCACCATTTCGATGACCTCGTCCGGGCCCGCGAGGTGAGTCGCGATCAGACGCGGCTCCTCCTCGAAATCCTCCTCGGACAGCAACGTCTCCAGTTCCAAGCCTTCATCTGTTGACATGGTGCAGGAGCGTACGCGCAGCATCCGACAATGTGGGCCACTAGTGGCGATTCAGCCGATGAACAACCGACCAACTCAGCGCGCGAAAAGCCAAGCGACGACGACCAGTACGAGCAGCGCGATCAAAGCGAGCTGCACACGAGAGCGGGGCATCAGGCGGCTTCCTTACGCATACGACGGGGCTGCGCGGCGGGCGCCGCGGCCTCCTGTGCAGCCACCCGATCCCGGCCCAGCGCGCGCAGTGCAACCCGCAGCACGCGATCGAGCACGTAGGCGATGGCGAAACAAACCGGCACCATGGCGGCCAGCACCACGGCGAACTGGGGGACGAACGGCAGGCCGGCCACCCATAGTTCGACGCCGTCCCACCATCCTGCGATCCGATGCACGACATCAGCCTAGGCCGAAGACGTGATGGTGGACGATTCGGGCTGATTGGACAGAAGATATGTACATGGAGTCCTACGACGAACCGGAGTCCGACACCCGGCCACTGGGCAGCGAGACCGGCACGCTCGGCGGCGATTCACTCGACCCGCCGCGGGATTCGACCGATAGGCCGGATGCCCCGCTCAATGACGGATTCCTGCCCTCGGCGACCGGGACCGGCCATTATTCGCCGTTCCCGCCCATCGACGATTACGCGTTCCTGTCCGATTGCGAGACCAACTGCCTGATCGCCCGCAACGGGTCGGTGGAGTGGATGTGCGTGCCGCGACCGGACTCCCCCAGCATTTTCGGGTCCATGCTGGACCGCAGCGCCGGACACTTCCGGATCGGGCCGTACGGGCGCAATGTGCCCGCCGCACGGCGCTATCTGCCCGGCGGGCTGATCGTGGAGACCACCTGGCAGACCGAGACCGGCTGGCTCATCGTGCGCGATGCCCTGGTGCTCGGGCCGTGGCACAACAATCGCTCGCGCAGCCGCTCGCATAAGCGCACCCCGATGGACTGGGATGCCGAGCACATGCTGCTGCGCACGGTGAAATGCGTGAACGGCGTGGTCGAGCTGGAGATGAGCTGTGAACCCGCCTTCGACTACCACCTGGGCGCGGCCAATTGGGAGTACAGCGGTGACGTGTACGAACAGGCCACCGCCTCGAGCGAGCGCGAGGGCTGCCCGTCCCTGACCCTGACCACCGATCTGCGGCTCGGATTGGAGGGACGCGAGGCCCGCGCCCGGACCCGCATGAAGGAGGGCGATCAGGTCTTCGTGGCGCTGTCCTGGTCGGATCTGGAGCCGCCCAAGACCTTCGAGGAAGCCGCCGAGAAGATGTGGACCACCACCGAGGCGTGGCGGCAGTGGATCACGCTGGGGCGCTTCCCGGATCATCCGTGGCGCGGGTATCTCCAGCGCAGCGCGCTGACGCTGAAGGGGCTCACCTACGCGCCGACCGGCGCGCTGATGGCGGCGGCCACCACCTCACTGCCGGAAACCCCCGGCGGGGAACGCAATTGGGACTACCGCTACACCTGGGTGCGCGATTCGACGTTCGCGCTGTGGGGTCTGTACACGCTCGGCCTGGATCGCGAGGCCGATGATTTCTTCGCGTTCCTGCACGATGTCACCACCGAGGGGAACGGCAAAGCCCTTCCGCTACAGGTGCTTTACGGTATCGGCGGCGAACGCGAGATCACCGAATCCGAGCTTTCGCACCTGTCCGGATATGACGGCGCACGGCCGGTGCGCATCGGCAATGGCGCGTACAACCAGGAACAGCACGATATCTGGGGCACCATCCTGGATTCGGTGTACCTGCACGTGAAATCGCGGCAGCAGGTCCCGGAGACGTTGTGGCCCATGCTGGAACGGCAGGTGCAGGCGGCGATCGAGAACTGGCGCAATCCCGATCGCGGCATCTGGGAGGTGCGCGGGGAACCGCAGCACTTCACCTGCTCCAAGGTGATGTGCTGGGTGGCGCTGGATCGCGGCGCGAAACTCGCGGAGTGGCACGGGGAATTCGACTACGCCAAGAAGTGGCATGACATCGCCGACGAGATCCGGCAGGACGTGCTCGACAATGGCGTGAACGAGGCCGGGGTCTTCACCCAGACCTACGGCAGCGACAATCTGGACGCCTCCCTGCTGCTGGTGGGGCTGCTGCGCTTCCTGCCGCCCACCGATCATCGGGTGCGCGCCACCGTGCTCGCCATCGCCGATGAACTCACCGAGAACGGGCTGGTGCTGCGCTACCGCACCGACACCACCGATGACGGATTGTCCGGTGAGGAGGGCTCTTTCACCATCTGCTCGTTCTGGCTGGTGTCCGCCCTGGTGGAGATCGGCGAGCTGGCGCGTGGCCGCCAACTGTGCGAACGACTGCTCGGCTACGCCAGCCCGCTCAAGCTGTACGCGGAGGAGATCGACACCCGCACCGGCCGCCACCTCGGCAATTTCCCGCAGGCGTTCACCCACCTGGCGCTGATCAACGCGGTCATGCACGTCATTCGCGCCGAGGAATCGCACCACTCCGGCCAGTTCAACCCGGCCCACCCCGGCCGGTCCTGACCGGCGCGGAAACCCTTCAGTACGAAGGGTTTCCGCCGCCCTGGGCATCGGCGCGCTCACGCAGATCGTGCAGGCGCACCAGCGATGACTCGATTTCGGTGAGGCGCTGTTCGCGGCGCGCGCCCGAATGCACGGCGGCGGCCTCCTCGGCGGCGCGCAGTGAGGCGTCCACCGAACGCAGTGTCTCATTGGCGATTTCGGTGAAGTGGTCGCGCAGATTGCGCTGCACCGCGCGCAGGCGGTAGCGCGATTCCTTGCTGACCTGGAAGATCACATCGTCCATGAGGCGGGCGACGGCGACCTTGGCCTCGGCCTGGCGGCGCTGTTTGCGCGATTTGCGGTCGTCCCACAGGGCATTGACGCCGAGCAGTACGCCCGCACCGGCGGAGTACCAGTTCACCAGGGACATGCCGAGCAGGCTGGTGGCCAGGCCGACCATCAGGACGCCGCCGTAGGAGCCGCGCAGCATATTCAGGAACTGTTGCGCCACAGCGGGTTTGGCGCTGTCCAGTTTATCCAGCGAGGTGACCGGTTCCAGCACCTCGCCGACCTCGCCCGGATTGTCCAGGCGCAGTTCGGGTGTCGGGATACCGCGGTCCGGGAACTTGGCCGCCACCTGCTCGGCCAGCTCCACCGAGCGGTAGTGCGCGATGACGAAGTTCTCCTCCACCGCCTCGCAGATCTTGGCATCGAGGTCCGCGCCGAACTCGGCCCAGCGCCGGGCCGGATCGCGCTTCATGATGTCGGCCTCGGCATCGCGGATCAGGCTCCGCAGCCGGTGGCGCAGATCATGTTCGGTGTCCGCCATCAATTCGCCCGCGCCGTCGGCGAGGGTGACCTGCCAGTTCGCGGTGCGCTGACGCAGCTGTTCGGCCTCCTCGCGGGTGCGGCGCAGCTGTTCGGTGATGACGCCGTAGCGGCGCGGATCGCGCAGCGTCTCGGCCTCGGTGCGCAGCGCGAGCGCGAGATGATCGCTGATCAGCCCGATATCGCGCACCGCGGCATCGGCGGCGACGGCGTCGGCATTGCCGAGCACATAGTCGCGCAGATGATCGAGCAGTTGCGGCACACCGGATTCCAGATCCATCTGCTGATCGCCGGTGGAGCGGGCGTGCTCGTGCAGCCGCGCCGAAGCGGGCGCGACGGCGAAGGCCAGTCCGGCGGCGTCGAGCAGCCGCCGATCATGCTGCTGCACCTCGGGCCACTGCGGATACTGATCGATCTTGTTGAGCACGCAGACCACCGTCGGGCACACCTGCTGAATGCGTTGCAGCTGCCCGATCTGCCCGGCGGTGAACGGCCGCGCGGCATCGGCCACATAGAGCACCGCGTCCGCGACGGCCAGCAGCGACCAGGTGGCCGGGGTGTCCGCGGGCGAACCCGGTGCGTCCAGCAGCACGAAGCCCTCCGCCAAAAGCGCACTGGGCTCGGTGAATTCGGCCCGCAGCACACCACCGGCGGCCGATTCGGCGACCGCCTGCCGCGGATCGACGGACTGCCGTTCGGCCACACCGCCGCTGCTACCGGCGCGCACCAGGGTGGCGCTGGAATGCGGTCCGTACTCGGCGATCACCGGCACGCTGGACGGGCTGTCGGTCGCGCTCACCGGCGCGCCGATCAGACTGTTGACCAGCGTGCTCATTCCGCTCTTGGACTCACCGACCACGACCAGGCGCACCCGGGGATCGGACAGCCGGGCGCGCGCGATGCCCAGCCGTCCGGCCAGATCCGCGCGGCCCGCGGCGTGCACCGGCTCCAGCAGCTCGTCGAGCAGCCCGAGCAACGGGCCCATCGTGTCCGGATTCTTCACTGCGACAAGGCGTTCGACACCGCTCACAGCAGCGTATGGTCGAACGCGGCATGCACCGGGAAGTGGCTGTCGGTGAGACTGCCGTCCGTGATGAGGTGGCTGCCGAGGCCGCCGTCATGCATCAGGTAGACCGGATGCAGTGCGGAATCGTCCGCGATCGGCATCAGGTGCTGACCCGAATCATTCACCTCGGCAATGGGTTTCGCCGGTTTGGGCGCGTCCTGCGGCTTGGGCGGATTGGTCTGCGGCTGTCCGGTCGGCACCGCGGGCACGGTGGCCGCCGGCGGATCCAGCGTCACCGGGGGTACGGTCGGCGCTACCGTCGGCACCGTCCCGTCCGAGCTCGGATGGGACGGGTTGGTGACCGGCGGCTGATGCGTGGGAACGGTATCGCTCGGCGGGGTGATGGTCGGCGCGGTGCCGTGGCCGTCGGTGTCACCGCCGGTGTTCGGACGCGTGGTGCCGGTATCCGGATCCGTGCTGACCGGCGGAACCGTGGTGTGCGGTGCCGTGGTGTGCGGCGCGGTGGTGGTCGGCAGGGTGATACCGGGCAGCTTGGTCGTGGTCGGATCGGTGATGCCCGGGATCTTGGTGGTCACCGGTACCGGGGGCACCGTGGTGAGCGCGGGATCGGTCTTGGGCGGCACGCTGATCTTGGGCACGGTGGTGCCCGGTTCGGTGGTCACCGGTGTGGGCTTGGCGATCGCGCTCACATCCGGATGGCCGCCATTGGCCAGCAGCACCGGATGATTGCCGTGGTGTTCGAAGAGCGCGGGCGCCTGGGCCGCCGAGGCGTACAGCGGCGACTGGCCGGGCGGGGTGAGCAGATTCGCGATGGGATGCTGTGCGGCATCGGGCTGAATGGTGGTCTGCAACGGGGTCGCGACCACCGGCTGCGCCACCGCGACCGGAGCCACCACGACGGGGGCGACGGCGGCGGGCACCACCGGGGCGACCACGATGGGCGCGGCCGGAGCGACCGGGTTCGCGATCGGCGCGGGTGCGGCCGGGGCCACATAGGCGGGTGCGGGCGCACCCGTCCCGGCAGCGGGCAGGCCGAAGGAGGAGCCGGGAGCCGTACCGGGTGCACCGGTCGAACCACCCAGCGGCGCACCGCTTCCCGCGCCGTGTGAGCCGTAACCCGTTCCGTGCGAACCGGTTCCGGCACCGTGCGCACCCGGCGCACCGATACCCGCACCCGGCGCACCGGCTCCGGGACCGTGCGGGTCGACGCCCGGTACCTGCGCGCCCGGCACACCGCTGTGTGGTCCGGGGGTCGCGCCGTGCGGGTCGGTGGCCGACGCGGTCGCCGAATTGGGTTGCTGGCCGGGCGGATTCGCGCCGGTGGTCTGCGTGCCCGGGTTCACGGCATCGCTGCCCCAGGGCGCGGAACCGGCGGGCAGCGGATTGCCGTTCGGGTCGATGCCGTTCGGGATGTGCCCGATGCCCTGACCCATATCCTGGGTGAACTGATCGAGCTGATGGCCGACATTGCCGACGCCGATATTGACCTGCAGGTTGGATTCGAAGTGCACGCCGTCGAGGCCGACATGCATGTTCACGGCCCAGTTGGTGTCGATCGCGATGCCGATGGGGCCGTCGCCGATACCGTCGAAAATGCCGCCGTGCGAACCACTTCCGATGGGATCGCTCGCTCCGGGCAGGTTCCCCATCCCGGGTAGGTGTCCGTCCGCGCCGGGTAGCTTGAAGCCGCCCGGAATCTGCCAGCCGTGGCCACCGTCGCCGCCCGGCATCTGCCAGCCGAAACCGCCGCCGCCGTCCGCGCCCGGGATATGCCAGCCCGAACCGTCCGCGCCGGGCAGCTGCCAGCCCGAACCATCGGCGCCGGGGATCTGCCAACCACCACCGGAGCCATCGGTATCGGGCAGATGCCAGCCGCCATCGGAGCCGCCGGTATCGGGCAGCTGCCATTCCGAATCGCCGTTGCCCGGCTGCTGCGGGTCCCAGGGCTGATTCGAGTCGACCGGTCCGCCGCCGTTGGGCAGTTCGTATCCGGGCTGCTGCTGATAGTCCGGCAGCCGGAAGGACAGCGGCAGATCGGTGTCCGGAATGCCGACGCCGTTGAATCCGGACATGCTCGTATCGGCGGAAGGCTGTGAGCCGTAATCGGCCGGGAGCAGTCCGGCATCGGTGCCGTAGTGCTGATTGTCCTGCGCGGCGACCGGCAGCATGCCGGTGGGCAGGTGCGCGGGCGGGAGCTGGTCGGCGGTCAGGTCCGGGAAGGTGAGGGTCGGGCTCGGCACGTCCGGCTGCGGATCGTTGGCCTGCTGCCAGCTCACATTGCGGCTGTCATGGTCGATGGCCGGAGCCGGACCGTCGCCGCTGCGCGTCCCCGCGGAGGCGATGAGCGCTCCACCCGTCACATACGCGCCAGCCCTCGCCGTGCGCGCCACACCGTTGGCGATCTGGTACGCGGTATCGCCCGCGTAATCGTCGCCCGTCCCGGATGCGTCGTCGTCGATAGGCCGCTCACGCGTCATACAGGCTCCCGCTCTCAAGGATCGGCGGTCCGCCGCTGGCGGACCGCCGTCTTCAAACTCGTTTCACACCCTATTTCCGGATACCCGGTCTGTCACATCCACCAGGTAGGAGCCGGTGTGTACAGCCGTGCGACACATAGCTTGTCACCCTGCATATCAGTACGGAAGCCCCAGAATCCCCCTGCAAAGCCAACCGTGTGCCCGACCGGCAAATCACCTCGGAAATCGCACGCCCACAGCCCAACCCGAACTTCGCAAACCTCGCATGGCAAGCCTTGCATCGCGAAGCTTTCGCCAGTCGAGCCCGCCGCCCCACGGTGGCTTCGCGGCCGTCAGGCGGCCCACCCCACCCCATCTACAACAGTGCCCCGCTGCCATCAGGCAGCGGGGCACTGATTGTTTCTCTCGACTCCGAGAGTTACTTCTTGGCCTTGCCGTCCGAGGCCGAGTCGGTGGACAGCGCCGCCACGAAGGCTTCCTGCGGGACCTCGACGCGGCCGATGGTCTTCATCCGCTTCTTGCCTTCCTTCTGCTTCTCCAGCAGTTTGCGCTTACGGCTGATGTCACCGCCGTAGCACTTGGCCAGCACGTCCTTGCGGATGGCGCGGATGTTCTCGCGCGCGATGACCTTGGATCCGATGGCGGCCTGAATCGGCACCTCGAACTGCTGACGCGGAATGAGCTCGCGCAGTTTGGTGGTCATCTTGTGCCCGTACGCCTGCGCGGCATCCTTGTGCACGATGGCCGAGAACGCGTCCACGGCCTCACCCTGCAGCAGGATGTCGACCTTGACCAGCGCGGCGGCCTGCTCGCCCGCCTCCTCGTAATCGAGCGAGGCATAGCCGCGGGTGCGGGATTTCAGCGAGTCGAAGAAGTCGAAGATGATCTCCGCCATGGGCAGCGTGTACCGCATCTCGACGCGGGTCTCGGACAGATAGTCCATGCCGAGCAGCTCACCGCGCCGCGCCTGGCACAGCTCCATGATGGTGCCGATGAATTCGCTCGGCGCGATCACGGTGCATTTGGTGATGGGTTCGTAGATCTCCTTCACCTTGCCCTCGGGCCAGTACGAGGGGTTGGTGACGACGTGTTCGGTGCCGTCCTCCATGACCACGCGGTAGATCACGTTGGGCGCGGTGGAGATCAGGTCGAGCCCGAATTCGCGTTCGAGGCGTTCGCGGGTGATCTCCATGTGCAGCAGTCCGAGGAAGCCGCAGCGGAAGCCGAACCCGAGGGCCACCGAGGTTTCCGGCACATAGGTGAGCGCGGCATCGTTGAGCTGGAGCTTGTCGAGCGCGTCACGCAGGTTCGGGTAGTCCGAGCCGTCGACCGGGTAGAGCCCGGAGTAGACCATGGGCCGCGGTTCGCGGTATCCGGTGAGCGCCTCGGTCGCGCCGTCGCGGGCGCTGGTGATGGTGTCACCGACCTTGGACTGGCGGACGTCCTTCACACCGGTGATGAGGTAACCCACCTCGCCGACGCCCAGCCCCTGGGTGGGCTTGGGTTCGGGTGACACGATGCCGATTTCGAGCAGTTCGTGCGTGGCCCCGGTGGACATCATCTTGATCTTCTGACGCGGGGTGAGCTTGCCGTCCACCACACGCACATAGGTGACGACACCGCGATAGGTGTCGTACACCGAGTCGAAGATCATGGCGCGCGCCGGAGCGTCGGCCTGCCCGACGGGCGGCGGCACCACGCGCACGGCCTCATTCAGCAGTTCGGCCACGCCGACGCCGGTCTTACCGGAGACCCGCAGCACATCCTCGGGCTCACAGCCCACGATGTGCGCGATCTCGGCGGCGTACCGATCAGGATCCGCGGCCGGCAGATCGATCTTGTTCAGCACCGGAATGACCGTGAGGTCCTTGTCCATCGCCAGATACAGATTGGCGAGCGTCTGTGCCTCGATGCCCTGTGCGGCATCGACCAGCAGGATCGCGCCTTCACAGGCTTCCAGCGCACGCGACACCTCATAGGTGAAGTCGACGTGCCCCGGCGTATCGATCAGGTGCAGGACATAGTCCTCACCGTCGACCTGCCACGGCAGCCGCACGTTCTGCGCCTTGATGGTGATACCGCGTTCCCGCTCGATATCCATCCGGTCCAGGTACTGCGCGCGCATGGCCCGCTCCTCGACCACACCGGTGAGTTGCAGCATGCGATCGGCCAGGGTCGATTTCCCGTGGTCGATGTGGGCGATGATGCAAAAGTTCCTGATCTTGGACGGATCAGTGAACGTCGTATCGGCGAAACTGCTAATCGGAGTCACTCCTCGGCATGGCAAACCAGCGGCATGTCAACCCCGAAGTCTACGGTGCGTGCCGGGGTGCACCGCGCCCCGGCTCGACCGTTGCCTACCCGGCGCTGCCGGTGAGCAGATCGGAGCTGCCGCTGCTCGGCAGCGTGGTGACATTGACGTCGGCCGCCCGGGAGGTGAGCACCGAACCGTCGGCGGCGCGCTGTTGGGCCACGATGTGGTGGGTCCCCAGCGTTTTCGGATACCAGGTGATTCCGACCCAGCACGAGCCAGGGCACGGCGCGGTCTCGTCGATGATGCGCTTGGGTGTCATCGGACTCCCCGAGATGACCGTGCCGTTGTCGAGGAACCACACCGGGCCCAGGTCATCGGTGAACGCGTCCAGCACGAAAGTGCCCGGAGTCTGGTAGCTCTCATGATTGATCGTGAGGTTGTTCACGGTCGCCGAGGCGTTCGGCGCGGCCAGCGCGAGTACTGACACGGTTGCGGCCACCACCCCACACAGGCTCGCGAATCGTTTGGTCATCACGCAATTCCCCTTATGTGAAACATGTCGATTTCGAATCGTCGGACGGTACCGCGAAATCCCCGTACGCACAGGCGAATCCGGCCCGGATGAGAACCGGGCGCGACGCCACTATGCTCCCCGCATGGCTGGCAGGTGGAACGCGCTGGGGAAGCAGTTGGGGATCGTGGCTAAAGAGCAGGGTTCTCATCTGGTCAAGCAGCAGGGACCGAAGTTGATCGAGCGGGTGGCCGGGTCCTCGGTGTGGGGGCGGGCGGCGCGCGCGATCTCGCCCAAGCCCGCGCCGGTGAAGGTGCGGCCGACGTCGTCGGCGGGAGTGCCGTCGCGGGAGCGGGCGCGGCAGATCGTGTACAGCCCGCAGCTGGACGGGCGTGCCGATCCGGGCGAAATCGTATGGACCTGGGTGCCTTACGAGGAAGACCCCAATAATGGGAAGGACCGGCCGGTGCTGGTGGTCGGGCGCGAGCGCGGCACGCTGCTGGGATTGATGCTGTCCTCCAATGAGGATCATGAGCATCACCCCAACTGGGTCGGTATCGGGCCGGGCGCGTGGGACCACGCGGGACGCTCCAGCTGGGTGCGCTTGGATCGGGTGCTCGATGTACCGGAGGACGGTATCCGGCGCGAGGGTGCGATCGTGCCGCGCAAGATCTTCGACCGCGTCGCGCATCGCCTGTGCGCCGAATACCACTGGCATTAGCCGATATTTATCGCAGGGTATTGACGAGACCGGTCGGTAAACGGACACTCTGTCCGTGCGGGCGGGAGAAGTGTTCGCGGGCTTTCGGATCGAACGCAAGCTCGGCGCGGGCGGTATGGGTTCGGTGTACTTGGCGCGCCACCCGCGACTGCCCCGCCAGATCGCGCTCAAAGTGCTGTCCGACACCAGCAGTTCGGATGACGAGTTCCGGGCGCGCTTCCTGCGCGAGGCCGAACTCGCCGCCCGGCTCGCGCATCCGAATGTGGTGGCGATCCTCGATCGCGGTGTGGAGGACGAATCCCTCTGGATCGCAATGCAGTTCGTCGAGGGCGCGGACGCCGCCGACCTGCTGCGCGAGTTCCCGGCGGGACTACCGCCTGAACGCGCGGTGCACGTGGTCACCGAGGCCGCGAGCGGTCTGGACGCCGCGCACGCGGCGGGACTGCTGCATCGCGATGTCAAGCCCGCCAATATCCTCGTCTCCCCCGATCCGGACGGACCGGATCGGGTGCTGGTCACCGATTTCGGAATCGCCCGCGCCATAGGCGAATCCACCGAGCTCACCGCCGCCGGTGAGGTGCTCGCGACGGTCGCGTACGCGGCCCCCGAACAGCTGCGCGGCGAAACCCTCGACCATCGCGTCGATGTCTACGCCCTCGGCGCGACGCTGTACCAATTGCTCACCGGCGCCAAGCCTTTCCCGCACGAGACGGCCGTCGCGGTGATGCAGGCGCATCTGATGGAACCGCCGCCGCGCCCCAGCGAAGTCGTGCCCGGTCTGCCCAAACAGTTCGATCGGGTGATCGCGCGGGCGATGGCGAAGGAACAGGATCAGCGCTATCGGAGCTGCGGTGCGCTCGCCGAGGCCGCGGGCGCGGCGCTGCGAGGTGAGGCGGTCGCGCCCGTCCCGCACCCGGCGGGATACCGCAAACGCCTGCTGTCGGGCGCGGTCGCCGCCGTCGCCCTGGTACTCGCCATCGCGGCCACCGCATTCGTGCTCGGCACCAACCATCCCGAGAAGTCCTCCCCCGCAACCGTTTCCGCGGCTCCGATCACCGATGACAGCGGCCCGTGGGGCGTGGCCGGATTCGCCGTCGCGGCCTTCCCGAAACTGCTGCCGCGCACTCCGACGACCAGCGGCTACGGCGGTCTGTGGTGCGAGACCAAGGATGAGCAGGGCGCGGCGGCGGCGCTGGATGTACAGCGGCAGCAGATCTGGCTGGTGTGCAGTGGTGACGGCGATCCGGTGGACATGATCTGGGTGCACTGTCTATCGAGCCGCCTGTCCATGCCGGATATCGGATCGCCGATCGCCGTCGCCGGTAGCAAGCTGTGGACCCGCGACAGTGGCGCGGGGCGCATCGCCTGGGGCGACAGCAATGGCGGCGGCGTACCGCAGGGCAATGTGCGCATCGCGTTCGACGATCCGGCCCGCAATTTCTGCGTCATCGACCTCTGGAGCATCACGGTGACCGGTCAGACTCTGCTCGACACCTGGTGGCCCGATGCTCCGCTCTAACCGCACGGCGCTCGGCGCGCTCGCTTTCATCGTGGTCGCAATGCTGATCGCGGTGCTGCTGTGGGGCGCCCGCACGGTGCCCGGATCCGCGACCACCGCCGATATCGACCTGAGCACACTGGATTTCGGTGAATTCGGTGCGGAGACGCTCGCCGAACCGAGCAATTCCAAGGACAAATACGGTCGCCTCATCGAATCGGCGCGCATGGCCGAAGCGGTGACCGATCCGCGCGAGGTGGACCCGTCGCTGAGCCCGTCCTTCCCGCTGCCGCTGCCGCGCCCGGCCGACACGATGGGCATTCTGGCCGATGTCGCGGTGCCGATCCTGACCAAATACGGGATGCTGGCCGGGTATTCGGTGAACGGCTGCCCGCCGAAGAATTGCCCGGCCGATGATCCGCCCTGGTCGGTGGGTATCACCGTGCTGCGGCTGCCCGACGCCACGGCGGCGCAGTCCGCGGCCGCCGAGATCGAGGCGGCGGATTTCGCGGTGAATCCCGAGAACGCACCGGTCACCCTGCCGGAATACCCTGCGGCACGCGGACATTGGCGGCCCACGGTGCCGACGATCGGATTCGTGCTCGCGCACGGGACCTATGTGGTGGCGATTTTCGTGCGGTATCCGAACCCCGATCTGGGTGAGCTGACCAGGCTCGCGTCCAAGGCGATCGCCGTCGAACTGCCGCGCCTGGACCGATTCCAGCCCACCCCGGTGGCGGACCTGCCCAAGCTGCGGTTCGATGCGGACGGCATGCTGCGGCGCATGGTGCCGACCACTCGTGGCGAATGGTCGTACCCGTATATCACCAAGATTCAGGGGTCCACTATCGCGGGCAAGGGCAGCTACCTCGAACCGAGCGGAGTCGTTTACGGCCCCAATGGTTCCCGGCTGGCCCTGCCGGCGGCGAGCACGGCGGCGGGTATCGCCGAGGACGCCATCGAGAGCATCGCCCTGATCGATCGCGGCTGGCTGTTCCGGCTGCGCGACGCGACCGCCGCCCGCCGCCTGGCGAAAGAGGAGTCCGGGTACGGGCAGATGCAGACCCCCCTGGCGAATCCGCCCGTGCCGGACGCGAAATGTCTTCGGCACGAACAGATCGTGCCGGTCTACTACTGCGTCGTCCAGGACGGCCGCTACGTGGCGATCGTGAACGCGACCGATGAGAAATCGGTGCACCAGCGGGCCGCCGCGCAGTACGCGCTACTGGTGCGGAACCGGTAGGGCCGCGGGTGCGCGCCTTGGAGCCGGGTGCGGTGGTGGCCGGGTATCGAATCGAACGGCGGATCGGCGCGGGCGGTATGGGCAGCGTGTACCTGGCCCGGCATCCGCGGCTGCCGCGCCAGGACGCGCTGAAGATCCTGTCGGACGGGGCCGATGCCGAATTCCGGGCCAGATTCCTGCGCGAGGCCGAACTGGCCGGGCGGCTGGATCATCCGAATATCGTGTCGATCTACGATTGCGGCGATGCGGGCGACATGCTCTGGATCGCCATGCAATTCGTCAACGGATGCGATGCCGCGCAGTTGGTGAAACAGCAGGGCGGGCTGCCCGCCGAACGCGCGGTGGCCATCATCACCGGAGCCGCCCGGGGCCTGGACGCCGCGCATCGCGCCGGACTGCCGCATCGGGATGTGAAACCCGCCAATATCCTCATCGAGCCGGGCACGGACGCGGACCGGGTGCTGGTCACCGATTTCGGAATCGCCCGCGCGATAACGGAATCCGTGGCGCTCACGGCGGTGGGCCGGGTGCTGGCCACGCTGGCCTTCGCCGCGCCCGAGCAGATCGGCGGCGGGCGACTCGACGAGCGCACCGATGTGTACGCGCTGGGCGGGACGCTGCACCAATTGCTCACGGGGACCGTGCCTTTCCCGCGCGAGACGGCCGCCGCGGTCATGCACGCGCATTTGACGGCCCCGCGTCCCGCGCCGAGCACCATCGTCCCGGGTATTCCCAAGGCATTGGATTCCGTTGTCGCGCGCGCCATGTCGTACGAACCGGCCGACCGCTACCGCAGTTGCGGTGAATTGGCCGAGGCGGCGGTGGCGGCGCTGCATGGGCACGCGTCCGCACCGCCCCGGCGCCGCCGCCCGCGCCTGCTCATCGCGATCGCGGCGACGGTGGCGGTGATCGCCGCAGCGACGATCGTGACGATCAGCCGCATGACCGGTTCCGGCGGTCCGGCCCCCGGCCCCACCGCGAGCGCCGGATCACCCTGGCACGCTTTCGGTTTCATGGTCGACGCCTTCCCCGCACTGCTTCCGGCCACGCCCGCCGCTCGCGGCTATCAGGGCTTGCGGTGCACCGCCTCCGATGACAGGGATAGGGCGGTTCCGCTCGACGATGTACTGGATCAACCCGTCCTGGTCTGTTCGACCGGCAGCGTATCGCTGTGGCTGACCTGCGCGTCCGATCGCTCGGCCATGCGCGGCCTGGAGCCGACCGGCAATCCGCAGGACGGCGAGTCCTGGTCGCGCGCCTCGGGCACCGGTCAGGCGCAGTGGAAGACCTTCGACAGTGACGGAAGCCCGAAGGGACAGCTGGACATCCGTTTCGACGGCGCCGCACGCAATTTCTGCACAATGCGATTCACCGGGGCGAAATCCGGTCGTGAACTCTACGACCAATGGTGGCCGGACGCCCCGATCTAGCGAGGACCAGGTGTGACGAACGACGAATTCCGGCAGCGCGCGCGGCGGCGCGCGATGGCCTGTGCGGCGAGTCTGACCGTGCTGGCCGGAATGCTCGGCGGTTGCGGTGGCGAGGTCGTGCCCGGCAATGCCCGGCAGAGCACCCCGAACCTGGCCGCGCTCGATATGGGCGAACTATCCGCACAACCGATTGCCGTGCCCGCCAATGACAATGACACGTACGGGCGTGTCATGGAATCCGCGCGACTGGCGGAGGTAGTGGTCAAGCCCGCCGATTTCGACAAGGATCTGAGCTACGGCGGCTCGGCGCTGTTGCCCACGCCCGGGCGCACCGCGGTGCTCGCGCCGGAGATAGCGCTACAGCCGATCGCCCAGTACGGCATGATCGCCGGCTACGCGGTCAACGGGACCGACAGCCCCGCGAGCCCGCCCGCGGTCGGCGATTCCAAGATCCTGCGCATGACCGTGCTGAACTTCCGCGCGGATCCGATCGCCAGGCTCGTCGCGGGCCGGATCGCGGCGGCGGATATGGCCCGCAATCCGGACACCATCCGGATCGCCATCCCGGGATTCGATGACGCCTACGGCATTTCGCGCAAGCGATCGCCCGTACTGGTGACCGCGCTGGCGCACAAATCATTCGTGGTCGTGGTGTACGCGGCCGATCGGGTGGTGGACGCGGCGGCATTGAGCGCACGCGCGAGCGCGGCCCTGGCCGCGGAGCTCCCGTTGCTGGACGGATTCGTGCCGACCGCACCGGACAAGCTGTCCGCCATGCCTTTCGACGGCGACGATATGTTGCGCCGCCTGCTGCATCCCGACGCCACCACATGGCCGTATCCGGCCGCGAATCAGGCGGGCACCCCGGCGGACGCGAACTGGTTCGGGTTCGCGCACGGCACCGGTGTGGTCTACGGTCCGCGCGGTATCACGCACCTGTTCGGCCAGGGTGGCGCGGCCGAGAAATTCGAACCCGATCCGATCGAGCGCGCGGCCTTCATCGGCGACTGGTGGCTGATGCGCCTATCGGACCTGGCACACACGCGCAGCATGCACGACCGCGTCGTCGCGGCCGCCACCGCGAACGGCGACACCCCGGTCGCGACCCCCGCCGGCGTCCCCGACGCAGCCTGCTTCCGAGGCAAGGACGTCCCCGACAACGCCCGCGAAACCCGCTACCGCTGCTTCCTGATGGACGGACGCTACTGGGCTGTCGTCAGCGGCCAGGACGAGAAAACCGCCCGCCAGCGCGCCGCCGCCCAATACGCCCTCCTCGTGAACACCCGCTGACGCCTCTCCTCGCGAGGCATTCTCCCCTTCTACGCACCGTGCCCCCGTTCCACAGGAACGGGGGCATGGTAATCGCGAAGAGGTGTCAGCTCACCATGTTCCGCGAGCGGCCGAACATCAGGCCGTAGACCAGGGACCCCAGCACGCCGCCGATGAGCGGGAAGACGATGAACACCCACAGCTGTGCGGGCGCACCGTCCTGGAAGAACGCGACCGCGAGGCTGCGCGCCGGATTCACCGAGGTGTTGTCCACGGGGATCGAGATCAGGTGGATGACGGCCAGCGTGATACCGATAGACAACCCGGCCAGCGGCACATCCGAGAGCTGATCAGTGGAGGCCAACACCACGAACACCAGCAGCGCGGTGAGAATCACCTCGACGGTGATGGCGGCGGCCAGACCGTAGCCATTGGTGGTGATCCCGGCCAGTTCGACCTTGGACGGGCTGTGCGCGCCCCAGCCGTTGGCGGCCAGTCCATCCTTGGCCCGGTCATAGGACGGCAGGTTCTTGGCGATCGCGTAGATCACCGCGCCCGAGAGCAACCCGCCCACGAATTGCGCGACCATGTACGCCAGCGCCACCCCGGCCGACACCCGGCCCAGCAGTAGCTGACCCACCGTCACGGCCGGATTCACATGACAGCCCGAGACCGGCCCGATGGCGTACACCAGGAACAGCAGCGTGAATCCGAAGGCCAGGGCGATACCGAGCGCACCGACGCGCTCCCCGGCCAGCACCGCCGTGCCCACGCCGCCGAGCACCAGTACGAAGGTGCCGAAGCCCTCCGCGAAGAGTTTCCGGCTCAGCGAGATCGGTTCCATCTCGCCCAGTTCTTCGACGACTTCCTGCGCTGTGGGAGACATCAGCCACCTTCCCGGATCGACCCGCCCTGATGGGAGAGCACCTGTGTTCTGACCTCACGCGAGTCGAGTGACCTCCACTTCCACTTCCAGATCAGTCGACCCACTTCCGCTGAAGATACCTTTGAGTGGGGGCACATCCGCGTAATCACGGCCTACTCCGACGGATACGTGTTGTTCGGTGACGGGAATGTTGTTGGTGGGGTCGTAGCCCCACCATTGCCCGGTCCAGGCTTCCACCCAGGCGTGCATCTGCCCGGCTACCGTGCGCCCCACTTCGGCGGTGGGGTCCGGGTGCAGGTAACCCGAGACGTAGCGGCTGGGAATTCCCATGGCGCGCAACAGCAGCAGGGTCAGGTGCGCGTAATCCTGGCAAACCCCTTGTCTTTCCGCGAACGCCTCGACCGCGGAGGTGTGCACCGAGGTGGTTCCGGCCAGGTAGTTCATTTCCCGGTGCACCCATTCCGCGCCGCGCACAACGGCTTTGGCGGGCGGGACGCCGCGCGCGAGCTGGCGGGCGACCGGGGCGAGGCGGCGTTCGCGCGGCACATAGGCGGTGGGGGTGAGCAATTCGTCGAAGCGGTCGGCGATATCCCCGGCGCGCAGTTCCTCCCAGGAGAGTTCCTCGGCGGGTCCGGCGAAGGGTTCGGTCTCGACCACCGAGGAGCTGGTGACCTCCAATTCGGTATGCGGGGCGTGCAGGTCGAAGGCGGTCACCGCGGTGCCCCAGTAGTCGACGTAGCGGAAGGACCGGGTGGAGGGCACCGTTTCGACCCGGTTGAGGATGACGTTCTGCCTGCTGTCGGCGCGCGGGGTCAGGCGCGCCTCGTTGAACGAACGCGATACCGGCGCGTCGTAGACATATCCGGTGGTGTGCACCACCCGCATGCGCCAGCTCATACCGCTTCCTCGATCCGGCTGCCGTTGCGGCCGTGCAGTCCGGTCCAGGACACCCAGGACTCGGCGTGAAAATATTGCAGCGCCACCGCTTCTCCCACTTCGTGGCAGGTTTCCTGCAACCAGATCAGGCGGCTGGGGAGGTCTTCGAGCAGGACGGTCGCGGGGAGGAATTCCAATTCACTGCGCGCCCGGCCCAATAGTCGATGCGCTTCCTGTCGCGCGGCGAAACGGCTGTTGGGCCGCTGATCCAGTTCCTGCAGACAGGTTTCGGCCACCCGCAGGGTATGGAAGACCGAACGCGGGAAAAGCCGGTCCAGCAGGATGAATTGGGCGATCTGATTGGCGTCCAGCACGCCGCGATGGGTGCGCAGATAGGGGTCGTGGGCTCCGGCCGAACGCAATACCGTCACCCACGCGGGTGAGGAGGTGCGATCACCCGCACGTGAAAGCAACAGCCGCACAGTCATATCCACGCGTTCGATGGAACGGCCCAAGAGCAGGAAGCGATAGCCGTCGTCCCGGCTCAGCGTGGAATCGGAGAGTCCGGCGAACATGGCGGCGCGATCGGTGATGTAGTGGCAGAACTCGTGCGGCCCGAGCGCCCGCGCGGCGCGTTCGGCCGCGGCCAGCCCGTTGTAGGTGGAGTTGAGGCATTCCCACATTTCGGTGGACGCGACTTCCCTTGCCCCCCGGGCGTTCTCGCGGGCCCTGCTGATCGAGTCGACAATGGAACCGCCGTGGTCCCGGCCGAAGGCGACGCGTTCGGTCACCGACCAGACGTCGAGTTCCTCTTCGGGCGGCTCGATGCTCAAGACCCGCAACAGAACTCGCGACGTTCGATCCGGGTCCACCGTGGCATCCTCGAGCAATTGATGCACCGCGACGTCGAGTATTCGCGCCGTGTACTCGGCGCGTTCGATGTACCGGCCGATCCAGAAGAGGGATTCGGCATTGCGCGCCAACATAATTCAACCGCCTAACGCTGTAATTCCACCCATCAGCAGCGCCGTTGCTATTGCTGTTGTTTGCTATTGCTGTTGTTGATTCGCCCGTGCGGGCGAGGGTTCTCGCGCCTGATCGCGATCCCCCGGAATGAGCTGTTCGCTCACCAATTGATCCCCGGACAATTCCCGTTCCGCCCCCGAGGTTCTCGCGGCCAGCACCCAGGTGTCCTTGCTCCCGCCGCCCTGGCTGGAGTTCACCACCAGCGAGTCCTCCGGCAGCGCCACGCGGGTCAATCCGCCCGGCAACACCCAGATGTCCTCACCGTCATTGACCGCGAACGGCCGCAGATCCACATGCCGCGGGGCCAGCTTCGGCCCGATTTTGCTTGGCACCGTGGACAATTGCACCACGGGCTGGCCGATCCAGCCGCGCGGATCCGCACGCACCTTGCGGCGTATCGCCTCCAATTCCTTAGGGGTGGCGTCCGGTCCGATGACGATGCCGTAGCCGCCGGAGCCCTCCACCGGTTTCACCACCAGTTCGGCGACCCGATCGAGCACCTCGTCGCGCTCCTCGGGTTCCCAGCAGCGGTACGAATCCACATTGGGCAGAATCGGTTTCTCGCCCAGGTAGTACTCGATGAACGCGGGCACATAGGTGTAGATGAGTTTGTCATCGCCGACGCCGTTGCCGACCGCATTGGCCAGCACCACCGTTCCCGCGCGTGCGGCGTTCAGGATTCCGGCGACGCCGAGCATGGAATCGGGGCGAAACTGCATGGGGTCCAGGTAGATATCGTCGATGCGGCGGTAGATGACGTCCACCTGCCGCTCCCCCGCCGTGGTGCGCATATAGACGACGCCGTCGCGGCAGAACAGGTCACGGCCCTCGACCAATTCCACACCCATCTGCCGTGCCAGCAGCGAATGTTCGAAGTACGCGGAGTTGAAGACGCCGGGGGTGAGCACCACCACGGTCGGATCGGCCTCATTGGCCGCGGCGGCACAGCGCAGGGCGCGCAGCAGATTGCTCGGATAGTCGCCGACCGCGCGCACCCGATGCGAGGCGAACAGATCGGGGAACACGCGCGCCATGGTGCGGCGGTTCTCCATCACATACGACACACCGGACGGTGAGCGCAGATTGTCCTCGAGCACCCGGAAATCGCCGTGCTCATCACGGATCAGATCGATGCCCGCGACGTGAATCCGCACACCATTGGGCGGGATGAGCCCGGCGGCCTCGCGATGGAAGTGCGCACACGAGGTGACCAGCCGCATCGGGATGACCCGATCGCGCAGGATGGTCTGCTCACCGTAGACATCGGCGAGGAAGGCCTCGAGGGCCCGCACTCGCTGTTTGATGCCGCGCTCGAGTTTGGTCCACTCGGTGGCGGCTATCACCCGGGGAACCAGGTCCAGTGGAAACGGCCGCTCCTGGCCCGATAGCGAGAAGGTGATGCCCTGATCCACGAAGGCCCGGGCCAGCGCCTCGGCGCGCGCCGCGAGGTCGGACGCGTCGATGGTGGCCAGCGCCGCGAAGATGCCCCGATAGGGCGCGCGGGGCCGGCCGGAGGGGTCGAACATCTCGTCATAAGCCTTCGAATAACGCCCGGGGCGGTATCCCTCGAAGACTCCTGTGTGCGCACCGTTGAACTCGGCGCGGCCGTTCGTTATGGGAGCGGCCGCGGCCGCTCGTGCGGCTGCGGCGGGGGTCATGCAAAAATAGTCCATCACGCAGGAGCAACACGCAGTTGGACCGGGATAAATTTCTCGTATCGGGGGTATTTCGGGCAGGGTCGATTTCATACCCCGGACGTTGCCTGGTAACCTCGACCGTCGGTGCTGCGCTACAGGCTGCGTAGTGCGCCCGAAGACTTTGCTTCCCGCATAAACCACCAAACGAAGGAACACGAGGAAACAAGCGTGGCCAACATCAAGTCCCAGATGAAGCGGATCCGTACCAATGAGCTTGCGCGTCAGCGCAACCAGTCGGTGAAGTCCGCGCTGCGTACCTCGATCCGCAAGTTCCGCGAGGCCGCTGCGGCGGGCGAGAAGGACAAGGCGAGCGAGCTGCTGCAGTCCGCGAGCAAGAGCCTCGACAAGGCCGCCTCGAAGGGTGTCATCCACACCAACCAGGCCGCCAACAAGAAGTCGGCGCTGTCGCTGGCTTTCAACAAGCTCGGCTGATCACCCCGGTATACGTACCGGCATCATGCTTCGAACAACCACCGTGGCCACGATGACCACGGTGGTTTTGTCGTTTCACGAACCTGGGAACTTGCCGAGTCGCGCGGTTCCCTGCAAGATGGCTGCGGTTGGCCGCAGGGGCCACCGGAACGTCGGGGGACGTACATACCAGCTGCATTGGGAGATCTCTTGACATCGCTGAGTCCGAAGAATTCGTCCTGGACCAGGGCGGTGGTGGCCGCGGGCGCGGTCGCGGCCGTGCTGGCGACCGGAGTGGGCACCGCTGCCGCCCGGCCGATCGGACCGTTCGATGTGGGCGGGGCGATCGAGGTCGAATACGACGGGGCGGGCGGGCCCGGGTTCTTCGGTGATCCGACCGGACCCGAAACCGATGCCGCCGCCGGCGGTAAGAAGCAGGAATTCGCGAACAACGTCTCCATCTACTGGACGCCCGCGACCGACGCGCATGCCATCGGCGGCGCGATCCGGGACAAGTGGCGCGGGGTGGGCGCGGAGTCCGGTGCGCTGAAGTACCCGACCACCGATGAGGGCGCGACCGGTAAGCCGGGGCGGTTCCAGCACTTCCAGGGCGGGTCGATCTACTGGTCCATCGGTTCGGGCACGCATGTGATCAGCGGCGCGATCCGCGATAAGTACGCCGCGGCCGGATGGGAGAACAGCCCGCTGGGCTTCCCGATCTCCGATGAGGCCAAGACCAATAAGGGCGACGGCCGCTATCAGCTCTTCGAGGGTGGCGCGATCTACACCTCGCAGAAGGGCGGCACCCGCACCATCTGGGGCGCGATCCGCGACGATTGGGTTCGCAACGGTTCGGAGAACGGCCGCTACGGCTACCCGACCAGCGATGAGTACAACTACAAGGACGGTAAGGCCCAGCAGTTCGAGGGCGGCCAAATCACCTGGGAGCCGTGAGCCGTTCGCGGCAGCAGCGATGAATTCGGCTCGGCGGAGGTGATTCCCGCCGGGCCGTTCGCATCCGCCGGTGGATTCGGCTCGGCGAGAGTGCTTCCCCCCAGGCCGTTCCGCTCAGGAGGCGGATTCTCGGAGGTCGAGGATCCGTGCGAGGGCGTGTTCCAGGGCGTAATTGGTATCGGCCGCACCGCCTTTGACGTCGGCGTTGAGCCCGGCGACGACCTTGAGGGCCTGGCCGATGGTGACTCCGGTCCAGCCGCGCGCCTGGCCCTGCGCCTTCTTCACCTTCCACGGGGGCATGCCAAGATCGCCCGCGAGTTTGAACGGGTCACCGCGGCCCGCCGAACCGACGCGGGCGATGGTGTGCACCGAATCCGCGAGCGCGTCCGCGAGCAGCACCGCCGGAACACCGCGGTCGGTGGCCCAGCGCAATGCCTCCATGGCAGCGGCGCGGTCGCCCGCCACAGCGAGGTCGGCGACATCGAATCCGGTGACCTCGGCCCTGCCGGAGTAGTAGCGGTGCACGGCGGCGACATCGACCTTGCCGCCGGTATCGGCGACCAATTGTGAAGTGGCAGCGGCCAATTCACGCAGATCGTTGCCGACCGCCTCGATAATGGCCTGCACCACATCGGCCGAGGCGCGCACATTCGCGGCGCGGAACTCATTGCGCACGAACTCGATCCGCTCGCCGGCCTTGGCGACCTTGGCGGCCTGATGCACCACCGCGCCCATCTTCTGCAATGCCGGTGCGAGCGCCTTGGCGCGCCCGCCGCCCGAATGCAGAATCACCAGCACCACGCCGTCGGGCGGTGAGGACGCGGCATCGGTGACCACCGCGACGGCATCCTTACCCGCTTCGGCCGCCGCCTCCAGCACGATCACCCGATCCTCGGCGAACAGCGAAGGACTCAGCAGCTCGGCCAACTCGGCGGTACTCGCATCCCCCGCCCGCAGCCGGTCCACCGGCATGGAATCCGGCTCCGACGTAGCAGCCCGCGCCTGCGCGGTGATCCCCGACACCGCCCGCTCGATCAACAATTCTTCATCACCGAGCACGAGATGCAGGGGCGCTGGTCGTTGGCTCACCCCGCGATCCTACGAGCCCACCCCGACAACCCCGCACCCCGGCTACGAGGGTGTGTCCGGGCGCGGTGCGCGCGGCCGGAGCCCGGCGACGAGAAGTGCGCACACCACGGCCGCGACCACACCGGAACGGATACCGGTGGGCAGCGTGACCGAAGCGCCCAGGGCCGCGAACCGCTCGGCCACGGTGAGCAGCCACCATAGCGGCGGGGCCGTGCAGTACAGCACGAGCTCCGCGAGCGGCGTCCAGCAGCAGGACAGCATCGCACCGACGGCACCCACGATGGTGATCGGCGCGATCACCGGCTCCACCAGCACATTCACCACGATCGCCACCAGACTGAGGTGCCCGGTCAACGCGACGACCACCGGCGTGGTGACCACGAACGCCGCGGCCGCCACCGCGAACGCGTCAGCCGGAATGCGCCACCACCGGTGTGCGCGAAGCCAATCCGACCACCCGGGCGCGAGCACGATGAGCCCCGCCGTCGCCAACACCGATAACGCGAACCCGGCATCCATCGCCAACCGCGGCGACCAGGCCAGGAGGACGATGATCGCCGTACACAACGCGGGCAGCGCCTGCTTCTTCCGACCCGTACACAGCGCGAGCAAGGCCACCGCACCCATGACCGCGGCCCGCAGCACACTCGGCGAGGGCCGCGCCAGAATCACGAACATCACCAGCGCGATCCCCGCCGCCACCGCCCCCACCCGCGGATCGACGGTCAACGCGCGCATCGAAACCAGCACGGCCGCAAGCAAGATCGTGATATTCGCCCCGCTGACAGCGGTCAAATGGGCCAGATCCGTCTCACGGAAACTCTCCCGCACCCGCTCCGGAAGCCGCGACGTATCCCCGATCACCAACCCCGGCAACAGTCCCGCCGCATCCCCGGGCAACGCCCGCTGCGCCGCGGTCCCGAAATCCTCCCGCATCCGCCCCGCCGCCCGCTGCCACCACGGCGGCCGCCCCACCGCCACCGGCGCACCCTCGGCCCGCAACATGGCCACGGTCAAATCCGACCGTAAAGCGTTGGCCACCCGAGCCCGAAACACCACCCGCTGCCCCGGCAACAAACCCCGCCACCCCACCTCCGGCGCCAACACCACCACCGCTCCCCCGGCGTAAACCACCTCCCCACCCGCCCGAAACTCCACCAAATCCCCCCGCAACATCACCTTCCTCCCCCCAAACTTCTTCTGCACCAACACCTTCGGATCATCAGCCACAATCAACGTGATCTCAACCCTCTCCCCCTTCCCCACCGCCCGCAACGGATGCCCGGCAACCCGCCACTCATGCCAAGCCCCCGCCCCCGCAAACCCGGCCCCCACCGAAAACGCCGCCAACATCACCCACCCCACACCCTTTCGCCACCCACCCGACCGAATCATCAACCCCCACACCCCAACCCCGAGCAACAGACACCCCACCGCGGTGCACACTCCGACCCGCCACCCACCGACGAGAGCCACAATCGTCGCGCCCCAACAACAGAACGCCGCTGGAACCAACCGAGCATCCAGCTCGTCGGGCAGCTCCCCCGCATCGCCGCCGACTTCGATACCGCGCTCACGATCCTCACCGACGGTCATACGGTCACCACCGGGCGGAGGCGGTTGAGGCGGGCGGGGCCGATGCCCTCTATTTCGGCGAGTTGGTCTATCGAGGTGAAGCGGCCGTGCTGGGTGCGCCAGGTGAGAATGGCGCGGGCGGTGACCGGGCCTACGCCGGGGAGGGTGTCGAGTTGGGCTTCGGTCGCGGTGTTGAGGTTGACCTTTTGCGGTGGGCCGGTGGTGCGGGTTGCGCCGGGGGATGTGGATGCGGGCGAAGGGGTTCCGGTGCCGTTGATTACTTTGCTGCCAACCTGTTGGGTGCCCGGGCGGGGGCCGGTGCGACCCACGATGAGTTGGTCGCCGTCGCAGAGGTGCTGGGCCAGGTTGAGGCCGGACAGGTCGGCTTCGGGGCGCGGGGTGGCCGCTTTGAGGGCGTCTGCGATGCGGGCTCCGGGCGGAAAGCGGCGCAGGCCGCCGTGCTCGACGAGGCCGATAACGCTCACCACCACTTCGCCGGTATTGGCGGGGTGCCCGTTCACCTCGGGGTCTGAATTCGGTTCAGCGGCGGGCGCTTGCGCTGCGAGCCCGCCACCCGGTGGGTTCGATCCGCCGACAGGAGCTGGCGCGGCCAATGCACCGCCCGGCGGATTCGATCCAGCCGGAAGCTGCGCGGCCGAACCACTGCCTGGCGGATTCACTCGTGCGGGCGCGGTGGTTCTGGGCACGGCGGGTTTGGGAGCGCCGGCCCGACCCGTCGTGGACGCGCCACCACCGGCATCCGAATCGGCGATGGCGCTCTCGCCCGCAACAGTGATCGGCGGAACCGCCTGCGCCACCGGCCTTTCCCGGAAGGTGAGAAGCGCCGCCAGTACTACGACCGCCACCGCGACGGCGGTCAGAACGACCGCGCCGCGCGGACCCGGGTCCCAGCGGGTGCCTCGGAACCGCTCCGGGACCAGGCGTTCATGCCAGAGCGAGACGGGACCGCAGGGTTCGGACAGCCATGCGGGAGTTGATGATCCGCTTGAACCGCCGCGTTCGCGGTCCGAAGGGGCCCACTCGTCCCGGTCTACGGAGTGCCCGGCCTCGGCGGGGTCGGTGTCCCAGCCGTCGGATTCGCAACTTCTGACCGTGCGGCGGGGCGGGGTGAGGGAATCGTCGTTCCAGCGGGGTGGATGGGGTGGGATGGGCGCGAATTCTGCTGGCGCGGTGGGTGGTTGGGGGTGGGTGAGGCCGCCGAGGCGGCGGCTGACCTCGCTGCGTTCGTCGGTTTTCGGCATGGGAGCGACGGTATGGGTCGCGCCGGATCAGGCCGTGGGAGCGACCTGGGGTTTCGGTCGGCCTGTGGATGGATTTCCGGTTGTGGACAACCGGATTCCGCTCGGGTTAGCGCTGGTCAGCCGCAGCCGCCCGGCACGACGAGCGCGCCGACCGCGCCCATGCCGAGATGTACTCCGAGAGTTGGCCCGAACTCGGTGACGATGAGTTCGCGGATGCCGGGGATCAGATCGCGGAGTTGACCGGCGACGGTGTTCGCCGCTTCCTCCGCGCCGAGGTGCTGCACCGCAACGGTGGCGCCGTCGTCTCCGGCCGCGTCCACCGCCGCCGCGACGAGTTTGGCGAAGGCTTTGGACCGGGTACGGGCCTTCTCGCGCAATTCCAGCCGTCCGTCGACGATCTGCAGGATCGGCTTGGTAACCAGCTCGGTGCCGAAGAACGCTGCCGCCGTGCTCAATCGGCCGCCGCGGCGCAATTGCTCGGTGCGGTTGACCACGATGAACGCCCGTCCCCGACTGGCGGCCGAGACGGCCGCGTCGTAGACGATATCGAGCGGCGCACCGGTGCGCGCCCGGCGAGCCGCGGCCAGCACGGGCAGGCCCGTGCCCAGCCCGGCGCTGAGTGAATCGACCAGTCGCACCTTGTCGGAGTCCATATCGCGCACGGCCTGCCGCCCGGCCTCCCAGGTGCCGGACAGCTGCCGCGAAATATGCACGGCGACAACGCCATCCCCGCCACTGAGTTCGAGTGCCTGTTCGTACACCGCTTTCAGATCACCCGGTGACGCCCCCGAGGTGGTCACCGTGGACGAGCTGTAGTCGATATCGCACTCGTCCACACCTTCCCGGATTTCCCGGTCGTCGACGAGGATGTGCAGCGGCACCGCGAGCACGCCGAGTTCCCTGGCGAGTTCGGCGGGCAGGCTGGCCGACGAATCGGTGACCACCACCACGGGCATCGGCTAGCGATCCCCCTCGCGCGCAATGCCTTTCACGCGATTCGAGCCGAGCGGGCTCGTTCTGCCGTACGAGCCCGTCATGCAGTCCGAACCTCGCGGGATGTCGCCTCGGAGAGCGCCTTGACCATGGCCTGCGCCACCGCGACGTGCCCTTCCCAGCCCCAGTGGATACCGTCCAGATTGGCCTCACCGTGGAAGACGTTCTCGCGCACGGCTTCTCCGAGATCGACCAGCGGAATCGAATGGGTGTCAGCCCATTTCGTGACCGCCTTGACCATGGGTTCGCGTCCACTGTGATGCCGGGCGTACGCATCGCACTGATGCACCGAGGGCAGCACCGCCACCATGGGAAGCTCGGGCCGCAACCCCGCCAGCGCGTTTCGCGACTGCTCGAGATAGTCGACGCTCACCGACGGCGGCAGCGCCACCGGCCAGCCGAGCGGGGAAAGCTTGGGCTGCACCCAGTTGTACGCGGTGCGCACCTGCCGCCGCGCGAAAGACGGTCGCACATAACGGATCAGCTCGCGCAACGCGGTCGGCAACGGCGACGGCAGCGAATCCATGCCGCCGGTCGCGAATACCACCGCTCCCGCGCGCGGCACGGTCGCCCACACCCGCGGATCGCCGATCAGCGCCCAGTAGGCGTCCCGGCAGGTCCACCCGATGCGCGCCACCAATTCCACATCCCAGCCCAGTTCGGCCGCAACGAGATTCGGCCAGATGCGCGGATGGTCCGCCGCCAGCCCGCCTTTGGGCCCGAAGTAGGACAGCGAGTCGGCGATGACCAGCAGCACCGGCCGTTCGCCGGAGGCTTGCTGTTCGGGGGTGTCAGAGGACATCGGGAGCTACCTTCGCCAGCGCGTTCCATACATCGAGACGCCAGCCGGGCCGGTCGAGACTCGGACCGTGGCTGGTCAACTGCACCCAGCTGGTGTTGGCGAGCCCGCCCAGGGCCGGCCAGTTCACCGGCGGGAGGTCGAGGATCGCCGCGGTCAGCGCCGCGATCAATCCGCCGTGCGCAACCAGGATGATGGTACGGCCGGGCCAGTCGGGGCGCTCGGTGAACAGTTCGTGCACCACGGGCAGTGCGCGAGCGCCCACTTGGAGTTTGGATTCACCACCGGGCGGGGTGAAGGTGGCGTCCATCCGCCATTCCTTGCGCGCTCCGGGTGCGAGGGCGTCGACCTCGTGATGGGTCAACCCCTCCCACTGTCCGAGATCGGTTTCGCGCAGCCGGATATCGGTGGTCACCGGCAGTCCGGCGTGTTCACCGACGCACAGCGCGGTGTCGTGCGCGCGCCGCAAGTCCGAGGAGATGATGGCCAGGACATCGCTGGACGCCATATCCGGTGCGCAGTCCTTGGCCTGGCGACGGCCGACATCACTGAGTTCGGTGTCGATCTGGCCCTGCATGCGATCGGTGGCGTTCCATTCGGTTTGCCCGTGCCGCAACAGGATCAAACGGCGGACGCCGGCAAGCTTGCTCACTACTCGGCTCCGGCCTCGTCGTCTCCGGCCTCGGCGGCCTTCGCGCGCTGATCTTCCAGACCTGCGACCGGCACCTGCGGGCAGTCCTTCCAGAGCCGTTCCAGGCCGTAGAAGTCGCGCTCGTCATTGTGCTGGATGTGGATGACGATCTCGACGTAGTCGAGCAGCGCCCAGCGGCCCTCGCGGGTGCCCTCGCGGCGCACCGGCTTGTATCCGGCCTCGCGCAGCTTGTCCTCGACATTGTCGACGATCGCGTTGACCTGGCGCTCATTGGGCGCGGACGCGATCACGAAGCAGTCGGTGATCACCAGCTGCTCGGACACGTCCAGAATCACGACGTCCGATGCCAGTTTCTCGTCGGCCGCCAATGCGGCCACCGTTGCCATCTTCACCGCTTCGACGGATGCGCTCACCCTGTTGCTACCTTCCCGTTGCTGTCCGGCACATACAGGTGCCGCTTAGATATGTATTGCACGACCCCGTCGGGGACGAGGTACCACACCGGCCGGCCTTCACTGGCCCGCCTTCTGCATTCGCTGGACGAGATCGCCAACGCCGGGATCTCGATCATGGTGACGGCGTCGGCGGGGTAGTTGCGGAGATGGTCGGCCAGATGGTCGATGTTCAATTCGTACCCCGGACGACTCACTCCGACGAATTTCGCCAGTTCGAACAGTTCGGCCCAATCCTGCCAGGTGAGGATGCTGGCCAGCGCGTCGGCACCGGTGATGAAGTAGAGATCCGCTTCGGGATACTGTTCGCGCAGCTCACGCAGGGTGTCGACGGTGTACGTCTTCTTCCCGCGGTCGATATCGGTGCGGCTGACCGAGAAGCTGGGATTGCTCGCGGTGGCGATGACGGTCATCAGATAGCGGTCTTCCGCGGAGCTGACGTACTTGTCGGCCTTCTGCCAGGGCTGCCCGGTCGGGACGAAAACCACTTCGTCCAGCGCGAACCGATTAGCCACCTCACTGGCCGCGACCAAGTGCCCGTGGTGGATGGGGTCGAAGGTGCCGCCCATCACCCCTAGCTTGCGGCGCCCGTTCGTATGCACAAAACCCGAGCTTACCGGGGGCTATCCGGAACCGGGCGCAGCGGCGGCTCGCCCGGGGTCAACAGTGGTGTCGATGCGCCGGATCAGGCCGTCGGCCAGTGTCAGCTTCAGTGCCGCGAACAGGCGTTGCTCGCGGAAGGCGAGCAGTACCGGGTTGGCGGCGGGGTATGAGACCAGGGTGGTGTGCGGGCCGTAGAACCGGATCAGGTTGTCGGCCACATTGTTCGGACCCTGTGTGATGACGGGTGCGAGTCCGGACTCGGCGGTGAAGGCGACCCGCCCCCACGCCTGCGGGTGCAGGACGTCGAGCAGTTCGGTGAGGTCGCCGCCCGCGCAGGCGGCGATGAAGCGTTCGGTGACACGCCGATGCTCGTTCTTCTCGATGAAATTCAGCCCCGCTTCGGCGGCGATCTTGAGCCGGGCCCGCCGCGCCAATTGCCGGCAGGTACCGGCCGGCTTGCCGAGGGTTTCGGCGATGTCCTCGAACCGCATGCCGAAGACATCGTGCAGTACGAAGGCCACCCGCTCGGCCGGGCTCAACCGTTGCAGTAGGAGCAGTAGCGCCAATTGCACTTCGTCATCGAGGGTTACGCGGTCCGCGGGTGAGGCGGGATCGGTGAACGCCGCCAGCGCCACCGCCGGATCGCCCGGGAATTCATGGCGCACCCGGGCACTGCGCAGCACATCGAGACAGAGTCGGCTCGTCACCACCGTGAGCCAGGCCCGTGGATCCTCGATGCTGCCCGGCGCGGCGAGCGCGAACCGCATGAACGCTTCCTGCACAGCGTCTTCGGCTTCATCCACCGTCCCCAGCATGCGATACGCCAGATCGACCAGATAGGCGCGATCGGCCCGCCAAGTGTTGATGAGTGCGTCAGACACGGTCACATCTCCAGGACGAGACAGCCCCTCGAATAGTTACCGATTCCGCCGGTAACTTCCCGGACCCGTGCCCCGTCCTTGCCTCTAGTGGGATTTCACCAACGAACTCCCGTAGCTCGAACGGAACCATCATGGGCCACAACACTCTTCGCCGCCGACTACGCGTCTTCCTCACAGCGGCAGCCCTCACAGCCTGGGTCCTGGCAACCAACGCCATCCCCCACCCGGCCTCCGCCGCCGACCCCATCGATTCCTACCTCGGCGTCTGGAACTACACCCACCCCGACCGCGCCGCCGGAACGAATATCGCAAGCCTGGACATCCCCGTCCCCGTCCAATTCCCCCAAATCGGCACGGTCACCTTCGCCCGCGAGCCCGGCGGTGTCACCGGCACCAGCGACCAGGGCTGCACCTGGCACTTCATCCCCGCCCCCGACGGTTTCGCCCTCCGAGACCCCACCCAATCCTGCTTCAACAAGGTAATCGGCTCGTCCTACACCATGACTGTCTGGAACATCCGATTCCAAGGCGACCACGCCTCCGAAACCATCCACGCCATCAGCCACCAACCACTAGGCGACATAGGCTTCACCCTCCCCAGAGGCGAACGCCAACGCGCAAACACCACCCCCCGCCAGGAAACCCTCCAATCCCTAACCGGCACTTGGACCTACACCCCCGCGAACGTCCTAACCGGCGTAAACACCCTGAACTGGTTCACCGCCCCCACCCCCCAAACCGGCACAATCCACATCACCCCGGCCCCTGCCAACCAAATCCACGTAGCAACCCTCGAAAACGGCTGCACCTGGACCCTGTCAGCAGATGGCAACACCGCCGAACTCTCCCCACCCACCCAAACCTGCCAAACCCCCAAAGGCCAACTAACCATGACCTTCTGGGCCATAAGCAGCAACGGCACCACCCAACACTCTGTAGCCGCAGGCCAATCCCCCGACGGCACCCAGTTCCAACTGACCACAGGCGAACTCACCCACTGACGATCGAGATATCCACTCGGCCGGAACGTCAGAAGTGGTTGTCTCGTAGGGTCGGGTTTTGCACATCGATCCTGGAGGTGTTTGTGGCTTGGAGTCGATCTCTGCTTGGGGCTGTCGGTTTGGTTGTCGGTTTGGTGGGTGCGACGGGGACTTCGTGGGCTGATCCGGTCACCACCGTGAATCCCGCGATGACTCTCGGCGGAGGATTGGTGCCCTGTTTCGGGCAGGTGCGGGGGTTTTATGATCCGGCGCGGGATTTCTATGGGGATCAGGTGATGTGGATTCGGGCGGAATTCACCACGCTCGCATCGGGTTCCGGGGGATGTGCGGTTAATGCGACGGTGAGTTGGTGGAATCTTGATACCGGGGCGAGTGCGGTCAATCCGGTTGTGCCGCTGGGGGATGACGGTAGTCATACCGCGCTGTGGGTTCCGGTGTGGACCGGGAAGGTGCCGGGGCGGATCGAGGTCACCATCGATACCGATCAGCCGCATATCGCCGGGCACGGGAGCTTTGTGATCTCGGGATAGCCTGTGCCACAGGTGAAATGACGGCGACCGGGTAATGGTGGCGGCGAGACAGCCGCGCCACCATTACCCGGTCGGCGTTGGTTCGGATCGGAGACCGCGGGCGTTCTCAGGCGGCGGCGCCCAGGCCCACCGCGACCGCTACGGGGATCAGGTACAGCAGTGGGAAGGCGACGGTCTTGTATGAGCGGGCGCGCAGGACGGTGATGACCGCACCGGCGAAGTAGAGGATCAGGCCGATGGCGGCGGCGATGCCGATGGCGGGAATGAACAGGCCCACGATCAGGCCGATCGCGCCGAGGGCCTTGGCCACTCCCAGCGGAGCCCACCACGACTGCGGCACACCGTATTCGATCAGCGGGTCGACCACGAACGGCGCCTTGCGCAGCAGCGAGAACGCCGAGAAGCCGACCCAGGCGGCGGCGACGATGGTGACGATGATGTAGGCGGTGTTCATGGCGTCTTCTCGATTTCTGTTGATGGGCCCTCGTTTCGGGCCGGTTCATCAAGAGGACGACGCAGCGTGCCGGGGTGTGACATCGAGGTCTCGGGATCAGGCGACCAGTGCCTTCATCTGCGGAGACAACACCGACGACAGGGCCGACCACGGCACGGTGATGACGATGTTTCCGGCCGCGTGCGAACCGATTTCACCGAAGTAGATCCGCATGCCACCCGAATCGACCGCCCAATTGCGGTAGTTGTCGACGGTCGGCAGAATGCCGTCCTTGTAGTAGGTGTCACCCGCGTTCGTCTTGGGGACGAGGATGGCGGCCTGCTTCGACAGCACGGTCAAGCCCGCGTTCAAGTCCGTGAAGACATCCTGAAGTTGAATGGCCTTACCGCTGTCGAGGCTGGTGGTGTGGGTGGTGAAGTCCTCGTAGGGATGTGCGGCGTGTTCGGCGAAGTAGTTGACCCCGAGTTTGGCGCTCAAGAGGTGCGGCCCGACGTACGTGAAGTTCACCGAGGTGGACAGGTTGAGCGTCGGGGTGACCTTGGCGATGTACCCGTCGGCGGCCCCGCGCAGCGAACTGTTGAACTCATCGCGCGCGGCGAGGTAGGGCCCGTCCACACCGTCGATATCGGTACGCGGCACGGAGACCTTGTAGTTGCTCCCCGTCAGCGTGTACTCCGACATGCGGAACCCGGTGTCGGCGTGCGCGATCACCGTCGCGGCGGATGCGGTCAGCCCCGCCAGCACGGCGGCGGTGAGCAGGTGGGCGAGGGCACGGCGTCGCATATCAGGCTCCGGATCGGCGCGGCCGGACCAATTCCGGCGTTGCCCGGTACATTCCCGGTCCCCGCCAATGAATCACCAATGACCCACCAACGACGCAGATCAGGGCCGCTTGGACTTCGGCAGCTTCGCGACGATGGCGTCGTAGGAGGCGTCGATGAGCTCGAGCAACTCGTCCTCGGGCACCTTGCCCCCGACCTTCACCGAAACCCACCCGTACCGCCCGATATACGCCGAGAGCGAGACATCATCGGGATAGATGGCGATCAGCTCATCGGCCTCGGGCTTACTACCGCACTTGAGCGTCACAGCCGCCCCGCTCCCGACGAACGCGAAGATCTTGTCCCCCACCTTGGCGACCACATCGCCCTCCCACGGTTCGTCCTGCCAGGCACCGGGTTTCGCGAGGCAGTAGGTCAGGAGATCCATGGGTGGCTCCTCAGACGGGTAGTAGGCGGCCGACTACGGCGGTGAGTTGGCGGGCGGAGCGGCATTCGTGCATCTCGATCACTTCCGCGTATTTCTTGGCGGCGGAATCGCCGGTGCCCCACATCTTTTCGGCTTCGGGGTTGAGCCAGTAGGCGTGTTTGGCGACGGCTACCAGGTCGGCCAGGGTGCCCAGGGCCGGATCGCGGTAGTTGTTGCGGGCATCGCCGAGGATGAGCAGGGAGGTGCGGCTGGTGACGGCGTCGGGGAAGTTCTCGGCGAAACCTTCCAGGGCGGAGCCGTAGTCGGAGTGGCCTTCGATGCCCACGACATCGGCTTCGGTGAAGATGCGGCGGGTGATCTGATCCAGCGGGGTCACCGAGTCGAAGAGCTTGGTCACCTCGTCGGAGCGGTCAACGAACGCGAAAATGCGGACGCGGGAGAACTGTTCGCGCAGCGCGTTCACCAGCACCATGGTGAAGCTGGAGAAACCGGCCACCGACCCCGAGATATCGCACAGCAGAACGAGATCGGGGCGGCCGGGCCGGGGTTTGCGGGTCACCAGGTCGATGGGAACACCGCCGGTGGACATGGATTTGCGCAGCGTCTTGCGCAGATCGATCTCACCGCGACGGGAGCGGCGACGACGAGCGGCCAAGCGGGAGGCCAGGATTCGAGCCAGGCGCTGACTGGAGCGGCGCAGATCGTCGAGTTCGTTCTGCGAGATGCGCAGGAAGTCGGCGTCTTCGGCCTGCCGCGCGACACCATAGGTGGCGACGCGCTCGCGGCCGATGCGCTCGGCGACGCGGCGGCGGGTTTCGGCTTCGACGGTGCCGCGGAACCCCTTGATGCGCTGACGCGCGGTGCGCCGGGCGACCTCGGTGTCGAAATCGGAGTTGTCCATACCCGCGGTGAGACCGGCGAGCAGTTTGGCCACCAGGATTTCGGGCTGTAGATCCTTCAACGTCTGATACGCGGAGAACGACGGACCGCCCGCCGCCTGATACTGGCCCATCTGCTCGACCATCTGCGCCGCCAGCGCCTGCAGCTGACGCTCCTGCTCACCGGACGGGTCCTGAACCAGCAACTCCGCCAGCATCTTTCGCAGCTCGATAATGTCGACGGCCCCATTGGGCTTCAACGGGATCTCGACCTCTTCGGCCCCGACGCGCTCACCGAGTGCGGCCGGGAACCACAGATCGAACAGGCCGTCGTAGGTGGCGCGCTGGGTGGTGCGGCGCAGCAGCGCACACGCCAGCCCCTCCCGCAGCGCTTCCCGATCCATCAGATCCAGCACGGTGACAACCTGTGCGGCGTCGACGGTTTCGGACGGCCCGACCGGAATCCCCCTGGCGCGCAACGCCTCCACGAACCCCACCAGATGTCCGGAGAATCCGTACTCGGCGGTGGGCTCGGATGTCGTGGGTGGTTTGGCGGCGGGCGCACCGCTCACCGCGCGCATGGCCGCGGAGACCAGCCCGCGGGATTTGTTCGACGAGCCGGCCATCTCAGGCCAGCTTCAGCTCGGACTGCGCACGCAGATGGTCGGCCTGATGTTTGAGCACCACGCCGAGCGTCGCACGCACCGTCTTCTCGTCCAGATCCTTTGCGCCCAAGGCGATCAGCGTGCGCGCCCAGTCGATGGACTCGGCGACCGAGGGCAGCTTCTTGAGCTGCATACCGCGCAGCACATGCACGACCCGCACCAGCTGTGCGGCCACGGCGGGCTTGAGCTCGGGCACCCGGCTGGCCAGAATGCGGCGCTCGAGATCCTCATCCGGGAAGTCGATGTGCAGGTACAGGCAGCGCCGCTTCAGAGCCTCGGACAGCTCGCGGGTGGCATTGGAGGTCAGCACCACGAACGGTTTGCGGGTCGCGGTGATGGTGCCCAATTCCGGGACGGTGACCGAGAAGTCGCTCAGAATCTCGAGCAGCAGGCCCTCGATCTCGACGTCGGCCTTATCGGTCTCGTCGATGAGCAGCACGGTCGGCTCGGTGCGCCGGATGGCGGTGAGCAGCGGCCGCGAGAGCAGGAATTCCTCGGTGAAGACGTCGGCTTTGGTTTCGGCCCAATCGTTTTCCGAGGTCGCCTGAATGCGCAGGATCTGCTTGGCGTGATTCCACTCGTAGAGCGCACGCGATTCGTCCACGCCCTCATAGCATTGCAGGCGCACCAGTTCCGCGCCCGCGACCTCGGCGACCGCCTTGGACAACTCGGTCTTGCCGACACCGGCCGGACCCTCGATGAGCAGTGGTTTGCCGAGCCGGTCCGCGAGGAAAACCGAAGTGGCGGTGGCCTTATCGGCCAGGTAGCCGGTTCCGGCCAGGCGTTCGATCACATCGTCGACCGATGCGAAGATCGGCTCCTGGATCGGTGCTGTAGAAGCCACGGGTGCTGCCTTTCCTCGAAGTGCTAGACGGGCCGGATCTGGCCGTCGCCCCACACGATCCATTTGGTGGAGGTCAGTTCCGGCAGGCCCATGGGGCCGCGCGCGTGCAATTTCTGCGTGGAGATGCCGATCTCCGCGCCGAAGCCGAACTGCTCACCGTCGGTGAACGCAGTCGAAGCATTGACCATGACGGCGGCGGCGTCCACCCGGCCGGTGAATTCACGGGCGGCCTTGAGGTCGCCGGTGACAATGGCTTCGGTGTGGCCGGTGCCCCAGTGATTGATGTGCTCGACGGCGGCATCCAGATCGGGGACGACCTTCAGCGCGATATCGAGGGAGAGGTACTCATCCGCCCAGTCGGTATCGGTGGCGGGCACCAGACCGGGCAGATCACCGTGAATGGTGACGCCGCTGGTCTCCAGCGCCTTGATCAGGCGCGGTACGGCCGTCTCGGCGATGGCCGCGTCGATGAGCACCGTCTCGGCGGTATTGCAGACGCTCGGCCGCCGGGTCTTGGCATTGATCAGAATCGATTCGGCCATATCCAGATCGGCATCGCGATGTACGAAGATATGGCAGTTACCGGTGCCGGTCTCGATGGTCGGCACCAGGGCATCGCGCACCACGGCGTTGATCAGGCCCGCGCCGCCGCGCGGAATGACCACGTCGACCAGTCCGCGCGCCTGGATCAGATGGGTGACGCTGGAACGGTCGTCGGCGGGCAGCAACTGCACCGCGTCCTCCGGAAGGCCCTGCGCCGCAAGCGCTTCGCGCAGCACGGTCACCAGCGCCACATTCGAGCGCACCGCCGAGGAGGAACCGCGCAGCAGCGCCGCGTTGCCCGACTTCAAGGTCAGCCCGAAGGCGTCGACGGTGACATTCGGGCGAGCCTCGTACACCATGCCGACCACGCCGAGCGGGACGCGCGTCTGCCGGATCTCCAGGCCATTGGGCAGCGTCGAACCGCGCACCACATCGCCCACCGGATCGGGCAGCCCGGCGACCTGCCGCAGTCCGGACGCGATGCCGTCGATGCGGGCCTCGGTCAGGCGCAGCCGGTCGAGTTGGGCTTCCGCGGTGCCTCCGGCCCGGGCGATCTCGATGTCCTCGCCATTGGCGATGAGCAGACGATCCTTGGCGGCGAGCAGCGCGTCGGCCGCGGCGTGCAGTGCGGCATCCTTCTGCGCGGTGGTGAGCTGGGCGAGCGTGCGCGACGCCACCCGGGCTCGGCGCGCCGCGGCATGCACCACCTCGCGGACGTCGTCCAGTTCAGTGGTGGTCGAGACAGTCATGGCTACAGCGTACTTACCGCCGGGTACTGCCTATATACCCGGCCCGAACGGCTATTTCGGCGACCCGGCGGGCCACGTGGCGCGGCGGTCTCGACCCGAACTCCCCGCCGCTCGTCCCGGGCCGTACACACCGGCCGACCCGGACTATTTCCCGCGACCGGCGAGTATCGGCGGCGCGGGCTACCGTGACCACATGACCGCGAGCATTCGTCTCTCGTCCGCTGCCGGACGCTGGGTTCTCCTGGCAACGGTGCTCGGTTCCGGAATGGCGATGCTCGACGCCACCGTCGTGAATGTGGCGCTGCCCAGGATCGGTGACGAATTCGGCGCCTCGATGGCCGGATTGCAGTGGACCGTCAACGCCTATTCGCTCACCCTCGCGGGTTTGATTCTGCTGGGCGGTGCGCTCGGCGACCGGTACGGCCGCCGCCGCGTATTCATCATCGGCGTCATCTGGTTCGGGCTGGCCTCGGCGCTCTGCGGTGCGGCACAGGATATTTCGATGCTGATCGCGGCGCGGGCGCTACAGGGCGTCGGCGGGGCGCTGTTGACGCCCGGGTCGCTGGCGATCATCCAGGCGTCCTTCGAACCCCAGGATCGTGCCCGCGCGGTCGGAGCGTGGTCGGGGCTCGGCGGTGTGGCGGGCGCGATCGGCCCGTTCCTGGGCGGCTATCTGGTCGAGTACGCGGGCTGGCGCTGGGTGTTCCTGCTGAATGTCCCACTGGCGCTGGTGGTTATCGCCGTCGCCGCCAAACATGTGCCCGAGACCTACGATTCGCGCGCGCACGGGAAATTCGATGTGCTCGGCGCGGCGCTGGCCGCGCTGTGCCTGGCCGGGATAACGTACGCGCTCACCACCGCACCGGAACGAGATGCCAACCTGGCCTTGGTGATCGGCAGCGCGGTGCTGGGCGTCGCGGCCGGAATCGCCTTCGTACTGCTCGAACGCCGTCGCTCGGCCCGCGATGACGGCCCCTCGCCGATGGTGCCGGTGGATGTCTTCGCCTCCAAGCAGTTCACGGCGATCAACGCGGTCACCTTCGTGCTGTACGGCGGGATGAGCGTGGTGTTCTTCCTGCTGGTGCTCACCTTGCAGGTGGTTTCGGGCTTCAGTCCGATCGCGGCGGGCACCGCGCTGCTGCCCGGCACGATTCTCATGCTGCTGTTCTCGGCGCGGGCGGGTGCGCTCGCGCAGAAGATCGGCCCGCGTAAGCCGATCACCGCAGGTGTGCTGCTGGCCGCGCTCGGCATGCTGTTGATGACCCGCATCGGTGAGCACTCCTCGTATGTGACCGTGGTGCTGCCCGCCGCCATCGTGTTCGGTATCGGCCTGACGCTGGCGGTCGCACCGCTGACCGCCACCGTGCTGGCCACCGCCGACGAACGGCATGCGGGCGTGGCCAGCGGGGTCAACAACGCGGTGGCGCGTGCGGCCGGTTTGCTTGCGGTGGCGGCGATTCCGCCGCTGGCGGGGCTCACCGGCGACGCCTACAGCAATCCCTCGACCTTCCAGCACGGCTTCCGCATCGCCCTGCTGACCTGCGTGGTGCTGGTGGTGGCAGCGGCCGTACTGACCTTCTTCACCGTGCGCGATGACGCGCTGGCCACCGCGCCGCCCGCCGCCGAACCGCAGTGCAAAGTGCACTGCGCGATCGGCGCTCCCCCGCTGGAACCCGGTCGCGGCGTCCAATCCCCGGGCGGGCGAACCGAATCCACGGGTACCGGCCAGTAACGCGATAGTCGATACGGGCATCGCGCGCTCAGCGCTCGGCCTGCGGCTCGGTGGCCGGATCGAACAGGGAAAATTTAACTTCCTAGAAGATTTTTCTTCTCTTGCGAAGAGATAAAGAAGAAGGTGCACGGTTGTCAACACTTCGGCGACTACCGTGACGCTCATGGCGCGGATTGTGGTGGTGGGCAGCATCAATATGGATCTGGTGACGACCGTGGGGCGGCGGCCGGAACCCGGCGAGACGGTGTCCGGGGAGAGCTTCGCGCTGGTGCCCGGCGGGAAAGGGTCGAATCAGGCCATCGCGGCGCGGCGGGCCGGTGGCTCGGTGGGGTTCGTCGGCGCGGTCGGGGATGACGTTTTCGCCGATGAGCTGCGCGGGGTGCTTTCCGATGCGGGAGTGGAGGTTTCGCGACTGCGGCGATTGAGCGGGGCCAGCGGGGTGGCGGCGATCATCGTGGATTCCGGTGGCGAGAACAGCATTATCGTGGTGGGCGGGGCCAATGCCCGGATGACAGCGCTGGATGTCGGGGATCTCGAGGCCATCGCGCAAGCCGATGTACTGCTGTGCCAGTTGGAGATTCCGCTGCCAACCGTGCTGCGGGCGGCTCGGCACGCGCGGGCCAATGACACCGTGGTGATTCTGAATCCCTCACCGGTGCGCGAACTTCCGGATGAGCTGTGGGCCGAGATCGATATCGCGGTGGTGAACGAGGGTGAGGCGGCTCAGCTCGGCGCGGTCCTGGATTGTGTTCCGCATGTGATCACCACGCTGGGCGCGGACGGGGCGATCTATCGCGGTCCGGACGGAATCACGCTGCCGCAGCCGGGAGTTCGGGTCGAGGTGGTCGATACCACCGGAGCCGGGGATACGTTCACCGGTGCGCTCGCGGCGCATTGGCACGAGGGTCCGGAGATCGCGCTGGCCTGGGCGTGCACGGCGGGTGCGCTGGCCACCACGAAACTCGGTGCGAGCGTATCGATTCCGACGCAGCGCGAGATCGAGCGGCTACTGTCCCGCTGATCCCGATGCTCGCGCGATCCCGGCGTCCGTACCGGTTCACGCGGGGGCTTCAGGCGGCCGAGATCTTCTTGCCGGTATGCATGCTGACCAGGTCCGCGAGTTGTTTTCCGGCGCGCTCCAGCGGATCGGTGGAGCGGGTGGCCAGGGACATGACGACCGCGCCTTCGACGGCCGCCACGATGGTGGTGGCCAGGGAGCGCGCGGTCTCCGGGGCGACCGATTCGGCTTCGAGGCGTTCGGCCAGGATGCCTTCCCATTCGATGAAGGTCTCCCCCGCCACATCTGCGGCCTCCGGAGACTCCGAGCGGCCCAGGGCCGCGGCCACGATCGGGCAGCCCGCGGTGAAATCGCTGGCGACCACGACCTCGCGCCACATGGCGGGGAAGGCGGCGATGACGGTGGCCAGGTCGGTGCCCGCGGTGAGGGTGCGCATGAGCGCGCTCGACGCCTGACCGGCGGTGCGGGTGGCCTCGGCGATGAGTTCGGATTTGCCGCCGGGGAAGTTCAGGTAGACCGAGCGCCGGGAGATGCCGCTGTGCTCGAGTAATTGGGCGATTCCGGTTCCGGCGATCCCTTTGCAGCGCATGAGGGCGATGGCGCTGTCGATGAGGCGGTCGCGGGCTCCCATGGACTACATCCTTTCTTGCTGTATACCGATCGGTGTACTACCGTCCGAGATATACCGATTGGTCTACCATTGCCAGTGTAGACCGCCGCCACTGACTCGACGACGAATCGGGGTCACCCATGCCTACTAAAACCCTGCACGATCCCCTGCCGCTGGCCAGTGGCCAGGTACTCCCGAACCGCTTGATGAAATCCGCGCTGAGCGAGGGACTGGGCAATTCCGCCCTCGCCCCCGACGAACGGCTGCAACGACTCTACGCGCGCTGGAGCACCGGCGGGTACGGGTTGATCGTCACCGGCAATGTCATGGTCGACGGCCGCCACCAGGGCGAACCCGGCAATGTGGCCATCGAGGACGAACGACACCTCGAAGCACTGACCCGCTGGGCCAAAGCGGGCAAAGACGGCGGCGCGAAGCTCTGGATGCAGTTGAATCATCCGGGCCGCCAGGCCAATCCGCTGGTCACCCGCAATCGCACGGTCGCACCTTCGGCCATCGGCATCAGCATTCCGGGCGTACCCACCCCGCGCGCGCTCACCGAGGACGAGATCCACGACATCATCCGCCGCTTCGGCACCGCGGCGCGGGTTGCGGAGGCCGCCGGATTCGACGGCGTGCAGGTGCACGGCGCGCACGGATATCTGGTGTCGCAGTTCCTGTCTCCGCTGTCCAATCAGCGCACCGACGGCTGGGGCGGCGACGCCGAGCGTCGTCGCCGCTTCGTTCTCGAGGTGGTGCGCAGCATTCGCGGCGCGGTCAGCCCCGGTTTCGGCGTCGGCATCAAACTCAATTCGGCCGACTTCCAGCGCGGCGGCTTCACCGAGGACGAATCGCGCCTGGTGATCGAGCAGCTCTCCGCCGAGGGCCTGGATCTGATCGAAATCAGCGGCGGCAGTTACGAATCCCCCGCCATGCTGAATCGCCCGCGCACGGTCGCGGCGAGCACCAAGGCCCGCGAGGCGTACTTCCTGGAATACGCCGAATCCGCCCGCCAGGCCGCGGGCGCGGTGCCGATCGCGGTCACCGGCGGCTTCCGCTCGCACGCCGCCATGTCCGAGGCCATCGCCGAGGGCAACTGCGATCTGGTCGGCCTGGGCCGCCCCGCCGCCGTAATCCCCTCCGCCGCAGCCGATCTCCTCAATGGCGCGGATCGCCTGCACGCCCCCGCGATTTCCCTGAAACTGCCGCCGCAGCTGGCGGCCAATAACGGCCTGAAGGCATTCGACGGCGCGCTCGACCTGCAGTGGCACACCGATCAGCTGCATCTGCTCGGCGCGGGCAGCGATCCGGACCCCGAGCGCTCCCCCTGGCGCACCGCGGTAACCATGCTGCGCCGCAACGGCTTCGATGCCCTGCGCAGCAAACGCTCCCCCGGCTCCGCCCCGGACAAGAACGCCACCAAGTTCCGCCGCGAACGCGCCATGGGCCGCTACGTCCTGAACCCCACCGTCCGCGCCCTGAGCCGAGTCGGCGTCCGCACCGCCCTGGCCACCGAAATCGAAACGGTAGGCCGCAAATCCGGCCAACCCCGCCGCGTCCCCGTCTCGGTCCTCTTCGACGACAAGGGCGCCTGGGTAATCTCCCAGCACGGCACCCGCTCCGGCTGGGGCGCCAACCTCACCGCCAACCCCGAAATCCGCGTCCGCCAAGGCAACCAATGGCGCACCGGCACCGCCGCCCTACTCCCCGACGACGACGTAGTAGCCCGCGCCCGCACCTTCGCCCCCCACCCCCTCCTGGCCCCCCTCGTCACCAACACCTTCGCCGCCCTGCAAACCACCCCCATCACCGTCCGAATCACCTTCACCGACTGAAACGGGCGAATTGTGTTATCGGATATTTATTTTCGTGTGATATGATGAATGCGAATTCCAATTTTCCTGTCTAACATCGGTTTTCCCGACGATGGTGCAGGAGAATTCTATGGATGGCGGACCTAGTAGGACCGCGATGATGGCGGCGGGTGGGCGCGCGGCGCATCTTGTGGTGGATAGTGAGCCGTATCTGTTTCGCGACACCCTGGCGGCCGAATTGCTTGGTGCGCGCGCTGAAGAGGTGCTCGGGTATCACCGGCAGTTCGGTGATCATGTGGTGCTGCGTGGGACGCGCGCGCAGGTCAACGCACGCAGCAGCTACACCGAAGCGCGGGTGAGTGCGGGCTTCCGGCAGTATGTGATTCTGGGCGCGGGGCTCGATACCTTCGCCTACCGATCTCCGCTCGCCCGGGAGATCGCGGTGTTCGAGGTGGATCATCCTGCCACCCAACAATGGAAGCGGGAATTGCTCGCGGCCGCGCGAATCGATGGTGCTGCCGCACGATTCGTCGGCGTGGATTTCGAGCGCGATGACCTCACAGCGGAATTGGCCGCGCACGGATTCAATCCCGAAATGCCCGCCCTGGTGAGCTGGCTCGGGGTGAGCATGTATTTGACCGAATCGGCGATCGCGGCGACGCTGGCGGTCCTCAGGGGATTCGCGCCCGGCACCGAACTGGTGATGGAGTACGCGCTGCCAGCCGAACTGCGCGACGAATCAGGAACCGCCTACGCCGAATTCGCACTTCCAGCCGCCGCTGAACAGGGCGAGCCATGGTTGAGCTACTACTCCCCCGAGACGCTCTCCGAACTGCTGGGTAAGCATGGATTCACTGTGGCGGAACATGTTTCGCAGCGCGACGCGGTCGATCCGGCACTTTGGCGGCGCACCGACTCGCTGCATCCTGCGGATTTGTGCCGACTCGTGCGGGCTGTAGTCGTCGCGGACTGAGTGGTGCACCCGACAACGCCGACCCGTCTGGCATCGGGTCTGCGCTGTTCGGGGGTTAGAGGTTGGGGCGGACGAGGATTTGGATGTGGTCGTCGGGGTGGCGGAGGGAATCTATGGCGTCGGAGACGGCGTCGAAGCCGACCTGGGTGGTGATGAGGGATTCGGCGTCTATTACGCCGTCGGCTATGCGGTGCAGGGTTTTGGCGTATTCCTCGTGGGGGTAGACCATGCACATTTGGAGGGAGATGTCTTTGTAGATGCCTACGATCGGGCGGATGACGTCGTCGGTCATGATCGAGCCGATTTGCAGGATCTTGGTTTCCCTGGGGACCTTGTACATGAGGTCGTTGAGGAGGCCGGGGACGCCGGCGCAGACCCAGACGTGCAGTTGCTGGCCGGGGGAGGCCAATTCCTGCCATACCTCGACGGGGTCTTCCGCGGCCGGATCCACCACGCGGTGTGCACCCAGGCGCAGTGCGGCTTCGCGGCGGAGTTTGGACGGGTCGGAGGCGACGATGGGGGCTACGCCGCGTTCGACCAGGGCGGCCACCGCGCCCAAACCGACTGGGCCGCAACCGATGACGATGCCGGTGCCCTCGGGTCCGATACCGGTGCGCGCCACATTGCCGAAGCCGACGGCGAGCGGTTCGGTCATCGCCGCCACGTGCGGGGGCACATGTTCGGGAATGGGTTCCAAGGCCATGGCCTGCAACACCATTCGCTCGCCGAAGCCGCCCGGGAAATCGTTGGAGTAGCCGACACCGTGGATGCCACCGGCCGAATCCAGCGCCCAGGGTAGGGCAACGACGTTCTGGCCCTCCACGAATGGGGTGTCCGGTCCCGCGCCGATGACCCGGGCCGACAGCTCGTGACCCATCACCATGTCGCGGCACGGATCGAACAGGAAGGTCGGCACACCGCTGTCGCGGGATGCCTGCAAGAACTCCTCGGTGTAATCGAGGGCGGCTTTATCCGAGCCGCAGATACCGCAGGCGATCGTCTCGACCAGCACCTGGCCCGGACCGGGCACCGGATCGGGCACCTCATCGACGATCAGCTTGCGATTGCGCATAACTACCGCGCGCATGTCACTTCCCTTCAGCGGGTGTCAGGGCAGCTGCCAGGGCCTGGCCGTGCCGTTCGAACGCGGCTTCCACACCCGCGCGCATACCGGACATGAGGCGTTCGCTGTTCGCGTTGGCCCAGTCCAGCGAGGCGATGCGACTGCGATTCGCGCCGGTGAAATGCGGGATCACGTGCTCGGCGAACAGTTTCACCGACCGTCGGGAGGCTTCCGGATCGGCGACATTGAGCGCCAGCACCAGGAAGGTGCCGAATCCGCCGGACTGTTCGGCGAGCGCTTCGATGGCCTCGATGGCGTCATCGGGTGAGCCGATGGTGGCGCGGCCGAAGGCGGGGAAGCCGGGACCGGTCCACTGTTCGATCGCCTCGGCGGCGGTATCGCCCCACGGCACATCCATCCCACTGAGCCGTTTGATGTAATCCACCAAATGCCCTACGCCCCATTCGGCTTCGCGGCGCGCCTGTTCCCGGGTCTCGGCGATATGCATGGGCGCGACAAGCCGCCATTTCGCCCGATCCACGGTGTGCCCGCTCGCCGCCATGGCCTGTTCGTAGACCTTCCAATTCGGCAGCAGCGCTTCATATCCCGAGGGATCCGACGCCGCGAGGGACAGCAGCCCCGCGCCGTGCTTTCCGGCCAGCACCGAACCCGATGGCGAAATGGTCGATGCCACCGCCATTTCCAGTCCGCCCTGCTGATACGGCAGCAATTGCAGCCGAGCCTCATTGAGCTCGAACCAATCCGTCTTGGCGGTGACGGCCTCCCCGCGCAGCAATCGCACGATGGTGTCCATGGATTCGTGCATCATGTCGCGCTGGCGCGGCTGCGGCACCCCCATCATGGAGGCGTCCGAGGCGAGCTGCCCCGGGCCGATGCCCATCATGACGCGGCCCTTGGTGAGGTGATCGAGCAGGCAGAGCCGATCGGCCAGCATCATGGGCTGGTGGTACGGCAGCGAATTCACACCGGTCCCCAGCCGGATTCGGCTGGTGCGCTCGGCGGCCGCCGCGAGGAAGACCTCCGGTGCGGCGATGATTTCCATTCCGGCGGAATGATGTTCGCCGACCCAGGCTTCCTGATATCCGAGCTCATCCGCGAGCTCGACCAATTGCAGATCCCGCTGGATCTGCAAGGTGGGATTGCCGTTCAACGGGTGGTAGGGCGCGATGAAGAATCCGAACCGCGTGGGTCCGGATGCAGTGGGCAGAGACAACTTTCGACGCTCCTTTGCGATGTATTCAGTTGTGCTCCGAAACGGCCGCGCCCCCGCCGGGGCTCTGGCGGAGGCGCGGCCGGGTCTGTGCGGGCGGGTCAGCCCCTAGCCCATTCGTGGCCCCAGTAGCTGTCCGCGGTCATCTCCTCGGCGACGTAGTCGTCGCCGACCAGCATTCCCTCGCAACCGAATTCGAGATCCCAGTTGCCGGGGGTGCGGACGTAGAAGGAGATCATCTTGTCGTTGGTGTGCCGCCCCAGCGTGGAGGACAGGTGGTAGCCCGCCTTGGTGACGCGATCCAGCGCGCGGCCCACGTCGTCGAGCGAATCGACCTCGACCATGATGTGCACGATGCCCGGTCCGTCCGGGCGGCTACCCGGAATCAGCGCGAGGCTGTGATGGCGCGGGTTCACGCCCATGAAGCGGATCCAGATGGGATGTCCGGGCGGCCCGACGCGGAAGGAACCGCGGGAGGCGAAACCCAGTACCTCGGTGTAGAACTTGCGCGCGTCCTCGATATCGCGCACCGGCAGCACCACATGCCCCAGGCCCAGATCACCGTTGATGAAACGCGCGCCGTGCTTGGTCAGCACCGGGGTGTGATCGAGCAGCGGGCCGTGGAAGACCTCGATGGTGAAGCCGGACGGATCGACGAAGCTGATGGCCTCCTCGACGTGCCGGTTCGCGGCATCCTCGACACTCAGTGTGGCGACGGCGATTCCGGCCTTCTCCAGGGTTTCGCGCACCAGGGCGAGCGAGCGGGTGTCCGCGACCTGCCAGCCGACCGCGATGACCTCATCGCGCTCGCCGGGCACCAATTCCAGGCGGTAGGTGTGCTCATCGGTGCGCAGGTAGATCGACTCCGGATTGGGTCCGGTGCCTTCGGCGAAACCGATGGTGTCGAACGCGAATTCGCGCCACGCCTGCACATCCGCGATGCGGGCCCGCACGTAGCCGAGAGAGCTGAAAGCAGCCATGTTTGTACTCCTCGATATCTCAGGAATAGGTGACGGAAACGTCGTCGGTCACCGGAACCGCCTGGCAGGCCAGCACATAGCCGTCTTCCAGATCGGCGTCTTCGAGCACTTCATTGCGCCGCATGGTGACTTCGCCGGAGACCACTCGGCACACGCACGCGCTGCACGCGCCTTCCTTACAGGAGAAAGGTGCTTCCAAGCCCTTGGCGAGCAGCACATCCAACAGTGTCTGCTTGCGCGGCCAGGTGAATTCGTGGTTTTCACCGTCGAGTTCGACTTTGACGGTCGCATTGTCACCATCGGCCGCGGCGGCGTCGATATCGACGGCGGTGCCGTCGGTTTCGAAGGGATTGCCGGACAGCGAGACGAATTTCTCCGAATGCACGCGCTTGCGATCCGCGCCGAGCGAGGTCATGGCGGCGCTCACCGCGTCCATGAACGGCGCGGGTCCGCAGACGAACGCCTCACGCCCGGCCCACGGCTTGACCAGCGCGGCAAGCAGTTCCACCGTGGGCAGGCCCTGCACCGATTGCAACCAGTGCAGCACCAGCAGCCGATCCGGGTGCGCGGCAGCCAGTTCCGCCAGTTCAGCGGCGAAGATCACCGAGTTCTCATGCTGGTTGGCGTAGACCAGCGTGATGTGTCCGGTGCCCTGCGCCAGTGCGGATTTCAGGATGGACAGCACCGGGGTGATACCGCTGCCACCGCCGAACAGCAGCAGATCGATATCCAGCGAACCGGGCGTGAACAGTCCGGCGGGTGGCAGCACCTCGAGGGACATGCCCTCGACAGCGTTGTCACACAACCAGTTCGAGCCGTAGCCGTCGATCGTCCGCTTGACGGTGACCTTGAGCGGCCCATCCTCGTGCGGCGCACTGGACAGCGAATAGCACCGGCTCACCGACCCGGTCAGCTCGCTCGGAATGCGCAGCGTCAGGAACTGCCCCGGCTTGTACCCGAACCGCCCCGCATGGGCGTCATCCGGCGTGAGCTCCAGCGACACCGCGTCGTCGGTCTCCCGCACCACGCGCACGATCCGCACCGACGCGATGCCACCGGCCTGTTGCGCTGTCTCCAACTCGGCCTCGAGCTCGGTCGTATCCGGTTCGATGTCGGTCACGGTCATCGCCAGTTCCATTCCTGTGCTGTGTATTTCGATCAGGCCAAGGTCCGGCCGCGGGTCAGCACATCCACATCGCGGGTGCTCGAACCCAGCTCGCCCGCCGCCACCGCCGCGTCGATGCTGTCGCGCAGGGCGTGGCAGGTGTGCGACCTCAGGCCGGTGGTGGAGAGCTCCGTGCAGGCCGCCACGGCGGCGTTGTTCCATTGCACGCTGGTGTGCTGGGGGCTGAATTTCTCCACCAGCACGCAGGTCCCGCAGGACCGGCACGAAACCTTATCCATGGCAGGGCCTTTCAGGCGTTGCTTCGGCGGCGGCACGCTTGGCCAGGTTGTCCGCGACTTCGGCCTCCCAGGCGGTGACCGCGCGGGTGGTGTCCACCTCGAATTCGAAGCGGGTGGTCATCTCCTCGGTGACGGCCGCGGCATCGGTGTAGAACTGCTCGTACCAGCGACGCAGCTGGTAGACCGGCCCGTCCTCCTCGCACAGCAGCGGATTGTTGATGCGCGACTTGCGCTTCCAGATATTCGCGTCCTGTTCGAAGCCCTTGCCGAGCCCGCCGACGAACTTCTCGGCGATCTCATCGGCCTGCTCGGGCGAGACGCCGGAGGGCTTCTTGGCGATCGCGCCGTACATGAGCACGAACTGGTTCTCGTTGATCGGGTAGTGGCAGTTGATCAGGTAGCCCTCGACGACGAGGCCGTTGGCGCTCTCGCTCTTGAGGTAATCGATCATGTAGGAGGGGCCGTAGTACGCGGCCTCGGACTGCAGAACGTTCTTGCCGCCCAATGCCTTAGCGGTCGCGCCCATCATGTCCTCGCGCGAGACCGAGGTCATGTACTGACTGGCGGTATGACCCTCGAAGACATTCTTGAAGAACGTCGGGAACCCGTAGTGCACATAGAAGAAGTGCGCCATATCCACGACGTTGTCGATGACCTCGCGACAGTTGGCGTCCACGATCATCGAATTCCAGGTCCAGTCGGTCCACTGCTCGTCGAACGCGGCGTCGATACGCGGGATGGCGACCTCGGCCGGGGGCTGCTTGCCCTCCGGGTCGTTCCACACGAAGAGCTGCTTGTTCTCGACCATGGTCGGCCACGCCTTGGTGCGGGCCAGCGGCGGAACCCGGCGCGCGTACGGAATGCCGGTGCACTTGCCCTTACCGTTCCAGCGCCAATCGTGGAACGGGCAGGCCAGCGAATCACCCTTGACGGTGCCGTCGGCCAGATTGCCGCCCATATGCGGGCAGTAGGCATTGAGCACGTTCAGGCTGCCGTCCTCGGCCGCGAACACCACGATCTCGGTGCCGAATGCCTTGATGGCGTGCGGCTTTCCGTCCCGGAAGGAGTCGGCCAGCCCCAGGCAGTGCCAGCCGCGCGCGAATCGGGTGGGCGGTGCGCCCGCGTCGATCACTCGCACTTCCGTGGCACCGTCAGTGGTGGTCATGTGAATTCCTCTCCCTTGCCTTGTATTGATGGTTGCGGCCGATGTGACGCCGGTGACAATGGCTGTCCCACTGGCCGGGAGGTTGCTACTGGTGTGCGAGACGACCGAAGGCCGCGCGGTAGAAGAGCAGCGGGGTGGCCTCGGAATGCTCGTTCAGACCGGTCACGCGGGCAATGACCACGGTGTGGTCACCGCCGTCGACCTCATCGTGGAGTTCGCAATCGATGGTTGCCAGCGCACCGGTCAGCAGCGGTGAACCGTTCCGCGAGGCAATCCACTCGACCCCGTCGAACTTGTCCGCGCCGGGACGACCGAGCTGGCGGCAGATCTGATCCTGGTGGTCGGCCAGGATGTTGACGGTGAAGCGCCCGGCGCGGCGAATGCGCGGCCAGGTGCTCGAGGTGCGCGCGGGGAAGAAACTCACCAGCGGCGGATCGATGGACAGCGATGCGAAGGACTGGCATGCGAAGCCAACCGGCTCGCCTCCGTCAATGGCGGTAATCACAGTGACCCCCGAGGCGAAGCGCCCGAGCACTGCTTTGAACGCGGCCGGATCGATCTCCGTAGACACTCGATCCACCTCCAGCACCGGTTCCACGGTGACTCCCTCTTATTTCGGTTCGAAATATGGCTGCCAGTCATAACAGCAGGTCAGCGCGGGGAGGCGTCAATATCGGGGTTCGGTCACCGAGACATGAATCCGTAGAACGGGACAAAAGCTACGTAGTTCTCCCGATTCCCTCCGGTGTGGCCCAAGGCACTGTGATGGGTAGCACAAGGTCCGAACTCGATACATACCTAATCGGCATATCCCTAGACTGGATGTCTGCACCAACGGAGGCTCAAATGTCCGTCGCCATGCTCCCCTCGGCGGAAGCGCGAAACACTCACTCGCCCGTGCGCGCCAAGGAGTCTCGTAACTCCGGCGCCGAGGTTCCGGTCTCGATGATCGAGCGGATGACGCTCATTCTGGACGCATTCGACGCCTCCACCCCCACGCTCACCCTGCTCGGCCTGGTCGAGCGCACCGGTCTGCCGCGTTCGACCGTGCACCGCATCCTCGATCAGATGATCAAGCTGCGCTGGCTCGCGCACACCTCCGGCGGTTACCGCCTGGGCATGCGCGCCCTCGAACTCGGCGGACTCACCGCCGACCACAATGAGATTCGCGATGCCGTCAGCCCGCTGCTGCACGAGTTGAGCCAGCGCACCGGCATGGTCGGCCACCTCGCGGTGCTCGACGGTCGCGATGTGGTCTACCTGGACAAGGCCGGCGGCCGCTTCGCCGCCAGCCTGCCCACCCGGCTCGGCGGCCGCATGCCCGCGCACGCCACCGGTGTCGGCAAGGCCATGCTCGCCTGTCTCGAGCCCAATATCGCCGAGGCCGCCCTGCGCAACCGGCTGCCCCGCCTGACCCCGCGCACCATCTGCGAGCCCGAGGCGCTCTCGCGCGAACTCGCGCAGATCCGCATGCGCCAGGGCGTCGCCATCGATCGCGAAGAGGCCGTGGTCGGAATCGCCTGTGTCGCAGCGCCACTGCGCGGCCGGGGCACCGCGCCCGCCGCACTGTCGCTCTCGGGTCGCGCCGACGGTATGAGCTATGACCGGCTGGCCCGCGTCGTGCTCGAGGTCGCGCACGAGGCCGGGCGCACGCTGTTCCCGCGTCGCGCGCACTGGCGCTGATCCGATCGGTTCCTCTTCCTTTCCTTGCACAGAAAAGGCAGTCCTATGCGGGGGCGATTCCCTTCATCCATGACCGATGGCGCGGCGCACGGCACCAACGGCGAAGAGCCGCAGGCGATTCCGGAGCTGCCGACCACGGCCTGGGCGGTACTCGGCATGCTCTCGCACGCCGATGAACTCTCCGGTTACGACCTCAAGAAGTGGGCGGACTGGTCCCTGCAGTTCTTCTACTGGAGTCCGTCGTTCAGTCAGATCTACGCCGAACTCAAACGATTGGAGAAGCACGGTTACGCCACCTCGCGCACCGTGGTCTCCGAGGACGGCATGCGCGGCAAACGCATGTACGCCATTACCGACAGCGGCCGGGAAGCGGCCTCGCACTGGGTGAATCACTCCCCCGTCGAAGCCCCGGTGCTCAAACACAGTGTGATGCTGCGGGCTTGGCTGGGCCATCTCGCCGAACCCGATCGCATGCGCGAAATCCTCACCCAGCACATCGATTACGCGGAGAAGATGCAGCGCCGCGCGCAGATCGACGCGGACGGCGCGGACGCCAATCCGGAGTGGGCGTACCCGAGCGCGGTACTGCGGTGGTGCGTACGCCATTACGAGGCCGAACGCGAATTCGCGCAGGACCTGCTGACCGATCTGGACAAGCTGGCGAAGCAGCGTAGCCGTAAGAAAGCCACTGGTAGAGAGAATTCGAAGAATTCCCACTGAGCGGATTAGTCCATAGGCGGCGGCCCCGGGCTGTGACACGGTTCACCAATCGTGTTACCTACCCACTGGAGGACGCAATATGTCCACCTCCGTCGCCCCTGAGGTGCCCACCGGCACCATCGACGACACCGGTCGCCTCGACGGTGCGTCAAAGCTTCGGATTTTCTCCGTCCTCGCGGTGATCGTGCTGTTCACCGAGGTCGCGCCCATGCAGTACGTGATGGTCTCGGCCGCGCTGCGCCAAATCGCACCGACGTTCCCAAGCCATGGCGCGAACATCAACTGGGCCATCATCATCTTCGGCGTCGTCGGCGCCGCCACCTCGCCGATCATCGGCAAGCTCTCCGACATCGTCGGCAAGAAGCGGATGTTCCTGGTCTGCGGTGTGCTGTTCATGATCGGCTGCGCCATCTGCGCCGTCACCAGCAACTGGGGCCTGTTCCTGATCGGCCGCGGCCTGCAGGCCACCGCCATTGCGACGGCGGTCATCTCGTACGGCCTCATTCGAGACCTGATGCCGCGCAAGCTGGTTCCGGTCGGCCTCGGTGTCGCCTCCACCGGCCTCGGCGTTTCCGCGCTGGCCGGACCGCTGATCGGCGGCTGGATCGTGGAGAGCCACAGCTGGCGCGCCATCTTCTGGTTCCTGTTCGCCTTCACCGTCGTGATGATTCCGCTGGTGATCGCGATCGTGCCGGAGTCCAAGCTGCGGGTGCCGCAGAAGCTCGACCTGGCCGGTGCGACCCTGCTCGGCGCGGGTCTGGTGCTCACCCTGATCTACCTGGACAACGGGCAGCAGTGGGGCTGGAGCAAGCCGACCTCGCTGGCCTGGCTGATCGGCGGCCTCGCGCTGCTGGCGCTGTTCCCGATCGTGGAAAAGCGTGTCTCGCAGCCGATCATGGATATGAAGCTGCTGTTCACCCCGCGCGTGAGCGTGCTGCTGTTCATCGCGCTGCTGGCCTCGTTCATGATCGGCTACCAGTCCTACGCGACCGGTTATATGACGCAGTCCCCGCCGTCGGCGGAGGTTGTCGAGCAGGTCAAGACCGCCACCTGGGATCAGGTCAAGGCCGGTGCGCTGGCACAGGCGCAGGCGCAGGCCGAAGCGCAGGCCAAGGCCGCGCTGCCGCCGGGTGTGGAACTGCCGCCGGGTGCGGTGAAGGTGCCGCCGGAGGCCGTCTACTCACAGTTGCCGCCGAATATGGTGGATGTGCAACTGCAGCCGGGCTACTCGTACGGTGACGGGTTCAGCCTGCTGAAGTTCGCCACGCACATCACCCTCGCGCAATCCCTGATCGCCATGCTGTTCGGCTTCCTCGGCGGTCTGTGGATCCGGCGTTCGGGTGGACGGCAGCCGCTGGTGTTCGCACTGGTGATCTTCGTCGGAGCGGCGCTGGCCTACGGCGCGACCTCGCACGGCTGGGGTATGCAGGCCGCGATCAGCGCGGTATTCGGTATCGCGTTCGGCCTCTACTACGCGGCCACACCGAATCTCATGGTCGAGGCGGTGCCCGCGGAACAGCAGGGCATCAGCGCGGGCATGCTCGGCGTCATGCAGGCCATGGGCGCGGCCCTGGGTCTGGCGGTCGCCACCGCCTTCCTCAACGCCAATCCGGTGAAGGCGGATGTGACGGTGATGGGCGCGCCCACGGTCACCAAGGAAATCCCGATGTTGTTCGCCGACAAGGGATATGAGATCAGCTTCTACGTGATCGCGGCCACCTCGGCGCTCGCGCTGGTCGGCGCGATCATCATGAAGGCCGGTCGCTCCCCCGCAACGGGCGGTACCGCGCACTGATTCGCGGCCGGTTGTATGGCCCGGAGGCTTCTGCCTCCGGGCCATATTTTTTGTCTTCGGGCGGTATTGCCATCCGGTGACCGGGACCCCACCTCGCTGTTCCGCGCCCCGCATATTTCTATTAGGCATAACAGAGAGGTGGTCGACGATGACCGGTGAACTCGATGCCATTGTGACCGCGGTGGCCACCATCGCCGCCGGGGGCATGGTGCTCGTGGTGGATGACGAGGATCGCGAGAACGAAGGCGATCTCATCCTCGCGGCCGAATTCGCGACGCCGGAGAACATCGGCTTCCTGGTGCGCCACACCAGCGGTGTGGTGTGCGTGCCGATGGCGGGCGAGGATCTCGATCGGTTGCAGCTGCCGCCCATGACGGCGGTCAATCAGGATCCCAAGGGGACCGCGTACACCGTGTCCGTGGACGCGATTTCCGGTGTGAGCACCGGGATTTCGGCCGCAGACCGCGCCCGCACCATGCGGGTGCTCGCCGATCCCCGCACCACACCCGAGGAACTGTCGCGACCGGGTCACGTGTTCCCGCTGCGCGCGAATCCCCTTGGGGTGCTGGGCCGCCCGGGTCATACCGAAGCCGCTGTCGACCTGATGCGGCTGGCGGGGTTGCGGCCCGCCGGTGTCATCGCCGAGGTCGTCAATGACGACGGCTCGATGGCGAGACTGCCGGAGCTGCTGATCATGTCGCGCGAGCACGGCATCCCGATCATCTCCATCGCCGACCTGATCGCCCACCGGAAGAGTCTGGAGAACGGCGTCTCCCGCGTGGTCGAGACCCGCCTGCCCACCCGCTTCGGCGATTTCCGGGTGGTCGGCTATGCCGACGAGCATTCCGGCACAGAGCATTTGGCGCTCGTGTACGGCGATCCCGCCGGGGACGACACCATGGTCCGGGTGCATTCGGAATGCCTCACCGGCGACGCCTTCGGCTCCCGCCGCTGTGACTGCGGTGAACAACTCGACGCGGCCCTGGAGGCGGTGGCCGCTGCGGGCCGGGGCCTCATCGTCTACCTGCGCGGCCAGGAGGGCCGGGGCATCGGACTGCTGAACAAGTTGCGCGCCTACGAACTTCAGGATCAGGGCGCGGACACCGTGGATGCCAATGTCCAGCTCGGCCTGCCCATCGACGCCCGCGAATACGGCGCGGCCGCCCGCATCCTCACCGACCTGAACGTGCGATCGGTCCTGCTCATGAGCAATAACCCCGCCAAACAATCCGGCCTGGAAACCCACGGCATCCTGGTAACGGCCCGCATCCCCCTACAGACCCAGCCCACCGAACACAACGTGCACTACCTGCGCACCAAACGCGACCGCATGAGCCACCACCTCGAGCAAATCGACGCCGCGGGTTAGCATCTCGGCACAGTCACCACGAGGGGGAGCACGTGTCGCAGTCTCCGGTACCACCGGCGCAGTATCCAATTCCGCAGCAGCCGTTTCCGACCGCGCCGAAACGCTCCAGGACCGCGTTCGTCGTCGCGATCATCGCCGGGGTGTTCGCGGTGCTGTTCCTGGCCGGAGCGATCACGGCCTCCGTGCTGTACAGCGGTGAGCGCGACAAAGTTTCGGATCTCCAGGGCCAGGTGTCCGATCGCGACACCAAGATCTCCGCGCTCACCGCCGTGCCCGACCGGCGCGATACCGCCCAGCAGGCCGCATGTCACTTCCTGTCGGTGATGGGCAATTATTCGTTCACCGACCTGGATAGCTACTTCCGGGATGTCGACAACGGCTCGACCGATTCGTGGCGCAAGACCTTCGACGACAGCAGCGCCTCGCTGCGCGACGTCATGACCTCCGCGCAGACCCGCAGTACATCGACCGAGATCCACTGCGGGACAATGGTACTGACGGCCAGCACGGCCGATGTGCTGGTGGTGACCAAGCAGACCGTCACCAATAACGTCAACCCGAATCCGGTCACTAACGTCATTCCGATGACGGTGTCGCTGCGGCAGCAGCCCGACGGCCGCTGGCTGGTGAGCGATATGACTCCGGTCGCCAAGTAAGCGGCACAGGCTGTTCCCCGCCGCGGCCGCTATCGCCGGTGCGGGCGGGATAGCATCTCGGCAGGGTCATGACGAGGAGAACTGCCATGTCGATGCCGGGGTACGGCCCGCAGGCACCGGGGCCGCGGCGGAATCGGGGATTGCGGTCGCCGGTGGCGGTGTCGTGGATATCGGCCGGGTTGGCGCTGATCTGTGTGGCGGCGGCCATCGGGTTATTGCTGCTGTATTCCGGGGAGCATCAGTCGGCGCGGCGCGGCGCGGACACCGAAGAGCAACTGCGGCAGGATGTCTCGGATCTGAACGCGGCGGCGGACCGGCGGGAGAAGGCGCGGCGGGCGGCGTGTGAGTTCGCGGTGCAGATGGCGACCTATGACTTCACCGATCTCGACAAATACCGCGCGGCCATGCTGGACGTTTCCACCGGGGACTGGCGGCAGACGTTCATCCAGAACTGGCCGTCGCTGCGATCGTTCCTGACCCAGGCGCAAACGCGGAGCAAGCCGGGTGAGACGCGCTGCGGGCTCACCAGCTTGGCCGCGCACCACGCCGAGGTGCTGGTGTTCGTGAACCAGACGGTGGCCAGCATCGCCAATGAGACGCACTCGACTTCCATGTCCGCGCTGGCCCAGCTCGACGAGCAGGCGGACGGCCGTTGGCTGGTGAGTGAAATGAAGGTGCCTCCGGCATAGCCCCCGCGACGGTATGGTCGCCGCATGACGGCGTTCCACGCATCTCGGGCGAGCTTTCTGAGCCGCCGGGTAGTTCCCGCCTACCTGCGCGTTATTCGCGCGAATCGGCCATTCCTCACCGTCGAGCCCGCGCGCAAGCATCTGCGCGAGCGGAGTCTGCGGCCCAAGACCTACGGTCCGCCGCGACGGCTGCGCTCGGATGTGGTGGTGTCGGTGGATCACAGCCGGGGCTGGCCGATCTACACGATCATTCCGCGCACCGGGCGGCCGCGCGGAAACGTGGTCTATATGCACGGCGGCGCGTGGGTCAATGAGATCGCACCGCAGCATTGGCAGCTGGCCGCCGATATCGCCGCCGAGGCGGGCACCACGGTGACCGTGCCGATCTATCCGCTGGTGCCGTTCGGCACCGCCGGACAGGTGATCGAGGCGGTCGCGAAACTGGTGCTGGACAACAGGTCCCGGTACGGAGAGGTCTGCCTGGCCGGTGATTCCGCGGGCGGGCAGATCGCACTGTCCGCGGCGCAGGTGCTGCGGGACGAGCATCAGGTGGTGCTGCCGCGCACGGTATTGATCTCCCCCGCCCTGGAACTGTCGCTGAGCAATCCGGATATCGATGTGGTGCTGCCCGATGATCCGTGGCTGGGCAAGGAGGGCACCCGGGTATTCATCGACCTGTGGCGCGGTGAGCTGCCGCTGACCGATCCGCGGGTCAGTCCCCTGCTCGGTGAGATGCGCGGGCTGGGGCCGCTGACGGTGTTCAGCGGCACCCGCGACATCGTGCTGCCCGATACCCGGCTGCTGGTCGACAAGGCCCGCCTGGCGGGCGTCGAGGTCGAGTACCACGAGGGCGCGGGACTGGTGCACGTCTACCCGCTCACGCCCACCCGGGAGGGACGCGTCGGCCGCGCCCAGATCCTCGACGCGCTACGCACCGCCCTGACGCCGGTGAAAACCACTGCGCCGTAAACGAAATGCTAGGAATGCTCGGCGAGCCACTTGCGCGCGCGAGTGGGCGAGGCGCGGGAGAGCCAGGCGTCCTGAATCACCTCGGTGAGCTCGGCCAGGCTCAGCTCACCCAGCCGGGAGGAACGCACCAGCACCGAGAGATGCCCGTTGAAATGTGGTGTGGTGAAGAACGGCGACTCCGGGTCCTGGACCATGGCCTGTTTATCGGATTCGGACGGCACCCAGAAGACGATGACGTCCGGATAGCGCTCGCCGGTCTCCGGATCGACGGCATCGGGTCGCGGTGTGCGGAAGAAGATGAAGGATTTCCCGCCCACCTGATAGACCGGATTGTCCGCGACCGGCCCCCGCACGGTGGTCACGTGCGGCATGCCCTCGGCGAGAGCGTGCACATCGGCGAGCTTGGCGCGACGCGATTTCGGCGGCACCAACGCAGTCTAGCCGGGTCCGCAACAGCGCTTGACAAACACTTACCAGACGACGCGAACTGCGTTTATGCCCCGGTGGTAGCAGGGAGCGTGACAGATCACATAGGTTGGAGCTCATGGCGCGGCGTGTCAATGGAAACCTCCCTGCCGAGGTGACTTCCTTTGTGGGCCGCCGCGACGAGCTGGCTACCGCCAAACGGCTACTGCCCACCACCCGGGTGCTGACCCTGCTCGGTCCCGGCGGTATGGGCAAGACCCGGTTGTCCCGGCAGATCGGGCAGTTGGTCGCGCGCGCGTTCCCCGATGGGGTGTGGCTGGTCGAGCTCGCCGACCTGCACGATCCGAACCTGGTCACCCTCAGCGTGGCCGAGGCGCTGAACCTGCGCGATGAGTCCACCGCCCCGCTGCCTCGGCTCACCGAATTCCTCGCCGATAAGCGACTGCTGCTGATTCTGGACAATTGCGAGCATCTCATCGAGGCGTGCGCGGCGCTGGTCGGGCGGATCATCGCCACCACCCCGGATGTGCGGGTGCTGGCCACCAGCCGCGAAGTGCTGGGCATTCCCGGCGAACAGGTGATGCCGGTGCCGCCGCTCACCATTCCCGAAGCCGATACCGGGGATGAGAGCGACGCGCTGCAACTGTTCATCGAGCGCGCCAGTGCCGCGAATCCGGAATTCAAAGCGACACCGGGCAATCGGGAAGTGCTGGCCGAGATCTGCCGGCGGCTCGAAGGTATGCCGCTCGCCCTGGAATTGGCGGCGCTGCGCCTGCGCATGTTCACCCCGGAGCAGATCCTGCACCGGCTGGACGACACCATGGGACTGCTCAGCGCCGGACCGCGCACCGCGCCCGAACGGCAGCAGACCATCGAGGGCGCGATCCGGTGGAGCTACAACCTCTGCACACCCGCCGAACAGTCGCTGTGGGAACAGCTTTCGGTCTTCGCGGGCGGATTCGATATCGAGGCGGCGGAGGCGGTCTGCGATCTCGGCCGGGGTTCGCTGATCGACGCACTCACCGGACTGGTCGACAAATCCGTTGTCGCGCAACGCTATGACGGTGATGTGGCGCGCTATTCCATGCTGGAGCCGATCCGCCAGTTCGCGGCCGACCGGCTGCTGGAACGCGGCGATATCCACGCCGTGCGCGCCCGCCATCGCGCGCACTACCGGGATCTGGCCCTGCGCGGGCAGACCGCGTACTGGACCGCCGACGATGTGCAGTGGTTCCGCGAACTCACCCGCGAACACGCGAATCTCCGTGCGGCGCTGCGCTCCGGGCTCGAGGACGAACCGCTCGAGACCATTGCCACGGTGACCGTGCTGCGGCCGTTCTGGGAGCACAATCGCTTCCTGTCCGAGGGCTACCGCTGGCTCACCGAAGCCCTGGAACGCAATCCGGAGCCCACCGCCGAACGCGCCAAGGCATTGTCCTCGGCCGCATCGCTGGCCGCCCTGCTCGGCGATCAGGTCTCCGCCGCGCGCCTGGTGCAGGAATGCCTGGAATTGGCTGCCACGCTGGAGGGTTCGGAGATCATGGCGGAGGCGGCGCTGGACCGCTCGCTGCTCGCCTTCGCCGAGGGCGACCGCCAGCGCTCGCTGGAATTGGGCCGCACCGCCATCGAATTGGCGGTCGAGACCAATCAGCAGGCGATCGAAATGGACAGTCACGCCTTCGCTTTCATGTGCGCCATGGTGCTGGACGCCCCCGGCCGCACCGAACTGGCGAACCGTTTCCTGGAGCTGACCACCGCCAGCGGCTCACACCTGCTGGGCGGCCTGGCCCTGTGGACCGTCGGCATCGACCACTGGCGGCTCGGCGATCTGACGGCCTCGGCCGAATTCCACGGCCGCGCGATCGAACAGCTGGCCCTGTTCGACCGCTGCGTCTGGCTCTCCTCCGCTTTCGAAGGGCTGGCCTGGACCGTCTCGGCCAATGGTGACTACGCCCGCGCCGCCCGGTTGCTCGGCGCGGCGGAATCCTTGCAGCGCAGCACCATTCGCTTGGCGCACACCATCACGGTCGCCGTCGGCGATAAGGAACGACTCAAGGTCCGAGACGCCCTCGGCGAGGACGCCTTCCGCGCCGCCTTCGGCTCCGGCGCGAATATGCCGCTGCCCGAGGCCATCGACTACGCCCTCGGCCGCACCGTCGTCTCCGCACAACCCGAACCCGCCGCACCCAAGCGCGCACCCCGCAAAACCCCCGCCGCGGTGTCGGAGACGAACGTGCTGACCCGCCGCGAAAAGGATGTGGCGCGCCTGGTGGCCGCCGGGCACAGCAATAAGCGCATTGCCGCCGACCTGGTCATCTCCATCCGCACCGCCGAAACCCACGTCGAGCACATCCTCACCAAACTGGGCTTCACCTCCCGCACCCAGGTGGCGGCCTGGGCGCACGAACACGATCTCTGACCTTGAAACGGGTTACCACGCGGCCGTTTTCGGAGTAGCTTCGCAACACGTTCCAGTTTCGCCGCAGGGGCGCGGCGTGGAGTGTGTTGACAGAAGGGCTGATCGTGGCGACGGCGGACTACATCATCATCGGTTCCGGCAGTGCGGGAGCGATTATCGCGCGCAGGCTGGCCGATACCGGGGCGAATGTCACGCTGATCGAGGCGGGACGGCGGGATAACACCAGGCTGGTGCGCAAGCCCGGGATGATCGGGCCGATGCACGCCGTACCGCAGTTGAAGAAGATCATCGACTGGGGGCACTACACCGTCGAGCAGAAGCACGCGCTCGGGCGGCGCGTACCGCAGACGCACGGCAAGGTCGTCGGCGGTTCCAGCTCGGTCAACGGCATGGTCTTCGTGCGCGGGAATCGGCGCAATTTCGACGACTGGGCCGCCGAGGGCAATACCGGCTGGGCGTATGACGATGTGCTGCCGAGCTTCAAGAAGTTCGAATCGTTCGAGGACGGTGCGAACGAATTCCGCGGGGAATCCGGTCCCATCAAGGTGATTCGGGCGCGCGAGCTGACGGGCGCGTCCGAGGCGTTCATGGGTGCGCTGACCGAAACCACCGGTGCGGCGGTCAATCCCGACTACAACGGCGCGGAGCAGGAGGGCGTTTCGCTCTTCCAGCAGAGCAATAGCAACGGGCTGCGTTCCAGCACCGCCGTCGGATATCTCGACGATCGGCCGAAAAACCTTACGGTGCTGCCGAATACACAGGTCGAACGCATTCTGATCGAGAACGGACGGGCCATCGGCGTACAGGTCCGCACCAAGCGCGGCACCGAGACACTGCGGGCCGAGCGCGAAGTGATCGTCAGCGCGGGCACTTTCGGCTCGGCCCAACTGCTCATGCTCTCGGGCATCGGCCCCGCAGATCACCTTCGCGCCTTCGATATCGATGTCGTCGCCGATCTGCCGGTGGGCGATAACCTGCACGATCACCTGTTCGTGCCGATGACCTTCGCCATGCCCACCGCCGTGCGGCGGTCGTCGCCCGGCTACTTCGCCAGTGCACTGCTGCGAGAGTCATTGCGCAACAACAGCACCTGGCTCGCACGCAGCGTGTTCGAGGTGGTCGCGTTCCTGCGCACCCCGTATGCGGCCGAGGTGCCCGATCTCCAATTGCACGTACTCCCCTGGAGTTACCCCGGCCCGAATCAGGATGCCCCGATCCGGCACACCCCGGACCCGCGCCGGTCGCTGACCATCATGTCGACGCTGATCTACCCGCAGAGTCGGGGCACGCTACGGCTGACCTCGGCCGACCCAGCCGCCGCGCCCGCCATCGACCCCAACTATCTCGCCGAACAGCGCGACCTCGACACGCTGGTGCACGGCATGGAGTTGATCCGCGAAATCATGGCCGCGAAATCACTCGACGGCCTGGTCGACACCGAAATCGAGCCCGGCACAAAGTATCCCGGCCGCGCCGAACTGGCCGCCGAGGTCCCGAACCGGGCGACCACCGTCTACCACCCCGTCGGCACCTGCCGCATGGGCGTGGACGAACGCGCGGTGGTGGACCCGACGCTGCGGGTGCGCGGGGTGGAAGGGCTGCGGGTCGCGGACGCCTCGATCATGCCGAGCATCGTCGGCGGCAATACCAATGCCTCCACCATGATGATCGGCGAGCACGCGGCCGCGCTCATTCTGGGTTGAGCCGCACCGTCATTCGGGAATGGCGACCGCGCTGCGCGAGCCGACCAGGATGTACCCGCCGCACAGGATGAGCCAGATGAGCACCGGGAACGCGGCGATGCGTTCCCACAGGCCGAACAGCGCGGGTCCGCCGACCCGCGCGGCCATCACGATGAATCCGCAGGTGGCCGCCACCCCGAGCACGATCCCGGTCCGGGCCACCGGCGGCCACTGCCCGGCGCGGCGCAGTGCGATCGACAGGCACAGCATGGCGGCGATGCCACCGGCGATGGCGATGACCGCGCCGATTCCGTGCAGGTGCGAATTGGCGTCCTCGGGGTTCAACCCCACCACGATCAATCCGATACCGGCCACGCCATAGAGACCAGACCCGATGTGAGACAGCCGGTTTCGCGGAAATAGGCGGTAGAGGGCCAGCGCTCCGATCGTCATACAGGCACCGGCGATCACCCAGGACACGTTGGCGACCCGATGCCACGGCGAGCACACCCACGCCTCGACAGATTCGGAATGAAAGCAGGTCTCGGCCCCGAGATCGCTGATGGCATTGCGAATCCAGCTGTACGGGGTCGTCCAGTGCGCCTGCACCACCAACAGGAATACGAAGTACTGGATGATCGACACCCAGGCCAGCGCGCCCACCCGCCCGATGCGGTCCGGGCCGGGATGGTCGAGCGGCGCATCGGTCATCGACACAAGTTACCGTTCCCGAGAGGTCCGCGGCGGGAGGCGCTACCGGCCGGATTCCGCGGCGGGAGGACGCTTTCCGTCGGCGGCGGTGTCGAGCAGGCCGCCGAGCAGTGCGGCGGCATTGGCATCGCGGTCGAAGCGGTAACCATTGTCGGCGGCATGGCCGGAGAACAGGTGCCATACCGAGGTGGCCAGGAGTTCGGCGATGGCTTCCGGATCGGCGCGGCCGGAATCGCCCGGGGCGACGATGTATTGGTTGACGACGCCCTCGACCAGGCCGATGACGCCGTGCGCGAGCGGATGGAAGGGCCGTACATCGATACCGAGCACCGCGGTCACGGTGGAGAACCGCTGCCACACCAGTTCGGCCAGCCGCTGTCTGCCGACGACCGCGCCGGATTGCGGTGCGCTGTGACCGTGCAACCGTCCGCTCTGCTCGAACCGGTAGAGCTTGGGATGGTCGGCGGCCCAGCCCACCACCGTGCGCATGAGATCGAGCAGGGTCTCCCCGACGGTCTTGGCGGGATCGAGGACCATCGCGGATTCGAACTGTTCGATCGCGCGCTGCCGGATGAATTCGCGAATGCGGGCGTCCAGATCCTCGCGATTGTCGAACTGGCGGTAGAGCACCGAGCGGGCCAGTCCGGCGCGCTCGGCGATCTGCTGGATGGAGATCTCCGCGCCGGACTCGTGCTCCTCGATCAGCTCCACGGCGGCTTGCAGGATCAGGGTCTGCCGGGTCGAATTGTGTTCGCTCCAGCGCCGTTTATGCGACTGCTTACGGCGTTTTCGCAGGTCCATCGGCAGGTCCACGACCCGACTATACGGCGCGGCTCGCGGATTCCGGTTCCGCGCGGAACCGCGGGCGCATGGTCAGCGGACCGTCGGGACCGCCGGTGAAGGAGATCTGACGGCGGACCCGTTCGGGCGAGACGGCCTCGAATCGCAGGTGCTGTGCGAAGGTCGCGACCACCAGGGTCGCCTCCATACTCGCGAAACCCGATGCGACGCACATGCGTTTACCCGCACCGAAGGGAATGGAGGCGCGTTTCTGTTCGCGCTCCAGGTTTTCCGGCAGATAGCGGCCGGGATCGAAGTCATCGGGCCGGTCCCACACCCGTTCGTGGTGGTGCACACCGTGAATGACGATGGCGACCGTCGTACCGGGCTCGATCGAATATCCGGCGAGGGTGTCCCGCTCCTTCGCCGTGCGGGCGAGGCCGATGACCGGCGGCAGCATTCGCATGGTTTCGGCGATGACCGCCTGGGTCCACGGCAGTCGTTCCAGATCGGCGGCGGTGGCGGGCCGATCGCCGAGCACCGAGTCGACCTCGGCGTAAAGCCGTTCGCGCGCCCGCGGATTCTCCGCGAGCAGCTGCCAGACCCAGGTCAAAGCCGTTGCGGTGGTTTCCATTCCGGCTCCGATGAAGGTCATCAGCTCATCGTGGATCTCCTGATCGCTGTAGCGGTAACCGGTTTCGGGATCGGCGGCGTCCATGAGCAGCGCGAGCAGATTGTCCTTGCGGTCGATGCGCCCGTCGCGATGTGCGGCGATCAAGCCGTCCACCACGTTCTCGGCATGGCGCAGATCGCGCATGGCACGCGGTTCGATCACCCAACCGGCGGCCCGCATGACCTGAATCGACCAGCGCGAGTTGGCGGCATCGCCGTCCCGGCCGGTGCGCCGGTGCAGCCAGACCGCGAAATTGTGCAGTGGATGACTGGCATTGGTCATGAAGCCGCGGCCGAAGAATCGGAGCAGCCGCGCCAGCACCACCTCCGACATGGGCCCGGTGATATCGGTGCCGAACATGGTGCGGGCGGTGACATCCAGTGTGAGCCGGTTCATTTCGGCATTCACATCCACGGTCCCGGTCTGCTCGGTGAGACCGCGAATACGCGCCACGGCGTCCCGGGCGGCCGCCACCATCACCGGCGCGAAGCCGTCCACATTGCGCTTACCGAAGATCGGACCCACCAGCCGCCGATTGCGCTGCCACAGTTCATCGTTCATATCGGTGACGAGGCCGCGGCCGAAGGCGACGGCCAGCATGTCGTACTCCGGGCTCTTGGCGTAATTGTTCTGGTTGGTCACCAGAATCTGCCGCGCCAGTTCCGGACTGCGGATCACCACGAATCTCTTGAACGGCACCCGCGCCACCATGACATCGTCCGCACCGGGCAGGCTCGCCACGTAGTCGAGCACGGTGTGATCGCGCACCCGCGGCAGGATTCCCAGCGCCAGGCGGGTGGACTGCCGCCAGGTGATCGGGGTGCCGTGCCATCGAATGAAGGCCGGGGTCCACTTCGGTGGATGCATTCTCGAGGGACGGATCGCGGAATCGACATCGGCGGCCATAACCGGGCTCCCTACCAGTCGGCATGTGCTCCACATGAGACGTGATGTCCCACTCACAGTAGTGAGACACGATGCCTCGGTCAATGGTTCACGCGGTGGCCTGTGCGCGCAGATAGCGCTGTAGCGGCAGGTTGGTCGTCAGCGTCGCGGCCCTGCCGAACGCCGCACGCGCGGCCTCGGGATCGCCGAGCAGGTTCAACAGGTGAGCGCGGGCGGCGTGCAGGCGATGGTCCTGCGCCAAGCGCGGGTCGGAGCGAAGCTTGTCGAGCAGGTCCAATCCTTGTCGCGGTCCACGGGACATCGCCACGGCGACAGCGTGATTCAGGGCGATGACCGGGTTGTCGGTGCGAGCCAGCAGTTGTTCGTACAGCAGGGTGATCTGCGGCCAATCCGTGGCATCGTAGGTGGGAGCCTCATCGTGCAGGGCCGCGATGGCGGCCTGGAGTTGATAGGGACCCACCGGACCGCGCGGGAGAGCCGCGGTGATCAGTGCGATGCCTTCGGCGATAGCGGCTGCGTCCCAACGGGTTCGGTCCTGCTCCGCCATCGGGACCGGGGTGCCGTCGGACGCGGTGCGAGCGTCGCGACGGGCATCGGTGAGCAGCATCAGGGCGAGCAGCCCGGCCACTTCTCCATCCTCCGGGAGCAGTTGGAAAACCATGCGCGCCAGGCGAATCGCCTCGGCCGACAGCTCCACGCGATGCAGCGCCGGGCCGGTGGTCGCGGCATACCCCTCGGTGAAGATCAGATACAGCACGTGCAGGACCGAGGTGAGCCGGTCCGGGCGCTCGGCGGCGGCCGGGGCGGCGAACGGCAGTCCGCTCTGTTTGATGGTCGCCTTGGCGCGGGTGATGCGGCGGGTCATGGCCGACTCCTGCACCAGGAACGCCCGGGCGATCTCGGTGGTGGTCAAGCCGCCCACCGCGCGGAGCGTCAACGCCACCTGGGAAACGGGCGGTAATGCGGGGTGGCAGCACAGGTACAGCAGGATCAGGGTGTCATCGACCGGGGTGCCATCGGTGACCCGCGGCGGCGGTTCCCAGCGGGCGACCCGGTCCTCGCGGCGGCGGCGCGCCTGTTCCGCGCGCAGCAGATCGGTGAGCTTGCGCGCGCCGACCGCGATGAGCCAACCGCGCGGATCATCGGGTACGCCCTCGCTCGGCCATCTGGTCGCCGCCGCCAGCAGCGCCTCCTGGACCGCGTCCTCGGCGGTGTCGAAATGGCCGTAGCGGCGTACCAGTGCGCCCAGGACCTGCGGCGTGAGCCGCCGCAGGTCCGAATCGGGGACGAAGGTCATTCAGAAGACCAGTTCGGTCGCGCCGTCCACGATCGGGCGGACATCGGCGTAGCCGCGACCGGCGAGATGTCCGGGGGCCGGGCACTTACCCAGCTGGACCGCGATTTCCGTTGCGCGGTCCAAGCTTTCGCATTCCACGATCCAGTATCCGGCCAGTACCTCCTGCGTTTCGGCGTATGGACCGTCGGTGACGAAGGGAGCTCCGTCACCGTTGCTCACCCGCCGGGTGTGCACCGGTGCGGCGAGACCGCGAGTCTCGATCAGTTCGCCGGAGTCGGCCAGCTCCTGATTGGCCGCCGACATGAATTCGGTCATGGCCGCCAATTCCTCGGACGTCCACGCCGGCGTCTCGGTGGTTCCGCCCGCCATTCCGTCGTAGTCCCGCTGTGAGGCGTAAGCCAAGATCATGTACTTCATGACTGTTCCTTTCCGGCTGATCGCACCGGACGGCGCGATTCACAGGGGACGTCGAAGCTGTCCTCCAGTTTCGGACACGGCCGGTGAAATCGCGATCAGTACCCGGTCACGCCGTCGATGCGTTCACGCAGGAAGTCCGCGTGACCGTCATGACGGCCGTATTCCTCGATGAGATGCAGGTAGATCCAGCGCAGGGACATGTCCAGGCCGGTGCGGGGATGCGGCACGGTGTAGTCGAGCGGCAGGTCGGCGACCGCTTTGTCGCACAGGTCGATCTCTTCCAGGAAGCGGTTGTAGTCGGCTTCGGCGGCATCGGGATCGGTATCGTCGAAATCGCCGTCCCGATTGGTCTCGGAGCTGTAGAGGTAGTCGAGCTGTTCACCGGCGGCGCGAATGCGGAACCAGCCGCGCTCGCATTCGGTCAGGTGCCGGAGCAGGCCGAGCAGCGATAGTGTGGAGGGTTCGACGCTGCGCGCGGAGAGCTGGGTTCCATTGAGGCCCTGGCATTTCCACAGCAGAATGGTGCGGCCGCGATCGAGCAGCGATTGCAGTACGGCGCGCTCATCGCCGACGAGCAGTTGGGTGGTGCGTTCGACATCCGGGGCGATCCAGGTCATGAGGGGACGTTACCGGCGGTCCCGGCGACGCGATACCGGGTTTTCGCGAACGACTTCGCGCCCGCCCCGGAATCGGGACGGGCGCGAGAATCGATGGCGGGTGACTACAGGCCGTGGTTCAGGAAATCGATCACGGCGCGTTCGAAGGCGTCCTTGCGCTCCACCTGCACCCAGTGACCGCAGCGCGAGAAGATGCGCAGATCGGCATTGGGGAGCTGGCGGGCGGGGAAGAGCGAACCCTCGACGGGGGTGACGCGGTCATCGCGGCCCCACAGCATGAGCACCTCGTGCTGGAGGGACTTCAGTCGTGCCCACAATGGCAGCGGCTCAGCCATTTTCGGGTTGTAGAAGGTGGCGTAGGCATCGCGCAGGGCGGCCTGGCCCTTCGGATCGGCCGCCGCCTGCAGCCGGGTGGCGACGAGATCCTCGGTGAGCGTGGCCTCGTTGAAGACCATGGCGCGCAGGAAGCCCATGGCGCGCTCATCGGTGGGGTTGGCGTTGAACTCCATCAACCGCCGAATGCCTTCGGACGGTTCGGGTCCGAGCACATTGACCCCGACGCCGCCGGGGGCCATGAGCACGACGCGATCCACTCGGCCCGGATGATCCAGCGCGATCATGGCCGCCACGCCGCCGCCCATGGAATTGCCGAGCAGATGCGCCTTTTCGATGCCGAGCTCATCGAGCAGTCCGATCACGGCGTCGGCGGCGATGCGAAGGTAGTTGCGCTCGTACACTTCCGGGCGGCCGCTCGCGCCGAAGCCGGGCTGATCCAGGATCAGGCAGCGGAAGTGTTCGGCCAGGATCGGCAGATTGTCGCCGAAATTGGCCCAGCCCGAGACGCCCGCGCCGGAGCCGTGCAGCAGTACCAGGGGCGCGCCGGAGCCCGCCTCGTGGTACCGCAGCTTATGCCCGTCGACGGTGACCCAGCGCTCGGTATTCTCAACGGTCAGAGTCATTTACAGCATCCGATCCGTGACCTCGAGGCCCATCGCTCCCTTACCGAACATGGCCAGCGCGCGCTCCACGTCATTGATGGCGTGCACGCTGCCCGCGTGCGCGTCGCGCCAGTGCCGCTCGATCGGATTCGGCTTCTTGATGGAGTGGCCGCCGGAGTTCTTGAACAGCAGATCGATTGCCTCCAGGGCACGTTCGGTGCCGCGCACCTGATCGCGGCGGGCGCGCAGGCGCACCTCGAACGGAATCTCCTCGCCCGCTTCGGCATAGCGCAGCTGTTCGGTGGTGTTGCGCTCCATCTGGAGAATCGCGGCGTCGATCTCGCTGGCGGCGCGGGCGATTCGCACATGCGCGAACGGATCGTCGGAGACCTTCTGGCCGCCGTAGGACAGCCGCACGCGCTCACGCTGACGCTCGATATGCGCCTCGTACGCCCCCTCGGCCGCGCCGATGATGGGGGCGGTGATGGTGTTGGAGAACACGCTGCCGAACGAGATCTTGTACAGCGGAGCGGTATTCACCTCCTGGCCGGGTCCGATCAGGTTCGCCTGATCGGTGGCGGAGTACAGACGGTAGGCCGGGACGAACGCCTTCTCGATGACGATGTCATTGGAGCCGGTGCCGGACAGGCCGGACACCTGCCACACATCGTCGATGACATAGTCGGTGCGCGGCACCAGCACCGTGAAGTAGTCCATGCCCTTGTCGGTGGGCAGCAGCGCGCCGAGGAACACCCACTGCGCGTGATCGCAGCCCGAGGAGAAGCTCCAGCGGCCGGACATCTCGAACCCGCCCTCGACGGCGGTGAGCTTGCCGGTCGGCGCGTAGGAGGACGACACCCGCACATCGGGATCCACGCCCCAGACATCCTGCTGGGCGCGATCGTCGAACAGGGCCAGCTGCCACGGGTGTGCGCCGAGCACCGAGGTCACCCACGCGGTGGACGGGCAGGCGGTCGCGACCGCGCGCACCACCTGATAGAAGTCCACCGGGGAGGCCTCATCGCCGCCGAAACGCTTGGGCTGCAACATGCGGAACACCCCGGCCTCGGTGAGTTCGGCAATGCTGGCGTCGGGCACCCGCCGCTGCTCTTCGGCCTGCACCGCGCGTTCCCGGATAGCGGGCAGCAGATCGCGAACCCGATCGAGCACCTTGTTAGTCATGCGGGTGTTTCCTCCTCGTGCAGTGGTTCCTGCACCCGACGCTATGGCGCGCGACACTATGCCGAGTCGAAAAGTCCCGGTCAACGGAATCGGCGGCAGGTAAATGCCACACCGCTTCGCATTATTTGTGGGCGTACTCCCAGGTGATGTCTTCGTCGAGGGCTTGGCGGATGCGCTGCACGCGGTCGGGGGTCCAGTCGGCGGGCTGGGTTACCGCGGCCCAGCCGTCCAGGACGGTGGTGCCGTAGCGGTGGCCGTGGCCCGACGGGACCTTCTGGGCGTGGGCCAGGTCGGCGCTGATCTGCCAGAAGGTGACGACGGGCCACCAGCGGATGGATTTGGAGACGTCCGAACCGCGGGGTTCCTTCAGCCAATCGGGCTGCGTGAAGAGCAGATCCGGTGACCACCAGACGATGGGGTCCGAGGCGTGCTGGAGGTAGACCACGCGGGGCGAGAGCCATTGCCGGTCCGGGCGTTCGAGGTCAGCGGCGGTCGCACCGAAGCGGACCACCAGGCCATCCGCGTAGATGGGCAGGATTTCGGGGGTGCCGGGATCACGGCGTTCGGTGATCTGCGTCCAGAGCCGATTCGAATTCGGCGGACCGACCCAGAGCACGCCGTCGACCAGGGTGCGAATGTCATCGAGTCCGGTGAACGCGGCCTCGGAGCCCTGCGAGCCCAGACTCTCGCCGTAGATCAGCAGTTTGGGCCGATGGTCCGGCGGCAGTTGCGCCCAGCGCTCATGCACCGCGTGCACCACCAGCCGACCGGCATTGGCGGCCTTCTCCTTATCCGACAGGAATGACAGCACGCTCGGCAGATACGAGTACTGCGTCGCGGCGATCGCGCTGTCCCCGCCGTACATGTATTCGATGGAGGCGGCGGTGGTGGAATCCACCCAGCCGGTGCCGGTGGTCGTCACCACCACCAGCGCCTGACGATCCCAGGCATTGGTGCGATCGAGTTCCTTGACCACCAGGTTCGCGATGTCCTCTTCGGTCTTCGCCGATTCCAGCCCGGCGTACACCCGAATCGGTTCGCGCGCAGGCTTTCCCGTCACCTCGGCGATGCGCTGCGCGGTCGGAGCATAGGACACGAACCAGCGCCCCTCCGAGCCGAGGGTATTCCACGGCGCGAGCGATTGCGGACTCCCCGACCGCTCCGGCAACTGCGGTTGCACCGCCGACGGCGAGGTATTGCTGTTGCGCACGCTGAACGCCGAATTCGCCACGGAGAAAAAGGCTTTCGCCAGCACACCCTGGAACAGCAGCACCGAAAGCACCACGATCACCACCACCGCGCCCGGCACCGCGATACCGCGCGGAATCCGCCAATCGATATTGAGCACCCGGATCAGCAGCCGGAACAGCCATCGCACCGCGCGATACGCACCGATCACCAGCGCCACCGTCGCCGCCGCCACGAGTTCGGTGCGCAGATAGCTCGAGGTGTTGGTCGGAGCCATACCCATCAGCACCTCGAGGTCGCGCTGCCAGCGGGCCGAGCGCGCCAGCACCGCCGCAGCCCCGACGGCCGCGCCCACCACGATGACGAGCTTGATGATCTGCCGCGCCCGGTCCGAGGGCTGCCAGCGTCCCGCCCGCTCGCGCCACGCGGCGGGCAGCCGCGGCCACACCCATTTGCGGAACGCCCAATCCAGTACGCATCCCACCCCGTAGCCGATGACCGCGCTGATCCCGCTCACCAGCCCCTGGAAGATCCACTCACGCGGCAGCAGCGAGGGCGATACCGACCATGCGAAGAAGATGGCGGCCACCACCACCCCGGCATAGTTCGGCCGGACCGCGTGTTCGGCCGCTCGCAGCCAGCCCCAGATCCGCGTGGGCACCGATTCGCCCTGCCGTGGCTCGGTAGTCATACCCCGAGTCTTCCCGCCCCCGGCAATTCTCCGGCTACGCGACACGCCGGGTCCTCGGACCGCCTCCGCGAGCGCGATCGGACCTCGATCCAAATGTGTTGATACCGAATCGATTTCGATACGGCCGCCCGGGCCGGATCGGAAGGCGGACCAGCACCGTTCGTAGTAGCGTGCTCGCACAGAGGTTGGTTTTCGCCCGCAGGCATTTGGCAGATGTTGAGCGGCAGGGAAACCGGGGGTCTTTCTCGTCGAAATCCGATCGTCACCGAACCGGGCTACGATCCGCGCACCACCCGATCGCGCCAAGGTTCGCACCGCTCGGCCGCAGTAGAAGTAGAGAGGAGCGTTGCTATAACGCTTCGGATTTGGCTGAGCAGTGCCGGGGCTGTCAGCGCCCAGGTAATGCGTTTGCTACGAGGAAACCCCGATGGGGTCGATGTCACCATTTACGCCGGAAACGTGGATCCGGGAGCGGTCGCGCTCTCGGTCTGCGATGTGCCGGTCGTCGAACCGCGGCATGTCGGGGATGACGAGTACGCCGAGTTCGCGCTGGATTTCTGCCGCGAACACGGAATCGATGTGCTCATCCCGCCGCGCCGGCTCACCGCCCTCGCGGGCCGCAGTGCGGACTTCGCCGCGATCGGCACCAGCCTGATGTGTTCGCCGCTGGCGGCGGTGCAGGTGCTGACCAATAAGGTCTCCACCTACGAATCCGCCGGTGCGGCAGGCATTCCCGTGCCGCCGTGGCGGGCGGTGGACGATGCGGAGGGCTTGCTCGCGGCCGTCGAGGAGCTTTCGCTCACCGATGAGTCGCTGTGCGTCAAGCCCAGCGGCGAGTATTCGGCCTTCGGCTTCCGCATTCTGCAGGATCGGCCGTTGAGCATGGCGGATCTGCTGGCCCCGCCCATGCCGACGGCCTCGGTCGCGGCGGTCGCCGATGCCATGCGGCGGGCCGCCGATACGGGCGAGCGCGTCCCCGAATTGCTCGTCATGCCGTTCCTGGACGGGCCGGAGATCAGCATCGACTGTCTGTCCGCGCCGGGAGGTGAACTGCTGGTTGGCATTCCGCGTTCCAAACAGGGGCGGTTCCGCATGCTGCTGGAGGATCCGGAGGCGGTCGCCATCGCGCGCAGACTGGTCGAACATTTCGAACTGGCCTATCTGACCAATGTGCAATTGCGGTTCCACAAGGGCGAACCCGTTCTGCTGGAAGCCAATCCACGACCGTCGGCGGGGCTGTTCCAGACCGCGTTCGCCGATGTGAATATGCCGTGGGCGGCGGTTCGCCTACTGCTGCAAGGTGATTCGGGTCTGCGTAATCCACCGCGACTGAACGTGCGGCTCGCGGTCGCCGAAGCCGTCATGGAGGTCACGCCCGAGCCCGCCGTCCCGGATCCGTCGCCGACCTCGCTGGTCGTCATCAGGTGATCAGCGCGGCGGGCGCAAGATCCTCAGGGCGGCCCGCTTGACCGGCTCCGGAACGCGGTCGCGCATATTCAGCGCGGCCGCGGCGGCCCTGGTGCGCAGATTGCGCACATCACTGCCGCCCTCGGGTTCGGAGATCGCCAGTGCCGCGAGCTTCAGATCCCCGGGTGTGCCGAAACATTCGGGTGCCCATCGCAGCATCTGCTCGGGGGTGGCGGCCCGGCCGATGGCGGAGAGAGCCAGTGCGGGCATCACAATCGCCAATCCGATGCCCGCACAGCCCCAGCACAGCTCCTCCATGAACATCGGCAGCGACAGTACGGTGGGATCGCCGATCAGATCCCGATAGAACAGCGGACTGTAGAACCCCCGCTCCGCGATTGCGCGGAAGCCGCCCGCGAATTATTCGGTGCGGGCGGCGGCGGTTCCGGCGCGGCGGCCGAAGAAGGTGCCGTCGCCCAGGGAGGTGCCGGAGATGTACCCGAAGCCGTGCAGGCCGTTGGCGGCCCGGCCCGCCGCGAACAGTCCGGGGATGCGGTCGCCGTTCAGGTCCAGGACGTGGCCGTCGAGGTCGGTGTGCAGGCCGCCGAGGGTGAAGACCGAGGCCCCGGTGCCGCGCCGGTCGCCCGCTTCGGCGGGTGGGCGGATACCTGCCTTCACATCGATCGCGGCCAGGGGCGCGGTCAGCGGCCGCAGCCAGCGTGACGCCTTGTGCAGATCGAGATCCGTTCCGGCCGAAGCGGATTCGTTGTAGCGGGCAATGGTGGCCGTCAGCGATCCGGTGGGCAGGCCGGTGAGTTGTTCGAGCTCGGCGGAAGTTTCGGCGACATGGGTGGGCTGCACGCCCCAGCGCTGGGGTTCGGGGACGTCCTCGAAGCCCTGTTCGTCGACGATCACCCAGACCGCCGAATCGCCGCCCGCCCACGCGCCGCCCATATTGTTGCGGTAGAGCGCGGCCTGACCGATGCGACCCGGATAGGTGTCCTCATTGATGAAGCGCTGACCGCGCGCGTTGACGACCATGCCGCGCGCCGCGAGCCCCGGGATCAGGGACATGCCGACCTGACCGGAGGACATATGCCGCACGGCCGCGCCGAGCGCCTGGGCCATGCGGATGCCGCTGCCGTCATCGGTGCCCGCGCTGACCTTGGTGTGGCCCAGCAATTCCGGGGCGTGCGCGGTGAGCATGGCGTCGTTATCGACAAAACCACCGGTGGTCAGGACAACACCCCGGTGGGCGCGGATGGTGATCTCCTTCCCGTACTGCCGGGCGACCACACCCGCGACCTCGCCGTCGTCTGCGACGATCAGCGCGGTGGCCTGGGTGTCGAAAAGCGCTGTGGCACCCGCGGATTCAGCCGCCGCGGACAGACATTCCATCAGCAGTTTGCCGCCGAAGTTCGCGGCGGTGGGCCGGTGCCCGCGCGGGGCGGGTGCGGCCAATTCGGTGAAGGGCCAACTGTTCTCACCCAGCCACATGAGCCCGTCATCGGTCGGCGGCACCCAGGTGGGCGCGTCCCACATGCTCGGCTTGAAGGGCACGCCGCGATCCACCAGCCAGTGGAAATGCTCGACGCTGCCCGCGCTGTACTCTTCGATCTTCGCCGTGTCCGCGCCCGCGCCCATGGCGGCTTTCAGGAAGGCCGCCATGGCCTCCGGGGTGTCGTCGAAACCGCAGGCCACCTGGATCGGGGTGCCGCCGCCGAGGTAGATCTCACCGCCGGACATGGCCGAGGCCCCGCCCGCGCCGCCGGAGCGGTCCAGGATGAGCACCCGCGCACCGGTGCGCGCCGCTTCGAACGCGGCGCTCGCACCGGCCGCGCCGTAGCCGATGACCAGTACATCGGTCTCGATGTCGTAGGTGCTCACCTCGCCGGCCGCCCGGGGCGTGACCGAATTGCGCGCTGTCATGCCTGCACGGTGCCCGCTCGGACCGGTCGGACATAGCGCCCCATCTTGCTCACCGACTCGTCTATCCCGTTGACCGGGACTGTGACCGGTCCCGGGGCAGCGCACTGGGGATGGTGTGTGAACGGCGTCACTGTGGTTGGGGTCGCCGCACGAGTTGGAGGAGAGTCAATGCGGATTCTGGTCACCGGAGTCACCGAGCCCAGCGGACGGTCTGTGGCGCGCATGCTGCTGGCCGCCGGGCACGAGGTCGTCGGCCTGGACCGGCAGCGCAACCGTTACGTGGACCCGCGCGTCGAGGTGATCGTCGGCGATCTGGCCGATGCGCAGGTGTGCGCCCGCGCCGCCGCCGGTGCGGATGCCGTGGTGCATCTGGCGGGCCGTGCGGTCGCCGGAATCGTCGCGGCCGCGCAGGCCACCGGTGCGCGCCTGGTGATTCCCGTTGCGGCGGGCTCGGATTCGTCGGTCGAGCGGATCGTGGCCGGTAGCGGCGTGGACGCGGTGATCGTGCGTACCGCCCTGGTCGCCGGTCGCCGCATCGACGGCGGCAGCTGGCGCGCACTGGAGAATCTGGCCGGTGCGCGCGGCAATGCCGCATTGCAGGTGCTGCACTATGACGATCTGGAGCGCTTCCTGGTACTGGCCGCGCTCTCCCAGCGCACCGGCACCGTCGGCCTGGCCGCTCCCGGCGAGGTCTCCGGCGATGACGTGCGCAAGGCGCTCGCCGACGAAGGCGTCAAATACTCCGCGTGGCTGCCCCGTTCGGCCGCGAACCGCACCCCGGTCGATACCGTCGCCGCCCGTGAGGAGTGGGGTTTCCGGTACGGCTGGACCGCCCGCGAGACGGTCGCCGATGTGGTGCGCGGTCTGCACGGGCGCAAAGCCTCCGGCTCCGGCATCCGGAACCGGCGCGGCGCGATTCCGCTGCCCGCGCACGTGGTGCCGCAGAACGCGCCCACCTCGGACGGCTACCAGCTGAAAACCTCTGCCCCCGAAGGACTTCAGGGCGAGTTCGATGATCTGATGGACGACCGCATCCCGGTCTTCACCGCCACCAACACCTCCGAGGCGCTGCCCGGTCCGCTCACCCCGCTCACCATCGATCTGCAGGCGGGCGCGATCCGCCTGGGCAATGAGGCGATGGGCCATATGATCGCCATCGAGGGTGTGGCACTGGAACATTGGGTGTCCCGGGTGACCGGCGTCATGGGCCACAATATGTACATCAACGCCTCCATCGGCGTGTTCTCCGCGGAGAATATGCCGGGCTGGGATGAGGAGAGCGTGCGCCGCGATGTCTACGGCGCCATCGGCGATGTGGAACTGCACCCCAAGGGCCGCCCGGCCATGGCGAGCGGTTTCGCGGCTCGCCTGGGCACCTTCAAGGCGCTGGGCCGGGTCGGCGCGACCGCGCTGAGTTTCCGCAAGACCGCGGAGCTGATCAACGCCGCCTCGCACGCGGAAGCCCTTGACCGCGACCGTATTTCCGAGCTCACCGACGAGCAGCTGCACGCCCGCGCGCTGCTGTGGCGGGACCGCCTGAACCAGGCGTGGCAGGCCGCCTCCATCGGCGTCATGATGACCGGGGCCGCCACCGCCGCGCACAAGGGCGAGGTGAAGATCAATCTGGAGCGCCTCGAATCAGCCAAGACCATGTTGGCCGTGGAACGCCTGGCGGCCCTGTGCCGCAAGGATTCCGGACTCCAGAACATCGCCAAGAGCGGTGATGTGGGCGCGGCCCGGGAGAAGTCGCCGGAGTTCGCCAAGGCCCTGGATCAGGAGCTGGCCCGGATCGGCCATCGCGGCCCGGGTGAGTGCGAACTCATCAACGCCACCTTCGGCGATCGCCCCGAACTGCTGGTGACCGCCGCCGGTCGCGCCGCGGAAATGCCCGCGCCGCACCGGGAACCGGTCGCCGACCCGACGAGCCGCACCGCCAAGATGGCAGTCGGCGCGACCGTCTACCGCGAGCGCGCCCGCGATGCCGTTGTGCGCGTTACCAATTGCCTGCGCCTGGTCACCCAGGAGCGCGCGGCGCGCCTGATCAAGGCGGGCAAGCTCACCGAGATCGAGGATTCGGCCTTCCTCACCCTCGATGAAATCCTTTGGGCCCCCGCCGATCTGAAGGAGCGGGTGGCTCGCCGCCGCGCGGAGCGGATCAAGTTCCAGGGCCTGCGCATGCCCGATGTGATCAATGGCGTCTGGGAGCCCGAGGAGATCTCCGGCGCACTGCCGGTCGGTGAGACCCTCACCGGTCTCGGTGTGAGCCCCGGCGTGGTGGAGGGCGTGGTCAAGAAGGTGCTGTCGCTGGACGACGATATCGAGCCCGGCGACATCCTGGTCGCCGCCGTCACCGATACCGGCCACACCGCCATGTTCGGCTACGCGGGCGCGGTGGTCACCGATATCGGCGGCGCCGCATCGCATGCCGCGATCGTGGCCCGCGAATTCGGCGTGCCCTGCGTGGTCGACACCAAGACCGCCAGCACCAGCCTGAAGGACGGACAGCGGGTGCGGGTCGACGGCGCCGCGGGCACCATCACCCTGCTCACCGACGCCGAATAGCCGCGCCGTCGCAATTCGATTCCCGCTCACCGGGACCCGATGCCCGGCCACCGAGCAGTTCGCCGGGATCTCATCGGCCGTACACGATCCCGTCGACGATGCCTATGAACCTGCTCTGGCCCGGCATCCGGGCGAGCAGGCTCCGGGCAAGCCACGAGCGGGCCCATGAACCCGGGCCGGATACCCACTATCCGGCCCGTGATGGAAAGGAAAAATCGATAGTGACGATTTCGCGCGCAGTACGCGGCACCCTGACAGGTGTGGCCGCCGCGCTGATCACCGTCTTCCCGATCGCGATGACCCCCGCGACGGCGGCCCCGATCGCGATCGCGCATCAGGCCCCGATCGGTGTGGACTTCAAACTCCAGGCCGCACCCAATGCCCGTGACATCGGCGGCGTGACCGCGCAGAACGGCAAGATCAAGGCGGGCCTGGTGTTCCGCGCCGACGCGCTGAACCGGCTCACCGACGCCGATCTGTCGACCCTGACCGCCGCGGGCATCACCAAGGTGATCGACTTCCGCAGCCCGACCGAAAGCGGCGCCAACCCGGATAAGCCGCTGCCCGCCGGGATCACCAGCCTCAAGCTGCCCGTCTACGATCCGGCCAACGATTTCTACGTGTTCTTCGGCAAGCTCGTCCAGGGCGGTCCGGACGCGCAGCAGGCCGCGCTCGGCGATGGCAAGGGCGCGCAGTACATGCGCGACTACTACAAGTGGATGATCACCGACGCCACCTCGCGCGGTCAGTTCGGACAGGCGCTGAAGGAGATCGCCACCACCTCCGGCGGCGTGCTGTACCACTGCACCGCCGGTAAGGACCGCACCGGTCTGATGACCGCGTTCCTGATGAACATCCTGGGCACCCCGCAGGCGCAGATCAACAACAACTTCCTGCTGTCCAACGATCGCCTGGCGGGCAGCAACAAGGCCACCCTGGACGCACTGGTCGCCCAGGGCCTGGTCAAGGACCGCACCCTGTTCGAGCCCGTGCTGGGTGTGCAGCAGGACTACCTGGACGCGGCGCTGACCCAGGCCGTGGCGTCCTACGGTTCGATGAACGATTTCATCGCCAAGGGCCTGGGCGTCGATGCCCAGACCGTGAAGCTGCTGCAGGACAAGCTGATCGAGAAGGGTGGCATCTCCACCGGGTCCTTCGGTAGCTAGTCGCCGAACCACCGAATGCCGGCGCCACGTGTGGGATGGCGCCGGCATTCGCGTGTGACGGGGACACTCCGAAGACCGCATGTCCGGGACACGCGCCCCCGGTACGTGCGAAAATTCGCACGGTGCAGGAGATCTGGCAGCTCGACGGGCGGCGCACCCGCTCGATCAGCGCGGAGAACCCCACCGGCGAGCCCGGTGCGGGCGGGCGCGCCATCTCCGGAACCGGGGCGTACGCGGCCGCCGGACTGGGCCGCGGCTGGAAGGTCTCGCCCTCGGTCGATATCGAACCCGGACAAACCGTCACCCTCGCCGATATCACCGGACCCGGTGTGATCCGGCATATCTGGCTCACCACCGATCGCACCCTGCTGCGGGACTTCACCCTTCAGGTGTACTGGGACGGCTCACCCGAGGCCGCGATCGCGGTGCCGCTGGGCGATTTCTTCTGCAACGGCTGGGAGCAACTGGCACTGGTCAATTCGCAGATGATCGTGGTGGCCCCGGCGGGCGGCCTGAACAGCTACTGGCCCATGCCGTTCGGCGCGCACGCGCTCATCACATTGCACAATGGCGCGGAACGCACCGTGCCGGTGTACTACCAGATCACCTATCTGGAAGAAGACGTACCCGATAGTGCCGGATATCTGCACGCGCGCTGGCGCTGTAGTGATCCGCTCGGTTCCCCCGCGGTGCATCCGCTCGTGGAAGTCGCGGGCGCGGCGGGCCGCTATGTGGGCACCTATTTGGCGATCGAACCGCGCGTGCCCGGCTGGTGGGGTGAGGGCGAGCTCAAGTTCTATCTCGATGACGACGACGAATTCCCGACCATCTGCGGCACCGGTACCGAGGATTATTTCGGCGGCGCTTGGAATTTCGATCTCAACGGCGCGCAACTGCCGTACTCGACACCGTATCTGGGCCTGGTGCAGGTGCAGCCGCGCGATCGCATCTACGAGCCGCAGCAGCGATTCGGCATGTACCGCTGGCACATTCCCGATCCGATCTGTTTCGAACACGGTCTGCGCGCCACCGTGCAGGCGCTGGGCTGGCGCGAGGACGGGCACTATCTTCCGCTCGAATACGCCCATGTTTCGACCACCGCACTGTGGTACCAATCGGTTCGTTGATCCCCCGATCCCCCTAATTCCGCCCGCAATCAGGACGAAATGAGATCGACGATGTGATTGCTATTGGGTAAAACGCGCCGACCGGGCGGTGATCGGGTGCATGGTATTTGTATGCGCGCGTTAGTGGTCGAGAAGCCCGCGAAGTTCTCGGTCGAAACTGTGCCGGATCCCACGCCGGGGGCGGGGGAAGCGGTGGTCCGAGTCGATGCGGTCGGGATTTGTGGTACGGATATCCATATCGTCGAGGGGGAATTCCCGCCGACGCCCTATCCGATCATCCCGGGACACGAATTCGCCGGGGAGATCGTGGCTCTCGGGTCCGGTGCCGCCGGAGTGCGCGTGGGTGATCGGGTGGCCGTCGATCCCTCGCTGTTCTGCGGGCGCTGTCATTACTGCGCGATCGGGCGCGGCAATCTCTGCGAGAACTGGGGCGCCATCGGCGATACCGTCGACGGCGCGATGGCCGAGTACGTGAAAGTGCCCACCGCCAACTGTTATCGGCTGCCCGGGCATCTGTCCGCCGCACACGGCGCACTGGTGGAACCGCTCTCCTGCGCGGTGCACGGATTCGATGTGCTGCCACGGCAACTCGGCTCGCACTATCTGATCTACGGTGCGGGCACCATGGGTCTGCTCATGCTGCAATTGGCGATCGCGGCCGGGGCGGCGTCGGTATCGATGGCCGATACCAATGCCGATCGGCTCGCGGTCGCGCGCACGCTCGGCGCGGACGCGGCCGCCGTCTCCGCCGACGATATGGATCGGCCGGAGGGCTGGGAGATCGTCATCGATTGCAGCGGAACGATTGCCGCGATCGAGGACGGCCTATCGCGGGTGCGGCGCGGCGGCACCTATCAGCAATTCGGGGTGGCGGCGGCCGACGCGCGCGCTGTCATCTCCCCGTTCCGCGTGTACAACGACGAGATCACCATTGTCGGTTCGATGGCGGTCCTGCACAGTTTCGGGCGAGCCGTGGATCTGCTCGGCGAAGGCGTCATCGACGCCGAAACCATGATCACCCACGATTTCGCGCTCGACGAATTCGGTGATGCCCTGCGGACTTTCCGCGCGGGCACCGGCCGCAAAATCCAGCTGCATCCCGGACGGGCGGCACGATAGGGACGGGTAGGGGCCAATGACGGTCGTTGCCGGAGTGGACTCTTCGACGCAATCCTGCAAACTTGTGGTGTGCGACGCCGACACCGGAACGGTGTTGCGGCAGCGGCAGATACCGCATCCGGAGGGAACGGAAGTAGCGCCCGCGCTGTGGTGGGATGCGCTACGTTCGGCCTGCGATCGAATGATGCGGGATGTGGAGGCGATCGCGGTCGCGGGGCAGCAGCACGGGCTGGTCGCGGTGGACGTGGCGGGTGTGCCGGTGCGGGACGCGCTGCTGTGGAACGACACTCGCTCGGCCGAGGCGGCATCGCAGTTGGTATCGGAGTTGGGCGGACCGCAGGCGTGGGCCGATGCGGTCGGCAGTGTGCCGCTGGCCGCGCACACCGTGGCCAAACTGCGCTGGTTCGCCGATCACGAACCCGAACTCGCGGATCGCACCGTGCGGGTGCTGCTGCCGCACGACTATCTGACCTGGCAGTTGCGCGGCGGGCATCCGGAAGAGGAGCCGACCACCGATCGCGGTGAGGCGTCCGGGACCGGGTACTGGTCCCCCGCCACCGGGCACTATCGGACCGACCTGCTGGCCATGGCTTTACGCGGTCGCACGCCCGGACTGCCCCGGGTGCTCGATCCGGCCGAGGTGGCCGGGCATACGCCGGGCGGGCGGCTGGTGGCCGCCGGAACCGGTGACAATGCCGCCGCCGCACTGGGATTGGGCATCGCCGACGGTGATGTGGTGGTGTCACTGGGAACCAGCGGCACCATCTTCACCCGGTCCATGCGGCCGAGTGCGGATGCCACCGGAGCCGTGAACGGTTTCGCCGACGCCACCGGAGCGTTCCTGCCGCTGGTGTGCACGCTCAATGCCGCACGCGTCCTGGATGCCACCGCGACCCTGCTGGGCACCGATATCTCCGGGCTGGAAGTGCTTGCCGCACAATCCCCGGCGGGTGCGGACGGGCTGACCCTGCTCCCCTATCTCACCGGTGAGCGCACGCCGAATCTGCCGGACGCCACCGGCAGCCTGCACGGCCTGCGCCCGGCGACCATGCGCCCGCATCATCTGGCGCGGGCCGCCATCGAGGGCATGCTCTGCAATATCGCCGATGCCTTCGACCGGCTGCCCACCACCCCGCGGCGCATTCTGCTCATCGGCGGGGCCGCCCGCTCGCGCCTCATCGCGCACGCGGCGGCCACCATTTTCGGCCGCACCGTCGCGGTGCCGCATCCGGGCGAATACGTGGCCATCGGCGCGGCCCGCCAGGCCGCCTGGGCTTTGCGCGGCGGACCGCTCCCGCCGCGCTGGCCGATTCCGCAGGCCACCGAATTCCACACCGCAACACCGGCGACCGGCGCGACGATCCGCGAACGCTACGCAACTATTCGAGACGCCTATTACAACTGAGCCACCAACCGCATCGGGGTGTGACCATCCGTCATCCCGGCACGCTTTCGGCCGGGATCCACACCGATGCCTATCCGAACACCACCGGATCGTCGGAGAGGAATTCCTCCCAGGTGCGCTGGCGCTCCAGATAGGTGCGCAGTGCGTCCCGGGTGATCTCCTGCTTGGATCTACCCTCCAGTGCCGCTTGCGCATGTAGCGCAGCCTCTTCTTGCTCATTGAGCCGCAACGTCCATGCCACGGCGCAAGTTGTACCACTTCCGGAGCGCCCTGTCTGCCGATCCGAGCGCGGGCGCAACCGGCGGGTAACCGGCGATTGAACTATCGGAACCGGGGCGGCGGCGCAGCGGGGCGGGCACGCCGGAAGGCTCGAACCTGTCGGTGGTGAAAGCTACTGTCCCCCATACCTGCAACGAGATCGAGGAGTGGTCATGGGTTCTCTCGAACGGATCATCCGGGTGAACGACGTCGACCTGTGCGTGGCGAGCGCCGGGGATCCGGGCGATCCGGCCATCGTGCTGTTGCACGGTGCGGGGGAATCGCTACTGGCGTGGGAACCGGGATTCGTCGAGCGGCTGGTGGCGGGCGGACGCTATGTCGTGCGGGTGGACAGCCGCGATGCCGGGCGCTCGACCACCTTCCCGGTGGGCGAACCCGGTTACGGGCTCGACGATCTGGTGGCCGATACCGCCTCGCTCATCCGGGAACTGGGGATCGGCCGGGCGCATCTGGTCGGTATGTCACAGGGCTCGGCCGTCGCGCAGTTGCTCACGCTGGATCATCCCGAACGCGTCGCGAGCCTCACCATCGCCTCCGGTACACCGGGCGGTCCGGGCCATACCCAATCGGATCTGCCCGGTATCTCGCCGGAGCTGGAGAAGTATTTCGCCGCCGAGGAACCGGCTCCGGACTGGGCCGACCGCGATGCGGTGGTCGACTATCTGGTCGAGGGTATGCGCCCGTTCGCGGCGCACTCCCGGCCGTTCGACACCGCCGCGCAGCGCGCGCAGGCCGAGCTCGTGGTGGACCGCGCGGCGAATATCGCCGCCCAGCTCACCAATCCGTATCTCATCGATGCCGGGCGGCCCTGGCGAGATCGCCTCGGCCACATCGCGATCCCCACCCTGGTGTTGCACGGCGATGAGGATCCGCTCTTCCCGATCGAGCACGGCCGTGCCCTGGCGGCCGAGATTCCCGGCGCGCGCTTCGTACCGCTGGAGCGGACCGGCCACGAAACCCTCCCCTCGCACACCTGGGATGCCGTCGTGCCCGAGATCCTCTCGCACACCGCCTGATTCCCGTCGGTCCCGCCGGATCACCCTGTGGCACACCGCCGGACGCGAGCGATTCATCCGGCGGCGAGGTGCTGTTCGGCCGCGAGGAAATGCGTGGTGGCCCGGGTGGATTCGTAGAGGCTGCGGTAATGGCGGTAATAGGGCGCGTATCGAGCCGTATTGCCCGGATCCGGCTCGATGGTGGTGGTGATCGGGTTCCAGCCGGAGGTATCCAAACCGATCGCCTCTGCCGCCAGTAGGGCATCACCGAGGGACGCGCCGATGGTGTCGGCGGGGAGTTGCTGTGGGAGACCGGTGATATCGGAGATGATCCGGGTCCACAGCCCGCCCTTGGTGCCGCCGCCGACCGCAACCAAACGGGTCGGCGTACCGCCCGCGACGGTCATGGCTTCGAGATTGTGCCGGACGCCGTAGCCGATGCCCTCCAGGATCGCGCGGTAGATATCGGCGCGCTCATGGGTCAGGGTCAGGCCCGCGATGATGCCCCGGGCGTCCGGATCGAAGAGCGGGGTGCGCTCGCCCGCGAAGTAGGGCAGCACCAGCAGACCGCGGCTGCCGGGCGGAACGTTCGCCGCCTCGTCGACCAGATCGGTGAATTCGCCGCCGGACAGGGTGCGGAACCAGTCGGTCACCGCGCCCGAGGTCGCCATGCCCGCGGCGGATGTGTATGTGCCGGGCCAGGTTCCGCAGGTGGTCCACAGGCCCGGATGCGGGCTGGGCTCGGTGAGCACCTGGGTGAGGAACAGCGTGGTGCCGTACATGATCATGACGTCGCCGGGCGCGCGAACGCCGACGCCCGCGGCTTCGGCCCAGGCGTCGATGGTGCCGGTGGTGACCGGCAGACCGGCCGGAAGTCCGGTCACCGCGGCGGCTTCCGGGGTCACGCGGCCGACTATCTCGGTGGGCCAGGCCAATTCGGGCAGCGGCAGGCCCGGGGCGACCGAATCGGCCCAGTCGGTGGCCCAGGTGCGGGCCATCAGGTCGTACATGGGCACGCATTGACTGGCCGATTGATGGTCGAGCACATAGCGCCCGGTTAGTCGATGCACCAGGAATGAACTGGCCATCAACAGCATTCGGGTCTGCTTCCACACCTGCGGCTCATGCCGGGCCAGCCAGCGCAGTTTCGGTCCCACGGCCTGACTGGTGAGTGGTGAACCGCAGCGCTCCAGCACCGTGTCCGCACCCAATTCCGCTGTCAGTTCCTCGATTTCGATACCCGCGCGAGTATCGACGCCGTACAGGATGGCCGGGCGCAACGGCCGCCCGTCGCGGTCGGCGGGCAGCAGGCAGGGCCCGATACCGCTCACCGCGATACCGTCGATCCGCGCCCCGCCGGACGCCGCCACCAGTTCGCGCGCGATGGCCAGGAAATCCGCCCACCACACCGTCTCAGCGTCATGTTCCACCCAGCCGGGCCGGGGCGTCGAAACACCGTGCGGCCGTTCGGCTCGCAACGTCACCATGCCGTCGTGGTCGACGAGTACGCCCTTGGATCCCGAGGTCCCGATATCGATGCCGAGCAGCATGGGTCAGCCCGCCCTGCTGAATTCGTCGAGGGTGATGTCTAGCAGCTCGCACACCGCCCGCACCGTCGCCCGATGATCACCCGGCACCGCGTGAATGTGATTGGCCCCGAAGCGGGACAGGAAATCCCCGGCGGGCGCGTCCAACCGGGCGAAGGCGTGCGGCCATTCCCGGGTGGACTGTTTCATCAGCTCCTCATTGGTGGCCTCGTCGTAGGTCTCGAAATCGCCGAGCATCAACTGCATTCGATACCGCCCGTCCTTGCGGGTGAGGCGGGCCAGGGTCATCTGCCCGGGCGCGGCCAGATGATGCACCGACGCACCGCCCGCCGGGAAGAAGAACACCTCCGGGTACAGGTGCACGCGCGCGAGGTTCTCCGCCGGATCGGCGCTGCGGGCCGCGAACCAGGTGGCGTGCTGTCCGGAATTGCACAGATCCCAGATATCGCGATCGGCGTGATAGTGCCGCACATCGGCGAAAAGCACCGGGGTGCCGCTGATCTGCTTGAGCAGCTGCATGGTGAGCGCACCGTCCATATCGGCCTCGGTGGCGCAGACATGGGTCTGTTTCGGCCCGTTCCAGTCGTAGGGATCGTTCAGGAACGCCTCGGTGACATCCATGGTGGCGAAGTACTGGGTGAGCTCGGGCTGCCCCTTGATTCCGGAGAAGTCCAGATTCCACTCGGCGATCAGATCGCGCATGCCCAGGTACGAGCGAATCTGCCGCTCCAGCAGTTCCGGGGTCAGTTTGACCCCGTCGTAGTGCACCCCGGCGGTAGTGCGCTCCAACCACTCTCGCGCGCCCTTGGCCTCACCGGCGTCGGCGAGATCGGCGCGGCGCACGATCTCCCACTGATCGATCTCCTCCACGTCGACGCCGAAAATCCGTTGCCACTGATCGGTATTGGCGACGGCGGTGTTCATACCCATGGGCCGCCCGCCGATGCGCCCGAAGGTGGTGCCGCGCAGGCTTTCCACCGCGGCGGCGGCCGCGGCGCGCATACCGATCGCGGCGATGAGTTCGGCATCGCCCGGATCACCCCACAGTCGAGTGTGCGCCCGCCCGATCTGATCCAGTGCGCCGCCGGCGGCCAGCATGCCGACCATGCCCGGTTGCACCGGATCGATATTCGACAGCAGCAGTAGCGGACTCGTGAGCTGTCCGGCCGCCAGCATGGTGAAATGCGGGAATGCCCAGACCGCGTAGTGCAGCACGGTGAGATCGACCCCGGCCGCCTGCACCTGCCGGGCCACCGCGACCGCCTGCCGATTGCCGCCCACCGGTTCGCGCCCCCGCACCACCGTGTGACCGGCCGCGGTGAGTTCGGCTACCAGCCGATCTTCGGTCGTACGAATGAATCCGACGATGCCCCCGTGCACATAGTCACGACCATCGGAAATGCTGATAACGCCGATCCGGGCCATTGCCTTGCCTCCCCACACTGGGTGGACACTCGACTCCCCTTCAGAATCCCAGTTCCCCGGGCCTCATACGCCCGAATCCGGAAGATCGACTGTGCGCGGGAACCGCAAGGGCGCGAGCCAGACTCCGCGCTGACCCCAGCCCGCATGGGTGATCCAGTACTGCCCGCCGTCGTGCACCACCTCGGCGGCATGGGCGGGAACGTGCGCGACTCGGTCGGCGGGCCGGAAGTGAAAAGGACTGTCACCGTGAAAGATCTCGGTGCCGGTGTAGTCCGGGCGCGGGCCGATGAACAGGTACCAGTCATCGCCGTCGCGCAGTACGAAGGGTGATTCGGTGTTCCCCGCCTCGGTGCCGGAAGCCGGATCGGTGTAGGCGATGCGGCGCTCACCCCAGTGCAGCAGATCGGTGCTGGTGCGGTAGGCCACCACGTGATTGCCGCCCTCGGGAGAAGCGGTGGCGCAGTAGTACATCACCCATTCGCCGCCGATGCGCAGCACCATGGGGTCGCGGGCGTCATAGCCGTCCCGGAACAGCGGTTCGGGGTGACGCGTCCACGCGAACAGATCGGTGGAGGTCGCCAGGCGCATACCCGTGGCGGTGCGATCCGGGCCGCCGCCATCGTAGAACATGAAGTAGCGATCGTCGTGGCGTACCACGAACGGTGCCCACAAATGGGTCTCACCGCGATCACGATCGACGGCCAGCGCCGGAATCCGCTGTGCCCATGGGCCACTCAGGCGCTTGGCGGTGGCGTGCGCGAAAACCGTTTCATCGAAAGGGTTCGCGGGTTCGCGATGGGTGATTCCGAACAGATGCCACAGCCCGGCCGTATCCCGGATCACGGTGTGGTCGTTGATATACCAGTGCCCGCCCGCGCGCTCGGGTTCGAAGATCCGCCGGAACCGTCCTGCCGTAATCCCCCGGGTCATGGTTTCAGTGTGCGGGATTCAGCGGCGCTTGAAGAGGGATCGGCTCGCGAGATCGCGGTCCACCGCGAGCAGGTAGGCCACCGAGGATTGTTCGCGCAGTGTGCGCCTGGCCTTGAGGCGGCCCGCCACGTACGGGGCGATGGTGAGGGTCAGTCCGGCCGCGGCCACCACCGGCTGTCCGGCCGCAGCGGCGAAGCCGCCGACCACGGTGCCGGACGCGCCCGTGAGATCGACCTTGAGACCGAGCATGCCGGTACCGGATTCGAGCCCGAATCCGTGTAGGGCGCGGCGTAGTTCATCGAGCTGCGGTTTGGTGGTGGTGCGGTAGACGCTGTGCAGATGCGCGTGTGCGGCCACCGGATTCTCGATCGCGCCGATGCGCGCCAGTTCTTCCGCGAGCGAGCCCACGTGTTTTCGGAAGGCCGCCAATTCGGCGGCATGGCGTTCGCGGAAGTCGATCAGTCGGCGGACGGGCACCTCGGCGATATTCACCGGCCGCAGTACCGCCTCGACCGCGATGTGGATGTACGCGTGATCGACATCGCCGATGGCGGGGCGGGTCGTGCCCTTCACCAGCAGCAATTCATAGAGCCGGTCCAGGGTGCCGACGGCGCTGTGCACATCCAGTTCGTCGGTGACCGGCGAGAGCAGGGCGTTCTCGGTCACCGCGTCCGCGAGGGCGGTCAGATAGATGCGCGCGAAGGCCGGATGCAGTCCGACGTGGGTGGCACCGTCCTGCTCCTGGACGATCGCCAATTCCGCGTCGACCAGCGAGAGCAGTAGGTGATGCGTCATCTTGCGGCCCGCGCCGCCCGCGTAGACCCACGTCAGCCCGGGATATCTGGCGCGCAGGCCCGCCGAGTGCGGTTGCGGGGGCGCTTGCGGGGCGCTCGCCACCGAGAAGCGCTCGCGCAGGCTCGCACCGCCCAGCTCGACGATCTCACCGAACACCCGGCCCACCGTGTCCAGTTCCCGCTCACTCGGCTCCAGATCGAACAGGAAGTCCGATTCCGCCGCCAGCTCCCGCACCAGGTCGGAGTCGGCGTCCATGGCCAGTCGAGGCCGTATCCGCCCCACCTGGTCCCAGGTCAGCATGGCCAGCTTGAGCCAGTCCTCGCTTTGAAAACGCATCCGGGGGTAGTACAGCGCAATCGTCGACACCGACCCAGCATGACAGCTCATCGAACTCGCCGGATCAAGATTCTTTGCGACTCTCGTTGCGCGCCAGCACATTCGAACTCGCAGATGCACAGCCGGCATGCGGGCCGCAAACTTCTGTCGAGCTAGGACACAATCTGACCTAATTAGGTTCGACAATGGATTCATGACGGAGATCTCGCCGCGCCGCCTGAACCGGACCCTGCTGACGCGCCAGCTGCTGACCGAACGGGTCACCATGCCCGCCGCCGAGCTCATCCGGCATCTGGTGGCGGTACAGGGCCAGGAGGCGAACTGGCCGTTCATCGGCCTGTGGACCCGGCTCGCCGATTTCCGCACCGCCGAACTGGATGCACTGCTCCGGGATCGGACCATCGTGCGCGCCACCATGATTCGCCGCACGGTGCACCTGGCCACGGCGGCGGACTACCGCTGGCTCTACCCCACCGTCCGCCCCGCGGTGGAATCCCAATTGCGGCTCGCCTACTACCGCGAGGCGGTCGAACACCTCGACCACACCGAGTTGCGCACCGCCGGAAGGAATCTCCTGACCGGCCGCACCCTGACCCGCACCGAGATCAGCCGCACCCTGGCCGAGCGCTTCCCCACCCCGTATCCGGAACGCCTGCCCGCGGCACTCGGCCTGCTCACCCCCGTCGTGCACAACCCGGAGGCGGGCGCGTGGGGTGCGTGGCGCAACCGCCGCGTCTCGATCAGTCTCGCCGAGGAATGGCTGGGCGCACCCCTGGACGACCCGGCTCCCGACACCATGATCCTGCGCTATCTGGCCGCCTTCGGCCCGGCCACCGTCGCGGACGTCCAATCCTGGTCCGGCACAACCAAGCTGGCCGAGGTGATGGAGCGGCTACGGCCTCGCCTGCGCGTACTCCGCGATGAGTCCGGCCGCGAACTCTTCGACCTGCCCGATGCCCCGCTGGCCGATGCGGACCTGCCCGTTCCCGTCCGCTTCCTGCCCGCGTTCGACAATGCCCTGCTCGGTCACAAGGACCGCAGCCGGGTGATCAGCGATGCCGACCGCGCCCGCATCGCCAAGATCGCCTCGGGCGGTGTGCCGATGTACCTGGTCGACGGATTCGTGCACGGCCGTTGGGATCTCGACGGCGACACCCTGCGGGTGACGCCGTGGCATCCCCTCACCCCGGCCGAGGAAGCGGCGGTGTACGCGGCCGCCGAAGAACTGTTGCCGGTCATGCTCCCGGGCGGAAACGGTGAAGTCCGCATCACCCCCGCATAGGGCGCGTCAGGCGGGTTCGACCATGGCCGCGCGGAAGGATTCCAGCTCATCCTCCGAAAGCCCGTTCGCGAGCAGCCATTTCGCCGCACCGCCGTAATCGGCGTACAGGTTCTCCAGGAAACCGAGCATCACCTGCGGGGTGATGGCCAGGATGCCGGTATTCGCCTGCGGCAGACCGGCATACGAGGGCAGGGCGTCCAAGCGGTCGCGAACGCGCTGCATACGCTCATTGGTGAGGGCGTAATCGGCGGCGATCACCTCGGCGGGCACGCCCGCCGCGTCGAGCAGGATCGCCGCCAGGACGCCGGTGCGGTCTTTGCCCGCGGCGCAATGGAACAGTAGCGAGCGGCGCTCCGGATCGATGATCAGCCGGACGGCGGCGACGATGTGTTCACCGCTGCCCGCCAGCAACTGGCCGTAGAGGTCGGTGAGGTCGACCCGGGTCTTATCCGGGACGAGATCCCGTGCGGCCAGCGAGGACTGGGGCGATTTGCGGATCGGCAGGTTGGCGATGTGCACCGCGGCGTCGGCGAATAGGCCGTAACCCTCCCGTTCCACCTCGTCGGGCAGGCGCAGATCGATGATGGTGCGCAGGCCCAGTGGTTCGAGGAGCTGACCCAGGTCCGCGGGGGTGGCCTGCTGCAATGTGCTGGAACGGAATACGACGCCGTAACGGGTTGTGCCGCCGCCGGTTACCGGAAGCCCACCGAGATCGCGGACATTGTCGATCTCGGCGAAGTCGATCCAGCGCGAGACGGCCATGGCGGCCGCGGGATCAGTGGGCACGACCGGCCGCCGCTTCCTCGGCGCGGGTGAGACCGCACAGGCCGATCAGATCTTCGTGCAGTTCGAACCACACGGTGTGGTAGCTGTCCATGATGGGGCGGGCCACGTAGGTGTGATCTCCTTCGGCGATGCGCTCGACGGCGCGGTCCAGGCGATCGGCGTAGCGGGACAGGCGCGGGGCGAGGGTGCCCAGGCGCTGTACCAGGGGGCGCAGGGCGCGATGGGTGTCGGCCAGGCGGGCGAGCACCGCCGCGTCGTAATCGGTATCGCCGTGATCGTTGACCGTGGCGGGATCCTTCATCTGCCAGTCGGTGATGATGACCTTGAGATCGGCGTTGTAGACGCAGAATTCGTCGTAGGCGACGGTGAGGGCGGCGGCGTCGACCGTACCGCGCTCCTCCGTGAGGAGCTGTTCCAGGCGAGGGCGGCCCTCGGGGGTGAGGCGGAAACCAGCGGGAGTGTTCGCGCACAGGCCCGCGTCCACGAGACCGGCGCAGTGCGTGGCGATTTCGGCCGCGTCGGCGAACAGGCTGAGCGCGAGGTTGTCGGCGTTCACCCGGCCCTTGATGCCGACCAGGCGCAGCAGCGCCAGTTCGGTGATGGGGGCGTGCGCGGTCGAAACCTGTTCCTGCTCGGTGGGTTCCGATCCGGTGGCACGCTCTTCGAGTCGCTGGGCGAGCTGATCGTCCGGCACGCCCGCCCACTGCGCCAGCTGGGCGACATCGGCGAGAATGACCTGTTCGACCGGCTTGGCGACGATCTCGCCGTCCAGTACGAGTCCGGCCCCGCCGTCGACGGTGACCGTGCGGCCGACCAGTGCCGCCACCACGCCCGGACCGCAGCCGACCACGCAGGGGCGGCCGAGTTCACGGCTCACCAGCGCGGCATGCGAAGTGGTGCCGCCCAATTCGGTGACGATGGCGCGGGCGGCGATCATGCCGTGCAGATCGTCCGGGCTGGTGGTGGGGCGCACCAGGATGACGTCCTCACCGGCTTCGGCGCGGGTCTCGGCCTCATCGGGATCGGTCACGACCACACCGGAAGCCAGTCCGGGACAGGCGGATTCGCCGCGGGCGAGGGGTTCGCGACCGGTGGTGTCACCGGAGGCCGGGCGCAGCACCTCGCGCACCTGATCGGCGGTGATGCGATCCAGGGCCTCATCGGCGCTGATCAGACCCTCGGCCACCATGGCGACCGCGGTGCGCACCGCGGCCCGCGCGGACCGCTTGGCGGCGCGGGACTGCAACATCCAGAGGTTTCCGGATTCCACGGTGAATTCGATGTCCTGCATATCGCGGCCGTCGCGCTCGAGGAGTTCGGTGGCGGCGATCAGACGCGCGTGCACGGCGGGCTGGGTGGCGGCGAGCTCATCGAGCGGGCGCGGGGTGAGGCGGCCGGAGACCACATCCTCGCCCTGGCCGCCGACCAGCCATTCGCCGTAGACCGGTCCGTCGCCGGTATTGGGGTTGCGGCTGAACAGCACGCCGGTGCCCGATTCGGCATCGAGATTGCCGAACACCATGGCCTGCACGGTGACCGCGGTGCCGAGGGTGTCCGGCACGCCGCGATTACGGCGATAGGTCTTGGCGCGCGCGGAATCCCACGATCGGAACACCGCCTCGATGGCCCCGCGCAACTGCTCCCACGGATCGACCGGCACGATGCCGTTCGCATCGCCGAGCACGGTTTCGCGGTACTGGTGCACGAAGCGCGCACGCGTGTCATCGGCATAGCCGGGGTTGCCGGTCTCCTCGGCGAGGGCGCGCTGCACGGCATCGGTCATACCGAGGTTCAGCACCGTATCCATCATGCCGGGCATGGAGATGGCCGCGCCCGAGCGCACCGACACCAGCAGCGGCCGCTCGGCGGATCCGAACCGCCGGCCGGTGCCGCGCTCGATCCCGGCGATGCCCGCTCGCACCTGCTCCCAGATCTCCGCCGCGATCGCACCGCGCTCGGTGTAATCGGCCCAGCCCGCCGTGGTGATCACGAACGCGGGCGGCACCGGCAGCCCGAGGGCCCGCATGTGATTGATGCTCCACGCCTTGCCGCCGATCCGCTGCCGCGACAGCTCGACCGCGCCGTCGAGTTCGACGACGGTCACGGCGTCGGCCGCCACATCGGGTCGCTGCGCAAGCTCCGCTCCGGCGGTCATGTCACTCCTTCGATGTTCTGAATTCATCAGCACTCCGCGCTCGCCGCTCACCGGCGGCCTGCCGGGCCACACCGCACGCCAACAGCTGCGGCAATCTCTCTGCCATCGAGCGTGCCGCGTGACCCCCCTCACCCCCAACCCGCATCCCGATCACCGGAACCCCTACGGCGACACGAATCGATGGCACGGCCGGTCAGCGGGATGGCACTGTGAAAACGGGCATCGGGGACCGGGGGTTGGGGCAGGATGGGCGGATGGATCGGCGGTATGCGGACTCCATCGGCGGCGGCTCCGCGAACGCCCCGGTCTCGACCATCCCCGCCCTGGTCGCGGATCGTGCGCGGCGCTATCCCGATGCGGTGGCGGTGGCGGGGCCCGTGGGGCGGCTCACCTTCGGCGAACTGGCCGCGGAGGTCGATGCGGTGACCCGGGCGGCGATCGCCTCGGGGATCGAGACCGGGGACCGAGTGGGCATGTGGGCGCCCAATGGCCTGCGGTGGATCGTGACCGCGCTGGGCATGCTGGGCGCGGGGGCGACGCTGGTGCCGATCAGCACCCGGCTGCGCGGACCCGAGGCCGCCGAGGTGCTCACCCGCAGCGGCGCGAAAGCGGTGTGCACGGTGCAGGAATTCCTGGACCGGGACTATCCGGCGATGCTGGCCGAATCCGGTTATCCGCTACCGGCATTGGAACATCTGATCCTGCTCGATGATGCCCTGGGCGCGGCGGCCGAGCACTGGGATATCAGTTCCTGGGCGGGTTTTCTCGCGCCGGGCACGGTGGTGCCGCCGGACGCGATCACCGAGCGCCGGGCGGAGATCGATCCGGAATCCATCTCCGACATCCTGTTCACCTCCGGCACCACGGGCGCGCCCAAGGGCGTATTGGCCACGCACCGGCAGACTTTGGAGGTTTTCGCGCTCTGGGCCGATGCGGTGACACTGCGGCCGCGCGATAAATATCTGCTGGTCAATCCGTTCTCGCATACCTTCGGATACAAGGCGGGCATCATCGCCTGCCTGTTGCGCACCGCCACCATGATCCCGATCGAACGCTTCGACGCCGAAGCCGTGCTGCGGCTCATCGAACATGAGCGGATCACCGTATTGGCCGGTCCGCCAACGCTCTTCACCGATCTGCTGCGCGCCGACCACAGCGACTTCCTGCTGGGTTCGCTGCGGCTGGCGGGCACCGGCGGCGCGCCCATACCGGCCGAACTGGTGGAACGAATCCGCACCGATCTCGGTGTGCCCTACGTGTTCACCGCGTACGGCCTCACCGAATCGATCGGCGTGGTCACCATCTGCCCGCCCGACGCCCCCGCCGAACTGCTCTCCGATACGGCCGGAAAAGCCCTGCCCGGCACCGAGATCCGCATTGTCGACCAGAGCGGCGCGGATACCGCACCGGACGAACCAGGCGAGATCATCGTCAAGGGCCCCAATGTCATGCGCGGCTACCTCGACGATCCGCAGGCCACCGCGGCCGTCATCGACCCCGGCGGCTACCTGCACACCGGCGATGTCGGCACCCTCGCCCCGGACGGCTACCTGCGCATCACCGATCGCCTCAAGGACATGTTCATCGTCGGCGGCTTCAACGCCTACCCCGCCGAAATCGAACGAGTCCTGTTGCAGCACCCCGCCGTTCACGACGTCGCGGTGATCGGCGTCCCCGACCCCCGTCTCGGCGAGGTGGGCCGTGCGGTGGTCGTACCGAACGATGACGCCGATCCGGATCCGGCCGACATCATCGAATGGTCGCGCACCCGCCTCGCGGGGTACAAGGTCCCCCGCGAGGTGGTCTTCACCGAACGCCTGCCGCGCAATTCCGGCGGCAAGGTCGTCAAGGGTGAACTGCGAAATCCGGCCTGACCGAACGTCTTCGCGGCGTTCGGCGGCGGATCAGACCCCGAGCACCGGCCCCGACGCCCACCGGTACAGATGCGCGATCGCCGGTTCCACGATCGCGCCCGGCATCTCCGGATCGAACCAGCGGTCCACACTCGTCCAGTGATACGGATGCGCGAGGTATTCCCCGTTCAGCCCATCGGGATCGGTGAACTCCTGCTCCCAGACATGGGTCCAGCGACTGTCACCGCCGACCCGGCTCAGGGCCCAGGATTTGATGGATCCGATGTGGTACGGCATCCCCATCAGATCCTGTTCGAACTCCGCCACGGCGTCAGCGGGAGTTCCGGGACGCACGGTGAGCAGCAGCGTGCGCTTCACCCGCCGCGGCTGATCCAGCGGCACGATCTGTTCGGCCACCGGGATCAGCGGCACCACATCCACGGCTCCCGGCAGTTCCGAAATCAACTGCGCGGGTGCGGTTTCGGCGGTCACATCCCAGACCGCGCCGAGTCCGCCGGTGCTGCCCGGCAGCTCCGCGCCCACCGAGCACCGGTGCACCCCGCTCGCGAGCGCGGCCAGTTTCGCAAGACTCGTCTCGGGATGGTCCCCGGCGGGGAGTTCGCTCAAAATCACCCAGCGCTTCATAGCTGTTCCTCCTGTACCGCCATGACATGCCGTTCCCGGCCTAGGGCGAGCGCATCGGTGGCGGCCCAGAATTCGGTCACCGCCGGATCGGCTGCGGCGGCGGCGCGCATACCGTAGAAGTCGTAGATTCCGGGAAGTTCCCAGATGATTTGCAGGGCAACGGCATCGGTGCCCGCGTGTTCGCGCAGCAGTTGCGGTCCGAGCAGACCGCGAGCGGTGGCCCCGGGCAGGTAGTCCGTCCGCCAGCGGGCCAGCCAATCCTCGACCTGGTCGGCGGGCAGAATCACGCGATCCAGCACGCGCACGGCGTTATCCGCGCTCACAGCTTCGCCTCGATCTCATTGCGGTACCGATCCACATACCCGGCGAGGTGTTCGACGCCGTTCACCAGCGATTGCGGACCGAACAGCGGTGGGGTGAGCACGATCCGGCTCACGCCCGCCGTCACATACGGGCGTACGAAGTCGATATCGAATTCGCGGGTGAAATCGCAGGAACCCGGCCAGGCCGTCATTTCCACCGCATCCTCGGAACGCCCCGCGGCGAGCGCGGTTTCCCGGATCCGGTCCGCGCCACGGGCGAAATCCTCCGGCGTGATGGTGTACGGGAACCAGCCGTCACCGACCCGCCCGGCTCGGCGCACGGCGGGAGCGCTGTTGCCGCCCAGCACAATCGGGATGGAGCGCTCGGGTTGCGGCAGGCAGAACTGCTTCTCGAAGCCGATATGGGTGCCGGAGTAGCTCGCCGGCGCTTGCGTCCACAGCGATCGCATGGCACCGATGCAATCGTCCAGCCGCGCGCCGCGCTCCTCGAACGGCACCCCGATGGCCGCGTATTCCTCTTTCTGCCAGCCGATTCCGAGCCCGAGCAGCAGGCGTCCATCGGAGTGCCGGTCCAGCGTCGCGGCCCGTTTGGCCAGCACCACCGGACTGTGCAGCGGGGCCACCACCATGGCGGTGCCGAGCTTCAGGGTGCTGGAGGCGGCGGCCAGGAAGGCCAGCGTTTCCAGCGGATCGGTCATCGGTACGCCGAGATCGCCGCCGGGCATCTTCCCATCGGGCGAATACGGATACAGCGGTTCGTAATCCTGTGCCACCACAACGTGTTCCACGGTCCACACCGATTCGAGGCCGCATTCCTCCGCGGCGGCCGCGAATTCGCGCAGGAACTGACCCGAGGTGACCAAACCATCGAAATAGGGCATGAGCATGCCGATGCGCATCGACTGCCTCCAGTTATCCGAGTACCGGCCCGCTACGGGCCTTGCCCCGATAGCCCCGCACCCGGGCGGGGTGCGGGGCTGCGGGAAACCGGCCCGGGCTGCTGGCCGGTGTCAGATCTCCTTGCGCATCTGCGCGGTCAGCGGCTTCATGTAGGCCGAGCCGAGCAGGCGGCGCATCCAGTTCATGGCCTTGGCGTCGGTGCCGATCAGAATGAGCGGCTTGTTCTTCTTCATACCGTTGGCGATGATCTGCGCGCACTGTTCGGGCGAGGTCTTGGCCAGGCTGTCGAAGTTCGACGCCAGGGCGTCGCGGTCGCGGTTGGCCGAAGCCCGTGCCTTCCAAGCGATTTCGGTCTTGATCATGCCCGGGTGCACCGACGAGACGCCGACATTGTGACCCGCGATGATCATTTCCTGGCGCAGCGCGTCGGTGAACGCGTGCATGGCGTACTTCGAGGAGCTGTAACCGCTCTGGCTCGGGCAGGCCACCAGGCCGAACATGGAGGACACATTGGCGATATGCCCGTCACCGGAGGCGATGACGTGCGGCAGGAAAGCCTTGGTGCCGTTGGCCGTTCCCCAGAAATTGATATTGAAGATCCACTCGAAGTCGTCCCAGGAGACATCCTCGACATTGGCGGTCAGCGAGACGCCGGCATTGTTGACGACGATATTCACCTTGCCGAAATCGCCGATCACATCATCGGCGTGCGCGTACACCGCGGCGCGATCGGTGACGTCCAGCTTGTAGGCGCGGGCTTTCGCACCGGCCTGCTCGCACAGCGCCGCGGTCTCGGCGACACTCTCGATATTGCGGCCCGAGAGCGCCAATTGCGCTCCGCCCCGGGCGAGTTCGAGGGCCAGGGCGCGGCCGATACCGGCACCGGCGCCGGTGATGACGGCGACTTTGCCGTGGAAGTCCTTCATAGCGTTTCCTTTTACTGAGTGGTGAAGCCGCCGTCGGCGATGAATTCCGACCCGGTGCTGTAGGAGGACTCGTCGGAAATCAGGAACAGGACCAGATTGGCCAGTTCCTCCGGGGTGCCCGGTCGCGCGATCGGCTGCTTGGCCGCAATCGACTGGGAGCGTTCGGAAGTCGCGACCATCTCGGTGGCGACAATGCCCGGGTGCACGGAATTGACGCGGATATTGTCGGCCGCGAATTCCTGCGCGGCGGTCTTGGACATACCGCGCACCGCCCACTTCGAGGCGACGTAACCCAGGATGTTGGAGTATCCGATCAGCCCGCCGGTCGAGGAGATATTCACGATCGAACCGACGCCCGCGCGGCGCATGGAACCGACCACGGCCTTCATACCCAGGAAGACACCGACCTGATTCACGTCGATGACCTTGCGGTAGTCCGCCTCGGACAGCTTCTCGATCGGATCGACGTGCACGATGCCCGCATTGTTGACCAGCCCGGATACCGGCCCGAACCGCTCCTCGGCGGTGGCGACCACATCGTTCCAGGCCGCCTCGTCGGTCACGTCCAGGGGCAGGAACAGCGCGTCCTCACCGAGTTCGGCGGCCAGCGCCGTGCCCTCCTCGATGAGCACATCGGTGATGACGACCTTGGATCCCTCGGCGGCGAGCTTGCGCGCGAACGCCGCGCCCATACCGCGCGCACCGCCGGTGACGATCACATTCTTGGTGCCGGCGCGTCCCATATCAGTGCTCTTCCAGATCGGCGAGATGGTTGGCGGCGATGTATCCGAAGACCATCGCGGGTCCGATGGTCGCGCCCGCACCGGCGTAGTCATTGCCCATGACGGCGGCCGAATTATTGCCCGCCGCATAGAGACCGGTGATCACCGCGCCGTTGTCGTCCAGCACGCGGGAGTGCTCGTCGGTGACCAGACCACCCTTGGTGCCGAGATCGCCGGGCACCATTTCCACCGCGTAGAACGGGCCGCGGGTGAGCGGTGCGAGGGTCGGGTTCGGCTTGACGGTCGGATCGCCGTAGTAGCGGTCGTACGCCGAATCACCGCGCAGGAAGTCCTCATCGCGGCCGTTCTCGGCGAAACCGTTGAAGCGTTCGACGGTGGCCTGCAATTTATCCGCCGGAATGCCCAGCTTGCCCGCAAGCTCGGCCAGGGTATCGGCCTGCTTGATGATGCCCTTGTCGAAATACGCCTGCGGCAGTGGACGTTTGGGGAAGTTGCCCAGGAACAGGTACCGATCACGGAAGTTCTGATCGAAGATGAAATGCGCGGGAATGCTGCCGACCCCGGCGGCCTCCTGCTCGTACATCTTGTGCACCACGTTCACGTACGGCGCGGATTCGTTGACGAAGCGCTCACCATTGTCATTGACCATGATCGCGCCCGGCTGCGAACGCTCGGCCAGGCAGAAGAACGGCGGACGGCCCTCGGGGCTGCGCACCGACGGACCCCACCAGGCGTCATCCATGAGATCGACTGCGCCACCGGCCTTCTGGCCCGCGACAATGCCCTCGCCGACATTCTCGGTCGCGCCCACGGTCCATTCGGTGGACTGCGGCCCGGGAATGTACTGCTTACGCATTTCCAGGTTGTGCTCGAAACCGCCCGCTGCCAGCACCACACCGCGGCGCGCCTTGATGGTGATCTGTTTGCCCTCATGCTCGGCGACCACGCCGACGACCGCGCCGCCCTCGGAAATCAGTTCCGTCAGCGGGGTATTCAGCCACACCGGCACCCCGGCATCGCGCAGCGACAGCCACAGCCGGGCGGCGAGGGCCTTGCCCAGGCTCAACGGCAGCGCGCCCTTGGCCAGCGCCAGCGCGGTGCGCGCGCCGACCTTGACCGCGGTCTTCTTACCGGCCCAGGTGCGGGCGATCATATTCAGATCGTGGAAGTCGCTGACCGTGATGGCGATGCCCTTGGGCGCGGACATGGTCGGCTGGTTGATCTTGTGCAGATCGCCGCCGAGCAGCCGCCCATCGATCACCTTGGGTTCGATGCTGCGGCCCTGCGCCAGACCGCCCGGGAACTCCGGGTGGTAGTCGGAATAGCCGCGGTCGTAGACGAATTCCCAATGCTGCGAGCGAGCGCCGATGTAGGAGAACATCTCCGGGCCCTTGTCCAGGAACGCCCGCTGCTTGGCCTCCGGAACCCGATCGCCGACAACGGCTTTCAGGTAGGTGCGGGCCATGGTCGGGCTGTCGGGCACACCCGCGGCCTGCAATACCGGGTTATTGGGCACCCAGATGCCGCCGCCGGAGCGCGCGGTGGAGCCGCCGAACAACCGGCTCTTCTCGATCAGGGTCACCGACAGCCCGCGATAGGCGGCGGTCAGCGCGGCGGTCATACCGGCCGCGCCGGAACCTACGACGACGACGTCGAATTCGAATTCCATTGAGTATCAGTCCTTAATAGCCGCAGCTGGTGAGCATGCCGCCGTCGACGACGAATTCGCCGCCGGTGCAGTAGCTCGAGGCGTCCGAGGCCAGGAAGAGTGCCACTTCGGACACCTCGACCGGCTGACCCCAGCGCGGAATGGGCAGATCGGAGAAGAAGGAATTGCCGTCCAGACCGGTCGCACCGGCGACCGAGGCGGTCATGGGGGTGGCAATGCCGCCGGGATGGATGGAGTTGACCCGGATACCCGAATGCCCCAGCTCCCGCGCGGCGGATTTGGTGAGCCCGCGCAGCGCGAACTTGCTCGCACTGTAGGCGGACAGGCCGGCCGCGCCGACGAACCCCTCGACCGAGGACACGTTGACGATGGAGCAGCCTCCGGATTCGATCATGGCGGGCGCGGCGGTCCTGATACCGAGGAAAGACCCGGTCACATTGATGGACTGCATGAGGTTCCACTCGTCGAGGGTCATCTCGAGCAGCTTCTTGAACCGCAGGATGCCCGCGTTGTTGACCAGCACGTCCAGGCGGCCGAACTGCGCGATCGTCGCGGAAACCGCTGCCTGCCAATCGCTTTCGCTCGTGACATCCTGATGCACGAAAAGCACGGCGTCGCCGAGCTCGGCTTCGAGGGCCTTACCCTCCTCATCGAGCACATCGCCGAACACCACCCGCGCGCCCTCGGCCACGAAGCGGCGCACATGCTCGGCTCCCATGCCTCGCGCACCGCCGGTGACTAGCGCGACCTTCCCGTCCAGCTGTCCCACCGAATCCCGTCCTTCCTCAGCGTTTGAACCGACGCTAAGACCGGGGCCGGGGTGCGGCACGGTGTGGTCCCGGCCACTGAGACATCCGAATGACCTGAGGGTTTGAGTCCTGAACTATTCCGGTTAGGCATAGCGGCCGGATAGGCGGTAGGGAGCACCCGGATGAAGTTCTCGATGATCTTCGAGGCGCAGATGGCCGACCCGACGGCGGCCCATGAGGCGCGGGTGCTGCACGACTCCGTGGCACAGGCGGTGCTCGCCGATCAGGTCGGCTTCGACACCGTATGGGCGGTCGAACACCACGGGCTCAAGTGGTACGCGCATATGAGCGCGCCGGAGATCTTCCTGACCTGGGTGGCCGCCAAGACCGAGCGGATACGCATCGGGCACGGCGTGGTGTGCATGCCGTTCAATTTCAATCATCCGGTGCGGGCCGCCGAACGCGCGGCCATGCTCGATGTGCTGTCCAGCGGGCGGCTGAACCTGGGCGCGGGGCGCGGATCCACCGCCGTCGAAACCTCCATGTGCGGAGTCGATCCCGATCGCACGCATCAGGAGGTGGAGGAATCGCTGCGGATGATCGCTGCCGCCTGGCAGGATCCGGAGAGCGAATTCTCCTATCACGGTGAGCTTTTGGATATCGAGCCGCATCATCTGCTGCCGCGTCCGGTACAGCGCCCGCATCCGCCGCTGTTCATGGCGTGCACCCGCAAGGACACCCTGAAACTCGCCGCCGACTACGGAATCGGTGCGCTGGTACTGGGTTTCGGCGGTGTCGAGGAGATCGCCGAACTGCGCCGCATCTATGACACCGCCATCGCCGAGCGCACCGGGGAGCGGTTCGTGTCCACCGTGGTGAACGATCACTTCGCGGCACTGTGCCCGACCATCGTGCTCGATGATCGCGAACGCGCGCGGCAGATCGGCGCGCGCGGACAGCGGTTCTTCGCACAGGCCATCAAGCATTACTACGGTGCGGGACCGGTACCGGACGAGGCCGTGGACCCGGACGCCGACGAGATCGCGAATATGCGCGCGGCCGCCGAGGAACACGTCGCCTACCTGCACGAAGCCAAGATTCCGGTGAAATCCGGGTCCACCGCCATCTTCAATACCGATCACGCCTACGGCACCGCCGACGACGCCATCGCGTACGTCGAGCGGCTGCGGGCGGCCGGGGCGGACGAGATTCTGTGCCTCATCCAGATGGGCACGGTGCCGCAGGACGCCTGCATGGAAACCATTCGCCAGTGGGGCGAGAAGGTCATTCCCCACTTTCAGTAGCAAACAGATCTAGTAGAAGGAAGCTCCACATGGCTGATCTCACCGGCAAAGTCGCCCTGATCACCGGCGCGGCGCGCGGACAGGGTGCGGCGGAAGCGCGACTGTTCGTCGAGCGCGGCGCCAAGGTCGTCATTACCGACGTCCTGGAGACCGAGGGTAAGGAACTCGCCGAATCCCTCGGCGAGGCAGCGCGTTTCGTCAAGCACGATGTCTCGGACGTGGAGAGCTGGGATGCGGCCGTGGCCGTGGCGGTCTCGACGTTCGGCAAGCTGGACGTGCTGGTCAACAATGCGGCGATCTACATTATGAAGCCGCTCATGGAGACCGATTCCGCTGAGCTGGAACGCATTCTGAAGGTGAACCTGGTCGGCGCGTTCAACGGTATCAAGGCCGCGGTTCCGGCCATGATCGCGGCGGGCGGCGGGTCCATCGTCAATATCTCCTCGCAGTCCGGGCTCGAAGGGCTGATGAACCACGCCGCGTACGGCTCCTCCAAATGGGGGTTGCGCGGACTGAGCAAGGTCGCCGCACTCGAGTTGGGGCTGAACCAGATTCGCGTCAACTCCATCTACCCCGGACCCATCGCCACCCCGATGGTTCCGTACCTGACCACCGGTCCGGGCAGCTTCCCCAATCTGCCGCTGGAGCGCAGCGGGCTGCCCGAGGAAGTCGCCGAACTCGTCGCCTTCCTGGCCTCCGATGCCGCCGGTTACATCACCGGTGCGGAGGTCTCCATCGACGGCGGCCTGGCGGCGGGCAAGTTCATTCCGCGCGGCATGTAGTTCAGACCTCATGGCGGGAGCGCCGCCCGCGCCTGCGAAGCGGGCGGCGCTCCACTTACCCGAAACCCACAGTCCCCCAAGCCCATCCCAGGAGTCCGCGATGCCCCTGTCGCCGGAATGGCAAGCCTTCACCGATGCGGCCACCGCCGCTTTCCCCGAGCTCGGCACCAAGGTGGTCGATGCCGCCGAGGCGCGGACATTCCTGGCCGCGCGACCCGCGCCGCCCGCCGTCGAGCCGATTCCCGTTGGCGGGGTGGAGGATTGGCTGGTGCCGGGGCCCGATGGCGCACCCGAGGTGCCGGTGCGGATCTATCGGCCCGCGCTCACCGAGCGGACGCCGGGAGTCGTGGTGTTCTATCACGGCGGCGGGTTCGTGCTCTGCAATCTCGAGAGTCACGATAAGTTCTGCCGTGTCATGGCGAATGAGGCCGGGGTCATTGTCATTTCGGTCGACTACCGCCGCGCACCGGATGCCCGCTTCCCCGCCGCCTCGGATGACGCCTACGCCGTGCTGCGCTGGGTCGCCGACCATGCCGAAGCCCTCGGCGGTGATCCGGCGCGGCTGGCGGTGGCCGGTGACAGCGCGGGCGGCACCCTCGCCACCGTCGCCGCCATCCAGGCCCGCGATAGCGGCGGTCCGGATATCGCGTTCCAGCTGCTGCTCTATCCCATGCTGGATCCGGCCTGCGATTCGGTCTCGCATACCGAGAACGCCACCGGCTACTTCACCACCTCGGCCCAAATACGCTGGTACTGGCAGCAATACCTGAACTCCGTCGATGATGCGTCGGACCCGTACGCCAATCCGCTGCTCGCCGATCTGACGGGACTGCCACCCGCCTATATCGCCAGTGCCGAGTTCGATCCGCTGCGCGATGAGGATGAGCACTACGGCCGACTGCTGCGCGATGCCGGGGTGCCGACCGAGATCCATCGCTGGAACGGGACCATCCACGGGTTCATGACGATGGCCTGGCACCTTCCGGAGACCCGGCAGGCCAATGGCTCCGCCTTCACGGCCCTGCGCAAAGCGCTCTCCTGAACGAAGTAGTACGATCACTCCATATAGAGCAATCGATCTATATGGAGTGACAGGAGAACGCGATGTCCGAGGGTCCGCACACCGCCGCACTATTCGAGGTCGCCGCGGCATTGCTGCGCGCCAACACCTACGGCTTCCTCATCACCATCGGCGATGAGATCCCCAATGCCCGGCTGGTGCAGCACGTCGGCCTCGACGACGACGGGACCATCTGGATCGGCACCAGCCCGAAATCCCGCAAGGCCGCCGATATCGCCGTGCACCCCAGGGTGACCTACGCGGTGCAGGACCGGGACACCCCGGCCTATGTGAGCGTGCACGCCACCACCGAGATCGTTGATGACCTCGCCACGCGAAAAGAGCGCTGGATCAACGGCTTCGAGAAATTCTTCCCCGCCGGACCGGACGGTGACGACTTCGTACTGCTGCGGCTGCGCCCGCACGCGGTGGAGGTGATGGACTTCGCGCGGCAGATCCATCCGGACCCGTTCGGGCTGCTACCCGCGCGTGCCGTGCGCGACTGATTCGGTTCACCCAAGCCGACCAGGCGGGCAAGGTCGATCGTCTACTATCGGCCTCGTTCGCCCAGTTTCTGAAACGTCAGGAATTCTCTTGTCGGTTGCTCGAATCACCGCACTCACCGCGGCCGTGACCATGTCCTGCGCCCTGGCCGCCGCCACCGCGCACGCCGCACCGCAGTACTACGGCGCGATCGCGGTCTCCAAGCTCAAGAACGGCGGCGTCGTCACCGCCGAGAACACCAAGGTGACCGCGGACGCCGCCGCCATCCGCGATTGCGCCAACTACGACTGCGAAATCGTCTTCCGCTTCACCGACGGGTGCGGTGCGCTCGCCCAGGGCGCGGACGGCGCATTCGGCTGGGCCGCAGCGGGTACCCGCGAAGAAGCCGAAGGTGCGGCGGTCGCCGGGCTCGGCGAGAGCAACCCGCCGTTCCCCGACCTCGGCAGCGCCAGCCCGCGCGCGGCCAAGGTCATCGCCTCAGCCTGCACCAAGAACGCACAGTAGACGCCAATGGCAGCGACCGAATAGGTTCGGCCGCTGCCATTTTCGGCTATCGCCCGTAGCGGGCCTCGTACGCCGCGCGTTCTGCCGCGCGTTGTGAAGCTCGCGTCGGGTTCTCCAAATCTGCTGGGAGGCCGTGCTTTTCCAGTCGATGCGCGCGGTTCATCGGCATGTACGCGATGATGTAGAACCCCGCCAGCAGCACGGCGAGCAGAATCATGCTGGCGCGCAACCACAATTCACCCGGGAACAGCAGGAACGCCGCGAAGATCGGCAGCAGCGGGAACATGCCGCGCACCAAATGCCGTGGCACCGCGAACTTTCCGGTCAGATCATTGCGGACCCACTCCTGGAGCTCATCCGGGAGTCGCATACCGCACGAATAGCCGATCCACTGCGCCGGATTGGGATGCTTCATGACCGGGTTCCCTTCGTGTCCGACAGCACCGATCGGCGCGCCGCCTGATTCACGCGATTGAGCACCTCGCGCAGATCCTCCAGATCGGCCAGGCTGACGCCGAGCCGTTCCACCACCGCCGGTGGAATCCTCTCGGCCTGCGCACGCAGTTCGCGCCCGGCCGCGGTCAGATCGATGACGAGATTGCGCTCATCGTGCGCGTCCCGCCGCCGGGTGATGAACCCGGCGGCTTCGAGCCGCTTGAGCAGCGGCGACAGCGTCGGCGAATCGAGTTGGATGGCCTCGCCGATATCCTTCACCGACATCGGGGCCTCTCCCCACAGCGCCAGCATCACCAGATACTGCGGGTGCGTGAGACCCATCGGTTCGAGCAGCGGCCGGTAGACGGCCAGCACCGCGCGATTGGCGACGGCCAGCGCGAAACACACCTGCCGGTCCAACCGCAGCGGATCCTCGACATCCAACTCCACAGCTCAGCCCTCCTCGATCCATACCGTTAGGGCCATAATAGTTAATGCACTAACTGTTTGCACGCGATCGAGTGGGTCATCCAGGTCACACCTGTTCGCGCAGCCTCCCGGACAGCGCGAGCAGGCGCGCGGTGTCCATGTAGTCACGGAAGAGCACGACCTGACCGTCGCGCACCCGGACCACATTGACCGAGGTGCGCACCCGGACGCGCGGTTCACCCTTGCGGGTGAGCTCGACATCGTTCTCCACGAAAAACAGTCCGGGATCGGTGGTTTCGTAGATGGCCGCGTCGATGGCGTGCACCTGCACCTCGGTGACGCTGCCCGACCACCAGCGGGCCAGATGCTCGCGAATCTCGTCGCGGCCTTCGAAGCGGGTCTGCATTCCCGGAATCGTGAAGGGGATTTCGAAGACGGCATCGGGGGCCATCAGTGCGGCGAAGGCGTCCGGATTACGGTCCGGCAGGCCGTTGAAGAGTCGTTCTACCAGTTCACGAGGGGTTTCCACGGCAGTGGACATGAGGTCTCCACGGGATTGGGAAGTATTCGGAATTAAACGGAACGTACGCCCCGATTAGTATTCGGGGCGCTCGCCCCGGTTGTCAATGGGTAGGCTGCCGGTGATGACCGAACGCCCGCTCCGCGCCGACGCCCGCCGCAATCGCGAGCGGGTGCTCGCCGCCGCGCAGGAAGCCTTTGCCGCGGAGGGCATTTCGGTACCCCTGGACGAGATAGCGCGGCGCGCGGGCGTCGGCGCGGGCACCGTGTACCGCCACTTCCCCACCAAGGAAGCACTTTTCGAGGCCGCCATCGTGGACCGCGTCGACCGCATGACCGGGCGCGCCCGCGCCGCGCTCACCGCCGACGACGCGGGCGCGGCCTTCTTCGCCTTCCTGCGGCAGATGGATTCCGGCGGAGGCGTCAAACGCGATCTCGCCGATGCGCTCGGACCGCAGGGCGCGCACACCTACGCGGGCCCGACGCGCGAGCTGCAGTCCACCATCGGCGAATTGCTGACTCGCGCACAGCAGGCCGGGGCGGTGCGCGGCGATATCGAACTCGGCGACCTCATGTCGGTCCTCAAGGGTTTCTTCATCGCCGTACATCTGGACGCCATGGATGCCGCGCAACGCGAACGGGGATTCGCCGTCATACTCGATGGTTTGCGTCCCCGCTGAACTATTCAATCGCGAATCGCTGACCATTCGCACGGTGGTCTCCGTTCCCAGCAGCAGATTTCGTCGAACCCTGAGCTGTTCCGGGGCGTATGCCCGCCGAAAATGCGGTGCGCCCCGGCGGATGGGCACCTACGGTGAAGGGCAATCCGAAGGAAGGAATGTCCAATGTTTCCCGTAGAGCTGCGCGGAACTCGAGCGCAGACGCTCATGTGGGCCCACGAGCACGAGGTCGAGCCCGCCGCCCTGCAACAGCTGCGCAATATCGCCGCGCTGGAATGGGTGCACGGGGTACGGGTCATGCCGGATGTGCACCTCGGCAAGGGGGCGACGGTCGGGTCCGTCATCGCGATGCGGGACGCGGTCTCGCCCGCGGCGGTCGGCGTCGACATCGGGTGTGGAATGGAAGCCGTGCGGACCTCACTGAAGGCGAGCGATCTGCCCGACAGCCTGCACGCACTGCGCACCCGGATCGAGGCGGCGGTGCCGGTCGGCTTTGCCGCACACGATGATTCGGTGAATGTGAATCGGCTGAACGCTGAGGTCTCCGGGCACCAGATCAGCAATTCGCAGCGCGCCGGATGGGATCGGTTCTGGAAGGGCTTCGCGACACTGGATCCGGCGGTGCAGTCGCGAGAGTCCAAGGCGCACAAGCAGATGGGCACGCTGGGCGGAGGGAATCACTTCTGCGAGGTTTGTCTGGATTCGGAGCAGCAGGTATGGATTCTGCTGCATTCCGGAAGCCGGAATATCGGTAAGGAACTGGCCGAGCGACATATGGCCGTCGCGCGCGTGCTCCCGCATAACCGGGACCTGCCGGACAAGGACCTCGCCGTATTCGTCTCCGGTACACCGGAAATGGATGCGTACCGCCGCGATCTGACGTGGGCGCAGGAATACGCGGCCCGCAATCGAGCGGTAATGCTGGCGCTGGTGTGCAGGGCGGTGCGCGAGGAATTCTCCGAACGCGACGTTGTTTTCGACAAGCCCATTTCCTGCCATCACAACTATGTGGCGGAGGAGATTATCGACGGGGTTCCCATGCTCGTCACTCGTAAGGGTGCGGTGCGGGCGGGGAAGGGGGATTTGGCGTTGATTCCGGGGTCGATGGGGACTCGGTCGTATGTGGTTCGGGGGAAGGGGAATCCGGATTCGTTCTGCTCGGCTTCACATGGGGCGGGGCGTCGGATGAGTCGGAATGCGGCCAAGCGGCAGTTCACTGTTGCGGATCTCATTAAGCAAACCGAGGGGGTGGAGTCTCGGAAGGATGCGGGGGTGGTGGATGAGATTCCGGGTGCGTACAAGGACATCGATCAGGTGATCGCGGCGCAGGGGAATCTGGTGGATGTGGTGCATACGCTGCGGCAGGTGCTGTGCGTGAAGGGGTGAGGGGTGTTCCGGCGCAATCGGATTCGGTTGCGCCGGAACGGGTTCGGTGCCGGTCAGCGGCGGCGCAGGGTGGTGGCCACGCCCGCACCGATCAGAAGGATTCCCACTATCAGCGGGAAGCCGGATTGCAGCCATTGGTAGAGGGCCACGTGCAGGTCGTCGCTGATGCGGGGTAGATCGCCGATGATGCGGAAGGTGTCGTCGGGGAAGATCAGGTGCAGCAGGCCGGGGAGCACGCCCCAAATCAGGCCCGCCACAATGGTTCCCGCCGGAGAGTAGGCGGCCAGGGCTGCCACGAGTAGGAACAGGGCCGCGCCGAACAGGATTTGCAGGGTGGAGCCGAGACGGTCGGCGAAGTCACCCAGGATTCCCCACTGGCGCATATCCGCCGCGCCCCGGGCGGCGAAGACAATGCCGATGGGCGTGAGGATCAGGCAGACGAGCGCGCCGGTGAGAGCCCTCGAAACCCCTCCGCTACTGCGAAATTGCGCCCCCGGTGGCGTCCACCCGGCGGGCGACGGAAACTTCTCCGGCATGACCGTCTCCCTGTCACCGGAAGACCGCGCGGTTCCGGCACCTCATTGTCCGCCACCACCGGGGATTGTGCGCGATCTTGACCGAGCCGCAACGAAGCTGGTCACACGGTGAGCGATATGCCCGGATCCAGGATGTGCACCTTGGTATCCGGGGCCAGATCGGCGGCGGCATCGAGGTAGAGATCCGGGCGATTGCGATCGGATTTGGTCATGACGCGATCCCCTATCGGGCCGCTGGTGAAGGCGTAGTGGATGGGCACCGACAGGCGGGGACGCAGGGCGCGGGTGAGGTCGGCGGCCTCGGCCGCGTCCATGACGACCTGGTGATTCAGCAGCGGGCGGATGCGCAGGCCATTGATGGGGAGCAGGGCCAGATCGATATCCGGAAAGCGGCGGGCGACCTCATCCAGTTCCGCGATGCGCAGGGTGTCCGCGCCGAAATAGACGGTGTGGCCATCCGCGCGCAGCACGAAAGTCACTTCGGGGACACCGTGTTTCGCGGGTGCGGCAGTCACCTCCACGGGGCCGAGGTGAGTGGTCTGCCAGGGCGCGAGTTCGGTCACGTTGGCGAAACCGGCGGCGCGCACCTTGGCGGCCAGACCGGGCACCACAGCGAAAGGCACTGTCCTGTCCGGATATTCGATCAGGGCAGCCAGATCGCAATGGTCGTAGTGCTCATGACTGATGACGATGCCCGCGAGTTCGGGCAGGTCGGCGGCGGTGGCGATACCGCGCGGTTCGCCCTGGTAGTAGAAGCGGCGTTCGGAGAGCCACGGATCGGTGAGGATGCGCGCGCCGCCGAAATCGAGCAGGACGCTGGCGTGGACGACGCGGGTGACTGTGAGCATGGGTTCTTCCTTAACAAGACAGCCGTCTGCTTACGGGTGTAAGTAGACGGCTGTCTTGGTACGCTGTCAAGGTGTCGGACAAACCCATTCGCAGCCGTAATCGCCGCGGCGAGGGCGCACTGCTGCGCGCAGAGCTGGTGACGGCGGCCAGCACGCTGCTGGAAGATCTGGACGGGCAGGAAGCGCTGTCACTGCGCGCGGTGGCCCGCGCCGCCGGGATCGCACCGCAGAGCGTGTACCTGCATTTCGCCGATCGGCGCGAGCTGTTGACGGCGGTGTACCAGGTCCGGTTCGCCGAATTGCGCGAGACGCTGGAGACCGCGCGCGATGCGGTTCCGAAAGGCAATGCCGCCGAACGGCTTTCATCCATCTGCCACGCCTACGTCGACTACGGCACCCGGAATCCCGGTCACTACCGCGTCCTGTTCGGCACCGCGGGCACACCCGGATGGGAACCCACCGAGGGGCAGCTCCCCGGGCTGCCGACCATGCGACTGCTCATCGACGCGGCCGCCGACTGCGGCAGCACCGACCCGGACGCCACGGCCCTATGCCTCTGGGCCGCCATGCACGGCATGATCACGCTGCGCCAGGATCGCCCCAGCTTCCCCTGGCTGCCGATCGACACCTTGATCCGCACCATGGTCGACGCACACCTCGCGGCGGCGCACGCGTAATTCCCATCGACGACCGGGGCACATGCCGACCGCGATTCGCCGGACACGCCTGGAACACACAGCGTGGCGGGGTGCGAAGTCGGGTTGGAGCTGGGTCGTGTCGGTGCGGTGAGGCACGATGGAGCGCGTGACCTCGACCGACGCGACCCGAACCGGTACCTCCAGCGAGCTGCGACCCGATGCCGAACGGCTGTTGCGTGAGCTGGCCGGGCCGAACGCGCGGTTGCGCGAGGATCAGTGGGTGGCCATCGAGGCGCTGGTGGTGCAGCGGCGGCGGGCCCTGGTGGTGCAGCGCACCGGCTGGGGTAAGTCGGCGGTGTACTTCATCTCGGCCAAGCTGCTGCGCGCGGCGGGGCGCGGTCCGACGGTGATCGTGTCACCGCTGCTGGCGCTCATGCGCAATCAGGTCTCCTCCGCCGAACGCGCGGGAGTCGTTGCGGCGACCATTAATTCGGGCAATGTCACCGAATGGGACGAGATCCACGCCCAGGTCGCGGCGGGCGAGGTGGATGTGCTGCTGGTGAGTCCCGAGCGGCTCAACAATCCCGACTTCCGCGATGCCGTACTGCCCAAACTGGCCGCCGACGCCGGACTCGTCGTGATCGACGAAGCGCACTGCGTCTCGGACTGGGGGCATGATTTCCGGCCCGACTATCGCCGAATCCGCACGCTCATCGCCGATCTCGGCTCCGATGTGCCGGTACTGGCGACCACCGCGACCGCCAATGACCGCGTGGTCACCGATGTGGCGACGCAGATCGGCACCGACACACTGGTTTTGCGCGGCGGCCTGGACCGCGAATCGCTGCACCTGTCCGTGGTGCGCATTCCGGACGCGGTGGAACGCACCGCCTGGCTCAGTCGCAAATTGCACGAATTGCCCGGCAGCGGCATCGTTTACGCTCTCACCGTGGCGGCGGCGCACGATCTCGCCGATGTGCTGAACTCACACGGTCACCATGTGGCGGCGTACACCGGTCAGACCGACCCCACCGAACGCGAGGCGCTCGAGGCCGCGCTGTTGAACAACGAGGTCAAGGCGCTCATCGCCACCTCCGCGCTGGGTATGGGTTTCGACAAGCCCGATCTCGGTTTCGTGGTGCACGTGGGCGCGCCGTCCTCGCCCATCTCCTACTACCAGCAGGTCGGGCGTGCGGGGCGCGGTACCGAACGCGCCGAGGTGGTGCTGCTGCCCGGGCCGGAGGACCGCCAGATCTGGAGCTACTTCGCCTCGGTGGCCTTCCCCCGCGAGCACATCGTGCGCTCGGTGCTGGCCGCGCTGAATCTCGATCGCGCACTGTCCACCGCTGCCCTCGAACCCCTGGTGGAGCTGAACCGCTCCCGCCTGGAAATGGTGCTCAAGGTGCTCGATGTGGACGGCGCGGTGCAGCGGGTGCGCGGCGGCTGGATCGATACCGGACAGCCCTGGGAGTACGACACCGAACGCTATGAGCGCCTGAGCATCGCCCGAAATGCCGAGCAGCAGGCCATGATCGACTATCAGTCCACCGCCGAATGCCGGATGAACTTCCTGCGCCGCCAACTCGACGATCCGGATCTGCGCGCCGACTCCCCCGGCTGCGGGCGCTGCGACAACTGCACCGGAACCAGTCAGGACACCACGGTCGACGCCGCCGATCTGGCGGCCATCCGCACCCGCCTGGACCGCCCCGGCATCGATCTCGCGCCGCGCAAGCAGTGGCCCACCGGCATGTCGAAACTCGGAATCTCGCTGTCCGGCAAGATCACTCACGGCGCGGAGACCGGCCGGGTGCTCGGCCGCCTCAGCGATCTCGGCTGGGGTCAGCGCCTGCGCGCACTGCTGGACGCACCCGACGCACCCGTTCCGGACGAGGTCTTCAAAGCCTGCACCATCGTGCTGCGCGAATGGGATTGGGCCGAACGCCCCACCGCGGTGCTGGCCCTGGACTCCCCCGGTCGCCGCCTGCTCACCACCTCACTCGCCGCCCGCCTGGCGGAGATCGGCCGCCTGCGCGATCTGGGCACCCTCTATCTGCGCCCCGATCTCCCGCCGGTCTCCGCGGTCAACTCCGCGCACCGCGTCGCGGCGCTCGACAATGCCTGGGAGACACCCGATCTCACCGAGGTGGACGGCCCCATCCTGCTGGTCGACGCCCTGACCGACACCGGCTGGACCTTCACCATGGCCACCCGCGCCCTGCGCGCCGCCGGTGCGGACGCCGTCCTACCCTTCGCCCTGGCGACACCCTCCTGAGCCGGGCAGCCTCGGGGTCGGCGGCTAGGCGTCTTTGGCGAGCCCTCGATCCTTCAGCGCTTCCAGGGAATCGACGTATCGGAGCATGAGCCGGGCGAAATCCAGGCGGTCCGATTCGGGCCAGTCGGCGGTGATGTAGTCGTAGGCATCGCGCTGATGCTTGCGGAACCGGGTCATGAGTTCCTCGCCCTGCGGGCTCAACTCCAGCACGGTGCGCCTGCCGTCCTGCTGCGAGGCGGCGCGAATCAGATAGCCCGCCTTGATGTTCTCGCTGACCATACGACTGGCCACCGACGGATCGGTGCCGAGTAGTTCGGCGACCTTGCCGACGGTCACCTCCGCCCCCGGCTGAGCGTTGTGCTCCTGGATGAGATTCAGCACCAGCGTGCGGCTCAAATCCTTTGCGGAGATGGGGTTCTCGACCTCCAGCAGTGAGGTGCGGCGCAGTTTGCCGAATGCCGGTCCCACGGCATTGAGCAGGTCATCGGGGGTGCGGGTGTCCTTGGCGGTCATATGCACATCGTATATCCATGCCAGATCGAAGACATGTGTTGACTTACAATTGTGTGCATGACAGCATGCATATGTACACAGACACAGAATGCCAACCCGATGGAGAATCCCATGACCACCCTCGTCACCGGCGCTCGCGGCAAGATCGGCCAGTCGCTCATCGCCAAACTGCGCACCGCCGGACTGCCCGTCCGCGCCGCCAGCGCCGATCCGAGTGCCCTGACCGTCCCCGCCGGAGTGGACGTCACCGAACTCCGGCTCAACGCCCCCGAAACCTTCGACGCCGCGCTCGCCGGCATCACCCAGGTGCTGCTCTACGCCGAGCCCGCCGGTATCGACGCCTTCATCACCGCCGCCCACGCCGCCGGAGTCGAGCACATCGTGCTGGTGTCTTCCTCCGCGGTGCTGAGCCCGACCGCCACCGAAGACTCGCTCGCCGCGCACCACCTGAATGTCGAGAACGCGCTCGCCGCCTCCGATATCGCCACCACCGTGCTGCGCCCCGGCGCGTTCGCCAGCAATGCCCTCGGCTGGGCGTACTTCATCAGCAACGGCCTGCCCATCGAGCACGCCTACGCCGACGCCGCGATCGTGCCCATCCACACCGATGACATCGCCGATATCGCCTACGCCGCGCTCACCGGACACGAATTGCGCGGTGGCACATACCATGTCACCGGCGAACAGTCGCTCACCTTCCGCGCTCAGCTCGCCGCGATATCCGAGGTGCTCGGCCGCGATATCCCGATCGTCGAGATCACCCCGGACGCCGCCCGCGCTCAGCTCACCCAGCACATGCCCGCCGCCATGGCCGATTCGCTGCTCGCGTACTGGGCTTCGACCTCCGAACGCCCCGAGCCCATCGCCGACACCACGCGATCTCTGCTCGGCACGCCCGCTCGCAGCTTCGCCCAGTGGGCGCACGAGCACGCGGACGCGTTCTCCCCCAATTGATTCCGGCCTCACCACGGTGAGACCCACTCCCCCAAGGCATTCCAATGGCAACTCCGCCACACGCCCGGCCCGCCAACACCCCGTCCACACCGCCCACCGTGCAACCGGATACGTCACCCGTCCCACCGGCGGACCCGTCCCCCATGACAAGCCGCGCCCGCTGGGCCGTGCTCGCGGTCATCCTGTTCGCCTCGATACTCGACCTGCTCGACTCCACCATCACCAATATCGCCGCCCCCACCATCGCCGCCGATCTCGGCGGCGGCACGGCCCTGATCCAATGGCTCGGCGCGGCTTACGCACTCGCCATGGGCGTGCTGCTGGTGGTCGGCGGCAGACTCGGTGACAAGTTCGGCCGCCGCCGACTGTTCCTGATCGGCATCATCGGCTTCACCCTCGCCTCGGTGGCCTGCGGGCTGGCCCTCGGCCCCGCCGCGATCATCGGCTTCCGATTGCTTCAGGGCGCTTTCGGCGCACTGCTCATCCCGCAGGGCTTCGGCATTCTCGGAGCGGTCTTCCCCCGCGACGAGGTCGGCAAGGCGTTCGGCGTCTTCGCACCCGCGCTGGGCCTGTCCGCCATCTGCGGCCCGATCCTGGCCGGATTCCTCATCGACGCGAACCTGCTCGGGCTCGGCTGGCGCGCCATCTTCCTGATCAATATCCTGCTCGGCACTCTCGCGACGGTGCTCGCGATCCGGCTGCTCCCCCGCGATTCCGGTGACCGCGCCGTCGTCGTCGACGGGCTCGGCTCGGCACTGCTCGCCGCCGCCATGCTGGGTGTGCTCTACGGCCTCATCGACGGCCCGGCGCACGGCTGGACCGCACGCCCGATCCTTGCGCTCACCGCCGGACTGTTGTTCTTCGGCGGGTTCTGCCTGCGCCAGCGGCATGCCGCCGCACCGCTCATCGAACCCTCACTGCTGCGCAATCGCGGATTCACCTCGGGCCTGCTCCTGGGCCTGATCTACTTCGCCGCCACCTCGGGCCTGCTGTATGTGCTTTCGCTGTATCTCCAGGATGTGCTGCGCCGCACTCCCACACAGGCCGCGCTCGCGCTCGTCCCCCTCTCGATCGGCATCATCGTGGCCTCCATCGCCACCCACCAGCTGCTCGCACGCCTGGGCCGCACCCTCGTACTCATCGGCCTGCTGCTCACCTTGACCGGCAGCCTGATGCTGTACGCGCTCATCCACCACTACGGTTCGACGCTATCGGGCTGGGCGCTCATCGCTCCCGTGCTGCTGACCGGCCTCGGCCTCGGCGCGTGTTTCGGCACCATCTTCCGGGTAACCCTGGGCGATATCGATCCCGTCGAATCCGGCAGTGCCAGCGGCGCGCTCACCGCCGTGCAGCAACTCGCCAACAGCATCGGCGCGGCCGCTGTCACCACCGTCTACTTCCACACCACCGGTGGCGCGTCCGCCAGCCTGCTGGTCGTCGCTGCGCTAGCCCTGACCTGCTGTCTCGCCTACCGGCTGCTGCCCGAACACGCCGCCGCCGAATCACACTGAAGGACAATGATCGTCATGAAGCCCATCGGCTACTGGCTCAATCGCACCGATCGCGCCATCACCCACTACATGAACGGCACCCTGGCCGAATTCGGCCTCACCCGGCTCGCCTGGCAGGTCCTCAATGTCGTCCGCGACGGCAAGGACGTGGCGGACGACGAGGTGCACACCATCCTGGTCGCCAATGCCGAAGCCGCCGACCTGGACACCGCCGTCACCCTGCTGCTCACCGACGGCTGGGTCGCCCGCCCGGCCGCCGAGCGGCTCGCGCTCACCGATGACGGCCGGGAACGGCTGGTCAAGGTCGGCGCGAGTATCGACACCTTCCGCGAGGTCTCCCTCGCGGGCGTCACCGACGACGAATACCGTACCGCGGTCTCCGTGCTCGAACGCATGACCGAGAATCTCGAAGCCCGGCGGTAGGCTCGACGCATCCGCTGCCTGAAATCGGTTGGAGTCCACCATGACATCCAGTTCCGCATCAGTTCCGCCGCTCCCCCTGGTACGCGCCCTCGGCTGGTTTCGCGACGGACTGGCCGCGTTGCACAGGCGGCTGGTTCCCGGGCATATCGCACTACTCGAACTGCAGATGACCGGATTCCTCACCCAGGGCATCCACGCGGCCGCCGCGCTCGGGGTCGCCGACGCGCTCGCCGACGGACCCAAGCAACCGGATGAACTGGCCCGCGCACTTGGGGTGTCCGAGGACGGACTGCGGCGGCTCATGCGGTTGCTGATCAGCTTCGATATCTTCAGCCAGCGGCGCAATGGTTCCTACGCGCTCAATGGGATGTCACAGGCGCTGCGCAGTGACGCCGATGTCACGCTGCGCGATGTGATCCTGTTCTTCGGATCGGATTTCCACCGCAATCACTGGACGCATCTGGCGGACGCGGTGCGCACCGGACAGTCGGTCGGACCCGCGCTGGACGGGATGCCGTTCTTCGAATACGCCGCCGCGCACCGCGATATCGGGGATATGTTCGACCGGGCCATGACCAGCATCAGCACGCTGTCCGCCGAACCACTGTTCGCCGCATACGATTTCGGGCGATTCGGAACGCTCGTCGATATCGGCGCGGGACAGGGCAGTCTGCTCACCGATATCCTGCGCCGCACCGACGCCGCGCGCGGCATCATCTTCGATCTGCCCGAGGTGGTCGCGGAATTGCCCGCGCAGGTGGCGAAACTCGGACTGGCGGAACGACTTTCGGTCGAACAGGGTTCGTTCTTCGAAGCGGTGCCCAAGGGCGGGGACGCCTACATTCTCAAACACATCATCCACGACTGGTCCGATGACGAGGCCGAACGCATTCTGCGCACCGTGCGCGCCGCCATGGAACCCGATGCGTGCCTGCTCGTCATCGAGATCGTGCTGCCCGAACATCAGCGGCCGCACGCCGGAAAATTCATCGACCTGGAGATGCTGGTCAACGCGACCGGCCGGGAGCGCACCGAAGCCGAATTCCGGAATCTACTGGCCCGCAGCGGATTCATCCTCACCCGCACCGTGCACACCGCCGCCCCGGACTGCGTCCTGGAAGCGCGCCCCGCACGCTGATCCTCCCCCGGCGGTGATCGGCCCCCTTGCGCCGATCACCGCTGGCAGGGCTGCGCGTCATAGCACCGGATTGCTCGGACAACCGCCGCACCAGAGCATTCCAACACCGCGACTTCGCATCCCAACCCCGGCGCACCCAATTGCCACCGGGAGTCTTCCACGCACTACCCCGCATCACGCGGCTCAATCAAGCGCGCTACGCCGATCTTCGTTCCTGTGCGCCCAGCACATTCGCCGCCCGGTCCGTCCACCCGGCGGCCATTTCCGCCAGGTCGTACCAGGCCGCGTGCACCTGCTGGTCCGATACCCGGTCCACCGTCTTGAGCAGATGCACCGCGCGCACATGCGCGGCCGCCATCGCGTCGATGAGGGATCCGAGCGATTCGCCGCGCGTTTCCCGGCGGCGCGCCCGCCTGGTCACCCACTCATCGATGAAAGTGACCGTCTGCGCACGGCGTTCGTCGATGCCGCTCGGGTCCGGCGCACCCGGATCGCCGCGTTCGGCATTGCGTTCCAAATGCAGTTCGGCCAGGCCACGGGCCCAGCGCGTGACCGGATGATCATCGGACTGGTCACCGATATGGCCGCAGAAGGCGGCCAGCAGCTCATGCCAGTCGGGCAGTAGGGGACGATGCGCGAAGCCGTCGTCACGGCGAGCGAGGACATTGTCACGGCCACTCGCCCACGACAACTGCGTGTCGTCCGGTTGCGGTATGTACATACCTACCTCCACGGCGGTGCGGGCGCACCCGGCGCCGCGGGCGGTCGCCGGACCGCGAGCCCGGCGCGGCAAGGGCGGACCGCGCCGGATCCAGGCAACCGCTATCGGCGAAGGGCACATCTACGATGCGGCACCGGGTGCAACTTCCAGGATGCGCGGAAAAGCTCGCCCGCCCACTGCCCTTTCCATGGCCTTCCGATGCCCCTCGCTCGCCGCGCCGTGCCGACACGCACGGAAATGCGGTATATGGGACCGACCGGTCGGTGAAAATCACCGCCACCTGCCCCATTGTCGACGATTCCGGATCTGTGGCACAGTCGCTTTCGCACATGATCATCGGCGGGAGCCGCGGAACCTCCCGCCGCACAGGGGGTAGCGATGACGCGCGTGGTGGGGATCGATCTGGGGACCTCGAAATCGGTTGTCTGCGTATTGGAGAACGGGCGGCCCCGCATCCTCGCCAATGCCCAGGGCGCGCAATACACCCCGGCGGTTGTCGGATTCAATGACGACGGCTCGGTCATCGTCGGGCAGAAAGCCGTCGACCGGTCCATTCAGCATCCGGGGCAGACCGCCGCCGGGGTACGACGCCGCCTCGGCACCGACTGGACCTTCACCGATCACGGAAAGACCTACACCGCACCCCAAATCGCGGCCTGCGTACTGCGCAAACTCAAACGCGACGCCCAGACCGCGCTCGGCGAGGAATTCACCGATGTGGTGCTGGCCGTACCCGCCCACCTCGGCGAGGCCGAACGCCGCGCCACCCTCGAAGCCTGCGAACTCGCGGGGTTGCGAGCGCTGCGGCTGGTCGGCGAAACCAGCCTGACCGCCCTCGCCTACGCGGCGCACACCCGGCCCGACAGGGAGATCGCACTCGTGGTGGACCTCGGCGCGGGTACGTTCAGCGTCGCGCTGTGCGAGATCGGCGATGGCGTTACCTCGGTGCGGTCGACAGGAGGGGACAACACGCTCGGCGGCAATGACTGGGATCAGCGCCTGGCGGACTCGATCACGCGGCGGTTCCTCGCCCGTACCGGCGTCGACCTGAGCGCGAATCCACTTGCGCTACAGCGTATTCGAGTAGCCGCCGAGCAGACCAAGATCGAGCTTTCCAGCGCCGCGACCAGCACCGTGAACCTGCCCCATATCGCCACCGACGGCGGCGGAGATCCGATGTTCCTCTCCGAGAACATCACCCGCGCGGACTTCGTCGAACTCACCACGGACCTGCTCGACCGCTGCCGGGCGATAATCGCGAAAGCGCTTGCCGACGCCGGACTCTCGATGCGCGAGGTGAACCGGGTGATACCGGTCGGTGGAGCCAGCCGCATGCCCGCCTTCACCGCGCTGATGACAGAACTCGGCGGCGAACCCTACCGGGGCATGCATCCGGACGAGTCCGCGGCCATCGGCGCGGCGCTGCTGACCGGGGTACTCACCGGTGCCATCGGCGACCAACGCCTCCTGGACGTCCCACCGAGCGGTATCGGAACCCCGACCGGCACAAGCCCGTTCACCCCGGCCGACGACACATCTACATCCACCCCGCAGGCCGAGGCACCACGGGCATCCACCCCACGCGACGACCAACGACAGGCGTCCGCCTCGCACGATGACGGGTCACAGGCAGCGCACGCGTCGAACGAGGCGCGGCAGCGGTCCGGGGCGGCGGAATCGGGCGGGCGGCAGCGCGACGAACCTTCTCCGCTCATCATCGCTGCCGCTGCGAAACATGGCCTCGGGCAACATGTCTCGACCCATCCACACCGCTGGTTCGGGGGTTCGCGCGCGTGGATCTACGGTATCCCGCTCGCTATTCTCGGGGTGATCGTCATCGCCAGCTTCATCACCGACGGCGCGGGCAGCGCGCTCGCGGTCGCGATACTGTTCCTCGGCGTCGCGGGGCTGGTGTGGCTGCGGCAGTTCATCAGTTCGCCCAAACACACCGCGGCACGGGTGAAGTACACGGGCAGTCAGAGCACCGGATCGCAATTCCGGGATGCGCAGCTGAGCCTGTTCGAGCACGGCGCGGTGGTGCAGAGCGGCGGGCGGACGCACGTATTCCGTTGGGAGACAGTGTCGGTGATCGAGGACATCACCCGCGTCTCACACCGCATGTACGGCTCCGAGACCGGCGTGTCCTGGACCTACCGCTATCAGCTGACCGATCCGTCCGGGGCCGACTACCTCATCACGGACCGATTCGTCGGAGCCGAGCACTGGGGACCGGAGATCCGGCGGCGGGTGACGGCCGCGCAATTGCCGCTCGCCCTCGCCGCCGCCGAAACCGGGAAATCCCTGGAGTTCGGCTCGATAACCCTGAGCCACGGCGCGATTCGCGCGCACAACCGCTCGGTGCCCTGGGGCGAGGTGCAGGAGATCCGAGTCGACAAGGGCTACATAGCGATTCGCGTCGCCGGGGAATGGCTCTCGCTCACCAAGGTGGCGGCGAACGCCATCCCGAACGTCTTCGTCTTCCTCGAACTCGCCGAGCGCCTGCGCACCCGGGCACGCTGAACGGTCAGACCTTGACCAGGTCGTCGGCGTGCACGACGGGGCGCTGGGAGTTCTCGGGGAGGTCGCCGGTGGAGCGGCCCTTCATGGATTCGAGTTCGTCGCTGTCGTAGGCGGCTACCCCGCGGGCGACGACCGCGCCGTCCGGGGAGATCAGGTCGATCACATCGCCGCCGTGAAAACGCCCGGCCACCTTGGTGATTCCGGCGGCGAGCAGGGAGCGGCGGCGTTCGGCGACGGCCTGTACCGCACCAGCGTCGATATGCACCGCGCCCCGGCTGTCGGCGGCGTGGCGGACCCAGAATTTACGAGCCGAGAGGCGGACCGGGCGGGCGGCGAAGGCGGTGCCCACGGTCGCGCCGGACAGCGCGGCGGCGGCATCGGATGCGGCGGCCAGCAACACCGGCACCCCGGCGTCGGCGGCCAGCCGCGCGGCTTCCAGCTTCGAGGCCATGCCGCCGGTGCCCAAAGCGCCTCCGCTACCGGCGATTACGCCATCCAGATCGGCACTGCTGCGAACCTCGGGAATGAAATTGGCGGAACCCTTGCGAGGGTCGCCGTCGTAGAGCCCGTCCACATCCGATAGCAGGATGAGGGCGTCCGCGCCGACCAGGTGCGCCACCAGTGCGGCGAGCCGGTCGTTATCGCCGAAACGGATCTCTTCCGTTGCGACGGTGTCGTTTTCGTTCACCACGGCGATGGCGTGCAGGGAGCGCAGCCGGTCCAGGGTGCGCTGGGCATTGCGATGGTGTTCGCGGCGGCCGAAATCGCCCGCGCTGAGCAGCACCTGGCCGACCACGCGGTCATAGCGCGCGAACGAGGTGCCCCAGGCGTGCGCCAGGGCCAGCTGGCCCACACTCGCGGCGGCCTGCTTGGTGGCCAGATCCTTGGGCCGCTTGGACAATCCGAGCGGCGCGATACCCGCGCCGATGGCCCCGGAGGACACCACGACCACATCGGAACCGGCCCGCATCCGCGCCTCGACGGCATCGGCCAGCCGGTCCAGCCGCTCGGTCTCCAGACCGCCCGCGAGACTGGTCAGCGCCGAGGAGCCGATCTTGACGACCACGCTGCGCGCCGTCGCGATCGCCCGCCGCGCTTCGCTCAGCTCGGACTCGGCCCGCGTGATACTCGAACTCACTGCACCACACCTCAATTCGCCCGCGGTACGGTACCGCCGCTTCGAATCCCTATCACCCGCACCGGTATTCGCGCGAATCCGGTGCGGGCGGTTACTGCTAGCCCTCGTCGTCGATCAGGCCGCGGCGCGCCCGCGAGGCGTGCTTGCGCTCGGCCGCGCCGATGCGCTCGGTCTGATCCAGGCGCGGGTCGGCGCCACGACGGGTCATCATGGTCTCCACACCGGCGGAGATCTGCGGCTCCCAGTCGAAGTAGAAATCGCCGATGGTCACCGGTGCGCCCGGTTCGGCACCCAGCTTGACCAGCTCCTCCTCGACACCGAGGCGCGCCAGGCGGTCGGCCAGGTAACCCACGGCCTCCTCGTTGTCGAACTGGGTCTGCGCCACCCAGCGCTCCGGCCGCTCACCGCTGACGATGAAGCCGCCCTCGACCTCGGGATCGCGAATAACCTTGAAACCGCTGTCGCCCTTGACAACCGGGCGAATGATCGCGCGCTTGGCCTCGGCCTTGGGATGCGCGTCGCGGTATTCCTTGATCAGGTCCGCGAGCGCGAAAGTCAACGGCCGCAAGCCTTCCCGGCTCACCGCCGAGATGGTGAACACCGGCCAGCCGCGCTTCTTCAGCTCCGGGGTCACCATCTCCGCCAGCTCGGCGGCATCGGGGACATCGGCCTTGTTGAGAATGACGACGCGCGGCCGGTCCGCCAGATCGCCCAGTCCCTCATCGCCCTTGAGCGCGGGCTGGTACGCCGCGAGCTCGGCCTCGAGCGCGTCGATATCGGAGATCGGATCGCGACCCGGATCCAGGGTCGCGCAGTCGACCACATGCGCCAGCACGGCGCAGCGCTCCAGATGCCGCAGGAAGTCCAGGCCCAGACCGCGGCCCTCACTCGCGCCCGGGATCAGACCCGGCACATCGGCGACCGTGAAACTCGTCTCACCCGACAGCACCACACCGAGATTCGGCACCAGCGTGGTGAACGGGTAGTCGGCGATCTTCGGCTTGGCCGCCGACAGCACCGACACCAGCGAGGACTTACCGGCCGACGGGAAGCCCACCAGGCCCACATCCGCCACCGACTTGAGCTCCAGGATCAGCTCGCGCTCCTGGCCCTCCTCACCGAGCAGTGCGAAACCGGGAGCCTTGCGCGCCTTGGACACCAGCGCGGCGTTGCCGAGCCCGCCGCGGCCGCCGCGAGCGGCGATGAACTGGGTGCCGACGCCGACCATATCGGCCAGAATCTCACCGTCCGTGCTCATCACGACGGTGCCGTCCGGCACCTTCAGCAGCAGACCGTCGCCGCGCTTACCGCTGCGATCATTGCCCTCGCCCGGTTTACCGTTGCCGCCCTTGGCATGCGGGTGGAAGTGGAAGTCCAGCAGCGTGTGCACATTGCCGTCGACCTCGAGGATCACATCCCCGCCATTGCCGCCGTTACCGCCATCGGGTCCACCCAACGGCATGAACTTCTCCCGGCGCACCGAGGAACAGCCGTGCCCACCCTTGCCCGCACGCACGTGCAGTACGACACGGTCGATGAATTTGGACATATCGGTGATCATCCTCCTTCAGGACAGTCGTCTTGCGATCGCACGGCCGGATCGGCACGTGTCATGAGCGAACTATGTAAAAACAGCAAAACGGGCCAGGGCTATTTCAACCCTGACCCGCGTCGCGAAGTGCGTGTGGATTAGCTCCGTGACGGCGTCAGGCCGACACCGGCTCCGGAACCACGATGTTGATGGTCTTGCGACCACGCTTGGTGCCGAACTGCACCGCGCCCGCCGCCAGGGCGAACAGGGTGTCGTCGCCGCCACGGCCGACATTCACACCGGGGTGGAAGTGCGTGCCGCGCTGGCGAACCAGGATCTCACCGGACTTGACGACCTGGCCGCCGAAACGCTTGACGCCGAGCCGCTGGGCATTCGAATCGCGACCATTGCGCGAGCTGGATGCACCCTTCTTATGTGCCATTTCAAACTCCTCGTGCCGGGGTGACGAACCCCAAGTCGGATTACTTGATGCCGGTGACCTTCAGGACCGTCAGCTTCTGACGGTGGCCCTGACGCTTGTGGTAGCCGGTCTTGTTCTTGAACTTGTGGATGCGGATCTTCGGGCCCTTGGTCTGTTCGACGACCTCGGCGGACACGGAGACCTTCGCCAGCTTGTCAGCATCGGTGGTCAGCTCGGCGCCATCAACCAGCAGCACCGGCGCCAGCGACACGGAAGTGCCCGGCAGACCCTCGATCTTCTCGACCTTCACCAGGTCACCAACCGCGACCTTGTACTGCTTTCCGCCGGTCTTGACGATTGCGTACGTTGCCATCGGTCGGCTGCCCTTCTTCCTGTAGTACTACACGGCTGATCCTCCGGCTTTGCACCGGAAACCGCCGAATGACTGGTCTGGTATTCACCGCCGCCTCGGGCCTGTGGTTCACATTTGAACCGGACCCTCGTACACACAGCGCATTTGCTGAATCATGCTGCACAGCAGAGCGCTGTCGCCGGGGGCAGCGACTGTCCAAGACTACAGGACCGGCCCGAGCGGTCCAAACCGGGGGTTCCGCGCCCGTGAACGGCGAGGAAACCGGCCTGGCCTGGGGGTCTGGCGTACGCCGTCACACCCGCCGGATCGGCCGTGCGGGGCCCCGGAACGGGGGTGGCCCCGCCGTAGCAACGGCGGGGCCACCTCGACTCGATGTCAGAGCTCTGACGTCAGTTCTCGCCCTCCGGGGCGCCCGCGGGGCGTCCGGCGGCACGACGGCGCGGGCGGGCCCGCGGGGTCACCTCCACCGGCGTCAGATCCGCGAGGGACAGGCTCGGCGTCTGCGGCTGATCCGCGCTGGAGAGCACGAATACCGCGCCCTCACTGGCGGAGGCGGGAGCGGTGACCGCACGCGCCACCCGGCGGCGTCCGGCCCGGCGACCGGGCTCGGCCGAAACCTTCTCGGTCACCTCCGGTGCGGCGACCGCCAGCTTCGGCTCGACGGCCGACTTCGGCTCGGCGACAACCGGATCCGGGGTCGGCGTGGACTCGGCGGCCTGGGCCTGCTCCACCAGCACGGCGGCTTCGGCGGCGGCCTCGATGGCCTCCTCCTCCACCACCGCGTCCGCGGCGGAGGTCAGCACCTCGGATTCGATTGCGTGCGAAGCGGTATCGGCCGCATGCGCGGCGGTGCCGTTCGTCGACGCCTTGGCCGTAGCGGTCTCGTCAGCGGTGCTCGCCCCGGCATTGGCGGCGGCGACCGCTTCCGCACCCGCTACCGCGGCATCGGCCAGCGCCTGCTGCGCGTAGGCGACCTCATCGGCGACATCGTGCTGTTCGTCGTCGTGACCCTCGGCGTGATGGAGATCATCGTCGTGGTGCGCGGCCATGGCGAGCGCGACCGGATGAGCCCGCTTGGCGGCGGCCTTCTCCTTGTTCTCGCGCGGCTCCTCGACGACCACCGGGGCGGCCTCGACAACGGCCGGAGCCTCGGGCGCGGCGTTGCCACGGTCCTTGCGGCGGCGGCGCGAACCCTCGCGACGACCCACGCCCTCCTCGGCCGGAGCCGATTCGACCGGGTAGTTGTGCACGATCAGGCCGCGGCCGTGGCAGTGCTCACAGGTGGTGGAGAACGCCTCGACCAGACCGGTGCCCAGCTTCTTACGGGTCATCTGAACCAGGCCCAGCGAGGTGACCTCGGAGACCTGATGACGCGTGCGATCGCGGCCCAGGGCCTCGGTCAGCCTGCGCAGCACCAGATCCCGATTCGACTCGAGGACCATATCGATGAAGTCGACGACGATCATGCCGCCGATATCGCGCAACCGCATCTGGCGCACGATCTCCTCGGCCGCCTCCAGGTTATTGCGGGTGACGGTCTCTTCCAGGTTCGAGCCGCCGGCACCGGTGAACTTGCCGGTGTTGACGTCGACCACGGTCATGGCCTCGGTACGGTCGATCACCAGGGTGCCGCCCGAGGGCAGCCACACCTTGCGATCCAGGGCCTTGGCCAACTGCTCGTCGATGCGCAGACTGCCGAACACGTCGACATTCTGGTGCTCGTACTTCTCCACGCGGACAAGCAGATCCGGGGCAACGGTGCGAACGTAGTTCTCCACCGTGGTCCAGGCGCGCTCACCCTCGATGATCAACTTGGAGAAGTCCTCGTTGAACAGATCGCGAACCACCTTGACCAGCAGGTCGGGCTCTTCGTACAGCGTCTTGGGCGCACCCGAACCCTGCTTGGACTGCTCCTCGATGGTGCGCCAGGTCTGCTGCAGACGCTCCACATCGCGGGCCAGTTCGGGCTCGCTGACACCCTCGGACGCGGTGCGGATGATGACACCGGCATCCTGCGGGACGATATCGCGCAGGATCTCCTTGAGCCGCTTGCGCTCGGTATCGGGCAGCTTGCGCGAGATACCGGTCGAGGTACCGCCCGGCACGTACACCAGGAAGCGACCGGCCAGGCTGATCTGCGTGGTCAGGCGCGCGCCCTTATGGCCCACCGGATCCTTGGAGACCTGCACCAGCACGGTGTCACCCGGCTTGAGCGCCTGCTCGATCTTGCGTTCCTTACCGCCGAGACCGGCGGCCTCCCAGTTCACCTCGCCCGCGTACAGCACGCCATTGCGGCCGCGGCCGATATCGACGAAGGCGGCCTCCATGGACGGCAGCACGTTCTGCACCTTGCCCAGGTAGACATTGCCCACCATGGACGCCGAACCGGTGCTGGTCACGAAGTGCTCGACCAGAATGCTGTCCTCGAGCACCGCCACCTGCGTGGTGGAACTCGGATGATCGGGGAAGTGCTTGTCGCGCACCACCATTACCCGGTCCACCGATTCGCGGCGGGCCAGGAATTCGGATTCGGTCAGGATCGGCGGGCGACGGCGACCGGCCTCGCGACCGTCCCGGCGACGCTGGCGCTTGGCCTCGAGGCGGGTCGAACCGCTGATGCCCTGGACCTCGTCCGGGTTGCTCTCCTTGGCGGCGGCGCGGCGCTTGCTGCGCGGCTCACGCTCGTGCACAACGGTGTTCGGCGGATCGTCGTCCGCCACCTCGGGCTCGTTATCGGTGTCCTCGCCACCCTTGCGGCGACGACGGCGACGGCGACGCCGGCTGCTCGAACCCTCGGGCACGGCCGAATCATCGGCGTCGTCCTCGGAATCCTCGGCTTCGGCCTCGGCGTCCGCGCGGATCTGATCCTCGATCTCGGGATCGATCTCGCCGTTCTCGTCATCGGGATGCTGTTCGCCGCGACCCCGGCCGCGACCGCGACGACCGCGACGGCGACGCCGGGACGCGCCGTCACCGCGCTCCTGGCGGGTGCCGTCGTCCTCCCAGTCCTGCTCGTCGTCGCCCTCGTCGGAGGCGGTGTCCTCGGCCGCCTTCTCCTCGGCGACCTTGGTCTCGACCCGGGTCTTGTCCTCGGCGCGGACCTTGTCCTCGCGCGGGGCGTCCTCGCGGGCCTGCTGTTCGCGGGGGGCTTCCTCGCGCGGTTTGTCCTCGGTCCTGGGCTTGCGCTCGGACCGGATCTTGCGGCGGGTTTCCTCGGCGGCGGCGAGATCCGGCGACAGGAAGAGCGGCGCGGCCACGGGTGCGGACGGCTGATACACGATCGGCTCGTCGACCGGCAGTTCCGGCTGCTGGAACGGGCTGGTGAAAAGTTTGGGGGCGCGTTTGCGCGTAGGTGCGGCCGTTTCGGCGGGTGCGGCGATCTCGGGCTGGGAGATCGCGGCCTCGGCGGCTTCCACCTCTTCGGCGGCCAGTTCGTCGGCGGCCAGCTCATCACCGGCGATGATGGCGGCGTCGACGGTGGCGGGCGGTTCGACCGAGCGCGGGCCGAAGGCGTCGCGGACGGTTTCGGCGACCGTGCGGTCCAGACTCGATTGCGGGCTGCGCGCCTGCGCGCCCATCTCGGTCAGGTGGGCCAGGATACGTTTGCTGGTGGTTCCCAGCAGCTTCGCCAGTGCGTGCACTCGGATCCGTTCCGGCAACTGTTCGGTGGCCGGGAGGGTGTCCGCGGCCTCCCCGTCGGCGTTCACCTGTGTTGCTTCGTGCGGCTCTTTTTCGGCCACGAAATCTCCTTGGGCCCCCGGGCGCGTCCCTCCGAAGAGTGACGGAGTGACGCGGCCGACGCGGGGACACTGTCTTCGCCTCGCGTCCTGCGGGCGCGAGATCAATGGTCTGCGCGCCGCGTGCCCGTTATCACCTTGTATCTCGTCGTTCGGGCTAACTGGTCACGTGGCGCCTGGGTGTGGTTTGGCTCAACTCCACGTCACGAGCGTTCATCCAGCGTGCCTAGCCGACAACCGAGTCTTTGAAGCCGTCGGCGGCAGCGATGATCGTCCGTCGTGCCGTGGTGTCAATCAGAGGTGGCCAGCACCCACCGCACATGGCGGGCAGGGACCACTTCCGATGCCAGTATCCCACACTGCGCCGCTGCCCCCGCAGCGGCGCACGAGAGTCCCGGGAGTCGGGACCGGTTCAGAGGGTGAATTCGGGGAACCAGAGCGCGATTTCCCGCTTGGCGGATTCGGGCGCGTCCGAGCCGTGCACCAGGTTGTACTGGGTCTCCAGGGCGTAGTCGCCGCGGATGCTGCCGGTGGCGGCCTTCTCGACCGGATCGGTGCCGCCGGCGAGCTGACGGAAGGCGGTGATGGCGCGCGGGCCTTCGAGCACGGCCGCGACGACCGGGCCGGAGGTGATGAATTCGATCAGCGAGCCGAAGAACGGCTTCTCCCGGTGCTCGGCGTAGTGCGCGACGGCGATCTCCTCGGAGACGATCACCTGCTTCAGCGCCGCGATCTTCAGACCCTTGCGCTCGATGCGGGTGATGATCTCCCCGATCAGGCCGCGGGCCACGCCGTCGGGCTTGATGAGTACCAAAGTCTGCTCAGTCACGGCGCAAAGCGTATATGGCTTTTACCAGGGAGAAAATTCATGCGGGAAAAGCGACCGGATTCAGGCTTCGGACACGCGCTGGCTCGGTAGCAACCCCCCGGCGATTCGCTTTCGCACATCGGCGCGCAGGAAGAGGATGAAGAGCCAGACCGCGGCGAAGACCACGCCGATGATCAGGATCGACAGGTGGATGAAACCGCCCGCGAGCAGGGCCGCCTGGGTGGCCAGGTTGAAGGACATGGCCCAGGGGCGGCGCTGTACGCCCGCGCCCAGGAACATGAGCACCGCGAGGCCGACCAGGTAGAGGACGGACCACCATTTCAGGCCGCCGCCGACCACGCCGACCACGGGTAGCGCGAGCAGGACGGTGATGGCCTCGAGGACGAGGGTTCCGGCCATGACGCCCCGGAAGCCCTTCCACGGGTCGGTGCTGGGCTCCGGCACGCCCTCGGGCGCCACGTCGCTCATGCGGGATCCTTTCCGAACAGTGAACGGGCCGATCCGGCGGTGACGACCGACCCGGTGACCACGATGCCCGCTCCGGAGACCAGTTCGCCACTCTCGCCCTCTTCGGCCAAGGCGATGGCGGTTTCGATGGCGTCGGGCAGATCGTGCGCGACGGCCACCCGCTCATCGCCGAAGCGCTGCACGGCGAGGTTGGCCAGATCGTCGACGGGAAGGGCCCGGGGCGAACCGTTCTCGGTGACGACGATTTCGTCGAGGATCGGTTCCAGCGCGTCCAGGATGCCGCCCGCGTCCTTATCGCCGAGCACCGCGACGACGCCGACCAGTTTGCGGAAGTCGAATTCGCTGGTGAGCGTTGCCGCGAGGGCCTGCGCGCCATGCGGATTGTGCGCGGCGTCGATGAAGATGGTCGGCGCGCTGCGCATGCGTTCCATCCGGCCGGGGCTGGCGACCGAGGCGAATCCGGCTCGCACGGCATCGATATCGAGCTGGCGGGACGCGCCCGCACCGAAGAACGCCTCGACCGCGGCCAGCGCCAGCGCGGCGTTCTTGGCCTGATGCTCACCGTGCAACGGCAGGAAGATGTCGTCGTAGACGCCGCCGAGGCCCTGGAGCTCCAGCACCTGACCGCCGATGGCGACGCGGCGCGCGAGCAATCGGAATTCCGAACCCTCACGCGCGACGGCCGCGTCCATCTCGACGGCGCGGCGCAGCAGCACCTCCATGACCTCGGGCTGCTGTTCGGCGATGACGGCCACGGTATCGCGCGGCACCAGTTCGTCGGCGGGGGCCTTCTTGATGATTCCGGCCTTCTCCCCCGCGATGGAGGTGAGGTCCGGGCCCAGGAAGTCGGTGTGGTCCAACCCAATCGGGGTGATGACCGCGACCTGTCCGTCGATCACGTTGGTGGCGTCCCAGGTGCCGCCCATTCCGGTCTCGACGACCGCGACGTCCACCGGCGCTTCGGCGAAGGCCGCGTACGCCATACCGGTGAGCACCTCGAACTTGCTCATGGCCGGGCCGCCCGCCGCCGCGGACTGCTTGTCGATCATCTCGAGGTACGGCAGCAGTTCGCGATACAGCTCGACGTAGCGCCCGGGCGGGATGGGCGCGTTGTCGATGGCGATGCGTTCGGTGGCCAGTTGCAGGTGCGGGCTGGTGATGCGGCCGGTGCGCCGGTGCAGGGCGGTGAGCAGGGCGTCGATCATGCGGGTGACCGAGGTCTTGCCGTTGGTGCCCGCGATATGGATTGCGGGATAACCGCTTTGCGGCGATCCGAGCAGATCCATCAGCGTGGAGATGCGGGTGAGCGAGGGCTCGATCTTGGTTTCCGGCCAGCGCTTGTCGAGTTCGGCTTCGACCAGCGCCATTTCGGCCAGGTCCACCGGGGAGGTGGTTATCGGGCCTTCGACGTACTGGCGTTCGGGCTCGCTGTTCACTTGCCCTCCCCCGATTTCGCGATCTCGGTGAGCCGTGCGCCGATGCGCTCGACCTCGGACTGGGCGATTTCCTTGCGCGCCTTGATCTTCGCGACCACATCGTCGGGAGCCTTGGCCAGGAAGCCCTCGTTGCCGAGTTTGGCCGTGGTGGTGGCCAGGTCCTTCTGCGCTGCGGCGAGATCCTTTTCGAGGCGGCGGGCCTCGGCCACCAGGTCGACGGTCCCGGAGGTGTCGATCTCGACGGTGACGGTGGCACCGCTCAATCGCACCTCGACCGAGGCGGTGGCGGCGAAATCGTCGCCGGGCGCGGTGAGGCGGGCCAGGTTGGTGACCTCGGCCTGCTGGGCCAGCAGATCCGCGCCGTCCAGGCCGATGAGTTTGGCCGCGACCTTCTGGCTGTCGGACAGGCCCTGATCGCTGCGGAAGCGGCGGATCTCGGTGATGAGGCGCTGGGCGTCGGCGACGCGGGTGGCCGAAACCTGGTCCGCGGCAATGCCGGTGGCCTGCGGCCAGCTGGCCACGACCACGGATTCGCCGCCGGTGAGCGCGAGCCACAGCTGTTCGGTCACGAACGGGATGGCCGGATGCAGCAGGCGCAGCACCGCGTCGAGCACATTGCCGAGCACGATGCGGGTGGAGGCGGCGCGCTCCTCGGATTCGGCGAACTGCACCTTGGCCAATTCCAGGTACCAGCTGCAGAATTCGTCCCAGGCGAAGTGGTAGAGCGCTTCGCAGGCCTTGCCGAATTCGTAGCGGTCGAAGCTGGCGTCGACTTCGGCGCGCACCTCGTCGAGGCGGTCCAGGATCCACCGGTCGGTATCGGTGAGGGTGTCGCGGGCGGGCAGTTCGCCCGGCTGCGCACCGTTCATGAGCGCGAACTTGGTGGCATTGAACAGTTTGGTGACGAAGCTGCGCGAGGCGGTCACGTGCGAGGTGCCGACGGACAGGTCGCCGCCGGGCTGGGCGCCGCGCGCGAGGGTGAATCGGGTTGCGTCCGCGCCGTATTCGTCGATCCAGTCCAGCGGGTCGATGCCGTTGCCGCGCGACTTGGACATCTTCTTGCCGTGTTCGTCGCGGACCAGGCCGTGCAGGAACACGTCCTGGAAGGGGACCTGCTTCTGATCGGCGGGCTTGCCGGTGGTGAGCGCCTCGTCCTCGGAGACGTACATGCCGAACATCATCATCCGGGCGACCCAGAAGAACAGGATGTCGTAGCCGGTGACGAGCACGCTGGTGGGATAGAACTTCTCGAGTTCGGCGGTGGAGTCCGGCCAGCCCATGGTGGAGAAGGGCCACAGTCCCGAGGAGAACCAGGTGTCGAGCACGTCCGGGTCCTGCACGTAGCCCTCGGGGGCCTGCTCATCCGGTCCGACGCAGACGATCTCACCGGCGGGGCCGTACCAGATCGGGATGCGGTGACCCCACCACAGCTGCCGGGAGATGTTCCAGTCGTGCATATTGTCGACCCAGTCGAACCAGCGCGGTTCCTGGCTGGCCGGGTGGATCTTCACATCGCCGTTGCGCACGGCGTCGCCCGCGGCCTTGGCGATGCCCTCGACCTTGACCCACCACTGCATGGACAGGCGCGGTTCGATAGGTTCGCCGGAGCGTTCGGAGTGGCCGACCTGATGCTTGTACGGGTATTTGCGGCCGACCACGCGGCCCTCGGCCTCGAGCCGCTCACGGATCTTGAGCCGGGCCTCGAAGCGGTCCATACCGTCGAATTCGGTTCCGCTGTCGGCGATCTTGCCGGTCTTGTCCATGATGGTCGGCATGGGCAGGTTGTGCCGCAGGCCGAGCTCGAAGTCATTGGGGTCGTGCGCGGGGGTGATCTTGACTGCGCCGGAACCGAATTCGGGGTCGACGTAATCGTCGGCGACGATCGGGATCTGGCGGCCGGTGATGGGGTGGTAGACGGTGGTGCCGATGAGCGCTTTGTACCGCTCGTCATCCGGGTGCACTGCGACCGCGGTATCGCCGAGCATGGTCTCCACGCGGGTGGTGGCCACGATCACATGCGGTTCATCGTCATTGAGCGAGCCGTAGCGCAGCGACACCAGTTCGCCGTCGACCTCCTTGTGGTCGACCTCGAGGTCGGAGATACCGGTCTCGAGCACCGGCGACCAGTTCACCAGGCGTTCGGCGCGGTAGATCAGACCGGCGTCGTAGAGGCGTTTGAAGATGGTCTGCACGGCGCGGGAGAGCCCGTCGTCCATGGTGAAGCGGTCGCGGCTCCAGTCGACGCCGTCGCCGAGGCGGCGCATCTGGCCCTGGATCGCGCCGCCGGATTCGCGCTTCCAATCCCAGACCTTATCGATGAAGAGTTCGCGGCCGAAGTCTTCCTTGGTCTTACCGTCGACGGCGAGCTGCTTCTCCACCACGGACTGGGTGGCGATACCGGCGTGGTCCATGCCCGGCAGCCACAGCACCTCATAGCCCTGCATGCGCTTGCGGCGGGTGAGCAGGTCCATCAGGGTGTGGTCGAGGGCGTGGCCCATGTGCAGGGTGCCGGTCACATTCGGCGGGGGCAGCACGATCGAGTAGGCGGGCTTGGCGCTGTTCGCGTCGGCGGAGAAGTAACCAGCGGCTACCCAGCGCTCGTACAGGTCGGCCTCTACCTCACTGGGGTTCCAGCTTTTGGGGAGGGCATCGGCACGATTACGCGGGTTCTCAGAGGCTGTGCTGGTCACCGTGCGATTCTAATTGAGGGCCCGGCAGGGCTTGACAGCGCCGCTGTGTGGCGTCCCGACCCGGACGACGCAGGAGCAGGACCCCGGACAGCCGAAGGGCGAGACCTTCGGCGGATGAGGGACACCGAAGGCCTCGCCTTCGAGAGCAAGCCTACCGCCGTTTCGGCCGGGACCTCGGATTCCATAAGCAATTCTCAGGTTCTGACCCAAATGGGCCAGGGTAGGCCACAATTCGTTGCAACTGCGTTGCGTGCGCCGCATGGCCTTCGCTACCCGCAGGGATGCTGCGTACGCGGGTGGAGGCATTCGGGGCAAGACCCGAATATCACTGGCGGCCAGCGGTTTTCGCATGTCAGCGAGGTGAGTGACTGCATTACATTTCACACTCGGAGTCGGGCTTGCGCGTCGGAGGACTGTCGTAAGGTCCGAAGATGCCGTTCGTAGCTCGCGGGGGAGCGAAGATCCATTACACCGATACGGGAGGGAACGGACCGCCGGTCCTGTTGGGGCACAGCTTCTTCATGGACGAGGAGAGTTTCGCGCCGCAGCAGCGCGCACTCGCCCCGCACTACCGCGTGGTGTGCGTCGATTCGCGCGGGCACGGCCTGTCCGAGGACGACGGAACACCATTCAGCTACTGGGATCTGGCGCGCGACACCTGGGCGGTGGCAGATCAGCTCGGCATCGAGCGCGCGGTGGTCGGCGGGGTCGGGCACGGGGCGTTCACCGCGGTCCGGATGGCGCTGCTGGCCCGGCCGCGATCGCGGGGAGTGATCGCGATCGGTTCCACCGCCGATGCCATGCCCGCGCGCCGCAAACCCGGATACCGCGAGGTCCTGGACGCCTGGGCCGGGAGCGCGCCGCTGACCCCGATCATCAAAATGGTGTCCGCGCTCACCGTGGGCGGCACCGATGACGATAAACAGCCGTGGCGCGATAAATGGCTGGCCGGGGATCGCACCCGGCTGCGACTCTCGGCGGACTGCCTGATCAACCGCGATTCGGTGCTCGGGTTGCTCGGCGAGATCACCTGTCCGGCAATCGTTTTGCGCGGCGTCGGGGATCAGACCGCCGATGCGGACGAGGTGTTGCGCATGGCCCGGGCCTTCGGCGTGCCGACGACGGTGCACACCATCGCCGGGGCGGCCATGTCCCCGAACCTCACCCACGCCGACGAGGTGAACACCCTGCTGCGCGAATTTCTCGACGGGCTGCCGGAGTAATCACGCGATCGTGAACCGAGACTCGCGCGCACCGGCCCGGCGGAGTGATCACGCGGCGCCGACCAGTCCGATGAACAGTTGGTGGGCGAATTTCGGGGTGGTGCTGCGGTAGCGCTGCACGATGACGTCGAAGACGGTGGCGGTCTCCGGATTGCGCAGGCGGAATTGGGATTCGGGGCGGCCGATGCGCACGTGCGCGTCCTCCCAGAGGCGGCGGAAGTCGGCGTGCTCGCCGAGTTCGGCCAGCAGTGACTCGATTTCGTCGCGGTCGGCGGCATCGGCGGCGTAGGCTCGGAAGCGGCCGACCATGAGGCGGGCCTCCTGTTCCCATTCCTCTATGACTATGCGGGCGCGCGGATCGGTGAAGAGCCAGCGCAGTACGTGACCGCCCCGGCCGAGGCCCGGGAAGGCCGCGTCGAAGGCACTGTTGCAGTCGACCACGCGCCAGCCCTCGTCCAGGGCGGCGGCCAGATGCGGGAGCAGGGCGTCCAGGGTGGTGCGGACGGTGCCCGCGGCAATGCTGTTGGGCCGCAGCGATTCCGGGATCGGCGGGGTGGGCCGCTGCTGCGCCAGGTGGTAGAGGTGCACGCGTTCGGCGGAGTCCAGGCAGAGCACATTCGCGAGCGAATCCAGAATGGCCGGACCGGGATTGAGCGCCTCGCCCTGTTCGATCTTGGCGATATAGCCGAGGCTGGCGTGGGTGGCCTCGGCGAGTTGTTTGCGGGTCAGTCCGGCCGGATGCGCGGAGGTGGGCCCGCTGCGCCGCTCCCGAATGAACTCGGCCAGGGTGGGAGCGCGCAGATCCGCGGCCTCGACCGCGATGTCATTGTCGGACAACAGTTCTCCGCTCTCTCCTGCCCCCGGATCGCACCCTACCGGGCCGGGCCGCACTCCCCCAGCCCTGGAAGAGTCCCGCGCTACCCCTGCCAGTGGCACCCGGGCAAGCGGGTGTCCCGGCGAGTGGTACCGGGGCGCGGGGCACATCCTGACTGGGGTATCCCAGCGGTTGCCGAGCCGCGCGCCGCGCGCCGATATTTGCCTGTGGGGCAGGCGAGACCGGGCAGGAGTGAGACCATGGGCATCACATCGCGCGCCATTTCGATCGGCGCGGAATCGTATTCGTATTCCTTCGGCGAGGACTGCCTCGCGGATATAGCCGAGGGGATTGCCGGATTACAGGCGGACACACTCGTTTTCGTCACCGACGATACGGTGCTCGGGTTGTATCGGCCGATTATCGAGCGCCTGTCCGGCAGCACCCCGGCGATTGTGCTCAGTCATCGGGCGGGCGAATCCATGAAGACGCTGGCCTGTCTCACCGATCATCTGGAGCGGGCGCTGCGCGCGGGGGCGACCCGGCGTTCGGTGGTGGTGGCGTTCGGTGGCGGCGTGCCCGGAAATCTGGCCGGGCTCATGGCGAATCTGCTGTTCCGGGGCGTGCGGCTGGTGCATGTGCCGACCACCACCATCGCCGCGATGGATTCGGTGCTGTCGCTGAAACAGGCGATCAACAGTCCGGTGGGCAAGAATCACCTGGGCACCTATTACGCGCCGACGGCCGTGTACGCGGAGGTGCGACTGTTCGCGACACTGCCGTTGGACGAATTGCGTTCCGGCTATTGCGAAATGGCGAAGAATTGCCTGGCCATTCGCCCCGCGGCGCTGGACCGGCTGCGGGCGATCATCGCGGCCGGCGAATTGGCCGCGCCCGCCGCGCTCACCTGGCTGCTGGATGCCAGTATCGAGGCCAAATCCGCTGTCACGCGCAACGATACGCATGAGCGACGCTCCGGATTGGTGCTCGAATACGGGCACACCGTCGGGCACGCCATTGAAATCTGCGATCACCGGGTACGCGGATCGGCCGGAATAGCGCACGGCGCGGCGATAGCGGTGGGAATGCTGGTGGCGGCGCACATCTCGCACGCGCGCGGCTGGCTCGGCGATGACGAGGTGAGCGCGCACTACGAGATCATCACCGGATTGGGTGTGGAACCGTGCCTGCCGCCGACGGTTTCGGTGGCGGATGTGCTCGCGGTGGCGCAGGACGACAATAAGAAGGGCTATCTGGAAGCGCGGCCGGAATCGCTGCCGTTCGTGCTGCTGCGCGGGCTCGGCCGCCCCGCCATGACCGGTGACCTTCCGCTGGTGCATGTTTCGATCCAGGAGATTCGCGAGGCGCTGGAGGTGATCGCCCAGCCCTCCCCGGCCGCGTCGATGGCCGGGAGACGACTGACCGCCGCCGCGATACCGGCGGCGCATGGATCTGCCCGCCGCACACGGCATCAGGGCGTCTGATCATGCTCGCGATACACGGCGGCGCACCGGTGCGCGGGGCGCGGGACTGGCCGGTATGGCCGCAGTACGACGTCCGCACCGAGACCGAACTGCTTGCCGCACTGCGGTCTTCGCGCTGGTCGGTGAGCTGGTACGCACCCGGGGGCGGGAAGTCTCGGGAGCGGCTCTTCGGAGAGGCGTTCGCGCACTACAACGGCGCGGCGTACGGGGTGAGCGTCGATCACGGCTCCAGCGCGCTGGTCATCGCGCTGGAGGCGCTGGGCGTCGGCCCGGGTGATGAGGTCATCGTACCCGCGCTGACCTGGGTGGCCCCGGCCACGGCCGTTTTGCGGGTCGGCGCGCTGCCCGTGCTGGTGGATGTGGATCCCGAAACCGGTTGCCTGGCTGTCGATCAGGTGCGGGCCGGGTGGTCCGCGCGCACCCGGGCGGTGATCGCGGTTCATCTGGCGTGCACGGTCGCACCGATCGTGGAGTTGTCCGAACTGACCCGGGCGGCGGGTGCCGGGCTCATCGAGGATTGTTCGCAATCGCACGGTGCGCGCTGGGGTGGGCGCGCGGTCGGCACCTTCGGCGATATCGGGGTGTTCAGCCTCGGTGCGGCCAAATCCCTGGCGGCGGGCGAGGCCGGAGCCGCCATCACCGATAGCCCCGAGCTGTATCGGCGCATGCTCATGCTGCGCGCCGATTCCCGGGGCTACACCGAGGACGCGCCCGCACCCGGCGAATACGAACTGGTCGAGCTCGGCGAGATCATGGGCGGCAACTACTGCATGTCCGAGCTCACGGCCGGGGTGCTGCTCGATCAACTGCCGCGGCTCGATGATCAGCACGCACGGCGCGAGATTCGGGCGGCGGAACTCGAGGACGGTCTGACCCGGATACCCGGCCTGTCCTCGATTCCCGTTCCCGCGCAGGTGGATCGGCGCGCGATCTACGAGTACGGCATTCGATTCGCACCGGGGACGTTCGGTGGGGCATCGGTCGACCGGATCGCGGCCGCGCTATCCGCCGAGCTGGGCACCAAGGTCTACCCGCCACGCGTCCCGCTGCCCAGCGGCAATCTGCTACGGGCACATACCAAACCGCGCTTCGCCCGGCTCTGGGATGCGGTGCGCGCCACCGGCCGGGATTTCTCCGGCGCGCACGACTACCGCGATCACACCCTGCTCATGCATCACAGCGTGCTGCTCGGTGACCGCAGCGATATCGACGACATACTCACCGCCCTGGCGAAGGTCCGCGAAGCCTCCGGATCGCTCACGGACGCGGATTCCCCAGCACTGAAAGGCATTTCGGCATGACGCTTTCCGACCCGCCGCTCTCCGAGGTCCCGTCGCCGGGTTGTCCGGTCGCCGGGATGAGCGCGACGCGGACGCCGACCGGGGATCCGGCGTGGCTCGCGACCGGGTATCACCTGGTGCGGGAGTTGTTCGCGGAGCCGAATCTGGGGCGTTCGCACCCGAGTCCCGAAACCGCCTCGCGGATGGGTGAATCCGCGTTCTTCGGCGGTCCGGTGGGGAACTTCGCCAGTGAGCGCGCCGATCATCTGCGGATGAAATCGATTCTGCAGCCGCATTTCTCGGTGCGGCGGATGCGGGAGTTCCAGCCGCGGGTGGAGGCCATCACCGCGCGGCTGCTCGATGAGATGGCGGCACAGGGTTCGTCGGCGGATCTGCACACCGCGCTGGCGCTGCCGCTACCGCTGCTGGTGATCTGCGAATTGCTCGGGGTGCCCTATGACGACCGGGATCGATTCCGGGAGTGGGTGACCGCGGTAGGCGATGTGCGGGATCGGGCGAAGGTCGAATGGGGCGTGGCGGAGCTGTTCGAGTACTGCCGGAAGTCGGTGGAGCGCAAGCGTCGTGATCCCGGCGATGACGTCACCTCGCGGTTGTGCGCCGATCCGGAATTGAGCGAGGAGGAGATCGCCACCTTCGCCATGATGCTGCTGTTCGCGGGGCATGAGACCTCGGTGGTGCATATCGGTGTCGGGGCGCTCATGCTGCTGGCCGATCCTGAACTGTGGCGCACACTGCACGACAATCCGGCGCTATTGCCTTCCGCCACCGAGGAACTGCTGCGCGCCTGCGAGCCGACGAATCTGCCGCGCTATGCCCGCACCGATCTGGACATCGATGGGGTGCGGGTGGCAGCCGGGGATCTGGTGCTGCTCGGACTCACCTCGGCCAATCACGATCCCACGGTCTTCCCCGAGCCGAGCCGGGTGGATTTCACCCGCCAGCAGGGCACGCACTTCACCTTCGGATACGGCGCGCGCTACTGCATCGGCGCACCGCTGGCCCGGATCGAATTGCACACCGCCTTCGGGCAATTGGTTTCACGATTCCCGGATATGCGGCTCGCGGTGGACAAGCAGACCCTGATCATGCGCGACGATGTCTTCACCGGCGGCCTGCGCACCCTGCCGGTGCGGTGGTGACCCCGCGATGGCTCTTCGGGAAAAATCAGGGGAAATCCCGGTTGTCCGAATGGTGTCCGTTACCGATGCTTGAAGGGTGAATCCCCCGCTGGAACCCGCCTTACAGGCCGATAACGACCCTCCGTATCCGAGGCCGCGCACGATGACGCCCCATCGGGTGCACGATCTGCGCGGCCATGCCATTCGCGAATTGCGTTATCCCGCAAGCGCCGCCGTGATCTTCACCGGTGTGCCGGGTGCGGGTAAGAGCACCGCCCTGCGAAAACTGTTCGGCGACTACCCCGATGCGGTCGAGCCCGCGCTGAGTCCGGTGGGCGCACTGCTGGTGGATTCGCATCAGTCGCGCAAATGGTGGCAGCGCCGGTTGCGCGCGGTGCCGTACCCGCTGCTGCTGCCGATCGTGCACCTCACGCACTACCTGCGGATTCGGACCGCGCTGCGGCGCGCGGACGGACCGGTGATCATTCACGACTGCGGTACCCGGAACTGGGTGCGGCGCTTGGTCGCGGCGTGGGCACGCGGTGTGGGCCGCCCCGTGCACCTGGTCATGATCGATGCCTCCGCCGAACTGGCGCGGGCCGGTCAGGTCTCTCGCGGCCGCACCGTGAGCCAGCTCAGCTTCCAATGGCATTGCATGCGCTGGCAGCGGCTGATGGACCGGGCGGGCGCGGGTGTGAAGCCGGATCCCGCGCCCGAATCGGTGGTCATCCTGGATCGCGCGGCCGTCACCGAACTGGCCGAGGTATCCTTCCCGGCCTGAATTCGGTTCAGGGGACCAGGATCTCCAGCGCACCCGGATGTGCGATGAAGGTGGCGGGGAGCATGCCCGCCGGATCGCCGTCCGCGGTCGCGGGCGCGTCCGGGGCGGTGAGGGTGAAGCGCGCGGCGGTGTACTGGGTGGTGGCCGGATGCTCGATGCGCTTGCCCGCCGACAACGCGGGCAGCAGGCGCAACAGATCCCGGCGCGGCATGGCTCCGACGACCGTGAGGTTGAGCAGGCCGTCATCGATGACCGCGTCGGGGGTGATGAGCATGCCGCCGCCGTAGGTGCGGGTATTGCCGACCGCGACCATGATGGCGTCCTGTTCGATCACGGTGCCGTCCGGATGATCCGGTGAGCCGTGCAATTCGATGCGATACGGCACCGCGAGCTTGCCCACCAGCTCCAGCAAGGCGGCCACGGTATAGCGCAGCGGACCCTTGGGCCAGGTCATTCGGTTGGCGCGCAAGGTGACTCGGGCGTCGAGGCCGGTGCCGGTGACCGTCGCGAACCATATCGGGCGCGCGGCGGCCTCGGCCTGCACGGTGCCCAGGTCGATGACGCGGGTCTTACCGCCCAGAACCACGTCGACCGCGGCGGCCGTCTCGTCCGGGATGGCGACCTCGCGGGCCAGATCGTTGCCGGTGCCGCCGGGCACCAGCCCGAGCGGGACACCGGTGCCGACCAGCGCCTGCAACACCACGCAGGTCAGGCCGTCACCGCCCGCCGCCACCACGGCATCGGGCCGGGCGGCCGGATCGGCGAGCGCGGCGCGCACCCGGTTCTCGGTATCTGTCGCCGAATCACCGCTGATCTCGATGACCTGGATGCCGCGTTCGGCGAACAGGTTGGCGGCGGCGATCCCGACCTGCACGCCTTTACCGTGACCCGACAGCGGATTGGTCACCAGCAGTACGGAGCGAATCTCTCTCACGGAATGAGCTTCCCAGGGTTCATGATTCCGGCGGGGTCCACGGCATTCTTCACCGCGCGCAGCACCTGGACGCCGAGATCGCCGATTTCGGCGGTCATCCACGGGCGGTGATCCGCGCCGACGGCGTGGTGGTGGGTGATGGTGCCCGAGGCGGCGACGATGGCATCGCCGACGGCGTGTTTGGCCGCGGCCCACTGTGCGATCGGATCATCGGCCTGCTTCGCCACGATGGTGAAGTAGAGTGACGCGCCGGTCGGGTAGGTGTGCGAGATATGGCACATGACCAGGGCGGGCGTGCCCTGCGCGGTGAGCGAATCGGTCAGCGCGGCGGTGACTTTCGCCTTCAGATTGGCGAGATTGGACCAGACGGTGGCGGTTTCGAGGGTCTCGCACAGAATTCCGGCGTCCAGCAGGGCATCTCGCAGATAGGGGGCGGCGAAGCGGCCGTGCTCCCATTCGCGGGCCGGACTCTCGCCGAGGGCGGTGCCACCGGCGGCGGTGAGCAGATCCGTCGCTTCGGCGCTGCGGGCCGCGACATGCGCCGCGGTGCCCTCGAAGGTGGTGACCGCCAGGCAGCCGCCGACGGGTGCGCCGCCGATATCCCCGGCGCGAGCCAGGTTCAGGCCGGTCTCGGCCTCATCGGACAGCCGCATCACGGTGGGTGCCGCGCCCGCCTGGATGACCGTGCGCAGCGCGTTCGCGCCGGTGGCGAAGTCCGGGAAGGACCACGCCTGGTACGCGGTGGTTTCCGGTACGGGATGCACGCGCAGGGTGACGCCGGTGATGATGCCGAGGGTGCCCTCGGAACCGGAGAAGAGTTCGCGCAGATCGGGTCCGGCGGCCGAGGCGGGGGCCCGGCCCAGATCGAGATCGCCTGCGGGCGTGGCGATTCGGAGCCGCTGGATCATATCGTCGAAGCGGCCGTATCCGGCCGACGCCTGACCCGAGGAACGCGTGGCCGCGAAGCCGCCGATGGTGGCGTATTCGAAGCTCTGCGGATAGTGGCCGAGCGAAAGTCCGTGCTCGGCAAGGAGTTCCTCGGCGCGCGGACCGGTCAGGCCCGCGCCCAGGGTGGCGGTGCCGCTGATCGGATCCACCTCGGTGATGGTGTCCAGGCGGCGCAGGTCCAGGGCGATGACCGCGCCGAAAATGCCTCGGGCCGGGTCCAATCCGCCGACGACGCTGGTGCCGCCGCCGAAGGGAACCACGGCGATGCCGCTGCCGGAACAGTATTCGAGCAGGGCGGTGACCTCGTCGTGGTCGGCGGGGAAGACGACGGCGTCGGGGGCGTCCTGCGGGGCGGTATCGCGGCGGCGCAGCAGATCGGGGGTGCTCTTGCCACCCGCGTGCCGCAGGCGATCGCGGTGGTCGAGCGACACATTGTCCGTACCGACCACCGCGCCGAGCCCGGCTTGCTGTTCCGGGGACAGGGCCGATGCGCGCAGCGGCACGTCGCCCTCATCGCGACGGGTCGCCGGCTCACCGGATACCCCGAATACCTGCGTGAGCAGTCCCCGGATTTGTTCGGGCAACGGTTTGTGTCCGGACGGGGAGCCCCAGGCGTCCCACACCATACTCGCGCGGGCTTGCGGCTCGCCCGGGTTTTCCGTGGATGCGGAGGCTGCTCGTGTGTCGACCATGCGTTACAGTCTGACATAGAATGTCAAGCAGTAACGAAACCCTCCCAAGGATGGCGGCAACCGTGGCCTCGACCGAACCATCATCCGCCGTCGACCGGGCCATCATGGACGCGGCGCGCGCCTGCGTGGCCGAATTCGGCGTGCGGCGCACCACGCTCACCGAGGTGGCGCGGCGCGCGGGCGTGAGCAGGCCGACCGTGTACCGGCGCTGGGCCGATACCGGATCGCTGGTCGCGGATCTGCTGGTGCGCGAATTGCGCGAGATCATCGCCGAGGCCATCCCCGACGGCGGCACCGCGCGCGAGCGACTGGTGGGCGCGATCGTCGGCGGCGGGTCGATGATGCGGCGGAATCCGCTGTTCGCCAAGATCTTCCGCACCGACGCCGATGTCATGCTCACCTACGTCTTCGAACGGCTCGGCCGCAATCAGCGCGCGCTGATCGGGCTGTTCGCCGAAACCATTCGAGAAGGCCAGCGGGACGGGTCGATTCGCGAGGGCGAACCCGAACAGCTCGCCGCCATGCTGTTGCTGCTGGCGCAGTCCGCCGTCCAATCCGCGGGCACCGTCACCGATTTCCTCGATTCGGATCAGCTCGATATCGAACTCGGCCGGGCCATCACCGGCTATCTGACTCCGGTCCTCTCCACCGCTCCACGGCGAAAGGTCTTCCCATGAACGGCACTTCGGCTCGGCCCAGCTCGGCGCTCAACGCCGCTCGGCGGCAACGGGAATGGGCGGCGCTCGGCGACGAGACCATCGATGTGCTGGTGATCGGCGGCGGAATCACCGGGGCCGGTGTGGCTTTGGACGCGGCCTCGCGCGGGCTGCGCACGGTGCTGGTGGACAAGCATGACCTGGCGTTCGGGACCAGCCGGTGGAGTTCCAAACTGGTGCACGGCGGGCTGCGGTATCTGGCCAGCGGCGGGGTGGGCATCGCGCATGAGAGCGCCGTGGAGCGGGATATCCTGCTCACCCGCACCGCGCCGCATCTGACCCGGGCGCTGCCGCAGGTGGTGCCGCTGCTGCCGAATATCGGTGCGGCACAGAAGGCATTGGTGCGGATCGGGTTCCTGGCCGGAGATGTGCTGCGGCGGACCGCGGGCACCTCGGCATCGGTGCTGCCGCGTTCGCGGCTGGTGGCGGCGGCGGAAGCCCTGCGCTTCGCGCCGACGGTGCGGCGGGACGGATTGCGCGGCGGATTGCTCGCCTGGGATGGGCAGCTCGTCGACGACGCGCGGCTGGTGGTGGCGATCGCGCGCACCGCGGCGCTGCACGGGGCATCCGTGCTCACCCGGGTCGCGGCGAGCGATGTCACCGGCACCTCGGCCGTGCTGACCGATCGGCTCACCGGCGAAACCCGCACCGTCACAGCGCGTTCGGTGATCAATGCGACCGGCGTCTGGGCCGATCAGGTGGATCCGAGCATCGAATTGCGGCCATCGCGCGGCACCCACTTGGTGTTCGACGCCGCCGCGTTCGGCGGGCTGACCGCCTCGTTGACGGTGCCGATTCCCGGCAGCACCAGCCGGTTCATCTTCGCCTTCCCCGCCGCGCACAATCGCGTCTACCTGGGGCTCACCGATGAGGAAGCGCCCGGCCCGGTCCCGGACGTCCCGCACGCCACCGAGGCCGAGATCGACTTCCTGCTCGACACCGTCAATACGGTGCTGCGGGAACCATTGACCCGCAACGATATTCGCGGCACCTACGCGGGGCTGCGCCCGCTGCTGCGCACCGGTGACGACAGCACCGCCGATATCTCCCGCGAGCACGCCGTGCTGACCTCACCCACCGGGTTGATCACCGTCGTCGGCGGCAAACTCACCACCTATCGGAAGATGGCCGAGGACACCGTGGACGCGGCCATCGCGCACGCGCACCTCACCGCGAGCCCGTGCCGCACCCGCGATCTCCCGCTGATCGGCGCGGTGTCCGGTAAGGCCCGCGATGGCATCGAAGCACCCAATCGCCTGGTCGAACGCTACGGCAGCGAGGCGACCGACATTCTCGAACTGATCGACCGGGATCCGGCACTGGCCGCCCCGGTCGCCCCCGGAATCGATGTCACCGCCGCCGAATTCGTCTTCGCCACCACCCACGAGGGCGCACTCGATATCGACGATCTGCTGGACCGCCGCACCCGCATCGGCCTGGTGGACAGCGACCGCAAGGCCGCCACCCCGGCCGCCGAGGCCGCTTTCATCCGGCCCTGATCCAGCCGCGACTGCGCGGGAGCCGGTGCGACCGGTGCCCGCGAGCAGTCCCGCTCGCACCGGATGCGCCCGCATCGTGCGGATTCGCTCGCACCGGATGCGGCCCACATGGTGCGGATTCGGCCTAGCCGCCGACGACGTAGCAGCCCGAACCGCTGCTGAGCCCGGTCGCGGCGGTGAGGTCCAGCCACGGGACGACATCCTCGCCCGGGGCGCTGTGCTGTACGACGGTGATGCGATGCGGGCCGACCGTGGCCGGAGTCCAGCGGGCCTGAGCCAGCGCACCGGAGGGCCGCGCGACCGCGAACTGAATGCCGTTGTCGTAGAAGACGACCGGAGTCGACGGGTCGTCCACGTACGCGTTGATCATGTAACCGCAACCGGTGCCGTAGCTGCTCGCGGAGCCGAAACTCAGGCCGGGTTCCGCGCCGACCCGGGTGGCGGTCGCACCGGCGGGCGCGGCCAGCGCTGTGACGCCGATCGCGAGCGCCGCCACGGCGAGCGGCCCGGCGATACGCCCTTTGACGGCAGACCCGGCGGCCCGCCGATCTCCGCCGACGTGCCCCGCAGCGCGCTGATTCCCGGCGGACGAGCGGGTGACGCGCGTATTCCTGGTGATCGTGCCCATATGGATTCGGTCCTCATCGGGTGTGCCGGAACCGAATGCACCGGCGCGTTCCCCCGATCCTCGCGCCCCGAATGCGCTCGCGCGGAGTATTCCGACAATCCGGCGAGTCCCGTGTCGCCCTTCGGTGGACCGGTCGGCTGTTTTCCCGACCGATGCGGGGAGGGCGGGGAGCACCCTATGCTGGGCTGCGATGTTGTGGGCGCCGGACATAAGGAGGCGCGAATGGGGCGGATTCCGACAACCGTAGGGCTGATGCGCGGGGATGGGCTGGTCGCGCGGTTCGGCAATGTCGTCATCTTCCTGGCCGGGACGAGCCCGTCCACCGAACGCATACTCGGCGCGGCCGAGACGGCGGCGACCGCGGCCGATCCCGGGATAGCGATCGCGCAGCGGCTGGCGGCGACCGTATTCAGCAGCGGGTCCGCGCAACCGCCGTCATTCGGGGTGGTCGCGCCCACCTCCGGGGGAATTCTGGTGCTGCTGCGCGGACCGGTGCGCGCGATCGTCGACGGGCCGGAGGGTTCCCGGCATCTATCCGGGGCGCGGGCCATGACCTGGGTCGATGAAATCCTGCGGGATCCGGTGCGCAAACTGACCGTGAGCGCGGAAAGTGATCCGGGTAACGCGGTCCCGCACACCGATCTACGCTCCGGAGTCGCCGCGGCGGGCGGATTCATCATGAACGCCCCGCCCAGCGGGATCACCCCGCCATTGCGCACCACGACGGCATCCATCCCGAAACCGCCGCCGCCCGAAACCAGTCCGGCCACACCCACCCATGACGCGACCAGACGGACATCCACGCCGACGCCGTCGCACACTCGGTTCTCCACTCCCGGGTCGGAGGCACCGCGACGTGAGAACGCCGCCGGGGCCGGTGGTTCGGAGCCCATTCGCCCGGTGAACGGCGGTGCCGCCGCGGTGGGGCCATCGTCCGGTGATTCCGAGCCCGGGCGTGCGATCCCCGGTGACTCCGGGGCGGTGCGCCGCAGAGCCGCGACCACGCCGGGGGCGACGCCGGAGGAGACCCAGGCCATCTCCGCCCTCGAGGCCGAGGAATCGCGAGCCGCCGCCGCGAAGGCAAGTCGTGCCATACCGATCGCCGATCCGGCCTCGGGTGAGCGGGCCGCCGTATCGGATATCGCGACACCGGTGCGGGACAACAGTTCTCCGGATGCCGCCGAAGCCGAGACCCGCCCGGATGCGGAGGATCAGCCTCCCACCGCCGCCTACGACGCGAAAGCCGCTGCCGCCGAGGAAGATTCCGCTCCGCGAGGGAAACCCATTGCGGGACACGTGGAACCGGAGACCGATAAGATCGGCGGGCGGCCCGGCGCGCTCACCTCCGCCGACGGCGCGATCTACCCGCTGGACCGGCCCTACGTGATCGGCCGCGACCCGATGATCGACGAATCGGTGCGCCGTGCCGCCGCCGCACCGATCGTCATCCCCCGCGACCGCCACGTATCCCGTGTGCACGCCCACGTTTTCATCGATAAGGGCCTGGTCCTGATCCGCGACGCCGCCACCCCCGGCGGCACCTACGTCGCGGCTCCCGGAGCGCAGGAATGGATCCGCGTGGGGCAGCGCCCCATGGAGCTCAAACCCGGCTGGAGCCTGCGCGTCGGCGACCGCATCCTCACCTATCAGCCCAACCCCAACCGCCGCTGACCCGACCGGCCCCTGCCGTCCCGGCATGGTTGTGTCCGGGATCCACCACCGCGGCATTCGCGCCAGTTAGGCACGCTCGCGCATACGGAGGACTCGGACGTAACGGAAGCGTTTGCCGACGCGGCGACAGCCGGTCGCCAGGGCGGCCCCGGCCCCGGCTCCCACTGCGGCACAGACGATTACGGTCGCCAAGGTGGGCTCGCGACCCAGCAGTACCCAGGCCGCGGCAACCGCCGCGATGCCGAGTACGGCAGTGCTGAGGGTCAAGCCGATGGTGGCGGCGATGCGGGAACTGCCTCTGCGCAGGGTGCGCGCGTTGGATTCGGCGTAGGCGGCGGCGAACAGGATCAATAGCAGGGTGCCGATGGCGGTGGCCGTCGTGGTGGCGCGCTGGGTGGAGTGCATGCCGAATTCGTAGGACTGCACCTGGGATCCATTGCGGAACAACGTCAATTCGGCGGTCTGATTTCCGGCGAGCACATACGGATTCACCGGTGGCGAGACCTCGACCTCGGTTCCCGGGCTCATATCGGCCGCCGCACCTCCGACCGTCGCCCCCAGCACCTTCAGCGAGAGCCTCACCGAATCGGCGTCGACGCCGTTGAGCGTGACGGGAATCGGCTTGGACAGGTCCACATCCACCCGGCTCACCGCGGCCGGATCCACCCCCGCGATCCGCACGGCCCCGGCCGGAACATCCCGCGCCGAACCGGCCCCGATCCCCAGCACCGCGGCCGCGACCACAGCACCGCCCAGTACCGCGGCCGCCACGAACGGCAGCCGCGGCGACCGCAGCGTCACCACCCGCTGCACCGGCACCAAATCCTTACGATCCACATCGACCAGCCGAACCCCGTTGTGCCGAATGGGTTCCAGCGGCCGCACCCGCACCAGCGGCCCACTGATCCACCCGGCCGCCGCTACGGCCCGAGCCCGATCCGGCGGCCGCACTCGGGGAGTGTTCCCCCCGGTCTGCCCGGGCCGTGGTCCATTCCGCGCGCCGCGCAGTCCTCCCGACGATCCGCCGGTACCGCCACCGGACTCACTCCCGAAAGGCAGGGGCGGGACCGAATCGCCCCGTGTTCCATCCTGCGGGTGCCGCGACTGTCCGGCCCGCAGTGTCGGATCGAACGGGCCGCCCACCCGGGTGGGAGACGGCCCGGTCCCCGGGAACGGTTGTCCCGCACGGACAGTGGGATCCTCCCGATTGCCCGAAGGCGGGGTTCGCGGACCGGAGTCGAAACCTTCGGAGGGATTCGGGGTGGGGCGGAAGCCGCGTCCGAAGCCTGGGCGAACTTCATGGGGGGCCGGGGTTTCCGATGGCTGTGGAGAATCCCGGGTTACGTCCTGACCGGGGTGGACGGGGTTCGGTGTGCGATCGCGGCCGCCGGAGCGATACGGGTCGGCGGGGAAGGGAGGGGGCGTGAAGGGGCGCGGGGTGCCGGTGGCGGCGGCGACTATCGTGTCCGCGCCGATCAATGGAATGCCCACGGGGGTGAGCCAATTCGCGCCCCAGCAGTGGACGGCGGGTTCGGCCAGGGCTATGCCGAAGGATTCGGCGGTGTCGAAGCGTTCGATCGGGTCGGGGGCGAGGCCGCGCATGACGACTTCGGCGATGGGCTGCGGGACGGTCGGGGCCACCGAATCGAGCGGGACGGGTTCGCCGTAGGCGTGGGCGAAGAGCATGGCCATGGCGTCCTGACCGGGCGGGAAGGGCAGCGTGCCGGACAGGAGTTGGTAGAGCATGGTGGCCAGGGCATATACATCGGTCGAGGGTGAGAGTTGTTGGCCGCGAACCTGTTCGGGGGCGATATAGGAGGGGGTGCCGATGATCTCACCGGCCCTGGTCACCAGGGTGTCCTCACCGCCGACGATCTTGGCGATGCCGAAATCGGTGAGTTTGAGCGTGCCGTTGGCGGAGAACATGAGGTTGGACGGCTTCACATCGCGATGCAGAATGCCATTGCGATGCGCCGCGTCCAGTCCGGCGGCGCAGGACAGCGCCACCGCGACCGCCGCCGTCGCCTCGAATCCCGCTGTCATGAAACGACTTTCGACGGTTCCGCCGGGCAGGTACTCCAGCACCAGCAGGCACATATCCTCATGCTCGATGTAGTCGTACACCGGCACCACGTGCGGATGATCCAGCGCCGCCATCACCCGCGCCTCGGCCACGAACCGCCGCCGCACCTGCGCGTCATGGGCGAACTGCGGCGGAATCTGCTTGATCGCCACCCGCCGCCGCAACCCGCGATGCGTCCCCGCCAGCACCACCCCGCACCCGCCCCGCCCCACCTGCCCCTCCACCACATAAGCGGGCAACGCGGCCCGCACCCGCTCGATATCCCCCTGACCCAAATCCCGCACACTCATCGCCCCGCCCCTCCCGGCCGAAACCGCCACTCCCCCGGCCCATTCCGAATAGTCGGCTCATCCTCACCGGCAGGCACGGGCTTCCGCCCCACCGCCTCCCGCCCAATCGTCTCCTCCTCCACCTGCCCCACGGGCCGCACCACCTTCTGCTGCGGCCCCGCGGGCGCGGTGGGCGACACCGACTCGGCCGCTGCGACCGGCTTGCGCCCGATGGTCTCCTCCTCCACCGGGCCCGAGGGCCGCACCACCTTCCGTTGCGACTCCCGAGGTGCCGCAGGTCCTACGTTCTCGCCCGGAGGGCTCTCCGCTGCGGGCGACATGACTGTCTCGGCTGCGCCCGCCGGGTTTTCCGAACCCGGGGACACCATCGTTTCCGCAGGTTCCGACGGGTTCGGAGAGGCTTTCGCGGACGCCGGGGGCGCAGCATTCTCAGTGGCGTGTCGATCCGGCTTCCGCAGGTCGGGCTTGGATTCGGCTGGGGCATGTGGTCCGTGCGCCGCTTGGGTTGAAGCCTCGATCGGCGCGCTGGGATTGGTGCCGCCTTTGGCAGCGGGTGGCGTTTCGGAGCCGGAACCCCTTGGGGCGGGAGGTGTTCCGGTGGGAGGTGCGGTCGACTGTCGGCCGCGCGCGCTGCCCGCCGGATAGCCGAGAGTCTCGAGTTCGTCGGGGGAGAGAATCGGTGTGCCGCCGGGGCCTCGGCCCGTTGTCTGGGGTGCGGGCGCGGCGCGGAAGGCCGGGGAACCGGGTATTGCGGTGGTGGGGAGGTCGGGAGCGCCCGTGGGCCTGGGGATTTCGCCGGAGGGCGGTGGCCGCATGCCGACTATCGGCATCGGGCGGCTGGGTGTTCGGCCGGGCTGATAGGTGTTCGAGCGAGGGATGGGCGAACCGCCGGAGTTGAAACCCCGTGCACCGCCCGGGACGGATCCGACCACACCACCCGGAACGGAGCCGCCCACACCGCCCGGGGCGTAGCCGACCGCACCGGCGGGAGCGTAGCCACCGCCCGGGTTGGCGGACATTCCGGCCATGTCGGGGTGGTTACCGCTTGCACCGGGGAGGGCGGTGGCCAGGTCGGAGGAGCCTGCCGGGTAGCCGTGGGCGTCGAGTTCTCTTGCGGCGGCGAGGTCTTCGGCGTCGAGTTCGAGATCGCTGGCGGTTCGGGGGGTGGGTGAGAGGTAGCCCGCCAGGAAGAAGAGGGCGGCGGTGGCACCGGCCAGGGAGAGCCAGAGGGCGGTGCCGGGGACCCACCAGCGGACTACCGAGGCGGTGAAGCCGATCATGAGGCCGATTCCTATGCCGGGGGCGAGCAGGCGCAGGCCGCGCTGCCAGCGGTTGGCCGAAAGGCGGTGTCTGGCAACGGTCAACGCGGCGTCGGCGATGGCGAGCAAAGTGAGGACGGCGAGGATGATGCCGAAGAGGCCGTAGACCGAGACCAGGGAGCCGCGTACGTCGACGACGGTGTGGGTGTTGGTCAGGGGTTTACCGTCGGAGCCGATCAGGGTGAGGTCCGCGCCGATGAGGCCGGTGGCCTGGCCGTCGAGTCCGGCGGGGTCCAAGCGGTAGGTGAGCTTCCCGGATTTGCCTGCGGCGACGGTCAATTCGACCGAGGTGGAGTAGGAGAAGAAGTTCAGGCCGAGGATATGCCCGGCCAGATCCACGCGGCGCACCGTGACGGGTTTGGCGGTGCCGTTGACCACCTCGACGGTCACCTGGCTGACCTTGGCCGGGTCCAGGCGCACCGGATTGCGGGCATCCGCGCCCGCGATGGCTCGCCCCTCGATACTGGCGTTGGCGCGCACGCCATCCGCCGCGAACGCTGCGGCCGGACCGAACAATACTGCGGCAGAGAGGAATACAGCCAGCGCCCCGGCGAGGGCACGGCTGCGGCTGCGGACGGTCATCTGGGCCTCCGGGCGGGCAGATGGGATACCAGGCGATGGCCGAAGAACCAGCCGCCGATGAGCAGGAAGAACAGCAGCACCGTGGCGGTACCGGCATCGCCGCCCACCTGGCTGACCAGCACGACGTCCAGGTCCGCCGCGAGTTTGGGTCCGCATTCGGCGGTCACCTGATGCTGGCCGATTTCGGTTGCGCCCGTTGGCAAGGTGGCGTCGAACCCGCCGTCGGCCCGCGCACGCGTATCACCCGCACCGACACCGCCGATGGAGAGCTTCACATTCGCGTTGGCATCGCAGCCGCGCCCGGTCACGGTCACCGAAGCACCCGGAGACACCGCGACCGGGTTCAGCGACAGCCCGGAATTGACCGGGAACACATCATTCGACCCGGCGGGCTTCGGAGTCTCCGGATTCGGCGGCTGCGTAGTCGGATTCGGTTGCGGCACAACGCTCTGACCCGGATCCTCGGTGGGCGGCGGCGTGGTGACCGGCGGATTCGGCTTCCCACCACCGGGATTCGGATTCCCTCCCCCCGGATTGGGGTTCCCGCCACCCGTCTCGCATTTACCGCTGGCCGGTTTCACCGACCCGTCGGGGCATTTCTCGGGTGGCTGCGTAGTCGTGCACACCCCGTTCGCAGGCTTGACCGAACCATCCGGGCACTTCTCCGGCGGAGCGGTCGTGGGGCACACCCCGTTTGCGGGCTTCACCGAACCGTCGGGACACTTCTCCGGCGGCGTCGTCGACGGACACACCCCACTCGCGGGCTTCACCGAACCATCGGGGCAGTACTCGACCGGCTTCGGACACACCCCACTCGACGGCTTCACCGAACCATCCGGGCAATAATCGATCACCGGCGCGCACTTACCGCTGGCGGGTTTCACCGAACCGTCCGGGCAGTACTCGACCGGCTTCGGGCAGCTGCCGCTGGACGGTTTCACCGAACCATCCGGGCAATAATCGATCACCGGCGCGCATTTGCCGCTGGCGGGCTTGACCGAACCGTCCGGGCAGTACTCGACCGGCTTCGGGCAGCTGCCGCTGGACGGTTTCACGGATCCGTCGGGGCAGTATTCGATGACGGGTGCGCACTTGCCGCTGGCGGGTTTCACGGACCCATCCGGGCAGTATTCGGGTTGTGTGGCGGGGCATTTGCCGCTGCGCGGTTTGACCGAGCCGTCGGGGCAGTATTCGGGCTGCGGGTTGCCGTCGTGGGTGCCGGTGCAGTCGGAGGTGGTGCAGCCGTTGTAGCCGGGTGGTGCGGGTGTGGTCGTGCCCGGCGAATCCAGCAGGGCGGGAGGACTATTGGCGGGCAGGCGATCGGCGGACAGTGCGCCGACCGATTGCGCGGGCGCGGGAATCGGTTCGGCAGCACCGATCCCGGCGGCGAGCACCATGGCGACGAGTGCGCAGAACGCCGCGAGAAGTCCTGGGATGCGGCCCGAATTCCGTACGCCGCGTGGAAATTTCGCACGCCGGTGCTGTTCGCCGGCACGCGGACCGAATACTACTGGTGTGTCCATCCGGCGTAACCTCGCTGGTTAGATGGTACGGCCCAGCGCCCCCCGTCGCGCGCGTGTTTCCCGTGCTCCCTATATCGCGGATGAGCCGCCGAGTGTTCACCGGCCTAGGATTCATAGGACCACTTCGGTACCCCGGGTCCGCGCAAGAGGAGAATGGCCGTTATGCATCGTGCCGCGCCGAAAAAAGACATCGATGAGGCCGCGCTGACCGTCACCCCTCCGAAAACCGAGGCGGCGGGCGTGAAGGCCGTGACGGTGGCCCTGGAACGCGCCGTCGAGGAAATGGGCGTGATCCGCACCGCCCGCACCCTGACCAGGCTGAATCAACGCCACGGCTTCGACTGCCCGGGCTGCGCCTGGCCGGAGCCGACCGGCACCCGCCGCCCCGCGGAATTCTGCGAGAACGGGGCCAAGGCGGTCGCCGAAGAGGCCACGCTGCGCACCGTCACCCCCGCGTTCTTCGCCGAGCACTCCATCGCGGATCTGGACGGCAAATCCGGCTACTGGCTCGGCCAGCAGGGCCGCATCACCCATCCGATGGTGCTGCGCCCCGGCGATACGCACTATTCCCCCATCGCATGGGATGACGCCTACCGCATCATCGCCGATGAGCTGCGCGGCCTGGACTCCCCCGATGAGGCGGTCTTCTACACCTCCGGCCGTACTGCCAATGAGACCGCGTTCCTGTATCAGCTGCTGGTGCGCAGCTTCGGCACCAATAATCTGCCGGACTGTTCGAATATGTGCCACGAATCCTCGGGCGCGGCACTGACCTCCTCGATCGGCATCGGCAAGGGTTCGGTGACGATCGACGATTTCAAGAAGGCCGATCTCATTATCGTGGCCGGGCAGAATCCGGGCACCAACCATCCGCGCATGCTGTCCGCGCTGGGTGAGGCAAAGGCGCACGGCGCCAAGGTGATCGCGGTCAACCCGCTGCCCGAGACCGGGTTGATCGGCTTCCGGGATCCGCAGACCATCAAGGGTTTCACCTCCGGCATCACCATTGCCGACGACTTCCTGCAGATCCGGCTCGGCGGCGATATGGCGCTGTTCCAGGGCCTGGGCAAACTGCTGTTCGAGGCCGAGGACCGCGAGCCCGGCACGGTGGTGGACCACGAATTCGTCAATGCGCACACCGCGGGTTTCGCCGAATACGAGAAGCAGGCGCGCGCGGTCGATCTCGGCATCGTCGAGGAGGCCACCGGTCTGACCCGCGCCGACCTCGATCGCACCGCGGCGCTGCTGGCCGAATCCGAGGCCGTGATCATCTGCTGGGCAATGGGTTTGACGCAGCAGGTGCACGGCGTCGCCACCATCGAGGAGGCGACCAATCTGCTGCTCATGCGCGGCATGATCGGCAAACCTGGTGCGGGCGTCTGCCCGGTGCGCGGGCATTCCAATGTGCAGGGCGATCGCACCATGGGTATCTGGGAGAAGATGCCCGACGCCTTCCTGGACGCACTGGACCGCGAGTTCGGCATCACCAGCCCGCGCGAACACGGCTGGGACACCGTCGATTCCATTCGCGCCATGCGGGACGGGCGCGGCAAGGTGTTCTTCGGCATGGGCGGCAATTTCGTCTCCGCCACCCCCGATACCGCGGTCACCGAGGCCGCGCTGCGCAATTGCGCACTGACCGTGCAGGTCTCGACCAAACTCAATCGCAGCCATGTGGTGCACGGCCGCACCGCGCTCATCCTGCCCACCCTGGGCCGCACCGACGAGGATATGCAGGGTGGTGTGCGCCAACAGGTTTCGGTGGAGGACTCGATGTCCATGGTGCACCTGTCCACCGGCCGCCTGAAGCCCGTCAGCGCCGAACTGCGCAGTGAGGTCGCGATCGTGTGCGAACTCGGCGAGGCGCTGTTCGGCCCCGGGCATTCGGTGCCCTGGGCGCAACTGCGCGGCGATTACGACCGGATTCGCGACGCCATCGCCGATGTGGTGCCCGGGTGCGCCGACTACAACACGAAAGTGCGGGGCCGCAACGGTTTCCAGCTTCCGCATCCACCGCGCGACGCCCGCGAATTCCGCACCACCACGGGTAAGGCCAATTTCGCGGTGAACGAACTGCACTGGCTGCCGGTGCCCGAAGGCCGCCTCATCCTGCAGACCCTGCGCAGCCACGACCAGTACAACACCACCATCTACGGCCTGGACGATCGCTATCGCGGTATCCACAATGGCCGTCGCGTGGTGCTGGTCCACCCGGAGGACATCGCCGAATTGGGTTTCGCCGAGGACGATCTCGTGGACGTCATCTCCGAATGGACCGATGGCAGCGAACGCCGGGTGGAGGGATTCCGCCTGGTCGGCTACGCCACCCCGCGCGGTAATGCCGCCGCCTACTATCCGGAGACCAATCCGCTCGTCGCACTCGACCATGTCGCGCGCCGATCGAACACCCCCGTCTCCAAAGCCGTCACCGTCCGCTTCGAGCGCCATATCCATAGGACATAGGACGTCGTGAGCCGAGTAACCGCCCGCCGCCGCACCCTGCGCATCTCCCCGACCGGTGTGATCGACCGGCCCGACACCCTCGCGGTGGAGGAGCCGCTCGAAATCCGCACCGGCGGTGAGTCTTTGACCGTCACCATGCGCACGCCCGGCGCGGATATCGATCTGATCCACGGTTTCCTGTTCAGCGAGGGCATCATCGCCACCGCCGAGGACATCGTCACCGCCCGCTACTGCGCCGGAACCGATGAGAACGGCCAGAACACCTACAACGTGCTCGACGTCCAGTTCCGCCGGCCGGTCGAGGTGCGCCCGCGCAATTTCCTCACCAACAGCGCCTGCGGCCTCTGCGGTAAGACCGCGCTGGACGAGGTGCGCACCCTGACCCGGCATCCCATCCCCGCCGACGGCGTCGAGGTCAAGCCGAGCGTGCTCGCCACGCTGCCCACCGAACTCCGTTCCCGCCAGGTGCTTTTCGATGCCACCGGCGGCCTGCACGGCGCGGGCCTGTTCACCCTCGACGGTGAAGCGCTGGTGGTGCGCGAGGATGTGGGCCGCCACAATGCCGTGGACAAGGTGATCGGCTGGGCGGTGCGCGAAAACCGCGTTCCCGCACACGATCTCATGCTCATGGTCTCGGGGCGCGCCTCCTTCGAACTGGTGCAGAAGGCCGTCATGGCGGGTATCCCGCTGCTCGGCGCGGTCTCGGCCCCGAGCTCGCTCGCCGTGGACCTGGCCGCCGAATCCGACCTCACCCTGGTCGGCTTCCTGCGCGGTGAATCCATGAACGTGTACACCGCCACCCGCCGCATCGCCGTCTGATCCGGAGCGAGTTCCGCAGAGTGGGGCTGACGGGGGCGCGCGAGCCCGGTCGGCTGCTACTCTCCGACCTAGAACACGTTTCAATTCTTATGGGAGATGCCATGGCAGCGCAGGTTCGCGATGTGGTCGAGCAGTATGTGAAATTGGTGGCCAGCGGGCCGACCGACGACATCGTGCAGCTGTACGCCGCCGATGCCGTGGTGGAGGATCCGGTCGGCAGTGAGCCGCGCAAGGGCCATGAATCCATTCGCGAGATGTACGCCGCGCTCGAGCATATGCAGAACAAGACCACCGAACTGCTCGATATCAAGGTCGCGGGCAAGCATGCCGCCGTATCGTTCACGCTGGTGGGCGGTTTCGGCGATCAGCAGATGACGCTCTCGCCCATCGACATCATGGAATTCGACGATGAGGGCAAGATCGTCCTCATGCGCGCCTATTGGGGACCGGACAATATGGCCATGGGTCCCGCCTAGTCACACCGGGCCGCTTGCCCCCTTCCGATTGCCGAATTACGGTGTCAGCACTGAATGATTCGGCAACGGAACGGGAGGGCCGATGCGAATCTCCTTGCACGGCAGCGAGAACGGCATCCGGGTGCGCATGCGCCTGGAAATCAACCGGCGACGCTGGCTGGCATTGCAGATCATGCTCGGAATTTTGGCGCTACAGGGGCTGATCGTTGGCGCCTGGGCGGTCTTCGCGCCGCACTCCTGGTACACCAGCTTCCCCGGCTTCGGAATGCGCTGGATCGCCGTCGACGGCCCGTACAACCATCACCTGGCCTCCGATGTCGGCGCGTTCTTCCTGGGCGCGGCCGCGGTCACCTGCGCCGCGCTGTGGTTCATGGACAGTCTGCTGGCGCGCGCCGCGGGACTCGGCTGGCTCGTCTTCGGCGTCCCGCACCTGATCTATCACACCTTCCACCGGCCCGATGCGATGAGCACGGTCAGCTTCACGCTCAGCGTGATCGCCGCCATCGTGCTGCCCGCCCTGGGCCTGGCCTGCATTCTGGTCGCCCCGCGCGAACGCCGCCCGATTCCGGAGCCCGCGCCGTTCACCCTGAAATTCCCGCGTCGCTCCCGGTCGGGATCGCGTCCGCCGCGATGAATTTCGGTGGCCCGCACCGTCGTAACAGGTGAAGAGCGAGCGCCGATTTTCAAGCAAAGGGATAAAGGTTCAACGGCGAACCACGGGGAGTCAACGGCGATTCCCGGGCCGGGCGCGATCGATTCGTCGATCGTCACCGATTCCATACATATCGACCGGTATTCGGGGTGGAGTGAGCTGGTTCACAGCCCGCTGAGCGTCACGTTCGACGGCGGTCTCTCGTCCAAGGGATAGCACCCGCGGATCGAAGGAGACCACCATGGGCGTCACCCGCATCCCCGTCGTCGGCCCGAAGCAGGCCGGACCGCTGACCCGAATCCTGTACTGGTACATGAAGCGCCGCTTCGGCGAGGTGCCGGAACCATTCACCGTTTCCGCCAATCATCCCCGGCTGTTCCTAGCCGCCTCCATCCACGAGGGATTGGTCGAACGCGCCAGTACGATGCTCCCGGCGAATATCCGCGAGATCGCGGTCTATCAGGTGGCGCGCACGGTCGGCTGCTCCTGGTGCGTGGATTTCGGCACCATGCTCATGCGCTTGGACGACCTCGATATCGACAAGCTCCGCCATATCGAGGACTTCCGGACCAACCCGGCCTATAGCAAGGACGAACGCGCGGCCATCGCCTACGCCGATGCCGTCACCGCCACCCCGCCCACCGTCACCGACGAACAGGTCGCCGATCTCCGGAATCGCTTCGGCCCCAAGGGCGTCATGGAATTGACCTATCAGATCGCGCTGGAGAACTCCCGCGCCCGCGCCTATCACGCGCTCGGCATCACCGATCAGGGCTTCAGCCGGGATTCCTGCCGGGTGCCCTGGGCCTGACCGCAATTGATAGCTATGCATTAGCCAGTGTGTCAGGATCGGATCATGCCAGCCGATTCCGCAGCACTGTCCGCCCGCTCCGACGATGGCCGCTCATTCATCGTCGGAGACGCGGCCGGTAGCGCGTTCGTCGCCGGATCGCTCATCGTGATCGTCGGCGGTAATGGCCGCAGACAGCTCGCGCTGGTCGAGGAACGCTCCGAGACCACACCCGTGCGATTGCGCGGACGACTGGTCGGCGAACTCGGCGCGGACGGGATCGACACCCGCGCCAGCCACGCCTTCGAGCGCGGCAGCATCGAGGCGGCCGACGCGCGGACCGTCCAGGCGCTGCACGACACCACCGGGGCGGTGCTCGAGGTGGGCGTCAACCTCACCGAGCCGGGCGGACCGGCGCGACTGCTCCCGCAGCGATTCAACCGGCACACCTTCTGGTGCGGGCAGAGCGGTTCGGGCAAGACCTATGCGCTCGGCGTCGTGCTCGAACAGCTCATCGCGCACACCGCGCTGCCGGTGGTGATCTTCGATCCGAACTCGGACTTCATCCGACTCGGGGAACTGCACCCCGACGCGGACGGCCGTACCGCGGATGCGCTGCGGCAGCGCGATATTCGCGTACTGCGACCGCACGCGGGGCCGGGATCGCGCCTGCGAGCGGCCTTCCTCGGTATGCCGCTCACCTCGAAAGCCGCCATCCTGCACCTGGATCCGGTCGCGGACCGGGAGGAGTTCAACGAGCTCATCCACCTGCGCACCCTCATCGAATCCGGTGAACTCTTCGATATCCTTCCCACCATGCTGGCCTCGGACAGTCCGGTTCAGCGCCGCCTCGCCCAGCGGGTGGAGAATCTGGGCCTGCTGGACTGGGAGGTCTGGGCCGGACGGGACGCCCCGGTCACCGAGATCGTCGACACCCGCCCCGATGTGACCGTGCTCGATCTCGGCGGATTCTCCACTCCCGAACAACAATTGGTGGTCGCACTGGCACTGCTGGATGATCTCTGGGCGCGCCGCGAGGAACGCCGGCCGGTGCTGCTGGTCATCGACGAGGCCCACAATCTCGCGTCCCCGCACCTGGATTCGCCCATCGCCGTCGCGGTGCGCGAACGCCTCATCCAAATCGCCGCGGAGGGCCGGAAATTCGGCCTCTGGCTGCTGCTTTCCACCCAGCGCCCCTCGAAAGTGCACCCGGGCATCCTGTCCCAATGCGACAACCTCGCGCTCATGAAGATGACTTCCCCCGCCGACCTGGACGAACTCGGCACCTACTTCGGGTACGCCCCCACCGCGCTGCTCGAACGCTCACCATGGTTCCGTCAGGGCGAGGCCCTGTTCGCGGGCGGCTTCGCCCCCACCCCGTCGCTGGTCAAGGTCCGCACCCGCCTGACCCGCGAGGGCGGCGGCGATGTGCGCGTACCACTGCGCTGAGCTCGACGAAACAAGTCAACCGCGCCGGGTCGCGCGCGGCCGCAACAGCAGCACCGCGACTCCGGCCAGCACGATGCCCGCCAGATTGATGGCGAGCTGGGCGATCGAACTCCCCGCCACATGCCATTTGCCCGCGATGGCCGCCACCACCGCCAACCCGGCGGCGGGGACCGTGGTCACCGAGATGAATACGCCCACCAGCACCGCCGAGGTCGAGGTCACCAGCGCCAGCATGCCCGCCGCACCGGCCAGCAGCGCCACGACCAGCGAGAACGGGCCGACTTCGTAGATGAAGTCGAAATTGCGGGCGTTCTCCACATCCGCCACCCCGATCCAGCCGAGCCGGATCCACAGCAGCGTCGCCGCGCCCGTGACCAGCATGGCCGCCGGGAAGGAGAGCGCCAGCGTGCGCAGCGAGCGCCGGATCAACTGCCGGTCGCGGCGCACCAGCCCCACCGAAAGCGCTGCGAGAGGCTGGAATTCGGGGCCGACCACCATCGCGCCGACCAGCGTCAGCGGTGACGCCGTGGTGACGCCGACGGCCGACAGCAGGAACGCGATGGTCAGGAAGGCGAAGAAGGTCGGGGTCAGCTCCGACGCCCGATGCACCTGATTGCGAATCTGCTCCCACACCACCGACTCGTCCGCACGGCCGGGTGCGGCCCGTTCCGCCCGCAGCGCGGCGGCCGAGAGCACCGTCCCCGTCGCGTCGAGCGTAATCGCGCCCAGCTCAACCAGATCCAGTGCCCGCAGCGCGACGATCAGCTCATCCGCGATGGCCCGCGAGACATCGGCCTCGATCAGATCGCCCGCCGGTGCCACGGCCGCGCCGCGCAGCACGCTCACATTGGTGGACGCCGGTTCGGCCGCGAGCACTTCCAGCACTCGATCGGTTCGGGCGGCCGGGCAGATCACTCGCAGATGCAGCACCGCATCGCCTCCTTCGCAGCCGAAGTCACCCGCGCGTGGACCGGGCCTGCCGGTCGCCACCCGCGTAACCGCGGGTAAGCGGCAGCACTCAGTGATCGTGGCACAGCGTTCGCGGGAATCGCGGAATCGCCATTCGGTGACGCGGACACAAAACGGCCCCGCGAGAGGTGGTCTCGCGGGGCCGGCTGCGGATTGTGCGGGTTACGCCGACTTCTCGCGGCGCTCCGGGGACTGACGCTTGCGCGGCACGATGGTCGGCAGCACATTGTCGTTCACGGTGTCGGCGTTGACGACGACCTTGGCGACATCGTCGCGGCTGGGGATGTCGTACATGACCGGGAGCAGGACTTCCTCCATGATGGCGCGCAGGCCACGGGCGCCGGTACCGCGCAGGATCGCCTGATCCGCAACGGCTTCCAGTGCGTCCTGGGTGAATTCCAGGTCGACGCCGTCCATTTCGAAGAGGCGCACGTACTGCTTGACCAGTGCGTTCTTCGGCTGGGCCAGAATGCGGACGAGAGATTCCTTGTCCAGGTTGGTGACCGAGGCGACGATCGGCAGACGGCCGATGAACTCGGGGATCAGACCGAACTTGATCAGATCCTCGGGCATCACCTCGGCGAAGTGATCGGCGGTGTCGATCTCGGACTTCGAGCGCACCTCGGCGCCGAAACCGATGCCGCGCTTACCGACTCGATCCTGAACGATCCGCTCCAGACCCGCGAACGCACCGGCAACGATGAAAAGCACGTTGGTGGTGTCGATCTGGATGAATTCCTGATGCGGATGCTTGCGACCGCCCTGCGGCGGCACCGAAGCCTGGGTGCCCTCGAGAATCTTGAGCAGCGCCTGCTGTACGCCCTCACCGGAGACATCGCGGGTGATGGACGGGTTCTCCGACTTGCGGGCGATCTTGTCGACCTCGTCGATGTAGATGATGCCGGTCTCGGCGCGCTTGACGTCGTAATCCGCGGCCTGGATCAGCTTCAGCAGGATGTTCTCGACATCCTCACCGACATAACCGGCTTCGGTGAGCGCGGTGGCGTCGGCGATGGCGAACGGCACGTTCAGCATCTTGGCCAGCGTCTGCGCCAGATAGGTCTTACCGCAGCCGGTCGGGCCGAGCATGAGGATATTGGACTTCATCAACTCGACCGATTCGCCTCGGGAGTCGCGGCCCTTATCGCCGGCCTGAATTCGCTTGTAGTGGTTGTACACAGCGACAGCCAGGGTTCTCTTCGCGGCGTCCTGCCCGATCACGTACTGCTCGAGGAAGTCGCGGATTTCCGCGGGCTTCGGCAGCTCATCGAGTTTGACCTCGCTGCTTTCAGCGAGCTCCTCCTCGATGATCTCGTTGCACAGATCGATGCACTCGTCGCAGATGTACACCCCTGGTCCCGCAATGAGCTTCTTGACCTGCTTCTGACTCTTCCCACAGAAAGAGCACTTGAGCAGATCGCCGCCATCACCGATGCGCGCCATCTCCTGGGTCCCTACTTCCTTGTCCGCGTGCAACCATCTATCCCGGCTGCCGGCGAAGTGCCACCTATAAAGCGTATGCCGCCCCCGGCGATTGCGGGTACGGCCGGTGCGGCGGGTGCCGACAACCACGAGCAAAGGTCCCTAGAGTGACCGTACCCGTTATCCGCGACCGAGGTCGACAACTTGGGCACGTTTCTCATCGGACATGTGCGTGGACTCACCCCTGTCCGGGTGGCGGAGACGCACCGGCCCCGCCACCCGCCCACTTCACTTCTGTGCGCTGAGCTTGCGGTACTGGAACACCGTGTCGACGATTCCGTACTCCTTCGCCTCTTCGGCGGTGAGAATCTTGTCGCGATCGGTGTCCTTGCGGATGGTGTCCGCGTCCTTACCGGTGTGCCGTGCCAGCGTGGTCTCCATGAGACGGCGCATGCGCTCGATCTCGGCGGCCTGGATCTCCAGATCCGAGACCTGACCCTGGATACCGCCCGAGGTCGACGGCTGGTGGATCAGCACGCGGGCGTTCGGCAGCGCGGCGCGCTTACCGGGGGCGCCGGCGGCCAGCAGCACGGCGGCGGCCGAGGCGGCCTGACCCAGGCAGACGGTCACGACATCGGCGCGCACGTACTGCATGGTGTCGTAGATGGCCATCAGCGCGGTGAACGAGCCACCGGGCGAGTTGATGTACATGGTGATGTCGCGGTCCGGATCCTGCGACTCCAGCACCAGCAGCTGCGCCATGATGTCATTCGCGGAGATGTCGTCGACCTGGTTGCCCAGGAAGATGATTCGCTCCTCGAACAGCTTGTTGTACGGGTCCGAGGTCTTGACGCCGTAGGTGGTCTGCTCGGTGAACTGGGGCAGGATGTAGCGCGCCTGCGGCAGCGAGGCACCGGCCGCCGCGAAGGTGATGCCCGCGGACCGCGGGTCGAACGTACTCGACATATGCGTCTCCAAAGTCTGTGTGGTGGGCGGTGATTAAGCGCCGTTGGCCTGGCGCGCGTGCGTGATCACCTGGTCGATGAAGCCGTACTCGAGCGCTTCCGTCGGGGTGAACCAGCGGTCGCGGTCGGCGTCCTCGGTGACCTGCTCCACGGACTTGCCGGTGTGCAGCGCCTGCAGCTGATTCAATTCGCGCTTGGTGTAGGCGAACTGCTCGGCCTGGATGGCGATATCGGAGGCCGAACCACCGATACCGGCGGACGGCTGGTGCATCATGATCCGCGAGTGCGGCAGCGCGAAACGCTTGCCCTTGGCGCCCGCGGCGAGCAGGAACTGACCCATGGACGCGGCCAAACCCATACCGACCGTGCGGATATCGCATTCGGCGAACTGCATGGTGTCGTAAATGGCCATACCCGCGGTGACCGATCCACCCGGCGAGTTGATGTAGAGCGAGATGTCCTTTTCCGGATCCTCGGCCGACAGCAGCAGGATCTGAGCGCACAGCTTGTTGGCGATGTCGTCGTCCACCTGGCTGCCCAGGAAGATGATGCGCTCGCGCAGCAGGCGCTCGTACACCGAATCACTGAGGTTCAGACCAGCAGTCGCGGATGTCATATGCACCCCTGCCTGATTGATTGTCACGGATACCTGCCCTCTCTCACCGGCTCGGTCCCACCAAGCCCCTACTGATTCGCTGACACAGACACTAACGAAGCAGGGCGGCACCGAACTCCCGGTACCGCCCTGCTTCGCTCACAGCGCAAACTTACTTGGCCTCGGCCTCGGTGGCATCGGCGACCTCGGCGAGCTCTTCGGCGGAGATCTCCTCGGCCTCTTCGGCCGGGTTGCCGAACATTTCCGCGGTGTCGACCGCATTGCCCGCGGTATCGGTGACGGTGGCCTGGACCACCACACCCGCGAGGGCCTTACCGCGGCGCACATCGGCGAAGACCGCGCCCAGCTGACCGGCCTGCTGGATCTGCTGGATGAACTGATCGGGCGACATGCCGTAGCGCTGCGCCTGGAAGATGATCCGCTCGTACAGCTCGTCCTGGCCGACCTGGGTGTTCTCCGCCTCGGCGACGGCGTCCAGGAGCAGCTGGGTCTTGACCGACTTCTCGGCCGACTCCTTGGTGTCCTTGTCGAACTCCTCGCGGGAGGAGCCCTGCGCCTCGAGCGCCTCGGCCAGCTTGGCCTCGTCGTGGTCGAAACCGTGCACGGCGTCGTGCAGCACGGCGTCGATCTCGGCCTGGACGACCTTCTCGGGCAGCGGGATCTCGACGGTCTCGAGCAGGTTCTCGAGCACCTTGTCGCGGATGGCGCCGGCCTGCTCGACCTTCTTGGAGCGCTCGACGCGGCCCTTGAGGTCTTCCTTCAGCTCGTCGATGGTGTCGAATTCGCTTGCCAGCTGGGCGAATTCGTCATCGGCCTCGGGCAGCTCGCGCTCCTTGACCGACTGCACGGTCACGGTGATGACGGCTTCCTTGCCCGCATGCTCACCGGCGACCAGCTTGGAGGTGAAGTCCTTGGACTCGCTCGCCTTGAGGCCGATCAGGGTCTCGTCGAGGCCCTCGATGAGCTGGCCGGAGCCGACCTCGTGCGAAAGACCGGTGGTGGAGGCCTCTTCGACCTCGGCGCCGTCGACGGTGGCCGACAGGTCGATGGAGACGAAGTCGCCGTCGGCGATCTCGCGCTCGACCGCGGTCAGGGTGCCGAAGCGCTGACGCAGCGAGGTGAGCTGCTCCTCGATGTCCTTGTCCTCGACCTCGATCGGATCAACCGTGACGGCGATCGCGGAGAAGTCGGGGAGGGTGATCTCCGGGCGGACGTCGACCTCGGCGGTGAACGCCAGCTCTTCGCCGTCCTCGATCTTGGTGATCTCGATCTCCGGCTGGCCGATGACCTTGACCTCGGTGGCGATCACGGCATCGCTGTAGCGCTTGGGGAGGACGTCATTGACGACCTGCTCCAGCACGGCGCCGCGGCCGACGCGGGCCTCGATCAGCTTCGCGGGCGCCTTGCCCGGACGGAAGCCGGGGATGCGGATCTGCCCTGCGAGCGCCTTGTATGCCTTGTCGAAATCCGGCTTCAGCTCCTCGAAGGGCACCTCGACGTTAATCCGGACCCGGGTCGGGCTCAGCTGCTCGACGGTGCTCTTCACGGACATGCTCCTTGTTCGTTCGTGGAATGATGTTCATTCCCCCCACAGGCATCCCGACCAGGTTAGTCGACGGTCGATGCGGCCTGATAACCGGTCATGGCAAAGCTCGCCGTACCGGACGGGTACGGCGTCCCGGCCGTCGCAACCCCCTGGTGGACGGCCTTCGGTCAGCTAACCGACCTTGACGGCGTCGGTCACGAAGACCAGCGTCTCGTACGGCTTCATACCGCGGCCACCCGCGCCGTAACCCAGGTCCGGCGGCACGATCAGCAGGCGGCGCGCGCCCTGCTGCACGCCGACCAGGCCCTGATCCCAGCCCTTGATGACCTCGCCCGCGCCGAGGGTCAGCGCGAAGGGCTCACCGCGATCGAAGGAGCTGTCCAGCTTCTTCTTATCGGACCAGGTGAGCAGGGTGTAGTTCATGGTCAGCTTCTGACCGGCCTGCGCGCCCGGGCCGCTGCCCGGGGTGAGGTCCTTGGTGATCAGCGTCTTGGGCGGATCACAGCTGTCCGGGATGGTGATGGTCGGGGCCGTGCCGAAACCGCCGTCGACCTTGATGTCGTCGGCGGTGCACTCGCGGCCCTTCGACGCGGTCTGCGCCGCGGCCGGGGAGGTGGCCTTGGCCGTGGTCGTCGCGGCCGCCTTGGTGTCATCGCCACTGCCGCAGCCCGCCATCAACAGCACCGCCGCCGCCACCGCACCGATCACACCGGCTTTGCCCGCAACGCGCATTCCCGCTCCTCGCACCGAATCACCCGACGCCGCACGGCGTGCGGCACCGGGCCGAAACTACACGGTTGTCCCGAATTCCGGCGTCGAGGCCCAACACGACGCGGGTTCGCGGGAATAGCGGCCGGGTAGATGAACGGAAATGTGTTTGCCCGGTTTGTCGAGGTACGGAAGCATTCGACGGGTGCTGCTGACGATTACCTGTACCCGACCCGATGACGCCGAATGGGCGGCGAGCGAGCTGGGATATCTGCTGCACAAGAACCCCGGCAAGGTGCAGACGTTCGAACAGTCCTACGGGGTGGCGCATGTGCTCTATCCCGAGGCCGATGCCGATCGCTGCACCGCCGCGCTACTGCTGGAGATCGATCCGGTCCGGCTGGTGCGCGGAAAGACCAAGGGGGTAACGGAATTCAGCCTCGGCCAGTATGTGAACGATCGGCCGTACGCGGCGTCATCGCTGCTGTCCGTCGCCATCTCGTCGGTATTCGGCTCCGCGCTGCACGGGCGGTGCGCGCAGCGGCCGGAACTGGCGGAGACCGCGCTGCCGCTGCGCATCGAACTGCCCGCGGTGCCGTGCAAGGGCGGGGCCGAGGCCGCCGAACAGGTCTTCGGGCCGCTCGGGTGGACGGTGCGGGCCACTCCCCTGCCGCTGGATCCGGCCTTCCCGGAATGGGGTGACTCGCACTATCTGCGGCTGGAATTGACCGGCACGCTTCGGCTTTCGGACGCCCTGTCGCACCTGTACGTGCTGCTGCCCGTGCTCGACGGCAGCAAGCACTACTTCCTGGACACCGCGGAGATCGACAAACTGCTGCGCTTCGGCGCGGGCTGGCTCAACACCCATCCGGCGCGGGATTGGATCACCCGGCGCTATCTGGCGCGGCGGCACTCGCTGGTGCGCGCGGCGCTGGCGCGGCTGGCCGAACTGGACGATCTCGAACCAGAGTCGTTCGGTGCGGTGGACGTCAATATCGACGACCTCGCGCGGGAAGTGGCAGCGGCCACAGCGGAAGCCGCTGCCGCCGTACTGTCCGAGGAAGACGAATCCCGCGGCACCGCAACCGATGTCATCGTGGAGGCGGACGCCTCGAGCGATACGGGTACGACCGGCAGCACCGCGGCATCCGCCGATCCGATCGTGGCCGATGCGCCGGTGCAGTCGCTCGCGGTAATGCGGCGGGCGGCGGTGCTCCAGGCGCTGCGGTCCACGGGGGCACAGCGGGTGCTGGATCTCGGATGCGGAGAAGGCGCGCTGCTGCGCGAGCTGGTGGCGGAGAAGTCGTTCAATGAGATTGTCGGCGTTGATGTCTCGGTTCGATCATTGCGAATCGCGGAGCGCCGGATGCGACGGCTGCCGGAATGGCAGACGCGCCGGGTGGCGCTGCGGCAGGGGGCGCTGACCTATACCGACGCCTCGCTGCGCGGATACGACGCGGCGGTGCTCATGGAGGTCATCGAACATGTCGACCTGCCTCGACTGAACGCGTTGGAGCAGGCCGTATTCGGTGCCGCCGCACCCGGTGCGGTGATCGTGACGACGCCCAACGGGGAGTACAACGCGCTCTACGAGGGCATGGCGGACGGCGCTTTCCGGCACAGCGATCACCGATTCGAATGGAGCCGAGCCGAATTCGGTGACTGGGCGGCCCGAGTCGGCGAAACCTATGGCTATCGGGTGCGATTCGAGCCCGTCGGGATACCCGACGAGGAGCTCGGCCCGCCCACGCAGATGGCGGTCTTCACCAGGGCCGCGAATGATGAGAAGGGAGCGGCGTAATGGCTGAGCTCTCCATTCCCGAACTGTGCCTGGTCGTGCTGATCGGCAGTACCGGATCGGGTAAATCCACCTTCGCGCGCAAGCATTTCCGCGAGACGGCGATCGTGTCCTCCGATGCCTGCCGCGGCATCGTCAGCGATGACGAGAACGATCAGGCGGCCACGCCCGACGCGTTCGCGCTGCTGCATCACATCGCCGGTGTCCGGCTGCGGCGCGGGCTGCGCACCGTCATCGACGCCACCAATGTGCAGCCCAAGGCGCGGCAGGAATTGATCGAGCTGGCGCGGGCGCACGATGTGCTGCCGGTGGCGATCGTGCTGGATGTGCCCGAGCGGGAATGCGCGGACCGCAATGCCTCCCGGCCCGATCGCGATTTCGGGCGGCATGTGGTGGCGCGGCAGCAGCGCGATCTGAAGCGAAGTCTGCGCTTCCTGGAACGCGAGGGCTTCCGGCGCGTGCACGTGCTGCACGGCACCGCCGAGATCGACGCGGCCACCATCGTGAACGAGCGGCTCTGGAACGATCGCCGCGATCTGACCGGGCCGTTCGATGTGATCGGCGATATCCACGGCTGCCGTTCCGAATTGGAGACGCTGCTGGGCGAACTCGGCTACGCGCTGACCCGCGATACCGCCGGGCGCGCGGTGGACGCGCGGCATCCGGACGGGCGCACCGCGGTATTCGTCGGCGATCTGGTCGATCGCGGTCCCGACACCCCGGGTGTGCTGCGGCTGGTCATGGGCATGGTGAAAGCCGGAAACGCGCTGTGCGTCACCGGAAACCACGAGTTCAAACTGGTGCGGGCGCTGGACGGGCGCAAGGTCAGGACCACGCACGGGCTGGCCGAATCGCTCGCGCAGCTGGACGGCGAGGATGACGAATTCCGCAAGACCGCAAGGGAATTCATGCGCGGTCTGATCAGCCACTACGTTCTGGACGAGGGCAATCTGGTGGTGGCGCACGCCGGGCTGAAGGAACAGTTCCACGGCCGCGCCTCCGGGCGGGTGCGCGAATTCGCCATGTACGGCGAATCCACCGGTGAGACAGACGAATACGGGCTGCCGGTGCGCTATCCGTGGGCCAATGACTATCGCGGCAAAGCGCTGGTGCTGTACGGGCACACGCCCATGGCCGAGCTGGTGTGGGTGAACAACACGCTCTGCCTGGATACCGGTGTGGTGTTCGGCGGGCGGCTCACCGCGCTGCGCTATCCCGAGCGCGAGCCGGTTTCCGTTCCGGCGGAACAGGTCTGGTACGAACCGACGCGACCGCTGGAGACGCCGAGCGTGGTGCCCGGCATCGGCATGGTGCATCGCGATCCGGCCGTACTGGACCTGGACGATGTGATCGGCCGCCGCGTGGTGGAGACCCGCTATCTGTCCCGGGTGAGCGTGCAGGAGGACGCGGCCAGCGCGGCGCTCGAGGTGATGAGCCGGTTCGCCATCGATCCGCGCTGGCTGGTGTACCTGCCGCCGACCATGTCACCTTGCGCCACATCGACTCTCGACGGATATCTGGAGTATCCGGCGCAGGCGTTCGAGTACTACCGCTCCGAAGGCGTCGAGACCGTGGTGTGCGAGGAGAAGCACATGGGATCGCGCGCGGTCGTGGTGCTGGCGCGCTCCGCCGACGCCGCCCGCGATCGGTTCGGCGTGAACGACGGCAGTACCGGCGCGGTGTACACCCGCACCGGGCGGCCGTTCTTCGACGATCCGGAACAGGCCGAGACGCTGCTGGCACGGGTGCGCGCCGCGGCCGAGAAGGCCGGGCTCTTCGAGGAATTGGGCACCGACTGGCTGGCCCTGGACACCGAACTGCTGCCGTGGTCGGCCAAGGCGCTGGGACTGCTGCGCAGTCAGTACGCGGCGGTCGGGGCGGCCGCCCGGGCTTCGCTGGGCGCGGCGGCCCAGGTGCTGGCCGCCGCCGGTGCGAGAGGTTTGGACGTCACCGATCTCGCCGACCGCACCCGGGACCGGGAGGCCGACGCGGCGGCCTTCACGACCGCGTACGGGCGCTACTGCTGGCCCGTGGACGGTCTCGACGGCGTGCGCCTGGCCCCGTTCCAGATCCTGGCCGCCCAGGGCGCGAATTACGCCGTGCGCGAGCACAACTGGCACCTGGAACGCATCGATCGGCTGATCGAGGCCGATCCGGAACTGTTCACCCCGACCCGGCGGGTCTCGGTCGACCTGTCCGACCCGGACAGCGAGGCCGCGGCCACCGCGTGGTGGATCGAACTCACCGCGGCGGGCGGCGAGGGCATGGTGGTCAAACCCACCGGCTCGCTGGTCACCGGATCCGGCACCCGCAGTGGGCGTCCGGTCCAGCCGGGCGTGAAATGCCGTGGCCCGGAATACCTCCGGATCATCTACGGCCCGGAATACCTGCGCCCCGCCAACCTCACCCGCCTGCGCCAGCGCGGCCTCGGCGGCAAACGCTCCCTGGCGTTGCGCGAATACGCCCTGGGCCTGGAAGCCCTGGACCGCTTCGTCACCGGCGAACCCCTCTGGCGCGTCCACGAGGCCGTCTTCGCTGTCCTGGCCCTGGAAACCGAGCCCATCGATCCGAGGCTCTAGTCCGCCACCTCGCTGAAAAGTCCCGTCATCCCGGCGTGCTCGTGGCCGGGATCCACACCGGCAGCGGGTTGACCGGTACGGGCCGGTCAACCCGGCCCGTACCGCCCCTCATATCACCCGGCCTTCGGGGTCGCGGTCAGGTCGTAGAGCGTGACCCCATCCACCTCGGTCGCGGTGTAATGATCTTTTACCCAGGCGGTGATCTTCGAACCTTCCGAGGTGCTGGAGCTGCCCGGTCCACGACTGTCACCTGCGATGAAGTAGTGAATCCTGCCCTCGGTGACGTCTTGCTGGAACTGGGCCAGGGTCGGGGAGGCGTCGCCGCCGCCGAAGCCGCCGATCGCCATGACGGGGTAGTTCGCGGCCAGCTGATAGGTCGCCGCGTTATTGGAGCTGACGGTGGCGGCCACCCAGGTGTACGACGAACCGTCCTGTTCGAGCAGAGCCAGCGTCTTGTCGCCGGGCTTCTCCTCACCGCCCATCGGACTGCCGGACGCCTGGTCGCCGCCGTGCGTACCGGGGAACTTCCCGAAGCCGGAATCGGTTTCGGGACCGGCCTTCACGATGCCGCCGGTGTGCGGCAGGCGCAGTGTTTCCACGGCGTAGGCGGTCGGCGCGGCCAGGCCGACGAAGAGCGCGGCGAATAGGGTCGCGATGGTCAGCGTGCGGCCGCCGCGCAGCAGTAGACCGGCTGCGGCGAGCACTGCTACGCCGACGATCACCCAGCGCAGCCAGGGCACGAAATCCGGTGTGCGCGAGAGCAGTACAAAAGCTGTCAGGGCGGTCAGCGCCACGCTCAGCACGAGTGTCGCTCGCACCCAAGGGCGTTCGCGGTGCGGCCACACCACGGCACCGGCGGCTGCGATGGTTCCGGCGAGCGCCGGAGCCAATGCCACCGTGTAGTACTCGTGGAAGATGCCGCCCATGAAGCTGAACACCAGCCCGGTCACCAGCCCCCAGCCACCGAGCAGCAGCAGCGCGGCGCGCTTGCCATCGGTTCGAGGTGCCTTGCCGCGCAATATGATTGCCACCACGAGCAGGATCAGCGCCGCCGGGATGAGCCAGGCGATCTGACCGCCGACGGTCTCGTTGAACAGGCGGGTGATTCCGGCCTGGCCGCCGAACGGGTGGAAGCCGCCGTGCATTTGCGGCATATCGCCGCCCGAGGCGAGATCGCCACCGGCGGCCATACCACCCGGGTCGCCGCCTGGGGTACCGCCGCCGCCGGGCTTACCGCTCCCGGAGCCGAGTCCGAGCCGGTCCAGGCCGTTGTATCCGAGGGTCAGCTCGATGATCGAATTGTTCGTGGAGCCACCGAAATACGGGCGATCGGAGGCGGGCCACAGTTGGGCGATGAGCACCCACCAGCCCGCACCCGCCACCATCGCGGCACCGGCCGCGAACAGCTGCGCGATGCGCTTGCCGAGCTTGGGCGGACCGGCGAAGAGGTAGGTGAGCGCGAGCGCGGGCAGGACCAGTCCGACCTGCAATTGCTTTGCCAGGAAACCGAATCCGACGAGCAGTCCGCACAGCACCAGCCAGCGCCAGCGGCCGTCGTCGAGCGCCCGCAGCATGGCCCATATGGCGGCGATCATCAGGAAGACCAGGAGCGCGTCCGGGTTGTTGTACCGGAACATCAGTGCCGCAACGGGAGTCACCGCGAGTGCGAGTCCGGCCAGCAGTCCGGCGTTCGCCCCGAAGTGCCGTCGCACCACCGCCCACAGCAGCGCCACCGACGCCACCCCGAGCAGCACCTGCGGGAGCAGCATGGTCCAGCTGCTGAAGCCGAATAGCCTGGCGGACAACTCCATCGGCCAGAGCGACGCCGGGGTCTTGTCGACGGTGATGGCGTTGGCCCAGTCGGAGGAGCCGAAGAAGAACGCCTTCCACGACTTCGCTCCGGACTGCACGGCCGCGGCATAGAACGAATTCGCCCACCCGCTGGCGGTCAGATTCCATAGATACGCGGCTCCGGTGCCCACCAGCAGCAGTGCGAGCCAGACGTATTCGCGCCGCAGTGGTCCGGGCGTGGTCGCCGGACGCCGACCCGCTCGCGTCGGCGCCGCGGGCGGCGCACCGCCGGACCCCGGCGCAGTAGCTGTATCGATCATGCGATCCACCCTCGCCACCGCGCCACGGCTTCAGCTGGGATCAGCCTGCGAGGTTGCTGTGAGCCACCGGTCCGGGCAGGTCAGGCTTGGTTTTCGAGTTCGGCGAGCCGGTCCAGGAAGGGCCGCTGGCCTTTACCGAGCTTCTCCTGGGCGATATCGAGGGGGAACCATTCGGCGCGGTCGATCTCCGGGAACTCCTGCATCCGGCCCGAACGCGGCGGCCATTCCATCTCGAAGGTGCCGGGTACCACCAGCGCCGGATCAAGGTCGCCTTCGACGGCCCAGACGGTGACCTGTTTGCGGCTGCGGCCGCTGCCGTACGTGACTTCGCCGAGGGCGAGCCAGTCGCCGTCGGGGACGGGGAGGCCGAGTTCCTCGGTGAATTCGCGTGCGGCCGCGGCGCGCTGCTCCTCTTCCTCGGGTTCGTACTCACCCTTGGGGATGGACCAGGCGGACGCGTCCTTCTTGGCCCAGAGCGGTCCGCCCATATGGCCGAGCAGTACTTCGAGGGTGGGGGTGCGACGGAAGAGCAGCACGCCCGCGCTGTACCTGAGGGTCATGTGCGCAGTGTGCCTCGTTCGGGACGTATGCGCACATTCGGGGCATCCGGTGCGGCGATACGCCAGCAAACCGGTCAGGTGAATAGTTCTTTCGGTAATTCCGGACATTCCTCGCAGAAATCCTTTACGACCGAAACCCGGTCGGCCCCTGCGTATTCCACTAAGCTTCGCTGGTTGGATTTTGCCTGAACCTGATGACGATTGGATACCGCATGGCGTTCCGCAGCTCCACCGCGGCAGCTTCCCTCGTAATCGGCGCACTGACCGCGGCAACCGGCCTGGCGAACGCCGAGCCCGCTGCACCCCAGAATGTTTCGTATTCCGCGAAGCTGGTGGACAAAACGGTCGTCACCACTCTCAAGGGCGGCACTTTCGAGCTCTCCCACACCCCCGGCGCCGACCCCGCCGGAACGGTGGACGTGGTCAATGTGAAAGATGAGCGGGGCGGCGTATTGCTCACGCTGCCACTCGAATTCCATTTGGCCGGGGTCGACGTTCCGGTCAAACCGGAAATTCAGCGCAATAACACCGTATTGGTGCTCACGCCCGACAAACCGGCGGGCCTCGACGCCAATCAGCAGATCACCGTGAAACCCATCGCATCGGCGAATGAGGACACGCGCGCGCTCAATTTCTTCAGCACCCAGTTCGGCCTGGCTACCACCATCGGCACCTTCGTCGGCACGGCACTCGGCGCGACCATCGGCTGCCTGGCCACCATCGCCGCGGGCTGCCTGCCCGGATTCATGGCGGGCGCGACCATCGGCGGCATCCTCGGTTCGATCGCGGTGGGCGGTCCGACGCTGATCGCCGCCGGCATCGATCTGCTCACCACGCTGCAGGCTCCGGCCGGCACCTCCAAGTGGGCCGATAAACCGGTGGCAGCACCGGAGACCACCGCGCCGCAGGCACAGCCCGCGGCGCAGCCGAACTAGTCAGCGAAAACCCGCCGGGGGCCGAATTGCCCAGCGCGCGTACGTTTCCTCGGGATCGACGGTGATGACATCGGCGACCTGCACCAGGTCATCGGGCACCGTCGCCCCGTCGAAATGCCGCGCGCTGGGAACAATGATCGCTTCGGCGTCCAGGCGAGTGGTGATCGTCTTCAGACCGGCCAATAGGTGACGCCCGGAGCGGGCGTCCGCGATGACCAGTTTGGCGAAGTCGTAGCCCAGGCGCTGGGCGCGCTTGCGGATCTGGTCCTCATCCCAGGCCTGCCGGAGGCCGCTGACATCACTGCGCAGATATCCGACTGCGGTCGGCCGAAACTTCATGACGCCCCCTCGATCTACCCGTGGACCGAATGCGTATATCCAGTTGAGTATATCCACAACTGCACATCCGCAACTGGGTATACGGAATATTGTTGAGAACGGGGACAACGTGATTCGAAGGACCGAGCACATGCCAGAACCCGCCTACGTGGCCATCGCAGGTAAGTACGCACGCCAGATCCGCACCGGCGCACTGCCGCCCGGCACCCAGCTACCGAGCTACGCCGAGATCGCCGAACGCAACGGCGTCTCCCAGATCGTGGTGCGGCACGCGGTGAAACTACTGCTCAGCCAGGGCCTGGTGCGCAGCGTCGAACGCCGCGGCACCTTCGTCGCCGACCGCATCGACCTGGTGCGACTCGCGCCCGAACGCCAAATGGAAAGTCCGGAAACGAGTTTCGGCCAGGAGACGGACCGGGAGGTGAAGGTCGAGCGCACCAGCAAACGCCTGAGCGCCACCGAGACCCTCGCCGAAATCCTGGGCGTCCACCTCGGCGAGGAGATCACCCAGATCACCACCCGCGCCAGCGAGGACGGCCGCCCCATCTCCATCTCCGACGCCTACCAGCCACTGGACACCGAGGGCACCGAAGGCGCGGCCTTCCTGGAAGAGACCATCGCCGACCAACTCCCCGCCCAAACCCACGCCGCCTGGCTCAACACCCCCGACGGCGCCCTGGTCAAACACGTCCGCCAACGCTTCCTGGCCCGCGACGACCGAGTCCTGATGGCCTGCGACATCTCCTTCCCCCTGGACCGCTACTCCGCCTTCGTCTTCCGCATGAGCCTGGACCCCGACCCGGAACCCGCGGACCCCCAGCCGACAACCGAACCGGTCCCTACGGCCTGACCGCTACCCGCCCCAAGGGGTATGCACCTGCGGGCGGATCGATCGCGCCCGCGGCCCGGTTGGACGAAACTCGCTGGTATGAGCGTCTTTTCGCCCATCGGCGCCGCATCAGCTGCGCACCCAGCCCTGTGCGACGTCCGATAGGTTCCACCACGAAACATAGTGCGCGTCTTCGGATTCCAGCCGCCAGTCGGCGGCGAGCGTCTCGAAGAAGGCGTCGTCACCGGTCTTGCCGCCCTTGGGCTCGCCGATGAAGAGCACCCGCTCGCCACCGGCGCTGACGAAATCCGTCAGCGCCTGTGAGGCCATGGTGCTGCCCCAGCCGGGCGGCCAGCACAGGAACAGCACCTCACCGGACCTATCCGACACGCGCGCCGCGCAGTCGGTGAGATCGCCTACCGGATACCAGGTATCGCGCTGCCCGGATGCTCCGGGAAACGACAGATTCACGGTGCGATCCGGCGGCTCGGAGTCATAGGCGGCGACCTCGAGTCCCGCACCCGCGAGCTGCGCGGCCCAATATCCGCGTCCCGCACCGAGTTCCAGCACCGACCGCCCAGCGCAGAACTCCGCCGCCCAGCGCAGCGTCTGCGGCGCGGGAATCGCATAGGCGTACACGGCTTGCAGAATGGTCTGCGCATAGCCGAGCCGAGCGCTCCCATTGCTCCGCCCGCCGTCCACCACCGCCATACCGTCCCGCTCCGACACCGACGGCCCGACGATGTCCCAGTACGGATTCCGGCTGATCTCCTCCCCACCGGTCATGAAGTGCACGAACCGCAGATCGAACGCCGCATCGGCGGCCGCGTCCCCGGTACCCGGCAATCTGGGCGCGGTATCGAGATAGTCGGCCACCTTCGGGAACTCACCCCGCAGCCGCCCCTCGTCCCCCAGCAGCGCACCCAACTCGTCCCGGCGCGCATCGGTCAGCGAAAGCTCGGTCATACCCACGATTTTCGCCCCACCGACCCGCCGGCGTGATCGGTATCGCCCCGCCACCCCGTTCTCGCACCCCAGCGGGCGCGAAGCTGTGGCGTGCGCCAAGTCGTTGACGGGTTGCACGAACGGCAAGTACGGCGAGCCGCAACAGCTTGCGGCTCACTCGTTTCGCGCCGAGTCCCACACCGCGATCGAGCCGGGAGTAGATTCTGGCGGATCGGTTCGCCGCACGCCTGATCGGATCAGTTGGCCCAGTTGTCGCCGTGTTCGTGGCGGAGGTGTTCGGCGAGGATGGCGGCTTGGGAGCGGCGGGATAGGCCCAGTTTGGCGAGGAGGGCTGAGACGTAGTTGCGGATCGTTTTCTCGGAGAGGAAGACTCGGGCGGCTATTTGTTTGTTGCTCAGGCCTTCGCCTATGAGAGCGAGGATTTGGCGTTCGCGGTCGGTGAGGTCGGCGGCGGCCAGGGGGGAAGCTATCTCCGGGGTGCGAGCGAGGCGAGCGGTGAGGTCCTTGGCGGCGGCGGGGTCGATGAGGGATTCTCCGGCGGCTACACGGCGGATGGCGTCGACCAGTTGCGGGCCGCGGAGTTGTTTGAGGACATAGCCTTTCGCGCCCGCGAGCACCGCGCCGAGCAGGGCTTCGTCATCGGCGAAGGAGGTGAGCATGAGGACGTTGAGGTCGGGGAGGTCCGAGAGCAGGTCGCGGCAGACGGTGATGCCGTCACCGTCTTCGAGGCGGACGTCCAGCACCGCCACGTCGGGGCGGACGGCGGGGATGCGGCGCAGGGCCTCGGCGGCGGTGCCCGCTTCGCCGACCACGGTGAGATCGCCTTCGGCCTCCAGCAGATCCTGTAGGCCGCGGCGGACGATCTCATGATCGTCGAGCAGGAAGACGCTGATCTTTCCTGAACTGTCCACCGGAGCATCCTCGCAGGTCCGTACCGCTCGAGCGGTGAGCGGGCGCGGCGGGCGGCGATCCGCATGCGCCATCCGCCGCGCTGCCCCTGATCGCCGGGACATCGTCGGCCCGGCGAGGTTCTAGTAGGCGGTCAACCCGCACGCGCGGAATTCGGCGCGGGCGTCCTCGACCTGTTCCGGTGTGGGGGCGGGAGTTTCGGCCAGCACGAAGCGGCGGCCCAGCGCCTCCCATTTCGCCTGGCCGAGGGTGTGGAAGGGCAGTACGTCGACCCGTTCGACATTGCCCAGACCGGCGGCGAACCGGGCCACGGTGCCGATCTCCGCGGGCGCGTCGGTGATCCCTGGAACCAGCACGTAGCGCAGCCAGACCGGTTTACCCAGCGCGGCCAGGCGTTCGGCGAACCGCAGCGTCGGTTCCAGCGAGCGCGAGGTGAGCCGCCGATACGTCTGCGCCTGCCCCGCCTTGATATCGAGCAGCACCAGATCGGTGGCATCGAGCAGATCGTCACCGGCCAGCCCACCCAGATAGCCGGAGGTGTCCAGGGCCGTGTGCAGGCCGAGATCCCGGAAGCCGCGCAGCAGCGCGGTCGCGAATCGCGGCTGCTGGAGCGGTTCGCCGCCGCTGAGCGTCGCGCCGCCGCCGCTGGCCGCGATGAACGGCACGTATTTGGCCGTCTCGGCCAGTATGTCGTCACTGCCGAGCCGAATCCCGTTGTCGCGCAGCCAGGTATCGGGGTTCTGGCAGTACAGGCAGCGCAGCGGGCAGCCGCTCAGGAATGTCACGAAGCGCGTACCCGGCCCGTCCACCCCCGTGGAGATATCCCAGGAGTGGACCGAACCGGTGACCGGCGCGAGCGCGGTGGTCATCACAGACTCGCGTGGAAGGTCCGGTTGATGACGTCGAGCTGCTGCTCACGGGTGAGCCGCACGAAGTTCACGGCGTAACCCGAGACGCGAATCGTCAACTGCGGGTACTTCTCCGGATGCGCCATGGCATCGGTGAGCGTCGCCTGATCCAGCACGTTCACATTCATATGGAAGCCGCCGGTGGCGGTGTACCCGTCCAGCACGCCCGCCAGATTGCCGATCCGCTCCTCGGCGGTACGGCCCAGCCCCTGCGGCGTGACCGTGGTGGTGAGCGAAATACCGTCCAGCGCATGCTCGTACGGCAGCTTCGCCACCGACATGGCCGAGGCCACGATGCCGTGCGTATCGCGCCCGTTCATGGGATTCGCGCCCGGTGAGAAGGGTTCGCCCGCGCGCCGCCCATCCGGGGTGTTGCCGGTCTTCCTGCCGTACACCACATTCGAGGTGATGGTGAGCACCGACTGGGTGTACTCGGCATTGCGATAGGCCGGGAATCGGCGGATCTTGCGCATGAAACGCTCCACCAGTCCGGCGGCGATGGCATCGACCCGGTCGTCATTGTTGCCGTACGCCGGGAATTCCCCGTCGATCCGGTAATCGACCGCCAGTCCCGTGTCATCGCGCAGCACAGTCACTTTCGCGTACTTGATGGCCGAGAGCGCATCCGCCGCGACCGCGAGTCCGGCGATACCGCACGCCATGGTGCGGCGAACAGCGGTGTCGTGCAATGCCATCTCGATACGCTCGTACGCGTACTTGTCGTGCATGTAGTGAATGACATTGAGCGCGTGCGCGTACGTCGATGCCAGCCAATCCATCATTCGATCGAAGGCGGCATCGGTCTCGGCGTAGTCCAGCACCTCGGCGGTCAAGGGTTCGAAGCCACGCGCCACCACCTCACCGGTGCGCTCATCGCGCCCGCCGTTGATGGCGTAGAGCAGCGTCTTCGCCAGATTGACTCGGGCGCCGAAGAATTGCATCTGCTTGCCCACCTCCATCGCCGAGACACAGCACGCGATGGCGGTGTCGTCACCGAAGCGGGGGCGCATGAGCTCATCGGATTCGTACTGGATGGCGCTGGTGTCGATGGACACCCGGGCGCAGAAACGCTTGAACCCCTCGGGAAGTCGCGGCGACCAGAACACCGTCAGATTCGGTTCCGGGGCCGGGCCCAGGTTGTAGAGCGTCTGCAGATACCGGAAACTGGTGCGGGTCACCAGCGGCCGCCCATCCGCACCGAGCCCGCCGATCGATTCGGTCACCCAGGTGGGATCACCGGAGAACAGCTCATCGTATTCGGGCGTGCGCAGGAAGCGCACGATACGCAGTTTGATGACGAAATCGTCCACCAGTTCCTGGGCGCGCTCCTCGGTGATCAGACCGGCCACGAGATCGCGCTCCAGATACACGTCGATGAAATTCGCGGTGCGCCCCAACGACATCGCCGCGCCGTTCTGCTCCTTGACCGCCGCCAGATAGGCGAAGTACAGCCACTGGATGGCCTCCTGCGCGGTCGCGGCGGGGCGGGCGATATCGAAGCCGTAGGACGCGGCCATGGTCTTGAGTTCCATGAGCGCGCGGATCTGCTCGCTGACTTCCTCACGCAGCCTGATGGTTTCGTCATCGGCCCAGCGCTCGTCCAGGGCGGCGCGATCCGCCATCTTCGAGGTGATGAGCCGGTTCACGCCGTACAGCGCGACGCGGCGATAGTCGCCGATGATGCGCCCGCGCCCGTACGCGTCGGGCAGGCCGGTGATCAGGCCCGCACTGCGGGCGGCGCGAATATCCTCGGTGTAGGCGTCGAAGACACCGGCGTTATGGGTCTTGCGGTAGTCGGTGAAGATCTCCGCGACCCGCGGATCCTCATCGATTCCGTAGGCGCGCAAGCTGTTCTGCACCATGCGATAGCCGCCGTTGGGCATGATGGCGCGCTTGAGCGGGGCGTCGGTTTGCAGGCCGAGGATGAGTTCGGCGTTCTTGTCGATGTATCCGGGCGCGTGCGAGGTGATGGTGGAGGGTGTGTGCTGATCCACGTCGTAGACGCCGCGTTCGCGTTCGACGGGGAAGAGCGCGCCGAGCTCGGCCCACAGGCCGAGCGTCCGCGCGGTGGGTCCGCTCAGGAAGCTGTCATCGCCTTCGTAGGGCGTGTAGTTCTGCTGGATGAAGTCGCGCACATCGATCGCGTCCCGCCACAGGCCGCCGCGGAAGCCATCCCAGGCTCCGATTCGGGGTGTGGTTCCGATCATGGTCATCACGAGCTCCTTCGCCAGCCTGTCCAGATGTCTGAATTGCTCCGATTCCATGCTTGTCCGGAGCCGACACCCGCCGACAGAGACAAATGTCCCGAAGTAGCTCGTGGGTAACCTTCCGGTATGCCGACCGATCCAGTGGGTATGACTCCAGCGGAGCAAGGACAGGTTCCGGCGGAGCTGCGCGGATTGACCGCGCCCAGCGAACGCCTGCACGATCTGGTCGAAGCCATCTACACCGTGGTCACCGACCTCGACGTGGCTGTCGTACTACGGCAATTGCTCGCCGCCGCCACCCGGCTGGTCGGCGCGCAATACGGTGCGCTGGGTTTGCTGGCACCCGATGACTCGGGTCCGCGCCGCCTCGCCGAATTCGTGCAGATCGGTATGGACGAGGACACCGTGCGGCGCATGCCCTCCTGGCCCAAGGGCCGCGGCCTGCTCGGAGTGGTGCTCGCCGGTGATCAACCGGTGCGGCTGGACGATCTGACCACGCATCCCGCCTTCGAGGGCTGGCCGCCCGGGCATCCGCTCATGCGCGCCTTTCTCGGTGTGCCGGTGCGCATTCGCGGTCGCGTGCTGGGCGATCTGTATCTCGCCGACACCCGCGCGGGCATCTTCACCGCGGAGGACGAACGCATTATCGAGGCGTTGGCGGTGGTCGCGGCGGTCAAGATCACCAATGCCCGCATGTTCGAACAGGTGCAACGCGATGCCGTTCGCCGCCACGAGGATTCGATCAAGATCGCGGTCATGGAGGATCGCGATCGCATCGCCCGCGATCTACACGATTCGGTCATTCAACGTATCTACGCCGCCGGTCTGACCGCTCAGGCCGCGCTGCGCCTGCATCCCGCCCCCGAGGTCACCGAACGCCTGGAACGCCTGATCTCCGCCCTGGACGACACCATTCAGGACATTCGCGCGACGATCTTCTCCATCCAGTCCCCCACGCCCGTTCCCGGCGGATTACCCGGCGAGATAACCGATCTGGTCACTTCCGCCGCGCGGCATCTCGGCTTCACCCCGGCGCTGCGGCAGTACGGCGCACTCGATGCCATCGATCCGGAAACCGCGCACGAACTCCTGGCCGTACTGCGCGAATCCCTCTCCAACGCCGTCCGGCACGCCGATGCAACCCGGGTAGACATCACGATCACTGCCGATATGGGCGAATTGCGAGTATCGGTCGCGGACAATGGAATCGGCCTCGGCGACGCTCCCCACCGCGGCGGACTGCGCAACCTAGCCGAACGCGCGGCGGCCCGAAACGGGGTGTTGGAAATCTCACCCGGACTGGAATCGCAAGGCACCACCCTGCTGTGGCGGATACCGCTGGTGGAATCGAAAGATGGTCGGGGTGACAGGATTTGAACCTGCGACCCTCCGCTCCCAAAGCGGATGCGCTACCAAGCTGCGCTACACCCCGTGACCAGTTCGGCCTGGGCCGAAGCTCCCAGACGGGAGAAGAGCGGGTGACGGGAATCGAACCCGCGCTATCAGCTTGGAAGGCTGAAGTTCTACCATTGAACTACACCCGCGTGCACCCCGAGACTGCCGGTGCGTGCGTTGAGCACTGTACCTAATCTCACTCATCCAATGCCAATCGGGCTGGATACGGGCATATTCCCGCCGGTCGGGCGGAGCGTCGGCGCGTCGGGAAGACTCGCGGAAATTGGGTGTAACGCCTGGCTCCCAGGAACGATCACACATCCGATCGCCATTCGCGAGGTGTCGGGAACCCGTTCTGAAACAGGGGTTTTCGATGCCGGGTGGCTTGCTAGGATCCTTTTTGTCCGGACGGGGGTATCTGGAAAGGGGGCGGTGAGCGTGCACCACACATGCCAACCGCGAGTTAGTGAGTTCGATCCGAAGGGCAACACCGGCGCGAGCAGCACCATCGCCGGCAGCACCGGTCCCGGCCACGCCGGGCCAGACGTCACGTTCGCAGGGTGAGCGCGCATGCCCATCCGCATCGACGCCCGCACCACCGCCGTCGTGACGGCCACCATCCGGGAATGGGTCCGGGCGGTACATCCCGGCGGAACCGGTTCCACCGTGCCCGCACTCGAACCCGAGGATGTGGAACGCATCTTCGGGCGCATCATCGGTGAGCTATTGGAACTGGCCGGGTCCGAACCGTTTCCGGTGCCCGCGGCCCGCAGTATCGGGCGGCGGCTCGCCGAATCACCGTTCGAGCGCACCCGCATGCTCGCACCCGCCAGCCGCGCCCTGCTCGGGCTCGCACCGGGCGAACCGGGATCGCTGATCGCCACCCGCTGGCCGTTCATCGCCAGCCAGGCCATCGACAGCTATGCCGAGGCGCTGCAGCAGCGTGCGCTCGCACAGCAGGAACGCAGCCTGTCCGAGGCGGTGTCGGTGCGGGTGCAGGAAATCGCGGCGCTGCAGACGCGACTGCGGCACGAGGCCACCCATGACGCGCTGACCGATCTGGCCAATCGCTCACTGCTCAAGGAGCGGGTACGGGTGATGGCCACCGATCCCGCGCGCGGCATCGGCCTGCTGCTCATCGATCTCGACGATTTCAAGCAGATCAATGACGGCTACGGGCATTCGGTCGGCGATGAGGTGCTCGTCACCATCGCCAAACGACTGCGCGCCGCGTGCCCGGCCGAAACGGTCATCTCGCGCTATGGCGGTGACGAATTCGTGGTCGCGCTGCCCGCCCGCCGCAATGCCCTGGGTGAGCTGGCCATGCGGGTGCTGGCGGCGCTGTGCGAACCCGTGCACACCGCGGCGGGTCCGGTACCGGCCTCGGCCAGTGTCGGCACCGCGTTCTGCCCGCCCGGCCGTGACTGCGATTTCGCCGATCTGCTGCGCAGCGCCGACCGTGCCATGTATTCCGCCAAAACCGCAGGAAAGCGGCAATTCGCCATATCGGAGCTCGACCCAGAGGAGGTCGACTCAGCAACCACCACCGGCAGATTCGCCGCGGTAGCGGGCTGAGCGACCTGGGGACGAGCCTCGGCGCGGGGGAAACAGCGCCGAATTCGCCACCGTCCGGATCGTCCGGGACGGAGGCAGTCCACGCCGCCGTGTGGCGAGTGATCGACACCTCTCATGCCCGGCGTCGCGAGGCCGAGTAGCCCGCGCGCACCGGACCGAGCTGCGCATACGAACGTGCGGCGAGTTATAGCAACTGGACAGCAATCGGTGCCGCGTAGGGTGGTTCGCGTGGCTACGGTTGTCGTACTACTCGTTCTGCTGATCGTCGTACTGCTGGCGGTGCTCATCGTCAGCCGCGGTCAGCGATCCCGCGCGAATACCCAACTCGCCGATGCGAAAGCCGACGCCCGGCGCGTCATCGAGCGCCTCGGCGGGCAGGTCTACAACCTGACCGGCAATGACGAACCCTCCAAACAGGCGCTCGCCGACGCGGGCGAACGATTCAACGCCGCCGGCTCCCAGATCGAGCAGGCCACCACGCCGGCGCAGGCCCGGCTCGCCAAGGAGACCGCGCTGGAGGGCCTCTATTACGTCCGTGCCGCCCGTTCGGCCATGAAAATGGATCCGGGGCCCGATGTCCCCGAACTCGACGGTCAGCGCAGCGCGGGCAAGGTCACCGAGGATCGCACCGTGGAATTCGACGGCCGCCGCATCGAGGCGTCTGCCGATCCCTCCGCGCAGACACCGAACTACTACCCGGGCGGACGCGTGGCGGGCCGTCCGGTCCCCGCGGGCTGGTACTCCGAACCCTGGTGGCGCACAGCGCTTGTCGCGGGCGCGTGGGGCGTCGGCTCGGTACTGCTGTTCGACGCGCTGTTCAGCGGGATGTCCGGGGTGGACTACAACGCGGCCGCCTTCGAGAGCGGATACGGCGACGGCTATCAGGCCGGGCTGGACGCGGGAGACAACGGGGATCAGGGCTACGACTCGGGCGGCGCCGATCAGGGATACGGCGATCCGGGGTACGGCGACCAGGGCTACGGCACGGGCGATCCGGGCTTCACCGATGCGGGCCTCGCGGACCCGCGATCCGATCTCGGCGGCAGTGATTTCGGCGACTACGGCGATTTCGGTGGTTTCGACAGCTTCGACGGCGGCGGCATCTAGCCCGCTCCCCGAACCGCGCTCGGGTGCTGGTCGGTCGCTTGTACGTCTGGCGGTAACCGGAAGTTGTGCCTCCGTTTGGCCTGTGTTATCGATTGACGGTGCTGGTCGACCACGAGGTGAAGATTTCCGGCCCGTCGTCGTCCGGCAACGGGGCGGGATCGCGGGTGCTGCCTGCCGCCGGGGTGGCCGTTGCGGCGATATTGCTGATCGCCGCGCAGTGGTGGGCCTCCGATCACGGGGTGCTGGGACCGCTGCACAGTCTGATCGACGACTATTTCGCGAATCCGCAGTCGGCGTTCGTTTCCTGGGCGGGTTTGGGACTGGCCTGCGTCGGCGTGACCGCGCGCATCCGGGTGGTCAGCCTGGTTGCGGCGGCGGTGCTGGACCTGTTGACCCTGGGCCTGCAAGCGCTGTGCGGCTGGCATGTGTCGATCGGGACCGGGCCGACGCTGGCACTGACCGGATTGGCGATCGCCGCCTCGCGCTGGGACGGGCAGCGGCGACGGACGGCGTTGCACGCCATCGCGTTCGGTGTGCTGCTCATCATGGCCTCGAAGGTCGCCGACACCTGGCTGATGGTCAGCGTCATCGCCGGGCCGCGGGTGCTGGATCAGTACGTGCAGCTCGCCGATCACGCGCTGGGTGAGCCCGCGTGGCTGGTCGGGCGGGCGCTGGACGCGCTCGGTCCGATACCGTCCGGGATTCTGCATGTCGTCTATATCCAGTTGCCGGTGGCGGCGGTGGCGATCGCGGTGTGGCAGCTGCGCAATGTGACGACGAGTCCGTGGCCGCGGCACAATCTGCTGCGGACGTTCCTGGTGCTGGGCGTGGTCGGGCCGCTCGGCTATGTGCTGTTCCCCGTGGTCGGGCCGGTGTTCGCGTACGGACCCGAGGGCAACGGTCTGCAAATCGGCGATTGGCCGCATGTGCTGCCCGCACTGACCTCCATGCCGAAACCGCTGCTGTTCGACACCGTCACCGCGCGCAATTGCATGCCGTCCATGCATACCGCGTGGGCGACGGCGCTTTTCATTCATTCGCGCGGCGGTCCGCGCTGGCTGCGCTGGGCGGGGGCGACCTGGCTGGTGTGCACGCTGCTGGCGACCCTGGGTTTCGGCTATCACTACGGCTGCGATCTGGTGGCGGGCGCGGTGCTGTGCCTGACGGTGGAGTCGGCGCTGCGGGAGCCCGATCGCGGCTGGAATCGGTACCGGGTGCGGATCGTCACGCTCGGGGTGACGGTGTTCGCGGGGCTATTGCTGTCCTATCGCTTCCTGCCGGTGACCATGTCCGCGTATCCGGTGGTGGCCGGGTTTGCCGTGCTGGGCTCGCTTGCCGTAGTTTCGCTGGTCTTCTATGCGACCTGGTTCAGTCCCCCTGGCGGTCGCCTGGCGGACTGGGGCGGCCGGATCGCGCGGGAATCCGTGGTCATCAACTAGCTACTCCCGCAATACAATCCGGACAACTTATGCGAAGGCCGAAGGGTTAGTGTCTGCCGAATGATCACCATGCGGACGGGGCAGCGGGGAGTGCTGCGCAAAGCGAAGTCCGATGACCTGAGAAATATCCCGCGCGTTCCGTTCGCGATCGGAATTCTGCTCTCGGTGGGCATCGCCATGCTGTTCTCGCGCATGCACGGCTTCCTGGATCTGCAGGTGTATCGGGTCGTCACCCGCGCCTGGCTGCACGGCAGCACCCTGTACGGACCGACCCTGCCGGTGGCGGGGCATACCGATCTGCCGTTCACCTATCCGCCGTCCGCCGCGATCCTGATGATTCCGCTGGCGGTGACGCCGCTGTGGCTGGCGGAAATCCTGGTGACGGCGAGCTCGCTGTCCTGTCTCGGGGTGACGATCTGGCTGGTGCTCTCGCGCATTCGCCCCGATCTGGCGGTGCGCACGAAATTCACGCTGACCACGACGGCGGTCTTCGCGCTGCTGGCCATCGAACCCGTCCGCACCACACTGTGGTTCGGGCAGATCAATCTCGTATTGATGGCCGCGGTCGCGCTGGACTGCCTCACCGAGAAACCGCGCTGGCCGCGCGGTGTGCTCATCGGCATCGCCGCGGTCACCAAACTGACCCCGGCGGCCTTCATCCTCTACTTCCTGCTGCGCCGGGATTGGAAGGCCGCGGCCACCTCCGCGGCAACCGCGATCGCGGTCGTACTCGGCGGCTTCCTGCTCTTCCCGCGCGAATCCCGCGACTACTGGTTCCACGCGGTCACCGACACCAACCGCATCGGCTCCCCCGACTACGTCGGCAACCAGTCGATCAAGGGCCTGTTCTTCCGCCTCGGCCTGACGCATTCGGCGGCCACCATCGCCTGGCTCGCCACCGGCCTGGTCGTGGTGGGCGCGGGCGCGATCCTCATGCACTACCTCTTCAAGGCCGAATCCCTCGCCGATCAGCCCGCACTCACCGTCTACTCCGTAGCCGCCCTACTGGTGAATGCCGCCGTCCTGCTGCTGATTTCACCGGTCTCCTGGACCCACCACTGGATCTGGGCGGGCCCCGCGATAGTGGCCGCCATCGCCTGGGCCACCACCCAACCCGGCCGCGCCCCGGCCGCCCTCACCGCCGCCTTCACCCTCCCCTTCCTGATCGGCCCGGGCATCGTGCCCAACGGCCGACATCAGGAACTGAAATGGTCCTGGTGGCAAAGCATCTTCGGCGATATCTACATCATCACCACCATCGCACTGCTCGCACTCGGACTGTGGTGGTTGGTCGCACTGCGCACCCGGACCGTCTCGACAGCGGATATCAGCTAGTTAGCCATCGCACTTCGGGGGGATTTCCATGACCGAGCTATCCGGGTTTCCATTGCCTTTCGTGGAATCGCATTTGATGCCGGTGGCGCCCGCGAGGGCGGTGTCGGAGCTGGCGATGATGCGGTTCAGTGCGGGGATTCGGGCCAAGGCGCAGTGGTTCGTGAAGATGGGCGATGCCGAAATTGTCGGGAGGTGGGCTCGGGAGGCGGCGGAGCAGGGATTGAGCGCGGCTCAGATCCGTTATGTGGTCGCGGAATTGGCGTATTACGCGTCGTTGCGTGATGAGCGGACGGGGGTGGAGGTTTCCGGGGTCGACGGGGTGTGGCAGTCGGATGGCTTGATCGGCGATGAGTTGAGAAATGCTCTGCGGGAGGCTGTTCGGGTGCTGGAGGAGGTGCCCGAGGGGGAGCGGGATTGGCATCCGGGGTCGAATGGGCAGGTGCTGGATCTGGTGCATCCGTCGCTGTTCTGCCTGGTGCGCGGGGTGAGCGGGGTGGATGCGGCGGCCTGGCCGCAGCGGGGGAAAGATATTGCGCGGTACGCGTATTCGGAGAAGTTCCAGTGGTTGCCCACCGATGTCGATATCGACTCCGATGGCGGTGCGGTGTTCGCGTCGTACGTCAACAATGTGGATCCGGTAGCTCATCGCGAACTCGACGCGGTGCTGCCGGTGCTGTTCGCGCGGCTGCTGCCGTTGTTCGAGAATGTGCTGACCGATCTGCGGTATCCGCGGCCGGTGCGGATCGAGGTCGATCCGTACACCTGGTACGACAATGCCCCGGGGAAGCCGGTCGAGCCCGAGGATCCGAACGACGAAGAGGCCAGGGCCGCTTGGGATGCCGCGCGTGACGAATGGTGGGATATCCGTCGTCCGGTCATCCCGGACGCTCCCGAATTCGCTCCACCGGCCGTACCGGACGACTTCGTTCGCGTCGATCTGCGGGGGCGGCGACTCCAGGTCATCGTCAAACTCGCCACGATTCACCTCACCCCGGACAGCCCCGAATATGCCGGTGGCAGTTGGCATGTCGAGGGGATGATGAACGAGCGCATCGTCTCGACCGGTATCTACTACTGGGACAGCGACAACATCACCGAGAGCCAGTTGAGTTTCCGCGCGTCGATCGACGATCCGGAATACGAACAGAACGACGGCAACGGTATGGAGGATGTCTACGGCCTCAGCGATGAGGATCCGATGAGTCAGGTGCTGGGATCGGTATCGACGAATACGGGCCGCTGCCTGGCGTTCCCGAATATCCTCCAGCATCGCGTCGCACCGTTCCGACTCGCGGATCCGACCCGGCCGGGGCATCGCAAGATCCTGGCGTTCTTCCTGGTCGATCCCTCCGTGACGATCACCTCGACCTCCGATGTGCCACCGCAACAACCGGGGTCACCGACCTCGACCATGACGCGGGCCGAGGCCGAGGGCTATCGCGAAGAACTCATGCGGGAACGGAAGTTCTTCGTCGACGAACACAACGAGGAGATCTACGAGCGGGAATTCTCGCTCTGCGAGCACTGATTCCGGCCCGGCCACGGGATGTACACGGGGATGTAGCGGCCCATCGCCACCGCGCCCAGGGCCGATACGCCACCCAGGGTCACCACCGCGACCGCGAGTGGTGCGAGTGCGGCCAGGCCGCTGACCAGCAGTGGACCTATGAAGAAGCCGCAGTCGTGGGTCAATCGCCAGGCGGCCAGGAATTCGGCGCGGGTGGCGGCCGGGGCGACATCGGCGCCGATGGTCATGATGACGCCGTTGCCGATGCCATTGCCGATTCCCATGACGATCGCGGCCACGGTGAGAATGGCGATCGAATCGGCAAGCGGCACAATCAGATACCCGATCGCCAGAATGGCCAGCGAGGGCACCGCGATGAATCGCCTGCCGAAGCGATCCATCAAATGCCCTGCGGGATAGGCACATAGGACGTCCAACCCCGCCCCGATCCCGTAGACGAGCGCGGCCGTCGCGGCGCTCGCCCCGAGATGGTCTGCCCACAAAGGCAATATGGCATCACGCGCCGAGCGCGCCGCACCCATCAGCAGCGATCCGCCACCCAGGGTGAACAGCAGCGTGCGATGGGCACGACCGATGCTCAGCAGCGAAAGCGGCGCCACCTTATCGATCCCGGAGTTCGCGGTCTGCGGATCAGGCAGCCTCGTCATGAGATATCCGGCCACCGCGATGGCGATCAACTGAACGACGAACCCACCGCGCGTACCGAATCCGATAATCGCCGCCGCACCGAGAAACGGCCCGAGGAAACTCCCCAGCCGCATTGCCCCGCCGAACAACGCCATGGCCCGCGCCCGCCGCTCGAACGGAATCACCTCCGACAGATAACTCATCCGAGCCAATCCCCATACGGCATTGGACAGTCCGACGACCACCAGTCCCATACACAGCACCGGCACACTCGGTGCGAGCAGACACGCCAACACTCCGAGCACCCCCGCGGAACTCGCGAGAGCAATCGAAAGCCGCTCCCCCAGCCGCGAAACCACCTGCCCCGCCGGAATATCCCCCAGCACCTGCCCCAACCCCACCAGCGCCACGGTCAGTCCCGCCACGGCGGGCGAGGCCCCCAAACTCAACGCCGTCAACGCCATCACCGGAGCCGCCGCCCCCATCCCGATCCCATACGCCGTAGCGGGCAGATAAACGGTGAACAACAACGGCCGCAGCGAGGACACCTCCCCCGCCCCTTCAACCTGCCGAATGACGGTCAACTTCCAGCCTCCATGAGTGCCCAACAACGCCCACCCACTCTCCGAACCCACCCCACCCCTGACAACGCCCTTTCCACCCCGTGGAAATCACGCTGATTCCAACTCAAATGTGAAACACATTCAGTTCACAACTGCTAGATTTGCGCCGCCGGATCTACACGGGGAGAGATCAATGAAGTCCACGCTCACAACAGCTTTCGCCATCGCCGCACTCGGCATGGTGATCGCCGCACCATCGGCCCAAGCCTCCGAAACGAAGATTCACACCGGCCCGCTGGAGGGCGCGCCATGCCACGTCAATCAGACCTATCGGCTGTGGCTCTCAACTATCACGCCGGGCAGGGACGTCATCGAAGTCACCGACAATGGGGTATCGATACCTGTCCACTGGAGCGACTACCACATCAGCCGAGTCGACTGGACACCAACCACAACCGGTCGCCACACCTTGACCCTCTCCGGTGACCGAACCGAAGTCGCGGTGACATTGATCCAACTCGGCAGCTCGAAGCTGACCGACCTGGGCACAGGCAGCGGCTTCTTCCGCGCGCCTTCCACCTCGGTGCAGACAACGGTCGTCCCCGCCTCCGACACCACCACCCCCTGCCTGCAATAACCGCAGAGACGCGATCAGCTGGGCTGGCAGGTGGGGCACCAGAACAGGTTTCGGCCTTCCATGACCGAGTGCAGGACCGTGGTGGTGCACAACCGGCAGGGTTCGCCCGCCCGGCGGTAGACATACGTGCGGGGGCGGTCCGGGGAGTAGGACGGTGCGCCGTGGTCGTCTTCGGGGCGGACTACGACCATTACGCCGCGTTTGACGCCCACCTTCATGAGGGCGACAAGGTCGGTCCAGATCGCTTGCCACTCTTCGTGGGTCAACTGTTTGCCGGGGCGCGTCGGTGAGATGCCGTGGCGGAAGAGGACTTCGGCGCGGTAGACGTTGCCTACGCCCGCGATGACCTTCTGGTCCATCAGGAGGGAGCCGATGGGGCGCTGGGAGCGACTGATGCGGTGCCATGCGCGGTCCGGGTCGGCGTCACCGCGGAGCGGGTCGGGGCCGAGACGGGCTGTGAGGGTGTCGATTTCGGGGGCGAGGAGGATTTCGCAGGTGTTGGGGCCGCGCAGGTCTATGCCGTAGGGGGCGTCTTTGCGGCCGGGGCCGTACATGCGCAGGCGGACTTCGCCGACGGGTTCGCCCATGGGGACCGGGGATTCGTAGAATTTGCCGTAGAGGCCCAGGTGGATGTGGACGGTGAGGCCCGAATCGTAGTGGTGCAGTAGGTGTTTGCCCCAGGCTTCGGCGCTGGTGAGGACGCGGCCGTCGAGGCGGGCGGCCTCGGCGGCGAAGCGGCCCTGGGGGCTGGATACCCGCACGGGTGCACCGGCCAGGCGCTGTTGGTGCAGCTTTGCCAGGCGATGCAGTGTGTGGCCTTCGGGCACGAACTCACCGATCTCTCTGGGGAAAACAGGAATGCCGCCGCGAACGAGAGTTCGCGGCGGCGTGGCCTATTCCGGGGTGGCGGAACTCAGTACGCGGGAACGGCGGGGGCGACGCCGGTCTTCTCGTATTCGGCGAGGATGTCGATGCGGCGCTGGTGCCGGGCCTCATCGGACCATTCGGCGGCCAGGAAGGCGTCGACGATGGCGAGGGCTTCCTCGGTGCTGTGCATGCGGCCGCCGACGCCGATCAGCTGGGCGTTGTTGTGCTGGCGGGCGAGCTGAGCGGTTTCCACGCTCCAGGCCAGGGCGCAGCGAGCGCCGGGGACCTTGTTGGCGGCGATCTGCTCGCCATTGCCGGAGCCACCGAAGACCAGGCCGAGGCTGCCGGGATCGGCGACGGTGCGGCGGGCGGCCTCGATGCAGAAGGCCGGGTAGTCGTCGAGGGCGTCGTACTCGAGGGCGCCGCAGTCGACGACCTCGTGGCCCTGGCCCTCCAGGTGGGACTTGACGTGGTTCTTCAGTTCGAAGCCGGCGTGATCGGCACCCAGGTATACGCGCATGGCAGGGATTCTCTCAGGAGCGCCGATCCGCCATTAACGGTGGGTGAGCGGGAGCGCGAATAACAGGTGCCAACTTTCCGGCCTCCGATGCGAAGGTGCGCCATGCCGTCCGATGACCGCCAAGAACGAATGCCCGCTTTGACCGCCCGGACCACGGTCAACGGCCCGGCCTGGAATCCCGTATCGGGGATGACCGGCTGGGATCCGGCCACCGGCCCGCCCGGCTGGGGTCCGGTCGCGCCGGATGAGACGCGCCCGCAACAGCTGCCGCCGCGCATGCCGATGGATCCGCAGACGCGCGGGCTGTCCCCATTCGGGTTGCCCGCCCGGCACAGCTGGGAGATCCCGCTGCTGGTGCTGGTCGTGGTGCTGACCGTATTCGCCTATCCCTACGCGGTTTTCGAGGTGAGCCGCGGTACCGACAATCTGTACCTGTCGATTCTGGCGTTCGCGCCGATTCTGGTGTGGTTCCTGCGCGGTTCGCAGTGGGGTTCGGCGCGGGTGTCGGGGGTGAAGATGTCGCCGACACAATTCCCGGACGCGTATCGCATGGTGCAGGAGGCGGCGACACGATTCGGTATGAAGAAGGTCCCGGATGCCTATGTGGTGCTGGGCAATGGGCAACTCAATGCCTTCGCGGCCGGTCACGGTTTCCGGCGTTTCGTGGTCGTCAACAGCGATCTGTTCGAAATCGGCGGTGCGGCACGGCAACCCGAGGCGCTGGCCTTCGTGATCGGTCACGAGGTCGGTCATATCGCGGCGGGCCACACCTCGTATTGGCGGCAATTCGGCACCATACTCATGCAATTCGTGCCCGTGCTCGGTCCGGCGCTGAGCCGCGCGCAGGAGTACACGGCCGATAATCACGGCTACAGCTATTGCTTCCTGGGCGCGTCCGGCGCGATGACCACGCTGTCCGCGGGCAAATACCTCGGTGTGATGGTCGGATTCGACGAAATGGCGGACCGCGCCTTCACCGAAACCGGATTCTTCGTCTGGCTCACCAACTTGCAGGCCAGTCATCCGGTGAACACCTGGCGGATGTGGGCGCTGCGCGATCGCAGCCGTCACGGGAAGCTGTTCCTGCGCCCGGCTCCCCCGTCCGCATAGAGTTTGCTCATGACGTCCGACGATCAGTCGCAGCCGCCGAACGCCGAGCAGGGGAATCCGGTCACGGGGAGCCATCCGGGGTGGAATCCGGTCACGGGGATGACCGGATGGAATCCGCAGGTCGGCCCGCCGGGATGGGTTGCCCAGCCCGGCTATTCACCGCCGCAGGTCCCCCCGCATCAGCCGACCCGCGGGCTGTCCCCATTCGGTATGCCCGCCCGGCACAGCTGGGAGATTCCGCTGCTGGCGGTCGTGGTCGTGCTGACCGTGCTCGCGTATATGTTCGCGCTGCTGCTGTTGCTGACCGGCAGCCTGAATCAATATGTGCTGCTGTTCACGTTCGCGCCGCCGCTGCTGTGGTTCGGCCGCGGTGTGAATTACGCGACGCAGCGGGTGAACGGCGTGAAAATGTCGCCGACGCAGTTCCCCGAGGGTTATCGGATGGTGCAGGAGGCCGCCGCGCGTTTCGGAATGCAGACGGTTCCGGACGCGTACGTGGTGCTCGGCAATGGTCAGATCAACGCGTTCGCCTCCGGTCACGGTTTCCGCCGCTACGTGGTGGTGTACAGCGATCTGTTCGAAATCGGCGGTGCGGCACGGCAACCCGACGCTTTGGCGTTCATCATCGGCCACGAGGTCGGGCATATCGCGGCGGGGCATGTCTCCTATTGGCGGCAGCTGGGCATGTTCCTGGGACCGTTCCTGCCGATCCTGGGCAATTCGCTGATTCGCGCGCAGGAGTACACGGCCGATAATCACGGCTACTGCAATCGGCATCTGGGCGCGCCCGGCGCGATGCAGACGCTCGCGGGCGGCAAATACCTCAATGCCATTGTCGGATTCGACGAGATGGCCGATCGCGCACCGCAGGAGAAGGGTTTCTTCGTCTGGGTGGTGAACGCGCTGTCCAGCCATCCGGTGCTGACCTGGCGCATGTGGGCGCTGCGCGATCGCAGCAGACACGGCAAGTTGTTCCTGCGGCCCGCCCCGCCCGCGCTCGCGCAACCGCCCGCACCGTACGGCGGCTATCCGCAGCAGCAGCCGCCGCCACCGACCGGATATGGTTCCGCCACAACCTATTTCGAGCAGTAGCGACGCCAAGGGCCCGCCGTTTCCGGCGGGCCCTTCGTATTCCGGCGGCCCGATGCGAAAATCAGTCGAACTGCGGATCCTCGGTGCGGGTGCGCTTGATCTCGAAGAAGTGCGGGTAGGACGCCAGCGCGACCGCGCCGTCCCACACCTTGCCCGCGACCTCACCGCGCGGAATCCGCGACAGCACCGGCCCGAAGAAGGCGACCCCGTTGATGTGGATGGTCGGCGTGCCGACATCCGGCCCGACCTTGTCCATACCGGCGTGGTGCGAGACGCGCAGCGCCTCGTCGTATTCGGTGCTGGTGGCCGCCTCGGCCAGCTCGGCGGGCAGGCCCACCTCGGCCAGCGATTCCGCGATCACCTTGGTGAGCAGGTCCTCGCGCGGGCCGTCCGTCTCGTATTCGGCGCGGCGATTGTGCAGGCGGGTGCCCATCGCGGTGTAGAGCGCGGGCAGCACCTCGTCACCGTTCTTCGCGGCGGCGGCGATGGCCACGCGCACCGGGCCCCACCCGGTCGCGAGCAATTCCTTGTACTGCTCCGGCAGGCCGTCGCGGCCCTCGTTGAGCACCGACAGGCTCATCACGTGGAAGTTCACATCGATATCGCGGACCTGCTCGACCTCGAGGATCCAGCGGGAGGTGATCCAGCACCACGGGCACAGCGGATCGAACCAGAAGTCGACCCGGTCCTTGTTGGTGTCACTCACGAGTAATCCCTTTCGCATTCGTCGGCCGGGCATGGCCGCCACTATGGGCAACAATGCACCTTCTTACCGATATTTCCGCCGAGGGGCATGTTCTGCGGGTTAGGGTCGGAATATCAGCCTTCGTCGTCGGCAGCCGCGGATGGGCGGCGCAGGAAGGTCACACATGACCACGGCATCCAGGTTTGTCATCGCAGGTGGTGGGCTGGCAGCGGCCAAGCTCGCGGCGGCCTTGCGCGCCAATGATTTCGACGGGACGATCACCCTCGTCTGCGCGGAGGAGCGATTACCGTACGAGCGGCCGCCGCTGTCCAAGGACTGCCTGCTGGGTAAGAAAACACCTGCGGACGCGATCGTGGAACAGTCGCAGTGGTATCGCGATCATCACGTCGAGGTGCTGCTCGGCACCACCGTGACCGGGGTGGATCGGGCGACGAAAACCATTACGCTGCCGGATCATACGACGATCACCTACGACAAATTGGCGCTGGCCACCGGATCCCGGCCGCGCAAGCTGCCGATACCGGGAGCCGATGCGGCCGGGGTGTACACGCTGCGCACCGCCGAGGACTCCGAGGCGATCCTCGAAATGTTCGGTGCCGCCGGCCGACTCGTGGTGATCGGGGCGGGCTGGATCGGGCTGGAAGTCACCGCCGCCGCCCGCACTGCCGGGCTGGAGGTGACGGTGCTGGAATCGCTGGACGTGCCATTGCAGACCGCGCTCGGGCCGGAGATGGGGCAGGTTTTCGCGGATCTGCATCGCGAGCACGGTGTCGATCTGCGCGTCGCGACCAAGGTCGCCGAGATCACCGTCGCCGACGGGCGCGCGACCGGGGTCCGCCTCGCCGATGACACCGTCATCCCCGCCGACGCGGTGCTGATCGCGGTGGGCGCGCGACCCAATATCGAACTCGCGGTCGATGCCGGACTGGCCACCGGCGAGGGCGTCCTGGTGGATGAGAGCCTGGCCACCAGCGATCCCGATATCGTCGCCGTCGGGGACATCGCCGATCAACAGCATCCGGTGCTGGAACGCCGAATTCGGGTGGAGCACTGGGCAAATGCGCTCAATCAGCCCGCGGTGGCGGCGGCGACCATGCTCGGCAAGGACGCCGTCTACGACCGGCTGCCGTACTTCTTCACCGATCAATACGACCTCGGCATGGAGTACACCGGCTACGCGACCGCCAAGCAGACCGCGCGCGTGGTGGTGCGCGGCGATCTCGGCAAGCGCGAATTCATCGCCTTCTGGCTGGACTCCGGTAATCGGGTGCTCGCCGGGATGAACGTGAATATCTGGGATGCGGGCGACCGGATCAAGGAATTGATCCTGGGCGGCGAGGCGGTCGATCCGGACCGGCTGGCCGACACCTCTATTCCGCTGTGACGACCGTCACTCATCGCGTTCGAGCAACCGTGTCGAATTCGCGGCCCGGGCTCCGACCCGTCCGTGAACGCGCCCGCCCGGCGCACCGAACATAGGAGTCGACCATGAAGTACATGCTGCTCAAGACCTACGGGGCCAATGCGCATTGCGATACGCCGATCAACGAGTGGACGCCCGAGGAAATCAAGGCGCACATCGATTTTCAGCGCGCGCTGGGCGAGGAACTCGCCAAGTCCGGCGAGCTGGTGGACGCGCAGGGGCTGGCCGGACCCGATGACGCGGTGCTGGTCAGCTCGGACGGACGATCCGCCGCGGTGATCACCGACGGGCCGTTCCCGGAGACCAAGGAATTCCTCGCCGGGTACTACCTCATCGACGTCGACAGCCGGGAACGGGCGCTGGAGATCGCGGCCCAGGCCTCTGCCGGACCCGGCCCGGGCGGTAAGCCGATCGGCGAATACATCGAGGTGCGCGCGGTGATGAGCGCACCCACCAGCGATCTGTGACCCGGTTCGATGGGCTCCACCACCTATGAGGTCGAGGACCTGCTGCGCACACTCGCACCGCAGGTCCTCGGGGTGCTGACCCGGCGCTACGGGGATTTCGACACCGCCGAGGACGCCCTGCAGGAGGCCATGCTGGCGGCCGCCACCCAGTGGCCCGACGAGGGCACTCCGGATAATCCGCGCGGCTGGCTGATCCAGGTCGCGGCCCGCAGGCTCGTCGACACCGTGCGCGCCGAAGTGGCGCGGCGCAATCGCGAAACCGCGACCATGCTGCGCGAAGTGCCCGCCGCGGCCGAACTCTCCGACGCCATGGATGAGCGGGATGACACGCTGACGCTGTTCTTCCTGTGCTGCCATCCCGTACTGTCCCCGGCCAGCGCCATCGCTTTGACGTTGCGCGCCGTCGGCGGGCTCTCCACCGAGGAGATCGCCCGCGCCTTCCTGCTGCCGGAATCGACTATGGCGCAGCGCATCTCGCGGGCCAAGAAGCGGCTGGCAGCGGTGGATCGGCCCTTCGAGTCCGGCGAAAGCAGCTCGGAGACAGGGGAATCCGGTTACCCACAGCAATGGCGGGCACGGGTGGGCACGGTGTTGCAGGTGCTCTATCTGATCTTCACCGAGGGGCATACCAGTACCGGGACCGAGCTGCGGCGCAATGACCTTTCCGCGGAAGCGATTCGGCTCGCCCGTGCGCTGCATCGGCTGCTGCCGGATGATTCCGAGGTCACCGGACTCTTGGCGCTACTGCTGCTGACCGATTCGCGGCGGGCCGCCAGGTCCGGGGCGCACGGTGAGCTGATTCCGCTGGCCGAACAGGATCGCGGGCGGTGGGAGCGCGCGACCATCACCGAGGGCGTCCGGCTCATCACCGCAACACTGGCGGGCGGGTTGACCGGGCCGTACCAGATCCAGGCCGCCATCGCCGCGCTGCACGCCCAGGCGCGACGGGCCGAGGACACCGAATGGGATCGAATCCTGGCGCTGTACAACAGACTCGAACGCATCGCACCCAATCCCATGGTCACGCTGAATCGCGCGGTGGCCTTGGCGATGGTCGACGGTCCGCAGGCCGGGCTGGAACTCGCCGCGACTCTCGAAGCGCCACTGAAGGGTTCACACCGGCTCGACGCCGTACGCGGCCACTTCCATGAAATGGCAGGCGATTACACGGCGGCGATCACCGCGTACACGGCCGCCGCCGGACGCACCACCAGCACTCCCGAACGCAATTACCTGACACTCAGAGCGGCACTGCTACGCGAACAGCACTGATCTCGCCGGTCAGGCGGCGGCGCGGAAGCCGGTGGGGCTCAGGCCGCGGTGGCGTTTGAAGGCGGCGCTGAAGCCGAAGGCGTCGGCGTAGCCGAGGGATCTGGCTATCTGGGCGACGGTGAGATCGGTCGCGGTGAGCAGTTCTTCGGCCTCCTCCATGCGGAGTTCGGTGAGGTAGGCCAGGGGCGGGGTGCCCATGATCGCGGTGAAGCGTTTGGCGAACAGGGCGCGGGAGACGCCCGCCTGGGCGGCCAGCGTGGCCACCGTCCAGGGCAGGCCGGGACGGGCGTGGATGGCTTCCAGAGCGGGGGCGACCAGGGGATCCTCGACGCCGCGATACCAGCCGGGCGCATCGGCCCCGGCCTGTTCGAACCAGCTGCGCAGGGTGCACACCAGGCCCCAGTCCAGCAGGCGGTCCATCATGGCCTGCGAGCCCGCGCTGTGGCTGACCGCCTCGGTGGCGACCGCTTCCATCCACGGGCAGATCTCGGCGTCCTCGTGGATGACCAGCGCGGGCGGCAGGGCGCGCACCAGGCGTTCGTGGCGGCGCGAGGAGGCGCGGTACGCGCCGACCAGCAGGGCGGTCGCCTCCCCGGAGTCCTCACCCCAATTGATTCCACTCAAATCCGCTGCGGTGCAGTCCACTTCGGTGAAGCAGGCGATCTCGTACTCGGTATGCGGTACGCCGAGTGATTCGGGGCGATCGGTGAAGTGGAACGGTTCGGGACCCCGCACGATGACGGTGTCATCGGCGGCGAGGCACTGCCGGGTGCCGTCCGCCAGCACCAGGGTGCCGCCGCCGCGCAGCACGGTGATCATGGTCATGGGCGCACCGTCGGTGAAGCGAATGGTCCAGGGCGCGGTGAGCACCGCGTGCGTGACGACCGACCCTTCGGCGCGAATTCCGCTCAACAGCTGACTCAAGGGGTCCACGCTTCGAGCGTAGACGAATTCCTATCGATCGGAGTGGATCACCCATGGATCGTCCACGCCGCAACCGGTGTACTGGATGCAGCACCGCACGACCACCGCTCGATCAGGAGGAATTCCCTTGTCGCACAACGATAGTCGTACCGCTCTCATCGTCGTCTCACATCATCGCGCCGATTCGCTGACCGCGCATATCGCCCGCCGCACCGCGACCCAGCTCGAGGACGCCGGATACGCGGTCGACCTGCTCGACCTGACCGCCGAGGGTTTCGACCCGCGCATGAACACCGCGGATCAGCCCGACTGGAACGACCGCGACAAGACCTACTCCCCCGAGGTCGAAGACCATATGCGCCGAATCCTGGCCGCCGACTTGATAATCCCCGTCTTCCCCATCTACTGGGGTTATGCGCCCGCCCTGCTCAAAGGCTGGGTCGACCGCGTCTGGAACTACGGTTTCGCCTACGGGCGCAGTAAGCCGAAACTCGCGGGCAAGCGGATGCTGTGGCTCGGGCTGGCGGGCGCGACCGCCGACGACATGATCATCCCGGCCATCCAGACCATGCTCGACACCCAGCTCAGCGGCGCGATCGCGTACTACTGCGGTGTCTCCGACTCCCGCACAGTGGTCCTGCCCGACGCCGAGGAACGCCCCCAGCGTCTGGACGCCGAGGGCAAACTCGAAATCGGCGACGCGGTCCAGGGTGCGGCCCGCGACGCCCACTTCGCCGACTTCGAACGCAAAGCCGCGGAACACGTTTCGGACTTCCTGGCAGCCGACCGCGTCCCGGCCTGAATTACTTGGCGATGCTCACCCAGGGTGTACCGGTGATGAGTTCGTAAGCCTGCATGTACTTCTGGCGGGTGACCTCGACGACCTCGGCGGGGAGCTCGGGGCCCGGGTACTCCTTGTTCCAGCCGGTGCCGGTGGACCAGTCGCGCACGTACTGCTTGTCGAACGACGCCTGGGGGCGGCCGGGCGCGTACTCGTCGGCGGGCCAGAAGCGGGAGGAATCGGAGGTGAGCACTTCGTCGCCGAGGGTGAGAACGTCACCGTCCCAGCCGAATTCGACCTTGGTGTCGGCGATGATCACACCGCGCTCGGCGGCGTGCGCCGCACCGCGCGAATAGATCTCCAGGGTCAGGTCGCGGAGCTTGTTCGCGACCTCCTCGCCCTCCTGGTTGATCACATCGGCGAACGAGATGGGCTCATCGTGGCCCTCATCGGCCTTGGAGGAGGGGGTGAAGAGCGGTTCGGGCAGCCTGTCGCCATCCACCAGTCCAGGCGGCAGCGCGATACCGGATACGGTGCCGCTGCGCTTGTATTCGGCCAGCCCGCCACCGGTCAGGTACCCGCGCGCGACGCATTCGACCTTAAGCATCTTCAGCGGTTTGACCCGCACCCCGCGCCCGGCGAACTCCGCGGGCACATCGGTGGTGGAGACGATGTGATTGGGAATGCTGTCGAAGAACCCGAACCACCAGTTCGACAACTGGGTGAGCATCGCGCCCTTGTCCGGAATCGGGGTGGGCAGCACCACGTCGTACACCGACACCCGGTCGGATGCGACCAGGATCAGCGAATCGCCGTCCTCGTACAGGTCGCGCACCTTACCGGCGTGAATGTGCTTCAACTTTGTCCTCCTCAGACTGGATCGCTGCCGCCGCACAGCCTACCGAGGCGCTCCTGTCTCCTACGCACCCGCCGGGACGAGGCATGCGCCTGCCATGCGCTGCGCCGACATGGCATTGTGGGCACGTTGGCTTTACGGCGGGCAGCGCCGCCCGCAGCACTTGCGAGAGCGAAGGAGCACCCTTGTCCGCACCGAATCTCACCCGCGAGCAGGCGATCGAGCGCGCCGCGACGGTCCAGGTGGATAACTACCGCGTCGAACTGGACCTGACCGGGCAGCCCACCAGCGCCGAAGCGGCGACCAGTGACCTGTTCTTCTCGCGTTCCACGGTGACATTCACGGCGACGCCGGGCGCGAGCACCTTCATCGACTTCGTCGGCGCGGGCGTGCGCTCGGCCGTGCTGAACGGCGTCGCGGTCGATGTGAGCGATTACGACGAATCCAAGGGCCTGACCCTGACGGGGCTGGCCGCGCGCAATGAACTGGTCGTCGAGGCCGATGCCGAGTACTCGCACACCGGCGAGGGCCTGCACCGCTTCGTCGACCCCACCGATAACAAGGTGTACCTGTACTCGCAGTTCGAAACCGCCGATGCCAAACGCATGTTCGCGTGCTTCGACCAGCCGGACCTCAAGGCCACCTACGACGTGATCGTCACCGCGCCCGCGGACTGGGAGGTCATCTCCAACGGTGCGACGACCTCGACCAAGAGCATCGGCGCGGTCGTCGAGCACACCTTCGACACCACCCCGCGCATGAGCACCTACCTGGTGGCGCTCATCGCCGGACCGTACGCCAAGTGGACCGACACCTTCGTCGACGAGCACGGCGATATCCCGCTGGGCATCTACTGCCGCGCCTCGCTCGCCGAATTCATGGACCACGAACGGCTTTTCACCGAAACCAAGCAGGGCTTCGGCTTCTATCACACCAATTTCGGTGTGCCCTATGCCTTCGGCAAGTACGACCAGCTGTTCGTGCCCGAATTCAACGCGGGCGCAATGGAGAACGCGGGCGCGGTCACCTTCCTGGAAGATTATGTGTTCCGCTCCAAGGTGACTCGCGCCTCGTACGAGCGCCGCTGCGAGACCGTGCTGCACGAGATGGCGCACATGTGGTTCGGCGATCTGGTCACCATGAAGTGGTGGGACGATCTGTGGTTGAACGAATCGTTCGCCACCTTCGCCTCGGTGCTGTGCCAGGTGAGCGCGACCGAATACACCAATGCCTGGACCACTTTCGCGAATGTGGAGAAGTCCTGGGCGTACCGGCAGGATCAGCTGCCGTCCACGCACCCCATCGCCGCGGACATCCCGGATCTGCACGCGGTCGAGGTGAACTTCGACGGAATCACCTATGCCAAGGGCGCTTCGGTGCTCAAGCAGTTGGTGGCGTACGTCGGGCAGGAGCCGTTCCTGGCGGGTCTGCGCGACTACTTCACCGAACACGCCTACGGCAACGCCACTTTCGACGATCTGGTGGGCGCGCTGGAGAAGGCGTCCGGACGTGACCTGTCGGATTGGGGCGCGCAGTGGCTCAAGACTACCGGCCTGAATATCCTGCGGCCGGAGTTCACCGTCGACGGCGAAGGCAAGTACAGCTCGTTCACCGTCATCCAGGACGGCGCGGAGCCGGGCGCGGGTGAGCGGCGCACGCATCGCCTGGCCATCGGCGTGTACGACGATCAGGACGGAAAGCTGGTGCGCACCAAGCGCGTCGAGCTCGATATCGATCCGGCCGAGCGCACCGAGGTGCCCGAGCTGATCGGTGTCGCGCAAGGCAAGCTGGTGCTGGTCAATGACGACGACCTCACCTACTGCTCGGTGCGACTGGACTCCGGCTCGCTCGAGACCGTGGTCGATCGCATCGCCGATATCGCCGAACCGCTGCCGCGCACGCTGGCCTGGTCGGCCGCCTGGGAGATGACCCGGCAGGCCGAGATGCGGGCCCGCGATTTCGTGGCGCTGGTGCAGCGCGGCGTCGGCTCGGAGACCGAAATCGGTGTGGTGCAACGCCTTCTCATGCAGGCGCACACCGCGATCTCCTCCTACGCCGACCCGAACTGGGCCACCGACACCGGCTGGCCGGAGTTCGCCGACCGCCTGCTGTCGCTGGCACGGGCCGCCGAGCCGGGTTCGGATTACCAGCTGGCCTTCGTGAACGCCCTCACCGGCGCGCACCTGTCGGTCCGCCACATCGAGGCGCTGCGTCAGGTCCTCGAAGGCGATGCCGCCGCCGGACTGCCCGGCCTCGTGGTCGACACCGACCTGCGCTGGCGACTCATCCAGGCCCTCGCCGCCGCCGGTGATATCGACAACGACGGCACCGAAACCCCGGTCATCGACGGCGAACTCGCCCGCGACGACACCGCCGCGGGCCGCCGCCAAGCCGCCGCCGCAGCCACCGCCCGCCCCCAGATCCCGGTCAAGGCGCAAGCCTGGGCCACGGTCATGGACGACGACTCGGTCCCGAACATCACCGCCCGAGCCATCGTCGCGGGCTTCGCACCCGTCGGCCAGGCACACCTGCTGACCCCCTACGTCGAACGCTACTTCGCCGAAATCCCGTCCGTCTGGGATCGCCGCTCCAGCGAAGTCGCACAGACCGTGGTGGTCGGCCTCTACCCGCACTGGGCCATCTCCGACGAGGCCGTGGCGGTCGCCGACAAGTTCCTCTCCGGCGACCTCCCGCCCGCCCTCCGCCGCCTGGTGGTGGAAGGCAAAGCGGGCATCGAGCGCTCGTTGCGCGCCCGCGCCTTCGACCGCGGCTAGCCCGTAAACCGAAGTCCCGCAGCCCCTTTCGCCTCGCGCGAGAGGGGCTGCGGGCTTTTCGGGGCACGCAGGCGCTCACGCTGCTGTGAGCGGATCCGCTGTGGGCAGCACCGGCGGAAATCGCGGTGCCGGTGCGGCACCGTGGAGTCATGGCACAGGACGAGAAGACGCCGATGTTCAACTGGCGCACACGGGAACAGCTCTTCGCCAAGCGGATTCTGGTGCTGGACGGCGGGCTGGATGATGACAACGGGTCGCTGTTGATGACTCAGTTGTTGCAATTGGCGGCGGAGGATCCCGAGACGGGGATCTCGCTGTGGATTCATTCGCCGGGCGGGTCGGTGCCCGCGATGCTCGCCATCCGGGACGTTATGCGGCTGGTGCCGTGCGACGTTTCCACGCTGGCGCTCGGATTGGCTTGCAGCGCAGGGCAATTCCTGCTGTCTTCGGGGACTCCCGGGAAGCGGTTCGCGCTGCCGCACGCGCGGATCCTCATGCATCAGGGGTCGGCCGGTATCGGCGGCAGCGCGGTCGAGGTGGAGGTGCAGGCCGATGATCTGCGCTACACCGTGCAGACCGTGCTCGGGCTGATCGCGCAGGACACCGGGCAGCCGTTCGACCAGATCTACGAGGACTCGCTGCACGATCGGTGGTTCACCGCGACCCAGGCCAAGGAGTACGGGTTCATCGACGAGATCGTCGAATCCTTCTGGCAGATCATCCCGCAGAAGCAGAAGATGGGAATCTCGGCATGAGCAGCTACACCATCCCCAATGTGATCGCCCAGCATCCGCGCGGCGAGCGCATCATGGACGTCTACTCGCATCTACTGGCCGAGCGCATCGTATATCTGGGCACCCCAATAGATTCCGGCGTCGCCAACGCGCTGATCGCCCAACTCCTGCACCTGGAGGCCGACAGTCCGGGCCAGGAGATCAACCTGTACGTCAACTGCGAGGGCGGCGACCTGACCGCCATGCTCGCGGTCTACGACACCATGCAGCACATCTCGGCTCCCGTCGCGACAACCTGTGTGGGACAGGCGATCGCGGTCGGCGCGGTACTGCTGTCGGGCGGGGCGAAGGGTATGCGCACCATGCTCCCGCATGCCCGCGTGGTCCTGCACCAGCCCGCGATCAGCGGCCGCGGCACCATCCCCGACCTCATCATCCAGGCCGACGAAGTGGTGCGCCTGCGCGGCCAGGTCGAGGACATCCTCTCCCTGCACACCGGCCAACCCCTGGAAACCCTCCGCCGCGATACCGACCGCGACCGCGTCTTCACCCCCGAAGCCGCCCTCGCCTACGGCCTCGTGGACCGAATCCTGGACCCCCGAGCCTGATTTCACCGCCCACCGGGCGCGACGAGGAAGCGGTGTAGCCCCGCGCTCCGCGAGTCACCAGCGGGGCACGCCGCGCGCCCGAGGGCGGCGAAGCAGACTGCCACGAGGTCACCGAGATCCAACAATGAATGCCGGAGTGGCGAGCGAAGGCAGAACCGGCGATGGAGACGCTTTGACCACTTGGCCGCTCCCGATCGAATACCCCTGCCTCCCATCGAAGTCGAGGTTGCCGGTGGTATCCGGCGGCGGGTCAGGCGGCCAGGAGCAAGGCGTTGTATGCCTGAGCGGTCGGACGCTGGACCGGCGCGGGACGTGGGGTGGCGGGGATCGCGGCCAGGCGCTGGCGGCGCAGGGCGTTGGCTACCTGTTCGGTGAGGCCGATCAGATCGGTGCCGAGGGCTCCGGCCAGGGCGGCGATCATTTCGCTGGAGGGTTCCTTGCGGCCGCGCTCGACCTCGGAGAGGTACTGCGGCGAGATGCCCGCGCGCCCAGCCGTTTCGACGAGCTTCTCGCCGTTCGCCTGACGCATGGCCCGCAGCTCCGCGCCGAGCACTTCGCGCCAGAGCGGTTCGCGAACCGCGCGCAGAGTCCGGGGCTGCTCATTCGCGCGGCGGGATTCGGGACGCTTCCCGGGGTCACCGGCGACCGGTTGCAGCGCCGGACGAGTCAGTTCACCGCGCGTCTCGCCGACGGCTTGCGGGCGTGGTGCTTCGGACCGCTCGGCAAGTCCGCCGGGGATGGAATGGAGACGCGGCAGCTCGGACATGGTCCGAGCGTAAGTCGGCCCGGCCCCGTGGCGCGCTTCGTTCTGCTCTGAGCAGAACGAAGCAGCGCACCCCTTCCCTCTGCGGGCACCGGGCATGCCGGGGCGCGGAGACGGAAGGGGTGCGAAAGGGTCCGGCGTCGCGCGTATTCGCGACGCCGGTGCGAATGTCAGACGCGGCCGATGGCGGCGGCCATGACGCGCACCGCGGAGACCAGGCCGTCGATGAGATCGCCCTGGCGGAAGGAACTCTGGGCGGCGGTGGAACCGAGCTGGCAGACGCGATCGTTGGCGCGCTCGGCGACATCGCGGCCGGAGCGGACCTCGACGGCGCGGGCGTTCGGGTCGACGGCGATCAGCACCGAGCGAGCCGCCTCGGGGGTACCGGGGAAGACCGCGTCCGCGCCGGCGCCGGAATCCGCGCCGAGATCACCGATGAAGATGTTGAACCGCACCTTGGTGGCGCGGGTGGCATCGGTGAGCGCGTTATCCATGAGCAGGCGCTCGTGATCGGTGAACGGCACCTCGCTGAACACATCGCCGGCTTCGTGCACGCCGGAGACGCGCCCGCTGACGGTGACGGCGTAGCCGTGCGGTAGCTCGGCCTCGTTCACAGCGGGCCAATTAGAACTTGCCACTTGCCCGGCCTCCGATCAGGTCCGCCGCGGCGGATTCGATAGCAGCATGGTTGCCATGCGATGACTCAGCATTGTCGTGATGACCGGAACCGGTCACCTCGTCCGTCGCGCTCCACAGCACGGGAGGCTGGGTCCACTTGGCGCCCAGCGCGAAGTGGTCCGGCTTCTTGCCGGGCAGCGGCTTACCGAGGAACGACAATCCGGCGATCACCAAATAGATCGCAAGCGGGATGCCGACGTAGATCAGCACTGTCTGGAGAATGCTCACAGCCCAACGGTAATCGATGCCCGGATCGTCGCGACCGACCGGTGAGCGTGTGCGCGCACGTGTCGTCGTGATTCCGCTCAAACAAGCCACGCAGTCGAGTTTGCCGGAAGTTTTCCAGCGCTAATCGGAGCGCTCGTCAGCAACACCTCACCCGCGGGCAGACTAATCGCCGCATCTGTGGCATTGAGCACACACAACAGCCCGCCTTCACGCCGAAATGCCAAGCAACCGGGCGGACTTCCGTACCACTCCAGTCCGGGCCCGATGAATTCCTTTCGCTCGGCCCGCAATTCGATCGCCATCCGATACAGCGACAGCATGGAGTCCAAACGCTCCAACTGTTTTTCCACCGTCACCCCCGACCACTGCGGTGGCATCGGCAACCACGGCGTCCCCGAGGTGAATCCGAACGGCGGCCGCTCCCCCTCCCAGGGCAGCGGCACCCGGCAGCCGTCCCGCCCGCGCTGGGTATGCCCGGAACGCTCCCAGGTCGGATCCTGCAGCGCCTCCTCGGGCAGATCGTCGACATTGGGCAGACCCAATTCCGCACCGTTGTAGATGAATACGCTGCCCGGCAGCGCCAACTCCAGCATGATCATGGCCCGCGCCCGCGCCTGCCCCAGCGCCCCGCCGCCGTACCGGCTGACCTCGCGCTCGACATCGTGATTGGACAGCGTCCAGGTCGGACTCGCGCCGACCGCCGCGACCGCGCGCAGCGAATTGTCCACGGCGTCACGGATTCTGTCGGGATGGAACGGCGTCTCCGCTAATCGGAAATTGAATGCCAGATGTAGCTCATCGGGACGGACGTATTCGCCGAATCTGATGTTGTCGTCGACCCACACCTCACCGATGGACACCGCGTTCGGATATTCGTCCATAACCCGGCGCAGGCGGCGGTGAATCTCGTGCACGCCCGGATTGTTGAAGCGCGGATCATCATCGTCGTGCACCACCAAATGGTCATCGCCGATGGGCCGGGTGGGCAGTTCCATATCGGGTAGACCAGCGGGTTTGGCCATTCCGTGCGCGACGTCGATACGGAATCCGTCGACACCGCGATTCAGCCAGAACCGGATGGTCTGCTCGAAATCCGCTGCCACCTCCGGATTCTCCCAATTCAGATCCGGCTGTTCCGGCGCGAACAGATGCAGATACCACTGCCCGGGTCTGCCATCGGCCTCGATGACGCGGGTCCAGGCCGGGCCGCCGAAGATACCGGGCCAATTGTTCGGCGGCACACTGCCATCCGGCCCGCGCCCGTCCCGGAACCAGTAGCGGGCGCGCTCGGGACTCCCCGGCGCGGACGCCAGCGCCGCGCGGAACCAGTGATGTTGATCGCTGGTGTGATTGGGCACCAGATCCATGGTGACCCGGATATGCCGGTGGTGCGCCTCATCGATCAGATCGTCCAGCGCGGCCAGCCCGCCGAACAGCGGATCGATATCGCGTGGATCGGAGACGTCGTAGCCGCCATCGGCCATGGGCGAGCGCATGACCGGGCAGATCCACAGCGCGTCCACCCCCAGCAACTCCAGATAGCCCATCTTGTCGCGCAATCCGCGCAGGTCACCGACGCCGTCACCATCGGAGTCCGCGAACGAGCGCGGATACACCTGATAGAACACCGCGGATCGCCACCACGGCGGCTGCGGAAACAGCGCATCCGGCACGGCGGAAGGAACAGCGCCGGGCACGGCGGCGAAGTTGTCGGTCACAGCCGTAATGGTGCCTCAGCCCGCCGACACTCGAGGGGGTGACGACGACACTTGTCCAGATTCAGCAAATGATCAGCGGGCGAGCCGTGGAACCGGAAAGGCTCTGGGGGCCTACAACTTCTGCGGCACGAATTCAGATGGGCGAGTTCATGAGCGAATTGGCGGCCATCTCGAAGTAGTCGAGCAGCTGTTTGCGGTGGGCGTCGTCGAGCAGTGCGGGCTCTATCTCGGCGACCGCGATATGCATGGCGCGCAGCCAGGCATCACGCTCGATCGGACCGACCTTGAAGGGGTGATGCCGCATCCGCAAACGCGGATGTCCGCGCTCTTCACCGTAGGTGCGCGGGCCACCCCAGTACTGCTCCAGGAACATCCGCAAGCGGCGCTCGGCGGGCCCGAGATCCTCTTCGGGGTAAAGCGGGCGCAGCACCTCATCGGCTGCCACCTCCCGGTAGAAAGCGGCAACGATCCGCTCGAAGGTCGCTGCCCCGCCGACCGCCTCATAGAAGGAGGTCGCTGTCTGCTCGCCGGAAGTCACGCCCCCATTGTGCCCGTCGCGTCGATATCGCACGGCCCGGGGCGGGGTCGAGACGGGATGATCTTGCGGGAACCGGCTGGTCGCGGGCGGTGTTTCATACCGTCATGTGTCGTTCATCCGTTTGTGCCCGACAATGTGCGAAATCACCGTGCAATGTGCGCCGTTCCATGGTCAACTGGGTGGCAGTCTGCCGATTACCACACCATCGGACGAATACGAATTCGGGGTATAGCCCATGAAGCAGCGGCACGGCGCCCGGCACGAGGCGCGCACGCACCGACAACTCCAGCCCGCCGATGTCCACAATCGTGGGTCGGGGGCTACTCCGCTGCACATCTTGTCCGAACATTCCTATCCGGATGCGCATCATGATCATTCCGCGCATCGCCCGGCCGATGTCACTCCCGGCCTGAGCTGGAGCAAGAGTCGCGTTCTGCTCCTGAACGCCACCTATGAGCCGCTCACCGCGCTATCCGCGCGCCGCGCCGTCGTACTGCTCATCTGCGATAAGGCGCATACCGTTCACGACAATCCCGAAGGTCCGGTCGTACATTCCGCCGGCACCTCGGTGGCGCTCCCCTCGGTGATTCGACTACGCACCTACGTGCACGTCCCCTATCGCGCCCGGGTGCCCATGACCCGCGCCGCGCTCATGCACCGAGATCGATACCGCTGCGCGTACTGCGGCGGCAAGGCCGAGACCATCGACCACGTGATCCCGCGCAGCCGCGGCGGCGCGCACTCGTGGGAGAACTGCGTGGCCTCCTGCGCCCCCTGCAATCACCGCAAGGCCGACAAACTGCTCAGCGAATTGGGCTGGACGTTGCACCATCAACTGGTGTCCCCCAAGGGTCCGCATTGGCGACTACTCACCGCAAGTTCGGAATTGGACCCGACCTGGCTGCAGTACCTCGGCGAAGGCGCCGCCTGACACAGACGCCCACCCGATTCAGCTGTATTCGCTGACCAGCAGTGCCCAGGTGCCGGGCTCGAGCGCCTCGAACACATGCGGTGAGTCACCGGGGTAGCAGATGTAGTCCCCCGGATTCAGCTCCACCGGAGCATCGGCCGGACCGACTTTCGCGCGCCCGCCACCGAGCACGATGTGCTCGACAACGCCGTGACTGTGCGGATCCGAGTCACGCGAGTGCCCCGGCTCGGCCTTGATGCGGTAGATATCGCGCCGCGCATTGGGCGGAGAAGCCGCCAGCAGCGTCGTTCGATATTCCGACTGCGATGAGGCGAGCATCGCGCCCTCCCCCGCGCGGATCACCTGAACCATCGGCCGCGGCGGATCAAGCAGCCTGGAGAACGGGATATCCAGCGCCACGCACAGCGCCCACAAGGTCTCGATGCTGGGATTTCCGGATCCCGACTCCAATTGCGAGAGAGTCGATTTCGCGATTCCGGCCTTCTTCGCCACCTCGGTCAGCGAGAGCCCGGCTCGGGCGCGCTCACGGCGCAGGGCAGCGGCGATCGCCTCTTGCGGAGACGCGGCGGAGGGGCTGTCGGACACGGTCATATCGGCTTCACACAGTACCGGCGCGGGACCGGGAACACGACTTCGGCCACGCGGGTCCGGCGTACAGGTGCGACGGAGTTTCCAACGCCGGATCGAACTACACCGCGGATAAATCGCCTGGTCATGGGCACGACGACATGGCCGAACGTCGGCGACGGGAATCCTTTGACTTAGCGAACGAGATGCGTTCACTATAGACGGCATGCGTTCGATATGGCGAACACTCGATCGGGGTGTACTGACGGGGATAGCGGCGATCTGCCTGGCGGTCGCCATGATCGGCGTGTCCTACGGCGCTACGGCCGTGACTGCCGGATTCCCCACCTGGCTACCCATGCTGCTGAGCGTGGCCGTGGTCGCGGGCGGATCCGAATTCGTCTTCCTGGGCATTCTGACCGCGGGCGGCAGCCTGATCGCGGCCGTGCTGGCCGGACTGCTGGTCAACGCCCGGCACGTGCCCTACGGGCTATCCGTGCCCGACGTCGTCGGCACCGGCTGGCGGCGGCTCGTGGGCACCCACGTCATGAACGACGAATCGGTCGCCATGGCCCTGGCCCAGCCCGACCGCACCCGCCGCCGCGCCGCCTACTGGCTCTGCGGCCTCGCGGTGCTGGCCGCCTGGCCACTGGGCGCGGCAGTCGGCGCGATGCTCGGCTCGGTCGTCCCCAACCCCAACGCCTTCGGCCTGGACGCGGTCTTCCCCGCGGTGCTCATCACCCTGGTACTGCCCGCCCTGCGCGATCGACTCACTCGCACCGCCGCACTCGCCGGAGCGGCCATCGCCGCGATCTCCACCCCCTTCCTGGGCGCGGGCCTGCCGGTCCTACTCGCACTGACCGCCGTACTTCTGGTCGTGAGGCGCGCGGGAGAGGCCGATTCCGCCGATCCGGTCGATACCCCCGGAACGAACATGCCCGCCGAGACGAGCGACACCGCAGGTATGACCGGCCGCGCCGGGGCGGTCGACTCGACCGATGTGGACATGCGCGCTACCGCGAACAAAGCCGAGATGAGGTCCGCGCCAATGGTATCGAGCGGCACACACACCTAACCCCCTGCGGCGCAGCATTTTTCCGGCTCGCAGTAGAGCTGCTCCCCAGAACCCGATGTCAACGACCACCGGAACGAATCCCGCGAGAGGGGCCCAGATGACCAGCACACTGCTTGTCGGAGTTATCGCACTTGCCGTGGGCACCTACGCTTTCCGATTCGCCGGACCGGCGTTGCGCAGCCGCGTGAAGGTCTCGCCGCGAACCGTGAAGCTGCTCGAGATCGCCTCGGTAGTACTGCTGGCGGCGTTGGCGGTCACCACGCTGGTGCCGTCCGGGTCCGGAGATTTCGGGCTGGCGCTTCCGGCGGGGGTGCTCGCCGCCGCCGTGCTGGCGTGGCGGCGAGCGCCGCTATTGGTGGTGATTCTCGCGGCGGCCGTTGTCACCGCGGGACTGCGAATGCTCGGCGTGCACTGACGAAAGTCTCAGGCGCGCAGCAGGTTTACCAGGCGGGTCCAGGCATCCTCGGCGTATTCGGGGCGGTACCAGTCGCGGCCGGGGTAGACGAAGCCGTGCGGGGCGTCCTCGTAGACGATGAGTTCGTGGTCGATGTTGTTGTCGGAGAGGGCTTTTTCGAGTTCTTCGCGGGCTTCCGCGTCGATGAGCGGGTCGAGGCCGCCGAAGAACAGTAGGACTCGGCCGGTGATTCCGGCGGTGGACTCGATGGTGGGTTCCGGTGTGGAGAGCGGGATTTCGGTGTTGGTGAGCCAGCCGGGGTAGAAGGCGGCGACGACGTTCAGCGGGAGTTGGGTGGCGGCGTAGTAGGCGACGTGGCCGCCCGCGCTGAAGCCGACCATGCCCACCGAGGTGGCATTGCGGCGCTTCAGTTCCTCGAGGCAGGCGGAGATGTCGGCCAGCACGCCCGGGCGGTCGAGGGTGCGCAGCAATTCCAGTCCGCGTTCCCGGCCTTCGGGGGTCCAGTCCAGGTGGGCACGAGGTTCGGTGGGATAGAAGAGATCCGGGACCAGGACCGTCACGCCGAAGGCCGCGAGGCGCTCGGCGGCGGCGAGCACCGAATCGTGCAGACCGTAGATCTCGTGTCCGACAACGACTCCCGGATAGTCACCGGGCGCCTCCGGCCGAGCCAGGAAGGCAGCCATCACCGCGCCATCGACCTCGATATTGATCCATTCGGTCACGATGCCGATATCACTCATGCGCTCAAGGTAGCCACGGCGGACTGCACCGGCCAATCGGGAATTCTATCGCTGCCATCGGCATATCGATGGCAGCGATCGACACGCGAAAGTCAGTGCGAGAGCAGCGGAATCGCGGGACCGCGACGGCGGGCCACCGAACCGTAGCGGGCGTCCAGGCGCAGCCAGGTGCGGGCGGCCCGCACCCGCACGATCTCATCGACCGAAATGCGACGCGAGTCGGTCTTCTCACCGCCGTGCGGGATGAAATCCATTGCGGCCAGCGCGAATACGACGCGCATGGGCACCTCGACCTCTTCCCCCGCGCCGGAGACGGTGAGCACCGTCTGATCCAGCAGCGAGGCGGGCGGGCCGTGGCTGGACCCGTGCTCCTGCGCCAATTCCGCACCGCGCTCGGCCAATTCGACGAGCATGCGGGCCGGTATGTCATCGATGTGCACGAACCCCGATTCGGGCGGCAGCGCGCTGCGCCACGCCGAATCCATGGCGTAGCCGAGCGGGAACGGCTGCGCCGAGCCCGGCCCGTGCAGCCCGGACAGCACGGTGTCACCGCTCACGGTCACATCGTCGGTGCCGAGTTCGGCCACCAGGGTGCGCACCGCCAGCGCCTCGAAACCGGTTCCGGCCCAGGCGGAGACATAGCGATCCCCGCGCCGGCGCAGCCGAATGACCGCGCCCGGATCCAATCGCACCGCATGGGTGATGAAAGCGGCCAGATTCTCGCGTTCCGCGGGATCCGGCACGTGCAGGGTGTGTTCGCCGAACGTCACTGTGGTGAGGCTCAGTCGGCCAGCCACAGCGACAGGTAATCCCGTTCCGCGGGGTCGAGGCGGCGTAGTCGCTGGGTGTCGATATCGAAGGCGGCGAGCTGGGTGGAGGCGATCACCGCGGGCGGGGAGGCCGGGTCCGCACCCGCGGCCCGCACCTCGTAGCCGACGGTGAAGTCGACCGCGCGCATGCGATCGATCCACATGGACACATCCAGTGGTGAATCCTCATGCCGCAGCTGACCCTTGTACTGCACGCGCAGATCCGCGAGCACGCAGCCGGAGCGCAACCGCACGGTGGGCCGGTCATCGGTGAACAACCAGGGGATGCGAGCCTCCTCCAGCAGGGTCACCATGCGCGCATGGTTGATGTGCTGGAAGGCGTCCATATCGGACCAGCGCACCTCGACCCTGGTGTGGAAGCGGGCGGGTTGCGCCTGCGTCTTGCCCTGGTCACTCAATGAACCGACACTCGTCAACGCGGTACCTCCGATTGGGCGCCCACCCCGCTCACCATGCTGCGTACCTGTCGCGCCGCAACGGACAGCGTGGCCAGGTCGTGGGTTCCGGATTCGAACAGTTCCGACAGGGCGGCGCGGGCGCGACCCAGACGGGACTGATTTTTCGACTCCCAGTATGCAATTTTCTCCTCGGCCGTCTCCTCCGGGTCACCGGCGGAGAGCACATCGAGGGTCAGCGAGCGCAGTGATCCGTACATATCGTCGCGCAGTGCGAGCCGGGCGAGCGCGTGCCAGCGATCACCGCGTTCCAGGTGGCTGACCGCCTGCAACAGCCAATCGATCTTGAGGTGATCGTTGAGCGCGTAGTACAGCGCACCCACCTCCTCACCCGAGCGATCGGTGATATCGGCGATATCGATCACATCGAGCAGCGGGAAGAGGTTCAGCAGCCCGAACACCTCGGTCGCCAACTCGGACGGCGCGCCCTGGGCCATGATCGCCCGCGACTGCTCGTTCAGCGTGTCGATGTGATGTCCGCGCAGCCAGCCCGACACCTTGGGCGAGAGCTGGCGCACCTCCTGCGCGTACCGGTGGATCTCCGCGCCGACCGCGATGGGCTGCGGGCGGTTGTTGAGCAGCCAGCGCGAGGCGCGATCCAGGGTGCGCTTGGTCTCGAGTTCGAGCGCGTCCTTCATACCGGTCGAGATATCGGCGGCGCGAATGCGATCCCAGGTGGTGTGCAGTCCGAAGATCTGGGTGGCGGCGGTGAAGGCGCGCACCGCGTCCGAGGCCGTCGCGCCGATCTCCTCATTGAGCCGATGCGCGTAGGTGATGCCGCCCAGATCCACCATCTCGTTGATCAGCATGGTGGTGGTGATCTCACGGCGCAGCCGGTGCTTCTTGATGGCCGCGCCGAAGCGGGTGCGCAGCGGTGTCGGGAAGTACTGCGGCAGCCGCGCGGAGAAGTGCGCGCTGTCCGGCAGATCGCTGGCCAGCAGATCGGTCTTGAGCGAAAGCTTCACGTGCGCCATGAGATTGGACAGTTCCGGCGAGGTGAGGCCCGCGCCCTGCTCCTGGCGCGACTTCATCTCGGCATCGCTGGGCAGCGCCTCGAGTTCGCGGTCCAGGCCGCGGCGGGTCTCCAGTTCCTCGATCACGCGCTGGTGCACGTTCAGCATGCGCGGGGCCTCGGCCCGGGACATGCCCATGAGGTAGTTCTGGGAGACGTTGTCGCGCAGGACGAGTGCGGCGACCTCATCGGTCATGGAGGCCAGCAGCGGATTGCGCTCGGCGGGCAGCAGCTGCCCGGCCGACACCACGCCGTCGAGCAGCACCTTGATATTGACCTCGTGGTCCGAGCAGTCCACGCCCGCGGAATTGTCCAGCGCGTCGGTGTTCATCTTGCCGCCGAGGCGGCAGAACTCGATGCGGCCCAGGGCCGTCGCGCCCAGGTTGCCGCCTTCGCCGATCACCTTGACGCGCAATTCATTCGCGCTCACCCGGATCGCGTCATTGGACTTATCGCCCACTTCGGCATTGGTCTCGGTGCTGGCCTTGATGTAGGTGCCGATACCGCCGTTCCAGAGCAGACCCACCGGTGAGGTCAGAATGGCGCGCATCAATTCCGGCGGGGACAGCGCGGTGATATCGGCGGCCAGGCCGAGCACCTCGCGAACCTGCGCGCTGATCGGAATGGATTTCACGGTGCGGTCGAAAACGCCGCCGCCCTCGCTGATCAGCGAACGATCGTAATCCGCCCAGGACGAACGAGGCAGTGCGAACATGCGCTCGCGTTCGACGAACGAGCGTTCGGCGTCGGGATTCGGATCCAGGAAGATATTGCGGTGGTCGAACGCGGCCACCAGGCGGATATGCCGGGACAGCAGCATGCCGTTGCCGAACACATCGCCGCTCATATCGCCGACACCGACCACGGTGAAATCCGTTGTCTGGGTGTCGATATCCATTTCGGCGAAATGCCGCTTCACCGATTCCCACGCGCCGCGAGCGGTAATGCCCATGGCCTTGTGGTCATAACCCACCGAACCACCGGAGGCGAACGCATCACCCAGCCAGAAGCCGTACTGGTTCGCCACATCATTGGCGATATCGGAGAAGGTGGCGGTGCCCTTGTCCGCGGCGACCACCAGGTAGGTGTCATCGTCATCGAGGCGGCGCACCCGCGCGGGCGGAATCACCTGTCCGGTAGCGCGATCCACATTGTCGGTGACATCGAGCAGACCGGAGATGAAGGTGCGGTAGCAGGCAACGCCCTCGTTCTGCAGGGCCTGGCGATCGTTCACCGGATCGGTGGTGGCCAGCGGCGGCTGTTTCACCACGAAACCGCCCTTGGCCCCGACCGGCACGATGACCGCGTTCTTCACCGCCTGTGCCTTGACCAGGCCCAGGATCTCGGTGCGGAAATCCTCCAGGCGGTCGGACCAGCGCAATCCGCCGCGCGCCACCGGACCGAAGCGCAGATGCACGCCCTCGACCCGGGGCGAGTACACGAAGATCTCGAATTGCGGTCGCGGCTTGGGCAATTCGGCGATCTCGCGCGGCTCCACCTTGAAGGAGAGGTAGTCGCGGGAGCGGCCCTCGGCATCGGTGACGTAGTAGTTGGTGCGCAGGGTGGCCTTGATGAGCCCGAGGATGGCGCGCAGGATGCGGTCGGCGTCCAGGCTCACCACCTCGTCGATGCGGTGGCGCATGGCGCCTTCCAGATCGCGGGCATGGCTCTCGTCGGCGGAATCGGGATCGAAGAGCGCGGCGAAGAGGTCGACGAACATGCGTGCGGCATCCGGATAGGCGAGCAGCACGCGGGTGATATTCGCCTGGCTGTACGGGAATCCGGCCTGCTGCAGGTATTTCGCGTAGGCGCGCAGGATGGAGACGGTGCGCCAGTGCAGATCGGCGCGCAGCACCAGTTCGTTCAGCCCGTCGGCCTCGGCGCGGCCGTACCAGAGCGCTTCGAACGCGGCGGTGAAACGCTCACGCAGACCGCGCACCTGATCGTCGAGGGCACTCAACCGGGCGGAGGACTCCACCAGTTCGGCGTCCATATTGCGATCGAGGGCGGCGCGCAGCAGTTCCGGGCGGGCCAGCAGGCCGAAATCGTAGACCCACTGCTCGGGACCGGAATCGAATTCCAGCTGGTGCGGGCGCTCATCGATGACCTCGACGCCCAGGCTCTGCAAAACCGGCAGCACCTGGCTCAACGAGATGCCGTTACCGCCGATGTAGAGGGTGAAGCGCCAGGAGCCGGGGTCGGAATCGCCGTTCCGGTACAGGTACTGGTCGATGCCGCCGTCCTGAAGCCGTTGCAGCCGAACGATATCGGCGACCGCGCGGGCGGCGCCGAAATCCTCCTTGTAGCTCTCCGGCAGGGCGTCGACATAGCGCTGCACCACGGACGGATCCAGCACGGTGGAGGTCGCCACCTCATCGCGCAGATGGTCCTCCCAGGTGCGGGTGGCCTCGGCGAGCAGATGCTGGATGCGCAGCCGGTTGGGCTCATCGGTATCGGCGATCGCGCCCTCATCGGGCAGCCGCACCGTGAAATACACACTGGCGAGGTCGCTTTCGGAAACGCGCGCCGAATAGTCGATGGAGTCGCCGCCGAGCTCGTGCACCAGGATGTCCTGCATTTCCAGCCGGACCCGGGTGGTGTAGCGGTCGCGCGGCAGGTACACCATGCAGGCCACGAAGCGGCCGTAGCCGTCCATCCGCATGAAGAGCCGAACCTGGCGGCGCATACCGACATTCAGCACGGCGCTGGCGGTGCGGCGCAGGGCGGCACCGTCGGAAGAGAACAGTTCGGTGCGCGGGAAGGACTGGATGACCTCGAGCATCTGCTGACCGGAGAACGAATCCAGATCGAAACCGCTGGCCTCGATGAGGGTGCGCACCCGCCGTTCGATAACGGGGATGTCCAGCACGTTCTCGTGCAGGGCGGTCACGGTGAAGACGCCGATGAAGAGGTGTTCGCCTGTGACACTGCCGGATTCGTCTATTTCGGCGACGCCGACGAAGTACGGGTAGACCGCGCGATGCACGGTGGCCGGGACCAGCCCCTGGGTGAGCATGAGCAGCGGTGCGGCGCCACTGTTGTCCGGGACGCGGAAATCGGTGCCGTCCGGCGAACCAAGTACGCCCAGACCGGTTCCCGGCGCCATGACCGACTTGGCCCGGCCGTCCACCGTGCTGCGCTCATAGCGCGCGTAGCCGAGCAGGGTGAAATGACCGTCGGCGAGCCAGCGCAGCAGATTGGCGCAATCGGTGAGATCTGTTGCGGTGAACGGGGATGCGCCCGCCTTGGCGGCATTGTCGAGTTCATCGGCCACCCGGCTCTGCGCCTCGCGCATGGCCCCGGTCGCGCCGATGACCTGGCGCACATCGGTGAGCACATCGGGCAGGCCCAGCGCGACCTGTTCGAGCTGTTCACGACTGGTGGAGGGATGCAGTTGCACGTGCATCCAGGATTCGCGCAGACCGGTGCTGCCATTGCCGTCCACCCCGTGCGGGACAGCGGTTTCCAGCCGCCCCGACGCATCGCGGGTGACCTCGAAGATGGGATGCACGACCTCGCTGACGCTGACGCCCATGCGGCTCAGGTACGCGGTGACCGATTCGACCAGCAGCGGCATATCCTCGGTGACCAATTGGACCGCCGCGCCGAGGTCGGCGTCGTCCTCCGGATGGTAGACACGCAGATTCGCGGTGCCGAGGGTGCGCTCGGCCGCCAGATCGATCTGGCAGCGGAAGATTTGAGTCGAAGTCACGGGGATAGCGCAGTCGGCGTCGCCCGCGTCGACGTGGCGGAAATACGCCTCCTCGAGGGATACGAGGTTGCCTCGCAACGACGCGGGCAAACTCGCAGCCCAGGCCGCGCTGGACAATTCGGACGAGACCGTCATTTCGCCAACTCCTGGGATTCGGTTCCGTAACCAAGTGACGCCGGTCCGAGAGTAGCTGGGCGGCGCATGCGCCGGGCTGAATTCCTGTCAATGCCACGACGCGTCGCACGGTTCGGGCAAACCGGGCGGTACGGCACTCGCCATACCTGACCGGAACTACCAGGTCGCGCACGACAAACCTTGCACCAAAAGACATTTCACGCAATAGGGCGTACGCGAAACTGTCGAGTTCGCTCTTCGATAGCCGTTCATCGATGGGCATGTTCGTGCTCATCCGGGTGAACGGCGAGCCGTCAGTTAACGGCCGGCGGCTTACGCACGGTGATCACCGATCGACCCCACGCGTTTGCCGTAACTCGTCCCGCGACCGCGATCGGCCGCGGGACAACCTGGAGACCGTGCCCGCGATCACTCGGGGCACGGCACAGTGACCGAGTCGGTCTAACCGCGAGTGAGCTTGCGGTGCGTGACCCGGTGCGGGCGAGCCGCTTCCGGACCCATGCGCTCGATCTTGTTCGCCTCGTACGCCTCGAAGTTACCCTCGAACCAGAACCACGCGGCCTCGTTGTCGTCGTTGCCCTCCCACGCCAGGATGTGCGTGCAGGTGCGGTCCAGGAACCAGCGATCGTGGGAGATGACCACCGAGCAGCCCGCGAAGTTCTCCAGCGCGTTCTCCAGCGAGCCAAGGGTTTCGACGTCGAGGTCGTTGGTGGGCTCATCGAGCAGGATCAGATTGCCGCCCTGCTTGAGGGTCAGCGCCAGATTCAGGCGGTTGCGCTCACCACCGGAGAGCACACCGGCCGGCTTCTGCTGATCCGGGCCCTTGAACCCGAACGCGGAAACGTAAGCGCGCGAAGGCATTTCCTGATTGCCGACCTGAATGAAGTCCAGCCCGTCGGAAACGACCTGCCAGACATTCTTGTTCGGGTCGATACCGGAGCGGTTCTGGTCGACATAGCTCAGCTTGACCGTCTCGCCGACCTTCACGATGCCGCTGTCCGGACTCTCCAGCCCGACAATGGTCTTGAACAGCGTCGACTTACCGACACCGTTGGGGCCGATGACGCCGACAATGCCGTTGCGCGGCAAGGTGAACGAGAGATCCTTGATCAGAATGCGATCGCCGAAGCCCTTGTCCAGATTCTCGACCTCGACGACGACCGAGCCCAGGCGCGGACCCGCGGGGATCTGAATCTCCTCGAAGTCCAACTTGCGCATCTTGTCGGCCTCGGCGGCCATTTCCTCGTAGCGGCCCAGGCGTGCCTTGTTCTTGGCCTGGCGGGCCTTGGCGCCGGAGCGGACCCAGGCCAATTCCTCTTTGAGGCGCTTCTGCAGCTTCTGATCCTTCTTGCCCTGCACCTCGAGGCGCTCGGCCTTCTTCTCCAGGTAGGTGGAGTAGTTGCCCTCGTAGGGGAAGGTGCGGCCGCGGTCGAGCTCGAGGATCCACTCCGCGACATTGTCGAGGAAGTACCGGTCGTGGGTGACGGCCAGGACGGCGCCCGGGTAGTTCGCCAGGAACTGCTCCAGCCACAGCACCGATTCGGCGTCGAGGTGGTTGGTGGGCTCATCGAGCAGCAGCAGATCGGGCTTGCTCAGCAGCAGCTTGCACAGTGCGACACGACGGCGCTCACCACCGGAGAGGTTGGTGACCGGCTCGTCCGGCGGCGGGCAGCGCAGCGCGTCCATGGCCTGCTCGAGCTGGGAGTCGACATCCCACGCATCGGCGTGGTCGAGGTACTCCTGCAGCTGGCCCATCTCTTCCATGAGCTCATCGGTGTACTCGACGCCCATGAGCTCGGCGACCTCGTTGTACCGGTCGAGCTTGACCTTGACCTCGCCGAGGCCCTCCTCGACGTTGCCGCGAACGGTCTTTTCCTCGTTGAGCTCCGGCTCCTGCATGAGGATGCCGACGGTCGCGCCCGGCGCCAGCCAGGCCTCACCGTTGTTCGGCTGGTCCAGTCCCGCCATGATCTTCAGGACGCTCGACTTACCGGCGCCGTTCGGGCCGACCACACCGATCTTCGCGCCCGGAAGGAAGTTCAAGGTCACATTGTCGAGCACGACCTTGTCGCCATGCGCCTTTCGAACCTTAATCATCTGGTAAATGAACTCAGCCATATGGGCAAGCCTAACTGTGTTGGGTTGCCGGTTCTCCGGCGCGGTCGGCATCTGTGGGCGGCGCCGGCGACGCCTCGGGGCGGTCGCCGTGGCCGAAGTGTTTGCGCTGCACCGGGGCGGTGCAACGGCCCAGGTCGGGACCGAGGGCAGTGGCGCGCATCTCGAGATCGTTGCGCTCCATACCGTCTCGGGTGGTGTACTCGTTCGAGCGGAGTTGACCGTAGGCGATGACCGGGTCACCGCGCTGCAGGGACGCCTCGACACCCTCCACGAGTTTGCGCCAGCAGGTTACCGTCAAATACAGGGTGCCACCATCGACCCACTCCCCGCTAGCGGCATCGAACCGCCGGGTCGTACTGGCCAGCCGGAAACTGAGCACCTGTTCCCCATTGGGCAGTGCCCGCCGGCTCGGATGCGTGACCACCCGGCCTATCACCGCAGTATTCGCCTCGTACATCGCTGTCCCCCTTGCCGATTCGGCTCGTCTGCTGTCGTGACTCCAGCGTGAACCGGCGAGAACTCGCGCGACAGACCCACTTCCGCGATTGTGGATAACTCGGCGCTGTGGATAACCCGAGTTCAGCGCGCTACCGAATGCCGCGACCGGGCTACAGCGTCGCCAGATCGGTATTCGCCCCGCACAGCACCACCACCGGCCGCTCCCCCGCCGCCGGAACGTAGGCCCCGCTTTGGATCGCCGCCAGCGCCGTCGCCCCGGCGGGCTCCACCACGATCCGGAACTCGCGCCACAGGTACTCCCGCGCCATCACGATGGCATCATCGCTGACCAGCAACGATCGCACCGCATAGCGCTGCGCCACCTCCATGGCGATATCGCCGATCCGATTGGCGCCCAGGGCATCCGAGGCCACGCTGGACACATCGACATCCACCGGCCGCCCCGCCGCCAGCGCCTTGTGCAGGGTCGGCGCGCCCTGCGGCTCCACCCCGATCACCCGGCCGCGCAGCCCGATCGCCACCGAGATCCCGGCGACCAGACCGCCGCCCCCGACCGCCACCAGCACCGGCGGCCGCCCGCGCACCTGCTCCTCGATCTCCAGCCCGACCACACCCGCACCGGCCACGATGGCGGGCAGGTCATAGGCGTGCAACTGCATCGCCTTGCGCTCGCGGGCCAGCTGGCTGGCATAGCGGTGCGCCTCGGCGTAAGTCGTTCCGTGCCACAGCACTTCGGCCCCGTGCGACCACATGGCCGCCACCTTGGTGTGCGGGGCGGATTCGGGGACCACCACCGTGCAGGACAGTCCGCGCAGCGAGCTGGCCAGCGCCGCGGCGATGCCCGCGTTACCGCCGGAGGCGATCACCACGTGCGTGATCCCGGCGTCCGCCTGCAACAGCGCGTTCAGGCAGCCGCGCACCTTGAAGGTGCCGCCGTGCTGGAGGTGTTCGAGCTTCAAGGTCACCGGCACCGGGCCGCGCGGACCCTGGATATCGGTGTGGAACACGGGGGTCTTGCGGGTCTGGCCGTGCAGCAGGCGGCGCGCGCGCCGCACGTCGGATCGATAGAGCCGCTTGATCTTCCGGGTCGCCTGGGCGACGTCGTTCACTTACGTACCTCTCGATCACGCCGGGCCAGCTCGGCGTACATGGCGTTGTACGAGGCCAGTTCCGCGTCGTCGTCCCGATCGGCGGCGCGGTCCAGCCTGGTGGCCAGTTTCTTATCGCTGCGCGACCACTGGATCAGCAGCGCCAGCATCACCACCACCAATGGGATTTCACCGCTGGCCCAGGCGAGGCTACCGCCGGTGTGCTGATCGTCGAGCAGATTGTTGTTCCAGCCCAGGCCCAGCGCGCGATAGAACCAGCCGCCCAGCACCGTGTTCATGCTCATCAGCGCGATACCGAAGAACGCGTGGAACGGCAGCGAACCAAACACCATGCCCAGCTTGGTCAGCGGCTCCACCTGACGCGGCTTGGGATCGATGCCGATGACGACCCAGTAGAAGAGGTAGCCGCTCAGCAGGAAGTGCACATTCATCAACAGGTGCGCACCGTGCGAGCCGACGAACTGGTCGAAAAGGCCACCCAGGTACAGAACGTAGAACCCGGCCACGAAGAACACCGCCGCGACCACGGGCTGAGTCATGAAGCGCGACACCGGATTGTGCACGGCCGCCAGAATCCACTCGCGCGGTCCGGGCGGGGCGTCACGACCGGCGGGCGGCAGCGCGCGCAGGGCCAGCAGCACCGGGCCGCCCAGTGCGAACAGGATCGGCGCGAGCATGGACAGCATCATGTGCTGGGCCATATGCACGCTGAACATGGCCGGGGCGTAGCGGCCGACCCCGGAACTGGTCGCGATCAGCAGCACCGCGCACGCGGCGATCCAGGAGATGGTGCGGCCGACGGGCCAGGCGTCACCGCGCTTCTTGAGCCGTGCCACACCGCGCAGGTACAGCACCGCCAGCACGATCGAGAGGGTGCCGAAGATCAGATCGAACCGCCAGTCGAAGGCCAGGCGCGCGAGGTTCGGCGGACCGGCCAGGTTGTAGCCGATCTCGACCTCGGCGGGGGTCGGGACACTGCGCAGTTCCGGCGGCGGGGTGCGGCCGAGGCCGACCGCCAGGCCGATGGTGGCGGCGAAGATCAGCGATTCGACTCCGGCGAATCGGATGAGCGCACCGCGATCGCTCGGATCCTTCTCCAGTGCGGGAATGGCACGTTGCCGCTGCAAATAGCCGATGATGCCGAGCACGATCAGCGCCGTCGTCTTGGCCAGTACGAGGCGGCCATAAGTAGTAGTGAACAGATCCGCCCACGGCACCCGAATCCAGGCATTGATCACACCGCTGATCGCGATCACCACATAGGAAATCGTCGCGATCTTCGAGAATCGGCGGGTGGCCAGCGCGGTGTATTTGCCGTCGCGCAGCGCGTACGCCAGCACCGCGAACAATCCGCCCACCCAGAAACACGCCGAAAGCAGATGCAGAATAAGGCTATTGGTGGCGATGTCATGCGCCCCGCCCGCCGAGGAATGCCCGGTCAGCGCGACCGGCAGCAGTGAGATCACCGAGAGCAACAGCAGCACCGGCGTCCAGCCCCAGCGCAGCGCGAGACGGCAGCCCACAGCCAGGGCCAGGACGAAGAACACCGTGAACCGCCACGACCCGGCCACATCGACCTGATTCGCGGCGCGCCACACCGACTCCGGACGCAGCGAGTCCAGAAATGGTTGCCCGGTGGTGTCCGAAAGTGTCAACGGCACCAGCAGCGCCGACGCACCCGCCCATACCAGCGCCGCGTTCCCGGCGCGTCGCAGCGCCCGATACCCGCCCACATCGAGCAGCCCATCGGCCTGCGGCGGGACGAAGAACGCCGCGAACAGCAGCGATCCGACGGTCAGCGCGGCAGCAAGATCGGCAACCGCGCGCATGGCCGGCAGCCCGTAGGTGGTCAGCGGCCCCGGATCCGGAATTCCCAGCAGACTCAGCGCCTGCGCCGAGGAAAGCCCGACGACCAGCGCCGCGACCACCGCCGCGACCGCCCCGCCCATGGCCGCGAGCACCGAAACCTTCCCGCCCGACCCCGCCCGAGTCACCTGAACACCAGTAGCTGCGGGCGAGTCCTGCGGTGACGACATACGCCCAGGGTAGTTCGGAGTAAGGGTCCGAACTCCCCGGGGGTTTCCCGACCTCCGGTCCGCGCACCCCCACGCGACGCGCCGAACGGTTGCCAGCCGACCCCCCAAACCCCACCTGGACGCTCGCTATACTCAAGTCGCTGGACACCGAGATCAATATGGGTCAAGGTGTTTGGTGGCCGCATCGCCCAGATGCCCCGCACTGCCTCCGTAGCTCAGTTGGATAGAGCAAGGGCCTTCTAATCCCTAGGTCGCAGGTTCGATTCCTGCCGGGGGCGCCTCTCCACCCTGATCCTCGCGACACCGTCGCCAGGCTCAGTGGTACCCACCCACCGCCGGAGCCAAACCCCGAAGATGGGTGCCCGTTCGCGCGTGTGCGTTCTGTCCGGAAAGCAAAACCGGCACTGGCCGGACGAGTTCTGGTTAATGTCGGGGGCGACGTGATCTCGAGGGGCTAGGAGCGTGCCGCGATGGAACCGATTGTCGAGGTGACCGGGGGGAAGGTCAGTGGGCGGGCGCTGGAGGGGGTGGCGGCGTTTCTCGGGATTCCTTATGCGGCACCGCTTGTGGGGGCGGCGCGGTTTGCGGCTCCCGGGGCGGTGACGCCTTGGGATGGGGTGCGGGCGGCTGTTGAATACAGTGCGACGTGCTCGCAGACTCCGTATCCACCGGCTATTGCGGCGTTGCTCGGGACGCATATTCGGCCCGGGGATGAATCGCTGACGGTGAATGTGTGGACGCCGGATCCTTCGGGGACCGATCTGCCCGTCATGGTGTGGATTCACGGGGGTGCGTTCAGTCGGGGGGCGAACAGCATTCCGATATATGACGGGGCGTCGCTGGCTCGCGGTGGGGTTGTGGTGGTGGGGATCAATTATCGGGTGGGGATTCCCGGGTTCGCGGTGCTCGAGGGGGCGCCGGACAATCGGGGGCTGCTCGATCAATTGAGTGCGCTGCGGTGGGTGCGGGAGAATATTCGCGGGTTCGGGGGTGATCCGGGCAATGTGACGGTGTTCGGGGAATCCGCCGGGGCCATGAGCATCGCGGCGCTGCTGGCCTCGCCCGCCGCCGCGGGGTTGTTCGGCAAGGCCGTGATGCAGAGCGGGAACGGCAGCACCGCGGCGACCGCGGAGGACGCTCGGAAGGTCTCCGCCGCATTGGCGGCGATACTCGAAATCGAGCCGACCGCTGCGGCTTTCGCGGCCGTAGACTCGGAAAAGCTGCTCGCGGCACAGAATCAGCTCGGGCTCGACATGGTGCAGGATCCGAATCCGGACCGCTGGGGCGCGTCGATAATCCGGCACGGGATGGGTTTGATGACCCTCTTCCCCATCATCGATGACGAGGTGGTCCCGGACCCGCCCATCGACGGCATCGCCGCCGGACGCGGCCACGATATTCCGCTGCTCATCGGAACGACCTCCGACGAATTCCGTTTCTTCACCGTCGGCGCGGGCATCGACGCCGCCATCACGGCGGACATCCTGCCATTCCTGTTGCGCCGCAACGGACTCGACGAATCCCTCGCCGACGCCTACGCGGCCGACCGCCCCGACGCCTCATCCGCCGACCTGTACGCCGCCATCATCACCGACTTCGCCTTCCGCGACAGCTCCCTGCGCATAGCGGAGCTGCGCGCCCAGGCCCCCGCCCCCACCTTCGTCTACGAATTCGCCTGGCGCACACCGATACAGCACCTCGACGCCTGCCACGCCCTCGAACTCCCCTTCGTCTTCGACACCCTCGCCGCAGCCTCGACCCTCACCGGCCCGAACCCGCCGCAACAACTCGCGGACACCATGCGCGCGGCCTGGCTCGCGTTCGCCACCACCGGCGACCCCGGCTGGTCCGCGCTCACCCCGGATTCCCAGCGGGTCATGGTCTTCGACGCCCCGGAGTCGGCAGTCGCACCGATCCCCCGCGCGGCCGAACTCACCGCATTACGCGCCTCGCTCGGACGATGAGACCCGTGTAGCCGGTCGGATCGACGCGCGCGCCCCGGTGTGGCGGGACGAACATGGTGGGCCCGCGCATCGATTGCGGAATTGCGGGTATGCGCTGAGCAGAGCGCCGGTTCCTCGGCGCCGACCTCTGTTAAGGAGACGCATCATGCTCGGCCTCGGCATTCTCGGGTGGATCATCATCGGCGGTTTGGCCGGATGGATCGCCAGCAAGATCATGAAAACTGATGCGCAGCAGGGCATCCTGCTCAATATCGTCGTCGGCGTCGTCGGCGGTCTGCTCGGCGGCTTCCTGTTGAAGCTGTTCGGGGTGGACGTCGAGGGCGGTGGGCTGTGGTTCAGCTTCTTCACCTGCCTGGGTGGTGCGGTGATTCTGCTGTTCCTGGTCAACCTCGTCACCGGTCGTCGCGCCCTGCGCTGACGCCCGGATGGGTGAGTGATCCGCCCGGTGGCCGACCACGGTCACCGGGCGGATCCATGTCGTTTGCGTTCCGTGGATACGTCAATAGGCTGCAGGTTGTGTCGAATCTGCGGATCAGCGAGGTCGCCGCTCTGATGGGTGTCAGTGATGACACCGTGCGCCGGTATATCGATCAGGGACGGCTCAACGCCATCCAGCTGGAGAACGGGCGGATGGGTGTCAGCGGGCGCGAGCTCGCGGAGTTCCTGCAGGCCAATGCCGAGAAACCGGAGGCCGGGATCACGGTGGCGGTGTCGGCGCGCAATCGGATGCGCGGGATCGTGACGCGGATCGTCAAGGACACGGTGATGGCGCAGGTGGAATTGCAGGCGGGGCCGTTCCGGCTGGTATCGCTGGTGAGCCGGGAATCGGTGGATGAGCTGGGGCTCGAGGTCGGCAGTGTCGCGGTCGCCTCGGTGAAGTCGACGCATGTGGTGGTCGAGGTCCCGGAGAGCTGATCCTACAAACCCACCGGTCGATCTTGTCCGATTCTCTGGCGAAAACGCGCCTTGCGTACCGCGCCTACGGCAATATGCTCTACTGCGTGACGAATTTGCGGATCAGCTTCATCGCGGCCACGGCCGCTCTCGCCCTCACCGCCGGTCTGGCCGGTTGCAGCTCGAACGACTCCAAGGATTCGAGCGCACCCGCCGACTCCGACAAGCTCTCCGGCACGGTGACGGTGCTGGCCGCGGCGTCGCTGACGGAAACCTTCACCACACTCGGCAAGCAGTTCGAGACCGATCATCCCGGCGTGAAGGTGGTGTTCAGCTTCGGCGGCAGTTCGGCGCTGGCACAGCAGATCACGCAGGGCGCGCCCGCCGATGTGTTCGCTTCGGCGGCCCCGGCGAATATGCAGCAGGTCGTCGACGCGGGCGATGTGAAGGGCACCCCGGCCACCTTCGTCAGCAATCGACTGGAAATCGCCGTGCCCAAGGGCAATCCGGGTCATATCACCGGAATCGCGGATTTCGGCAAGACCGAGCCGCGGCTGGCGCTGTGCGCCGAGCAGGTGCCCTGTGGCGCGGCGGCGAAGAAGGTGTTCGAGATCGCCGCGATCACCCCGCAGCCCGATACCCGTGAGCAGGATGTGAAGGCCGCGCTCACCAAGGTGACGCTCGGTGAGGTGGATGCCGCGCTGGTGTACCGCACCGATGTGAAGGCCGCCGGGGACAAGGTCGAGGGCATCGATTTCCCGGAGTCGAGCAAGGCGATCAACACCTATCCGATCGCCGCGCTGAACAAGGCACCCAATGCCGCGGCGGCCGCCTCGTTCGTCACCTTCATTTTCTCGGACAAGGCCAAGAAGGTGTTCGCCGACGCCGGATTCGACACCCCGTGACGGCTTTTCGAGCGTGCCGGTGACCGGAGCCTCGGCGCGGCGGCGGGCAGTGCGGGGGCGGCGGCCGATCGCCCTCATGCTGCCCGCCGTCTGCGCATTGGCATTTCTGCTGATCCCGCTGATCGGCCTGCTCGTGCGCGCCCCGTGGCGCACGCTGCCCGAACGACTGTTCAGCGCCGAAGTCGGTCAGGCGCTGCGGCTTTCACTGATCTGCGCGACGCTGGCGACGTGTATCTGCCTGGTGCTGGGCATTCCACTGGCCTGGCTGCTGGCCCGTGCGCAATTGCCCGGGCGCGGCCTGATTCGCGCACTGGTGACGGTGCCGCTGGTGCTGCCGCCGGTGGTCGGCGGTGTGGCGCTGCTGCTGGTGCTGGGCCGCCGCGGCCTGATCGGGCGCTATATCTACGACTGGTTCGGCTATTCGCTGCCGTTCACCACGGCCGGTGTGGTGGTGGCGGAGGCGTTCGTGGCCATGCCGTTCCTGGTGATCTCGGTGGAGGGCGCATTACGCGCGGCCGATACCCGATTCGAGGAAGCGGCAGCCACTTTGGGCGCGTCCGCCTGGTACACCTTCCGCCGGGTGACGCTGCCCTCGGTACTGCCGGGAGTGGTCGCGGGCACGGTGCTGTGCTGGGCGCGGGCGCTGGGCGAATTCGGTGCGACCATCACCTTCGCGGGTAATTTTCCGGGTAAGACGACGACCATGCCGCTGGCGGTGTACCTCGCGCTGGAAACCGATCCCGATGCCGCGATCGTGCTGAGCATGGTGCTGCTGGTGGTCTCGGTCGGCGTGCTGATCTCCTTGCGGGAGCGCTGGATTCGAGGCGCGGTATGAGGCCCGAGGAGTCGGTATGACACTGCACGCCGCACTGTGCGTCGAGCGCGCGCCGTTCCGCCTCGATATCGATTTCACCTCCGCGCCCGGTGAGGTGATCGCACTGCTCGGCCCGAACGGCGCGGGTAAGACCACGGCGCTGCGGGCGCTGGCCGGACTCACCCCGCTCACCGGCGGCGCCATTCGCCTGGGTGAAAACACCTGGGACGCACCGCCGTCGGTGTTCATTCCGGCCGAGCGCCGCCAGGTCGGCGTGGTCTTCCAGGATTACCTACTGTTCCAGCATCTTTCGGCGCTGGACAATGTGGCGTTCGGATTGCGGGCGCGCGGTATGCGCCGCGCCGCCGCCCGGGAACGCGCGGCCGCCTGGCTTGATCGAGTCGGTTTGAGCGAGTTCGCGCAATCCGGACCGCGCGAACTATCGGGCGGGCAGGCACAGCGGGTGGCGCTGGCGCGCGCACTGGCCACCGAACCGCACCTGCTGCTGCTCGATGAACCGCTGGCCGCGCTCGATGCCAGCACCCGATTGCAGGTCCGCGCCGATCTGTCCCATCACCTGCGCGGTTACACCGGGCATACGGTGCTGGTCACGCATGACCCCCTCGATGCCATGGTGCTGGCCGACCGGCTCATCATTCTGGAGAACGGCGCGATAGTGCAGGAGGGCGCGCCGACCGAGATCGCACGGCGACCCAGATCCGACTACGTCGCGAATCTGGTGGGACTCAACCTGTTTCGGGGCACCGCCACGGGCACCGAGATCGTGGTCGACGCGGGCGGCACGCTCACCGGGTCCGAACCCGCGTCGGGACGAGTGTTCGCGGCCTTCTCCCCCACGGCGGTCGGATTGCACCTCACCCAGCCCACCGGCAGCCCGCGCAATGCCTGGCCGGTCACCGTCGCGGGCTTCGAACAGCATGCCAACACCACCCGGGTCCGACTGGATGGCGCACCGCCGGTGCTGGCCGATATCACCCCGGCGGCGGTCGCGGAATTGCGGCTCCAACCCGGTATGCGACTCTGGGCGGCGTTGAAGGCCACCGAGATTCACGTCTACCCGGCCTGATCAGGCGGATATATGCCGCCGCCCGAGTCGATTCGGATGGGGTACGAAGGACGTGCCGCGGCCTACGGCCACCGATCAGATCCCAGCCAGGCGGTCGAGGACAGCCCCGTCAGCGGGTCGCCGTTTTCTCGAGTACGCCGTCGATGACCTCGAGCACCGCGCCCGCACCGTCTTCGTCCGCGAGACGCTCGGCCACCGTGCCGACTCTGCCACGCAGGCCGGAATCTGTTGTCGCGGTGGTGATCGCGCTCGCCAGCCAGTCCGCGGTCAGCTTGGGCTGGCGGGTGATTCCGGCGGTGACGCCGAGCAATTCCAGCCGGTGCGCCCAGAATTGCTGCTCCGGAATCTCCGGTACGGCGACGGTGGGCACGCCCGCGCGCAGGGCGGCGGCGCAGGTGCCCGCACCGCAGTGGTGCACGGCGGCCGCGAGGTGCGGAAACAGCCAGTCGTAAGGGATTTCGCCGATGGTGATGACATCGTCGTCCGAGACCGCGAGCCCGGTCCAGCCGGATTGGACGATGGCGCGTACCCCGGCGCGGCGCAGTGCGGTCCCGACGATCTCGCCCAATTCGGCGGTGCGCTCCGGATTGTTGATATTGCTGCCGAAGCTGACGAAGACCGGTGCCGGGCCCGCCTCCAGGAATGCCACGAGATCGGCGGGCGGCTCCCACCCGGTGGGCCGGGCGGGCCACCAGAAGCCCGAAACCTCCAGGCCCGTACGCCAATCGGCGGGTCGTGGCGCGACGGTCGGCGAATAGCCGTGCAGGATGGGCCATTCCGCCGCGGTGCGCCGACGCCGCAGTTCTCGCACCGAGACCTCGGGCAGACCCAGTTCGCGCCGGAATTCGCGAACCACCCCGCCGTAGCGGCGATCCACCAGCCAGGCTCCGATATCGGACGCCCATCGGTTCCCGACCGGTCCGAGCGACCAGACACCCGCCACCGCGGGCGGGTAATCGGCTGTGGCACAGGTGGGTTGCAAACGCATCGCGATGGTGGGAATCCCGGCGGCCTCGGCGAAAGGCAGTCCCGCGAATTCGGCGTACGGGGTGAGCAGCAACAGATCCGCGGGCTCATCCCGCAGGGCCGCGATCAAGCCCGCGCCGATGGTCCGGAACCCGTCGGGCGTATTGAACGCCGCGACGGTCTTGCGCTGAATCTCCGCGTACTCGCCTTCGAAACCGAAGTTCAACTCCAGCAGTCGGAATCGCAGTCCGCAGCCGGTGATCATATCCGCGAAGGTCTCGTGCGCGGCCATGACGACCTCGTGCCCGGCCGCCGCCAACCGCACGCCGAGCCCGGTCAGCGGGGCGACATCGCCCCGGCTGCCGATTCCGACGATCACTATTCTGGCCATCACACCTCATCCGATCATCAAGAGCCGCAACGGATCTTATCGATATCGATCATGATCGGCACGGTTTCCGATGAGCGCCAAGGTATTTCGAACGAGATCAGGCGGGCTGGTATCGCAACGGTGTCGCTGCTCATGACTGCTCCGTTACCGGTCGGAGTGGGTACGAGAATTCTAGCGATAGAAGAGGCCAGGATATGTCCGCTTCTTCTGGCAGCATGGACAGCATGCCGAAGACCTCCGCGCGACTGCTGGCGCTGCTCTCGCTGCTCCAGGCCCGCCGGGACTGGCCGGGTTCACTGCTGGCCGAGCGCCTGGATATCAGTGCCCGCACGGTGCGCCGCGATGTCGATCGATTGCGCGAGCTCGGCTATCCGATCGCCGCGATCAAGGGTCCCGACGGAGGCTACCGGCTGGAGGCCGGATCGGAATTGCCGCCGCTGCTCTTCGACGATGAGCAGGCGGTGGCGCTGGCCGTCGCCCTGCGCATCGCCGCGACCGCGGGCGCGGGTATCGAGGAGGCCGCGTTGCGCGCACTGCATACCGTGCGCCAGGTCATGCCCGCGCGGTTGCGCGGGCGTATCGACGCCTTTCGGGTGACCACCGTCGCCGCTCCGGTCACTCCGGCGGACAGCGCGACCCTGTTGACGCTGAGCGCCGCGGTGCACGCGGGTGAAGTACTCCGCTTCGACTACGCTTCTCCCGCAACGGATCTCGAGTCTCCCCCGCGCCGGGCCGAACCGCATCACCTGGTGACCAGGTACGGCCGCTGGTATCTGGTGGCCTGGGATCTGGATCGCGAGGACTGGCGCATCTTCCGCGCCGACCGCATCACCCCGCGCATTCCGAACGGTCCCCGGTTCGCCCCGCGCGAATTACCCGGCGGTTCGGTCGCGGCCTTCGTCACCAGCAGATTCCAGGGCTCGGACGGCACCGGCGGCTGGCCGTGCCGGGGCGAGGTGATTCTCGACGCCCCCGCCGCGACCGTCGCCGAGTTCGCCCGCGACGGCGTTGTCGAGGAGCTCGGCCCGAATCGCTGCCGGGTCATCCTTGGTTCCTGGTCCTGGAACGCATTGGCGTGCGCCCTCGGCGTATTCGACGCCGATATCGAAATCGTCGGCCCGCCCGAACTCGCGGCGGCGTTCACCCGCCTGGCGCACCGCTACGCCTCCGCGACCGCCCGAACTCTGCCATAGCGGCAATCTATGAACGGTGCGGCCGCTCGAATTCACCGACCCGAAACACGATGAGCCGCACCGGCGAAACAGTAACTCTCGATGCTTCACGCGAATCCCGTGGAAATAAGAGGTAATAGCGTGAATTCGGGAGATACCGCGTGGGTGCTGGCGAGTGCGGCACTGGTCATGTTGATGACGCCGGGCTTGGCTTTCTTCTACGGCGGCATGGTCGGCGGCAAGAGCGTGCTGAACATGCTCATGATGAATTTCGTCGCCCTGGGTGTGGTGACGACCCTGTGGCTGCTGTACGGATACAGCGAATCATTCGGCTCCGACGCCTATCAGGGCCTGATCGGCGGTATGTCGCAGGTGATGCTGCGTGATACGCACGGCACGCTGTCCGGTCCGGCCGGACATCAGATTCCGACCATGGCGTTCGTGATGTTCCAGCTCATGTTCGCGATTATCACCACCGCGCTCATATCGGGTGCGATCGCGGGCCGCGCGAAGTTCTGGGCCTGGGTGGTGTTCATCGTGGGCTGGACGAGCGTGGTGTATTTCCCGGTGGCGCATTGGGTTTTCAGCGCGAACGGGTTCACCGGCACCGATTCGGCCGGGAATTCCGCCGCTGTCGGCGGCTGGATTGCCAACCGGCTCAAGGCATTCGACTTCGCGGGCGGTACCGCGGTGCATATCAACGCGGGTGCGGCGGCGCTGGCGCTTGTTTTGGTGATCGGTGATCGGCACGGCTGGCCGCGCAGTATTCCGCGCCCGCACAATGTGCCGTTCACCCTGCTCGGCGCGGCGCTGCTGTGGTTCGGCTGGTACGGCTTCAATGCCGGATCCGCTTTGACCGCAGGGGATCTCGCGGCGCTGGCGTTCACCAATACGACCATCGCGACGGGGGTGGCGTCGCTGGCGTGGATCATCGTCGAACAATTGCGCGATGGTAAGCCGACCACCCTGGGCGCGGCCTCGGGCGCGGTGGCCGGATTGGTCGCGATCACCCCGGCCTGCGGATTCGTCGGCCCGACGGGCGCTTTGGCGATCGGGGTGGCAGCGGGCGTGATCTGCGCGCTGGCGGTCGGGCTGAAATTCACCTTCGGCTACGACGATTCGCTCGATGTGGTCGGCGTGCACCTGGTGGGCGGTCTGGTGGGCACCCTGCTGGTGGGTGTGTTCGCCGATGCCACGGTGAATCCGGCGGGCGGTAACGGGCTGCTGTACGGCGGCGGCTGGACCCAGTTGCAACGGCAGCTGATCGCCGCGGGCGCGGTTCTGCTCTATTCGTTCGTGGCCACGTATATCGTCGGCTGGCTCATCCACAAGACCATCGGTTTCCGGGTCGATCACGAGGCCGAGATCACCGGCATCGATGAGGCCGAGCACGCCGAATCCGCTTACGATCTCGGCGTTTCCGCGGTGTCCCCGGCCGGATCGGCTATCCGATCGGCTGTTCCGCCACCGATCCGCGCAGACTGGCGCCATTGATATCCAGGTACAGCACCCGTTCGGTGATCGACAGGGACGCGGTGTTGCGCCGATCCAGCACCGCCACCACGGCATCGATGAATTCGCGGTCGAAACTGTAGAGCGGAATGTCCTCGACCCGGTGAATTCGCTTGCCCGCCAACAGCGCCTGCACCTTCACCGGATCACGATGGGTGTAGATGGCCGCGCGTCCGGCCAGCTTGCTGCCGCGATGCACCCGCTCGGCGTCCGGTGCGCCGATCTCGATCCAGGCGGTGATCTGCCCGGTGAGATCGCGCACCAGCACCGCGGGTTCATCGGTGGCGGACACCCCGCCCTCGCTGAACGCGATCCCCTCCTGATATTCGAGCAGGTACGCCAGCAGGCGCGTCACCATGAACTCGGCCGATTCCGAGGGATGCCGGGCCACCCGCAATTCCAGGTCCTCGTACACCCCGCGATCGATATCGGCGAGCTGAATCGTGAAGGTGTGCATCGTTGCGCTCAGGGCCATAGTTCCAGCAGCTTATCGGCTATCTAACGGCGCTTTCCCCGCCGCGTCCCGGCTGGGAAGCGTGGCACCCGAGACCGTCCCGGCATCGCTACAGTCGAGTAATGCGTTTGGGGGGATCGGGAAATAGGACATCGATCGGAATCAGAGTGGTCGGCGCCGCCATTGCCGCCGTGCTGGTGTCGATCAGTCTGTATTTCTTCGTGGTCAGGTGGGACAGCGACTCCGACCGCACGTCGAGCTATTTCGCGCAGTCGGCCGTCGCCGTATGCCTGGTCACGGTGCTATTGAGCGCGTGGGTCGCCCGGCGCAAGCGATAGCGGTCAGGAGGGGATGGCCGGGAGGGTGATCACCTGACCGGCGTAGGCCAGGCCCGCGCCGAAACCGAGCAGCAGTGCGGTGTCACCGGGCTTGGCCGCGCCGGTGCGCAGCAGCTGTTCCATCGCCATCGGAATGGACGCGGCGCTGGTGTTGCCGGTTTCGGCGATATCGCGGGCGATGGCCACCGAGTCGGGCATATGCAGTGCGCGGGTGAGGGCGTCGGTGATGCGGCTGTTGGCCTGGTGCGGGATGAACGCGTCGAGATCGTCGACGGTGACCCCGGAGCGGTCCAGGGCGTCCCGGCATGCCTTCTCCAAAAACGTGACGGCCCAGCGGAATACGGCGGTGCCGTTCATCCGGATGTACGGGCGTTCGGTGGTGCCGCCGCTGGCCTCGGCAGCCGCGACCTCGGCGAAGTATTGCGCGAAGTCCTTGTCCTGCTTGATGGCCGCGGTCTGGCTGCCGTCCGAACCCCAGGCCACCGGCCCGATGCCCTCGACATCGGACGGTCCCACCACGACCGCGCCCGCGCCGTCGGCGAAGATGAAGGCGCAGGTGCGGTCGGTCGGATCGAGCAGGTCCGACAGCCGTTCGACGCCGATCACCAGCACGTGCCGGGCCTGGCCCGCGCGCACCAGATTGGCGGCATTGGCCAGCGCGTAGCAGAAGCCCGCGCAGCCCGCCGAGACGTCGAAGGCCGCGGTGTCGTGCATACCGAGTTCGGTGGCGACGACCGCGCCGGCGGATGGGCCGAGCACCATCTGCGAGGAGGTCGCCAGGATGACGGCATCGATCTGCTCGGCCGGAATGTTCGCGGCGGCGAGCGCATCGCGGGCGGCGGCGGTGCTCATGGACACGATGGTCTCGTCGGCTTCGGCCCAGTGGCGGGCCTCGATCCCGGAACGGGTGCGAATCCATTCGTCCGAGGAATCGATGCGGTCGACGATTTCCGCGTTCGGGACGATGCGGCGGGGACGGTATACGCCGAGGCCCAGGGTGGTGGCGTGGGTTACCGGCGTTGCGGTGGCGATGTGCGCGGGCATGTCATCCTCTCGAAGTGAACCGATCGGTTCACAGGGATAGGTTTAACATGGACCGATCGGTTCAAGCAAGGTTTGGAGGACTTTCCATGACGGCGGGACCGCGCGCACGGTTGATCGCGAGCACCATCGCCACGGTGCAGGAGCACGGAGTGCACGCGGCGGGGCTGAGTGAGCTGCTCAAGCGCAGTAACGCCTCCCGCAATTCGCTGTATCAGCACTTCCCGTCCGGTAAGGGCGAACTGGTGGAGGCGGCGGCGCGAATCGTGTCCAGGGTGGTGTACCAGCATGTGAGCCGGATGGCCGACGCCCTGCCCGGCGCACCCTCCGCCGAACGCTGGCTGGACGATCTGCTCGCCTTCTGGCGAACGGGACTGGAGAACAGCGACTATCGCGCGGGCTCGTTCATGATGGCCGCCGCCCTGGACGAACTCGACCTCTCGGTGCAGGCCACCGCCGGACAGGCGTTCACCGAATGGACCGCGCGGCTCGCGGACGGCCTGGTCGCCGCGGGCCTGGACCGCGGCACCGCGAATTCGCTATCGGGACTGCTGCTCTCGGTCATCGAGGGCGCGATCGTGCAGAGCCGGGCGCTCAAATCCAGCCATCCGTTCGACGACGCCCGCGATCAGCTCGCGGTACTGCTGCGCCACCACCTACCGGAGCGCTAGCGAATCCCGTTGCCCAGCACGGTGAGCCAGCGCAGCACCGGCGGACGCAGATCCGCCAGGCTCGCGGGTGTCCCGGCCTCCAGCCCGAGCAGCGAGCGCGTGCCGTGCAAACGATCGAGGAGTAGACCCTCGAGCAGGCTGACCAGATCCCGCGCGGCTTGCTCCGGGCCGAACAGCTGACCCGACTCCGGCACGGCCCGTTTCCGGCTCGGCGGGACCTGCTTCGAATCCGCCGCGGCGAGCGCCTCGAACAGCCCGGTGGCCGCGGGCACCGAGAAGAGGCAGCCCGCCAGCGCCTCGCGCAGCTCCGCATCCCCCGCCGCATCGGCGGCCAGGGCATAGCGCGCGAGCGCGTCCGGCCGGCGCGGCCCCAGCAGCAGATCGAGCTGTCCCGCCATGAGATCCGCGGCCGATTCCACCGTGGGCACGCTCGCATCCGCGTCGCCCAGCGCGGCCTGGAACGCCCGCCGTGACGTCGTGGCGAGGTGAATCACCGCCGCCCGCAACAATTCCTGCCGGGTCCGGTAGTAATACGAGGTCGACCCGCGCGCGATTGCGAGCCGATCGTCGATCGCGTGATGGGTGACGGCCCGATTCCCGCCCTGGGCCGCGAGTTCGAGGGCGGCACCGCAGATCGCCCCGCGCCGGGCCGATCGATCGGCAGACCCTCCCGCAGCGCCGACGTTTCGCCCCATTCGCGTTCCTTCCGCCGATCCACTCGCCTCCATATTTATAGAGGATTCAGCGCGCGGGGCGACCCGGGGTGGTGCGCCAGCGTTGCGGATCGAGCATGCCCAGGCCGCCTGCGGCGGGGAGCCATTCGCCGGGAACCCAGGCATTGCCCGCCCACTGCATGCGATTGACCCAGCTGGCCTGCGGAACCGCGACGATCCTGCCGAGAAACTGGTCGAGTTCCAGTGCGCAGGAGGAGGCGACGAGGTAGTGCGTTCCGGCGATCGAGCCGGGGGCCGGGACGCGTTCGCAGACCTGCCCGGCGGCGAGCGCGAGGTCCGCGGCCACCACCACGCCGATGGGCAGCAGACCGACCTGTCCGGCGTCGACGTGCACCGCGACCACGGTCCACTGCCGGAAGGCAGCGCCGGGATCGTCCTCGACGGGAGCCGGGAACGAGCCGAATCTCTCACGGCCACCGCTATTTCCGGTGCTGTTCATCGCGCCCCCCGGGCGGATTCGCGCGTTGGTACCGAACCTTTCCGACCTTAGCGCGGCCCGGTGTCCGAAAAGATAAAACGCGTTGCCACACAAGTAAACTCACCGCGAGCCGGAAACCGGGCCAGCCGATGTCCGGTGCGGCCTCGTCTGCATCCGCATCGATATCGGCTGCCGCATCGCGACGCGCGTGTGCCATCGATCTTGCCGTCGCGGCGATTACGGCCTGCTCGGCCCCGATGCCCACCATGCCCTCACCTCCCCCGCCGTGGCAGAGTGGTGCAACCCTGTACGAGGTCCACGGCATGGCGACGGACGGGCGTAGTATTGGGGACATTCTCGCGCCGAGTTCCGCAGCGTCGCTCGGGATTTCGTGCGATCGACCCAGGAGAACGAAATGTCGGACCCTGGATTGTCAGCATCGGGCGCACCGCAGGCGCCCACCGGTACACGGTCGACGTCGCAATCACCGTTGATCACCGCCATTTTCGCCGATTCCAGTGAGCGACTGGTGCGGCAACTGTTCGACGTCGAGGTCGAGTTGTACGAACTGCGGGATGTCCTGCACCGCAGAGAATCGAGTCCGGCCCAGGTCCGCGCCGCCGGGATCGCGGTTTCGGAGGTCATCGAGGAACTGGATCTGCTGATTCACGATGCGAGCCGGGTCATGCTCGCGGTCGCCGGGGATCGGTTCGTCATGACCGAATTGCACATTGATCACGGGAGATCGCGTAGACGCCTGCGCTGAAACGGGATTCGAGTCCGTCGCGCTGTTCGTGCAGGGGAACATACGACTGTACTTACGGAAATGCATTGTGGTGCTCCATATTCGCGTCGGCGGACAACCACTGTCCCTGCCGTGCGCAAATCGACCACCGGGGTCCGGAGCACTCGACGTGCGGTATGGATTCTACCGCAGGCCGCATCGCGAGTTAACCGCAATGAATCCTCGGCGCGAATCCGCGTACAGCGGAATCACTTGTGAATACCGTGCGCGAGAACGGTTTCGAGATCGACGGTGCGATCCACCAGCCCGCGCGCCAGATCGGCCAGGCGCAGATTGTGGTCGCGGGCGTATTTGCGCATCGACCCGAACGCGGTGTCCATATCGAGGTCGGCGCGCTCGGCGAGCATGCCCTTGGCCTGTTCGATGACCACCCGGCTGTTCAACGCGATGCTGAGTTGATCGTTCACCGTCAGCGAGTCGGCGAGAATGCGGGCGTGCACGATGCCGATGGTGGCGAAATCGGCCAGCGCCTGCCCGATCCGCACATCGTCGGGGCCGAGCGAGCCCGCGCGGGTGGTGAAGAGGTTCAGCGCTCCGATCCGATCGTTGCGCAGGCGCAGCGGCAGGGCGCAGACACCGCGGAAGCCCTCCATGGCCGCCCGTTCGGCGAAGGCGGGCCAACGCTGTGCGCCGCGTTCGAGGTCCTCGACCAGCACCTGTTCGCCGGTGCGATACGCCTGTAAGCAGGGTCCCGCGGCGGATTCGACCTGAAGCAACTCCAGCAGCCGGGTCTCCTCGGAGGTGGAGGCGAATACCTGGAGATCACCGTGACTGTCGGCCAGCAGCAGTCCGGCGGCGTCGGCGGGCAGCAGATCGATGCTGGTGTCGACCAGTTCCTGGGTCAACTCCACCGGGTCGTAATCGATTACCAGGGTATCCACCATCCGTACCAGCGCGGCGGTCACCGCACCGTCTCGAGCTGCCATCCTCGGCTCACCTCTTCTCTCGTCAATCCTAGGGCGGGTTCCTGCGGGCGGGTTCAGCGCTCGGGAACGGGTTCCGGGTCGGGGTCGGGATCCGGGCGGAAGCGCAGTCGGCGGGCAACCACATCGGCGGCGGTATCACCGAGCGTGGCGCCGGTGGCGAAGGCATGTCCGACCAATCTCGCATAGGCCACCGCAGCCGTCGAATCCAATTGCACCGCAACCATTCCGGTGGCCTGATGGATTTCGCGGGCGGAGGCCGACTGTTCCCACCAGGGACCGAGCGCGAGCCCGTTGAGTTCACGGCCGCCATTGCGCTCCGGCGGGGTGAGTGCGGCCAGCAGCACCGTGGTGATGACATCGGCGATCCGCACGGCATCGTTATACGCCTCGACATCGCCGAGCAGCGCGTCCGCGCCGATGAGATCGAGGTAGCCGACCCGGATCGCGCCCAGGCGCAGCGGCACCGAGCAGATCGCCGCCAAGGTCTGCGGCAGTCGATCCCACTGGGCCAGCAGCGGCCAGCGGCCCCCGGCCACCGCGCCGCCGAAATCGGGTACGCGCACCGGTATGCCCGCCAGATTCGATTCCGGTCCGGGCCCCTCGCCGACCACGGCCTGGGCATCAGCCAGCCGTGCGGCGGCGGCACCGGACGCGCCGAGCACCTCCCACCGGTTCTCCGGCATGGCGAGGGTGAGCGCGGCTTCGCTCACCGGCAGTACCCGAACGCTGGCTCTGCACAGGCGATCTCCGTGCACCGGGGCCGATTCGGCGTCCGCGCCGAGTTCGCGCAGCACGGCAAGGAATCGGGCGACCGCGGAACGATCGGGGCTCATCGGGTTCCGCCGGAACAACACGGCCGGTCGAACACCATGGTTCGCTCCCGTCCGTGTTCGGCCTGCCGGATCACGGCTGCTGAACCGTGGTGTATTCGCGCCACTTTATGCGATATGACGGAAACCACCGGGAGCCTGGGCGCGCTGCGCTGTTCACAATCCGGCGCTGCGGCGCTGTGCGGGTCGCCAGCGTTCGGGGTCGAGTATGCGCAGTCCGCCTTCGGCCGGAACCCATTCGGTGCCCGCCCAGGCGTTCTCATCCCAGTTCAGGCGGTTCACCCAGGTGAGTTGCGGCACGGTGACCACGCGTCCGGCGCGCATATCCACTTCCAGGGTGCACGGCGATGCGACCAGGTAGCGCGCGCCGGGTACCCCGCCCGGCGCGGGCAATCGATCGCACACCTGTCCGGCGGCGAGTTCCAGGTCCGCGGCCATGACCATGCCGATGGGCAGCAGTCCGACTCGGTCGGCTTCGACTATTACCGCGACCACCGTCCATTGCCGGAAATCGTCGTCACCGGCGATGGCGTCGGAATTCGGGCGCGGTATGACAGTGGGGTGGGTCACCCGGGCGCTCGGGGAAACATGATCGAATTCGGCGCCACCGTCGAATCCCATACCGGCGCTGATGTTCTCGGTGCCGTCCATCACGCCCCCTTCGGGCAGGTTCGAACGAGCTGTCGAAACCGCCGGGGTCTGGAGCGGCACAGTCCGGAGCCACCAAAGCCGCTGGATAGCCACGGGTCGGGACGGACCGAACCAAATCCATTCTATCGTTGTAGTATGTGCGACGAAGTAAAACTCGTTGCCGCGCAAGTAAACTCACCCCACACCGGTCGGTATGCATCGGGTAAATCGCAGACCGATCTCTCGGCCCCCTCGAATCGCGTGCCGGAATTCGCACCGACCGATGGGCCGCGATACGGGAGGCCATTGGCTTGTTCGGCAACCGACGCGATAACTTGGACAGGTGATGAAGGATTCCGTAGCCACCACGGCAGGAGCATGGCGGGCAGGTGACGGCACCGCGGTACCGTTCCGTGAGGCGACAGTGGCTTGGGCGCTGGCAGCGCACGCCGAATTGGCCGAAACCGCAACCGGGTACGGACATTTCGTCACAGTGAACGAACTCGCCGAGCGGGTGCAGGAAGTCTCCGGCGTGCACACCAAGGCCCCGACACGCACCTGGATGGACGCCATCCTGCGCAAGGTGGCCCGGCGCTGCCACAGTGCGGGCGAACCGCCGCTGCCGGCGCTGTGCGTGCGACAGAACCACACCGTGGGTGATGCTTACAAATACGTACTCGAATTGGCGGGGCTGCCGATTCCGGTCGATCTGGAATTGCACGCGGCCTATGCCCGCTGGCAGTGCTACCAGTTCTACGGCGCCGCGATTCCCGCCGACGGCGGTGTGCCCCCGCTCACCCCGAAGGTGGCCGCCAAGCGCAGCATGACCATCAGCACACCCCAGGCCGAGGTCAAGCCGGAGCCGGTGCGCGAGGCGCTGTGCCAGGAGTGTTTCATCCAGTTGCCCGCGAACGGCGTCTGTTACTTCTGCGCGTAACGCTCTATCGATTGCCGCGTGTGCGGCGAAATCACTGTGCGGGTTCGGGATTCGGATCGCCGTCGGGCAGCGGATCCGGCATCTCCTCCAGCGCGGCGATCTGCAGATGAATGAAGGCGGCGATCCGATGCCGGGCCGCCGCCGGTAGTCGGGCGATATCGGCCGCGGCCAGCGGATTGGCGCCCAGCGGCGGCTGCGGTGGCGGCTCCCCCTCCGGATCGGTGGGAACCACCTCGAGATGAGGACGCTGCGCGGACCCCGGAGTGTCTGGCTCGTCCGGGTCGGCGGCGACGGCTGATCGCACCATGTCGTGACCATAACCCGTTGGCGACCGGCGCGTGAGGCGTTGGCGCACTTGAGCCTTCGCTATGCAAACCGTACGGGCGCGCGGTAAGTGAGCGGTGTTACGCCGGGCGACCAGCGATGCTGTAGAGGTCTCGGGCCGGGCCGGTGAGGCGCTGGCCCCGGGGCCACACCGCGCGCAGCTCCCGATTCAGATCCAGACCGGTCACCTCGGGCGACACCAGTAATCCCTCGGCGAGTTCGCCGGCCACGGCGAGCGAACTCAGCACCGCCGGGCCGATACCGTCGGCGACCGCGGTTTTGATGGCGGTGGTCGAGGACAGTTCCAGCGCGACCTCGAGCCGCCAGTCCGGGATAACGCGAGTCATGGCTCGCTCGAAGGAGATTCGGGTGCCGGATCCGGATTCCCGGTAGATGAGCGCGGTATCGGCGAGCTCCCGAGCGGTGATGTCCCGCCCGCGCGCCCAGCGATGACCGGGCGCGACCACCACCACCAGCCGATCCCGGGCCACCAGATGCGTCTCCAGCTCCCCCGGCACCGCCGGGCTCTCCACGAAGCCGATGCCCGCGCGGCCGTCCAGCACCGCCCGCGCCACCTCCGCCGAATTCCCGGACTCCAGCGCGAGTGACATATCCGGCATACGAGTTCGCAAGGCGGTCAACCACTTCGGGAACAGGTACTCGGCGATGGTCTGGCTCGCCGCCACCCGCAATCGCGAATCCCGCTGCTCCCGCAGTGAATCGATGCCGGCGTCGAGCCGCTGCGCCGCCTCCACCACATCGCGCGCCCACTCCGCGATCAACGCCCCCGCCGCCGTGGCCCGCGATCCCAGCGTCGTCCGCTCCAGCACCGGCACCCCGACCAGCTGCTCCAGATACCGGATCCGCGAACTCGCCGACGGCTGACTGATCCCGTGCGCCTTCGCCGCCCTACCCAGACTCCCCAGTTCGATCACCGACAGCAGCAGATCCAGCGCGGCGAGATCGGGCACCCTGGGTGACAGCGTCATAGGACAACCCTATGCCCAACCGCAACCCCGCAGCGACCCGCCACCATCTTCGCCGTCGTGCCGAGCAGGGCCGATACGACGGCTTCACCCGTCGTTCACGATGCTGGGCCACAGTGACCAGGGTGACGAATATCGCGACGGTGGATGACCTGATGACGCTGCTGGCCGACTGCGAGGACGCCTGGGATATGCCCGATCGCAGCGGCGATCCGGTGGACATCCTCGATCATGACCGGCAGTGCGCGGAGATCCTGCGGCAGCAGCACCCCGATGACGAGGAACTCCAGGTGGCCGGGCTCGTGCACGATATCGGCCACGTACTGTTCCCCGGCGACGACGCGGGCCACGGTGTGCACGGCGCGAACGCGGTGCGTGAACTGCTCGGTGACCGGGTGGCCCGGCTGGTCGAATTGCACGTCACCGCCAAGCGCTACCTCGCCGCAACCGATGCGGCGCACACCTCGGCGCTCTCACCGTCGAGTCAGCGCACCCTGATCGCACAGGGCGGCCCGATGACTCCGGCCGAGATCACCGCCTTCGAAGCCGACCCGGACTTCGAAGCCGCGCTCACCCTGCGCCGAGCCGATGACGCGGGCAAGGTCATCGGCCTCACCGTGCACCCCCTCGATTGGTGGCGGCCGGTCATCGCCCGCGTCGCCGCCTGACACCTCGGCAGCATTCGCCCCGGCCGATCCTGATGTGCCCTCGCCGCGGCAGACGCGAATCAGGTTGCGGCGGTTAGCCAATCGCCGAGCATGGTGGCGGTTTCCTCGATGATGCGGTCCGGGTCGAGGCCGGGTGGAGGTTGCAGGGCCATGCGGAGGCTGGCGGCGAGGCCCGCGTTGACCATGACGAAGGCTCGGGTGTCGAGTTCGGCGTCGGGGCGGGGGCCCAATTGCTGGAGTAGGTAGGCGCGGGTGAGCAGGAGCAGGCGGCGTTCGAGGCCGCCGAAGCCGATGCCCGCGACGGTGGCGTCGGCGGCCAAGGCGCGCACCAGATCTCGGCGGTCGGCGACGGCGTGCATGATGACGCGCAGGCTGGAACCCACCGATTCGCGCAGCGGCAGGCCGATGCTGCCGAGGACCGCCTCGGTGAAACGCTCCTCCAAATCGGTGAGCAGCCGGGTGCGGAGCACATCGATGATGGCGGCTTTATCGTCGAAATAGCGGTAGAGCGAGCCGATGCTGATGTGCGCGTGCGCGGCGATCCGATTGGTGGAGATCTCGGCCATGCCGTGCTCGGCGAAAAGTTGAGCTGCCGAGTCCAGAATCCGCTCGCGGGTCTCCCGGGCGCGGTCCTGACTCGGCTTCCGGCGCTGTACAGCGGGGTTGTCAGGCATTCGCCGACCCGGTGCGCAAAAGTGAGTAGAAGGTGAGCATCTACTCACTTTATCCTCGAAGTATGACTCGCGAGAAGGTTCCGGCCGCCATGGAAGTCGCGGCGGCGGGCCGCATTCCGACGGAATTCCGGTACTGGGAGCGGCGCGACGATCCCAGTGTCCAACGCGCACGGCGGATCTGGCGCGCTTTCTTCCGATTCGATCCACAGCCCTCCGATGCGCTGGTGCGTGAGTTCGGCGAGGCGTACTACCACGCCGATCCGGTGGCGGAGGCTTTCGTGGACGAGGTGTACCTGGGCGAACTCGGTCCGGCGGCGGGCCGGGCCATGCTGGATCGGGCGCTGGCGCACGGTATCGAATCGGTTCCGGACGCGCCCGCCACACTGGTCCGGCTGTTCGAGGAGTTCGAGACGCCGCCGGAATGGTTCGATCCGGAGTTGGTCGCGGCGGGTGCGAAGGTGTTCCGGCGCTGGGGCACATCGGTTTTCAGCTTCGCCACCACCAGCACGCTGGAAATGTATTCGGAGAGTTCGATCGCCAAACCGCTGTCGTACGCGGGCGGCTACGCCGGGGACAAGGCGCATAAGCGGCAGTTGGAAACCGTGCGCTTCTGGATCGACGTCTCCGATCCGGGCGGCCTTGATCCGGGTGCGCGCGGCAGGCAGACCGCCATGCGGGTGCGCATCATGCACGTCTTCATTCGCCGCAAGCTCATGCAACGGCCCGAATGGGATTACGCCGCTTGGGGAGTGCCGATCAGCGTGGGCGATGCGACACTCACCCTGATGGGCGGCAGTGTGGTGCCGGGCCTGGCGCTGTGGAGCGTCGGGCATCAGACCACGATCACCGAAATCGAAGCGACGCTGCACTTCTGGCGGTACGTCGGTCATCTGCTCGGCGTGCAGCCCGCCTGGTATCCGCGTGATTTCCGGGAATCGGTGCAGCTCATGTTCGCCGCCTTCGTCAAGCGCGCGTTCACCGCGGGCGCGGATGGCGAGGAACTGGTGGAGTCGTACCTGCCCGCCTTCGAGCCGAAGCCGGACAGCCCGTGGCCCAAGCGAATTCGGGACGAGTTCAACTATCGCGTACAGATCGGCTACACCGGATTCTGGCTCCCACCGGGCACCTACGCCCGGCACCGCATGCCACACCGCTTCCCCTGGATCCTGCACCCGATCGCCCAGGCCCCCATACTCTTCGGCGCGGAAACCCTGCGCCGCGTCATCCCCGGCCTGGACACGGTCGCCGTCCGCGTGCAGCGCCACCGCCGAGAACGGTGGTACCGCAACGAAGTCGGCGACCGGGCCGCGGAGTTCCATCCCGTGGAGGAATTCCGCCGCTAGCTGCTGGACGCGCCCGCGAAGGGGATGGCGGCGGGAGGTGCGGGGCGGCGGTTCGGGTGCTGCCACACGCCTTTTCGTTCCAGGATGGGCAGGACGCCCTCGCCGAACCAGTACGCCTCTTCCAGGTGCGGGTAGCCGGACAGCACGAATTGGCTGATACCGGCCTTCGCGTATTCCAGCAGTCGTTCGGCGACCTCGGCGTGCGAGCCGACCAGGGCGGTGCCCGCGCCGCCGCGGACCAGGCCGACGCCCGCCCACAGGTTGGGTGCGATCTCAAGGCGGTCGACGCTGCCGTTGTGCAGTTCGCTCATCCGGCGCTGACCTTCGGATTCGCTCTTGCCGAGGGCGGCCTGCACGCGTTCGATATCGGCCGGGTCGATGCCCGCGAGCAGTTTGTCCGCGACCGCCCACGCCTCCTCCGAGGTATCGCGGGTGATCACGTGAATGCGCAAGCCGTAGTCCAGCTTTCGCCCGTGATCGACCGCGAGCCCGCGAATCCACTCCAGTTTGCGGCTCACCGCGAGCACCGGTTCACCCCAGGTGAGGTAGGTGTCGGCGTATTTGGCCGCGACCGGCCCGGCGGGTGCGGAGGATCCGCCGAAGAACACCGGCGGCACCGGGTCCGGATGGTTGGACAGCAGCGCGTTCTCCACCCGAATATGTTCGCCCGCAAAGGAGAACGGCTCATGCGAATTCCACAGCGACTTCACCACGTGCAGGAATTCCCCGGTGCGCGCGTACCGGGTCTCCTTATCGGCGAAGTCGCCGAACGCCGCCTGTTCGGCCGGTTCGCCGCCGGTCACCACATTGAGCAGCAGCCGCCCGTTGGAATGCCACTGGAAGGTGCCCGCCATCTGCGCGGCGAGGGTGGGGCTGACCAGTCCGGGGCGCAGTGCGACAAGGAATTTCAGCGATTCGGTGGTCCCGGCCAGCATGGCGGTGGTCAGCCAGGCGTCCTCGCACCAGGAGCCGGTCGGGGTGAGCACCGCTTCGAAGCCGTTGGTCTCCGAGGCCGCCGCGATCTGATTCAGATAGTGCAGCGACGCCGGGCGATCACCGGACATCGGGGTGCCGTGCCCGCCGACCACGAGGCCGCGCGAGTCACCGGAGGTGGGCAGAAACCAGTGGAATGACAGGCTCATTCGATCTCCTCAGGAGGTGAAGCGGTCATTGAAGCGGGTGTCGACGAAGTCGGCGATGTTCACCTTGCTCGGAATGAGCTTGGCGTCGGTGAACGCGTCGGCCACCGCCTGCTCCTCGGCGATGGTCGCCTGATCGAGCGGATGATGCTGGTACGAGGCGCGTTTCACCGCGACCAGGGTGACGTCGTAGGGCACGCCGGTGATATCGGCGGACTGTTTGGCCCAGGTCTCCGGATTGGACTTGATCCAGGCGTGCGCCCGCTGGATGCGGATCAGCAGATCCTTCAGCGCCGCCGAACTGGCTTTATTGGCAAGGGCTTTGGTGCCCGCCACGAAGAAGGCGTCACCGCGCACATAGCCCTCACCGGTCACCAGCGCCCGATTGCCGTCGTGCTCGGCCTGTGCCACATAGGGATCCCACACCGCCCAGGCGTCGACCCGTCCGGTGGACAGCGCCGCCAGCGCATCGGCGGGCTGCAGGTATTGCGGTTCGATATCGGCGAAGGTGAGCCCGTTCTTGGCGAGCACGGCCAGCAGGTGCTGATGCGCCGAACTGCCCTTGGTGACGGCGATCTTCTTGCCGCGCAGGTCCTTCGGATCCTTCAGCGTGGAGTCCTTGGGCACCAGGATGGCCTGGCCCTGCAATCCACTGGAATAACTGGCGACAATCTTGATCTGCGATTTCGCGGCCGCCGCGAAGACCGGCGGGGCATTGCCGACGCCGCCCAGATCCACCGATCCGGCATTGATGGCCTCGAGGATGGGCGGACCGGCGGTGAAGGTGGACCATTCCAGCTTGTAGGGCAGGTTCTTGCTCTCCCCGGACACCTCGAGCAGGGCCTGCAACGCCTGCCCCTTCTGGTCACCGATATGCAGGGTCACCTGCGAAAGATCCACCGAGCCATCGGCATTCACGCCCTTGGTGTTGTCGTCACCACTGCCGCAGGCCGCGGTGACCAGGGCGGTGGTGACCGCCAGTGCGGCGAACAGGCGTCTGGTGACGGGTTTCATGCGGTTCCTTCCGGGGTCACGCCGAGTTCCGCGAGCAGGTTCGCTCGCAGGGCGAGAAATTCGGGGTGGTCACGGCGGCGCGGGCGCGGCAGCTCGATGCGCAGTTCCCGGGCGATGCGGCCGTCGGCCAGCACCAGGGCGCGATCGGCGAGCAGCAGCGCCTCGTCCACATCGTGGGTGACCAGCAGTACGCCGGGCTGATGTTTGCCCCACAGCTCGAGCACCAGATTGTGAATGGTGATGCGGGTCAGGGCATCCAGCGCACTGAAAGGTTCGTCCAGCAGCAGCAGATCCGGTTCCCGCACCAGGGCGCGGGCCAGCGAGGCTCGCTGCGCCTCACCGCCGGACAGGGTCAGCGGCCAGGCGTCGGCACGCTCGGTCAGCCCGACCTCGGCCAGGGCATCGGCCGCGGCCTGCTTCGGATTCGGTTGCCGCAGACCGAGAGTGATATTGGCGGCGACCCGCTTCCACGGCACCAGGCGTGGTTCCTGAAAGGCGACGGCCACTTCACCGGGGACGGTGAGCTCACCCTCGGTGGCCTTGTCGAGTCCCGCGAGCGCGCGCAGCAGGGTGGACTTGCCCGAGCCGCTGCGACCGAGCAGCGCCACGAACTCGCCGGGCCGGATATCCAGATCGATGCCGTGCAGCACCCGTCGTTCGCCGAAGTCCTTGACCAGACCGCGAACTCGGGCGGCGGTATCGGTCGCTACGTTGCCAGGAAGCCGCGTCGCCATGACAGCGCCCTTCTCTCGATGAGCCGAACGAAGGCGTCGGTGAGCAGTCCGAGCACGCTGTAGACCAGCAATCCGACCACGATCACGTCGGTGCGCAGGAATTCGCGCGCGTTGTTGATCATGTAGCCGAGCCCGGCATCCGCATTGACCTGCTCGGCGACGATCAGCGCCAGCCACGCCACCCCGAGCGATTGCCGCAGTCCGACCAGCGCCTGCGGCAGCGCGCCCGGCAGCACGATGTGCCGGATGAGCGCGGCCCGCCCGAGCTGCTGCACCTGCGCGAGCTCGGCGAGTTTGCCGTCCACACTGCGGATTCCGGCAAAGGTATTGAGGTACAGCGGAATCGCCACGCCGAACGCCACCAGCACGATCTTGGGCAGTTCACCGATTCCGAACCACAGGATGAACAGCGGGATCAGCCCGTAGAACGGCAGTGTGCGCAGCATCTGCAGAATCGGGTCGACCAGATTCTCGCCCACCCGGCTCAGCCCGGCGGCGAGCGCCAGCGCGATACCGGCGATCGCGCCGATGGCGAAGCCGACCGCGGCCCGCTGTAGCGAAACCGTGAGCGCGTCCACGAGGGTGCCGTCGGACAGCAGGTCACCGGCGGTGTGCACCACGGTGACCGGCGAGGCCAACAGCCGCTCGGACAGCACTCCGGTGGCGCTGGCGACCTGCCACAGCGCCACCAACAGGATCGGACTGATCAACCGAACCCAGGAAGCGGGCGGGCGCGGCAGGCGCGCCAAACGAGGCCGGACGGCAATGGGCCGGGCCTGTACGGCAACTGAGGACACGAAAGCACCTCGGGCGAATGGGGGACGGGGACCGGGCGACCGCAACCCACGGCCGCCTCGTTCGAGGTTGCCGCCCCGCGCCCGGCTCGTCACCGGTTGTAATCCATGTGATTCTTGATCAGCCGGATTCACGGACTGCCACAATGGATCCGCGACGAGGAGCCGAAACGCCATGACGAGTCCGCATCACCCGCTCACCGTCGGATCCAGGTTCGGCCCCTATCGGCTGGACCGGTTGATCGGGCGCGGGGGCATGGGCGAGGTGTATCAGGCCTACGACACGGTCAAGGACCGGACGGTGGCCATCAAGGTGCTGCCGGAGCGGCTGGCCCAGGATCCGATGTATCGGCAGCGCTTCCAACGCGAATCCCATGCGGCGGCCCGGCTGCGCGAGGCGCATGTGATTCCCATTCACGATTACGGCGAGATCGACGGGCGACTGTTCATCGATATGCGCCTGGTGGACGGGGACAGCCTGCGTGCGCTGCTGCGCGATGCCGGACCGGGATCGCCGGAGCGCACGGTCGGGCTGATCGAGCAGATCGCCGCGGCCCTGGACGCCGCACATCACGACGGCCTGCTGCACCGCGATATCAAGCCCGACAATATTCTGCTGACCGGGGACGGCTTCGCGTATCTGGTGGATTTCGGCATCGCGCAGTCGGCCACCGATCCGTCCCTGACCAAGGATGGTTCGGCGGTCGGGTCCTATCACTACATGGCCCCCGAACGCTTCGCCGCCACCGAGCTGACGCCCGCCGCCGATGTGTACGCGCTGGCCTGCGTGCTCTACGAATGTCTCACCGGCGTGCGGCCGTTCACCGGCGCGAACGACGCCCAGATCATGCGGGCGCACCTGTTCGAGACACCGCCCCGCCCCAGCCGGGTGCGCGCCTCGGTGCCCGCGACCTTCGATCCGGTCATCGCGCGCGGGCTCGCCAAGAGTCCGCAGGAGCGCTACCCCAGCGCGGGCGCACTGGCCGCCGCCGCGCGCGCGGCGCTCGGTCCCGCCGATCCGGGTGCGTCGGCGGTGACCGCACCGGTGGATACGGCCGCGCAGGAACGGACCGTCACCAGCGCGGGCGGCTCGGGTCCGCGTGCGGGACGCCTGCGCCGCCTGGTGTCGGTACTGGGTGTGCTCGTATTGGTCGCCGCCGCACTGGGTTTCGCGGGGTGGGCGGTGGCGTCCAAACATGATTCCGGTATCGCGGTGGCCGATGACACCGCGTTGACCCCGGCCGATATCGAACTGCTCGCGAAGGTGGACGGTCTCGCGTACAAGCGGCAGAACTGCAACCATGAACGCCCCGATTCCACCACCGTCGCGGTGTTCCTGTGCGCGGCGGTGCCCGCCTCCTCCACCCCGGCCGCGCGCTTCTGGCGCTTCCGCAGCACCGACGCCATGCGGGATTACTACCGGACGATGGTGTCCACCCTGCACTTCACCAGCTGTCCGGCCGATCCCGCCGGAAACGATGGACCGTCCATGCGCGACGGTAAGGAGGTGGGCCGCAAAGCTTGCTTCGCCAATAAGGCCGAAACCCCGAACGCGCCCAAACCGACCCTGGTGGTTACCGATACCGCACTGGCGGCGATTGCCGTCTATATCTACGCGGGTCCGGACCAGACCTCGTTCCGCGACTATCGCGCGAAGAACAACGGCGGGCAGTTCCACACCGATGCCACCCAGGATCCGGATTTCCTCAGCGCGGAAGACCGGGCGCTGCTGACGCATACCGGCCCGGATTACCGGGCGGGCAATTGCAGGCATGCCGATCCGCCCGGATCGCTGGCGAACGCATACCTGTTGTGCGGCAGCAAGATCGGCGCGCCCGGGGTGAGCTTCTTCGGCTTCCCGGATCAGCGTTCGGCCGATGTGCTGTACCAGGGGGATCTGAGCCAGTTCCCGGGGCACGCCTGCGGGGGCGGTGCGGGAACCGATACGGTGTGGCGCAAGGGTTCCGGGCAGGCCGGGCGGTTCTTCTGCTTCGTCGACGCCTCCTCCGATCCGGCGCAAACCTGCCTGGTGGCGGTGCACAGCACACTCGGCCTGTTCGTCATCACCTGTGTGCTGCCGCAGGATTCCCCGGAGAATGGCCCGAAAGACGAAGCGGCACTGCAGTCCTGGTTCCAGCAGAATTTCGGATGAGGCGGATATGACGAATCCGGAGCGCGCGCCGGTCGTCGGGGCTCGTTTCGGGCCCTACCGGCTGGATCGGCTGATCGGCCGCGGCGGTATGGGCGAGGTGTATCAGGCCTACGACACGGTCAAGGATCGCACCGTCGCGATCAAGGTGCTGCCCGCGCGGCTGGCCGAGGATCCGGTGTACCGCAGGCGTTTTCAGCGCGAATCACATGCGGCGGCCCGGCTGCGCGAGGCGCATGTGATTCCGATCCACGATTACGGCGAGATCGACGGCCACCTCTACATCGATATGCGCCTGGTCGACGGGGAGAGCCTGCGTGATCGACTGCGCCGCATCGGATATGACACACCGGAGCGCGCCGTCGCGGTCATCGAGCAGGTGGCGGCGGCGCTGGACGCCGCGCACACGGACGGCCTGCTGCACCGGGATATCAAGCCGGACAACATCCTGCTCACCACCGAAGGCTTCGCCTACCTGGTGGATTTCGGCATCGCCCAGTCCGCCACCGATGCCACGCTCACCGCCGACGGTTCCGCGGTCGGCTCCTTCGGCTATATGGCCCCCGAACGCTTCTCCTCCCGCGACCTGACCCCCGCCGCCGACGTCTACGCCCTGGCCTGCGTGCTGTTCGAATGCCTCACCGGTACACGACCTTTCATCGGCGATACGGACGCACAGATCATGCGCGCCCACCTCTTCGACCCGGTCCCCCGCCCCAGCCTGGTCCGTCCCACCGTCTCCGCGGCCTTCGATCCCGTGGTCGCGCGCGGTATGGCCAAGAACCCGTCCGGGCGCTACCGCACCGCGGGCGATCTGGCCGAAGCCGCACGCGCCGCCCTCACCGCACCACCGGAGCCGGGCGAGCCCACCCTCACGGGCGCGGACTCCGAATGCGGCGACGAAACGAAACCCGCTGCCGCGCCGCGGGATATGCCGACGGATTCGACGGCCGCACCCGAGCGCGGTTCCGGTTCCGAGCCGCGGCCGAAGCCCGGAAATGGTTCGGGGACAGCGCAGGAGCCCCCAACCTCCGCCGTGGCGCGCCGGGTGACGAGCCGGTTCCACCGCCCGTCTCGGCCGGTGCTGCTGGGCGCGGTCACCGCGCTGGTCGTGGCGGCGCTCGGGTTCGCGGGATGGGCCGCGGCGCAGCCGCTTCGGACCGGGCACGCGGTGCCGAACGCCGGCGCGCTCACGCAGGCCGATATCGATCTGCTGGCGTTCACCGAACGTCCGGCGTTCAATCGCGCGAACTGCGTGCACGAGGAGCCCGACGAGTACAGTCTGGCGATCCTGTCCTGCGCCGTGAACTATCACGCGGGCAATCCCGGCGTCCGGTTCTGGCGTTTTCGCGATGCCGACAAACTGCACGAGTACTACACCTCGGTGCTGGACGTCACCAAACTCAGTGCGTGCCCGGGTGATCCGCCAGGCGTGGACGCGCCGTCCACGCGCGATGGCAAGGAGGTGGGGCGGCGCGGCTGCTACACCAATACCAAGATCGGCCCGGCCCCAAAGCCCGCGTTCATCGTGACGAACGAGGAGATTCCGGCCATGGCCATGTACCTCTGGGACGATGTGTCCGATCAGCCGCTGCGCGATTGGGAAGCGCGGCAGGACTATTGGCAGTTCCGCTCCGCCGACCGCGCCCGCGATCCGGATGTCTTCTCCCCCGCCGATCGCAAACTGCTGACCGATCTCGGCAAGGATTGGCGCACCGGGAATTGCCGCCACGGCGAGGTGCCGCAGGGTTCGGCCGCGAATGCCACGGTGGATTGTGTGAACGCCAACGGCTTTCCGGTGACCGGCTTCCTCGGTTTCGCCGATCGGGCCTCGGCGACCCAGCTGTATCAACAGGATCTGGATCTGCTGAAAGGCCATGCCTGCGGTGGCGGGCCGGAGCGCGGCGATACGGTCTGGCGGCAGGAAGGCAAATTGGTCGGTCGGTACTACTGCTATCCGGATCCGGACCAGACCCAGAACGGTCGTGCGTGCCTGCTCGCACTGCCGGACGAATTCGATACCGCCGCCATCTTCTGCGCACTGCCGCAGGCGGACCCGCATCTGGGCCCCAAATCCGAACAGCAACTGCTGGAATGGTTCCTGCGCAAACTCGGCTAGCGCGCGGCGGTCGCGAGGGCATCCGGAAATAGGAGATGCCGGGCTCCCTCCGCAGCTGGGAGCCCGGCATCAGGGTCGGCACCGGTGTGGGCGGTGACGACGTTCAGGGGGTGCGCCGCTCGATCGGCATGGCGCACCGGGTTATTCAGTGCGCGTCGCGCACTATCTCGACCGCCCGGGTCAGCAGTCCGAGCCCGTGGGTGAGTTCGTCCTCGGTGGCGACCAGCGGCGGCAGCAGTTTCACCACTTCGTCATTGGAACCGGAGGTCTCCACCAGCAGACCGAGTTCGAAGGCGATGCTGCTGACCTTGGCGGCCTGCGAGGCATCGTCGAACACCAGGCCGTGCACCATGCCGCGGCCCCGGGTGGAGGTGCCGCTGAAGGTTTCGGTCATGGCGGTGAGGTGTGTGCGAATGTGCTCACCCTTGGCGAGGGTGGCGGCTTCCATGCCCGCACCGGTCCAGTACTCGCGCAGCGCGACCTCACCGGTGATGAAGGCGGCATTGTTCCCACGGAACGTACCGTTGTGCTCGCCCGGTGTCCACTGGTCGAGTTCGGGCTTCATCAGCACCAGCGCCATCGGCAGGCCATAGCCGCCAATGGATTTCGATAGCGTGATGATATCGGGCTGGATGCCGGCGACCTCGAAGGAGAAGAACGGTCCGGTGCGCCCGCAACCCATCTGCACATCGTCGACGATGAGCAGAATGCCGCGCGCGGCGCACATATCGGCCAGGGCGCGCAGCCATTCGGCGCGGGCGACGTTCACCCCGCCCTCACCCTGCACGGTTTCCACGATCACCGCGGCGGGCTTGTCGATGCCCGAGGAGCTGTCGTCCAGGGTGCGGCGCATCCATGAGAAGTCGTCGACGCCTTCGAGATACCCGTCGTAGGGCATCGGGGTGGCGTGGATGAGCGGTACGCCCGCGCCCGCGCGCTTGGCGGCATTGCCGGTGACCGACAGCGCGCCGAGGGTCATACCGTGGAAGGCGTTGGTGAAGTTCAGCACCGCGGTGCGCCCGGTGATCTTGCGCGCCAGCTTGAGTGCGGCCTCCACGGCGTTCGCGCCGGTGGGGCCGGGGAACTGCACCTTGTACTCCATCCCGCGCGGGATGAGCAGCACATCGCGGATGGTCTCCAGCAGACGACGTTTGGCGACGGTGGACATATCCAGCCCGTGCGTGATGCCGTCCCCGACCAGATAGTCGATCAGGGCCTGCTTGAGCACGGGGTTGTTATGCCCGTAGTTGAGCGAGCCCGCACCGGCGAAGAAGTCCAGGTACTCCTTACCGTTCTCATCGGTGAGCCAGCAGCCGCGCGCGGTGTCGAACACCGTCGGCCAGGCACGACAGTAACCGCGCACGTTGGATTCGAGCGTCTCGAAAACAGTCGTCTCGGCCACGGTCATCGATCGTCCTAGCGTCGGAGCAAAGTGAAACAGTGACGTTTCTACCATCCATCGCTCGCGCCGCGGAGGGTTTTCGGCGAAACCGGGCAATCTCGCGCAATCCATCGCGCGGGCCACACACCGAACCGGACAGAAGTGACGATCGTCTCGCCCGGGACAGCACGAGCATAACCCCCGGCGAACCGGACGAAGCAAACCCCTCAGGATGAAGACCTCGCGAACACCCGGTGCGCCTTCGCCCGGATTCGCGGTTCGCTGGAAAACCGCTGCGGGGCAGCGGCATTGCCGGTTTCGCCGGGTCCGGTAAGGTGAACTTCTTGTGCGTGCCGACGTGGGGGTTTACTGGCAACTGGTCAAAGCCGGATTTCGCAGGCAGTCGCACTATCGCCTGGCAATGCTGGCCGGACTCATCACGAACGTGGTGTTCGGCTTCGTCCGCGCGGCCGTGCTGATGGCCGCCGTGCACGCCAATAACGGCTTCGGCGGCTACGACCGAGGCACCATCGGCGCGTTCATCTGGCTGTCCCAGGGGCTGCTCGGAGCCATCGCGTTCTGGACCCTGCCCGATATCGTGGAACGCATTCGCACCGGCGATGTGGCCATCGACTTCCTGCGGCCCATCGATATCCAGGGCGCGCACCTGGCCGAATACATCGGCCGGGCAACCTATTCGCTGCTGCCGCGCGGACTGCCCAGCATGCTGGTCGGCGCGCTCACCTTCGGATTGGCGCTGCCCACCACCGCCGGACCGTACCTTCTGGGCATCTTCAGCCTCGCGATGGCCATCGCGCTGTCGTTCCTGTCCATGTTCGCGGTGAGCCTGGCCGGATTCTGGCTGGTGGAAACGCGCGGACTGCGGGCCCTGCACATGATCTGCGGGACATTCCTGGCCGGATTGTTCGCGCCCGTGCACCTGTTCCCGGACTGGCTGCGCACCATCGCCTACTGCACCCCGTTCCCCTCCATGCTGCAATGGCCCATCGATGTGCTGTCCGGCCGCACCACCGGTATGGCGGCGATGGGAATCGTGCTGGCGCAGGCTTTCTGGCTCGCCACCCTGACGGCGCTGGGGCAACTGCTGCTGCGCGCGGGCCGCCGGAAACTGGAGGTGCAGGGTGGTTGACGGGCTACGCCCCTCGCGATTCGCGCCCTATCGCGCCGTACTCGCCTCCCGACTACGCGCGCAGCGGGCCTATCCGCTGTCCTTCGCCACCGATGTGTTCAGCGCCTTCCTGATCGGGCTCGTCGAATTCGGCGAAATGTGGGTGATCTTCCACAATGTGCCGCAACTGGGCGGACTGCACCTGAATTCGATGCTGCTGCTGTTCGGAATGAGCAATACCTGCTTCGCCATCGCCGACATGCTGGTCGGGCACGCGGACACGCTGCCCACCTATATCCGCATGGGCAAACTGGACGCCTTCTACCTGCGCCCGCAACCGCTGCTGTTGCAACTCATGACCAGCGATATCGCATTGCGCCGGGTGGCGCGCATCGCGGTGGCGGCCACCGTGCTCGGATTCGGCATCGCCCGCAATGACATCGACTGGACCGCAGCGCATCTCGCACTCTTCACGGTGACCCTGATATCCGGCATCACGATCTTCGCCGGACTCTTCATCACCGCCGCCGGGGTGCAGTTCTTCCTCATCGACGGGGCCGAACTGACCAATGCCTTCACCTACGGCGGCTCATACGCGTCCATGCAACCGGCCTCGGTATTCCCCACACCGATGAAACTCATCTTCGGATTTCTCATTCCGGTCGCCTTCAGCTCCTATCTGCCCACCATCGCCCTGCTGGATCTGCCCGGATCGCCACCGCTGACCACGTGGCTGGCCTGGGCGTCCCCGCTGGCGGCGGCGTGGGTGTGGGTGATCGCGCTGACATCGTGGCGGCTGGGCACCAGGCACTATCAGGGAGGCGGCGGATGAGCGAACCCATCATCGACATTGCCGGACTGACAAGGACTTTCGTCCTGAGCCGGAAACAGGGACGCTGGCGACGGCGGCGCGAGGTGCTGACCGCGGTCGACGATATGAGCTTCCGGATCGAACCCGGTGCGGCCGTCGGATACATCGGCGCGAACGGCGCGGGCAAATCCACCACCATCAAGATGATCACCGGCATTCTGGTGCCCAGCGCCGGACGACTGCGCACCTGCGGGCTCGATCCGGTGCGGCAGCGCCGCGAACTGGCGGCGCGCATCGGGGTGGTGTTCGGGCAGCGCTCGCAACTGTGGTGGGATCTGCCACTGCGCGAATCGTTTTCGATCCTGGCGGCCATTCACCGGCTGGAACCGGGCACGGCGCGACGGCGCACGGACGAGCTGGTGGAACAGCTGGAGATGAGCAGCACCCTCGACACTCCCGTGCGCCAGCTCTCACTGGGCCAGCGCATGCGCGCGGAAGTGGCTGCGGCACTGCTGCATTCACCGGAACTGGTGATCCTGGACGAGCCGACCATCGGCCTGGATGTGCTGTCCAAACAGCGATTACGCGAATTCCTGCGGCATGAGCGCACCAGCCGCGGCACCACCCTGCTGCTCACCACGCACGATATGGGCGATATCGAGCGGCTGTGCGAACGGGTGCTGGTGGTCGATCACGGCAGCCTGGTCTACGACGGTTCGCTGACCGGACTGGCCGCCACCGTCGGCGCGCATCGGGTGCTGACCGTCGATTTGGCCGAACCCACAACCGATCTCACCGATCTGCCGGGCGCGAAACTGCTCGCCAGCGAGGGCGGCGGTATGCGCCAGCGACTCGCCTTCGACACCGAGATCACCACGGCGGCGCAATTGCTCGCGGCGGTGTCGGCGCGGGCCGAGGTGCGCGATCTGTCCATCGAAGAACCCGATATCGAGGATGTGGTGCGGCGCATCTACGAGGCCGCGGCGCATCCGCTTTCGTGATTCGCGGCGATTTCGAATCGCGGACGGCCGCAATTCGGCCGTGTACCGACAGGTGAATTCGATGTTGTTCACCCCATTGTCTTCCCCTGGACGCGAAGACCACATCTGCCTCTGACATCTTGCTGGTAATTCTCTGTGCACCCGGTCCTGGGCAGTGCGGAAGCTCGATTTTCAGGAGTGTGTGTGAATATGCGTCCGGCGCGATTGTTGCAGCGCGGTAACGTAAAACTCACGCCCGCATTGGAATTCATCCGGCCGCGCACTATTCGCGCCCGACTGCGGCGCATTCTGCTGCTCTCGGTGGTGCTGGTGCTGGCCCTGCTCACCGTCATCATCTCCGGTGAGGTGACGCGCTATCGCGATACCGGATCCACCACGCACGCGGTCGATCTCGCGCTGGCGGTGCAGGATCTGGTGCACGAGGCGCAGCGCGAACGCGGTCTCACCAACGGTCTGCTCGGCGGTGACGATTCCGCGCGCGGCGCGGTCACCGCACAGCGCGCCGCGGTGGATGGCGCGCTGCAACAATTGAATCGGGTGCTGAGCACCGGTGCGCCCGGATCGGCGCAGGTGCGCGATGCGCTGGGACGGCTGTCCGGGCTCAGCGCCAATCGCGGTGACGTCGACGCCCGCCATATCGATCGAGCGGCCTCGTTCACCTTCTACACCGGTGCGATCCTGGCCCTGAATCAGGCGCGGCCCGGACTGGACAACGCCCGCGATACCCAACTCTGGCGCGGATTGCAGACGCTGTACGCGCTCGGCGACGTCAAGGAGTACACGGCGCAGCAGCGCGGCTTCCTCAACGGCGTCTTCGCCGCGGGCGGGTTCGGGCCCGGTGAATACGTGCAGTTCCTCGATATTCGCGCCGGAAAGCAGGGCGCCGTCGCGGCTTTCGAACGCGAGGCCACCCCCGAACAGCGGTCCCGGCTGTACACCGCCATGCGCACCGATGAATCGGTGCGGGCCGCCGAATCCGAATCGATCGCCATCGCATCGGTGCGCGGACCACTGACCGAACCGGTGAATCCGGCCGACTGGTGGCGGCAGATGACCTCGGTCATCGATGCCGAACGCGGGGTGCAGCGCGGCATCGGCGATGAGATCCACGCTCGCGCCGCCGAATTGCGCCGCGACGCCGCGACGGTGCTCGGCGTGTACGCGCTGGCCGCACTGCTCGCGGTGGCGGCCATGGTGGCGCTGGTGGTGACGACCGTGCGGGCCATCGTGCAACCCCTCGCCGAGCTGGCCCGGGAGGCGGACGCGGTCGCCGACGAGCGGCTGCCGCGGTTGGTGGCGGACTGGCACGACAGTGCGGTCGAGGATCCCGAACCACCCGAACCGGTGCGCGCCAACGCCGCCGCGGGCGCCGAGATCGCCTCGGTGGCAACGGCGCTGGACCGCGTCCAGGCCACCGCCTTCGAACTCGCCTCCGCCCAGGCCCGGCTGCGCCGCAACACCACCGAATCACTGGCCAACCTGGCCCGCCGCAATCAGAACCTGGTACGCCGCCAGCTCGGCCTGATCAGCGATTTCGAACGCGAGGAACTGGATCCCAGCGCGCTGTCCAACCTCTTCGAGCTCGACCATCTGGCCACCCGCATGCGCCGCAATGCCGAAAGCCTGCTGGTGCTGGTCGGCGAATCCAGTCCGCGCCGCTGGTCGCAGTCCATTCCGCTCACCGATGTCATTCGCGCGGGCCTGTCCGAGGTGGACGACTACCGCCGCGTCATCATGCGGCGCGTCGACGATGCCGCCATCGCCGGATCCGCGGTCAGTGAGCTCGCGCATATGCTCGCCGAACTCATCGAGAACGGATTGGCCTTCAGCCCACCGGATCTCGAAGTGGAGATCTACGGCCGCCGCATCGGCCCGCGCTATCTGCTCGCCGTGGTGGATCACGGCGTGGGCATGCCCGCCGATCAACTCGCCGTGGCCAATGCCCGCCTGCGCGGCGAAGCCGACTTCCTGGTGGCCCCCACCCGCTACCTCGGCCACTTCGTCGTCGGCCGCCTGGCCAAACGCCTCGGCATCGAAGTGGAACTCACCGTCTCCCCCGTCAGCGGTGTGGTGGCGCGTCTGCTGATCCCCGAATCCCTGCTGGGCGATCAGGCCCCGCCCCCGATCGCCGCGACCCCGGGCCTGGACTCGAAACACGCTGCCGTCGCGGCACTTCCCGCCGCCGACGATATGCCCGAGCCCAGCTACGGCCGCCACAGTCCCGCCAGAGCACTGGCCGCGGCGACCGCCCCGGAATCCATTGAACCGCACCCGACCACGACAACCGGCGACTTCCCGTTCAGCACAACGGTATTCGCCGCCTCGGGTGAAACGAGCCGCAATGCGCACATCGCGTTCACCTCCGGCGGCCTGACCACCGGCGGCATCATCGAACCGCCCGACCCGCGCGACAGATACGCCAACGGCGCGCGCTCGGTCCCCACCGGCGGCAGCGGCGTCAAACTCATCCCGCTCGCGGATCCAGCCGATCCCCCTGCGGGACAACCGGTGTCGAACCGCCACAGCGGATCCGAAGTGATCGGTGAGGTGCCCGCGACCGGATTCCCGGACGGTTCGGCCGGACGCCGCACGACGGTGGACCCCGCGCGGGCCGTCATCGCGGGTGTGGCGTCCGCGCCGGGATCGACGCCGCCCTCACCGGCGGAGGCGGCTGATGTTCCGGGATCCGTCCCGCAGGTGCAACGCACACGAAACGGTCTCGTCAAGCGCAGCCGGAAGACTCGGGAGAATTCGGGTGTCACGCCGGGTGGCGCCCAACCCGCACCGCCGTCCCCGCCCGCCGTTCCGCAGGCCGATCGCACCCCGGAAGCGGTGCGCGGCATGCTAGCCGGGTTCCGGGCCGGGCATCAGCGCGGTGAATGCGTTGTGCCGCAGCAGGATACGGGCGCATCGGCTCGACCCGGCTCGAAGAATCAGGAGGACCGCAGGTGACGACCCACTACCCCGACACCGATCCGCACGCGTTCAATTGGCTGCTGGCCGATTTCGTGCGCGGCACCGACGGTGTGCGCGATGCGGTGGCGGTCTCCTCGGACGGGCTGCTCATGGCCATGTCCCAGGGACTGGACCGCAATGGGGCCGACCGGCTCGCGGCCATGGTGTCGGGGCTCACCAGCCTCGGTCGAAGCGCTTCGCGCAGTTACGATTTCGACGGACTGCGGCTCATCATGATCGAGATGGGGCGGGGGTTCCTGCTGGTCTCGGCGATGACCAATGGCAGCTGCATCGGCGTCATCGCCGAACACCAGGCCGATGTGGGCCTGGTCGGATATCAGATGGCCGTGCTCGCCGAGCGCGCCGGCGCGCTGCTCACCCCGGCGCTCATCACCGAACTGCGAGAATCGCTGGCCCGATGAATGATTCGCACCGGTTGCCCGACGCCCGGATGATGACCGGATTCCCGATGCGGCAGGGCGCCGCGGCCGATGAGATCGACACCTCGCCCGGAGCCGCGGAAGCCGACCTACAGGTGGTGCGCCCCTTCATGATGACCGCCGGACGCACCACACCCCTGGTCGACGGACTGCGCATCGAAACCCTGGTGCGCGCCTCACCCGCCGCACTGTCCGCCCCACTGCGTTTCGAATTGGAACGGGTGGTGCGGCTGTGCCAGCGCCCGCACTCCATCGCCGAGATCGGCGCCGCACTGCGGGTGCCGGTCGGGGTGGCGCGCGTCCTGGTCAGCGATCTGGTCGCCGCCGGCCATGTCGCGGTGAGCCAGGGTAGTGAACTGTCCACCTCCGCGATCGAAAGGATCCGGGATCTTGTACGGGCACTCTGACATTCCCGCCCCCGCCCCGCTCGCCTCCTCGGTGAAAATCGTGGTCAGCGGCGGTTTCGGCGTCGGCAAGACCACGCTCATCGGCGCCATCTCCGAAATCGAGCCGCTCGCCACCGAAGCTGCCATGACCGAGGTCTCGGTCGGGGTCGACACCCCCGGCCGCGCGACCGGAAAGACCACCACCACGGTGGCATTGGACTTCGGCCGCATCACCCTCGATCACTCGCTGGTGCTCTATCTCTTCGGCACGCCCGGCCAGGAACGCTTCGAATTCCTCTGGGACGATCTGCTGGACGGTGCGCTCGGCGGCGTCATCCTGGTCGACACCGATCGGGTCCAGGACTGCTATCCGGTACTGGACTACTTCGAACAGCGCCGCACCCCATTCGTGGTGGCGGTCAACCGATTCGAGGCCGCACCGGCCTTCGAACTCGACGAGGTGCGCGAGGCCCTCGATATCGACCCGTCCATCCAATTGCTGGATTGCGATGCGCGCGACCGGGAATCGGTGAAAACCATCCTCGTTGCCCTACTGGAACAAATCCTGCAGGCCCGCCGCTCCCCCGTCCTGGCACTCTGAATTCACCCCGGCCGCCCCACCGCGACCGCAAACCGCCCCGAGTGCGTGCGCACTCGGGGCGGTATCCCGAAAACCCTTCCGGGAGATGAGGTTTAACGGCCGCCGAAGGAGCCGGTGAACAGGGTGTTGAGGATACCGCTGAGTGCAGCGCTACCGGTGTTGAAGAGCCCGTTCAGGGCGGCGCTACCAGTATCGATGATGACCGGGATCATTATTTTCAACCTCTCTGTTGGTTCGCCTCCGTCCGGGATTTCCGACCGGCGACGTGACCCACCTTGCAGGGGCTCCCTTACAGCGCCCTTGCCTGTTGCTGAGAGGTAACTAAGTTGGCGTGTGTCGCCCGACACACTAGTTCGGGGCGTGTCCGTCCGCCGCGTACAGGCTCACTTCACCGTCTTCCCCCAGAAACGCGTTGACCAGCATCGTTCCCGAGGAACGCAGCTCATCCGGGGTCGGCGCGGCGGTGGTGACCGAGATCTGCGGTACCGCAGCCCAGTTCACGACATAGCGTTCGGGCGGCCCGTCATCATTGGACAGGTGCGCGAGCCGGAACACCGACACCCGCCGGCGAACAATCAGGGTGCGCACGACTTCGGCGATTCGCTCCGGGTCTTCCAGCGCGAACATGAATCCGAAGCGCAGCTCGGGTGAGGACGCATAGGCTGGCACGAATACCCAGGCTAATCGAGCGCGGCGCGCAGCGCTCCCGGCGCGCCGCGCCGATAGCTATTCATAAGCCTGAGTAACGGACTCGATCGAGGCGAACGCGGCACCGGCCTGGAACCGACCGACCAGCCCGTGCAGATGCACCCCCGAAGAGGTGTCGATCAGCCACCTTTCACAACCCCCACGTGACTCAGTTGTAATGCTGTATAACGATTCTCCGCCAGGTTCGCCGATCGAGCGCCGTTTGGTTGCGCCCGTCCGACTATCGCGCTTTCCTGAAATAGTCCCGTATTTCGGACAGTCTCCCCATCGCACCGTCGCGAATTTCCCGGTTTCTTCACCGTGCCGTTTGTGGTGGGCTGTGCGTCCCGGCATGCGGGCCTGCGCCGGAGCCGAGGGGAGCCCCTCCCCGAAACCTCCTCGGCTCTGGCGCATCCAAACTGCACTGGCTAAGGGTGGGAAATATGGCAACGGACTACACCGGTACGGGGTACGGAGCCGAGCTACCATCGCCCAGAATGCTGTTGCGCGCCTTCCAGGAACCGGTCTCCACACTCTGCACCGATCCTTCCGACGCCGCCCACCCCGATCGCGAGGTGCTGGCCGCGGCCCACGACCTGGTGCAATGCCATGAGGGCAGGCATCGGGCACAGGAGGCGGCACACGCCGCCGGAGCCACACCGCAGCGCGTGGCCGACCATATCGGGCTGGTGGAAGATATCGACGCCCGGCGGACCGAGCTGGTGGCGCGCATCGACGAATGGGTGGCGATCCATATCCCGCATCGCGGCGGGGCCTCACTGCACACCGAGACGCTCGGCGCGGTGATAGACCGCATGGCGGCGAAATGGGTTGCGGCGCAACAGGCTTTGAACACTGCTCGGTCGGAGGGTGCAGTGCGCAAACAGAATCCGGACGGCCGCCCGCGGCGGCGCAGCAGCCCGCATCTGGGCGAGCCGCCGCGGCACGCGGACAGCGAGGCGCACCTACAGTGGTATCGCCTCGCCGAACTCGCCGATGGCTATAAGGATCTGATTACCGAAGTGGCACAGCACCGTAGGCGGTTGCCCGTCTACTGACGCGGTTCCACGATCTCGGCGTCGATGAACTCCGGCTCCGGTTCCACCTTTACCGCACCAGGCTGGGCCTTGGGCGAATCAGTCTGGGCCGCAACGGGTTCCGCGTCGCCGTCGAAATCATCATCGAAGTCGTCGAGATCCGCGGCGGACGCGCGCTGACTGGCGGCATCCTGTGCGGCGGCCGCGGCCGCCTCGCGCATTTCGATGGCGTCGGTGATCCAGTCGCCGATCTCCTTGGTCACCTCGGCGACCGTTCCGGTGATGATCGATGCGATATTGCCGACGTGCCGGGCTCCGGACGACGTCAGTTCCTGGATCAGATCCTTATTGCTTTCGAATTTTCCGATCATTCACACGCCCACTTCGCTAGCCTGCCCCCGGCGCATCACGATAACACCGTTGGGTTGCGGTTTCCCCGCGAGCACCGGCGGCAGCGCGAGCTTGAACAGCTTGGCCCAGACCGAGCCGATCTGCTGGCTGAAGCTACCGGTGTTGTAGGGCAGACCGTGCTTCTCGCACAGCGCCTTCACCTCGGGCGCGATCTCCGGATACCGGTTCGCGGGCAGGTCCGGGAACAGGTGGTGTTCGATCTGATGCGAGAGATTCCCGCTCATGATGTGGAACAGGCGGCTGCCGTCGATATTGGCCGAGCCCAGCATCTGGCGCACGTACCACTCGCCCTGGGTCTCCTCGGTGCACTCTTCCTCGGTGAACGTCTGTACGCCCGACGGGAAATGCCCGCAGAAGATGATCGAGAACGTCCACAGGTTGCGCACGATATTGGCGGTGAAGTTACCGGCCAGCGTGGACAGGAACAGCGGTCCGGTCAGCGCCGGGAACACCACGTAATCCTTGAGCACCTGCCGCCCGGCCTTGCGAACCTGACCCTTGACCAGCGCCTTGATATCGGACCACTTGCGCTTGCCCTGGATGATGTTCTCCACCTCCAGGTCATGCCCCATCACGCCCCATTCGAACGCGACCATGAGGAAGAACGCGTACAGCGGGTTGCCCAGCCGCAGCGGGTTCCAGGGCTGCTGCTCGTCCACGCGCAGGATGCCGTAGCCGATATCGCGGTCCATGCCGTGGATATTGGTGTACGTGTGGTGCATGTAGTTGTGCGAGTGCCGCCACTGATCGGCCGGGCAGACGGTGTCCCATTCGAAGACCCGCGAGTTCAGGCCCGGCTCACGCATCCAGTCGTACTGACCGTGCATGACATTGTGGCCGATCTCCATATTGTCGAGAATCTTCGACACCGACAGCGCGGCCACGCCCGCCAGCCAGAACGGCGGCAGGAAGCCGAGGTACATGAGACCGCGGCCGGCGATCTCGAAACCGCGCTGCGCCTTGATGATCGAGTAGATGTATTCGCGATCCCGCTCGCCCAGATCGTCGGTGACGCGGGCGCGGATCTCGTCCAGCGCGCGGCCGATCTCCTCGACCTGCTCCTGGCTCAGTACGACGGGTCCCGCGGGTGTCTCGGTAAGTATCGCCATGATTTCTGTCCCCTCAAATAGCGATGTCGACGTCCCCGACGGGGGCGTTGATGCAGAGTTGGATGGGCTGGTCGGGGTCCGCGTCGACCTCGCCGGTGCGTAGATTTCGGGTGCAGCCGCTGCGCTTGACCGCGGTGCAGGTGAAGCAGATACCCATGCGGCAGCCGTATTCCGGGGTGAGACCGGCGGATTCGGCCTGCTCGAGCAGGCTCGCGCCATTGTTCTCGACGGTCTTGCCGGTACCGGAGAAGGTGATCTCGCCCTCGGCCGTGGCCGGATCGGAAGGCGCGACGGTGAGCGTGAACTCCTCCGAATGCAGCCGCTCTTCCAGCTGTTCGGCCTCGTAGACGGTGCGTACCGCCTTCATGAGTCCGGGCGGGCCGCACAGGTAGGTCTGCGCGAACGGGAACCACGGCGCGAGCCGCTCCAGCTCGTCATAGCTGAAGTTCGCATCGCCGCCGAGCTCGGGGTAGAGCAGTTCGACCCGGAAGTTGTTGTGCTGCAACGCGAGAGCCTCGAGCTCGGTGCGATGCGGCACCCATTCCGGTGAACGGTTGTAGTGCAGGAACAGCACCCGGCCCTGATACCGCTCGCTGGCGAGCGTGCGCAGCATGGACAGCGCCGGGGTGATACCGCTGCCGCCGGTGATCAGCACGATGCGATCGGGCCGCTCGGCGGGCAGGTGGAAGACGCCGGACGCCGGGGCCAGGTCGACCACCATGCCGGGAATCGCGTTCTCGTGCAGGTAATTCGACACCAGGCCGTGCGGATGCGCCTTGATGGTGAGTTCGATGTGCTTGTCGCGGCGACGGTCATTGTTCACCGGCGAATAGCAGCGGGTGTGCTTCACACCGTCGATGACCACGCCGATCTGCACGTACTGACCGGCGAGGTGGCCGCGCCACTGCCGGGTCGGGCGCAGCGTGAGCGTCACCGAGCCGACGGCGCTGCGGCGCACGTGCGTGATCTCGGCGCGCATATCGCGCAGGGTGAAGTTGGGGCGGACCAGCTCGAGATAGCGGTCCAGCTGATGCGGAGTGGTCAGTTTCTCCACGAGGTCGATGAGTCCAACCATTCTGGCCTCCTGTCGCGCCGCCGGGCTGGGCGACGCTGTCACGTTTCGATGTGCACGATCTCAGCGGGCGCTGATTTCGGTGCACATCTGTACACTCAACTAGTGTGCCGCTTGGAGGCCATCGAGTTCAACCGGCAGTTCGTGTGACCCACACGACATCTCACGAATGGAACGAATGTGAACGAATGTATGCTCATCGATGTGAGCGAGCAGGCAGCAACCAGGGGTGAGCGCAAGGAACGGACCCGCGCGGCACTACTGGACGGCACCCTCGCCCTGGCCGCCGAACGCGGCTTCGCCGCCCTGAGCCTGCGTGAGATCGCCCGGTCCGCGGGCATCGTGCCGACCGCGTTCTACCGGCACTTCACCTCACTCGACGAACTCGGCACCACCCTCGTCGAGGAGGGCGTGCGCCAACTCCGGCTGGCACTGCGGCAGATGCGCCGCACCCCCGACGCGCGCCTGGCCGCGACCGTCCGCTTCGTCTTCGAGCAGGTCGACAGCAAAACCGATCTGTGGGGCTTCCTGATTCGCGAACGCCACGGCGGCTCGGCGGCGCTGCGCGGCGCCATCGCGGTCGAAATGCAGCTCATTGTCCGAGAACTCGTGGTGGACCTGTCCCGGGTACGCAACCTCGACCACTGGTCCCCCGAGGATCTGGAGCTGGCCGCCGATCTGATCGTCGCCACCGTCGCCGACCGCATCGCCGACTACGTGGTCGCCACCCCGCGCGATCGCGCCCGCATCATCGACCGCACCGTGCTGCACGTACGCCTCATCGCATTGGGCATGGGCGCGTGGGATCCGGACGCCGTCTCCCATCCGTGATCAGAGCGCGGGCTGCCGGACCGGGAGCAGTGCGGCCAAACCCAGCGCGAGCACCAGCAGCAGACCGATGATGCCGAACCGCTCCGAACCCGTCGCCCAGACGAAGAAGCCGAAAAGCACCGGGGCCAGGAAGGATACGGCGCGGCCGGTGGTGGCGTAGAGGCCGAACATCTGCCCCTCCCGGCCCGGCGGCGTCACCCGGATCAGGAAGGTGCGCGCGGAAGACTGTGCGGGACCGACGAATACGGTCAGCAGCAGACCGAAGATCCAGAACATGAGCGGGCCGGAAACCACCAGCAACACCAGTCCGCACCCGATCATGGCGACCAATGAGACCACGATCACCGGTTTCGGGCCGATGCGATCGTCGACCCGGCCGGCGGTGATCGCGCCAAGGGCGGCAACGACATTCGCGGCGATACCGAACAGCAGCACATCGGAGTCGGCGATATCGTAGACGCGCACCGCCAGCACCGCGCCGAAGGTGAACACGCCCGCCAGGCCATCGCGGAAGATGGCGCTGGCGAACAGGAATCCGACGGCGCGGCGATCGGCACGCCAGAGTTCGCGCACATCACGCCACAGAATGCGATACGCGTCCCGGAGCTTGCGCGTATCCGCGCCGGGATCGGCTGTGGTGCGCGGCAATTCGGGAACGAACAGGAACAGCGGCAGCGCGAAGGCGGCGAACCAGACCGCCGCAACCAGCGCCACCAGCCGGATATTCAGGCCGTCATCGGTGGGCACGCCGAGCAGGCCCCGATAGTCGCCCTTACCGGAGATGAAGCCGAAATACACGATGAGCAGCAGGATGATGCCGCCGAAATAGCCCATGGCCCAGCCGAATCCGGACACCCGCCCCACGGTGGCGGGCGTCGACACCTGCCGCAGCATCGAGTTGTACGGCACATGCGACAGCTCGAACGTCGCCGAGCCGATACCCAGCAGCACCAGCCCCACCCACAGGTAGTGGTAGTTCTGATGCACGAAAAACATTGCCGCCATCAGCATTACCGTGAACGAGGTCAGCACGCCCAGCGACAGTTTGCGTTTCGCCGTGGCATCGAAGAACTGCCCGCTCACCGGCGCGGTCACCGCCACCACCAACCCGGCCAGCCCCAGCGCCCACCCCAGCCAGGCGCTCGACGACACACCCCCGGGCAGATCCTTGCCCACCTTATCGGTGAGATACACCGAGAACACGAAGGTCAGGATCACCGCATTGAACGCGGCCCCACCCCAATCCCACAGCCCCCACGACACCACCGGCCCCCGCCCGGCAGCCGACCCGATCGTCTCCTGCCCGGAAACCTCAGCCATGCGCGCAGCTTAGGCGAATTCAGCCGACCTCCGGGTGTGCCTCGGCGAAATGCGCCAGCCAGGGCTTGCGCCGCTGCTCGGCGGTCATGGTCAACAGCGCGCGCAGTCGCGTCCAGCCGTTCTCGTCCACCGGCGTCAGCACCTGAATCCACGCCCCCGCGATGGACGGCAGCGACATGCTGGTCATGCTCATCTCCAGATCGCCGGTCACCACATTGCGGATCACCCGAATCCGCCCCAGCGGGAACGCCACATCGTTACGCGCCCACATCTCCGCGAACAGCGGGCTGGCGGTGACGAGATCATCGATGAACCCCGTCCACAGCGGATCATGCAGGTTCTTCACATACGCCGCGCGCAGATACCCGACCATGCGAGCCAGGTATTCATATTGCGCCGCATACGGATTGCAGCATTCCGGGGCCAGGAACACCTTGCGCAGAATGTTCTTCTCGCCCAGCAGAAAACCCGGGCACAGCGCGGCATACGCGGAGTTGTACGCCAGCACGTCGTAACGCGCCGACAGCAGCACCGCGGGCAGCGGCGTCAGGTGATCGAGGATGACCTGCACTTCCTCCGGCACCGGCTCATCGAACTGCGGCGCGGGAATGGTCGGCACATCCGCCAGTCGGTACAGATGCGCCCGCTCCGCGCCGTCCAGGCACAGCGTGCGCGAAATGGCGTCCAGCACTTGAATGCTCACATTGATATCGCGGCCCTGCTCCAGCCACGTGTACCAGGTGATCCCCACCCCTGCGAGCTGCGCCACCTCCTCCCGCCGCAGCCCGGGCGTGCGCCGCCGAGATCCGGTGGGCAACCCCACCTCCCCCGGCGTGATCCGCGCCCGCCGCGATTTCAGGAAGGCCGACAACTCATCCCGCCGCGTCTTGCGCACCTCCCGGGAATCCTGCGGAACAGCCACGGCCGGCGAATTCTCGATCGGAACCAACTCCATCCGCACAATCGTCCCGTCCGCCGCGAACGGCCCCGCCTCCCGTCCGCGCCGCGCACCCCCGGCCGCGATACGGTCGTCCCCGATCACGCCGGACCCGGTTCCGGCCGCATCCGCACCACGGTCGATGCTCAGTTCGGGAGTGGCTGCCGTCGGGCCGGAACCGACCGGCCGCTGGCGCTCGCGCGTTCGCGCGGCGCGATGGCTCGCGGGCACGGCATTTCCGGTTACGGGATTCACTTCTCCATACTGGTCGCAATCCGCACCCGTATCCAGGTGGTGGTAGTACCAGCATAAGCAGGCTCCTGGTACCCGGTTCCGGGGCGGCGGATGGTCATGGCATGACTCAGAGCCTGACCCAATCCCCGCCGGTGGTGGCGGCTCCGGCTGTCGCCGGAACCGGTCGCCGCTCGCTCGCCGTTCTCACCGTGATCCTGCTCGGGCAGTTCATGGCGGTGCTGGACGCCTCCATTGTCAATGTCGCCATTCCCGCCATGCGAACCTCGTTGCACGCCAGTGGTTCCGGGCTGCAATTGATCGTCTCCGGATATGTGATCGCGTATGCGGTGCTGCTCGTCACCGGGGCGCGGCTGGGTGATCGGTTCGGGCAGCGGACCATGTTCGTGGCCGGGCTGGCGATCTTCACCGTCGCGTCGCTGGCGTGCGGGCTGGCCTGGAGTGCGGGGCCGCTCATCGTATTCCGGTTCCTGCAGGGCATCGGGTCGGCGGCGATGGTGCCGCAGGTGATGACGCTGATCCAGCGGACATTCACGGGAACCACTCGGGCGCGGGCGCTTTCGGCGTACGCGGCCGTCATCTCCGGCGGCATGGTGGTCGGGCAGATTCTCGGCGGGCTCATCGTGAGCTCGGATCTGGCCGGAACCACCTGGCGCGGAGTGTTTCTGGTGAACGTGCCGATCGGGCTGGCGCTGCTGGCCGTCGCACCGCGCATCCTGCCGAGCACCGCGCGCACCGATCGCAAACTGGATCTCGCGGGCCTGGCGGTGCTCACCCCGGCGGTCCTGCTGCTGGTGCTGCCGCTGGTGCTCGGTCACGAGCAGGACTGGCCGGTGTGGACCTGGATCGCATTGGCCGCCGCCGCAGCGGGATTCGCGGGCTTCTGGCTGGTGGAACGCTGGGTGCACCACCGCGGCGGTGAACCCCTGTTCGCGGATCGGGTGCTGCGCGCACCCGGGCTGGTGCTCACCGCCGCAACGCTTTTCGTGGTGATGTGCACCTTCGGCGGCTGGCTGTTCGTGATGGCCATCCACCTGCAGAGCACACTCGGCTACTCCGCCCTGCACGCCGGACTGCTGTTCCTGCCCATGGGCATCACCTTCGCCCTGGCCAGCCTGAACTGGCAGCTCATCCCGGAACGGTTGCACGCCACCATGATTCCGGCGGGACTGGTGCTGGCCGCCGCCACCATGGTGATCATGGGCCTGCTCATGCGCGACGGCGCCGACCTCGGCGCGCTCGAGCTGACGATCTTCGGCCTGATGGGCATCGGCTTCGGCCTGTCCTTCAGTCCGCTCATGGCCCGCACCACCGCCAGGATCCCGCTCGCCCTGGCCGCCGACGCCAGCGGCATCCTGGTCACCAATGTGCAGTTGGGCATCGTGGTCGGCATCGCCAGTTTCGGCTCGATCTTCCTGAGCCTGGCCGGAACCACCGCGCTCTCCGCCTCGCATGCGGTCGGCACCACCGCCATCGTGGAGGGGGTGACGGTACTGGTGGCCGCCGCGCTCGCGGCTCGCGCCGCACGCTGAGTCAGGCCTGATACGGATCAGCGGGGCATCCTATCCGGGGTGCCCCGCATCGGTGTCTTCCGGACGATTCTCCGGCACGACATTCCCTATGCACTGAATTGCATAGTACGTCCCGTCTCAGTTACCCTGGCCGCATGGCCCTCGAACACGCGCTACTGGTATCGCTGACCGAACGCGCCAGTTCCGGGTACGACCTGGCGGGCCGCTTCGACAAATCCATCGGCTTCTTCTGGAACGCCACCCACCAGCAGATCTACCGTGTGCTCAAGCGCATGGAGGAACAGGGCTGGGTCACCGCCGAGGCCGTCGCCCAGGCGGGCCGCCCCGATAAGAAGGTCTACACCGTCAGCGACGCCGGCCGCGCGGAACTGACCCGCTGGATCGCCGAACCCATGGACACCGCGCCGATGCGCAATGAGCTCGGCGTGAAATTGCGCGCCGCCTCACTCGGCGACGTCCCCGCCCTGGCCGCCGAGATCAAGCGCCATCGCGATGAGCACGCGCACCGGCTCGACCTGTACCGCACCTTCGAGAAGAAGGACTACCCCGCGCCGGATCAGCTCACCGGCCGCACCCTGCACCAGTACCTCGTCCTCCGCGGTGGCATCCGCGTCGAGGAGGGGTTCATCGACTGGTGCGACGAGATTCTTGCCGCTCTGCACAAAGACAACCCGCCGCGCGACACAGCCCCGTCGCAGGCGTCCGACCCGAAAGGCACTCGGCAATGAGCGCTTATCCGCATCTGTTCGAACCCCTGGACCTGGGATTCACCACCCTGCGCAATCGCGTGGTGATGGGTTCCATGCACACCGGTCTCGAAGATCGGGCCTGGCATACCAACCGGCTCGCGGCGTACTTCGCCGAACGCGCCAAAGGCGGTGTGGGCCTTATCATCACCGGTGGTTACGCACCCAACCGCACCGGCTGGCTGATGCCGCTGGGCGCGAAGCTGACCAATAAGACCGAGGCGTACCGGCACCGCGTCATCACCAAGGCGGTGCACGCCGAGGGCGGCAAGATCGCGCTGCAGATCCTGCACGCGGGCCGCTATTCCTATATGCCCGGCAGTGTTTCGGCCTCCTCCATCAAGGCCCCGATCAATCCGCTGCGCCCGCGCGCTCTTTCGAGCAAGGGTGTCGAGCAGACCATCGACGATTACGCGCGCTGCGCCGCCCTGGCCAAGTTCGCCGGATACGACGGCGTCGAGATCATGGGTGGTGAAGGCTATTTCATCAACCAGTTCCTGGCGCCGCGCACCAATAAGCGCAAGGACAAGTGGGGCGGCTCGGCGGAGAACCGCCGCCGCATCGCCTCGGAGATCGTGCGCAAGGTGCGCAAGGCCGTCGGCCCGGACTTCATCATCGTATTCCGTTTGTCCATGGCCGATTTCGTGGAGAACGGCCAGACCTGGGACGAGATCGCGGATGTCGCACGGGATGTGGAGGCCGCCGGCGCCACCATCATCAATACCGATATCGGCTGGCATGAGGCCCGCGTCCCCACCATCGTGACCTCGGTCCCGCGCGCGGCGTTCGTGGAGTGGACCGCCAAGGTCAAAGACATTGTCAGCATTCCGGTCTGCGCGTCGAACCGCATCAATATGCCCGAGACCGCCGAGGAGATCCTCACCCGCGGCGATTCGCATCTGGTGTCGCTGGCCCGGCCGCTGCTGGCCGATCCGGAGTGGGCGCGCAAGGCGCAGCAGGCGCGAACGGACGAGATCAATACCTGCATCGCCTGCAACCAGGCCTGCCTGGATCACGCCTTCCAGATGAAAACCGTGTCCTGCCTGCTGAATCCGCGCGCCGGACACGAAACCGAACTGAAGCTGCTGCCCACCCGCCGCACCCGCCGGTTCGCGGTCGTCGGCGCGGGACCGGCCGGACTCTCGGCCGCGGTGAGCCTGGCCCAGCGCGGCCACCACGTGGATCTGTTCGAGGCCGATGACAAGATCGGCGGCCAGTTCGATATCGCCCGCCGCATCCCGGGCAAGGAGGAGTTCAGCGAGACCGTTCGCTACTTCACCCGCCAGCTCGAAATCACCGGCGTCAACGTCCATCTCAATACCCGCGCCACCGCGCAGCAGCTCATCGAGGGCCGCTACGACGAGGTCATCCTGGCCACCGGCGTGAAGCCGCGCATCCCGAATATCCCGGGCGTCGACCATCCGAAGGTGCTCACCTACGCCGAACTGGTGCGCGAGGGCAAGCCGGTGGGCAAGAAGGTCGCCGTCATCGGCGCGGGCGGCATCGGCTTCGATGTCAGCGAATTCCTCACCGTGGAAGGGCATCCCAGCCTCAAGCTGGACGAGTGGAAGGAAGAGTGGGGCGTCTCCGACGATCCGAACGCCCGCGGCTTCCTCACCGCGCCCAAGCCCTCCCCCGCCGCCCGCGAAGTTGTGCTGTTGCAGCGCAAGGCTTCTTCGTTCGGCAAGGATCTGGGCAAGACCTCGGGCTGGGTGCACCGCGCGGCCGTCAAGGCCAAGGGTGTGGAGCAGATCGGCGGTGTCAACTACGAGCGCATCGACGACAAGGGCCTGCACATCAGCTTCGGTGAGAAGCGACAGCGCCCCACCGTCATCGAATGCGATAACGTAATCCTCTGCGCCGGACAGGAATCCGTCCGGGATCTGGAGGAGCCCTTGAAAGCCGCGGGTGTGCAGATCCACCTCATCGGCGGCGCGGATCTCGCCTCCGAACTCGACGCCAAGCGCGCCATCAACCAGGGCACGCGGCTGGCGGCAGCCCTCTGATGCCCACCCTCACCCGCCTGGGCCTGCCCGGAACCGAGCAGGCCTGGGCGGCCCTGGGTTTCACCGTCGCCGACGATGAATTCCGGATCGGCCACGTCGCCTGCTCCATCGGTGAACCCGCCTGGGGTTTCGACGAAACACACGCCGCCCCAGAGCTTCTCGGCGTTCCGTACCTGGCGGCCGATGCCGGTGCGCAACGCCCGGCCCCGGCGCGGCCGGACCGGGCCTCGAACGGCTCCGCATCGGACACCGTGCACCCGAACGGCGTGACGATCGTCGATCACGTCGTCTACTGGATGCCGAACCTGGACGAAGGCGCGGCCAATCTCACGGCGGTACTGGGCATTCCGCCGCGCCGCCGCTTCTTCCCGCGCGGTCCCGAAGGCCCGGAGATGGCCTTCTACCGCGTCGGCGAACCCTTCATCGAAGCCGTCGGCTCCGGCCTGCCCGCCGATCTCGCGGGCGTAGCCTTCCTCACCCCCGACCTGGACGCCGCCGTGGCGGCCATCCGCGCCGCGGGCGGACCCATCGGCGACCCCCGCCCCGCCGTCCAGGGCGGCCGTATCGCCCCGGTGTGGCGCGGCCACCTCGACTGGGGCATCGCCTTCATGGAGCCCAAGCCCCGCACCTGAGGGTGCGGGCGGGGTGGGAGTGGGTAGGGTTTCGGTCGTGAGCTTGCCTGCGCCTACCGCTGATAATCGTGCCGTTGTGACCGGGTCCTCTTCGGGGATCGGGGTCGCGCTCGCTGAGGAGCTCGCTTCTCGCGGGTATTCGCTGATCCTGGTCGCGCGCCGGGAGGACCTGCTGCAGGAGCTGGCGACCCGGCTGAGCACGCGGTACGGCATCACCGCCGAAGTGCGCGCGGTGGACCTGTCCAATCGCGAACAGCGCGCGCCGCTGGCCAAGGAACTGGCCGAACGCGATATCGCGATCCTGTGCAATAACGCGGGCGTCGCCACCTTCGGATCGCTGGCCAAGCTGGACCTGGATTACGAGCGGGACATCATGGAGCTCAACGCGGTCGCCGTGCACGACCTCTCGCTCGCGGTGCTGCCGAATATGGTCAAACGCGGCAGCGGCGGCATCCTGGTCACCGGATCCGCGGCGGGCAATATGCCGATTCCGAACAATGCCACCTACGCCGCGTCCAAGGCGTTCACCAACACCTGGGCCGAATCGCTGCGCGGGGAGATGAAGGAGCACGGCGTGCACGTCACGCTGCTCGCCCCCGGCCCGGTGCGCACCGACAATCCGGATCAGGAAGAGGTCGGCAACAAGATCCCGGAGTTCATCTGGGTCACCGCCGCGCACACCGCCAAGATCACCATCGACGCCCTGGCCCGCAATAAGATGCGCGTGGTTCCGGGCCTGATCAGCAAGGGTATGAGCCTGGCCGGACAGTTCGGCCCGCGCTCGATCACCTCGCTGGTCGCGGGCGCGGCCTACAAGAAGCTCGGCAGCTGAGCGCAAACCGTCAAGATCACGCGACCGATCGTCAAGGACGCGTAGCCGATACGTCCCGGCTGCCCGATCCGGCGTAGTCCTGGATTCGGCCCCGCCTACGGAATAGCGGGGACGCATCCAGGAGACATCGTGACGCTGCTCGACATTTTCCCGTCGCTGCGGTCGGGGGGCATGCTTCCTCGCCTCGACCCCTCGGTCTGGCCGCAGGAAACGCACTACGACGCCGACGGCCGCATCACCGTCGGCGGGGTCGCGCTCGCCGATATCGCCGACCAGTACGGCACCCCCACATACATCCTGGACGAGACCGAAGTCCGCTCCCGCTGCCAGGCGTATCGGCGGCAATTCCCGGACGCCGAGGTGCTCTACGCGGGCAAGGCGCTGCTCACCCGCGCGGTCGCGGAATGGGTGACCGAAGAGGGCCTCTCCCTCGATGTGTGCTCGGCCGGGGAACTGGCCGTCGCACTGTCCTCATGGGTGAATCCGCAGCGAATCATGTTGCACGGCAACGGTAAACCCTTCGCCGAACTGGAGACCGCGATCAACTGCGGAATCGGCCGCGTGGTCATCGACTCGCTGACCGAGATCACCCTGCTGTCGGCGCTGGCGAGCACACCGCAGCGGGTACTGCTGCGGGTATGCCCCGACGTGGACGTGCACGGGCATCCGGCCGTGCGCACCGGGGTCGCCGATCAGAAGTTCGGCTTCACCATCGGCAGCCACGCGCTCAGCGAAGCCGTGGAACGCATTGTGCGCCAACCCAATCTGGAATTCGCCGGACTGCACTGCCATATCGGCTCGCAGATCTACGACACCTTCCCCTACGGTGAGGCCATCCGCCGCATGATCGGCGAAATGGCAAGGATCCGTGACGAATACGGCGTCACCCTCGGCACGCTCGATATCGGTGGCGGTCACGCGGTGGCCTACCGCCCCGGCGACGCCGAGATGAATCTGGCCGAACTCGCGGACATCATCGAGGATTCACTGGACGCGGCCTGCGCGCGCTATGCCTTCCCGCGTCCCACGATCGCCATGGAACCCGGCCGCGCCATCGTGGCCCGCGCGGGCATCACGCTCTACCGCGTGCTGTCCATCAAACACGTCGAAGGCGGCCACACCTTCGTCACCGTCGACGGCGGGATGAGCGACAACCCCCGCGTCACCCTCTATGGCGCACGCTATGAAGCCGTGGTGGCGAACCGGCACCCCACCGGCCCGCATATGACCGCCAATATCGCGGGCCGCTACTGCGAAGCCGGTGACATCCTGGCCACCGACGTCCGTCTGCCCGCCGATCTGCGCCCCGGCGAAGTGCTCGCCATGCCCTGCACCGGGGCCTACCACCACAGCCTGTCCTCGTCGTACAACGGCGTCGGCCGCCCGCCCATCATCGCGGTCCGCGACGGCAGCACCCGGGAACTGGTCCGCCGCGAAACCATCGAGGATCTGATGCGCCGCGATATCGGCCACTGAGTGCCGAAACCGGCAGTGCCGCTATCGCTTCCGGGTGCCGAAGATACTGCGGCCGATCTCGCGCCCGGCCACGGTGGCGGCCGACCGCAGGAAATTCTTGAAAGCGGTGTTGTTGACGATCTTCTCGGCCATGGATTCATCGACCGGCTGCGCCTTGGCCCGCCCGCGCGACGGCGCGGGTTCGGGAGCCTCCTCGGCCGCCTTGGCCAGCTTCTCGGCCAGGATCTCGTACGCCGATTGCCGGTCGATGGTCTGCCCGTACTTGCTGTACAGCGTGGATTGCTGTGCCTTGGAACGGATTCCATCGTCGCCGATGGTGTCCATGAGCGAGCGCGGCGGCTGCATGCGCGCCCACGCCACCGGGGTGGGCGCACCCTTCTCCGAGAGCACGGTGACCACGGCCTCACCGATTCCCAAAGAGGTCAAAGCCTTTTCGAGATCGTAGGTGGCGGTCTTGGGGTAGGTGCGCACCGTCTTCGACAGCGCCGCTTGATCTTCCGGGGTGAAGGCGCGCAGCGCGTGCTGTACGCGCGCACCCAGCTGGGAGAGCACGGCATTGGGGATATCGGTGGGCAGCTGCGTGCAGAAGAACACGCCCACGCCCTTGGATCGGATGAGCTTCACGGTCTGCTCGACCTGCTGCAGGAACGCCTTCGACGCACCCGTGAAGAGCAGATGCGCCTCATCGAAGATGAAGACCAGCTTGGGTTTATCCATATCGCCGATTTCCGGCAGCGTCTGGAACAGATCCGCCAGCACCCACATCAGGAAGGTGGAGAACATCTGCGGGCGGGACGCCTGCGCACCCAGTTCGAACAGCGTGATCACACCCTGTCCACCCGCCACCCGCAGCAGATCCGCCGGATCCAGTTCCGGCTCACCGAAGAAGGTGTCACCGCCGTCGGCCTCGAGATTCACCAGCGCGCGCAGGATCACGCCCGCCGTGGTCGCGGACACACCGCCGATCCCCTTCAATTCCTCCTTGCCCTCCGGGCTGGTGAGGAATTGGATGACCGCGCGCAGATCCTTCAGATCCAGCAGCGGGAAACCGTTCTGATCCGACCAGTGGAAGATCAGCCCGAGTGTGGATTCCTGAGTCTCGTTGAGCCCCAGCACCTTCGACAGCAGAATCGGCCCGAACGAGGTGATGGTGGCGCGAATCGGCACCCCGATCCCCTCGGTGCCCAGTGAGACGAATTCGCACGGGAACCCGGATGGCTTCCAGTCCGGATCACCGGTTTCCTGTGCGCGCGTGAGGATCTTGTCATTGGACTGCCCGGGCTGCGCCAGCCCCGACAGATCGCCCTTGATATCGGCGACCACGACGGGCACCCCCGCCGCCGACAACTGCTCGGCGATGCCCTGCACCGTCTTGGTCTTACCGGTACCGGTCGCACCCGCGATGAGCCCGTGCCGGTTCATGGTCTTCATCGGAATCCGCACCCGCGCATCGGGATGCACCTTCCCGTCCACCATGACGGTGCCCAATTCCAGCGCGAGCCCCTCGAACGCGTATCCGGCCGCGATCCCCTGCGCCGCGACCTCATCCGGTGCGCCCGCGTCCGCCGAGCCCGAATCCGCCTTGCCGTCGGCGGCTTTCGCGGGGGCGTCGGCCTTCGCGGGAGTATCGGCCTTCGCCTCGGCCGCGGCCTTATCGGCGGCTTCCTGTTCGGCAGCTTCCTTTTCAGCGGCATCGGCCGCCGCCACCGCCTCCGCCGCGATCCGCGCGGCCTCCTCCGCGGCCTTACGGGCCGCCGCTGCCTTCTCCTGCGGGGTGGTCATCGCGCTGTCCTCCGTCTGCTCTAGCCAAACCGACAAACGATCGCGGAACTTGCCGAAAGGATACTGCCCGGTCGGGTGGCAAACCGGACCCGACGCGGCCGGGCGCGGGGGCCGCCGACCGGGAAACGACTAACGTGTCCCGAGTGTCAGACAAAGTGGTGTGGATTGATTGCGAGATGACGGGCCTACGCCTGGACAGCGACAAGCTGATCGAGGTGGCCGCACTCGTGACGGACAGTGATCTCAATATTCTCGGCGAGGGCGTGGACATCGTCATTCACGCCGATGACACGGCCTTGGCGGCCATGCCGCCGGTGGTCACCGAGATGCACGCGCGCTCCGGGCTCACCGAAGAGGTCCGCCGCTCCACCGTGACCCTGGCCGAGGCCGAGCAGCAGATCATGGACTACATCAAGCAGTACGTGCCCGCCCCGCGCACGGTACCGCTGGCCGGTAACTCCATCGCCACCGATCGCGGCTTCCTGGCCCGCGATATGCCCATCCTCGACGCCCACCTGCACTACCGCATGATCGATGTCAGCTCCATCAAGGAGTTGGCGCGCCGCTGGTACCCGCGCATCTACTTCGGCCAGCCGGAGAAGGGCCTGGCCCACCGCGCCCTGGCCGATATCCAGGAATCCATCCGCGAACTGCAGTACTACCGCCGCACCGCCTTCGTGGCTCCCCCCGGCCCCTCCACCGCCGAGATCGCCGCCGTAGCGGCCGAACTCAGCCGGAAACCGACCGGAAATACCGCTTAACCAGCCGATTAGGTACTCAGCGGCGGATCGCGATACGATCTACCGCGCCGGAAACAACCGGCAATGGTGACCGTAGTTCAGTTGGTAGAGCACCAGGTTGTGATCCTGGCTGTCGCGGGTTCGAGTCCCGTCGGTCACCCAAAAGATCAGGCCCGAGGTTTACACCTCGGGCCTGATCTGTATCTCCAGCCGGTACCGCTCAGTCCGGAGCCTGCACCAAAGTCAGCTGTCCGCGCTTGCGCAGGGTGAAGCCGAGGGTTTCGTAGAGGCTGATCGCGGTGGTGTTGTGCGCGACCGCGTGCAGGAACGGGATTTCACCGCGTTCGCGGATGCCCGCGCCGACCGCGCGCACCAGACGCGAAGCCAGGCCGCGGCCGCGGAATTCGGCGTCGGTGCAGACGGCGCTGATTTCGGTCCAGCCCGGCGGGTGCATGCGCTCGCCCGCCATGGCTACCAGGCGGCCGTCCACCCGGAGGCCGAGGTAGGTGCCCATTTCGATGGTTCGGGGCGCGAAGGGGCCGGGTTCGGTGCGGGCGATCAGGGCCAGCATCTCGGGTACGTCGGCGGGCGTGAGGATGTCGAGTTCGGGATCGTGTGCGACGCGCAGGCCGGAGCCATCCATCTGCACCGAATCCAGGACCTGATGCACGGTCCAGCCGGGCGGCAGTTCATGGCCGAGGCCGCGCAGGGCGGTGCCGCCGCCGGGGCCGAGCACGGTGGCCAGATCGGCCCAGTCCTGCTCGTCCAGCTCGGGCGGATGGCCGATGAAGCGCGCGACCTCCGGGTCGTAGCGGCCGATTCGCCCCACCCAGGTGGCGAATCGGGCGTGTACGCCGCGCAGCGACGCCCGCACCGGATCGTCGAGTGGATGCAGCGAGGTGTCTACATCGATGGCTGTCCCGTTGCTGATCTGCACAACGCCATTCAATCCGGTTCGCCCGCAACGTATTTCCAACCGCTCGAGCTGATTGCAATCCTTGACGCTCACAAGATCGGAAAACCATCGACAGCTAACCCTCCGCAAGCGCATAATCGACAGACATCCGGTGCCGTTCGTCGGGGGAACAGCAAAGGAAAACCCGGACGGATGGAAAGACAATGTTCATCAAGAAATTGGTGGCCACAGCGGTTCTCGCGATCGCAGCCACCGTAACCACCATGGCGACGGCACACGGGGAAGCCGGTCTCGCCGATATCACTCTCAGCGGCCTGGACGGCCAGGTCGGCTACACCACAACCCTCGCCGCCGATCATTCGAACGCCCTCGTCACCCTCGCCTCCGGCCACTTCGTGCTGACCCCGGACGCGGTACAGGTGGTCGCGGACGACGGCACGATCGTCGGGGCCATACCGACGACACTGCAGACGGATGTGGGTCAATCCCTCTCCGTCACACCGACTCTGGCCAGTGCCACGGAATTGACCCTCACCCCGGTGGGCGGGCCGACAGCCGCGGCGACCAGTAGCCAGGGTCTGCCCTTCGTGCACACCGTCGATGCCAATGGCGGCGCGATACTGGCCGGGGCAGCGGTCGGCTGTCTGGTCGGCATTGTGATCGGCATTTGGTTCTTCCTGGTCGGAGCCATATTCGGCTGTGCCATCGGTGCCGCAATCGGCGGCTTCATCGGAGCGGTGTCGTAACCGGCCCGCCCCGGAACAGCACGGGGGCCGCGTATCCGTTCCCCTACGCGGCCGCATTCCCGGCACACCCGAGTTGCCCGCCTCCGCCATGCGAAAATGCGGCATGACCATCAAGATCGACGCACTCGATGCCGCACTGCTGGCGGAGCTGGCGGCCGATCCGCGAGCGCCGATCCTGGAATTGGCGCAGCGGTTGCAGATCGCGCGAAATACGGTGCAGGCGCGGATGAAACGGCTGGAGGCATCGGGGGCGGTGCGTGGTTATCCGCCATCGGTGGATCTGCAGGCGATCGGCTTCGCGGTGCACGCGTTCCTCGGGGTGGAACTGGATCAGAACAAGATCGACGGGATTGTCGAGGCGCTGCGCGAATTCCCCAACGTGCTCGAGGTGCACGCCACCACGGGACGTTCGGATCTGCTGGTGCGGATCGCGGCGCAGTCGCAGCAGGATCTGCTGGGGATCATTCAGCGGGTGCACGCCATTCACGGGGTGCGGCACACCGAGACCATGCTGGCGCTCGCCACCCCGATCGAGTACCGGTCACTGCCGCTCGTCGAGCATCTGACAAAACCGGCTAACCCGACATGATGTGACCCGGGTCTCCCCTCGCTCGAGCAGAATGTTGCACGCGCAGAAGTGCCGCAGATCACTTTTGAGCAGTCTGATCAACTTTTTGCCCTTCTGTTGACACAGATCACCCCTTAACGGCAGATTTCGCAGCACCGATTGCTTAGTCCCTGTCGTTTGCAGCTCACGATCTGGGCTGTGGAAAGAGTGGTGACCGTTCATGACCAGCGTTGCCTGCCCCTCATCGCAGCAGGCCGAACCGGCCGCCCCGTACGACCTCGCCGACCGCTATCGCTCCGGCGCCGGACCGGTCCTGCTGACCGGCGTGCAGGCCATCGCACGGTTACTGGTGGAACAGCATGTGCGCGATATCCGCGCCGGCCGCCGAGTCGCCACCTTCGTCTCCGGATATCAGGGCAGCCCCCTGGGCGGGGTCGACAAAATGCTGCTCGGCATGCCGAATGTGCTGTCCGAGCACGACATCACCTTCGTACCCGGGCTCAATGAGGAACTCGCCGCCACCTCGGTATGGGGCAGTCAGGCCGATCTGCCCGCCGGGCGCGCCACCCATGACGGGGTCATCGGGGTCTGGTACGGCAAGGGCCCCGGCGTGGATCGCGCCACCGATGCCATCCGGCACGCGAATATGTACGGGGTCAATGCCCGCGGCGGCGTACTGCTGCTGGTCGGCGATGATCCGGCCTCGAAATCCTCCACCGTGCCCGCCGTGAGTGAGCGCTCGCTGGCGGCCATGGGTGTGCCGGTGCTGTTCCCGCGCAATGCGGAAGAGATCATCACCATGGGTATGGCCGGGGTCGCGCTGTCGCGGGCCTCGGGCTGCGTGGTGGCCATGAAGATCGTAGCCGATGTCGCGGACGGGGCCTGGACGGTGGACGCCGCGGTCGCGGATCTGCCGCTCACGATTCCCGAAGTGCAGTGGGAGGGAAAGCCTTTCGTCTACCGGCAGCGGCCGATGGCGGCTCCCGCGGACAGCGTGCTGGCCGAGGCCGATCTGTACGGGCCGCGCTGGGCCACGGTGCGGGAGTTCGGGGCGCTGAACGATCTCGATGTCATCGAGGTGAATCCGGCGGACGCCAAGATCGGCATAGCCGCCACCGGCACCACCTTCGACGCGGTGCGGCAGGCGCTGCTGGATCTGGGCGTCGACGAGGCGGCCCTGCATCGCGCCGGGATTCGACTACTGCGCATCGGTATGCCGTATCCCGTTGGGGCGCAGCAGGTCACCGCGTTCGCCCGGGGTCTCGAGCAGGTGATCGTGGTGGAGGATAAGACCGCCTTCATCGAGACGCAGATTCGCGAGATCCTGTACGGCACGGCCGATGCGCCGCGCATTCTGGGCAAGCTGGACGAGCGCGGTGCGCCGCTCATGCCCGCCGACGGCGAACTGACACCGGGGCGACTCCTCGCTCCGCTGCGCCGGGTGCTGCGCGCACACGTCGAGCTGAAAAGGGCTGCCCCGCCCGCGCTTTCGCTGGAGGTGCTGTCCACCAAGCGCACCGCGTACTTCTGCTCCGGTTGCCCGCACAATCGCTCCACCGCGATTCCCGAGGGTTCGATCGGCGGCGGCGGTATCGGCTGCCACACCCTGGTGACCATGTCCGGCCGCAGCGACAGCGCCGTCACCGGACTCACCCAGATGGGCGGTGAGGGCAGCCAGTGGATCGGCCAGGCGCCGTTCACCGATGTGCCGCATCTGTTCCAGAACATCGGGGACGGCACGTTCTTCCACTCCGGGCAGCTGGCCGTGCAGGCGTGCGTGGCGGCCGGGGTGAACATCACCTACAAACTGCTCTACAACGAGGTCGTGGCCATGACCGGCGCGCAGGATGCCATCGGCATCCTGTCGGTGGCGCAGCTGACCCATAAGCTCACCACCGAGGGCGTCAAGCAGATCATCATCTGCGCCGATGAACCCAAGCGGCACAGTCGGCGCGCGCTGGCCAAGGGCACGCTGCTGTGGCATCGCGACCGGCTGGACGAGGCGCAGCGGGCGCTGCGCGAGATCGAGGGCGTCACCGTGCTGATCTACGACCAGCACTGCGCCGCCGACGCGCGACGGCAGCGCAAGCGCGGCACGCTGCCGGTGCGCAATACCCGCGTGGTGATCAACGAGGCGGTCTGCGAGGGCTGCGGTGATTGCGGTGTGAAGTCCAATTGCCTTTCGGTGCAACCGGTCGAGACGGAATTCGGGCGCAAGACGCGGATCGATCAGACCTCCTGCAATACCGATTACAGCTGCCTGGACGGGGACTGCCCGTCGTTCGTGACGGTCGAGGTGGTGCCGGATGCCAAGGGACGCAAGAAGTCCCGTAAGCGCGCCGAGCCGCCCGCGGTGGCCGATCCCGGACTGGACGCGCCGGTGGGCACGCAGAATGTTCTGCTCGCCGGGATCGGCGGCACCGGTATCGTCACGGTCAACCAGGTACTGGCCACGGCCGCACTGCGCGCCGGGTACGAGGTCGAGAGCCTGGATCAGATCGGGTTGAGCCAGAAGGCCGGGCCGGTCGTATCGCATCTGCGGTTCTCGACCACGACGCTGGAGCCGTCGAACCGGCTCACCCCGGGCAGCGCGGACTGCGTCATCGCCATCGATCTGCTGACGGCCGCCGATCCGAAGAACCTCCAGTACGGAAACCCTTCCGGCACAGTGGCGATCGCCTCCACCAGCCGCACGCCCACCGGTGACATGGTGTACGACAAGTCGGTCAGCTATCCGGAGACGCCGCAACTGCTGGATCGCCTTGCCGCGGTGTCGGATTCGCTGAGCCACTTCGACGCATTGGCAGCGGCCGAGAAGCTCTTCGGCAATACCGCCGCCGCGAATTTCCTGATGGTCGGCGCGGCCTTCCAGACCGGCGGACTCCGGTTGCCCGCCGCGGCGATCGAGGAGGCCATCGGCATCAACGGTGTCGCGGTGGCGGCCAATATCGCCGCCTTCCGCTGGGGCCGGGTCGCGATCGCGGATCCCGCCGCCTTCGCCGCCGCGGTCGAACCGATTGCGCCGCAGCGCGCTCCGGCGACGCTCGCACCGGAACTGCTGGCCGGAACCGGCTTCGAGGGTGAGGTGCGCCGACTGGTGGAACTGCGCGCCGCCGAATTGGTGCGGTATCAGAATGCCAAGGTCGCTCGCCGCTACGTGGACACGGTCCAATCCGTGTGGGCGGCAGAACGTTCCGTCACCGAGCGCACCGAGTTCAGCGCGGCCGTGGCCCGCGGCCTGCACAAGTTCACCGCCTACAAGGACGAGTACGAGGTGGCCCGCCTGCTGGTGGATCCCGCCTTCCTGGCCCAGGTGAGCGAGCAGGTGCCCGACGGCGAGAACCTCACCTACAAACTGCATCCGCCGATCCTGCGGGCGATGGGCCGCAAGAAGAAGATCGGTCTCGGCCCCAAATCCCATGTGGCGCTGAAACTTCTCGCCAAGGGGAAGTCGCTGCGCGGGACCCGCCTGGACCCCTTCGGATACGCTCACGTCCGAAAGGTGGAGCGCGAGTTGCTCGCCCACTACACCGCCCTCGTGCAGCGCCTCGCCACCACCCTGACCCCCGACACCTACGACACCGCCACCGCGTCCGCCACCCTCCCCGACCTGGTCCGCGGCTACGAGGACGTCAAACTCGCCAACGTCGACCTGTACTGGTCGGGTCTGCGCGACCTGGGCCTCGACTGACATCCGCTGCGTGAGGTTTCCGCACCGCGAGTGTGGATCCCGGCCGAGAACATGCCGGGATGACGGGGCGGCACACCCCAAGGGGACAGCCCCCCAAGGGGACGGTCCTCCAGAGGGACGGTCCCCCCAGAGGGACGGTCCCCCCAGAGGGACGGTCCCCCCAGAGGGACGGGCCCCCAGAGGACGGCCACCGTCGACGGGGCGGTCCGCCCGCCCAGGAACCTTCGCGCGAACTCACCCCTGGTCATCCCGGCGTGCTTGTGGCCGGGATCCACACCCGGAAGCGCCACACCCGGCGCGACCGGCACGCCGCCACAAGCGGCAACCACCCCGCCGCCACCATGCGGCATTCAGAGAGGAATCGATTGTGACCGCAATGCACACCGAGACAGGCGTTTTCGGCCGTTCGCAGGAACTGAGCTCGCGACGCCATGAACAGGTCGTGTTCTGCGAGGACGATAAGAGCGGGTTGAAGGCGATCATCGCGATTCATTCGACCGCGCTGGGGCCCGCGCTCGGCGGCACCCGTTTCTACCCGTACGCGAGCGAATCGGCGGCGCTGGAGGATGTGCTGCGGCTGTCCTGGGGCATGACCTACAAGGCCGCGGCGGCCGGGGTGAATCTGGGCGGCGGCAAGGCCGTCATCATCGGCGATCCGGCGACCATGAAGACCGAGGAACTGCTGGCCGCGTACGCGCGGTTCGTCAATACCCTTGGCGGCCGGTATATCACGGCGGGCGATGTCGGCACCAATACCGATGACCTGGATGTCATCGGTAAGCACACCGCGTTCGTGACCGGCCGCAGTACCGCCGCGGGCGGCTCCGGTGACAGTGCCCGGCTGACCGCGCTCGGCGTCTTCCACGCCATGCGCGCCGGAGCCGAATCCGTCTGGGGCGCACCGTCGATGGCCGGTCGCACGGTCGGCGTCGAAGGTGTCGGCAAGGTGGGCGGCGAGCTCATCGCCATGCTGCTTGCCGACGGCGCGGAGGTATGCGCCACCGATGTGAATGACGCGGCCCTACAGCGTATTTCGCGGCAGCACCCGTCGGTGCGCCTGCTGAGCACCGTCGCCACCGCACCCGTGGACATCTACGCCCCGTGCGCCCTCGGCGGCATTCTCACCGCGACCACCGCCGAAACCATCGAGGCGAAACTGGTGTGCGGCGCGGCCAACAACCAGCTCGCGACCCCCGAGGTGGAACGGTCGCTGAACGAGCGCGGTATCACCTGGGTCCCCGATTTCGTCGCCAACGCCGGCGGCCTCATGCAGGTGGCGGGCGAATTGCGCGCCGCCGATCCCGCCGCCATCGAATCCGATGTGACGGCCATCTACGACCGCTGCCGCGACATCATCACGGCGGCACAGGCTTCCGGCATCGGCACCGGGGCGGCGGCGAATCGTTTCGCCGAGCGCCGGCTCGACGCCATCCCGCGGACCATCTGACCGCGACGCCGGAGTTTCAAGGAGGAGACCAGAAGTGGCGATCACCAGCGGGTTATTCCGCACCAAATCAGTGGAACAGTCGATCCGGGACACCGATGACCCGGATGCCAAGCTACGCAAGGATCTAACGGCCAAGGACCTCACCGTCTTCGGCGTCGCGGTCGTCATCGGCGCGGGCATCTTCACCCTCACCGCGCGCACGGCGGGCACGGTGGCCGGACCGTCGGTATCGCTGGCGTTCGTCTTCGCGGCGATCGCGTGCGGGCTGACCGCGCTCTGCTACGCCGAATTCGCCTCGACCGTACCGGTGGCGGGCAGTGCGTACACCTTCGCGTACGCGACCTTCGGCGAGATCATCGCGTGGATCATCGGCTGGGATCTGATTCTGGAATTCGCGCTCGCGGTCTCCGTGGTGGCCAAGGGCTGGTCCCAGTATCTCGGTGAGGTACTGGGTTCCCGCCCGCCCATCCTCGAACTCGGTTCGCTCCATTTCGATTGGGGCGCAGTACTTATCATCGCCGTGGTCGGGGTGCTGCTGGCGACCGGCACCAAGCTCTCCTCGCGGGTGTCGGCCATCGCGGTCGGGATCAAACTGGCGGTGATCGCGCTGGTGCTGGTGGTCGGCGCGACCTATTTCAAGGCGTCCAATCTCACCCCGTACATTCCGCCGTCGCAGCCCTCGGAGAAGGCGGGCGGGGTGCATCAGTCGCTGTTCAGCTTCCTGACCGGTTCCGGCGGAACAAGTTTCGGCTGGTACGGCCTGCTGGCCGCGGCCAGCCTGGTGTTCTTCGCCTTCATCGGATTCGATGTCGTGGCCACCACCGCCGAGGAGGTGCGCGATCCGCAGCGCAATGTGCCGCGCGGCATCTTCGGTTCGCTCGCGATCGTCACCGTGCTCTACGTCGCGGTCTCGCTGGTGCTGACCGGTATGGTCCCGTACACCGCGCTGGCCGATGGAAACGCCACCCTGGCAACGGCTTTCGCCCTGCACGGGGATATGTGGGTGAAGAACATCATCTCCATCGGCGCGCTCGCGGGCCTGTCCACGGTGGTGATGGTGATGTTCCTGGGTCAGACCCGGGTGCTGTTCGCCATGGCCCGGGACGGCCTGCTGCCGCGCGGTCTGGCGCGCACCGGTAAGCACGGCACGCCCGTGCGCCTGACGGTCATCGTCGGCATCGTCTGCGCCCTGCTCGCCGGTTTCGTGGATTTCGGCACGCTCGAGGAGATGGTGAATATCGGCACGCTGGTCGCCTTCGTGCTGGTGTCGATCGGCGTCCCGATCCTGCGCCGCACCCGCCCGGATCTGCCGCGCGGCTTCCGCGTCCCGTTGGTTCCTTTCGTCCCGATCCTGGCGGCGTTGGCCTGCCTGTGGCTCATGCTCAACCTCTCCATCGAGACCTGGCTGCGCTTCGTGGTCTGGATGGCGCTGGGCGTGATCGTGTACTTCGCCTACAGCCGCAAGCATTCGGTGCTGCGGCGGCAGAGCGCGCAGGACGAGCCGGAAACCTCGCCCGTCAGCTGACCAAGGGTGCGAATCATCCTGATGAGGGGGGTGATTCGCACTTTCGCGCTACTCGGGGATGACCCGATTCGGGACCTGAGACCGATCGGCTCGGGACCTGCGGGCGATGTCGAGCGCACCCCCGATTACCGAGGATCGAGGGGTACGCATCGACGAGAGGAAACGCCATGAGCGTCAATGAGGACCACTCCCGCATCGGGACCGACCACGTCATCGTCAGCACCATGAATGATCTGCCCGGCTACCAGGTGACCGAGGTGCTCGGCGATGTCTTCGGCCTCACCGTGCGCAGCCGCCACCTCGGCTCACAGCTGGGCGCGGGCCTGAAGTCCATGTTCGGCGGTGAACTCAAGGGCATGACCAAGATGCTGTCCGACAGCCGCGAGGAGGCCCGGCAGCGTCTGGTCGAGCACGCGCTGGAGCTCGGCGCGGACGCCGTACTGGCAATGCGCTTCGACGCCAACGATTTCGCCGATATCGGCCAGGAGATCTGCGCCTACGGCACGGCGGTCCGCATCCGCGCCGACAAGCTGTAATCGAATTCCACAGTCCCGCAGACGGTCAGCCGCGATCCCATCGGATCGCGGCTGAATCCGTTTCCGGAACAGTCGTTTTCACGGTCGGGCGCGCCCGCTACTCCGGCGCGGCCTCGATCCCGGCGAGTATGACGCGGAGCCCGGTGAGATATTCCACATCCGGGTCGACGGCCGCGAAACCGGCGATCATGCGAGCGGTGCGCGGATAGCGGCCGGAATCGACGGCCTGCTCCAGTTGTCCCTCCGCATAAGGGTTTTCGGCGTATTCCACCCCCGTCCGCGCCTGCTCCTCGATGACGAATCCGGTGGTGTAGTGCAGCAGGATGGGGAAGACGCGTTCGGCCGAATCCCGGGCCAGTCCGGCGTCCTCCAGCGTGCGCAGGGTCAATTCCACCGTGCGCCACATGGCTTCGTCACTGATGAAGGTGCCCGCGGCCACGCGCGCGCCGTCCGGGTAGCGCAGCATGGACTGCCGCAGCCGCTGTGCGAGTTCGATGAGCCAGTCCCGCCAGTCCACCCCCTGGCGCGGCGCTTCCAGCCCCTCCACGGCGGCCACGAAGATGTGCTGGGCCATGGCGTCGAGCAGTTCGCGTTTGTTCTTGACATGCCAATACAGCGCGGGCGCTTGCACATTCAGCGCGGCGGCGACCTTGCGCATGGTCAGTCCGTCGAGCCCGGCCTCGTCCAGCAGCTCGAGGGCGGCCCGGGCGATGGCCTTGGTATCGAGCTTCACAGCCGGTTTCTCGCTCACCCTTGACACCTTAACAGCGTTCTGGTCTCCTTAACGGCGTTAAGGGTTTAACGTTGTTAAGGAGATTGTCATGGAGACCACGGACGTCGTCATCGCCGGTAGCGGACCGACCGGGCTCATGCTCGCCAGCGAACTGCGCCTGGCCGGAGTCCGGGTGGCCCTGGTCGACGGACTCCCCGCCCGCACCGGCGAATCGCGGGCCGGTGGCATTCACGCCCGCAGCATGGAGATCCTGGATCAGCGCGGCCTGCTCGACCGGCTGCTACCGCAGGGCCGGCGGATGCAGGCCGGTCACTTCGGTGGACTGCCGCTGGACTTCAGCGACTTCGACACCGAGCACCCGTACATGCTGGCCATCCTGCAATCGGTGATGGAACGCGAACTCGAAGTCCGTGCAACCGAATTGGGCGTCGACACGGCGTGGGATTCACCCGTCACCGGCTTCTCGCAGGATGATTCGGGCGTGCGGGTCGAGCTCGGTGGCGCACATCCGCGCACCGTCCGCGCCGCCTATCTGGTCGGCTGCGACGGCGGCCGCAGTTCGGTCCGCAAGCTCGCCGGGATCGGCTTTCCGGGCACCGATGCCACCGCCACCGGCATGCTCGCCGATGTCGAACTCGCCGATCCGCCCGCGGCGCCGTTCTTCGGCCGCCGCAGCGCCGCGGGCGACTACTCCGCCATCCAGTTCGAGCCCGGCTGGTACCGGCTCATCGTGCAGCGCCACGACCTGGTGCTGCCGCGCGGCACCGAATTGACCTTCGAGGATTTCCGCGCCCACTTCACCGAACTCGCGGGCACGGATTTCGGTATGCACAGCCCGCGCTGGGTCACCCACTACGGCGATTCGGCCCGCCAGGCCGAGCGCTACCGGACCGGCCGGGTCTTCCTCGCGGGGGATGCCGCGCATATCCACTATCCGGCGGGCGGTCAGGGCCAGAACCTCGGGATCCAGGACGCGGTCAACCTCGGCTGGAAACTCGCGGCCGCCGTGCATGGCACCGCCCCCGAAACCCTGTTGGACAGCTATGAATCCGAACGCCACCCCATCGCCGCCCGCGTGCTGCACAACACTCGCGCGCAGACCGCCCTCATGCGCCCGGGCGCGCACAGCGACGCATTGCGCGATGTCATGAGCGATCTCATCGCCACCGATCCGGTCCGCCGCCGTCTCGGCCTGGAGATCACCGCCTTGGATATCCAGTACGAAACCAAGTGTGAGCACCCGCTGGCGGGCCGCCGCGTCCCCGACGCCACCCTGACGACCACCGACCGCACCCGCGTCTACGAACTGCTGCGCCGGGCCCGCCCAATCCTGCTGCTGCTCAATGGAACCGAGGCCCCGATCAGCTCGGAATGGGGTGACCGCATCGACATCGTCACCGCCGAAACCCCGGGAACGCCGTGGCACATCCCCGCCGTGGGCCCGGTTCCGGTTCCCGCCGCGATCCTGATCCGCCCGGACGGCTACGCGGCGTGGGCGACGGATGAACCCGGGCTGCCGGGACTGGGCGAGGCCCTCGCGGACTGGTTCGGCGCGACCGCCTGAGCTTCGGGTTCTAGGCTGAGCGCGTGCGCATCATCGACCTGTCGGTCCCGTTGCGGACCGCAATGCCCGTGTATCCCGGTGATCCCGAGGTGAGCATTCGCCCGGCGCTGACCGTCGCCGTCGACGGTGTGAATGTGCTGCACGTGGATATGGGCTCGCAGACCGGGACGCATGTGGACGCGCCGATGCATATCGACGACGCCCTCCCCGCGCTGGACGCCCTGCCGCTGGAGCAGTTCCTCGGACCGGCGGTGGTGGTGGACGCGCGGGGCCTGGGACCGCGCACGGCGATCGGCCGGGAGTACTTCGAGGGCAAGATCGTCGCGGGGCAGATCGTGCTGGTCGCCACCGGCTGGTCCGAGCACTGGGGAACACCCGATTACCTGGCCCATCCGTATCTGGATCCGGCGGCCGCCGCCTACCTGGTCGAGTCCGGGATCCGGACCGTCGGGATCGATACGCTGAGTGTGGATCCGACTCCGGCGCAAGACATTCCGTCACATAGGATCCTGTGCGGCGCGCACGCTGTGATCGCCGAGAATCTCACCGCGCTGGACCGGGTGCTGAGCGAACAGCAGTTGGGGCATCGCGTGGAGGTATCCCTACTCCCCCTGAACCTGCCCGGCGCGGATGGAGCGCCCGTGCGAGCGATCGCTCGCATCGGGTGATCTACCCACTCCGATTGTGACTGAAACAGCACTGGACCTGATTTTGTGGCGCATACCACTTGATCTTCGTAGACTGCTTCTCACATGGGGGAGGTCGGGGCCCCCGACCCAGGCTCGATCAAGGAAGACCATTACGTGAAGCGTTGTACCGTAACAACTCTGCTGGCCACGGCGGCGATTCTGAGCGCCGCTCCCGCGGTCGCCTCCGCGGAGATCACTCTCACGGACGCCTCGAGCAAGACTCAGAGCGACGATCCCATGGAGGCGTCGGTTTCGGGCTCAGCCTCGGGATCGGCGAAGACCGGTAGCTCGGGCGGGCTCGCGACCACCGGCTCCACCGGCACCGGATCGTTCGGCCTGCCGAATCTGGACAAGATGCTGCTGGGTGACTACAAGTCACTGTGCGCGGTCACCGGTAGTGCGGCCACCGTCCTGGGCAATGCCAGCTTCGGCTGCGACAGCCTGAACGGCAAAGGCAGCCTCGGACTGCCCACCCTGTAGATACTTCGGGGGGCACACGATCGAGCAGTAAGAAGGGCTCCGGCTTGACCGCCGGAGCCCTTCTTCGCGTCTATGGATCAGCGGTTGTCGTCGGCGTTGCCGGCCTTCCACTGCGTCCACGGGATATTCCAGTCGCCCAGACCATCCACACCGGACAGCGTGCCGCCGACGGTGTTCTTCACGATGGTGATGTCACCGCGCTTGGAGTTCTCGTACACCCAGCGGGCGTCGGCGGGGCTCAGGTTCAGGCAGCCGTGGCTGGTGTTGCTGTAGCCCTGCTGGCCGACCGACCACGGTGCGGAGTGGAAGAAGATGCCGGAGTAGGAGATTCGGGTCGCCCAGTCCACCGGCGTCTTGTAGCCCGCGGGCGAGTTGACCGCCACACCGTAGGTGGAGGAATCCATGATGATCTTGTCGAAGCGGTCGCCGACGATGTAGACGCCGTTATCGGTGGGGGTGGAGTCCTTGCCCATCGAGGTCGGCATGGTCTTGACCACCTGACCGTTCTTCTCGACGGTCACCATCTTGGTGTTGTCGTCGGCGGAGAAGATCGTCGCCTCGCCGATGGTGAAGCTCGAGGTGATATCGGTATCACCGACCAGGCCGTTGCCCAGATCCTTGCCGTACACGTTCACGGCGATATCGACCTTGGTGCCGGGTGCCCAGTAATGCTCGGGCCGCCACCGCACTTCGCGGTTGTTCACCCAGTAGAAGGCGCCCTCCACCGCGGGGGTCGTGGTGATTTTGATCGCATTCTGAGCGGCCTTGCGGTCCGGGATGTTCTCGTCGAACTGCACGGCGACCGGCTGACCGATGCCGACCACTTCGTTCTCGGCGGGCAGCAGGTACGGGTGGGTGCGGTTATTCGGCGAGATGGTGCTGAAACTCATGGTCGAGGTGCTCGCACCGCCCAGGCCGATGGCCTCCACGGCCAGCTTGTAGGTGCGCGCGAAGCCCAACTGCTCGGTCAGCTTCCAGGACAGGCCGTCCTTGGCGAGCTCCCCGCCGACCGCCTTGCCCTCGGGATTGGTGAGCGTCACATTGGTGAGCTTGCCGTCCTGCACCTGCAGCACCAGCGGATCGCCGGGCGAGACGCCCTTCTGCCCATCCTTGATGGGCGAGACCAGCTTCGGCTTCACCAATTCGCTGACCGGATTGGAATCGATTGCGACAGAGGAGGAATCCTTCGACGAGTTCCCCGAAGAGCACCCCACCAGCGCAAGCGCCAGCACGGACAGCACGGCTACGGATCCCCGCCACCGCGTCGAACGGCCCTGACCATTGCTCATTACAACCCCACTCCATGTCTCGGTGCGTGTGTCGGCCCGGAGAATTCGCCCCGACCACGCCTGCTCGACCACCACGCCCACGGGGTTCGGCCGAGACCACGCCCCGACCATTCTGCCAGGCCGTACGCCCTCACCACACGCCGATACCGCACCCCCGCTAGGGCTCGACCGGTTCATCCGTACCAACCCCCAATTCGTTAACACCCACCCGCAAGATCGCCCCCTCCCCCAAAAACCCAGCTCAACGTACCGATTTCACTTTCTGCCACACCTCCTGTTAATGTTTCTTCCGCACCGCAGAGAGGCCAACCGGACAGGAAAGCCCCAAAGCAGAGCAAACACGCGCCATTAGCTCAATTGGCAGAGCAGCTGACTCTTAATCAGCGGGTTCGGGGTTCGAGTCCCTGATGGCGCACAGGAAAGGCCCTGACAGTTCAACTGTCAGGGCCTTTGTCGTTTCACGACGCGGACCTCCGCAACGCCGGAGTCGAGTTGCCGGCGCAGGGCGACGGTATCGGCGGCGAGCGGTGTGCGCCCGGGTCTCGATCCCCTCAGCCGAGTTCGCGCGTGGAGGGTCCGCGCCCGTGCAGTACCGCGGTCTCGGACCAGATCAGCATGGCGATCGGGCCGCAGACGAAAAGGGTTGCGATTGTGGGGTATTCGGTGTGCGACATCACGCGGCCCGCAGTGGGGTGGCGAAGGACTTGCGTAGCGAGGACGGGCCGATCAGGGGTAGGAGTGCCGCCAGCAGCTTGCCTTTGAATGCCTTTGGGGTCCGGGTCAATTCGATGTCGACGCGGCTGCCGGAGAGCTCGGGGGTGATGCGGAAGACCCAGCCGCCGCCCGCACCGAAGAGTTTGGAATCCAGGGTGGTGATGGTGACGGTGTCGCCCGCCGGATCCCACTGGTAGCGGGCGCGCTCCCAGGCGGCGGCGGTGCCCTCGGTGACCTCGGCCCAATCATCGCCGCGGGCGTGGACGAGGAAATGCTCGGCGTCGATGCTCGGCCATGCCTCGGGGCGGGTGGGGCCGAAGTCGGTGAGCACGTGCAGGACTTCGGCGGGAGACAGCGTGGACATGAGGTGAAAACGAACGGTAGCCATGGAATTACCTTGGCCTCCGACGGTGGTGCGCCGAATCTGTCGGATGACGCTGTCTTGACGTAATCCAGTTTCGGTAGGGTCTGCCTCCGGACTCGTACCCGCGGGACCGGGAGGAGAGTCACCATGCCGTTGTTCGGACGCGACAGCGAACTGAAAGAGCTGGCCGCGCTCGTGGACGGCCCCGGCGAGCACGCCGGCATCCTGCTCGAGGGCGAACCCGGCATCGGGAAGTCGACCCTGGTGGAGCGGACCGTAACCGCCGCGAACGCCGCGGGGCTGCGGGTGCTGCGCACCGCCGGGGCGGAAGCCGAGAGCACCCTGGTGTTCGCCGGACTGCATCAGCTCCTGTACCCGCTGCGGCGCGAGTTCGACGCGCTGCCGCCGCGCCAGTTCGACGCGCTGACAACCGCTTTGGGCATGTCGGACAGCACCGCCGAGCCGAGCGTGCACCTGGTCGGCATGGCGGCGCTGACCCTGCTCGCGGACTCGGGAGCCGAGCGCGCGGTGCTGGTGGTCGCCGAGGACGCGCACTGGCTCGATCCGGCCAGCGCCGAGGTGCTGGCCTTCGTGGCGCGGCGCATCGATTCCGAAGCCGTCGCGATGCTGACCACCCTGCGCGCCGCCACCGAGTCGCCGCTGCGCACCGCCGGACTCTTGGTGCTGCGGCTCGGCCCGCTGCCCGATGACGCCGCGACGGCACTGCTCGATGACATCGCACCGGACCTGCCCGCGCAACTGCGACGGCGAGTACTCGCCGAGGCGCACGGCAACCCACTGGCGCTGACCGAATTGCCCACGGCGGCGGTGGATCTCGGTGATGCCGCCCCGGTCCTGCCCTTGACCGAGCGGCTCGAACAGGCTTTCTCCGCACGCGGCGCGGCACTGCCCGGGCCGACGCGATCGGCTTTGCTGGTCGCGGCACTCGACGACGGTGATTCGGCCGCCGAAACACTCACCGCCACGGGGATTCTGCTGGCATCCGCGGTAACCACCGAGGTATTCGCACCGGCCGTGACCGCCCGTTTGATCAGCATCGGCTCGGGCACGGTGACCTTCCGCCATCCGCTGGTTCGGTCCGCCCTGGTGGCGGCGGCCACCGATGCCGAACGCCGCCGCGCACACCTGGCACTGGCCGAAGCACTCGCGGAATCACCGGATCGCCAACTGTGGCATCGCGCCGCCGGTACGGCGGGCGCGGACGAAGCCGTGGCCGCGGCTCTGGAGCAGGCCGCCGAACAGTCCCGGCATCGCGGCGGCGCGGTCGTCGCACTGGAACGCGCCGCGGCCCTGAGCGTTTCGCCCGGCCGCCGCGCGGATCGGCTGTTGCGCGCGGCGGAATTGGCCGTCGACTCCGGGCACCGGGATACGGTCGAACGACTGGTCGCCGCCGCCCGCGCGCTCCCCCTCACGGCCGCCCAGGAGGCCACCGCGAAATGGGTGCTCAGCGGATTCGAGGACGGTATGCGCGAAAGCCCTTCGCATATCGGTGAACTGGCCGCGCTGGCCGCCTCGGTGGCCGCCGACGGTTTCCACGATGCCGCGCTGCGCATTCTCTGGGGCGCGGCCGCGCGATGCTTCTGGTCCGAACCGGGACCCGATACCCGGCGCGCGGTGCTCGCGGTCGCCGATTCCTTCGGCATTCCCGATGATGATCATCGCAAGCTCGGCATCGATTCGATCGTGGCCCCGTTCGAGCGCGGCGACCAGGTCCTGGACCAACTCCGGGTGCTGGCCGCGACGACCGGCCGCGATACCGAGGCCGATCACTATCTCAGCAGCGCCGCCTACCAGGTCGGCGCGTTCGACCTGGCAGCGCATTTCGCCGCGGCCGCCGCGCTCGGCTTCCGTTCCGCCGGGCGCTTGGGACTGCTCACCCGGGCGCTCGCCATCCAGGCGTCGAGCCTGACCCGGCTCGGTGACCTCACCGCCGCCACCCCCATCGCGGCGGAGTCCGCAGCCTTCGCGCTGGAGACCGCCCAGCCCTTCATGCACGCCACGATCAGCGCGACCCAGGCCGAAATCGCCGCCCTGCGTGGTGATTACCCGGAGGCCGCGACCCTCGCCACGGACGCCGAACGGATCGCGCTCGCGGCGGGCGCACGCCCCGTACTGGCGAACGTGCAACTGTCCCGGGGGCTCATCGCACTCGGCGAGGGCCGATTCGATGACGCCTTCACCGATCTGGCCCGCATCCACGACCCCCTCGACCCGTCGTATTCGCTATCGCTGCGCGCGTGCTTCCTCACCGAACTCGCCGAGGCCGCGGTCCGCGCCGGGCAGACCGAGGCCGCGACCGCCCTGCTGCGCGATCTGGAACCGGTGGCGGCGGCCACCTCCGCGCCCGCCCTGCATATCGGAATGCGCTATGCCCGTGCGGTTCTGGCCGGGGAGTCGGCCGCGGAACTGTTCACCGCGGCCTTGGCGGCCGATCTCACCGGCTGGCCCGCCGAACGCGGCCGCCTGCATCTGGCGTACGGCGAATGGCTGCGGCGACAGCGCCGGGTCGTGGAGTCCCGCACGCATTTGCGCACCGCCCGTGAGATTTTCGACGCCCTGGGCTTCACCGCGTGGAGTGAGCGGGCTCGCCTGGAACTGCGCAGCGCGGGCGAATCCAGCCCGAACCGCGATCCGGACGCACGGGAGCGGCTCACCCCGCATGAGCTGAGCATCGCGCAATTGGCGGCGCAGGGGCTGACCAATCGGGAGATCGGGCAGCGGCTGTACCTGTCGCATCGGACCGTCAGCACCCATCTGCACCGCATCTTCCCCAAGCTCGGCATCAGTTCGCGCGGGGATCTGGCGGCGCTGCTGCCCACCCTGGCCGAAACCGCCGGTTGATCGTCCGGACCGACACCGATTACGTCATCCGACGCACGCGGCGGGGCCGGTGCGCTCCCTAGCGTTGCCGCCATGAACATCAACCGACGCGGACTTTTCACCGGAGCGCTGGCGGCGGGCCTGGCCGCGGCCTCGCTCACCGCCTGCTCCACCGACCCCGCACCCGCGACCACCGTTCCGGGTGCGGCCCTGCGGGCCGGATCGGGCGCGAATACCAGCCTCGGTCCGATCAAGAAGATCGATGCCGGGGCGCTGAATGTGGCGTACGCCGAATTCGGGCCCGCCACCGGACAGCCGGTGATCCTGTTGCACGGCTGGCCCTATGACGCGTACAGCTACGCCGATGTGGCACCGCTGCTGGCCGCGTCCGGCTACCGGGTGCTGGTGCCGTACCTGCGCGGTTACGGCGAAACCACCTTCCGCTCCGCGCAGAGCGTGCGCAACGGGCAGCAGTCGGCCATCGCGCGCGACATCGTCGACTTCATGGACGCGCTGCATATCGACCGGGCCGTGCTCGGCGGATTCGATTGGGGCGCAAGGACGGTCGATATCATCGCGGCGCTGTGGCCGGAACGGGTCAAGGCCATGGTCGCGGTGAGCGGATACCTCATCACCCAGCAGGCGGCCCAGCAGCAGCCGTTGCCGCCCGAGGCCGAATTGGGCTGGTGGTACCAGTATTACTTCTCGACCGAGCGCGGCCGCCTGGGCTATGAACGCAATCGCCGCGATTTCAACCGGCTGATCTGGCAACGTGCCTCTCCGACATGGAATTTCGACGACGCCACCTACAACCGCAGTGCCGCCGCCTTCGACAACCCCGATCAGGTGGACGTCGTCATCTCCAACTACCGGTGGCGTTTGAGCCTGGCCCCGGGCGAACCGCAGTACGACGCCTACGAACAGCGGCTCGCCACCGGACCGGCGATATCGGTGCCCGCCATCACGATCGCGAGCGACTTCGACGGTGCGGCCAAGGACGGAAAGGCGTACCGCGCCAAGTTCACCGGGAAGTACGAACACCGCGTCCTCGACGGCATCGGGCACAACGTGCCGCAGGAAGCGCCGCAGCCGTTCGCCCAGGCGATCATCGACGCCGACCACCTCTGACGGCGAGCGCCGGGCCCCGCGATACAGCCGGGCCCTGCGCTGTCGTCTACAGCGAATCGCGACGCCGCATACCACCGCCGGAATCGAGCTCGACCACCGTCGCTATGCCGATCCGGCGCAGGAACGGAAAGTCATGGCTGACAACGAGTATCGCGCCGCGGTAGTCGGCCAGAGCCTCGACCAGCTGATCAACACTGGCGATGTCGAGGTTGTTGGTCGGTTCGTCGAGCATCAGCAGTTGCGGCGGCGGATCGGCGAACAGCAAGCGCGCCAGCGATACCCGGAAACGCTCACCGCCCGACAGCGTCGACACCGGCCGATCCACACCGCTGCCGCGAAGTAGCAGGCGGGCCAGCTGATTTCGGATCGTGCCCGGCGCGACGGTGGTCGCCACCGCGCGCACATTGTCGAGGGCACCGGCCCGCTCGTCCAGATTGTCCAGGCGTTGCGGCAGATATCCCACCCGATCGGTGAGCAGCACACCGCGTTCCGGATGGCTCCCCGCACGCAACTGCTCGAGCAGCGTCGATTTGCCCGCCCCATTGGGGCCGATCAGGGCGACGCGTTCCGGTCCCTGAATGACGATGCGATGGTCGCCGTCCGCCAATTCCGCGATGCGGCGGCTGCGCGGCACCTCCGGATCGGGCAGTTCGAGACGGATATGCTCGTCCTGGCGCACCCGCACTGCCGCGGTATCCAGAATGCTCTGGGCCGCTTGCACTTTGGCATCGAGGGTGCCGCGCAGCGCGCCCGCCGACCCCTGCGCCCGGCTGGCCCGGTTGCCCGCGAGAATCCGCGGGATTCCGCCGTCCCGCTGTGTCGCGCGGGCGGTGCGCTCGCGTCTGGCGAGTTTGGTCTCGGCCTCGATGCGCTGCCGTTTCTCGACCTTCAACGCCTGTTCGGCGGTTCGGGCCGCTTGAACGGCAGCCGCCTGCTCCTGGTCGACGTACGCCTTCCAGGCGCTGTACGGCCCGCCGAACACATCCAGAGCCGCGCCGTGCAGTTCCGCGGTGGCGTCCATGCGTTCGAGCAGTTCGAGATCGTGGCTCACCACGATGAGGGCGCCGGGCCAGGAATCCACGAATCCCGCCAGCTTGGCACGGGTTTCGCGATCGAGGTTATTGGTCGGCTCATCGAGCAGTGTGATGGGCGTGCGCTGGATGCGCAGCCCGGTGATCGCCACCAGCACGGCCTCACCGCCGGACAGCTCCCCGACGCGGCGGTCCAGATCCGCCGCGCTGAAGCCGATTTCGTGCAGTGATTCATCTGCCCGGGCTTCGATGTCCCAATCGTCGCCGATCGTCTCGAAGTGTTCGTCCGCGGTGTCGCCGGATTCGATCGCGCGCAATGCCGCGAGCTTGTCCGCGATCCCGAGTAGACCCGCGACGGTGGTGTCGCGGCCGAGGGTGAGCGTCTGCGGGAGATAGCCCACCGCGCCGGTGGTTTCGACGCTGCCGGAGGTCGGGGTCAGCAGTCCGGCGATCAAGCGCAACAGCGTTGATTTCCCGGCGCCGTTGCGACCGACCAGACCGGTGCGCCCGGTGCCCAGCGTGCCGTTGAGCCCCGCCAGGGCGACGGTGCCGTCGGGCCATTCGAAGGACAGTTTCCGCAGGGTAACGGCAGCGGATGGGGATAGGGATGTGGACATGATCGTCGACTCGTTCCTGCTCGTGAGAGCGGCCGCACGTGATTTCGGACGTGGCGGAGCCAGACGAAGGCGAAGATCCCGGTGTGAACTACCGGGCGAATGCGTGAGAGAAGCGCCGCCTTCGACTGGGCGGCTGGATTCTGTCGACTTCCTCGATCAGCACCCGGCCACTCTACCCGCGGTCCGGGACGGTGATCGTCTGGTATTCGGTGTACTGCCCCAGGCCGACCGCGCCGTATTCGCGGCCGATCCCGCTGGCCTTGAATCCGCCGAAGGGACCGTCGAATCCGACGGGTGCGCCGTTGATCGTGACCGTCCCGGCCCGAATCCGGCGCGCGACGGCGATGGCCGCGTCCCGGTCCGCCGACCACACGCCGCCGGAGAGCCCGTAGTCGGAATCGTTGGCGATGCGAATGGCGTCGTCGATATCGTCGTAGCCGATGACGACCAGCACCGGGCCGAAGATCTCCTCCCGGGCGATCCGCATATCCGGGGTCACATCGGCGAAAACCGTTGGCGTGACATAGAAGCCGTCGTGCAGGCCGGGCGGCAGGTGCGGGCCGCCGCAGACCGCGCTAGCGCCTTCACCGATCCCGATCTCGATGTAGTCGCGAACCCGCTGCTGCTGATCGCCGCGCACCATCGGCCCGATGAAGGTGCCCGGATCGCGCGGATCACCGACCGGCAGCGAGCCGACCAGTGCGGCCAGCGCCGCGACCACCTCCGCATAGCGGGAATTCGGCGCGAGGATCCTGGTCTGCGCGATACAGGATTCGCCATTGTTCAACAGCGAACCGAACTTCAGGCCGTTCATCACCGCACTCAGCTCGGCATCGGGCAGGATCACCGCCGCCGATTTGCCGCCGAGTTCGAGACTGACCCGTTTGAGCTGCGCGCCCGCGATGGACGCGATCCGCCGACCGGCGGCAGTCGAGCCGGTGAACGCGATCTTGTCCACCAGCGGATGCGAGATCAGATATTCGCTCGTTTCCCGTTCCGCGGGAAGCACACTGAGCACGCCCGCGGGCAGCTCGACGCGATCGATCAACTCGGCCAGCAGGCCCATGCTCAGGGAATTCTCCGGGGATACCTTCAGCACCACCGAATTTCCGGCGAGCAGGGCGGGCAGGATCTTCGAGGTCGCGGAGGAGAACGGCGAGTTCCACGGAATCACCGCGGCCACCACGCCCACCGGCTCGCGCCGAACCACGCTGCGCACCAGCGCGTCCGGATCCGACGGGGTGAGGGTGCGCTCCCAGTCGAACTGCTCGGCCGCCGCGAAGTAGGCGTTCGCCTGCCGGGTCAGCGCGGCCTGACCCGCCCCGGTGAACCATGCGGCGGAACCGTTTTCGGCGGTGATGAGTTCGGCGATCCGATCGGCTTGCTCTTCACGCAGCTCATTGAACTTGCGCAGCACCGTGATTCGCTCGGCGGGTGCGGTATCGCGCCACACCCGGCTCTCGAAGCTGGCGTGCGCAGCCGCCACCGCGCGATCCACATCGGCCGGATGCGCCTGCGCCGCCTGGCCGATGCGCGACCGATCGTGCGGCGAGAGAATCTCCAGCAGCGCCGGTTCGCTGGGCTCGGTCCACGAACCGCCGATATAGAGGCGGTCGTAGGTGATCATTCGTCCGCTCCGAGCGGGAATGGGGTCTTCCATGACTCCGACGCTAGGGACGGCCGAGCGCCGGCCGCGAGCGTCGAATGACGTATTCTCCGACGCTGATCCGACACCGCGACGCCGGTGAACGTCACATGAACGGTCTGTCAACGGTGTAGGTCTACGATGCATAGGTACAGTGGCCAACTTCCGAAGCAGGAGGCATCCGATATGGCTGACAAGCCGACCAACCGCGGCCGATCCGGCTCCACCGGGGACGGGCCGGTGGAGGGACCGATCACCCGGGCGGCGGTATTGGACGCGGCGCTGCGGATTGTCGATCGGGACGGGGTGGACGGACTGTCGATGCGGCGGCTCGCGGAGGCGGTGCGACGGGATCCGATGGTGATCTACCGGCATGTGCCGAATAAGGCCGCGGTGCTGGACGGTGTAGCCGAGGTCGTCTTCGCGGAGTTGTCGGTGGATGCGACGGATCCGGACTGGATGTCGCAATTGCGTTCGGTGGCAAGGGATTTCCGCAAGCTCGCGCTGGAGCATCCGCGCGTGGTGCCGCTGCTGGTGACCCGGCCGCTGGCGACGCCGCTGGGATTGCGGCCGCAGGCGGTGCTGCGGCCGCTGGAGGACATCCTGGCGCTGCTGACGCATGCCGGATTCTCCGGTCCGGACGCCCTGCACATCTATCGGGCCGTATTCGGCTTCCTGTACGGGCATGTGCTCAACGAGCTCCAGGAAATCGTGGAGAATCCCGATGAGACCGATGATCTGCTGCGCCTGGGCCTGTATCGGCTGCCGATCGCGGAGTTCCCGCTGCTACGCGGGCTCGCACCGGCGCTGGCGGCCTATGACGGCGGGGCCGAACTCGAACGCGGGCTCGATATCCTGCTGACCGGTCTCGCCGCAACCCTGCCGCGCGATAACGGTGCCGGTCAGCACTGATTCTACGTTGTAACTCTACGATGTAGACAGACGCTGTCTTCCGGCATAGGCTGAAGAATGGCCATCACCAATGTCGCCGTGTACGCGCATCTGAGCCCCTCCGATATCGAATCGCTCGGACGGGAGCTCGATGAGATCCGCGGCGATATCGAGGAGCGGCGCGGCACCCGCGATGCGCGCTATATCCGCCGCACCATCGCATTGCAGCGCACCCTCGACGCCGCCTCCCGGCTGACCATCGCCCTCAGCCGGGGCAGGCTCGGCTGGCTCCTCGGGACGGCGGGTCTGGCGACGGCCAAGAGCATCGAGAACATGGAGATCGGCCACAATGTCGGCCACGGCCAATGGGATTGGATGAACGATCCCGAAATCCGTTCCAGCACTTGGGAATGGGATATGGCCGGACTGTCCTCACAGTGGCGGTACTCGCACAACTTCCGGCATCACTTCTACACCAATGTACTCGGCATGGACGATGACATCGGCTTCGGCGTCATCCGGGTCACCACCGACCAGCCGTGGCGGCCGCGCTTCCTGCTGCAACCGCTGCAAAACCTTTTCCTGGCAGCCACTTTCGAATGGGGCATCGCCCTGCACGATCTCTACTCCGAACAGGACCGCGCCGAAACCCCCGCCGCGCGGACCGCCGAGACCAGGGCGCTGATCCGCAAGGTGGTCCGGCAGACCGGTAAGGACTACGTACTGCTGCCGGTCCTGAGCGGACGCCGCTGGCGACGCACCCTGACGGCGAACGTGACCGCCAATCTCGCCCGCAATCTATGGGCCTACCTGGTGATCTTCTGCGGCCACTTCCCCGACGGCGCGGAGAAGTTCACCCCCGAGGCGCTGGAGCACGAGACCAAGGCGGACTGGTATCTGCGGCAGATGCTGGGGAGCGCGAACTTCGACGCGGGGCCGACGCTGGCATTCCTCAGCGGCAACCTCTGCTACCAGATCGAGCATCACCTGTTCCCGGATCTGCCCAGTAATCGCTATGCCGAAATCGCGGTGCGGGTGCGGGCGCTGTGCGATAAGTACGACATCCCGTACACCACGGGTTCCCTACCGCGCCAATACTTTCAGACCTGGCGGCTGATCAACGAGCTCGCGTTGCCGGACCGCGATCCGGCCTCCGTCGTCCCCGAGTCCGAAACACCGGCCCCGGGGACGGCCGATCAGCGAATCTTCTCGGGGATCGTGTCGAGTTCGTGCAATACCCGCACCGCGAGTGCGGTCGCGGATTCTTCATCGAGCCCCGAGTTGGCCCGCACCACATCCCGGACTCGAATCACTCGACGCTCGTAGGGCGTTTGCACTGCCATGGTCATGCTTCCTATCGACGGTAGTAGGTGTCCTGGTGATCGGCCGGGCGAGCACAGGCGCATGCGCGTTCCAGTCCGCTCGCCAGGGTCGCGGAGCAGTACCGAAGTCCGATCCGGCCGTGGGCTTCCTGATCGTGCGGACATACCGCACAGGAGAATTCGGTCGAATCGGCGGCCACGGAAGTGGCGCTCTCGTTCGAGGACATTTCGGCTCCCTTCCGTAGACCTACACTGTAGATATACGTCGCTGACGTCCAGGCTACACGCTCCGGACACAGGATCCGCGCGAGCCGGTCGAATAACCCGGACGGTCAGCGCACCCGGTCAGTCGCGATAAATGGCCACGTGAGCGCCGGTGGCGGTCCCCACGCTGTAGGGCCCCAGGCAGGAGGCCGTGCCCTGACCCGACGGGCTGAAGGAGCCGCTCCACGACCCGCTGTACGGGCCGATGGCCATCAACGGGAAGGCATTGGGCACACCGTGCAGGCCGAAACAGTCGACGATCAAAGCGTATTCACGCCCGGCGGGCGCGTCGTCGTCATGGCAGATCGCCGTGGCCCCGGTCAGATCCCGGGTGATCTGGCAATCCTGCGGCGCGGCCTGCGCCGTGCCGGAGCCGATTACGGCGGCGAAACCCAGACCCACCGTCGCGGCGGCCAGGACCCGGGTGCTGACGACTATCGATTTCCTCATTCGAATCCCTCTCGGTCGAGATGCCTCAAACGCGGTCTTGGGACTGTCGTGCCCGTGGAACGGGGCGTTACCGGCGGCAGATTACTCCCAGGCGAACCGTGGTTGGTCCATCTGATCGACCCGGGTGGGGCGGCGATGCAGCGCCACCTCGCGGAACTGGTGCAGGATCGCGGCGGTGGGGGCGTGCAGATGACCGCCGAGAAGAGGGAGCTGGATCGCGGGGCGATCGGAGCCGGGAACGGGGACGAAGCGAGGTTCGACATCCAGTTCCGACAGCGGAATCCAGTGCACCGCAGCCACTTCGGCGGGATTCGGGGTCGGTGCGGGTGCGTCGCCGAGCCAGGCCACGACGGGGGTCATCACATAGCCCGAGCGGGTGGGATAGTCGTCGAGCAGCCCGAGCACGGCATCGCGCGGGACGGCGATGCTCAGTTCTTCGTGCAGTTCGCGCAGGGCCGCGGTTTCCGCGTCCTCGCCGGGATCCAATTTGCCGCCGGGCAGGGCCAGCTGTCCGGCGTGGGCGCGCAGGCCCGGGGATCGTTCGGTCAGCCAGATACCCTGTCCCCCGGCGTATTCGGCGACCGCGATCAGGACCGCGGCGGCTTTGCGGCCGTCGAGTTCGGCGGCGCGGCGCCCGAACCCGTCCAGCGCGCCGGATATCGCCGCGCGCAGCTGGTCGGCGGGCACATCACTCCAGCGATACTCGCCACCGTCCGCATAGACCCGCATATGCCGAACCTAATTCGCCGCGCCGATCGGCGTCAACGCGGCGGCCCGGCCAGCAGTACCGGCGCTCGCGGCGGAATCGGGTTGCTTTACCTGAGCGTTTGCGGTTGCCTGGGGTCCCGTGGCCCACGTGAACGTTTCCGAGATCGAGTATTTCCTCGCCGATGGACGACAGCTGCTCAGCGGAGTGAGCTTCCGCATCGGTGACGGGGTGAAGGCCGCGCTCATCGGGCCCAACGGCACCGGTAAGACGACCCTGATGAAGATCATCGCCGGGGACCTCACCGCCGATGAGGGCGCGGTGACGCGTTCCGGATCACTGGGCATCATGCGGCAGTTCATCGGTCAGATCGATGACGAGTCGACGGTGCGCGATCTGCTGCTGTCGGTGGCGGACCCCGCCGTCGGGGCGGCCGCGCGGGCGCTGGACGCGGCCGAGGACGCCATGATCGAAACCGACAACGAGACAACCCAATTGGCGTACGCGCACGCCCTCACCGGGTGGGGCGACGTCGGCGGATACGAGATCGAGGGGTTCTGGGACAAGGTCACCATGGCCGCCCTCGGCGTCGACTTCGACCGCGCCAAATGGCGCTCGGTGCGCAGCCTGAGCGGCGGTGAGCAGAAGCGCGTCGTTCTCGAGGCCCTGTTCGCGGGTCCCGATGAAGTGCTGCTGCTCGATGAGCCCGACAACTATCTGGACGTCCCGGGCAAGCAGTGGCTGGAACGCACGATCGCCGAATCGAGTAAGTCGGTCCTGTTCATCAGCCACGACCGCGAGCTGATCGCGAACGCGGCAACGCGCATCGTCACCCTCGAACCCGGTGTGAACGGCGCGACGGCCTGGATACACGGCGGCGGCTTCGCCGGGTACCAGCAGGCCCGCGAGGACCGCACCGCACGGCTGGCGGAACTGCGCCGCCGCTGGGAGGAGGACAACGCCAAACTGCGCGCACTGGTACTGCGCCTGCGGGAGAAGGCGAAGTTCAATGACGGTATCGCGGCGCGGTATCACGCCGCCCAGACCCGGCTCGCCAAATTCGAGGCCGCCGGGCCGCCCGAGGCCACCCCGATCCGGCAGCGCATTTCGGTGCGCCTGCGCGGCGGGCAGACCGGTAAGCGCGCGCTGGTGTGCGAGCAGCTGGAGCTGACCGGTCTGATGCGGCCGTTCGATACCGAGATCTGGTTCGGCGATCGCGTTGCGGTATTGGGCGCCAATGGATCCGGGAAATCACACTTCCTCCGGCTGCTGGCCGCCGGTGGCTCCGATCCCGATATCGAGCATCGCCCGGTGAGTGATCGTGAGATCGCGCCGGTGCCGCACACCGGCACCGCCGCGCTGGGCGCCCGGGTGCGTCCCGGGTATTTCGCGCAAACCCATTCCCGCCCCGATCTTTCCGGGCGCACCCTGCTCGAGATCCTGCACAGCGGCGATGAACATCGCGACGGGATGGGACGCGAGGCCGCCAGCCGGGTGCTGGATCGGTACGGGCTGGCGCGGGCCGCCGAGAACCTCTTCGACGATCTGTCCGGCGGGCAGCAGGCCCGCGTGCAGATCCTGCTGCTCGAATTGTCCGGCGTCACCATGCTTTTGCTCGATGAGCCGACCGATAACCTGGACCTGGCCTCCGCCGACGCGCTGGAACAGGCCATCGCCGAATTCGCGGGGACGGTCGTCACCGTCACCCACGACCGCTGGTTCGCGCGCGAATTCGATCGCTTCCTCGTATTCGGCTCCGACGGAGTCGTTTACGAGTCCAGCACGCCGGTGTGGAACGAGACCCGGGTACAGCGCGCACGCTAGGGTCCGCGCGAATATGGTGTAGCTCACAGCGATCCGGGTTGACCCTCACATACGTGTGAGGGTTCGAGCATTCGGTTCATGACAACACCGAATACGGCCCCGCGCACCGCATCCGCTGCGCCGCAACGGGTCACGAAACTCAATACGTTCGCCCTGCTGGCATTGGCGCAGGCGGTGTTCATCACCAGCCTCACCGAAACTCTCCCAGCGGGCGTATTGCCCGCGCTGAGCGCGGATCTCGGGGTCGGTGAATCCGCGGCGGGACAGTCGGTGACCGTCTACGCGCTGGGGACGGCGCTCACCGCGATTCCGCTGACCGCCGCCACCGCGAGCTGGAGCCGTAAACGGCTGCTGCTCACCGCGATGGCGGGATTCGCGGCCGCCAATACCGTCACCGCGCTGTCCTCGAACTACAGCGTGACCATGACCGCCCGCTTCCTGGCCGGGGTGGCGGCCGGATTGGCCTGGGCGCTGCTGGCCGGTTACGCCCGTCGGCTGGCCCCAGATCACCTGCAGGGCAAGGCGGTTGCGATCGCGATGGCGGGAATCCCGGTCGCGCTCTCCCTGGGCGTCCCCGCTGGCACCTTCATCGGACAGGCGGTCGGCTGGCGGGTGGCGTTCCTGATCATGACCGGCCTCACCGTCATCCTGCTCGGCTGGATCGGCCTCGGCGTCCCCGACCAGCCGGGCCAACCGTCCGGCGAACGCCCGCCGATGACCCGCGCCCTGACCGTCCCCGGCGTAGCCGCGGTGCTCTTCGTAACCCTGACTTTCGTACTGGCGCACACGATTCTGTACACCTACATCGCCGCATTCCTGGACCACGCGGGCATGACCGACGCCACCGGCGCGATACTCCTCGTCTTCGGCGCGGCCTCACTGGCCGGCATCTGGCTAGTCGGCGCACACATCGACCGCCGCCTCCGCACCCTCACCATCGCAAGCGTGCTCCTGGTCGCCCTCGCGGCAACCACCCTCGCCACCCTCGCCCACCACCCCGCTCTCGTCTACCTTGCGGCCGCCCTGTGGGGCCTGGGCTGGGGCGGCCTCCCCACCCTGTTGCAGACGGCCGCCGCCGACGCCGGTGGCCCCGCCGCCGATTCGGCCCAGGCCATGCTCGTTACCCTCTGGAATGTCGCCATGGCCCTGGGCGGGGTGATCGGCGGTGTGCTGCTCGACCGGATCTCCGCCACCGCACTGCCCTGGAGCGTCCTGCTACTGCTGGCTCCCGTTGCCGCGGTGGTCATCTCGGCACGGGCGCACGGTTTCCCCGCCCGGCGCGGCGCGTAATCAGGCGGCACGGAGTTGTTCCGCCAGCGTGGGGTAATCGGTGTAACCCTCCGAGCCGCCGACATACATGAGGTGGGAATCGCGCACCTGGTTGATGGGAGCTCCGGCGCGCAGCCGATCGACCAGATCCGGATTGGCCAGGAAGGCGCGACCCAGCGACACGATATCGGCTCCGGCGGCCAGCAGGCGTTCCGCGGCGTGTTTGCCGCCGTCAGCCGGAAGCGGGACACCCCAGCCCAGATTGGGGTTGGCGATGAGAACGCCGGGCCAGGATTGCCGAATGTGCTGGAAGAGTGGCTGATCCGGATCGGCGAAGACCACATGCAGGTAGGCGAGGCGCTTCTCGGCGAGCGCGGCGATCAGGGGCGGGTAGAGGGTCTCGGTATCGCCCTCCTCGATATTGTTGGCGGTCACCGCGGGAGAGATTCGGACGCCGACCTTATCGGGGCCGATGGCGGCGGCCACGGCATCGACGACCTCGAGGGTGAAGCGAATGCGGTTGGCGATGGAACCGCCGTACGCGTCGGTGCGGTGATTGGTGTTCCGGGACAGGAACTGGTGCAGCAGATAGCCATTGGCGCTGTGCACTTCCACACCGTCGAATCCGGCGGCGATGGCATTGCGGGCGGTTGCGGCGAAATCCGCTACGGTGGCGTGGATTTCGTCGACGGTCAGTTCCTTGGGCACCACGGCGGGCTTACTGCCGCCCGGGGTGTGGATGGCATCGGTGAGCGGGATGGGCGACGGCGCAACGGGAGTCAGGCCGCTGTTATCGGGATGCCCCACCCGGCCGCCATGCTGCAATTGCAGGAAGATGTGCCCGTCGGCGGCGTGTACGGCATCGGTCACCCGGCGCCAGCCCGCCACCTGCTCACCGGTGTAGATCGCGGGGATGTTGGCGTAGGTCTGGCCGACCCGGCTCGGGGTGGCGGCCTCGGCGATGATCAGGCCCGCTCCGGCGCGCTGCGTGTAGTAGGTGGTCATGAGGTCGGTCGGGGTGCCGTCGGCCGCCGCGCGATTACGGGTCATCGGGGCCATGGCCAGCCGATGCGGTAGCCGGAGCGAGCCCAGCTCGGCCGGTTCGAAGAGGCTGCGGGTGGCTGCTGCGGTGATCATGCCGGTACCGTAAAACCTGACACCGATGTGAGATGCAAGCCTTTCGGCGAAATACGAGGTAGTAGATGCGAATTGGCGAATTGGCGCAACGCACCGGGGTCAGCGAACGCTCGCTGCGCTACTACGAAGAGCAGACCCTGCTGGCCGCGAATCGCACGCCCGGCGGCCACCGCGACTACCCGGAATGGGCGGTCGACCGCGTCATCCACATCCAGGAACTCTTCGCCGCGGGCCTGTCCAGTAGGAAGATCGCCCAGATCCTCCCCTGTATGCGTGACGCGGACGGCGGCGCGAACGAATTCGCGACCCCCGAACTGGTCACCGAACTCGAATCCGAACGCACCCGCATCGACCGCACCATCACCGACCTGATGCGCTCCCGCGAAGTACTGAACGACGTGATCGAACGCGCATCGGACCGCTTCGCCACACCCTGAGTTCCGATCGCGGCCCGTTCAGTTGACCCAGGGTGGGTCGACGATGGCGCCGTCGGGGAGTTCGCCGGTGAAACCGACTGGGGCGGTGACCATTACGGTGGCGGGGAGGTCGGTGGTGGTGAGGCTGATGGTGGAGCCGGCGGGGGCCACGGCGGCGTCGCCGGGGGTGAGGGTGTGGGATTCGCCTTCGATGGTGAGGGCGATGGAGCCGGAGAGCAGGACGAAGGCTTCCTCACGAAGAATGCGGTGGCTGACGCCGGTGGTGGCGGGGCCCACTTCCAGCCGCCAGATACAGAGTTCGGCGCTGCCGGTGGCGGGGCGGATCAGCGGGGTGAAGGTGGAGCCGTGCAGTTGGTGGGACTGGATGTCTGCGGTGCGGACGACTGGCATTTCGATGACTCCTTTTGGTCAAGAAGATTGACTATATAGTCAAGCTTGTTGTCTTTCTTGTCAAGTGCCAAGATGCATGCATGCCCGCTCAGGATTTGCCGATGCTCTTGCTCGCGGCGGCGGCCGAGGTCACCGATGCCATTCACGACGGCACCGTCGCGGCCGGGTTCACCGATATCCGGCCCACGCACGGATTCGCGTTCGTGCGCATGGCTCCGAACGGGGCCACCGTCGGAGAGCTGGCCGAACATCTCGGAGTGACCAAGCAGGCGGCCAGCCAGCTGGTCGAGGAACTCGTGAAAAAGGGTTACGCCGAACGCAATCCGCATCCTTCGGACGCCCGCGCGAAGGTGATCACGCTGACCGAGCGCGGCTGGGCCTGCACCCGCGCCGCCGATACCGCCGCCGCCCGGTTCACCGAGCGGTGGGCGCGGGCGCTCGGGCCGGGCGCGACCGTCGAACTGCGCAATATGCTCGCCCACGTGGTGACGCCCGGCCGGGTGCGACCCTCGGCCTGGTGATCGGGTGGCCCGATCGTGATAAACCCGTCCGGCGCGCCGCGTCACCCGCCACAAAGCCCCTGACCAGCACTGTTGTTAGCGTCGCGGGGTGGAACCGAACCAGATCGACGCCGAGCGGCCGGTGTCCGCGCGCACCGCGCGCTGGGTGATCGCGCTGTGCGTACTGGGATTGGTGGCATCGCTGGCCGGGATCGGATATTCGATCGTCGATCAGGTGCACCGCAGGCACGATGAGGCCGATCGGATCCGCAGCAGCGCGGCGGGCATGAGTTTCGTCGCACCGGACGGCTGGCAGCAGATGCCCGAGCAGGGCGACGACCACCTGATCTTCGGACAGGCCGCACTGGAGAAGCAGGGCGGCGGGGACGGCATGATCCTGCTCGGCAAACTCGACGAATCACTGTTCGCCGCAGCCGAACCCGATGACACCCGCGCCGCCTGCTCATTGGGATCGGGGATGGGGGAATTCTTCTTCCCGGACAGCGGCACCCGCGTCGACCAGGAGGTCCTGGACGTGAAAGGCGGTGAGGTGACCGGCAAGTCGTGCTTCTACCGGGTCGACTTCAATGATCCCGGCACCCCCGCAGCCGAGGTCTACGCCGCAGTCGTGCAGTCCGATACCCGGCGCTGGTGGGTCTGCTGGCTCGGCAGCGCGAAAGCACCCGTCGATCGCGCCGCCGCACAGCGACTGGCCGCCTCGCTGCGGCCCATCTGATCAGCCGAGTTCGAGCGTGGTGGTGCCGAAAACCTTGTCACCGGAATGGGTTCGGGGCGCACCGGTGTACATGCGGGCGGTCTCGAAGCTCGGCTTCAGACCCGCCTCCTCCGCCAGCAGCACCGCGGCGGCATTGTGCAGCGGGACATCGATCGCCACCGGCCCGCCCTGCGCCTCGACGGCCAATGCGGCCAGCAGGTGCCGCGCGTCGGTCTCGGTATCGGCGAACAGCGGCCCGATGCGATGCGAATCCCGTGCGGGACGAATGGTTCCGTAGCCGGTGAGGACGCCGTCGACGATCCGCACCACCGTGCGATGGCCGGGATTGCTCAGCCAGGCGGTGAGGAAATCCGGGCGATCGGCTGGGAGACAGGCGGAATCGTAGCCGCGCAGTTCCGGCACATCACGCTCGGCGAGCACCCGCACACTCGAATCCGGTGCGGGCAATGCCGGGATCCCGGTGAAACGCGCAGTGCGATAGGCGAGTTCGAACCCGCTGCGCCGGTAGTTGTCCTGTTGATCGGGCACCCCGTCCAGTCCGACCACCCGCTCCCCCGCGTGCGCCAGCCCCGCCTTCCAGGTGGCCAGGCCCAATCCTGCGCCGCGCATATCCGGCCGGACGAGGTAGAACCCCAGAAACGCGAATTCACTGCCGTAGTTGACAACCGAGACCGCGCTGACGGGTTCGCCGTCCAGCCGCCCGAGGAAGAATCCGTCGCGATCCTGCGCGAAGAACGGCACGCCGTCGCGTAGCCCCGGATTCCAGCCCTCGGCATCGGCCCAGGCGGTGACGGTCGCCCAATCGGCGAGGGTGGCGCGGTCGATGACGAGATCGGCGGCATCCGGCATGCGATCCACGGTAACCGCACACCGCCCGCGGCTCACCGGTGTTGCGCCGGATCACCCGGCAAGACTGTCGGCGCGCTGCGGTAGGGTCGGGCTCGACATAGTGGACTACCTGCGGAGTTGCGATATGGCCGACTACGCGCACTCTGATCATGCGAGCCGCAGCCGGGAGGACAAGGCCCGGCGATTGGCGGCGTACATCTGGGCTCGCGCCATCACCGGACCGGAATTGCTGGATCTCCCCCAGGCGCAGCAGCGCAAGCTCGCCCGGGCGGCCGACACCAATCCCCCGAGCACCGATGAGACCTGGCAGGTGGTGGCGCAACTACTGGCCGAGAAGGACGCCTGGGCCGCACGCCATCCCGGCCATCCGGCCGCCGCCCGCGCGCACGCCGACGAGAAGATCCTGTGGGTGAAACCCCCGGTCCGCCCTTGGACCGACTGACCATCCGAACACCGCGCGCCGCCGGTCACCCCTTGACAGCAAGAAATGAACGGGGGTTCACTGCTTGCGTGTCCCCCGATCACGAGCAGCATCCCGGCCCCGCGGCGCAGCGCCCCGGACCGACCGCCGAGCACGCCGGAACCCGCCCCGCCGCCTGGCGCGACGATCTGACCGGCGGCGACGATTCCCTGTTCACCGGCCGCCCCCAGCCCGAGGGCGAAATCGCCGGTCGCACACTGACTTACGAGGTGACCGGGCGGATCGCGCGGATCACCTTCAATCGCCCCGAGCACGGCAATGCCATCACCGCGGACACCCCGATCGAATTGGCGGCCGCCGTCGAGCGCGCCGATCTGGATCCGCGCGTGCACGTCATGGTGGTGAGCGGGCGCGGTAAGGGCTTCTGCGGCGGCTACGACCTGTCGATCTTCGCCGAGAACAGCTTCGCCCCCGCCGAGGGCGCGCAGCCGGTCGAGGGCACCGTGCTCGATCCGGTCGTACAGGCGAGCAACCACAATCCTTGGGGCACTTGGGATCCCATGGTCGACTACGCCATGATGTCGCGGTTCAACCGCGGTTTCGCCAGCCTGCTGTACGCCAATAAGCCGACGGTCGCCAAGGTGCACGGCTTCGCCATCGCGGGCGGCACCGATATCGCGCTGTACGCCGATCAGATCATCTGCGCCGATGACGCCCGCATCGGTTATCCGCCCACCCGCACCTGGGGCATTCCCGCCGCGGGTATGTGGGCGCATCGCATCGGCGATCAGCGCGCCAAACGCCTGCTCTTCACCGGTGACAGCCTCACCGGCACGCAGGCGCGGGAGTGGGGACTGGCCGTGGAATCCGCGCCCGCCGACGAACTCGACGCGCGCACCGAGGAACTGCTGCACCGTATTTCACTGGTGCCGATCAATCAGCTCATCATGGCCAAGCTGGCGCTCAACAGCGCACTGCTCAATCAGGGCGTGGCGAATTCCGGCATGGTCAGCACCGTATTCGACGGTGTTTCCCGGCATACCCGCGAGGGTTATGCCTTCCAATTGCGCGCCGCCACCGCCGGTTTCCGCGAAGCGGTCCGGGAACGCGACGAGCCGTTCGGCGATTGGAAGGGCCAATCCAAATGAGGCTGTAGCTCAGCCGATTCCGGGTACGTCCGTGCGCTCGGCGCGCAAAACCACTCGCTCGGACAGTGAGCGCAGCGCGGCGGCTTCGGCCGGACCCATATCGTCGATGAACAACTGCCGCACCAATTCCACGTGATTGGGTGCGGCGGTTTCCAGCGCCCGCCGCCCCTGCTCGGTCAATCGGACCTCGCGGCCGCGGGCATCGTCGACGGCCTGACACCGATCGACCAGGCCGCGCGCGGCCATCCGCGATAAATGCTTGGACAGCCTGCTCTTGTCCCAGCAGATCTCCGCGCCCAATTCCTTGGCGCGCAGTTGTCCGCCCGCCCCGGACAGCGCGACCAGTACTTCATAGTCCGAGGTGGACAAGCCGTCCTTGGAAAGCCCGGCGGCGATGGCGGCTTCGAGCCGCTGCCGCATACGGATATAGGACTGCCAGGTCGCCTGTTCCTCTTCGCTCAACCAGCGGGTCATGAATACATAGTATCCCCTCTTGGTTGACATGGACACTAACAGCCGTCGCGCATTAGAGAAATGCTATTGCCGAACGCGCCGCGCGATTCGGGAACCGGAGTGCGGTACCGTCCGTTCGTCGTAATGCGAGGGCGGAGATCAACGAGCGCGTAGTTGATTTCCGAGTAGGACGAATGGGACATGTTCTGGCAGAACATCTCCCGGCAGACACCCGGCGCATAGTCATTTACCTGGATGAATAGCTCATCCGGTTGACAATGCAACGTTGCGCCGGAACTGTAGACGCCGGACCCGAACCGGCCACCGAGTCGCACCCCACGCGACGGCGGTGGCATCCGCGCCGAATCGGGCCGCTGCCAACCCTATTGCGCCGACATTGAGGAATACATGAACGTTCGCCGGCTTCTCGTCACCGCCAGCGTCGCGGGACTGACGATTCTTGCAGCCCCCTCCGCCCTTGCCCTCGCCGATGTGCCGACCGGCTCCTCCGGTACCGGCTCCTCCGCCATCGACACCGGTTCCGGCGCGACCGGCTCGGCCAATCTCGCGCAGACCGGTTCCGCCGGTGGCGCTTACAAGAACTGCGATGAGGCCCGCGCCGCCGGGCACGCTCCGCTCTTCCGCGGCGAGCCCGGTTACGGCCCGCACCTGGACCCCGACGGCGACGGAATGGCCTGCCCCACGGTCTGATTCGCCCCGATAACGAGAAACACCCGGTGCCAGCGCACCGGGTGTTTTTTCATTCGAACTCAACTCGCTGGATTCAGCGGAACACCTTGATCAGGATCAGGCCGACCACGACCACGCCCGCGCCGATCAGGCTGTACTTGATCTTCGGCTCGTTCACCTTGGCGACCAGCGCCTGCTTGGTGTTGTCCGCCAACCGCTGCGGATCGGCCCGCACCGCGAGTTCGTCGAGGGTGTTCGCGAGCCTGCTCCGGGCGGCCTCGATCTCACGCTCGATGGCCTCGGTATCTCTCGCCACGTCACACTCCTGTCTGAAAGCCGCGCACCGGCGGCACCGTTGTCTCGAGGCGGCAAGCCACGCCGGGCTGCCGACCTGCTCTGGAGTGTATCGCCCGCATGCCGTCCGACCCGTCTACTACGGTGGCGGCTTGGTGTCCCCCTTTTTTAGGCAAGGGGTTCCGAACCTCGCGATTCGAATTTCTGCTTCTGCGACGATTGCCCGCCCGGGGTGCTCCGTTGAGGTCTTACACCCTCTCCACAGACTGTCACCGCTCACCCAGCGGCCAGCAAATTCTTCGCGGCGTTGACATCCCGGTCATGAGAGACGCCGCACTCGTCGCAAATCCACACTCGAACATGGAGTGGCATCGAGGATGCAAGTGCTCCACATGATGAGCAGAGCTTCGACGAGGGGAACCAGCGGTCGATCACAATCAACTCGCGCCCGTACCAGTTCGCCTTGTACTCCAACATGGTCCGAAACTCACGCCATCCCGCGTCCGAGATGACCCTGGCCAACGCACGACCCTTGATCAGATTCCGTACCGCGAGATCCTCGATCACGAGCGTTTGGTTCTCACGCACGAGCCGAGTGGTCACTTCATGCAGATGATTGCGACGTCGGTCGGCGATGCGCGCATGGATTCGCGCCACCTTCCGGCGGGCCTTGTTTCGATTGGACGATCCCGGGATCTTGCGCGCGTGGGCACGTTGCGCCCGGGCAAGTTGTATCCGATCAGTCCGTTCATATCGAGGGTTCGGAAACTTCTCGCCTGTCGACAGCGTCACAAGAGAGTCGAGACCCATGTCGATCCCGACAACCTTCTCGATACATGGAAGTGGCTGCACACTGCGGTCTTCGCACAGTAGAGATACGAACCATCGACCTGCCTGATCACAACTGACGGTGACCGTTGAGGGCTCTGCACCTTCAGGTAACGATCGGGACCAGATCACGTTAAGCGGTTCGGTCATCTTGGCCAGGATGAGGCGTCCTTCGCGGTAGCGAAATGCGCTTCTCGTGTATTCCGCGCTCGCACGAGACTTCTTGCGAGACTTGAACCGCGGGCGCCGGGTGCGCTTGTCCCAGAACGTGGCATAGCCCGTCTGCAAATGCCGAAGCGCCTGCTGCAGCGGGACGCAGGACACATCGTTGAGGTAGGCGAGTTCTTCGGACTTCTTCCATGTGGTCAACAGCGCCGAAGTCGCGTTGTAGCCAAGCCTTTCACCACGCACATCCCATGCCTCGATGCGTGCGGCCAAAGCCAGGTTGTATACCTTGCGTACACAGCCGAAGGTGCGCGTCAGCTCTGCGGCTTGCGCATCGGTTGGATAGAAGCGGAATCGGAATGCCCGCTTCACTACAGCGGAGACCATAGCCAGAAACTAGCACATTTGTTCGAACGGATCCTTGATTTCGGAGATCCGCATCGCTCTCCCGCCCTGCGGGGCAGGGACCTCACGCAGGAGTACGCATGACCGAGAACCATCGACTCAGTCCCGGCGACGCCGCGCCCGCCTTCACACTTCCCGATGCCGATGGCAAGGAGGTGTCGCTGAGCGATTACCGCGGACGCAAGGTGATCATCTACTTCTATCCGGCCGCGAGTACGCCCGGCTGCACCAAGCAGGCCTGCGATTTCCGGGACAGCCTGGCCGAATTGAACGAAGCCGGACTGGAAGTCATCGGCATCTCCCCCGATAAGCCCGCGAAGCTGGCCAAGTTCCGCGATGCGGAAGCGCTCACCTTCCCGCTGCTGTCCGATCCGGACAAGGCCACATTGCAGGCGTACGGGGCATTCGGCGAGAAGACCATGTACGGCAAGACCGTCACCGGCGTCATTCGGTCCACCTTCCTGGTGGACGAGAGCGGCAAGATCGAGGTCGCGCAGTACAACGTGCGCGCCACCGGGCACGTGGCGAAGTTGCGCCGCGACCTGTCGGTATAGAGCCCGGAAAATAGGAAGAGCCCCGGCCCCCAACGGGCCGGGACTCGAACCTGGACCTGTCCCCCGCGCAGGCGGCGGCGGGGGACGGCGGCCAGCTCTAGACCCCGCGCGGCACCAATTGCGCTGCCGCCCACTGCATCATCATGCGGAAGTGGTTATCCCACCATTTCCCGAATTCCGGGGAATCCAGCGCGGGCGGTGCTTGCTCGCCCGCGAAGAGACCGGTATCGGTGAGCGCGGCCGAATGCGCCGGCGCCGGAATGATGGAATCCGCTTGCAGCGCCGCGGGTTCGGTCTCCGGCTGCGCCATCAGCAGCGGCTTGGACGGCCGCATCTGCTTCGCTTCGGGATTCTTCGGACCCCAGTTGAGGGTCGCTGGATCGATGGTCACCACATCCGGCGCGGGCGGCTCCGGTGCGGGCTCGGCCGACAGCGGCGCGGCGGCTTCGGTCGTCATGGGCGCATCGCCCGGAACGCCTTCCACAGGTGACGCGGATCCGGTATCGAGACCCGGCTCGCCGATCGGATGTTCGACGCCCTGGGTGCGCGCGTCGGCGGACACCCGGGCATCGGTGAGCATGGGCTCGGGCACGGACTTGGAGTTATTGCTCGCCGCGTACACGCCACCCGCGACCAGACCACCCGCGAGCACACTGGCCGCCGCGAACAGCGCGGCAGTGCCGCGCGCCCGGCGAATCCGCTCGGCGGCCTCGCCCGCGTATTCGGCCTCCGGCATGGCGGACAGCGCCGCACCGATGGCGGGTGCGTTCGCGGCCACCGAGCACGGGATCACCGGTGCGCCGAAGCCCGCTTCGAGCGCGGCGACGACGGCGGGTTCGGTTGCGGCGGAACCGATCAGCACCACCGCGTCCGGCTTCACCCCGGCCGCGTCGAACTGATCCCAGGCGGCGGTGACGGCGGCGCTCATGGCCTCGTCATTGGTCGCGCCGCCGGTCAGGCTGACCGCGGCCAGCACCCGGTTGCGCTCGGAATCGATGAGCGAGAAGGCCTGCGAACCCGGCACCACCTCGCAGATGGCGAGATCCTCGAATTCGTCGACCCAGGTCATGGCGCGGGCCACGGACAGGTGCGCGGCCTTGGCGGATACCAGCGAGGCCTCATGCCACGCGCCCGATGCCAGGCGGGTCACGATGGCCCGGCGCTCGGCGGCGTCCCGGTAGGCGACGGCCGCGCCGACGATATCGCGATCGGGGCTGAGCTTGCCCGCGATCTCCTCCAGCACCAGCTCGACCGCCGCGGCCAGATCGGCCTTCGTATCGCCGGTGATCCGCTCGACGCGTTCCATCACCACGCGTTCCGGCAGCCTGTCGCCGTCGTCGGCGAGGGCCACCGCACGCACGATGCCGCGCTCGGTGGCGACACCGATGGTCACCGTGGATCGGACAACAGCAGAAGCAACCACAGATCAGCCTTCCAACGTCGTCGTGTCCCCTTTGCCGGGACACGGTTCTCGAGACGAAAACAGCGTTCGGATAAAGCCCCCGAGGAGTGTGCGAGCACGCGGCCGGGAGGCAGCTGCGATGAATGTTCGTCGCCGTTCCCGGTTGCGGATTGGTGAGTTTCCGGACCGACAGAGGGACACACGAACTACCGCAGCGTGTCATCGGAGTGTCGCTACCTCTAGGCTGTTGAACGTGGAAGCACGCACGGGAACCAGGTCGACTCGACGACCGGACCCTGCGTTGGAGTTGCAGGACGACCCGCAAGAGCTGATGCCCCGTCGCCGCCCGACGCAGGAACGGAGCAAACGCAAGTTCGACGCGCTGTTGCAGTCCTCGCGCGAATTGCTCGTCGAGGTCGGCTTCGAGTCGTTCACCTGTGAGGAAGTCGCGGCCCGCGCGGAAGTCCCCATCGGCACCCTCTACCAGTTCTTCGCCAACAAGTACGTGATCGTCTGCGAGCTGAATCGCCAGGACCTGGTCGCGGTTTCGCAGGAGCTCAAGGACTTCCACGGCGAGATCCCGTCCATGGACTGGCTACGCCATATGAATTCGCTGGTCGATCATCTGGCGGATCTGTGGATGACCGATCCGTCCCGCCGCGAGGTGTGGCTGGCCATGCAGTCGACGCCGTCGACGCGGGCCACCGGGGCGATCCACGAGAAGGAATTCGCCGAGGCGGTGGCGCAGATGCTGCGCTCGCTGATGCCGCGCACCCCCCGCATCCGCCGTTCGATGATGGCGCAGGTGCTGGTGCACGTGGTCTATTCGATGCTGAATTTCTCGGTGCAGGACGGACTCAGCCATGAGGACGCCGTCGCCGAGCTCAAGCGCCTCATGGTCGCGTATCTGCTGATCGCCGAGAAGGAATCCCGCAGCGGCGGTCAGCGCACACCCTCACCCCTGGATGAGGTCGGCTAGTTCGCCCGGATCCTCCAGCACCACCATGGCGGCGGCGGTATCGCCATCGTGGGTGAGCGAGAGGTGAACTCGCACCCGGGGCAGGAATTCCGCTGCGAGGCCGTGCAATTTGATGCTGGGGCGGCCCCAGGCGTCATTCACCACCTCGATCAACGGGTAGGGATTGTCACCGATCTGCGGACTGCGCGCGAAGCGAGATGACGCCCACGCCTTGATGACCGCTTCCTTCGCGGCCCAGCGGGCGGCGTAGCTGCGGGCCGGATCGGTGCCTTTGCTCTGGCAATAGCGCCGCTCGCCTGCGGTGAAACTCTCCCGGATCATGGTGGTGCCGGTGCGTTCCAGCTGTTCGGCGAATTCGGAGATGCAAACCAAATCCAGGCCGATGCCAAGGATTGTCACAGCGCGGGACTCCTCGATTCCTGATGAGTGCAGATTCCTGCAACATACATAACAGCGGAGCCTACGGTTCCGTAAGCTCCGCTGGTTGGGATGTTCAGCTATGCGGGCTGAGTATTACCGGATTACCGGCAGGCCGGTCCCGGCGGGACCGCGACATAGGTTGCGTCCGAACCCAATCGGGCCTGCGGCGAGAGCAGCAGATCCGCTTCGAGCTGACGCGACTTCTTGGCCGGGGTGCCGTCTCCGCCGAGGCGGCGATCCGCCGGGCGCTCGTACAGCGGCGCGCCGCCGCACATGGCCTCGGTCAGGCGCTGACGTCCGGCGAGCTGACGCTCCTGCGCCTGACGCTGGTACGCCTCGCGCTTATCCGGATCCAGCGCCGCGATGAACGCCTGCGGATGCACGATGGCCACCAGTCCCGATACGTGGCCGAAGCCGAGCGAGGTGACCAGACCGGCCTTGAGCGGGAAGCGATCTCCCATCTCCATGGCCTCGCGGACCCACACCAGGTGCGGGTACGCCCGCATCTTCTCGTCCACGCAGTCCAGGCTGCGGTTGGGCGGGATGACGCCCTGTTCCAGCACCTGGCACAGGCCGATCATCTGGAAGGAGGCCGCGCCGCCCTTCGCGTGACCGGTGAGGGTCTTCTGCGAAATCACGAACAGCGGAGCGCCTTCCGAGCGGCCGATGGCATCGGCGAGGCGCTCGTGCAGCTCGGACTCGTTGGGATCGTTTGCCGCGGTGGAGGTGTCGTGCTTGGAGATCACCGCGATCTCGTCCGGCGCGACGCCGAGCTTGCGAAGTTCCTTGGCCAGCTTGGATTCCGCGCCGCCGCGACCCGCGCCGAGCGCACCCAGTCCGGGGGCCGGGATGGAGGTGTGCACGCCGTCCGCGAAGGACTGGGCGTACGCGACCACACCGAGCACCGGCAAGCCCATCTCCAGCGCGACGGTGCCGCGAGCGAGCAATACCGTTCCGCCGCCCATGGATTCGACGAAGCCGCCGCGACGGCGATCGTTGGCCCGGGAGAAGTAGCGATCGCTGATGCCCTTGGCGGACATGACGGCCGAATCGGCGGTGGCGGACATATCACCGAAGCCGACTATGCCCTCGATGCCGAGATCGTCGTAACCACCGGCCACGACCAGATCGGCCTTGCCCAGCTTGATCTTGTCCACACCCTCCTCGACGGAGACCGCCGCGGTGGCGCAGGCGGCGACCGGGTGGATCATGCCGCCGTAGGAGCCCACGTAGCTCTGAACCACATGCGCCAGAGCGACGTTCGGCAGCGCCTCCTGCAGGATGTCGTTGGCGTGCGGCTCACCGAGCAGGTTGTCGATGTACAGCGAGCGCATGGAGGACATGCCGCCCATACCGGTGCCCTGGGTGTTGGCCACCAGCGACGGGTGCACCCACTGCATCAGCTCGGCGGGGCTGAAGCCCGAGCCCAGGAACGCGTCCACGGTGCAGACGATGTTCCACAGCGCCACCCGGTCAACCGAATTCGCCATATCGGCGGAGATGCCGAAGCGGGTCGGATCCCAGCCGGTCGGGATCTGGCCGCCGACCACGCGGGACAGCTTGGCCTTGCGCGGCACCCGGATCTCGGTGCCCGCCTTGCGCGTCACCTGCCAGTCGCCGGTGCCCTCGACGGGTGTGACGACCGTCTGCTCCGGGTTGGCGGCGTAGAAGGAACGCGCCTCGGACTCGCTGTTCACCACGAAGGACAGGTCCTTGTCCAGGAACACCGAGGTGAGCAGCGGCGCGGTGTTGTCCAGCATCTGACCGTCGTCGGCGTACCGGCGCACGCCGCAGCGCTCCACCACGGTGTCGTGGTAGCGCTCGGCGAGCTCGGATTCGTCAACGTAGTCACCGGATTCGACGTCGTACCAGCCCGGCTTGGGATCGTTCTCCCAGGTGACCAGGCCGGTGGTCCAGGCCAGCTCCAGCACGCCCGCGGCGGAGAGCTGATCGGAGACCTCCATCTCGAAGCGGGTGCGCGCCGAGCCGTAGGGGCCCAGCTCGCCCGCGCCGACGATGACGACCATGTCATCGAGATCGGCTGTGACCGAACCCCATTCGGGGACGGGCAGCTTGGAGGACAGCGTCGGCGGTGCGGGCAGCGCCGAAATCGTCTTGGCGGCAACGGCTTCGGCATCCTCGGCCGCCTCGGCCTGTTCGCGCGCCTGCTTGGCGAGCGCGGGCAGGTCCAGCTTGGCGCGCGCCAGGCCGCCGGTCAGATCGATCTGCTGCGGTCCGGACGCGGTGACGATGCGAGCCCGCGAGGTGCACCACTTGAGCAGCTCATCGGCCATCTCCAGGGTGGACCAGGTGTGCACGCCCGCCGCTTCCACGGCCTCGACCAGCGGATCGTTACCGCCCATGAGTCCGGTGCCGCGCACCCAGCCGATGAGCGCGTGCACCAGGGTGACCCGCTCGGACCAGGTCTTCTCCGCGCGCCACTTGGCGACCACGGCATCGAGCGCGGCCTTGGATTCGCCGTACGCGCCGTCGCCGCCGAACATGCCGCGGTTGGGCGAACCCGGCAGCACCACATGCAGTTTGGCTTCGACATTGTGATCCGCGCCGAGCTTGGACAGACCGCCGATGAGGCGCTCCACCGACCAGAGCAGAACGCGCATCTCCATTTCGGCGCGGGCCCCGGCGTCGGCCAGATCACCGGCGACGCGAGGTGCGGCGAACGGCAGCAGCAGCGTCGGGATCATGGCCTCCTTGACCAGAACCTTCGCGCCACCGGCATTGTCGACCTGCTCATTGCCGACCCAGTCCATGAGGGCGTCGATATCGGCGTAGGAGGCCATATTCGCGGGCACCACCCAGAGGGCCGCGCCGTTGCGAGCGTTCTCGCGGTACAGCTTCTTGTAGAAGGCGATGCGATCGTCGTTCAGCGAGGACGTGGTGACGACGACGGTCGCGCCGCCGGCGAGCAGGCGTCCGGTCGCGGCGGCCGCGATGGAACCCTTGCTCGCGCCGGTGATCACGGCGATGTCATCGGACCAGACGCCCGGATCGGCCTTGGTCAGCGCGGCCTCGGCGATCTTGCCGTAGAGCCCGGCCAGTACCGAGCGGGCCTCGCCCATGGCGCGGGTGCGCCACCAGGTGGCCTGTGCCGCAACGGCTTCCCCGGCGCCGATGTAACCGTCGACGTCATGCTCGCCATCGCTGCCGAACCACAGGCGCGCGAGATCCTCACGCGCACTGGCCCAGCGGTCGTCGATGAGCAGCGCCTTGCGGGCGTCGAACGCGGGAGCGACCAGGCGCGGCCAGTCGGTGCCGAGTTCGGCGGAGACCAGATCGACGAGCGAATCGTCGGAGGCTTCCGGCGCGGACACCTGCTCGCTCAGGCCCAGCTGCTCCAGCACCACGCGGGCGGCGGTGGCCAGCACACCGTTCGAACCGGTGATCTGCTCGGTGAATTCGCCGAGCGCGGCGGCGTCGACGGTCGCACCGCCACCGCCACCGGCGGACGGCATGGATACCGCGACACCCCGGCGCGCGGCCACGGCCTGCACGGCGGCATCGATGGCGGCGTCAACGGCCGCACCGTCATTGAGGCCACCGGAGACCAGTCCGCCCAGATCGCCACCGCGTACGGAAGCGCCTTCGCGGGTGCCGAGCGACACCTCGGCGGTGACATGGCTGGCCCAGCCGTCGCCCAGTTCCCAGACCTTCTTGACGCGTTCGGCGATGGCGGCGGGCCGCTTACCGGACGGGCCGAAGACCTTGCGCAGGTGATCGCCGATGGAATCGGAGAGCACCGAACCGAACGGCTTGTAGGTGCGGGCCAGGCGGTCGACCGTATTGGCCAGCGCACCCATATCGGCATCGGCCGCACCGTCGATCGCGCCCAGCGAGAGTTCCGCGCCGAGGTCGACGAGCAGCTGATTGCGGCGCGAGGAGACGCCGTCGCACAGGCCCTCGATGGTGTCGACCGGGCCGATCTGATCCATCCGCAGCTTGGTCCACAGCGCGATGAGCACGCGGGTGGCGTCGGCGGCGGCGAAGCCGATGTCGTCCGGACGCGGGCCGCCGGTGGCGACCGGGGCGGCAGCGGGGGCGGCGGCAGCGGCCGGAGCCGTTGCGGCGGAAGCGGTCTCGGCCGGGGTGTCCTCCGGCTCGTCCACCGGTGCGGGATCGGTGTCGGTCGAGTACACGATGGCGGCTTCGCGCTCGATATTGAGCACCTCGACCGTGGTGTCCGAGAACGCGGGCAGCTTGAGGGTGTTCGAGGCCAGGTTCGCGACGGTGGGCGTCGCGGCCAAACCGACCTCGACGAACCGCTCGACGCCGAGGCCACCGTGCTCGGCATCGGTGAACAGCAGATCCTGGGTCTCGATCCAGCGCACCGGGCTGGCGAACTGCCAGGCCAGCAGCTCGACCAGCACCACGCGGCACAGCTCGGTCGGCCGGGCGGCCCAATCATCCCAATTCGCAAGCACTTCGGCGAGCGGTTCGGACGGCACCAGATCGGCGATCTCCTGGATGAAATCGCGCTCCAGGTTGAACAGTCGCGGCACCAGGTTCGGAATGTAGCGTCCGACAAGGAGTTCCGGGTGCAGGTCGGCGGGCAGCAGGCCCTCCAGCTTGATCCGGAATTCCGGCACACCGGCGCGCAGCACGGTGGAGTGGAACGGCACATCGATGCCCGGGATCACCACGAACGCGCGCTTACCGCCGGTTTCGGCACGCAGCCGCTCGATTTCGGTTTCGAGGGCCTCGAGTCCGGCGACGGTGCCCGCGATGGCGTACTGCGAACCGCGCAGGTTGAGGTTCACCACCTCGAGGAACTCACCGGCCTGCTCGCCGATGCGGTTCACGAACGGGATGACCTCGTGATCGGCGATGCCGATCTGCGACGGGCGGATGGCGGCCATCCGATAGTCGCTCAGGCCCTGGGCATTACGCGGCACCAGCTCGTGCATGGCGGAGCCGCGCTGGAACACCACCTCGAGTACGGCGTGCAGCGGCAGCACCCCGGCCACGGCCGAGAGTGCGTTGTACTCACCGACGGAATGCCCGGCGAGCATTGCCCCTTCGATGAAGGCACCGGCCTCGCGCAGTTCCGCGACCTGGGCCACGCCGAGGGTCGCCATGGCGACCTGGGTGAACTGGGTCAGGTGCAGGACGCCCTGTGGGTGGCGGTATTCCACGCCCCGCGCCTTGAGGTAGGTCGGGTTATCGCGCACCACGGCGAGAATGGAGAAGCCCAGGGCCTCGCGGGTGTGCTTGTCCGCCTCGTCCCAGACCTCCTTGGCGGCCTTCGAGCGGGTGCGCGCGTCCAGACCCATCCCCTTGGTCTGAATGCCCTGGCCCGGGAAGGCGTAGACGGTCTTGGGCGGTGCGACGCGGCCGGTGCCGGTCATGACGAGATCGCCCTCGATGCGGCAGGAGACCTCGATGATCTCGGTGCCCTGATCCACCGCGACGCGCTCCACGCGCACATCGATCTGCGCACCGGGGCGCACCATGCCGAGGAAGCGGGTGGTCCAGGCGGTGAGGGTGCGCGGCGGCACCTTGTCACCGGAGTCGATCGCCGAAACAGCATGCTGCGCGGCGGCGGACAGCCACATGCCGTGCACGATCGGGCTGCCGAGACCGGCCAGCTTGGCGGCGGCGTCGGAGGTGTGGATCGGGTTGTGGTCGCCGGAGACCTGAGCGAACGCGGCCATGGCGCGCGGTGCGGTCAGGGTGACATCGCGGCGGCGGCGACGCGGGGTGTCGGAGGTCTTGTCCGACAGCGAGCCACCGGCGCGCGGCGGATCGGAGAGTTCGCCGGCACCGGTGCGGCCGCGAATGGCGAAGCGCTCGGTGAGGGTGGCGACGGTCGGCATGGACATGCCGGTCTCCGGCTTGTCGAGCATGCCGGAGATGCGCACGCGCACCTCGACGACGCGGCCCATATCGGTGTCGATGGTCTCGCCCGCTTCCGCGCGGACGGCGAGAACGCTTGCGGCGGAAGGCAGTTCGCCGATGAGCTGGATCTGGTGATCCAGGTGCACCAGGTCCAGCATGCCCTCGATGACGCTGCGGTCATCGGCGGTGCGGGTCGCGCCGAGCACCGCGAAAACGGCCGGCCAGCAAGCGCCCACGAGCACATCGGGCACGGTGCGGCCGAGGGTGCTGAGGCTGTCCGGCAGGCCGGAACCGGTGACGCCGGCGTGATCGGCGATCAGGTCCGGGCTCCACGCGACATTGAAGTGCGCGACCTTCGCGCCGTCGACATTCTTGACCTCGGGCAGCGACTGCCCGGCGGCCACGGCCAGCAGCGCCGACATGGCGGTGGTGGCATCGTCCTCGGTGATGACCGGTGCGCCACCGTTGTACACGCTCACGGGCACGGTGACGCGGATGCGCACGGCGTCGCGGCCGAGCAGCGGGACGGCCAGCTCGACGTAGGCGTGATCGTCCTCGGGACCGGCGATCGGGGTCAGGGTGGCGCCCGTCGGCGGGTGAATCGCGCCCTGTCCGTTCAGGGTCCACTCGCCGAGATCACCGAGGCGGTGCACCGGGTTGACGGTGGTGCGACCCGACCACTGCACATCCGGTGCGGCCAGCACGATATCGATGGCACCGGCGGTGACGGCGGCGCGGCGGCGGCCGTCCACGGCGGCCGGGACGACGCCCGCGCGCACCAGCGAGTAGGCGGTGTCCTGTTCGAAGCGGTCCAGCAGTTCACCGACCGGCTCGTCCACGCGGGTGATGCCCGCGACGGCGACGGTGCCGGGGATGACGCACACCTGATCGGCGCTGTAGCGCGGATCATGGGCCTGCCACAGCGAATCCGAGCGCCACCAGCGGCGCACATCGCCGTCGACGACCGGTACGAAGTTGACCGGCTTGCCGGGGGTCTTGCACAGGCTGGTGAAGAACGGGACATCCGCGGGGTGCAGCACGGCCTCGGCGATGGCCGGGTACTGCTCCTTCAGGGTGCAGATGGCCTTGACCGGGGTCTCGAAATCCGCGTCGTCCGCGAAGAGGGTGTCGATCTGCCCGCGGTCGGCCGGGTTGAGCCGGGATTCGGTGCGGCGCACCATTTCCGCGAACCGGTCGCGCCAGGTGATGTCCAGCCAGACCGAGGCGGTGGCGTCGGCGATGGCGGAGGCGAAATCGCCGCCGCAGTCGAAATCCCTGCGCCGGTCCAGGCCGACGGCGAGCTCGACGTAGCGCTCCAGCCATTCCAGGTAGGTCATGGTGGCGACATCGCCGAAGTACGGCTTGGCGGTGCCGTTGAGAGCGGTGATGATCTCGTCGCGGCGCGCGGCCACGGCGTCGGCGTCACCGGCGACCTCGTCCAGCAGGCGGCCGGTGCGCGAGGCGGAGTTGTCGATCTCGTGGATGTCCGCGCCCAATTGGCTGCGGCCGGAAGCCATTCCGCCGATGGCGGTGCCCGCGCCGACCCAGTCGGGGGTGCCGGGCGTATCGACCAGCAGCTGCTTGACCTCGGGGGTGGTGGTGGCTTCCAGGGCGGCCATGGCGGCGGTGCCGACCAGCACGCCGTCCAGCGGCATGACCGGGTAGCCGTAGCCCTGCGACCAGGAGCCGGTGAGGTACTGGGTGGCGCGCTCGGGGGTGCCGATGCCGCCGCCGACGCAGACGATCACATTGGCGCGGCCGCGCAGTTCGCCGTAGGTCTCGAGCAGGAGGTCGTCGAGGTCCTCCCAGGAGTGGTGGCCACCGGCGCGGCCGCCCTCGATATGCATGATGACCGCGTAATCCGGTGCGGCGTCGGCGATTCGGAGCACGGCGCGGATCTGCGCCACGGTGCCCGGCTTGAACGCGACGTGCGTGATGCCGACCTCGGTCAGCTCCTCGATGAGGGCAACAGCCTCGTCCAGCTCCGGAATACCGGCGGTGACGATAACGCCGTCGAACGGCGCGCCCGCGCTACGGGCCTTCTGCACCAGGCGCTTTCCGCCGAGCTGCAGCTTCCACAGGTACGGGTCCAGGAACAGCGAGTTGAACTGCACCGAACGGCCCGGGTGCAGCAGCGTCTTCAGTTCGGCCACGCGGTCGGCGAAGATCTGCTCGGTGACCTGACCGCCACCGGCCAGCTCGGCCCAGTGGCCCGCATTGGCCGCCGCCGCAACGATTTTCGCGTCGACGGTGGTGGGGGTCATGCCCGCGAGCAGGATCGGCGAGCGACCGGTGAGCTTGGTGAACGCGGTCTCCACGACCACCCGGCCATTGGGCAGGCGCACCGGCTTGGGCGCGAATTCGGCCCAGGCGGGGGCGATTTCGGGGGCCGCGCCGGGGGTGAACAGGCTGCGCTGGCCCGGGCGGGTGGAGGCGGCGAGCACGCCGACGCCGGTGCCCTTGAGCGATCCGGCGGTGAGGCGGGTGAGCAGATCGCCCGGGCCGAGGTCCAGGATCCACTGCGCGCCCTGGGCGACGGTGTCATCGACGATGGCGACCCAGTCGATGGGATCGACGAGCACTTCCTGCGCGAGGGCACCGGCCAGTTCGGCGTCCAGGCCGCACTGCCCGGCCCAGCCGGTGACCAGATCGACGGTCTCGGCGAGCGCGGGGTGATGGAAGGCGACCTCGACCGGAATGTCCTCGAAGACCGGGGCGAAGACCGAACCGCCGCGCTTCTTGGCATCGCGCTCGGCGGACTGCTCATCGTGAATCTCGGCGGCGCGGCGGCGAACTCGATCCAGCTGTGCGACCGGGCCGCTCAGCACGGCGCGGCGACGGCCGTTGCGGATGGAGAGCACGGCGGCCTTCTCGGCGTCCACACCGCGCGAGACCTCGTCGACGACGGCCTGCAAACGCTCGGGGTCGACATTGGAGACCGCGATCATGGGCGAGCGGTCGCCGATCGGCATGAGGCCGCGGCGGCGGGCAACCAGTCCGGCTGCGGCACCGATCAATTGGGCGATGGCCAGCAGTTCGGCATCGCGCTGTCCGTGCGCCTGCGCGGCGGTGGCGGCGATCCGGCCCTGTGAGTGCCCGATGACCGCGGCCGGAGCCTGGGTGACGATATCGAGGCCCTGCAGGCGCAGCGCCCGCAGTGCGGCGATCTGGGTGAGGAACACACCCGGCATGGAGACCGCGGCGGAACGCAACACCTGCGCGGAGGGCGCCGCCGACACCTCCCCCTGATCCGGGTCGGCGAGCTCTTCCTCGAGCATCCAGCCGACGGGGTCGAACCCGACCGGGCGCACCACGAGCAGTTGCGCGGCAACCGGTTCCAGTTTGGCGGCGGCCTCGTTGACCAGTGCGGTCAATTCGGGCTCGAGCGCACTGTCCCGCCCGATTTCCTCGAGCTCGGTGAGCCAGGCGGCGCCCTGTCCACCGAAGGCCAGCGCGTAGGGCGCACCCCCCAGCAACCGATCGAGCAGCGACGACCTGACTCCACTATCCCGGTTCTGTCGGGCCCGTTCGGCCTTCGATCCGGTTCCGGTGCTCTCGTTGATCGTCAAGACTTCGACTTCCTTCTCCTGGCGTCCCCGTCCCCACAGGACTGGGCCGCGCTCACGGTGCGCAGGTGTTCCTCCGGCCAACTGGCCCTGGTAGACGCCGAGGATTCCACAAAATCATGAGGTTCTCCTCATGTTTGGTTACCACCCCAAGACCTACCCTCGAGTATTTCGGCACGGCCGTACCAGAACGCCCGCAAACATGACCCTCCCTCATGTTTGAACCCGCTGGTGAGGCCGGTTACACCCGTGTAGGAAATATGAGGGCTCCTCACATTGCCATTTATCAAATCGTTATAATCCCTGGTAGGGTTACCGACCAGTACGCCACACCGACCCGATGCTTCGCGATCCTCGTTTCGCCCGGTAAAGTTTGGACGGTCGTACCGTTAGCGCGAGTGGCGAAATTGGCATACGCGCCAGATTTAGGTTCTGGTGTCCACGGACGTGCGGGTTCAAGTCCCGCCTCGCGCACAAGAAATCCCGGCATACCGCCCATCGGGCAGTAGCCGGGATTTCCCATTTCAGACCGGTTGCCAGCCGCCCTCGACGCCCGCCTGCAATCTTCAGGCAAATGCGACTTCGCTTTGGGTATCGGACGATTCGGTCAGGCGTCGAGGTCGGTGGCGACCAGTTCGGCGATGCGGTCCAGGGTGGGCTCGTCGTCACTGGCGACGGTGACGGCGGTGCCCTTGGCCGCGCCCAGGGTCATGATCATGAGGGCGGAGCCCGCGTCCACCGGGTCGCCCCCGGCCACGGCGAGGGTGACGGGAATGCCCGTGGCCTGGACGGTTTCGGCGATGATATTGGCCGGGCGGGCGTGCAGGCCGACCGCGGAACCTACCTCGACGGTTTTGCTGGGCATTTCGACTCCTTTGTGTGACAGGTGATTACGGCGTCTGTCAGCGATGTGGCTGGAGGTTCAGGGCCGTGACGGTCACGGCGGCCGGATCGAGGTGGTGCGGGCCGGGCAGGCCGGTGCCGGGCAGGGCCGCGGCGGCGGTGCCGCAGGCCACGGCGCGGCGCAGGCGATCCGCGGGGGTCGCGCCGTCGAGATCCGCGAGCAGGTATCCCGCGAGGGCGGAGTCACCCGCGCCGACGGTGCTGCGGGCGGTGATCGCGGGAGCGGTTGCGTACCAGGCCCCTTCGACGGTGACCAGGACGGCTCCGGCCGCGCCGAGCGTGGCGAGCACGGCGTCCACACCGCGCGCCACCAGCGCCCCGGCCGCGCGGGCGGCGGCCGCCGGATCGTGCAGTTCGCCGGGGTCGGCCCCGGTGAGCTGGGCCAGTTCCTCGGCATTGGGCTTGAGCAATCGCGGTGCGGCGGAATCGAAATGCTCGGCCAGGGCCAGCAGCGGCGCGTCCGAGGTATCCACGGCGACCCGGGTTCCGGGCAGCCGCCGCAGCAGTTCGACGTACCAGTCCGGCGGCACCAGCGGCGGCAGCGAGCCGGACAGCACGACCCAGTCGGCATCGTGAGCCAGGCCGATGAGCGTATCGGCCAGGGCATTCCGCTCGTCCTCGGCCAGCGGGGTGCCCGGTTCGTTGATTTTCGTTGTGGTGCCGTCGGTTTCGGTGAGGGTCAGATTGGTGCGGGCCGGGCCGCCGCACGGCACCGCGCGGAAGTCGAGTCCGGTCTCGGTCAGCGCCCGCAGCAGCGGATCGCCGGGACTGCCGGGCAGCACCGCGATGGTGGCCACCCCGGCCGCGGCGACCACGCGAGAGACGTTGACGCCCTTGCCACCCGGATACGAGGTGGCCGCGCGGGCGCGCTGCAGGTCACCGCGGCGCAGCGGCTCCGCCAGTGCGACGGTGTGGTCGATGCTGGGATTGGCGGTGAGCGTGACGATCATGCGATCACCACTTCGATCCCGCTCTCGGACAGTCCATCGCGCAGCGCGGGCCGCAGTTCGTCATCGGTGATCAGCACGTCGATATCGGTGATGGGCGCGAACCGCATCAGGTCCTCGCGCCCGGCCTTGGCGGAGTCGGCGACCACCACCACCCGGTGCGCACCGGCCACCATGGCGCGCTTGACCGCCGCCTCGTCCGGATCGGGGGTGGATAGCCCGTGGGCGATGGTGAACGCGTTGGCGCCGATGAACGCCACATCGACCCGCAGATCGCCGAGCGCGCGCAGGGTTTCCGCGCCGACCGCGGCCTGGGTGACCCCGCGCACCCGCCCGCCGAGCAGATGCAGCCGGACGCCCGGGTAGCCGCACAGCCGCGCGGCGATGGGAACGCAATTGGTGACCGCGACGAGTTCGCGATCGGCGGGCAGCTGGGCGGCGATCCGGGAGGTCGTGGTGCCCGCGTCGAGCAGGATGCTGCCGCCGGTGGGCGGCAGGAAAGCCAAGGCGGCCTTGGCGATCCGGTCCTTCTCGGCCGCGCGGGTGTGCTCGCGCTCGCCGGTGCCGAGCTCGACGGCGGTGAGCGCGGCGGCCGGCATGGCCCCGCCGTGCACGCGGCGGAGCACGCCCGCGCGGTCGAGTGCGGCCAGATCGCGGCGCACGGTTTCGGTGGTCACGTCGAACTGTTCCGAGAGTTCGGTGACCGATACCCGGCCGCGCTGGACGACCAGCGCGGCGATCGCCTCCTGCCGCTCCTCGGCGTACATCCGAACCTCCGATGGCGTTGTTGTTTAGTGTTGTTTTATGCCCGAACGTGTTGCTTTGTCAAGTGCCGCGAGTAACCTGGGTCACACCGATCGGGCCGATGACGTGGCCGGATCGGGCTCGCGAATGGCGTGGAGGAGACCGATCATGACGCGATCATTGCAGGAAAACGACGGTTCGACGGTGTTGCACGGCACACCGGCGGTGCCCGGGGTGGTCGCGGGGCTCGCGGTACGGCCCACGCCCCGGGTGCGCCCGGAGATCGGGTCCGAACCGCTGGCGGAGTCCGAACGGGCAGCACAGGCCGAAACCCTGCGGCAGGCCGCCGACACCGTCGCCGAGCGCCTGCGACTGCGCGCGGGCGCGGCCTCGGGTGCGGCCGCGGAGGTGCTGAGCGCGAATGCCGCCATGGCCACCGACCGCGGCTGGCTGGGCGCGGCCGAGAAACTGATCGCCACGGGCACGCCCGCCGCCGCTGCCGCGATCACCGCGACCGAACAATTCGCGGCGCTGTTCACCAAGCTCGGCGGTCTGATGGCGGAGCGGGTGACGGATCTGCGCGATGTCCGCGACCGCGTGGTGGCCGAACTGCTGGGCACGCCCGAACCCGGAATTCCCACCCCGGCCGAGCCCGCGATTCTGCTGGCCACCGACCTCGCACCCGCCGATACCGCCGGGCTCGACCCGAAACTGATTGTCGGACTTGCCATGTCGCTTGGCGGGCCGACCGGCCACACCGCCATCATCGCCCGTCAATTGGGGATTCCGTGCGTGGTCGCGGTCGAGGGCCTCGATGAGGTGCCCGCCGGGACCGACATGCTGGTCGACGGCACCCAGGGCCGGGTCATCCTGCATCCCGATGCCGAGCAGGTCGCCACGGCCGTCGCCGAATATCAGGTCGCGACGGCCCGCGCCGCGCAGTGGTCCGGCCCCGGCGCGACCGCGGACGGACAGCGCGTCGAGGTGCTGGCGAATGTGCAGGACGGTGCCGGAGCGCGCGCCGCCACCGGCAGCCCGGCCGAGGGCATCGGCCTGTTCCGCACCGAATTGTGTTTCCTGGACCGGGAATCCGAGCCGTCGGTGACCGAGCAGGCGGAGCTGTACCGGCAGGTCCTGGACGCCTATCCGAACGGCAAGGTGGTGGTCCGCACCCTCGACGCGGGTTCGGACAAGCCACTGCGCTTCGTCACCCATCCGGCGGAGGCCAACCCCGCGCTTGGCGTGCGCGGCATTCGAATCACGGTGCGGGACAGCGGCATCATGGATCGCCAGCTCGATGCCATCGCGGTGGCGGCGCAGGGGCGTGACCGTATCCCGTGGGTGATGGCCCCGATGATCTCGACCGTGGCGGAGGCGAAATCATTCGCGGCCCAGGTCCGGGACCGCGGCCTGATCCCCGGGGTGATGATCGAGGTCCCGGCCGCCGCGCTGCTGGCCGAGGCGATCCTCGCCGAGGTCGACTTCGCCTCGATCGGCACCAATGACCTGGCGCAGTACACCATGGCCGCCGACCGCATGTCCCCGCAGCTGGCCGGATTCACCGATCCCTGGCAGCCCGCGGTGCTGCGCCTGGTCGCGCAGACCGCGGCCGCCGGTCAGCGGCTCGGCAAGCCGGTGGGCGTCTGCGGTGAGGCCGCGGCCGATCCGCTGCTGGCCGGTGTGCTGGCGGGTTTCGGCATCACCTCGCTGTCGGCGGCGGCTTCGGCGGTCGGTGCCGTGGGGGCCGCGCTGGCGGCGGTCACCATGGACGACTGCCGCCGCGCCGCCGCGGCCGTGCTCTCTGCGTCCGATCCGCGGGCCGCCCGCGCGGCCGCCGCCGCGATCATTCCGCTCTGAACGACTGTGGCCGGTGGCGACTGCCACCGGCCACAGTGGGCGCGCTCAGACGCGCACGCTGCCGAGCACCGCCTGGATCTCGGCGGGTGTGCTCGCCGTCCGCAGCCGCTCGATCTGTTCCTTGTTCACGAATACCTGGGCGATGCGGGTGAGCAGCGCAAGATGATCGTCCCCGGCCCCGGCGATGCCGATGACGAATTCGACCGGCTTACCGTTCCAATCGATGGGCTGCGGATAGCGCACCACCGAGATCCCGGTGTGCCGGATACCCGTCTTCGCCTCGTTGGTGCCGTGCGGAATGGCGAGACCGTTGCCCATGAAGGTCGATACGGAACGTTCCCGCTCGTGCATGGCCGCGATATACGTCGCGTCGACCGCGCCCGCCGCGACCAGCAGTCCACCGGCTTCGTCGATGGCCTCGGCACCGGTGCGGGCGACACCGGACAGCACGATGGAATCGAGGGCGAGCATCTCACCGTTCGAATCGGCTTCCGGCGCAGCCGGTTCCGGTGGCTGCGGGGCGGCGGATTTCCCGGCCCGGCTGACCAATCCGACGATCTCGTCGTACTCCGGACTGTTCATGAAATCGTCCACGGCCACGTGGATGGCGGACGGTGTCCGCTCGCGCGCCCGCGCGGCCAGATCGGTATGGGTGACGACGAGATCGTAGCTGTCGGTGAGATTCGCGATCGCCTGGTTGACGACGCTGACTTCGGCGAACCCCGCGTCCCGAATCTTTTTGCGCAGCACCGAGGCTCCCATGGCGGAGGACCCCATGCCCGCATCGCAGGCGAACACGATGGTGGAGATCCTGTCGGGTGCCGTCAGGACGGCGGAGGCGATGGAGCGCTTACCCTTGAGCGCCTCCATGGCGGCGGTGGCTCCGGCCAGATCCTGATCACTGTCGCCGCGGTCGGTCCGCAGTAGCAGCGCCGCGACCGCGAAAGACACTCCGGCGGCGCCGAGTACGGACAGCGTCACGCCGAGATAGCTGTCGCTGGCGGTCTGCGCGTACACCGCGATGATCGATCCCGGCGCGGCCGGGGCGCGCAGTCCGGAGCTGAACACCACATTGATCAGCACACCGGTCATACCGCCCGCGATGGTGGCGAGGATGAGTTTCGGCTTCATCAGCACGTACGGGAAGTAGATCTCGTGGATGCCGCCGAGGAAGTGAATGATGATCGCGCCGGGCGCGGACAGTTTCGCCGCACCCTTGCCGAACAGCGCGAAGGCCACCAGCAGTCCGAGGCCCGGACCCGGATTGGCTTCCAGCAGAAAGAGGATCGATTTGCCGTTGGCGGCGGCCTGGCTGGTGCCCAGCGGTGTCAGGATGCCGTGATTGACCGCGTTATTGAGGAACAGCACCTTCGCCGGTTCGATGAACAGCGAAGTCAGCGGCAGCAGATCGTGATTCACCAGGAAGTTCACGACATTGCTGGCCAGCCGGCTGAACGCGGATACCAGCGGGCCGATGCCGAAGAAGCCGACGACCGCCAGCGCCGCACCCGCGATGCCCGCCGAGAAATTGTTCACCAGCATCTCGAAGCCAGGGCGAATCTTGCCCTCCCACAGCGCATCCAGCTTCTTGATGACCCAGCCGCCGAACGGCCCCATGATCATCGCGCCCATGAACATGGGCACATCCGCGCCCGCGATCACGCCCATGGTGGCGATCGCGCCGACCACCGCGCCCCGGGTGTCGTAGACGATGCGGCCGCCGGTCGCGCCGATCAGGATCGGCAGCAGATAGGTGATGGTGGGAGCGACTATGCCGCCGCTGGCGTAGTCGCCCCAGCCGCCGATATGCGCGACCCAGCTGCCCGCGCCCCACTGATCGGTGATGGACCGGATCCAGCCCTTCTCGATGAACAGGGCGGTGAGCAGGCCCCAGGCGATGAAGGCGCCGATATTCGGCATCACCATGCTGGACAGGAATGTGCCGACCCGCTGCACGCGCACTCGGGCGCCGCCGCGGGTGGCCGGTGGGGAGATAGACATAAGACTTCCTCTGAACAACTCGACCGAGCATGTGACCCGGGCCACATCTCTTGTGGTAGTAGACCGCATAATCGGACACAATGACAAGAGAACGGGCATAAATGGGCACAAATCCGTGTGGCTTTACGCCCGCATGACCGTTACGGTGGACTCGAGCGGTCAGCTCACAGCAATGGTGGGAAGGAAGAGAGCCTCATGAAGGCCCTGCGCTTTTACGCACCCGAGGACATCCGCCTCGAGGACATCGCCGAGCCCGAATGCGGTCCGGACGAGATCAAACTCCGGGTGCGCAACTGTTCGACCTGCGGAACCGATGTGAAGATCCGGCACAACGGGCACCAGAACCTCACTCCCCCACGCACTCTCGGACATGAGATCGCGGGCGAGATCGTCGAGGTGGGCGCGGCGGTGAACGAGCTGTACGGAACCGAATGGCGGATCGGCGATCGCGCGCAGGTCATCGCGGCCGTGCCGTGCGGTAAGTGCCACGAATGCGAGAAGGGCTGGATGGCGGTCTGCCAGAACCAGACCTCGGTCGGTTACCAGTACGACGGCGGATTCGCCGAGTTCATGATCGTGCCCAGCCAGGTGCTGCGGGTCGACGGTCTCAACCGCATTCCGGAGAACGTCGGATTCCCGGAGGCGTCCGCGGCCGAACCGCTGGCCTGTGCGATCAACGCGCAGGAACTGCTCGGCATCGAACCGGGCGATACCGTCGTGGTCTTCGGCGCGGGTCCGATCGGCTGTATGCACATTCGCATCGCGCGCGGCGTACATCGTTGCGGCCCGGTCTATCTGGTCGATGTGAACGCGCAGCGACTGGCCCTGTCAGCGGCCGCGGTGCGGCCCGACGAGGTGATCAACGCCGCCGACGTGGACCCCGTCTCCCGGGTCATGGAACTGACCGGCGGCCGCGGCGCGGATGTCATCATCACCGCGACCGCCGCCAACATCACGCAGGAGCAGGCCATCGCCATGGCCGCGCGCAATGGCCGCATCTCCTTCTTCGGCGGGCTGCCCAAGACCAATCCGGTCATCAGCTGCGATTCCAATGTGGTGCACTACCGCCAGCTGCACATCCACGGGGCCAATGGATCCGCGCCAGAGCACAATCGGCGCGCGCTCACCTATATCTCCACGGGTCAGGTGCCGGTCGCGGACCTCATCACCGATCGCATCCCGCTCGCCGAGGTGCTCGACGCGTTCACGATCGTCGAGAGCGGCGCGGCCATCAAGGTCACCGTCGAGCCCTGAAACCGGGTCAGCCGAGGCCGCGGATGAACAGGGCCAGCTGCCAGGCGCTGTGATCGGGTTGGCCGTCGTTCTGGGTGAGGGCCGCGCCGATGGTGTCGACGTGGTTGTAGCCGGGGAGGGTTACCACGGTGGCCAGGGCCGGGGTGGGAAAGAGGGTTCCGGTGGCGGGCGGGACCGGGCTGTCGCCCGCCCAGGCAACGAAATTGGGCTTGAGGCGGCTCATGCCGTGGTACCGCAGGACGGCGCGGTCGCCGCTGCGAGCGCCACCGTAACCGGCAGCGATATCGGTGATCACGCGCAGCGGGAAGTAGGTCTCCCAATAGCCGCCCGGGGAGCCGGAGGCCAATTGCCTTGCCACGTCACGGATATCGGCCACTTCATGGCCGGGAGCGGTGTAGGGCACGCCGGTGACGTCGTTGTAGTTGCGCCAGGTGTAGAGAGCACTGCGGTCGGTGGGGGCGACGCGACGCTGGATTCCGGCGGTGATGCGCAGGTAGTTGCCCAGCAACGGAAGTTGGGTCAGCTCACCCGGATTCGGGAACGTCTTGTCCTGAACCGGCCCGCCCGCCAGTGCGCCCACGCCCTGTTGGAAGAGGGAGAAGTTGGAAGAGTTGTTGTCGATCAGCACGCCGAGCAGTGCGGTATTGGTGAAGCGGTAGTCGCGCAGGGTGCCGGAGCCGTCCGCACCGCCGGTGGCGAAGGCCGACCAGGTGGGAGCACCGAGCAGATTCAAGGTGCCGTCGATATCCGCATCGTGCGGAAGATGGGACAGCAGTTGGCTTTCGCCGTCGGGGTCCAGGTGCGCGGCGAGTCCGGCCAGGCGCAGCAGGAAGAAGGCGCGGGTGCCCAGGCCGGGGACCGGGCCGAAGACGCGGGGCAGGACATTGACCTTGAATCCGCCCTGTAGGACCGAATCCAGTGGGCCGACAAGGGCATTGGTGATGTCGTGCAGTATCGGGGTGTTCTGCAGCGCGACCGGGTCCGAGGAGACCATGGAGTCCTGCGCGGCGAAGGCGGCGCATTGATCCGCGCCGGGACGGCCGTCGAAATCCCAATCGGAGAAGAAGCCGGTGACCAAGCCGCCCAGTGAGATTCCGGTGCAGACGAATTTGCGCTGCCGATCGGCTAGGGCGGGAATCTCGTGCAGCATCACCTCGTACTGGTCACGCAGGACGCGGTCCAAGCCCATGTAGTCGAGCACGGGCAGATCCGCGGAGGTGCGGAAGCCCGCGAAGCGTTCACCGTCGATGGGCAGGCCGTTGAAGTAGTAGTCGACGGCGTCGAGGTAGTTGCCGGTGCGCAGCGCGTAATCGAAGCCGCGGGTTTCGTCGAGGCAGGCGCTGCGCCGGGCCAGCGCCCAGTATTCGATGCGCTGCCCCTGCGCGATCGCCGAATGCACGGTGTTGAAGGCCACGCTGTCGGAATTGACCGCACCGCCGTGCAACCCCTGCTGCTGGATCACCACGTGCGCGGCGTCGACCGGGTCCGCAGAACCGTCCGCCGGGCGATAGCGCAGGAATCCGACCCGGTCACAGCTCGCCGGATGCGCGGGCGCGTCGGCGGGCAGCGGGAGCGCGAAGCTGACGTAGGAGGTGACGATGCCGTCCCGCGTGGACAGCTCCTGTTCCTGCCGATCGATCGCCGCGCTCACCGGTTCCGGATCGGCGGCGGCCACGCCGGTGACCCCGCCCGCCGCCAGCAGCACCGCCATCAGCGCGCCCGCCGAAATACGCACGCGCCGAACAACTTTGTTCATGTGTTGCACGCTGCCAACGAATTCGGGCGGCCGCCATGGGGAATCCCCCGAGAAACACCCCGCGGCACCCGGCACAGTGCCCAACTCGCGCCGGGATACGGTTTTCGGCATGTTCGTGAAGCTGTGTGGTCTGCGCACCGAGGCCGATGTGGCCACCGCCGTGACGGCCGGAGCCGATGCGGTGGGGTTCGTCTTCACCGCGAGCCCGCGCCAGGTCGAGGTGGAGCAGGTGCGCAAGCTGCTGACCGGGGTGCCCGCGCATGTGCTGTCCGTCGGTGTCGTGCACGGTATCTCGGCGGCGGAGGCGGGCGAGCTGGCGCGTTCGGCGGGTGTGGACGCCCTGCAACTGCACGGGTCGTACGATGCGGCCGCCTTCGCCGAACTCTCCGATTTCCGGCTGTTGCGCGCGACCGCGCTGACCGCCGATACCGATGTGCGCACCGGCGCGTTCGGCGAGGAGTGGCTGCTGCTGGACTCCCCGCAGGCGGGTTCCGGCGAGCGCTGGGATCTCGGCGCGCTGGAGCGGACCCGGCCCAGCGGGCAATGGCTGCTCGCGGGCGGACTGTCCCCGTCGAATGTGGCCGAGGCCATCGCCGCCGCACAACCCTGGGGTGTGGATGTGTCGAGCGGTGTCGAGTCCAGTCGCGGTGTGAAGGATCACGGCCGCATGCGCGAATTCGTCGCGGCGGCCCGCGCCGGTTCCTGAGGTATCGTGGACGCACCGATTGTTCTCGACGATGGCCCCGATGCGCCGCCAAGCATCGTTCCTATGAAACTTGTTTTCTCCCAGGGGAAGAGCGTTCCCTCCCGCCGATGACCGCCGCGCGACTGCGGTCGCGAGGTGAGTTGCGCAGACAGCGGCGGCCGGGTGCGCACGGTTGCTGGAATCATCTGATCGCCGCCCCGCTCTGGCCCAAACACGGGGTGAACCTGGGCACGCTGCTGCGCACCTGCGATGCGGTGGGAGCCTGTTTGGCGGTGCCCCGATTGCCCTGGGTGCCCGAGGCTTTGAGCCGCGGCAACACCCTGCGGCATCACCAGTGTGTGCACTGGGTCGACGGCCGGGTGGACCGCTGGCTGGAACGGCAGCGGGCCGGGTCCGCGGTGGTCGGGGTGGAGCTCACCGATGAATCGATTCGGCTGGCGGATCTGCCGGTGGCGAAGCGGCGGACCGTGATGGTGCTTGGCAATGAGGGAGACGGGATTCCGCCCGAGGGTTTGGAGCTGCTGCACGTGGCGGTGGAGATTCCGATGGTGGGCACCGGATCGAGTCTCAATGTGGCGGTGGCGGGGTCACTGGTGCTCTACAAACTCGCCGGACTGTGTTGAGGCGCAGCGTTTTTCGTACGTCGATCATTTCGCGGCGGAACGGGTGCGAGCCGGGCGAGCGGCAAGTGGTTTCGGATGCGCCAGCTTGCCGCCGGTGGTGCGGGCCCCGGCCTGCTTCAGGCGGTGCAGGACCGGGGAGAGCTCGAAACCGTGAATGCCCTCCAGCGCTGACATTTCGGTGGTCACGTACCGGTAGAGCGCGGTGGTGCTGTCCGTCTGGAGTACGGCGAAGATATTGAACGACCCGGATATGGCCGCGGCATAGGTGATTTCGTCGTGTTCGGCGATGGCGCGGCCGACCGCCTCGAGGTGCGCGGGCGCGACGCGCAGCCACAGGAACGCCGCGGTGCCCGAACCGGCCACGGCGGGCGCGATATCGAGGTCGAAGTACAGCACGCCGCCCGCCCGCAGCGCGGCTATGCGGCGGGTGACGCGGCCGATGCTCATCCCGGTGGCCCGGGCCAGCACGGTGTAGCTGGTGCGGCCGTCGCGGGCCAGCAGTTCGAGCAGGACGCGATCCGACTCTCCGATACGGAGTTCGGCCTCGGCGTATTCCGCTGCGCCGGAACTGGATTCGCCGTCAGTGCCTGGAATCGACTCGCCGCCCACGCCAGCGTTCGCGGCGAATTGGCGGCCACGCCAGTCGATTACATCACCGCGCACGAAGCGGTGCAGGATCATCGCGGCGGTGATGTCGTGCACCGGGGCGCTGCGCTGCAACCGCTGCACCAGGAGATCGTCACGGTCCCGCTGACTGCGCGGGTGCAATGAGAAGACGATCTCCGCGCCCGCGTCGGCGATGCTGATCCAGGCCGCGTCATCGCGTTGGGCGAGTGCCTCGGCCACCGCGAGCGCGCCGTCCGGACGGCAATGCAGGCGAATGATCCAGTCGCTCTCGCCGAGCGCACGGGCGTCGACCGCACCGATCACCCGGACTACGCCGTCCCGGCGCAGCCGCCGGTAGCGCCGGGCGACGGTCTGTTCGGCAACGCCCAGCCCGGCGGCGATATGCGCGAACGGGATACGGGGTTCCAGCTGCAGGGCATGCACGATTCGCGCATCCAGCGTGTCCAGCATGGCGGTTTCAGGCATCGGAGCGGCTGTCACAGCACGAAATGTACGCCGAATCCACTGCCGGGCGACCGAATGCGTCCTCGATTCCGATACTCGACGCCTCATCAATGCTTCGAGAGGACAACGACATTGCGTAAATGGTTACCGCTGCTGACGGTGTGTCTGGGCACCTTCATGCTGCTGATCGACGTCACCATCGTGAACGTCGCACTCCCCGATATGCGGACCGATCTGGACGCCTCCTTCGGTGCACTGCAATGGGTGGTGGACGGTTACGCCCTCGCCATGGCCGCGCTCATGCTCGGCGCGGGTGCGATCGCCGATCTGGCCGGACATCGCCGCACCTATCTGGCCGGGCTGGCCCTGTTCGCCGCGGCGTCCCTGATCTGCGGGCTGGCCCCGAATCCCACGGTGCTCATCGCCGCGCGGATCGTGCAGGGCATCGGCGCGGCCACCATGTCCTGCACCACGTTCGCGCTGTTGAACGCCGCTTACGCGGGCCGGGATCGCGGTGCGGCATATGGCATGTGGGGTGCGGTGGCGGGCGCGTCCTCGGCCATCGGCCCGATCATAGGCGGTCTGCTCACCGAGATCGCGTCCTGGCGCTGGATCTTCTTCGTGAACCTGCCGTTCAGCGTGCTCGCCATCGCGCTGTGCCTGCTGGTGCTCACCGAAGGTGAACGCGCACAGCGCAACCGGATCGACCTGGCCGGTATGGCGATCTTCACCGCGAGCGCCGCCACCGCGACCTACGCCCTCATCCGCGCCAATGAGCACGGCTGGACCAACGCGCTCACCTGGTGGCTGCTGCTCGGCTCGGCCATCGCCCTCGCGGCCTTCGTTGTGATCGAAATCCGCACGGAGCAACCGATATTGAATCTCACCCTGCTCCGCGACCGCTTCTTCACCGGCGTGCTCATCGCGGGCGCGACCCTCTATTTCGCCGCCTTCGCCGCCCTGATGTACACCCAGATCTGGATGCAATCCAGCCTCGGCCTGACCCCCATCGCCGCGGGCGCGGTGGGACTCCCCCTGTCCCTCATGGCATTCCTGGTCTCGGGCTCCCTCGGCAAATACCTGCACGGCGACAATCCCGGCCGGATCATCGGCGCGGGCCTGGCCCTGATCGCCCTCGGCGGCGCGATCGGTGCCCTGCTCGTGCACGGCAATGCGAGCTGGCCCGCTCTCATCCCCGGCTCCCTGCTGGTAGGCGCGGGCGTCGGCCTCGCCACCGCCACCCTCAGCTCGGCAGCCATGTCCGCGGTCCCCTGGCACCGCGCCGGAATGGCAACGGGCGCACTCAATACCGCACAGCAACTCAGCTTCGCCCTAGGCATAGCGGCCCTCGGCGGCCTCTTCACCCACCGCACCCACCACATCCTGGACAACCCCGCCACCACCGCCGCCGGAGTCCAACTCACCCTCGCGGTCAGCGGCGCGATCGCTCTACTCGGCGCACTCCTGGTCCCTTTCCTGATGCGCCGCCCGGCAAACGAATCCGCCAGCACCGCAACCGAACTCGCCGACGCACAGTAGGGATTCCCACTATGAACCGAACCGTCACCCCGGCAGCCGGTTTCGTCCCGGTCATCGATCTCTCGAACCGGCATACCGAACCCGGCCGGCGAGCCATCGCCACCGCCATCGACCGAGCCTGCCGAACCTCGGGATTCTTCAGCATCGTCGGCCACGGCATCCCCGCCGACCTCATCGACCGAATGGTCACCACCACCCGCGAATTCTTCCGCCTGCCCGATCACGAGAAAGACCTGGTGGCGCACCGGCCCGGCGTCTCCGGCTTCCGGCGCATGGGCGGCGCGACCGCGCAAAGCCTCGGCCACCAGACCCCGCCGGATCTCTGCGAGGTCTTCTCCGCGCATGTGACCGGCGATCTGACCGAACCCGAACGCGCTCTGCTGGGCGACTATTGGGCGTCCTGGAAGCTGGCCAATATCTGGCCGCACAATCCACCCGCGTTCGAGGCGATCTGGCACGACTACATGGCGGCCCTCACCGACCTGTCAGCCGACGTAATGCGCCTGTTCGCATTGGCTTTGGACCTCCCCGAGCAATTCTTCGAGGACAAATTCGATCGTCACGTCTCATCGATCGCGGTAAACCACTACTACCCTCAGCACCGCACCCCGCTGCCCGGTCAGCTCCGCCGCGGCGCGCACACCGATTGGGGCAGCCTCACCATCCTGTACCAGGACACCGATATCGGCGGCCTGCAGGTACAGACCGAAACCGGCGACTGGCGGGACGTACCGATGATTCCCGGCGGCTTCATCGTCAATATCGGTGACCTGATGTCACTGTGGACCGCGGGTCACTGGGTCTCCAGTATGCATCGGGTCGTCAACCCCGAATCCGGCAATACCGCTGCCCGCCTGTCGATTCCGTTCTTCTACCTCCCCAACCACGACGCCCCGCTCGATGCCGTCTCGGGCTTCGCCGCGGGCGAGGCTCCCGAGCTGCACGGAACATCCACTGCCGGACAGTGGATTTCACGCAAGATGCGGCAGACCTTCAGCTAGAGGCCGAGGCCGTGGGCCAGCACCGGCCAGGATGCCTTCAACTCGTCGTCCCAGTAGCCCCAGGAGTGGGTGCCGTAGGGGCGGAGGTTGACGGTGGCGGGGATGTTCAGGGAGGTGAGGCGGTCGGCGAGGATTCGGGTGCACTGGTCGGTGGCGGCTTCGATGATGCCGCCGACCAGGACCTGGTTCACCAGCGCGCCCGGGCCCGCGCCGACCAGGCCGCGTCCGCCGGATTTGTCGTAGGGGCCGGGCAGGCCGTTGCCGCTGGAGAGGTAGAGATCGAGGCCGCGCAGGGATTCGGCGTTGAGGTAGGGGTCGTTGGCGGCCCACATGGGGTCGCCGGGCGGGCCGTACATGTTCGCGGCGTCACCGGCGCTGTAGGCGACGGTGAGGCGGACGTACGCCTGGCCGAGGGGGTCGGAGATCTGGGCGCAGCCGCTGTAGGCGGCGACGGCCCGATAGAGACCGGGGCGGGCGATGGGGAGTTGCAGCACCGAGGTGCCCGACATCGATACGCCCGCAATGGCATTGCGGCCGTTCGCGCCCAGGGCGGTATCGAGCAGGGGCGGGAGTTCATCGGTGAGGAAGGTTTTCCATTTGACGATGCCCAGCCGAGGATCCGGATTCCGCCAGTCCGCGTAATAGGACGCCGCGCCGCCGATGGGCTGCACGACATTGACCTGCTTATCGGCCAGGAAATCCGTCGCGTGGGTCTGCCGATCCCAGGAGCCGGGCCCGACACCGCCGCTGCCGCCACTGAGCAGATACAGCACCGGGCGCGGTACGGAGGTATCGGAGGGGCGCTGCACCTCGACGGTGAATTCACTGTCCATCGAGGCGGAGAAGACGGTGATGACCCAGTGCCGGACATCGTCGACGTGAATGCTCACCACGTGCGAATCACCGGGCGCGTTCGTTTCCGGATCGGCGGCGGCCACGGGCAGCGGTGTGATCGACTGCGGCGTCATCGCGGCGACGGCTACGGCCAGGAGTACGGCCGCGCCCCGAATTATCCAGCGAATACGCACGTTCGAGCCCTATTTCTACTGCGCCGCCGCACTCGGAAGCGCCGCGGTGAAACCACCGATTGCCGCCGCCGCCCGCACCGCGATGGGAGCGGTACGGGCGGTGGCGCGGCGAGTCTGGCACCCCGTGGCCAACGGCAGGTTTCGGAGGGCTGTCGCGCAGGGGACGCGCGGAGGTCTCAGGGCTGACAGTTCACCGGGATGGCGGCGAGATCGATGCGGGGACCGCCGGCGGCGAGGCAGGGCTGGGCGATGCCGTCGAGCGTGCCCGGCCCGAACCGCACCGCCGGAAGGGTGTTTCCGCCGCTGTTGCGGGCGTGGATGAGCGAGCCGCCCGCCCCGGCGATGGCGGTGCGGGTGACGCTGCCGCGCATATCGGTGTCACCGATATTGATGATGGCGAGGCCATTGGCCGCCGTACCGGTGATGGAACTGTCCCGAATATCGAAGACCAGTTCGGCGGTGGCCGGGCCGGGACCGGTCGGGGTGTAGCCGATCAGGCCGATCCCGTCGGCGCTGCACTGACCGAATTCGGAATCGGTGACGGTGAGGTCGGTGTGCGCGGTGCGGCCGAAGTTGGTGGTCACCAGGCAGGTGCCGAGATTGGCGGGAATCAGCGGATTGAGCGCCGCCCCCGGAAATGACGAGTGCCGGGCGCGCACACCGTCGAGGGTCAGCGATTGGCGAGCGCCGCCCGGGCTGAGGTTGTAGTTCTCGATCACGTCACCGCTGACATTGTCGAAAGTGCTGTCGGTGACGGTCACCCGGCTCTCGGGCGTACCGCTCGTGGTGACGTATTCGAGTCCGTTGGCGGAGAAATTACCGTCGCCATCGCGGAACTCGTTGCGGTCGACGGTGACATCCAGCCGCGCGCGGCCGAGCGGATTGATGAACACCCCTTCGCTGTCGGCGAGGTGGTTGAGCGGTGAACTCGGCGGCGCGATATCGAGCTGTCTGTTCCCCGACAGTTCGGCCGTGAGCCGCGCGTCATCATCGGCCTGCAACCCCAGCGCGAGGACGGACAGTTTCGCCAACCCGAGGTTGATATCGCGGGTGGTATTGCCGATGACCTGTGCGGTCACCCGGCTGACGCCGTGGGCGCGAATATCGATGCCGTCCCCGCAGGCGGTGTCGTGCACGGTATTTCCCTCGATGCGCACGGTGCCCGCCGCCGTGGCGAAATCGGTCATGATGCCCGCCCAGCCGTTGTTCAGCGTGATGAAGTCCGGCAGCGGATCGATGGCGACCCCGAGCGGAATGGTCGGCGGCAGACTGAACGGGCCGATCATGAACCCGTCCGCGCACTGCTGATTGGTGGCGGACACGCTGTTGCCGCTGATCACCACATCGGCGGCATCGCTGCCGTAGATACCGCCCCGCCGCGCGCCGTCGATGACGAGGTTGCGCACCTGTGCACCGGAAGCCAGGCGCACCGCGTCACCGTCATGCACGCCGGTGCTGTTCGTAATGCGCGGCAGCGGAGCGTCATTCGCCGCGCCGATGACCGCGTCACCGCCGCCGATGAGCCGCTGAGCGGGTTTCAGCGCGATACCGCCGTCCAGCGGACGCACGCCGGTGGCGACCGGCTGTACGACAATGGTGTCCCCGGGCCCCGCAGCCGCCTCGACGCCCGCCAGCGAATCGAACGGCGCGTCCACCGTGCCGTTGCCGCCCGGTGCGGCGGCCGCGCTGACGTACCATGTCGCCGAATCCGGTTGCGCCTGAGCGATTCCCGCCACGTGCGGCGCACAGGCGAGCAGGGCGAGCGCGCAGATGCGAGCGGGGGTGCGATTCTTCATTGTGCTCCGGTGGTGTGGCGCGGTATTGCACTGCACACTTCCAGGCCCCGAGTGCACGGTCATCGGGCAGATTGCCAGGAGAACAGGTGCGCTACCGTGCCCGTGCACAAATGCGGGCACAGCGCCGCAACCGGCCCGCAGCCCGGCTACGAGAACTCGGCGGTGACGGTCGAATATTCGGAACACACTGCGGGTCAAAGCATTTGGACGGGCGTGATGTTCGAGAAGGGGATACCGAACATCACGCCCGCACCGGAAAGGATAGCGGTAACAGGCGATTTCGTCAGGTGCGAGTTGCGTCGCCCACGGCCGCTGCGGCGACAGGATATTTGCGGTATGCCTCCGAAACCGCCCCCAACCAGGTGATTTCCCCCAGGAAGGTGGGCTTGGCGGGCCGGCGAAAGATCTCACCGCGATCGATCGGGGTATCCCCACGCCCGAACGCATCGAGCGCGAGGGCGATGCGCGCCGCCTCGACGACCGCCTCGCGATCCGCGCTTCGCACGTGCAGGCCGTCCACGATTTCGATTGCGCGCGCGGTGATTTCGGGACTCAGGTGCGGTTGCAACAGCAGCAGGCCGTCCCGGATCTCGATGACCCGGCGGTACAGCCGGTCCCGCGCCGCGCGCCGGGTCACCGGTGCGGCCGCCGCCACCTCGGGGGCCGCCGCCCGCAATGCCAGCCACAGCGGACGCAGCCGGGGCAGCGCCCGCGCCCGCTGGATCGCCGCCATCGCCTGCGGCAGCAGTGAGGGGCATAGATAACCGAGCAGCATGATCGCCGCGCCGACACTGGCGAAGGCGGGCGCGATCTCGATATTCAACCGGCGGGCGTCGACTCCGGCCCAGGCCGAGATCAGCGCGGCGATCTTGCCGACGCTGTAACCGATGGCGATCGCGGATCCGGTCACCAGCAGCACCAAACCGCGTCGCAGCCAGGGCTGTTCGCGCACCAGCGGCAGCCAGGTGCGGCACAGCAGCACGATGCGCAGCAGCGACAGGGTGTAGGCGCACAGGTAGATGCCCAGGAAGACGTCGACCAGCGGAACGGTCGCGTAGTGATAGTCGAAGTCGGTCGCGTGCGGCTCATCGTGCACCGGGGCGGCGCAGAACAGCGCGACCATCGCGAGCACGACCACCACATTGACCAGAATCACCCTGCGCGCATTGACATTTCGCCCCGCGATCGGCCCGGCCACCGCCGTGTCCGGTGCGGATTCGGCCTCCGATCCCGCGACGGCGTCCGGTGCGACCAGATAGGTCGTCCAGACCAACTGCGCCAGCGTCGCGGTGGCGATGGCCGAGTACACGATCAGCGTCGCCAGATTCGGGATACCGCTGATCCGGCCGATCCACTCGTAGGTCTGCGGTACCGCCGCCTCGAAACCCAGTGCCGCGCAGGCGATGGCCACGGCGACCGCCCAGCGCGAGGCGAAGCGGGTGCCGCGCAGCGCCAGCATCAATCGCCAGCCGAAGACCAGTACCGCCAATACGCCGACACTGCCGTACACCAGGGCGAAATGCATTGCGATCAGTCGATTCCCGGTCCGAGCGTATCGAGCAGGCCGCGAATATCGGCGGGCGCGTTCTCGGGCAGCACCCATTCCGCGCGCGGCGTCCAGCGGGTGATGTGGTGTGCCATCAGCAGATCCGCGATGTGCTCGGCCTCGCGTTCCTCATGTTCGGCCGAACAGCTGCGCCCGAGCATGCGCCGCACCACGGCGGGATCGATATTGGGTGCGAGCAGGCGCAGCGCGTCCTGTCCGGTCACCGTCACCGGTTCGTGCCCGGCGAGCAGATGCCCGAACTCATGGCAAACGATGTGATCCTGATGCAGTTCGCTGGTATTGCTCTGATAGGCCAGGAAGTCGATATCCCGGGTCACCAGCAGTCCGCCCGAAAGTCCGGCCACCGGAAAGGGTTCCGGCCGCAACCGCAGTGGCCGTCCGCGTCGCCGGGCGAGCGCCTCGGCCAGTTCCGCCACCGTGAAGCGGCCGGGTAGTCCCAGCCCGCGCAGTTCACGCCGCAGCCGCCGGTGCTCCATCATCGGATGCTCAGCGCCCTCCCAGACCGCGATCCGCATGGCTCACAAGTCTTCCCCGTAGTTTTCGGCCTCGATCCGCCGCAGCATATCGAGCATGGCCGCGACCGTCTCGGCTCGGACGGTACCGTGCGCCAGCCCGTCCCGCAGCACCAGTTCCAGGGCCGCCGCATCGGCGGTTCCCTTGAGCGCGTTGATCAATGCGAGTTCGCGGGCGCGTGCGACGGCGAGTTCTGGATTGGTCAGCGGATCGAGGCTGTCCAGGCCGAAGTACCCGCGCAGCGCCTCGAGCGTTTCGAAGGACGGATTGACCGTCTGACCGGTGCGCAGTTTCCACAGATAGTTCGCCGACAGACTGACGCCGGTGGTGTGCTGGATATTCTCCGCCAGTGCCCGATGGGTGATCTCCCCGTCCCGTCCCTGGCCGGTCACGGGCGGATGCATACCGGCGATCAGCGCATTGAGCGCGCGGGTGAACGGATGCTGTTGCGCGGCAACCATTCTGATCTTGTCTCCTGCAGTTGACAGTCGCGGTGACCCTGATCATATACTCATGCCTACTTCGTGATCGCGCACGAGCCGCTGCCCCCGAAGGGGAGGGCATCGACTCCCGTGCGGTTCGTACGCGAAGTCGAATGGGGCGACCAGAGTTGCTCGCCCCATTCATCGCCGATCACCTCATCGGGCCAGCACCGGCAATGTGAGTGGGCCGCGATGCCGGAACCCGCTGCGCCACGGCACATTCTGTTCGGTATCGGCCGCTCGGAGCCGCGGCAGGTGCAGATACAACTCGCCGAGTATCGAGGCCAGCACCGGGCGCAGCAGCGCCGTACCGACACAGGCGTGCGCGCCATGCCCCAGCGCCACATGCGGATTGGGAGCGCGGCGCACATCCAGGGCCACCGCACCGTTCGATTCCACTGTGCCGGTGAATCGTTCGGGATCGTGATTCGCCGAGGCCAGGCAGAGCAGCACCGTCTCGCCCGCCGCGATCGACCGCCCCGCGATCACCAGATCGGTTGTCGCGAAACGAGGACTCGCCAGCACCTGCGGGGACAGGAAGCGCAGCAGCTCATCCACCGCGACCGATCGATCCGCGGCCGACAGCAGTTCGGCGAGTTGCTCGGGCCGGGTGGACAGGGTGAGCACCGCACCGGCGAGCACATCCATCAGCACCTCGTACCAGACGAACAGCAGGTAGAACAGCAATCCTGGCAGTTCACCGGAATCGCCTGCCGTACCGCCGATTCCGGAGCGCACCAGGCGGCCGAGCATGGTGTCGTCCGCACCGTCGCGACCGCGTGCGATGACCGCCGAGATAATCCGCTGCATGGCGGACAGGGTGTCTCGCGCACGCGGCCGGGCGTCCGGGGCCATGGTGGCTTCGGCCCACGCCGCGAGCGAATCCCGTTCGGACTCGGGCAATCCCAGCAGTTCACCCAGAATCACGGCGGGCAGCGGCAGCGCCACCCGCGCCACGAAGTCGAATTCGGCTGCCCCGTTCACCTCCGCCACGCATTTGCCGACCAGCTCCGCGGCCCGCTCGGACCAGTCCCCGGCCAGGCGCAGTTCGCCGACGACCAGGCTGCGCAGCCGCGCCAAATCGCCGGGCTCACTGGATTGGAAGACATCCAGCGGTTCCGGCACCGCGAAGCCCCGATAGTCGTCACCGCGGCTGTACCGCAGATTCGTCGAGAGCCGATCGTCGAGCAATCCCGCGCGGACATCGGCGTAGCGGGTGATCAGCCAGGCGGGCGGACCGTCCGGCGTCGCCACCCGGTGCACGCCCCCGTCGTCCCGCAGCGAACGCAGCACCGGCCAGGGTTCGCGCGCGAATTCCGCATCGAAGATAGTCTGCACCGATCCATCATCGCCCAAGCGGCGCATATCCATCATCGCCCAAGCGGCTCAATGGGTCTCGCGCCAATCGGGCAGCGCGTCCGGATTGGAGCGCAGATATCTGAGCCCCTGTTTCATGTACACCCGCGGATTGGTGTCCAGATGCCGGGCCCAGACGGGTTTCGGATCGCCGCGCATCAGCGTCCAGCAGGCCAGTGCGTAGCCGAACATCGGCTGCGACAGATACCCGAGCCGCTGCGACCGCCAACCCCGCTGATTCTGGGAGAATTGCAGGGCCGCATTGGCATTGAAGACACCCAGGCCCAGGTAGACGGTCACCAGATCGGTGAGCTGTTCACCGTCGCGGCGGTCGCGGTCGATGCGCCGCTCACCCAGCAATCGTTCGTGGGCGAGTTCGTGCGCGATCGCCGCGACCAGGGTGAGCTGGGAGCGCAGCCGTCCCATATCGAGGGAGACCACCGCGCGCCCGTGCTCCAGCCGGTAGTGGCCCGCCTCGCCGTTCGCGGTGCCCTCCAGGAAGCTCATCCCCTCGGGCAGCGGGTCGCGGCCCGAATTGACCTCCACCACAAGGCGATCGCCGTGGACGCCCATGAACTCGCCGACGCTGTCCACCAGGGCGCGGACCTGCGGTTCGGTCCCGGAGTACGGGTCCGGGAACCATTCCGAGGTCGGCAGTACGACGGGCGTGCGCAGGGTGCGCGGGCCGAATTGCGCCGCGCACCAGCTCAGCATTTCCTCGACCCAGAGCCGTTCCAGCTCCCCCACCGGGCAGGTCGGCCTGAAAATACCCATTGCCGCATTATGTCCGGCCTGGCTGGGAGCGCACGCCGAGCCGAATCGCCGCCGAACAATCGCAGGTCAGCGGGTCACCATGCGGAATGCCATATCGCGGCCCAGGTTTCGGCCCATGGCGAGGGTGAGCCACAGCCGCATGACACCGTCGACCAATTCATGGTTCTCGCCGACGTAGACCGGATGCAGGCCGACCGCGGTGATCAACGTTTCGACCTCCGGTCGATCCGATTCCGCACAGGAGAAGAACAGATCCGCCGGAGCGCCGTCGATGATCGGGTTCTCGAAGAGCTCCGCGCCGAGGCTGTTGAACGCGCGGACGTATCGGCAGTCCGGCGCGTATTCGGCGAATATCGCGGCGGCATTGGCGGGGGTGCCCATGACGTCATTGGTGGCGTCGAGCACCAGCTTGCCCGCCAGCGCCGATGCGTGCTCGCGGGCGAAATCGGCGACGGCCCGCGGTGGAATCGCCACCAGCACCGCGTCACCGCCCGCCACCGCATCGGCGACGCTGAAACTGTCCCGCCCCGGCGTGCGTGAGCCGTAGCCGACGCAATGCCCGGCGGATGCGAGCGCGTAACCCACCGCGCGACCCACCCGCCCCGTTCCGATGACCGCGACGCTCACCCGTCGCACCCCATCGGCCCGCAGGCCCGGGCCCTGTAAATAGATGCTGCACATGTGAATAACGCTAGGTCGGAGGCGGGTTCCGGCGCTTCTCGATTCCTGACCGGTCCGGACCCGGCTACGGTGGGGAGCGAACCCGTTCACCGATCGACTGTTTCCCGGAGGCGACGTGCGCACCCTCACCCGCATACTGTTCGTCCTTCTGGTGCTCGCCGGTGGCGCCGGACTGCTGAGTCCCGCCGCCCTGGCCACGCCCGCCGCGACCATCGACGACGCCTCCGCGAGCAAGCTGGACGAGCTGCTGGCGCTGCGCAATTCCGCCGCTTCGGGAGCCACCAAGGGTGATCTGATCAATCTGCTGTCGGCGCGCTTCCTGGGCACCCCGTACGGCGCGAACATGCTGGTCGGGTCGGCCACCCAGCCCGAGGAACTGATTGTCGACCTGCGTCGCGTGGACTGCTTCACCTTCCTCGACTACGTCGAAGCCCTCACTCGCTCCAGCAACCGGGCCGACTTCCTGACCAATCTGACCGAGACCCGCTACACCAATGGCACGGTCGCCTTCGCGAATCGCAAGCACTTCTTCACCGACTGGGCGAACACCCCGCGCACGGCGGCCACGGATATCACCGCGGGGCTCACACCCGCGGCGGTGACGGTTCCCAAGCACCTCAATCTGAAGTCGGACGGCAGCGTGTATCTGCCCGGGCTGCCCACGGTCGATCGCAATATCACCTACATTCCGGCCGGGGCCGTCACCGATTCGGTGATCTCGCAGCTGCGCACCGGCGATTATCTGGCCGCCTACGCCGATCAGCCCGGCCTGGATGTGACGCACGTCGGCATCTTCGTATCGACGCCCAATGGTCCGGTCTTCCGCAATGCCACCTCGCTCGCCGCGTATCAGGTGGTCGACACCCCGTTGCGCGAATATCTGGGCACCACACCCGGTCTCGTGGTGCTGCGGCCCAACTGATCGGCCGTTCGAGGCGCGATTCCACCGGCTCGGTTAGCCACGTGCCGCGCTGCTGAAACGTTTTCCCGAATCCGCTCCGGCGGCGTCCGATTCGCTGCATACTCCTCAATCAACACGAGTTGATCGGGGTCATATGGTCACGCGGCGGGATGTGGCGCGGCTGGCGGGAACGTCGGAAGCCATGGTCAGTTACGTCCTGAACGATGGTCCGCGCGGGGTCGCCCCGGCGACGCGGGAGCGAATCCTGGCCGCGGTCAAGGAACTCGGATACCGGCCCAATGCGGTTGCCCGCTCGCTCAAGACCTCGCGCACCATGACGCTGGGGCTGGTGGTGCCGGACAACTCGAATCCGTTCTTCGCCGAATTGGCCAGGGCCATCGAGGATGTCGCGTTCGAGGCCGGATACACGCTACTGCTCGGCAATGCCATGGACCGGGACGAGCGCGAGGCCGCCTACATTCGAATATTCATCGACCGGCAGGTGGACGGGCTGATCGTCGCACCCGCGCACGGAATCGGCAGCTGGGTCACCGAACTCGCCGGAACCGCCGTGCCGCGACTGGTGCTCGATCGGGAATTGGAACTGCCCGGTGCGGCACATGTACTGGTCGACAATGCGGGCGGCGCGTACGCGGCGACCGAACATCTACTGGGGCACGGGCTTTCACGCATCGGCTGTATCGCGGGGGTGCCCGGTATCCATCCGACCGTCGATCGGGTCGCGGGGTGGCGGCGCGCGCTCGCCGACGCCGGACAGCGGCCCGCCGACGAACTGCTGGTGCACACCGCGTTCGGGCGGGCCGAGGGGTATCGCGCGGGCCGGGCGCTACTGGCCCGGCCGGATCGGCCCGAGGCGCTGTTCGTGGCCAGTGACGAGCAGGCGCTCGGGGTACTGCGCGCGGCGGCCGAATTGGGTCTGCGGGTGCCGCGGGACCTGGCCCTGTGCGCCTTCGACGGTATCGAGGGCAGCGCGTACACGGTGCCCGCGCTCACCACCATGCGGCAGCCCTTCGAACAACTCGGGCGGGCGGCGGTCGAATGGCTGCTCGCCAAGATCGCGGATCCGGGATTGGCGCCCAGCCGGATCAGTCACGCCACCACGCTGGTCGCGCGCGGCTCCTGCGGCTGCCCGGACCCGCTCGGCGGTGATTCCGCGATCAGCGCCGGGCGCTAGCTCCACAAAGAGAGGTAAATCCGAAATGCAAAGAAGCACAGGGACGGTACTCGCCGTCGTGACGGCCGCGGCCGCGCTGGTACTGAGCGGCTGCGGCACCGAACAGACCGCATCCGGTCCGTCCGGGGACTCCGGCGGGAAGCCCAAGGTCTGCCTGATCATGAAATCGCTGGCGAACGAATATTTCCAGCAGATGCAGAAGGGTGCCAAGGAGCACGTCGACAAGCTCGGCACGCTCGATCTGCAGACCGCGGGCATTCAGAACGAGACCGATGTGGACGGGCAGATCGCACTGGTCGACAAATGCATCACCCAGCAGGTGCGGGCGATCGTGATCGCACCGGCCGATTCCAAGGCGCTGGTGCAGTCGGTGGTCAAGGCGAGCAAGGCCGGAATCAAGGTCGTCAATATCGATGTGGCACTCGATCCGGACGCGCTGAAGGCCGCCGGTGTGGATATCCCGCTGGTGGGACCGGATAACCGCGCCGGGGCCAAACAGGTCGGCGATGTACTGGCCAAGGCTGTCCCGGGCGGGAAAGTCGTTATCCTGGAGGGCAATCCGGGTGCGGACAACGCGCTACAGCGCAAGAACGGCTTCAACGACACCGTCGCCGAGGCGAAGCTGACGCTGCTGGATTCCAAGACCGCGCATTGGGAAACCGATGAGGCGTACACGGTATTCGGCAATATGCTCACCGCGCATCCGGATATCCAGGGTGTACTCGCCTCCAACGATTCCATGGCGCTGGGCGTGATCAAGGTGATCCAGGAACGCTCCGCGAATGTGAAAGTCGTGTCCATCGACAATATTCCGGCCGTCACGCCGTTCCTGAAGAACGGGCCCATGCTGGCCACCCTCGACCAGTACGGCTCCGAACAGGCGGGCGACGGTATCGACGTGGCCATGCAGCTGATCAATGGGCAGGCGGTCACCGGCTGGCAGAAGACCCGCATGAACGTGGTCACCGCCGGGGCGTGAGGGGCCCGGTGTGGACACGGCCGGGGTGGAGTCGATCCAAGCGACTCCACCCCGGTCCATCGGCGAGAGTAGTGGAAACGGTATGAACCCCGAATCAACGGCCGGCGTCCTGCTCGAGGTCACCGGTCTGACCAAACGGTATCCGGGCGTCACAGCGCTGGACGGCGTCGACCTGAGCGTCACCGCCGGAGAGATTCACGTGCTGATCGGCGAGAACGGCGCGGGAAAATCGACACTGGTGAAATGCCTTGCGGGACTGGAACAGCCGGACTCCGGGCAGATGCGGCTGGGCGGTGCGGAGCATCGGCCCGGATCCGCCGCGGCGGCGCTGCACGCCGGAATCCAGGTCGTGCATCAGGAATTGGCGCTGCTGCCCGCGCTGACCGTCGCCGAGAATCTGTTCCTGCAGCGCATGCCGCGCCGGTTCGGGATTGTCGACCGTCGTGAAATGCGCAGACGGGCAGCAGGTTTGCTGGAGCAGGTCGGCCTCGACGTATCGCCGGACACTCCCGTCGGGCGGCTCGGCATCGCGCAGATGCAGCTGGTGGAGATCGCCAAGGCGCTGTCCACCGAATGCCGTCTGCTGATCATGGACGAGCCCACCGCCACGCTCACCCCGCGCGAGACGGCCACGCTGTTCAAGGTGATGCGGCGGCTGCGGGAGGAGGGCGTCGCGATCATCTTCATCTCGCATCATCTCGACGAGATCTTCGAGATCGGCGATCGAGTCACCGTGCTGCGCAATGGAACCGGGGTCGCGGCGCGGGATATCGCCGGGCTGGACATTCCCGGGCTGGTGCGCATGATGGTCGGGCGCGAGCTGGCCGCCGAATATCCCCCGGTCACTCCTCGCGAGCTGGGCCCGGAGCTACTGCGGGTGCGGGAGTTGACGGTGACCCCGCGAACCCCGCCGATCTCGTTCATGGTGCGCGCCGGTGAGGTGGTGGGGGTGGCCGGATTGGTCGGCTCCGGGCGCACCGAGGCCATGCGCGCGATCTTCGGCGCGGATCGGGCCGCCGGTGGCGCGGTCACGGTGCGCGGCAATGCGACTCGGATTCCGAATCCGCGCGCGGCGGTGCGGCGCGGTATCAGCCTGCTCACCGAGGATCGCAAGGCGCAGGGGCTGGTGCTGGATCTGTCCATCGCCGCGAATCTGAGCCTGGCCAGCCTGGACCAGGTCAGCGGGTTGGGGCTGCTCCGGCGTGGAGCCGAAAACTCTTCGGCGCGTGCGCTTTCGGACAAGCTCCGGATCAAATCGAGCGGGGTGGAGCAAACCGTGCGCGCCCTGTCCGGCGGCAACCAGCAGAAGGTGGTGCTGGGCCGCTGGCTGGCCGCCGACACCGATCTGCTGATCGTCGACGAGCCGACGCGCGGCATCGACGTGGGCGCGCGTTACGAAATCCACCAGCTGCTACTGAATCTCGCCGATACCGGCAAGGGCGTGCTGATGGTCTCCTCCGACCTGTCCGAACTCATCGGCGTCTGCGATCGCATCCTGGTCTTCTCCGCGGGCCGGATCACCGGCGAAATCGCCCGCCCCGACTTCGATCCCGAACACATCCTCAACCTCGCCTACTCGGGCTACTTGAAAAACGGTGGTGCAGCATGACATCCCTGAGCACGGTACGAGCCGACACCCGCACCAACCGCATCCTGACCCAGGTGCTCGGCGAAGCCGGAATCGGCGTGGCCCTGGTGGCCCTGGCCGCGTTCTTCCTCGCCGCCGCACCGCATTTCGCGACCACCGGCAATATCCGCGACATCATGACCCAGATCACCCTGAATACGATTCTGGCCGTGGGGATGACCTTCGTCATCCTGGTCGGCGGCATCGACCTCTCGGTGGGTTCGGTCATCGCGCTCTGCGCGGTGGTGGCGGGCAAGGCGATGGAGAACAGCGGGGCCGGTTCCATCCCCGCCGGGATCGCATTGAGCCTTGTCATCGGTGCGCTCTGCGGACTGATCAGCGGTTTCGTCACCGAACGCTGGCGTGTTCCGTCCTTCATCGTCACGCTCGGCATGCTGTATTTCGCACGCGGTGCGGCCGAGCAGTACACCGATGCCCGCACCATCTACAGCCTCCCCAAGGAACTCACCGCCTTCGGAACCCGCACCATCGCGGGCATACCCGCCGTCTTCGCGGTGGCGCTGCTGATCGTCGCCGCGGCCTGGTTCATCCTGTCCCGCACCGTCTTCGGCCGCCTGGTCTATGCCACCGGAAACAATGAGGAGGCGGTGCGACTCTCGGGCCATCGCACCAATCTGATCAAAATCGTCTGCTTCGTCATCGGCGGACTGTGCGTGGGCATAGCCGCCGTCATCTACATGGCCCGCCTCGGAGTCGCCAGCCCCATCCTCGGCCAGGGTTACGAACTCAATGCCATCGCCGCCGTGGTGATCGGCGGAGCCAGCCTGTCGGGTGGCCGCGGCTCGGTCATCGGCACCCTACTGGGCGCATGCCTGCTCGGCGTCCTCACCAACGGCCTACTCCTGATGGGAGTTTCGGACTTCCAGCGCATCATGGTCACCGGCGCGGTGATCATCATCGCGGTCATCCTCGACGCCTACCGCAAACGCCTCATGACCCACCTCTCCGGCGCGGCCTGACCACCTCAGTTGACGGTGGGGACCATACCGCCGTCCATTCGCAGGTTCGCGCCGTTGACGGAGGCGGCGAGTGGGCTGGCGAGAAAGGTTACGAGGGCGGCGATTTCGGCGGGTTCGGTGAGCCGGTCGGACGGGTTGGCGAGCGGGCCGTTCAACAGGACGCGGGTGGCGGCCGGGATATCGTCGGGGAGGTGGTGGGCTCGGGCGAACTCGCGCGCGAAATCGTCGAAGGCGGGCAGGTGAACCGGGCCGGGGCTGACCGTATTGACGGTGATGCCGGTGGCGGACAGTTCTTTCGAGAGGCTGACGGTGAGGTTGGCCAGGGCCGCCTTGGCGGCGCTGTAGGCGGCGCGCGGCGGTAGCGGGTTGGGGTTCGCGGCACTGCCGATCTGGATTACGCGTCCCCACTCTGCATTTCGCATTGCCGGAGTGAGCGCCCGGATGAGCCGGACAGCGGCGGCGACATTGGTGTTGTAGAGCGCCAGCCAGTCCGCCGCGGTGGCGGTGGTCCAGCCGTCCGCACCGAGCCCGCCCGCATTGTTGACGAGGATGTCGATTCCACCGAAAGCCGCCGTGGCGGTGTCGGCCACCTCGCGGGCCGGATCATCCGAGGACAGATCGCCAAGGGCCACCGCGGCTTTGCCGCCCGCCGCCGCGATGGCGTCGGCGGTCGCCCCGGTGCGCTCGGGGTCCCGCCCGTGCACCACGACCGCCGCCCCTTCGGCGGCCAGGGCGAGCGCGATGGCCCGCCCGATTCCATTAGAACTGCCCGTGACAAGGGCGCGCTTACCGTCGAGTTGCAGGTCCATGCGTGATTCGCTTTCGCTTGAGTCAATAGTTTGAGTCCAAACTATTGATCCGAAGCGTAAGGTGAGCGAATGCCTTCGTCAACCGGAAATGAATCGAACCCGGCCGGGCCGCAGCAGGCCGGACCACCGGATTCGGTGGATCGATTGCTGGCGGGCTGGGCACGTGTACAGCCGGAGCTGGACTTCGCACCGGTCGCGATCGTGCAGCGACTCGGTAAGGTGCGCCGCTTCCTGGATGCCGAGATCGAAGCCGGATTCGTCGAATTCGGCCTCAACGGACCGGATTACATCGCGCTGGCCACCCTCCGACTGCACGAGAACACCGGCGGCGTCTCCCAGCGCTACCTCATGCGTGAACTGGGACTGACCTCCGGAACGATCAGCGTCCGCGTCGACCGGCTCGTCGAGCAAGGCTTGGCGACCCGCACCGCCGACCCCGCCGACCGCCGCAATACCCTGGTGGCACTGACGGATTCGGGCCGCGAACGTCTCGACCGGGTAACCCCCGCCCACCTGGACCTGGAAAACCGCATGCTGTCCGCCCTCGGGCCCGACGAGCGCGATACGCTCCGCGCCCTGCTGCACCGCCTACTCGTCTCCTTCGAGGGCTCGACCCCCGACGCCGAATCCCCCGGGCTGGGAATGACTTTGGCCCCCGCCCACCTCGCCGTCACCATGCGCCGGGCCGTCGGCCTGCCCCCGATCACCGGCCTGCTGGTCCGCGAAGTCACCCCCGACTCCCCCGCCGACAAAGCCGGAATCCGAACCGGCGATGTGCTCACCGCGGTCGACGGCCGAAGCCTGCGCGCCATCGACACCCTGCACACCGCACTGTCCACGGGCACGACGCTGCACATCGAACTCACCCGCGGCGTAGACGACCACCACACGGTCACCGTCGACCCGGGTTCCCCGGATCCGGGCGCGACCGCATCGGGTGACCCCCGGCCCGGCAGTCACCTGATCTGATCCTCAACCCACCTGCGGGGCGACGTTCTCCAGGGTGATTCCCGCTCTGGCGCTGCGCTTTTCGCCCCACTCGTACAGCGCGGTCAGGACCGGGACCAGGCTCCAGCCCTCTTCGGTGAGGTCGTAGTCGACCTGGGGTGGGATGGTGGCGGTGGCGGTGCGGCGGACCAGGCCATCGGCCTCGAGTTCGCGGAGTTGCTGGATGAGCATCTTCTCGCTGGTGTTCGGCATGCGGCGGCGGAGTTCGCCGTAGCGGTGCGCGCCCTCCTTGAGGTGGGCGAGGATTACGGGTTTCCATTTGCCGCCGATGAGGTCGACGGTGACCTCGACGGGGCAGTAGTAGCGCTTCGCGGGCATGGTTACCTCGGGGTGCTTACCGGAAAGTGCGTTCTTGTAAGACTGTAATCATCGGGCTTCCATGGACTCCGTACGCAAGCGTCGAAACTGCCGATACGGAGTCGAAAACTCATGAAGGTCATTACATTTGATCGTTTCAAGCCGGGGGTTACGTTGGAGACCATCACTCCATTCCTACCCGAAGAAGTCGCCAATGTGTGGCGGCTGTGGAAGGCGGGGATCGTGCGGGAGAACTACGCCCGGGCCGACGAACCAGGGGTGGTGATCGTGTTCGAGGTGGATAGTGTGGAGGAGGCGAAGCGGTATATCGACGATTTTCCGCTGACCAAGAAGGGGTTGCTGGAGTGGACGTATGTGCCGGTGACCGCACCACTGCCATTGGAGGCGCTGATGAATACCTCGGTCGACGTCGGTGAGCCATATGACCGGACCAAGTGAGGGTGGCGTGCGGTACGCGTACGGATTGAGCATTCCGCAGACGGTCGAGGATGTGGTCGACCCGGGGCGGCTGGCGGTGATCATCTATGACATGCAGGTGGGGATCGTGCGGCAGATTCCGGACTCCGCCCGCATCGTCGAGAACTGCGTGCGAATTCGGGATATGGCCCGGGAGAAGGGTTTTCGCGTCTTCTACACCCGGCATATGTCGATGCCGGTAGCGGCGGCGGGCGTCTCGCAGCTGCGGACCGCGATGGAATGGCAGCGTAAGGACGACCCCAACGAGGTACAGGCGGCGTTCCCGCAGGGGTCGGCCCAGTACCAGTTGGTGCCCGAGTTGGCGCCGGGTGCGAATGAGGTGGTGTTCGACAAGATCGCCATGTCGGCGTTCGTCGGCACCCCGCTCGATATCGTATTGCGGGACTTGGGAATCGACTCGTTCGCCATCGCGGGCATAGCGCTCGAGGTGGGCATCGAACCCACCGTGCGGCACGCCACCGATCTCGGCTATCTCCCGGTCATGGTGACCGACGCCTGCGGCGCGGGACATCCCGAAGCGGCCGAACGCGCCTATGCCACACTGGCTTTCGCGGGCGGATCGCGCACGACCGACACCGCCGCCCTGCTCGATCTGATGAAACGCACGTCATAGCCGGCGCTGGGCGCGGATCACCTTCGCGAAGTAGATGGGGAAACCGCCGAGTGCGATGAGCACCATGGCGATCACCACCACACCGTGCACCGCCAGCACCGCGCCCGCCCCGAAGCAGAGCAGTCCGAGCACCAGCAGCAGTATCTCGCCGCCGGGCTCCGTGTAGTCCGTGCGCGGAGTCTGCGCGGGCCGAATCGGCACCAGGTAGTACGGTGCGGTCCGCGGTGGATAGCCACCGGGCAGCGGCATCAACTGCCGCCGCGACCGCGCCGAACCGAACCGCTTGACCTTCCGAACCATCGCGCCACCTCGCAGCCCGAGACCAATTCGTAATAAACCGGCTCAAGTACAGCACCGATTTCCGCCGAATTCAGCCTTCGCGCCAATTCTCACCTATGTCCGGTTAGCGGCGGCGGCGCGAACGTGCGGTGAGCAGGCCCGCGATCCAGCCGATCACGAACATCACCAGCAGGATCAACCACAGCGGCGAAGTGACCGAGACGAGCAGGAATTCGATGGAGACCTTGTTCCGGTTCGCGGCCACGAAGATGACCGCCAGCACGGTGATGACCAGGGCGATCCACTGATTCGGCGTGATGCGGGAGAGCAAGGACCGCTTTTCCGGGCTACTCATGCGCACTCCTGGCGGGATAGTTCCGACCGGTCGGTGTAGCTATACGGTCAACTATCCCCCGCACCCCGGTCGAAACCGGATCACCGGCCCAGGCGAGTCGAGCAGGCGCCCGGGCCCGCCGGTCGAGCCGTCACGCCGGGTCGAGCGCCCCCGCGTGATAGCTCACCGACGCGTTCCACAGGAAGAAGCTCGGAATCCCCACCGCCGCCGCGGCATCGATCTGCGCGCGCACCTGGGCATCGCCGTAACTCACCCCGAGACTGAAATCCTGCAGCCACGGAATCACCTTCGCCCCGGTGCCCTCCACCTGGCGCTGGAAATCCTGGAGTGACCGGAAGATGATGTCGTACGGCTGCGAATTCGGGCTCGCCACATCGTATTCACCCGCATTCCAATGCGAGGGGTAGAGCATGGGCGCGACGTAGTCGAGATGCCGAGCCATCTGCGGAATGTCCTGGGCGATCTCATCGGGCCGGGTGGCGGCTATGCCGAATACCGCCGCGCTCTGGAACGCGCCCGCCGCCCGCACCGGATCCCGGCTCTCGCGCAGGAACTCCGCGATCGACACCGTCGGCGTATCGACCAGTCCCGGGAACACCATGCTGGAAAGCGGCCCATCGGGACGGCGGATGTAGTCGTACATGATCTCGTCGAATCCGAGCCCGGCCGCCTCGGTGGCGAGATCGATGTTGTAGCGGCGCATTTCGGGGCTCGCGAAGTTCGTGAAGGCGATCGCGCCGTAGTGACTCGCGTAGGGCCCGCCGCCCGGATTCTGGATCACCCAGTCCTGATGCCCGGCATGCCACGCCCATTCCGCCATGGTCTTGTCCCGGAAGGCCACGATCCGCCCGACCACCCGAATACCCATATCGTGCAGTGTCTTCAGGGCCGACCCGGCATCGTAGATGGCCGCGGACGCACCGGATTCGCGGGCCAGCGGCACCTGCGAGTCGTAGCCGACGACGCCGTCCTCATCCTTGATATCGAGCTGAACGGTGTCGATCCGCCCCTCGCGCGCCATATTCAGCACATCTTCGCGCATGGGTTCATAGGCCCAGGCGTACGCGGTGACATGCACCGCGCGAATGCGCGGCACCTCGGCCCGGGTGGTGATGGGCTGGGTGACGGTTTTGCCGTCACCGTCGGTGGCGACCACGGTGGCCCCGGCGGCCGGACCCGGCACCGTGAGCGCGAACGTGCCGTCCGCCCCGGGAGTCACCGGTTTACCCGCGACGGTGACGCTCTTGGCCCCGGTCGTCTTACCGCGCACCGTGATCGGCGCATGCAGCGAGGTGACCGGATCGGGCTGGGTCACCTCCAACGCCAGCGGTACCGCCGCCGAGGCGGTTCGCGCCGCGGGATCGGTACGCAGGAAGCCGATGATCACACCGGCCACGACAATCACCACCACCGTGCCGACGATCAACAGTCGTCGACGCCCGGTGGCCGGGACCCGCTTCAGCAACGCCCACACCAACTCTCACTCGAGGTCCCTCAACTATCCGCTGTCGGCGAGCCGGGCGGTTGGGATTTCCGACTCTCGCCCGAGACGGATTGTCGGACAGTAGAGTTCGACAATGGCCAAGATCACGGCCCTGCGGGTCGCCGCCGCCGCACTGCTGCTGTTCGCCGCCGCCTGCGGTGGTACCGAAAGCCCCCCGGCCCCGGCCACCACCCCGCCCTCGGCCACCACCGAGCCGCCACCCGATCCGGCCGCCGTCGGCGCGAACGAACTCGGGCTGATCCCGATTCTCATGTATCACCAGCTCTCCCCCGCCCCCGCCGGGGACTACGACCAGACGCCGGAGAAGTTCCGCGCCGAACTGGATCGGCTGCTGCGCGAGAATTACCGGCCGATCACGGTGTCCCGCTATGTCTCCGGCGCGATCGATCTGCCCGCCGGCACCCATCCGGTGGTGCTCACCTTCGACGATTCCACCATCAGCCAGCTCGCCTTCACCGCCGAGGGCACTCCGACGCCGGACAGCGCCATCGGCATACTCGAGGATTTCCACGCCAAACACCCCGAATTCGGCTCCACCGCAACATTCTTCGTCAATAACGAACCGTTCGCGAACGATCCGCGCGCCCTGCCCTGGCTGGCCACGCACGGCTATGAGATCGGCGCGCACACCGCCACGCATGCCAACCTGGGCCGGTTGGACAGCACCGGCGTGCAGCGCGAACTGGTGGAGAACCTGCGCGCCATCACCGCCGCGGTTCCGAACTCGCCGATCCGGACAATGGCACTGCCCCTTGGCATTTCACCAGCGGATCGCGGGCTGGCGAGCGCGGGCAATTGGGACGGCACACCGTATTCCTTCGACGCCGTCATGCTGGTCGGCGCGGAACCCGCGCCCTCCCCGTTCGGCACGCTCGACGCCACCGCCATTCCGCGCATTCGTTCGGGCCGCGCGCCCGTACCGTTCGACTCCAGCTATTGGCTCGATCACCTCACCGAGCATCCGGAGCAGCGCTACACCTGCGATGGCAATCCGGGTCGAATCTCGTTCCCCCGCAACCTCTCCGGAGAGCTCACCGCGCGCTGGTCGCCGCAATCGGCACCGTACTGACCGGTGGCACGGGCTCACCTTCCGCGTGCTTGCGCGCGAACCGCGGGGCCAGGAAGGCGCAGACGATCAGCTGAATCTGGTGAAAGATCATGAGCGGCAGCACGATCAGCGCGGTCTGCTGACCGGCGAACAGCACCGCGGCCATCGGCAGGCCGGAGGCCAGGCTCTTCTTCGAGCCCGCGAAGGTGATCACGATGCGATCGGCGAGCGCGAAGTGCAACAGCCTGCCCACCCCGCCGGAAATGGCCAGCACCGCCGCCAGCAGCACCGCACAGATCACCGCGACCTCGGCAATCCGAATCGGCGGCACCGCCCGCCAGATGCCCTGCACCGTGCCCGCACTGAACGCGGTGTACACCACCAGCAGCACCGAACCGCGATCGACGTATCTGACCAGCGGCTGATGCCGGGTCAGCCAGCCGCCGATCACCGGGCGCAGTAGCTGGCCGATCAGGAACGGCAGCAGCAATTGCGTCATGATCGCCAGAATCGCGCCCGCACCGATGCGCACCCCGCCGCCGGTGGTCATGAGCAGCACCACCAGCAGCGGGGTCAGCAGCACACCGAGCACATTCGAGGCCGAGGCGCTGACCATGGCCGCGGCCACATTGCCGCGCGCGATGGAGGTGAAGGCGATGGAACTCTGCACCGTGGACGGCACCAGGCACAGGAACAGCACGCCGGTGCGCAGATCGGCGGGTAGCAGATCGCGTCCGAGGAACCAGATCCCGAGCCCGAGCAGCGGGAAGATCAGGAAGGTCACCGACAGCACGGTCAGGTGCAGCCGCCAATGCTTCAGGCCCGCCCACGCCTCGCCGGGTGAGAGCCGGGTGCCGTACAGCAGGAACAGCAGGGCGATGGCCGCCTTGGTGATCCAGCCGAAGATATCGGCGGCCGACCCCGAGACGGGTACCACCGCCCCCAGCAAGACCATGGTCAGCAGGCCGAGGATGAAACCGTCGAGATGGAACTTGCTCAGCACCTTCACACTTGGCGACGCTACGGTTCGGCAGTACATAGCAGAATGCGATATCCGCTATATTCGTTATCACGAATCGCGATAGGAGCGCCCATGCTCGATCCGGTCATGCTGCGCAGTTTCCTGGCGGTGGAGCAGTACCGCAGTTTCAGTCAGGCCGCCCGGCAGCTCGGGCTGCGCCAGCCGACGGTCTCCGGGCACGTCAAGAAGCTCGAATCCGCGCTGGGCCGGGAGCTCTTCACCCGCGATACGCATGCGGTCACGCTCACCACCGAGGGTGCGGCCCTGATTCGCCTGGCGCGCACCATCGTCGACGCCCAGGACGAGGCCATGCGGCTGTTCGGCGGTGAGCCGATCACCGGCCGGATTCGCTTCGGTGTCTCGGAAGACCTTGTCTCCCAGGCCCTTCCCGCGATCCTATTGGAATTCCGGCGGGCCTATCCACAGGTGGATCTGGAGCTGTTCATCGGACTCAGCGATGAGATACACGCCGATCTGCGCGCCGATCGCATCGATCTGGCCTTCGTGAAGCGCCGACCGGGCCAGCGCCACGGACAGCTGATCTTCGAGGACCGGTTCATCTGGGCCGGGCCGGACGGGGCCGTCCCCGATCTCACCCGGCCCATCCCGGTGGTGGCCTACCCGCCGCCCGGACTGTCCGGCGAATCCGCGCTGGCGGCGCTGAAACACGCCGGTCTGGAATACCGGATCACCTGTACCACCAAGGGGCAGTTGGGACTTCGCGCCGCGGTGCTCGCCGGACTCGGCTTCGTGGTGCACAGCGAGGCACTGCTGCCGCCGGATCTGTACCCGGTCGCGGGCCTGCCGGTGCCCCGTCCCGAGCGCATCGAATTCGTGCTGATCTCCGCCTCCCGCCGCGCGCAGTCCGCACCCGAACAGGCATTGACCCGGGCGATCGTGGAGAACACCAACCGGCTCAAACACGGCGATCGCGCTCGACCCGGCTGGTGACCGATTACTTTCCGGAGCGGGCCCCGTCTGTACTGCTGACACCAACTTCGGCAAGGAGCTCACAATGCGGAAAATCACTGCGGGACTGTTCATTTCGCTCGACGGCGTGATCGGCGACCCCCAGGACTGGCACTTCCCCTACTTCAACGACGAGATGGGTGCGGCCGTCGGCTCCCAGCTCGCCACCGCCGACACCCTGCTGCTCGGCCGCGCCACCTACGAGGGTTTCGCCGCCGCGTGGCCGGACCGCGAGAACAGTGACGGTGAGGACGCCGGTATGGCGAAAGCGCTCGGCGACGCGCGCAAGATCGTCGTCTCACATCAGGATCTGGACCTGCCGTGGCGCAATTCCGAACTGCTGAAGGGCGATCTGATCGAGGCGGTCACCGCGCTCAAGCAGGAGCCGGGCGAGACCGATATCGCCATGAGCGGTTCCCCGTCCATCGTGCGCCAACTGCTGGCCGCGGGCGTGCTCGACGAACTGCACCTGCTGGTCCATCCGATCGCGCTGCGGAGCGGTCTGCGCCTGTTCGACGAGGGCGACCCCATCCCGCTGCGGCTGCTGTCCGCCACCCCGTTCAGCACCGGCGTGCTGCACCTGATCTACACCTCGGACCATGAGTCCCGCACCGGCGGCTACACCGAGGCCACCCGCCATCTGCCGCAGGACTGACAGCCGAGAGGGATTGGGCCGCACCGCAATGACAGATCGGGCGGCGCTGTCGCCCGGCCCGGTTAAGATCATCTTCCCCCGCGCCCGCGGGGACTCGAATACCGCGTAACAGCTGGTGGGGGAAGAAAAGTGCACGACCAGTCGGACAATTCTGTCGACGAACCCGTCCATACCGGCCCGGCCCCGACGCCGGAACCGAATCACCCGGCCGAGGTCCAATGGGCGGCCGCCGGACCGGACCCGGTTGCCCACTCGCGCTGGGCACCGCCGCCGACCGGGGAGTCGCCCGCGGTGCAGGCCCCCGCGATGTGGCCCGCGCCCGCCGAACCAGGACCGTGGGCGGGCGCGCCACCAACCGCCCCCGCCGGGTGGGGTGCCGGAACGATACCGCCCGGCCCCGTTCCGCCCGGCTCCGTTCCGCCCGGGCCGTGGCCGACCGATCATCCGGTAGAGCCGCCGCAAAGGTCCTGGACGCGAAAGCCGTTGGTATGGGTCGCGGTAGCGGTGGCGTTCGTGGTGGCGGTGGCGGGATCGGTGGCCGGGTATCTGGTGACCCGGCCGGATCCGGTGCAGCGCTTCGCTTTCAACGCGTGCGTATCGATCACGTCGAATCCACTGGCCGAATTCGATTGCGCGGACCCGAACGCGCTCTATCGGATCGCCGCCCGGGAGGATGTGAAGTATCCGATCGAATCGGTGTGCACCAAATATCCCGATGTCACCAGGGCGGTCGCCGAACCGGTGGATGCGGGCGCGAAGGTGGAGACCGTGCTGTGTCTCGCGCCGACCCGAATCAATATGAACGATCCGGGCGCGGTGCAGGCCGGTGACTGCGTCGATGTGAAGGGCGCCGGCGATACGATTCTGCGGGTGCCCTGTGGCACAGGCGTTTTCGGTGCGAAGGTGCTGGCCGTCGAAATGCATCTGGCGGTGCCGGTCACCGATCAGGCGTGCAAGAACGAGACCACCGCGCGGCAGGCGTACGCGCAGGCGTCACTGGGCGGCCGCGCGATCGTATTGTGCGTGACCGCAACGGATCCCACCTATCTGGGCAGCGCCGTGGTCGGCGACTGCCTCGACAGGAATGTGCAGAAGATCGTGGCCTGCACCGCGCCCGAGGCGTCCAAGAAGGTGCTGAAGGTGAGCACCGGCTACCAGCAGCCGGTGCGCCCGCAATGCCCGGATATCGTTGCCGCCTCGGCATTCTCGATGACGAGCAATGACAAGACCGATCTGGTGCTGTCGATCTGCCTCGGCCCGGCCGATCAGAGCGATAGCGGTTACGCCAAATTCGGCGACTGCATCGCCGTCGACGGCACCGGCACCTCGGCCCGCACCCGGCGGCTCGACTGCGGCGATCCGGCGGCCCGTTTCCAGGTGACCGACGTACATCAGCCCAATGACGGGAATTGCCCGCCGGGTTCGCCCTACATCACCATCGATCCGGGCATCAGCCTCGGTGCGACGGTGTGCGTCACCCGGAGGTGACCTGCGCTCGGGCCGCGCCGATGCGCAGTCCGAGCGTGCCCAGCCCGGTCGGCCGCAGGAACGGCAGTTCGGGCCGGGCCGCCGCGGCGACCGGCTCCGGCCGGAATCGTTGCACCAGTTGGGATTCGGTGTAGCGACGGCAGTGCAGATGCCAGTTCAGGATGCCCGCCATCCAGTCCTGCAGTTCGGCGGCGCGTTGATTCAGCACCCGGCGCACCGATTCGTCGAGGTCGTATTCCTCGTACAGCGTCGGCAGTTCCCGGCTCACCACCCGCTCGAACTGTTCCAGCCGGGCCGTCATCAGATCATTGATCAGGGTGACGGCCCGATCGCGGTCGCAGTCCAGGAAATTGCGGATCACGCTGACGCCATTGTGGAAGTCGCCCTCGAACTCGGTCTCCTTCTGATAGGAGAACAGATCGTTGAGCAGGATGGCGTAATCGGCGGCGGTGTTCTCCAGATTCGACAGCGTCTGGGTCCGATACACGTGCGGCGGAACGAGATTGCCGTGCGAGAGCCGGGACAGCGCCTTGGTCAGATCGGAGCCGAAGGTGTCCCGGCGCATCTCCACGTAATCGATGGGGTCGGGGATGCGGTGCAGCGTCTGGTTGAGCACCTCCCATTCGCAGGCGGTGAGGAAACTCTGTACGGCCCTGCGGAATTCGGTCCGCTGCTCGGTGTCCATGGCCGCGGTGGTGCGCGCCCACAGCTCGAGCAGACCGCTTTCCAGCGGATTCGCGGGCACGGCGGTGACCGGCTGGTCGATCGGCATGAACTGCTGTAACCGGTGTCCCTGCGCCTTCGCGCCGATCACGTTCCGGGTCGGGAAGAACGCGGCCGGATAGAAATCGTCCACATAGGTGCCCCAGGTGAGCCAGGCGGTGGCCAGATCGAGTTCGTCGGCGGTGGCGTCCGGGTCCAATCCCGAAGAGCAGAGCGCGAAGTCGAAATCGCGCAGATCAGCCTCGCTCCAGATATTGATCTCCAGGCCGGGCACGGGTTCGAGCATGCCCATTCCGCGCGCCCACTCCACGACGTTCTCGCGGGCGCTGTCCAGCAGCGGATTGAGCCGCAGTTCGAACGGCATGTAGATCTCGGGCAGCGGCGTGGGGCCGACCGGTTCGAACGGCTGATGCGCGAATCGCGCGAATCGCTTGAGCCCCAGGCTACTCGGGGTGATTCGCAGCGCCGACATACCCAGGCCCGCCGGAGCTAGAGCGGCGGGCAGCGCATGGGTGGCGCTCTTGCGGCTGCCCTTGTTCATATACCGGCTGGACCGCATATGCCATTCGTGGCCGCCGGACTGCCAGTCCTGTAATCCCTTGGCATACAACGCCACATCGGCCTGCTCGGCCGGGGTGACGCCGTATTCGGCGAACAGCAGCGGTAATTCGGTGAGCGCGGTGTACTCGAACTGCTGCACCCGCGAGGTGAGCAGATCGTTCACGATCTCGGCGGCGCATTGCGTCTCCTCCCCCAGGAAACGCTCCATGACCAGGATGCAGTTGGCGTTTTCGCCCTCCTGCCGCACCTCGCGCTCATAGGAGAAGATGTCATTGCGCAGGTGCACGGCATCGGCGAAGGTATCGCACAGCACCCGCAGCGGCCGGGTGGGCGCGAGCTGGGCGGGTACTTCCGCGCCCACCGCGTGTTCCACCAGATTCGCCGACCACGGCGCACCGCCGACCTTGCGCCGCATCTCGATGTATTCGATGGGATTGGCGACGCGGCCCTCGGCGATATTGTTCAGCTCCCAGCGCGATTCCTCGAGCAGCGCCTGGGTGGTGGTGGCGAAGCGTTTGCGCCAGTCCAGGGACATGGCGGGCACCGTGCGCGGCCACAGATCCGCCAGGCCGCGCTCCACCGGATTGGTCGGCTCGGGCATATCGATTCCGGTGAGCGGCATGAATTCCCGCAGCCGCTCCAGGTAGTCGCGCGCACCGGTGATATCCCGGGTGCGCTTGTAGAGCTCCAGGAAGTGGTCGTCGAAGTAGAACACCCAGACGTACCAGTCGGTAATCAGATCCAGTTCCGCGCCATCACAATCCGGGTGCGTGTATGCGCACAGCAACCCGTAGTCGTGGCGCTCCAGATCCGACTCGTCCCAAATATGATGCCCCGCTTGCGGTTCGAAGAACCCCATGTCAGCGGCCCACTCCCGGGTATGGGCCCGGGCCTGCTCCAGATGCGGGTTCAGCCGCGCGGGATAGGGCATATAGAAATCGGGAAGTTCGAACGGCTGCACAGCAACCCCCTAGTCATCGACTAAAACGCCCCCAACAACGGTACGACCAGCGCCGCCAACTTTCACGAGAATCGGAACATGCTCAGCGGTCCGTTGCGCGCGCCTTCCGCATTTCCTGCCGGTACCCGACCAGCACCGTGCAGATCAGCGCCAGCGCCACCACCGTCTCGGCGATGAAGAACGAGCCGAAGTCGATGATGGAACCGATCGGCGGTGATCCGGGCACCGCGTTGCGCAGCGGCACCATGGCGAACAGCATGGCGGCCATCAGCGTATTGGCGGGCCAGATCAATCCGTGCCGCCCGGACAGCACATAGAACGCCGCGGTGGCCGCGGCCCACGCCAGCCCCAGCATGAGCACCATGACGAACACCGCGAACACGATCGAGGGCGTGGACCGGCGCACCGTCAGCACCGCGCCGACGGTGTCTGCCCCGTACGCGGTATCCGGCTTCGCGGTCACGCTGAAGGCCGCGTCCAGGCTGTACAGATCCAGCACCACCGGAACATCCTGTCCGGCACTGGTTCCCGCGAACGCCATGCGCGCGTCGTACTTGTCGAACGGATAGTCGGTGATCATGCCGCCGCCACCGATAGCGACCCGCAGTTCCGAACCGGAGTTGATATCACCCGCCCGATAGGTGATCGGTTCGGAGGTCAGCCCCGAGGTGTGCAGTACGGTGTCGGCGCGGAAGCGGCCGTCCGAATCGCCGAGCGCACCGCGCGCCATCGGCGTCATCTGCATCACGAGTTCCTGTGCGGCGGCGTCGATTCGAATGATCGCCACATCCAGATCGATGCGATCCGCGTGCTCCTCCGCACCGACGACGTGCACCGCGCTGCCGTGATTCTTCTGCACCGCGTACAGCCCGAGGCTGACCGCCAGCGCGGCCACCAGCAGCGCGGCCGCGATCAGCACCGGTACCGCGCCGCGCAGCCGCCCGTTCACAGCGGACCGTTCTCCTGGGTCGCGCCGGCGGGGCTCAGGGTTACGCGCTCCATTTGGGGGCAGCGTTTGCGGGTGTCGGTTCCGGTGTAGTGGCCGTTGCCCGCGCTCGTGGCGGGGATGCCGAACAGGAGTTTGGAGTATTTGGCTTGGGCGCAGGTGGTGGCCGGGTTGTTCCAGTCGAAATACTCTGTCCAGGAGACGAAGTCGGCGCCGGAGAGTTTGGCGTCGGTTTCGGTGTAGATGGTGCCGAGCACGGTGGTGGTGTTGGCGGTGGAGTTGACCACGGTGAAGGTCCAGCCGTGACTGCCCGCCTTGCTCACGGTGAGCAGATACTGATCACCCGGGCGGGGGCGCTCGTTCCAGCGGCAGGACATGCCGACGCCCTCACCGCCGAATTCGGTGCAGTAGGTGTTTTCCGAACCGGGTTTCGCCGATTTGGCGTTCCACAGCGAACCCAGGAACATGCCGCCGCCGGTGTCATGGGTTTGGAAGCCGAGGTATCCGCCGGTGTGCGCGGCGTCGTTCAGGCTGAACTGATTCGACCAGTAGGCGTTGTAGTTGCCGGGATCGGATACCAGGATCATCGGCATGCTGAACGAGGTCGGATCCGCGGGCGGCACCCAGTACGAGTAGGTGCCCGGGGTGGCCCCGGTATCCCGGTCCGCGGTCGGATCATCGGCGGCGGAAGTGGCGCAGGCGGATCCGGTCAGGAGAAGGGCGATGAAAGCCAGGCACAGGCCCGCGCCCGGTCGAGCTGAATGCTTCATCGAATTCCCCTCGCGAAGAGATCGGAACACGGCAACCAGCGGAAAAACCTGTGTTCCGAACTCTACAAGGGGAAGGGTCAGCCGCGGTGGTGCGGACGCGGACGATTCGCCCAGCGCGGATTGGATTCGTCGCGGCGATAGGCCGTCACCTGCCCGGCGATCGAGAAGTGCACGCGCACGGCCGCACCGAGCACCTCGCCGTCGGCCGCGACCGACTCCGGCTCATTGAGATGCACGGTCAACTCCGGCACCTGGCGTTCGCCGTACACCTTGCTGCGGCCGATCGCGGCCAGCGACAACGCCAGCACCGCCCGCGAACGGGAGAACCGGACATCGGCGCGCACCCAGCGCACATCGAGCAGCCCGGCGTCCAGCCGCGAGCGGAAGGCCGGGACCGCACCGTGCGGATGGTAGGGGCCATTGCCGATGAAGACGAACCAGACATCGTGCCAGCGATCCTCGAAACGAATCCGGATCGGCTCCGCGCGGCGCAGCATGATGATGAGCGCGACCGCGAAGGCGGGCCACTTACCCCAGCGCCCCTGCCATTTCTCGCGCAGCCGCACCAGATCCGGATACGCGCCCAGGCTCGCGGTATTGATCAGATGGTGGGTGCGCGAACCGGTGGCGGTCTCGAGTTCCACGCTCGCGATATCGACCGCGACGGCCTCGCCCGCACCGGTGGAATCCACCACCTCGAGCAGATCGTAGACGCCGAGATCGCGGGCGAAATGATTGAGCGTGCCGGCGGGGATGACCGCCAGCGGCAGATCGTGCCGGAGCGCGACCGTGGCGGCCGCGGCGATGGTGCCGTCACCACCGGCCGCCCCGACCCCGCGGACCTCACCGGTGTACTCCGCGAGCAGCGTCTCCAGATGCTCCACGACATCGCGCCCCGGCTCGGTGCGGTAGACGGTCGCGGCGGGCAGGGCGGCGACCACATCGTCGTACGGGTCGTAACCGGCCGCGCCGGAAACCGGATTCACCAGCAGTACAAGACCTTTGCCGTCGACCAGGGCCGGGGCCTCGCGCACCAGCCGCGCCTGCGCCTCATCCGAGACACGCACCGGCCACCAGCGCCGGGTCGCCAGCGCGACACCGGAACCCACTGCCGCGCCGACGAATACATCCGAGGGCCAGTGCACACCGGTGTGCACCCGCGAATACGCGACCGAGGCCGCCAGCGGGGCGACCACCAGCGCGGCACGCGGACTTTCCAGTGCGACCGCCGTCGCGAAGGCCGCCGCCGACGCACTGTGCCCGGACGGGAAGGACGAGGAGGTCGGGAAGCGCAGCAGCCGCCGAGCCGCGGGCAATGCCTCCGCGGCCGGGCGGCGGCGCGCGAACAGCGATTTGAGCACCACATTGACCGTGAAACTCGCACCCGCGACCGAGATGACCCCGCGCAGCGCCGCCCGCCGGGTCGAACCCTGCCGTGCGGCCAGCAGCACCGCGATACCCGCCCAGAGCACACCGCGATCCGCGGTCTGGGTCAGGCGCAGCATGCCGCGATCGACCGCCGTCACCGGAATCCGCCCCACCGCGCCGTTCACGGCCCGGTCGAAATTGCCCACCTGTCGAAACTTTCGCCCAAACCAAGCACTCACCCCATCGAACCTACCGGGTGGCAGGATGCGGCGAAGTGCTTGTGCCACGGGCGCACTCATCGATCACGGTAGTAGCGGTCGAGGAAGCGGCGCAGTATCTCCGCGGGTACGGGCACCGATTCACGATGGCCGAGGGCGGTCAGCAGATCGGCCTCCTCGGGATCGAAATAGCCTGCGTTGCGATAGATCTCGATGCGCAGCGCGAGTCCGTCGCCGTCGAGTTCGGGATGGAACTGGGTGGCGTACACGTGCTCGCCGACCCGCACCATCTGCACCGGGCAGCCCGCGGAGTCGGCCAGCAGCACCGCACCCGGCGGAGTCTCCTGACAGGCTTCCTTATGGCCGACGAAGGCCCGGAAGGAATGCGGCAGGCCCGCGAGCAGGCTGTCCCGCTCGGCTTCGGCCGTGAGCTCGATGGTGGTCGCCCCGGCGGTTTCGCCGTAGCGTTCATCGCTTACCCGTCCACCGAGCACATCGGCCAGAATACTCAGTCCGTAGCACGCGCCCAGGTAGGGAAAGTCCCGCGCCACGATCTCGGAGAGCAGTTTGCGCAGCTTGGGCTCGAATTTCCGTTGATAGTCGTACTTGCGCGCGTCGGGATTGCTGACATTGCTGGGACCGCCGCCGACGATGACCGCGCAGTAGTCGTCCAGCGCCAGATCCGGGAATTCGCGATCCATCTGCACCCGCACCAGATCGCCGGGCGACAGCTCGCCCATGCGCAGGATGGCGGCGTATTCGTCATCCGCCGCGGCGGTTTCCGGACGCAACTGCAGCAGTACGCAGGGCTTGGGCATGGATTCGATTATGGAATACCGAGCGCCCGGAAAACTGGGAAGTCCATTTAGCGATGATTACCCGGTCCGAGTTCCGGATCGCGCCCGCGCGGACCGGGTTTGCTGACAGGATGTGACCATGAAAATGAAACAGGTTGCAGTCGTCTCGGCAGCGGCGGCAGCGGCGCTCACCTTCGGCTCGGGAAGCGCCGGGGCGGCAACGGATCCCGCGCTCAGCCCCAACGCCGCCATGGCCAAGGCGTACATCGACGCACTGGTCTCACATGACGCGAGCGCGGTGCGCTTCACCCCGGACGCGACCCGCGTGGAGGCGGGACTGAAGACCGGGACCTCCGGACCGCAGCTGTCCAATGACCTCGAACACGGTGTGCAGTACTCGGTGATCCAGGGGGTGCGCGATATCAAGTTCTCCGAAGCCGGTGATGTGGTCACCGCGCGCTATCTGCTCGATTCCGGGGTCGCCGGAATCCGGCTCATGACGGTGGACATCGTGGAGACCTTCGCCATGACCGAGGGCGCGATCCACACCATCGTCGCCACCATCACCCCCGTCTAGCGCTCCCGCTCAGACCCCGAATATGGCCAGGTGCAGCAGACCGCCGAGCACACCCAGCGCGGCGCCGTGCACGAACAGCAGCCACTCGTCCTGACGAGTCGCCGAACGCAGCAGGTCCACGAAATCGCGGCGATCCAGGGCCCGCATCTGGGTCGCCACGAAATCGCGAATGCGCGCGGTCTGCGAGGACAGGAACGACGGATCGTCGAACGCGGTGTGCGCCAATTGCAGGATCTCCGGGGTGGCATCGGATTTGAGTCGGTCATAACCGGTGCGGCCCAAGGAGAATCGCAGCGCGGGCTTGGCCTGCCCCACCGCCTGATCGATGGACGCGCTCAGAATCGAGTCGAGCATGGCGGTGGTGCGGTCCGCGCGCGGACCGGCCAGCAATTCCCGCGCCAGATTCTGCGGCGTCATCACCTCGCCCGCGATGATCTCCGCGTAGCCGTCGGCGATCTCATTGCGGCGCTTGAGCATCAGGCCCTGCCGCCACGGCACCCACCACTTCGGATGCAGCGGTTCGTAGATCATGGTGATGCCGACCCAGTTCACGATGTAGCCGATCACCACACCGCCCAGCGGCAGCACCCACCAGTACGGGAAGAAATGCAGGATGGCGACCAGCACGAAACCCATGGGGAAGCCGAAGTAGAAGCCGAAATTCTGCATGAAGCGCAGTTCCGATGCGGCGATCTCGCGGAATATGCGATTGATCAGGCGCGGATTGGCGGTGAGATGCCGGATGGTCATCCACTTGGGGTCGATCAATTCCTCGATATGGTCGCCGATGCCATCGGTAATGGCGCGGGCGCTCGCCGGTAATTGTTCGGCGACCCGGCGGAACACCAGTTCACGCGCGGATTCGGGCAGGTTGAACCACAATTGCGGATTCCGCCGCTCCAGAATGCGCGCCACCATGGTCGGAACCTGCGGCCGGGTGAGCGTGACCAGTTGTTCGGCAATACTGTCCGGATCCAGCTCGCGATAGAAGTCGGACATGCCGCCGAGTTTGGAGAGCCCTTTGTCGACGGCGATGCTGGCCATTTTCTCCGCGCGCGAGGGCACGATGCCCTGCCATCCGACCTGACCGTCGGCGGACAGCAGCGGCAGCACTTGAATACGACGCGGCAGATAGGGGAACACCCAGCGCAAGCCGGGTAAGCGGAAACCGTGGAAGCGGATCGGCTCGAACAGCATCAGGATGCCGGTCCAGTTGGTGACATAGCCGATGACCCCGGTGAACAATGGAATGGAGATCAGATCGAGCCACACCCTCCCGAGAGTACGGCCTGGACGCCGTGCGTACGGGCGGTTTTCACCGCATCGGGCGCGGCCGGCGGGCGCGACCCGGCGGCTTGACTGGGAGGTTGCTGACAGCGTCGGCGCGCCTCGGGACAGCTCCGCGCGGCCCGCCCGTGGGCGGCGTCCGGGCTCCGCCCGCGGTAGGAGGCGGGACCTCGCACCGCCGGATATCGTGGCCGCATGGCTGAATTCGGCAGTGCCGCCGCATCCCTACCACCCGAGATCGACGGGGTACGGCGTTCATTCGTCACCGCGCGCGGCGTGAAATTCCACGTCACCGAGGCCGGACCGGCGGACGGCCGCGCGGTACTGCTGCTGCACGGCTGGCCCCAGCATCATTACGCGTACCGCGAGCTGCTCGCGAATCCGCCTGCGGGACTGCGCATCATCGTTCCCGATCTGCCCGGGTACGGCTGGTCCGGACCCGCACCGCATCGCTGGGCCAAGGATGAGGTGGCCTCGGATCTGTTCGCGCTGCTCGACGAAATGGGCATCGAGCGCGTCCTGCTCGGCGGCCACGACTGGGGCGCTTTCATCGGCTACCGGATGATCCTGAGCAACCCGGACCGCTTCTCCGGCTACCTGGCGATGAATATGGCGCACCCCTGGGTGCCCACTTCCGTTGTGGCACGCAATATCTGGCGCTTCCTGGCCTACCAGCCGCTGATCGCCGTCGCGGGCAAGCCGATCCAGCAGCGCACCGGCTTCCTGAATCGGCTCATCACCGCCGCCATCAGCGACCGCTCATCGGTCAGCCGCGAGGATATCCGCATCTTCTCCGACCGCTTCCGGGATCCGGTCTGCGCCAAGGCCGCCACCGACACCTACCGCACCTTCTGGCTGAAGGAGATCCCGCAGGCCGCCCGTAATCCGGAGCGCCGCCGCGGCACCATCCCCATTCGTGCGCTCTTCGGCGTGGACGACGTAGCCGTCCACCACTCCATGGCCGATCCGGCCACCGCCAAGGCCGATGACTACACGTTCGAAGCCGTCACCGACTGCGGCCATTTCGTCATCGACGAACGCCCGGAACTGGTTCGCGCCCGCCTGATCGAATTGGCCGACAGCACCAAATAGCGTTCGGCTCAGTGCTCTTTCGCCGGTACCGGTCCGCTGCCGGTGTGTCCGGCGAGCAGGCGACTGAAGGGGGTCACCGCGCCGAGCGAGTTGCCGGAATGGCGCTTACGGGGCTCGGGCTCCTGCAGGAAGCCGCCGACGGCCGCGGGTTCGGCTACCACCAGGGTCGCGAATTCGGTTGCGGCGCGGTGGATTCGATCGGCCAGTCCGGTGGAGCCGAAATCCTCCGTCGCGGCGAAGACGCCGGTCGGGACGATCACCGCGCGCAGGTAGGTGAACAGCGGCCGCATGGCGTAGTCCAGGACCAGGGAGTGCCGCGGGGTGCCCGCGGTGGCCGCGATCAGGACGGGCATGGCGTTGAGCGCGTCCGGATCGAGGATGTCGAAGAACATCTTGAACAGGCCGCTGTAGCTCGCCGCGAAGACGGGGGTCACCGCGATCAGGCCGTCCGCCTGGGAGATTCGTTCGCGGGCGGCCGCCACGGCGGGGGTGGGGATACCGCCGGTGGCCATGGTGGCGGCCAGTTCGGTGGCGAGTTCACGCAGTTCGATCACGTCGAGTTCGACGCTCTCGCCGCGCCCGCCGACCGCCGCCGAGACGGCGGCGGCGAGCTGATCGGCGAGCAGGCGGGTCGAGGAGGGCTGGGACAGTCCGGCGGTGAGTACCACGACCTTGCGGCTCATCTGTTGTGCCTCAATTCGATTCGGCCGCGGTGCGGTCACGGGCGGGTTCGACCAGGTGGTGCGGAGCGTCGGGACCGGCGGCGACCAGGCTGGCGTGGGTGGGCGGATCGCTGGGCACATGCTCGGGGCGGCGCAGCTCGAACTCCTTGCGCAGCACCGGAACCACCTCGCGGCCCAGGATCTCGATCTGCTCGAGCACCACGTCCAGGGGCAGACCGGCATGGTCCATCAGGAACAGCTGGCGCTGGTAATCGCCCGCGTAATCGGCGAAGCCGAGGGTGCGTTCGATGACCTGCTCCGGGGTGCCGACGGTCAGCGGGGTGAGCTCGGTGAAATCCTCCAGCGACGGTCCGTGCCCGTAGACGGGCGCGTTGTCGAAGTAGGGGCGGAACCGCTTCTTGGCCTCGGCCTCGGTCTCGGCCATGAACACCTGACCGCCGAGTCCCACGATGGCCTGATCCGCGCTGCCGTGTCCGTAGTGCTCGAAGCGCTGCCGGTACAGGCGCACGATCTGCTCGGTGTGCTCCTTGTTCCAGAAGATGTTGTTGTGGAAGAACCCGTCACCGTAGTACGCGGCCTGTTCGGCGATCTCGGGCGAGCGGATCGAACCGTGCCAGACGAACGGCGGGGTGCCGTCCAGCGGAGCCGGGGTCGAGGTGAAACCCTGTAGCGGCCCGCGGAATCGGCCTTCCCAGTCGATGCGCTGTTCGCGCCACAGCCGCCGCAGCAGGTGGTAGTTCTCCACGGCCAGCGGGATGCCGTCGCGAATGTCCTTGCCGAACCACGGGTATACGGGTCCGGTGTTGCCGCGTCCCATCATCAGGTCGACACGCCCGCCCGCGAGGTGCTGCAGCATGGCGAAATCCTCCGCGATCTTGACCGGGTCATTGGTCGTGATCAGCGTGGTCGCGGTCGACAGGATCAGGCGCTCGGTGCGGGCGGCGAGATAGCCCAGCATGGTGGTCGGCGAGGACGGCACGAACGGCGGATTGTGGTGCTCACCGGTGGCGAAGACGTCGAGTCCGACCTCTTCGGCCTTCTCGCCGATGGCGACCATCGCCTGAATCCGCTCCGCCTCGGTCGGGGTGCGGCCGTTGGTGGGGTCGGTGGTGACGTCCCCGACGGTGAAGATTCCGAACTGCACGAGTCCTCCTCGGATCGAAAGCCACTTTGTGGATATGGCAACCAAATGAACCGGCGGGTCTCACAGGTTATTCCGCTACCCTGATCGATCGTGCGGAGGACCCGATGAGCAGCACGAACAAGGACGGCACTGCCGTACCCGAGGCTACCGAACCGATCGGCGGTCCGGTCGATTCCGATATCGACGTGCACTCCCCCGCCCAGCGCCGCGAACTCACCGACCATCCGGCGACCGTACTCATGGTGATCGCGGCCGGCGGCGCGCTCGGCGCGCTGAGCCGCTACGGCCTCGCGCGGATCTGGCCGACCCCCGCGGGCGGGTTCCCCTGGGCCACCTTCGCCACCAATGTGCTCGGCTGTTTCCTGATCGGCGTGCTCATGGTGACCATCACCGAGATCCGCCCGGTACATCCGCTCACCCGGCCGTTCGTGGGCGTCGGCATTCTCGGCGGCTTCACCACCTTCTCCACCTATGCCAATGAGACGCGCGGGCTGCTGCAACCGGGCACGGTCCCACTCGCCTTCGCGTATCTGGCCGGGACACTGGTGTGCGCATTGCTCGCCACCCTCGCCGCGATCGCACTCACCCGCACCCTGCACGGCGCACTGCGCGAGAAAGAGGCCGCGCGATGACCGCCCTGCTCGTCGTACTCGGCGCGATGATCGGCGCACCGCTGCGCTATCTGACCGATCGCACGATTCAGTCCAAGCACGACAGCGTCTTCCCGTGGGGCACCTTCACGGTGAACCTGATCGGTTGCGCGGTGCTGGGCGGCCTGACCGGAGCCGCGGTCTCGAGTCCGGTGTACGCGTTGGCGGGCACCGGGTTCTGCGGTGCGCTCACCACCTACAGCACGTTCAGCTACGAAACCGTGCGACTGACCGAACAGCGGGCATACCTGTACGCCGCGATGAATATCGTCGTGAGCGTCATCGCGGGATTGGGCGCAACTCTGTTGAGCTACACCGCATTTCAAGCCGCATTGTGAGCCATTCCCAGTACTGGTGATACACGGCTGTCTGGGTCAATAGTGTTGCGCCCCAAGGGATTTGATTGGCGGCACTTTAGATTATGAACCTCCCACAGGCAATGGCCGGGTGAATTGTTTTATGCCACAACGCGAACGGGTGGCGAGTTAATCCCGGCCATGTAACCTACTGGTCAGTAGCCTTGTTCGGCTACCGCCCCGGCATGGGGCAAGCCGGGAACTATCGAGGGAAAAATCTTGGATCAGTCGGGTACACCGGTCATTCGCCGGGCTACCTCGCAGGACATCGAGGACATTGCGCGGATCATCTCCAGGGCCTTCGCGACCGATGATCCGATCGAGGAATACGTCTTCCCCGATGCGGCGGACCGGCATCGCAGATCACCGCGCATGCTGCGCATCATGATCAGGTACCGCTTCCTGCCCGCCGGGGGCGCGGCAGTGTCCACGGTTGACGGCAAGGTGGTGGGCGCACTGCTGTGGTACCCGGCCGGATACCGGAAATCACTGTGGCGCGAAGCGATTTCGGGGCCGCTGCTGCTGGCCGCCATGGGCGCGGGGACCGCCCGGGGCGTACACGTGGACAATGCCATCGCCGAGGTCAGGCCGGTCGAGGGACACCACTTCATGGTGTACCTGGGCGCGGATCCGACTGTGCAGCGCGCGGGCGTGGGCCGCTCGCTGGTCAATTGGCTGGACGCGCTCGCCGATGAGCGCAACGAGACCGTCGGCGGTATCTGCAAGGACGGCAATATGCCGTACTACGCCACTTTCGGCTATGGGTTGATTCGCCGGGTCCGGATCGGGAGTACCGGACCCGAGATGAATTTCGTTCTGCGACAGCCGGTTCCGGTGCCGTAGCGAGTTCCGCAGCCTTCTCGGGGGGGATCAAGAGTTCGAGCTGATTTGCCGAGGAGTCGTAGTGTCTGACATTGCCATTGTCGGAATCGGGTGCCGATACGCGGGTGGTATCGATTCACCGGAATCCTTCTGGGACTTCATCATCAACAAACGCGACGGGGTCGCGGAAATACCGCCCGAGCGCTGGGACTACCGCCGCTATTACGATCCGGACCGGCGCACGCCGGGCCGCATGTACACCAAACGCGCCGCGTTCATGACCGGCGATCCCTGGGCCTTCGATCCGGATTTCTTCGGCATCTCACCGCGCGAGGCGGCCGCCATGGATCCGCAGCAGCGCCTGGTGCTCGAGGTCGCGTGGGAGGCGCTGGACGACGCGGGCATCGCCGGGCATATCTCCGGCGCCCCGATCGGGGTCTACATCGGCGCGTTCACCCTGGATCAGCTGGCCATCTCCGGCACCAGCACCGCGCTGCCGTACGTCGATATGCACACCGCCGCGGGCGCGTCGTACACCATGCTGTCGAACCGAATCGCGTTCGCGCTCAATATGGTCGGCCCCGCGCTCACCGTGGACACCGCGTGTTCGTCCTCGCTGGTCGCACTGCATCTGGCCTGTCAGGCGCTCGCGAACGACGACTGCGCGGTCGCCATCGCGGGCGGCGTCACCATGCTGTTGCAGCCCGAGGCGTTCGTGTCCATGTGCAAGGGCGGCTTCCTGGCCGCCGACGGGCGCAGCAAACCCTTCGACGCCGCCGCCGACGGCTACGGGCGCGGTGAGGGCTCGGGCATGGTGGTGCTCAAGAAGCTGGAAGACGCCGAGCGCGATGGTGATCGGGTGTACGCGGTCATCAAGGCCACCGGCTCCAATCAGGACGGGCGCACCTCGGCCATCACGGTGCCGAACGCGGATCTGCAAGAGGCGCTGGCCAAATCGGTATCGCGGCGCGCGGGCATCGCACCGCACGAGGTCACCTACGTGGAGGCGCATGGTACCGGGACCCCGGTCGGCGATCCGCTCGAATTGCGTGCCATCGGACGGGCTTACGGTCAGGTCGAGGGCCGCACCGCACCGGTCGGCGTCGGCTCGGTCAAGGGCCAGCTCGGGCATACCGAGGCCGCGTCGGGCATTGCCAGCATCATCAAATCGGCGCTGGCCATCTCCAAGCGCACCATCGCACCGCAGGGCTGGCTGGAGACCCCCAATCCGGATATCCCCTTCGATGAGCTGGGTATCAAACTCCAGTTGGAGGCGGAGCCGGTCGGGCCGGAGGTCGAGCGAATGACCGTGGCCGTCAACGGCTTCGGCTACGGCGGCACCAATGCCCATGCCATTCTCCAGGAATACCGGCAGACCAGCGGAATCGACCGCGAACCACGGCATTACGGCGTGCTGCCGGTGTCCGCGCGCACCGATCAGGCCGCGCGGGAACTGGCGCGCGGCTATGCCGAGCTCATCGCGGACGGCGCGGATCCGGGCCTGCTGGCCGAGGCGGCCTGGACCCGCCGCCAGCATCACCAGTTCCGCACCGGCCTGACCTTCGGCGGTGACGCCGAATTGGTCACGGCCCTGGTGGAATACGCCAATGGCGGCGGTCGTGCCGCCACCAAGGTGGTGCCGCGCAAGGTCGCCGATCCGGTGTTCGTCTTCACCGGTATGGGACCGCAGTGGTGGGCCATGGGCCGCGAACTGCTCACCGCGGGCGGCACTTTCGCCGCCGAGGCACAGCGCATCGACACGGTGTTCCAGGAGATCTCCGGCTGGTCCATCATCGAGGAACTGCTGCGCCCGGAGGAGGAATCCCGGGTCACCGGCACCGCCATCGCGCAGCCCGCCAATTTCCTGGTGCAGGTCGCGCTGTTCGCCCTGCTCGATGAGCTGGGCATCCATCCGGCCGCGGTGGTCGGGCACAGTGTCGGCGAGGTGTCGGCGGCGTACGTCACCGGCATGCTCTCGCTGCGTGACGCCCTGCGGGTCAGCTACCACCGCGCCCGATTGCAGGCCACCACCGCCGGTTCGGGCGGCATGCTGGCGATCGGGCTGCCGCTCGCGGCCGCACTGGAATTGATCGACGGTGATGATCTGGTCGATATCGCCGCGGTGAACAGCCCGAGCGCGGTCACCCTGGCCGGGGCCGAGACGCGGTTGGACGAGATCGCCGAAAGCCTCACCGCGGAGGGTGTTTTCGCGCGCCGCCTGCAGGTCGAGGTGCCGTACCACAGCTATCTCATGGAGCCGATCCTCGGCGAATTGCGTACGGCGCTCGCCGATCTCACGCTCTCCGATCCGACGATCCCGCTGCTGTCCACCGTCACCGGCCGCGAGGTCGTCGCCGGTGACTGGGATGCCGAATACTGGTGCGCCAATGTGCGGCAGCCGGTGCGATTCGCCGATGCCGTGAGCGCGTTCGTGGACGCCGGGCATCGGGTATTCCTGGAGGTCGGCCCGCATCCGGTGCTGGGCGCGAATATTCGCGAAATCCTGATCGGCGCGGGCGAGACCGGCACCTCGGTGGCGACGCTCAATCGCAAACAGGCCGATGCCGAGAGCATCCGGCAGACCATCGCCGGACTGTACGGTGCGGGCGTGCTGGAGCTGGAACCGCTCTTCGGTGATCTGATCACCCCGCATATCGATCTACCGCGCTATCCGTGGCAGCGCACCCACCTGCGGCATGAACTGCCGGTGTTCACCCAGCTCCAGCACGGGACGCCCGGGGTGTACGCCATGCTCGGCGATGCCGATCTGGACAATGCCTCGACCTCGTGGCGGCTTCAGCTCAGCGTCGGCGCGATGCCGTGGCTGGACGACCATGTGGTCGGCGGCGCTCGAATCCTGCCCGGCGCGGCCTATTTGGACGCCGCGCTGAGTGCGGCCGCACTGCGCACCGAGACCCGCCGGGTGGCGGTCGAGGAGGTGCGCTTCATCGCACCGCTGATCATCGATGACGGGGCCGCGCCGACCGTCGAACTGCACGTGGAGGATTCGACCCGGCGCTTCACCATTCGCTCCCGCGCGACCGTGGACGCGCTGTGGACGGTGCACGCGACCGGTCGCCTGGTGGAGGGCGTCTTCGAATCCAGCAAGGTGGACCTGCCCGCTATCGATGAGATGCACGCCATCGATCCGGCCGCGTTCTACGCCGGATTGGCCGCGCGCGGACTGCAATACGGTCCGGCCTTCCAGCGCGCCACCTCGGTGCGCGTCTCCGGGTCCACGGTGCTGGCCACCCTGGACGGCACCGTGCCCGAGGCGCTCAATGGCGCGGGTGCGGCGGCCCCCGGACATCTGGCACACCCGTGCGTGGTGGATGCCGCGCTCCAGAGTGTGGCGGCGCTGCTGGCGGGCGTCGGCGGTCCCGAGGACGGGGCCATGGTGCCCATCGGGGTCGCCGAAGTCCGTGCCTTCGATGCCATTCCGGACCGGGTCACGGTGGTCGCGCGCCTGGACACCAGCGCCGATCCGATCGCCGATATCGATCTGCTCGATGCCGAACAGCGGGTGGTATTACAGCTCATCGGTATGCGCTTCGGCTCCATCGCGCCGGGACGCGGTGCGCTGCAACGCATGACGGACTTCTTCTACGAGGATCGCTGGGAGCTGCGGGATCCGATCGATCGAAGTGCGCTGCCGGACAGTGTGAATACCGCCGCGCTGGTACTCGAGCTGGGTGTGCACGCGGGCGCCCGGGGCGCCGAGATCGCGGCGGCGGTCGGCACGGACCGACTGGTCACACTCGGCGATCCGCAGCGGGAGGATCTGGAAGCCGTTGTCGCCGAACAACTCCTGACGGCCACGGCCGAGGACATCGAGCGATTGCACGTAATCGTGGTGGCCGGGGCCGAGTACGAGGACCTCGACAATCTGTGGACCCTGCGCCGCCTCGCCCTCACCCTGGACGAGTTCTTCGACGGCTGGCTGGAACGGCGCGGCGTCGAAACCCCGATGATCGGTGACGGCTCGCTACACGTGAGCGTGGTGACCGAACGCGCCTTCGCACATCCGGAGGAGGAGGCGACGCCGAATCCGGCGCATGCCGCCCTCGCCGGTGCGCGCCGGGTACTGCTGAACGAACAGCCGCGATTGCGCTGGCGACTGGTCGATATCGAATCCGGCACCGCCGCAGCCGATATCGCCGCGGAGCTGGCCATCACCGGTGCGTTCAGCTATGACAACACCGATGAGATCTTCCTGCGCAATGGCCTGCGCTGGATTCCGGTGGTGGACGCGTCCCTGCCCGATCGCATCGAAGCCATGGATCAGGCGGTGCCGCTGACCGATCCGGAAGCCAACTTCACCCTGGAGCTCCCGAAGTCGAAGCTGCTGTCCCGGCTGGGCTGGCGGCGCTGCGACCGCCGCGAACCCGGTCCCGGCGAGGTGGAGGTCCGCATGCGGGCCGTCGGCCTCGGCTACAAGGATCCGCTCAAGGTGCTCGGCGTCCTGGATGAGGAGGAACTGGCCGGAACCTACTTCGGCGCGGTTCCCGGTATGGAGGGCGATGCGATCGTCGTCCGAATCGGTTCGGACATCACCGATCTCGCGGTCGGCGATAAGGTCATGCTCTCCTCCAAGGGCATGATCAGCCGCTTCCACACCACCGACCGCACCCTGGTCAGCCCGGTATCCCCCGATGCCGAACCCGGCTACTGCACCAGCGAGGTCGCCTTCGCCACCGCCGAGCATTCGCTGCTGGAACTGGCGCGGGTGCGCACCGGTGACGTGGTGCTGGTGCACGGTGCGGCGGGCGGCGTGGGCACGGCGGCGGTGCAAATCGCGAAACTGCACGGCGCCACCGTGATCGGCACCGCGAGCACCGGTGACCGGCGCGCCTACGCCCTGGGCCAGGGTGCGGATCACGTCCTGGATTCGCGTTCGCTGAATTTCGCCGATGACGTGCTCGCGCTCACCGACGGCCGCGGCGCGGACGTGGTGATCAGCACCGCGCCCGGGGAGATCCTGCGCCGGAACTTCAAGGCGGTGGCCGAATTCGGGCGCATCGTGGAGATCGGCAAGGCCGATATCTACGGCGGCGGCGTGCTCGATCTGAAGTACTTCGACAAGAACATCTCCTACCACTCCTTCGATCTGGATCGCATGCTGGCGCTGCGCCGGACGCAGACCATCGAGCTGATGGAGCGGGTGGAGGCCGCGCTGGCGGCGGGCCGGTACCGGCGACTGCCGTTCGAGCTGTACGAGACCGATGATGTGGCAAAGGCTTTCGAGGAGGTGGCGCGCTCCACGCAGCTGGGCCGCATCGCCGTGAGCATGGAGGCCGTCGCACCGCTGGTGCGGCCGCAGATTCCGCGCCTGGCCATCGATCCGGCGGCGCGGTACCTGATCACCGGCGGCTTCGGCGCGTTCGGCCTGGCGGTCGGGCGCTGGCTGGTGCGGTCGGGCGCACGGCATCTCACCCTGCTGGGCCGCAATGGCGCGACCACCGCGGCCAGCCGCGATCAGCTGGCCGCATGGGAGCACGAGGGCGTCGAGGTGATCACCGAACGCGTCGACGTCACCGATGTCGAGGGCATGGCCGCGGTCATCGCCCGGGCGAATACGGCGCAGACGCCGCTGCGCGGTGTCATCCACACCGCGGGAGTCGTTGACGACAAGCGCATTTCGGTGATGGACCGGGACAGCCTGGCCGCGGTGTACCGGCCCAAGATCGAAGGCGTGCGCGCGCTGCGCTACGGCCTCGATCTCGCGAATGCCGAACTGGATCTGTTCGTACTGTTCTCCTCCGGCAGTTCGATCTTCGCCGGAATCGGCCAATACTCGTACACCGCCGCGAATCTCGCCCTGCAATCGGTCGCCGATGTGGTGGTCCGCGAGGGCGGTACGGCGCTGGCCGTCGGCTGGGGTCATATGTCCGGCGGCGGTATGGCCGATGACGAGAGCGTGGCGCGCTATCTGCGCACCACCGGATTCGACGATATCGATATGGACGAGGGCACCGAATTCCTGGAGAAGGCACTGGAACTCGGCATCCACCATCAGGTGGCGATCATTCCGGTGGATTGGGGCAAGGTGGCCTCGACCGTCCCGTTCTTCAGCATGGTCGGGCGCGTACAGGAGCAGATCGCGGCGGCGGCCGAAGATGATTCCGCCGCATCGCATCTGGTGGCCGCCCTGCGTGCCCTGGACGCGCAGAAGCGCGGGGATGTGGTGGCGCATATGCTCGCCGAGCAGCTCGCGGTGGTCATGGGCGTGGACCCGGATTCCATCGATCTCACCGTCCCCGTCCCGGATCTCGGCCTGGATTCGCTCATGGCGGTGGAATTCGGTGCGCTGGTGGGCAAATCGCTCGGCATCGATCTCACCGCGCTCAAGATGGGCCGCACCTTCACCCTGGAACAGGCGGGTGCTCGCGCCGCCGAATTCCTCATCGGCAGCACCGATTCGACAGATCCAACCGGCCTCACCGATGCGGCTCCGACACCCACGGAGGTGACAGCATGACCGAATCCGCACGGGATATCGCCCGGAAACTATTGGCGGGCACCGGTAACGGCGGCGGTGTGGCGACCGCACCGCGCTCGAACGGCGGTGCCATCCGACCCGCTGCCGCTCGCCCGGCCACCGCGAGCCCCGCGGCGGCCGGTGCGGCGGCCGCCCGGCCGGTGCGCGGTCCGGGCCGCCAGTTCGCGGACCATCCGGACGTGGCGGCGACGGTGGCCAAACAGGCCGCCATCGCCGCCATCACGGCACAGTCCGGGCTGGTCAATCCGCTGTTCCTGCCGCGAAACAGCCCGAATGACACGGTGATTCGGGCCAATGACACCGATCTGGTGAACTTCAGCGCCTACAACTACCTGGGCCTGTCGAACCATCCGCACGTGATCGAGGCCGCCAAGGACGCCCTCGATCACTACGGGGCGTCCGCCTCGGCCAGTCGCATCGTCTCCGGGGAGATTCCGCTCTACGGCGAACTCGAGCGGCGACTGGCCGATATCTACGATGCGGGCGATGCCATGGTGACCACCAGCGGCTACCTCACCAACGCGGGCGTGATCGGCTTCCTGCTCGGCGAGGGCGATGTCGCCATCTGCGATGCGCTCATCCACGGCAGCGTGGTGTCGGGGACGCAGTGGGCGGGCTGCCGCCGCGTCAATTTCCGGCATAACGATCCCGAATCGCTGCGCGCGGTGCTGCGCATGTCGCGCAGCGGTTTCGATCGCGCGCTGGTGGTGCTGGAGGGTCACTACAGCATGGACGGCACCGTCGGCCGGGTGGCCGAACTCGCCGCCATCGCACGGGAATTCGACTGCGCGGTCATGGTCGACGAGGCGCATTCGTTCGGCGTCTTCGGCGAACGCGGGCACGGTATTCGCGAGCACTACGGTATGGCGGGCGCGGACGTCGACATCTGGATGGGCACGCTGTCCAAGGCCCTGGGCAGCTGCGGCGGTTTCATCGCCGCGGACGCCGATCTGATCGGGGCGATGAAGGCCAGCGCACCCGGGGTGGCCATGCTGACCGGCGGTCCGGCACCGTCGACCATCGCGGCCGCCATGGCCGGCCTCGAGGTGCTCGAGGCCGAACCCGAGCGGGTGTCGCGGCTGTGGGAGAACTCCGAGATCTTCCATGCCGCGCTGCGCGAGCGTGGTCTGAACCTCGGCGAGTCACAGGGCACCCCGATCTGCCCGGTGATCGTGCCCGGCGAGATGCGGGCCGGATTCGTCTCGGCCACGCTGCTCCAGCGCGGGGTGTACGCCGGGGCCATCTCCGCCCCGGCGGTGCCGGTCGGCAAGGAGCGGTTGCGCTTCTTCATCACCTCCGAACACACTGCGCAACAGCTGATTTCGACCGCGGACCTACTGGCCGAGACCATTGCCTTGGCTGCGGGGCTGCCCGAAACGGCGGCCGTCTGAGTGGTCCGTGTCTCTCGGATCACACCCCATTTCCAGTGACGAGAAGGTGGTGCTAGGTTAACCGGAGGATATCACTCCGGTTAACTTCCCGGAGGGCGGTCAGCCGAGCGAGGAGGAGGCCGCGCCAATGGTGGCACTGGATCTCGATGCACCCGTACGCGTTTCACCATCGGGAACCGGCGTCATCGATCGAACGCGGGCGGCCGTGCACGGCCGCGGCCCCGAGGCCGTGGTCCAACTCGTGGTTATCACGGTGCTCTACCTGACCTATCGCGTCGGCCGCATGCTCGCGGCCGATGAGCAGACGCATGCGCTCGCCAACGCGCGCACGCTGCTGACCTGGGAAGACCGCCTGCAGATGCCGAATGAGCAAGCGCTGCAATCGATCTTCGTCAAACATGAATTCCTGGCCGTGCCCGCGAACTTCTATTACGCCACCGCGCATTTCGCGGTTGCCATCACGGCGCTGCTGTGGCTGTGGACCTTCCGGCCCATGTACTACCGGGTCACCCGCAATCTGATGGTCGCGCTCACCGCGGCGGCGCTGGCGCTGCACATGCTCATTCCGCTCGCCCCGCCGCGCATGTTGCCCGAGTACGGATTCGTGGATCTGGCGGCGAAATACGGTCAATCGGTCTACGGGCCGCCCGATACCGACACCCTCTCCAATCAATTCGCGGCCATGCCGTCACTGCATGTGGGCTGGGCGCTGCTGCTGTCGCTGGGCCTGATCGCCGCCACCCGCACCCAATGGCGCTGGCTACTGCTGCTGCATCCGGCCATCACCACACTGGTGGTGGTCGGCACCGGCAATCACTACTGGTTCGACGCCATCGTGGCCACCGCACTGCTGGCGGTGGCGACGCTGCTGCATCCGCCGGTATTCGAGCGGCCCGGGTCAATGCCGGAAATGCACGGAAATGAGAGGATCTGACTCGACCGTTCGACTGCAGAAAGCCGGTGCCGAGGACAATGACGTCTACCGAAACCAAGTCTCGCGCGCGGATCGGTGACCTCATCACCGTGCAGGGCCGCCGCGTCCACGTACGCCAGGACGGACCGGCCGACGGCAAACCCGTACTGCTGCTGCACGGTTTCGAGGGTTCACTGCACTGGTGGGACGCGGTCACGCCGCTGCTGTCCGATACCTATCGGGTGATTCGCGTCGATCTGCTCGGATTCGGCTGCACCGGTGGTGAAGCCGGATTCGGCCAGGACGGACAGGGCAGCATGCTGGCCGCGGTGCTCGATGAACTCGGCGTCGCCAAGGTGGCGGTGTGCGGACACTCCTGGGGTGCGGACGCCGCACTGGCCGTGGCCGCGCGCTCACCCCGCATCACCGAGATCATCATCCTGGATCAGGCCCCGGACCTGAGCTATCTGCACGTCCCGGCCGGGGCCGCGCTGCTCGCCCTCGGCCCGGTCGCCCGGTTCATCCAGCGGTTCGCCCCCGAACCGATTGTGCGCCAAGCCCTGCGCGAGGGTTTCGCCCCCGGCTTCGAGCTATCGGGAGCGGTCCCCAGCCCGCATCAGATGTTCCTGGACCACCGCGCCATGTCATGGCGCGCCTATCGCGAGGTCACCACGGTCCGCCGCCAAGCCCTGGCCGCCGACCCCCTGGACCGCCAACTCCGCCGCCTGGCCCTGCCCGCCCTGGTCATCCACGGCCGCCTGGACGGCATGTACGACTGGGCCACCACCCGCGACCGCTACATCGCGGCGGGCGCCCGCTTCGAACTCATCGACAACGCCGGTCACAGCCCCAATGTCGAAACCCCGCACCGCTTCACCGAAATCCTCCGCGATTTCCTCGCCGCCCCCGCGGCCCCCAACCCCATCCAGGACTGACACCCGGATCGAAGCGCCCGCCGATGCCATCGCGGCCACGATCTCGATCGAAGTGCGCTGATCTCGGCTAGGCGTAGGCTGGCGAAAACCTGCATGAGGATCGACCAACCAACCTCTACCGAAGGACGGCCGATGTTCAATCAGTCCGACCTGACGACGCTCATCTCCGCCGCGCCCGGGCGCGGCGTCTCCATCTATCTGCCCACGCACAGCAGTGGTCCGGAAACGCGCCAGGACCCGATCCGGCTGCGGAATCTGTTAACCGAGGCGCATGCCAAACTCGTCGCCGACGGCGTCGGCAAGCGCGAGGCCGACGAGCTGCTCGCCCCCGGCGAGGCACTGCTGGACGACTATCCGTTCTGGCAGCATCTGGATGAGGGGCTGGCGCTCTTCTTGGGCGCGGACGGCTCGCAGTACCGATTCCCGGTGCCGCTCACCTTCACCGAACAGGTGCATATCGAACCCGGCTTCTATGTGAAGCCGCTGCTGCCGCTGCTGTCCGCCGACGGCAAGTTCGCGGTGCTCACCCTGACCGCCGACGGCGCGGCGCTGTACGCGGGCTCCAAATTCGCGCTCACCCCGGACCCGGAGGCCGGATTGCCGGGTGGCCCCACCGATAACCTCGACGAGGACAATCAGAGCCGGATCCTGGCCAGTCCGACCGCGCGCCCGCACACCGGCGGCAAGGCCACCACCTCCACCCAGGCATACGGCGAAACACCAACGGACTGGCGCAAATCCGTGCTCGACGACTGGGTCGGCAAGGTCGCCTCGGCGGTCGAGCGCCGCCTGGCCGATCAGGCCATTCCGCTGGTGCTCATCGCCGATCCCGAACTCGGCGGCCAGTTCAAGAAACGCAGCACCCTGGGCCCGCTGCTGGTCGGCACCGTGGAGAAGAATCCGGCCGCCCTGTTGAACGGCAAACTGCACGACACCGCCTATCAGGTGGTGCGCCCGCATTTCGAGGCCGGTGAACGCGCCGCCCTGGAACGCGCCGCGCTACTGCTGGCCGACGGTCCGACCAAGGTCGCGGTCACCATCGGCGAGGTGGTGCGGGCGGCCTTCCAGGGCCGGGTCGAGACGCTGCTGCTCACCGACGGCGCGGTGGAGTGGGGCCGTTTCGACGAAATGGCCGACGCCGTCGAAACCCATTCCGAGCCGGGCACTTCGGTGATCGACCTGACCGAATACGCCACGGTGAAAACCCTGGAGAACAAGGGCGCGGTGTACATGCTGCCGCCCGAGGCACTGGCCGGACTCTTCAAGAGCGCCATCGCCCCGGCCGCCATCGCGGTGCTGCGCTACTGAGCGATGCGCACTACTGACCGTCGGTAACCGAATCGCCCTGCGCCCGAACCGCTTCCGTGTACACGGCGGGCGGCCGGGTGGCGGGGCGGACCTTGCGCAGCCACACCAGTCCGAGCGCGCAGCCGAGCGCGATGCCCAGCGCCATCCATCCGGCCTTGGGCTCGTGCGCGGTCGACGGCGATCGGTACCACAGGTGTGAATAACCGGCCAGGGTGTCCTGTGCGCCGCGCACCGCGAGCACCACGGACGGCACGAACAGCACCGCGATGCCGAGCACCCGATTCTGGAGCAGCTCGGGCCGGGTGGCCCCGTAGCCGTATCCGGTGATCGCGGCCAGCGCGAGTGCTCCGATCGAGGGAATCACCCGGTTCTGATCGGAGACCGGGGCCAGGGCCGCGAAGAGCGCGAGGCCCGCGATCAATCCCATGGCGACCAGCGGATAGCGCCGCCTATCCCCCAGCCACAGGCCCGCCGCCACCGCGACGAACAGCAGCGGATGCACCCAACTCGGCCGTGGCACAGCCACAATGGCGCTGCCGACCGCCGCCAGGCCGACGCCGATCAGAATGATCCCGCCATCGCGGCCGGTGAGAATGAACGCGGTCAGTATGGCGACCGCGACGGTCGCCGCGGCGGCCACCACCGCGACGGTGGTGTCCACCTGATGTCCGGTGAACCATTCGGCCGCAAGCAATGTCGAGCCCGCACCGATCGCGCCCGCCACCACCGTCCCGAACGGCGCGTCCAATTCGTGCACCATCTCCACGCGGCGGCGGTGATGCCAGCGGATCGAGAGCAGGATGAGCACGACCACCGCGAAGATCGCCCACAGCGGCGGTGAATCGGTGCCTACCCCGGTGTAAGTGGCTTCGGCGCTCGGCAATTCGGTCAGATCGCCGAGTACGACGCTGGCGACCGCGCCCAGCATGAAGGCCGCGCCGGTGCGCCGCGAGCGCAGTACGGCCGCGCCGATGAGCCCGAGCAGGACACCGCCGAGAATGGAGTCGATGTAGTTCGACGTGGTCAGCGAGACATCGGAATCCAGCCGCCGGCTCAGTACCGCATTGCCGAGCAGCGCGATTCCGGTGACGCCGGCGCAGATCCAGGTGAGCCGGGTATCGCCGAGTGAGACCGCGAGCACCACGGCCACCACCGCGGAGATTGCGCCCGCGGTATCGGCGCGCGGCACGTTCACCACCAGCAGGTATTGATGCAGCGCCGAACTGCCGGCCACCCGGGCGAAATCCACGGGCATCATCACCGACAGGCAGGCGACCGCCGCTGCCAGGAACGCGGTCACCACTTCCACGAGGTCGCGCAGACGCCGCACCCTCACAACATACTGCTCAGTCGGTAATTTGCGCGGGAGGGTTGCGCATTCGGTAGCCATGGGTACGCTCGGGAATGAGTCCGCTCATTATTCGAGGGCGATCCGGAGGTGTCCAGTGCCCGTACCGCAGGAGTCGCCCCAGGTCGGACGGCGGGTACGCGGTATGCGGGATAAGCAGGGCCGCATCTTCGACGCCGCTGCCGCATTGTTTGCCGAAAACGGTTTCGCACGCGTCACCACCCAGCAGATCTCCGATCGCGCGGATATCGCCGCGGGCACGCTGTTCCGCTACGCCGCCTCCAAGGGCGAGTTGCTGCTCATGGTCTACAACGCGGACTTCCGGTCCGCGCTGGACTTCGCCGAGCATCGCGCCCGTGCCTATGACGATCCGGTGGAGACGGTGCTCGAACTCATCCGGCCCACCGTGCGATCCGCCGCGCGCAGCGCCGAGAACACCGTCGCCTATCAGCGCGAACTGCTCTTCGGCCCGCCGGACGAGAAGTATCGCGCCGAAGGCTTGGCCCTGGTCGCCCGGCTGGAGGCCATGATCGCCGATCGGCTCGCCGTCGACGCCCGCGCCCGCGGACTGGAATCGCCTCGGCTGGAGGAACTTTCCCGGCTGGCCGGGCGCAGCGTCTTCGCGGTGCTGCATCTGGCGCTGGCCCGGCCCGCCACCGGGGCGCACCCCGGATATGACCCGCTCACCGATCTGCGTGCGCAAATCGCGCAGATCGTGGCCGGATTCTTCGCGGCCCTGCACACGTCCGTCACCAAACCCGAAGACAGGAGAGGTAATTGACCATCGATATCCGCAAGGTGACCGTACTCGGCACCGGTGTACTCGGATCGCAGATCGCCTTCCAGACCGCGTTCAGCGGCTTCGACGTCACCGCGTACGATATCAATGACGATGCGCTGCAGGCGGCGGGCGAGCGCTTCGAGAAACTCGCGGCCATCTACAAGGGTGAGGTGAACGGCGCGGGGGGTGGTAAGGCCGAGAAGACCGCGGCGGGCATCACGCTGACTTCCGATCTGGCACAGGCGGTTCGGGACGCCGACCTGGTCATCGAGGCGGTCCCCGAGGTGCTCTCGATCAAGCAGGACACCTATACCAAGCTCGGTGAACTCGCCCCCGAGCGCACCATTTTCGCCACCAACTCCTCCAGCCTGCTGCCCAGTGCCATGGTGGAATTCACCGGCCGCCCGGATCGGTTCCTGGCGCTGCACTTCGCGAATCAGGTGTGGAAATTCAATACCGCAGAGGTGATGGGCACCCCGGCCACCGATCCCAAGGTGTATCAGGCGGTCGTCGACTTCGCCTCGGACATCGGCATGGTGCCGATCGAATTGCATAAGGAGAAGGCGGGTTACGTACTCAACTCGCTGCTGATCCCACTGCTCAACGCCGCCATGGATCTGGGCGCGAACGGCTACGCCGATCCCGAGACGGTGGACAAGACCTGGCGCATCGCCACCGGAGCGCCCGCCGGACCGTTCCAGATTCTCGACATCGTCGGTCTGACCACCCCGTACAACATGCTGGTCAACGGCGACGAGAACGGCAAACACCTCGCGAAGTGGTTGCAGGACAACTACATCGGCAAGGGCAAGCTCGGCATCGCCAGCGGGGAGGGCTTCTACAAGTACGGCAACTGATCCGCCCGAAGTTCGAAACAACCAGGGATGGGAGTCACATGTTCTACAGCAGCGGCAATTACGAAGCCTTCGCGCGCCCGCGTAAGCCCGAGGGCGTCGACGGCAAAACGGCGTGGTTCGTCGGGTCCGGTCTCGCCTCGCTGTCCGGAGCCGCCTTCCTGATCCGCGACGGACAGTTGCCGGGTGACAAGATCACCATTCTGGAGGAGTTGAAACTGCCCGGCGGCGCGCTGGACGGTATCCGTAAACCCAAGAAGGGCTTCGTCATTCGCGGCGGCCGCGAGATGGAGAACCATTTCGAATGCCTGTGGGACCTGTATCGCACCATCCCGTCCATGGAGATCGACGGGGCCAGCGTGCTGGACGAGTTCTACTGGCTGAACAAGGACGATCCGAACTTCTCGCTCCAGCGCGCCACCGTGGAACGCGGTCAGGACGCGCACACCGACGGCCTGTTCACGCTGAATGACAAGGCGCAGAAGGAGATCGTCAAGGTCTTCCTCGCCACGCGCGAGGAGATGGAGGACAAGCGCATCGACGAGGTCTTCTCGAAGGACTTCCTGCAGAGCAACTTCTGGCTGTACTGGCGCACCATGTTCGCCTTCGAGGAATGGCACAGCGCGCTGGAGATGAAGCTGTACCTGCACCGCTTCATCCACCATATCGGCGGTCTGCCGGACTTCTCGGCGCTCAAGTTCACCAAGTACAACCAGTACGAATCGCTGGTGCTGCCGCTGTATCAGTGGCTGCTCGATCAGGGCGTGAACTTCAAATTCGATACCACGGTCACCGATGTGGACTTCGATTTGAGCGGGAAACGCAAGCAGGCCAAGCGGATTCACTGGGTGTCCGAGGGTGTGGAGGGCGGGGTGGATCTGAGCGAGAACGATCTGCTGCTCATGACCATCGGCTCGCTGACCGAGAATTCCGATGAGGGCGATCAGGACACCCCCGCGAAACTGAACAAGGGTCCCGCGCCCGCCTGGGATCTGTGGCGCACCCTCGCGGCGAAGGATCCGGCGTTCGGCCGCCCGGAGGTGTTCGCGGGCGATATCGAGAAGACCAAATGGGAATCGGCCACCGTCACCACGCTGGATCAGCGCATCCCCGAATACATTCAGAAGATCTGTAAGCGAGATCCGTTCAGCGGCAAGGTCGTCACCGGCGGCATTGTCACGGTGAAGGATTCGAGCTGGCTGATGAGCTGGACGGTGAACCGGCAGCCGCACTTCAAACAGCAGCCCAAGGATCAGATCGTGGTGTGGGTGTACTCGCTGTTCGTGGATGTGCCCGGCGACTATGTGAAGAAGACCATGCAGGAGTGCACGGGCGAGGAGATCACCCAGGAATGGCTGTACCACATGGGTGTTCCGGTCGCCGATATTCCGGATCTGGCCGCGAACGCCGCCACCTGCGTACCGTGCATGATGCCGTACGTGACCGCGTTCTTCATGCCGCGCAAGGCCGGTGACCGGCCGAACGTGGTGCCGGACGGATCGGTCAACTTCGCGTTCATCGGGCAGTTCTCCGAAACCAGCCGCGATTGCATCTTCACCACCGAGTATTCGGTGCGCACCGGTATGGAGGCGGCGTATCAGCTGCTGAACATCGAGCGCGGGGTGCCGGAGGTCTTCAACTCCACCTACGACATCCGCTCCCTGCTGGCGGCGACCAGCCGACTACGCGACGGTAAGGCCATCGATCTGCCCGGACCGCAGATCCTGCGCAAACAGCTGTTCAAACGCCTCGATTCGACCGAGGTGGGCGAACTGCTCAGCGAATTCGGGTTGATCTCGGATAAGTAGCGCCGCAGCGTATTTCGGTACCGTGGCGGGTCGGCGTGCTCAGTGCACGCAGGCCCGCCACACCTCTGCGGCCTCCACCAGGCGGGTACGAACCAAATCAATATGCGGGCGGGCCGGACCGCCGACGCGGCGCGCGAGATAGACCGTATTGATCGGCGAATCCTCCGGATCCAGCAGTGTCACAATCGATCCCGCGTCGAGTTCGCGCGCACACAGATAGCGCGGCAGCACCGACAGGCCCGCACCCGCGACGACCGCGGACAGCACCGCGCGCAGATCCGGAATCACCAGGGCCGCTTCGGCTTCCAGCCGGCTGTCGAAGACGTGCCGCCAATAGCGGCGCAGGATGGGCAGATCCGCCGCATAACTGATGAGCGGCACCCCCGCGAGATCATTGACGCGCAATCGCTCGATATCGATATGCGCGGCCACCTGCGGTGCGGCGACGAGTACGAACTCCTCATCGGCCAGCGGTTCGGCCAGGACGGTGCGCCCGCGCGGGCGAATGGTGGACAGCACCAGATCGAGTTTGCCCAGGCGCAGGTCGGTGAGCAGATCATCGGCCAGTCCGGTGGTGACGGTGAACCGGATGCCCCGGGAGATGAGCGGGGCCAGGGCGGGCAGGGTGAGCGCGGCGAGCAGTTCCGCGGGACCGCCGAGCAGCACCGGGGGTTCGGGGGTGTCCGCCTCGGGCGAATCGGCGACCACGGTCTCCAGCGCGTCGAGCGGATCGGCCACCCGGGTGGCCAGATCGTGCGCGGCCGCGGTGGGGCTCACCCCGCGCGGCAGGCGTTCGAAGAGCGGGCGGCCCAGGTGTCGTTCCAGGGCCTGCAACTGCGTCGTCACCGTAGGCTGGGAGAGGCCGACCTGGCTCGCGCCCGCGGTGAGCGATCCGGCCCGGTAGACGGCGAGAAACGTCCGGAGCTGCGCCAAATCCACGGATCCATCGGTTTGCCTATGTCTCATATAGGCGAGTCTATTGGTCGATCTATGTTCGCGTACCTACGGTGGAACCCGACAACCTGACATTCCGCATACGAAGTGTCAGTTCATCGGTAATACATCATTCCGAGCGAGGAGCATCATGGCCAAGGTCCTGTTCGTCATGACCGGCGTCGATCATTGGACGCTGGCCGACGGCACCCAGCACCCCACCGGGTACTGGGCCGAGGAGTTCGCCGCGCCGTACGAGGCGTTCAAGGCAGCCGGGCACGACATCGTCGTCGCCACCCCGGGCGCGGTGGTACCGCCGATCGATCGCGGCAGTCTCGCCCCCGAGGCCAACGGCGGTCCCGAGGGCGCGGAGAAGGTCGCCGAAACCCTGCGCAAGGCAACCGAATTGAGTTCGCCCATTGATCTGAGCGCGGTCGACCTCGCCGATTACGATGCGGTCTACTACCCGGGCGGGCACGGGCCGATGGAAGATCTGGCCGTCAATCCGGTATCCGGTGAATTGCTCACCGCCGCACTGGCTTCGGGCAAGCCGCTGGGTGTGGTGTGCCACGCCCCGGCCGCACTGCTGGCCACCGCCGACGCCGACGGCAAGTCGCCGTTCGCGGGCTACCGGCTCACCGGCTTCACCAATGCCGAGGAAACCCAGGCCGGATTGGCGGACAAGGCCAAATGGCTGCTCCAGGATCGGCTCGTCGAACTGGGCACCGACTTCCGCGAGGGCGAGCCGTGGGCCCCGCATATCGAGGTCGACCGCAATCTCTACACCGGGCAGAACCCGGCCTCCTCCGCCCCGCTGGCGGCGGAGCTGCTGAAGGCGCTCTGACCCGCCGTGCCCGATCGGACCGCCGATGTCCTGGACGCCACCCTGCGCTGCCTGCTGCGGTACGGGGCGCGGCGCACCACCATGGACGATATCGCCGCTGAGACAGGCGTTTCCAGGTCGGCGGTCTACCAGTACGTACGCAATAAGGACGATGCCGTGCGGCGCATCGCCGAACGGCTCCACGAGCAGGCGCTGACCGCCGCGCGGGAATCGGCCGTCGCGCCGATTCCCCTGGCGGACCGGGTCTTCGGCATCGTCACCGCCAAGGCCGAACTGATGGCGGGACCGTTCGCCGCCTCACCGCACGCCGCCGAACTGCTCGACGAACAGGCCCGGCTGTGCGGGGATATCTGCCGCGGCTTCACCGATGAACTGCACGAGCTGCTCACCGGAGTGCTCGCCGCGGCCGAGCTGGAGCGGCCGGGTGACGCCGCCCGGATCGTGCTGGCCGCCACCATCGGGCTGCTCTCGGCGGGCCGCCCCGATCTACTGCGCACCGCGTCCGACGCCGTACTGGCCGGGCTCGGCGCGCCATCGAAAACCTTTGAAGGAGAACAGTAATGACCGTGGACAGCCGTGAATGGCGTCTGATCGCCCGCCCCTTCGGCGAGCCCAAACCCGGCGATTTCGAACTCGCCACCGTCACGCTGCCCGAGCCCGGGCCGGGACAGGTGCTGGTGCGCAATGACTGGCTGTCGGTGGATCCGTACATGCGCGGGCGCATGAATGATGTCGAATCCTATATCCCGCCTTTCGTGCTCGGTGAGGCCATGACCGGCGGGGCCGTCGGCACCGTGGTCGCCTCGGCTGCGGACGATGTGCCGGTCGGCACGGTCGTCAGCCATTTCTACGGCTGGCGGGAATACGCGCTGCTCGACGGCGCCGCAGTACAGGTCGTGAATGCCGAAATCGCGCCCGCGCAAGCGTATTTGGGTGTGCTCGGCACCACCGGCATCACCGCGTACGCGGGTCTCACCGAGGTCGCCCCGGTCAAGGAGGGCGATGTGGTGTTCATCTCCGGCGCGGCCGGTGCGGTGGGCTCGATCGCGGGTCAGGTCGCCAAGCGGCTCGGCGCGTCCAAGGTGATCGGATCCGCGGGCGGCCCGGCCAAGACCGCGCGGCTGCTGAACGAATTCGGCTTCGATGCCGCCATCGACTATCGCGAGGGTGATCTGGTGGGGCAGTTGGCCATTGCCGCGCCCGAGGGCATCGATGTGTACTTCGACAATGTGGGCGGCGATCACCTCGATGCCGCGCTGGTGGCCATGAACCGGTACGGGCGGATCGCGCTGTGCGGGGCCATCTCGGTGTACAACGACACCGAACTCGCCCCCGGACCCGCACATCTGCCGCTGGCCATCGGTAAGCGAATCAACCTGCGCGGCATGAATGTCAGCGATCATCTGCATCAGGCCCCGGAGTGGATCGGACAGGCGGCGGGCTGGCTGGCCGACGGTTCGCTGCGCGCCGAGGAGACCGTGGTGGACGGGATCGAGCAGACGCTGGACGCGTTCACGGCCATGATGAGCGGTGCCAATACCGGCAAGATGCTGGTGCGCCTGCCGCACAACGGGTAGAGATCCGGCCGCGCTCGCAGCGGTCGCGAATATCTCGCCGCGAGACAGAAGACATCTTCTGTCTCGCGGCGAATTCATGCTTTCACCAGTGCATTTCGCGAACTACTAGGCCGACTCATCGCATCTGGCGGGTCCACTGGCGTCTCACCCGGAGACACTTGTTGACACCCGGATCAGCAGCGGAGACGGTGTGCCCACCAGAGGTTCCCGACATCGGAGTGGGCAATGACGCAGACCGCACCGGACGCGATCGATATCTTCGATCCCGTCCACCTGGACAATCCGTACCCGCTGTATCACCGGCTGCGGGAGCGGTCTCCGGTGTATCGGATCCCGGGGACGGACTTCCACCTGGTCACCTCCTGGGATCTGGTCGCCGAGGCGATCGGGCGGCCGGATGCCTTCTCCTCCAACCTGACCGGGGTGCTGCTGCGGCAGAGCGACGGTCCGCCCGCCACTTTCGATATGGATGGCGGCGGTCAAGCCGTGCATGTGCTCGCCACCGCCGACGATCCCACCCACCTGGCGCATCGCAAGCTCGTACAACCCTTGCTGGCCAAGCGAATTCGCGGTCTCGGACCGACCGTCCGTAAGCTCGTGGACAGCCTGTGGTCCGCGCATGCGCGCGACGGCCGCATCGACTGGGCGACCGCCGTGGCCGACCAGCTCCCGCTTGCCCTGGTCGCCGATATCATCGGACTGCCGAACGCGGATGTCCCGCGGCTGCTCGACTGGGCCTACGACAGCACCGAAATGCTCGGCGGCGTAGTCGATTCCGATGGGTTCGGCCGTTCGGTCACCGCGGCGGCGGAACTCACCGGCTACCTGTACACCACCTTCAAGGCCGCCGAGGCGAACTCGGGCGATGACCTACTGGGCGTGCTCGCGAGAGCCTGCGCCGCGGGCACACTGACCGATACCGTGGCCGTACTGGTGCTGGTGCAGTTGGTGGGGGCGGGCGGTGAATCCTCGGCCGGGCTGATCGCCAATGCCGTTCGCATACTGGCCGAAAACCCCGAGCTGCAAGCGGAACTCCGGCGCGAGCCCGCCCTGCTGCCCGCGTTCCTGGATGAGGCGCTGCGCCTGGAATCGCCCTTCCGAGGGCATCATCGGCACGTCACCGCGGACACCACGCTCGGCGGCATCGAGCTTGCGGCGGGCAGCCATCTGCTGCTCTCCTGGGGCGCGGCCAACCGTGATCCGGCCCGCTTCGACGATCCGGACACCCTGGATCTGGATCGCCGCAGTGGCGCGAACAATCTCGCCTTCGGCCGCGGCGTGCACTTCTGCGTCGGATCGGCGCTGGCGAAACTCGAGGCCACCACCGCGCTGACCGCGCTACTGGACCGCACCTCGACCTTCACCCTGGTGGATGACGCACCGCCGCAATGGTTTCCGAGCATCTTCGTGCGCCGCCACCACCGGCTCCCGCTGCGCATCGCCTGATCGGCGGCGTTCATGCCGAGATACCGGGCCGCCGCGGCCCGGTATCGGCGTGCGATACCGGGCCCGTCCGCCTACTTGCGGTGGGCGCGCAGCTGGTAGACACCCTCGGTCTCGGCGACGACGACGCCATTGGCATCGGTGACGGTCGCCTTCAGGGTGAAGTCGGACTTGCCCTTCAACTCCGCTTCCTCGGCGATCCGGGCGATCTCGGACTCCGATAGCTCTGCCACCGCGGTCACATCGGTGGCGGCGGGCTTGCGGAAGTAGATGTGCAGGTCCTTGACCAGCGGGTAGTACAGCGCGCCATCGAAACTGGCGACCGCGAGCGCACCGCCCAGGATTTCCGCGACGGTGAACAGCACGCCCGCGTACATGACGCCGAAGTGATTGCCGTTGCCCTCGATGGGAACCCGGGTGGCGGCGTAGCCCGGCCGGACCTCGGTAGCCTTGATCCCCATCTTGTGCGCGATCGGAATCGTGAATTCGAGTGCGCCGTTCACGACTTCGTTCAGCGGCGGGGTGGCGTCATTCGCCATGCGGGACCTCCCTGTCAGACTTACTGGCAGCATGCCAACAGCACAGATCATCGTGCCAAAGGTTCGGCGCGCGCAAGTCCCCGGGTCGGCGTGGCCACCGGGCTGACACGGCGGGGCGGTGAGACCGGCCACATCCCAGCAAATCCGACCGGTCGGATACCTAGGATGCAACTTGTGTCTATGACGTATTCATCCGCCGAGCGGGCCTACCGCGAGGTCAAGGAACGCATCCTGAGCGGGGAACTCCCCGGCGGCGAGCTGATCAGCGAGGGCGAGATCGCCACCGCGCTCGGCACCTCGCGCACGCCGGTGCGGGAGGCGTTCCTGCGGCTCGAGACCGAGGGCTGGATGAAGCTGTACCCCAAGCGCGGTGCGCTGGTGGTGCCGGTGCCCTCGCACGAGGCGGAGGACGTGACACAGGCGCGCTATGTCGTCGAGACGGGTGCCGTACGCGCTCTCGCCGAGACCGACCGGTCGGCCCTCATCGCCCGCCTGCACGCCTCCCTGGATCGCCAGCGCGCCCTCGCCGCGAGCGGTGACCTCGACGAATTCGCCGTCGTGGACGCCGACTTCCACCGCGAATACGTGGTCGCCGCGGGCAATCCCCTGCTCGCCGGTTTCTACGACTCGCTGCGCGAACGCCAGCGCCGCATGAACAGCGTCGCCCTGCGCCACGGCGAAATCCACACCGACCGCATCATCGCCCAGCACGCCCGCCTCGCCGACCTCATCGAATCCGGCGACACCGCGGGCTTCGCCACCGCCCTCGCCCAGCACCTCATGGACGTGCACGGCGTCACCCTGAGAGGGCTGTGATGGCGAACGAAATCAACGACTTCGCGTCCCGCGCGACCCCTGCACGGCAGCAGGCCGACTCGAACTCCATGACCGCTCGGCCGGGCATCGCGGGCGAAAATATGGGCCACGCAGGCAGTCTCAACGACGCGGCGGGTGCGACGACCACCGTCGCCGTCATGGACCGGCCCGTCGCGGCGCGGGTGACACACAGGCGGGCGTGGATCAGCGTCAGCGCGGCTATCTTCGCTATCGCCTGGGGCGGAAACGAATTCACGCCGTTGCTGGTGATGTACAAGCGGGACGGGTTGCCGGTCACCACGGTTGATCTGTTGCTGTTCGAGTATGTGCTGGGGATCGTGCCCGCATTGCTGATCGGCGGGCCGCTGTCGGATCGGTATGGGCGGGGGCGGCTCATGCGGCCCGCGCCGTTGATCGCGGCGGCCGGATCATTGCTGCTGGCGTTCGGGTCTTCTTCCGTGCCAATGCTTTCCGCCGGTCGCGTGCTCAGTGGTGTGGCCATCGGCTTGGCCATGGCGGTGGGCAGCAGTTGGCTCAAGGAGCTTTCACAGCCGCCGTTCGCGGGCGAGAACGCTTCCGGGCTCGGGGCACGGCGTTCGGCCATGAGTCTCACCGGCGGGTTCGGTGTGGGTGCGGGTGTGGCGGGAGTGCTGGCGCAGTGGGGTCCGCTACCGGATGTGCTGCCCTATCTGATCAATGTGGGGTTGTGCCTGGCCGCTGCCGCCGCGCTGACCCGGACGCCGGAAACCCTTGTGCCCGTGCCGACTACCGCTCGACTACTGGATGATCTCAAGGTTCCGGCCGCGGCGCATCGGCGGTTCCGGCTGGTCGCGTTGCCGGTCTCGCTGTGGCTGTTCACCTCGTCGGCCACCGCCTACGCGATCATGCCGACCTTGATGATGCCGCGCGTGCACGGTGCGCCCATCGCGTTCTCGGCGCTCATCACCGTGATCACGCTCGGGTGCGGTTTCGCCATTCAATCGGTGGCGCGCAAACTGGATCGGCCGGGCACCATTCGGTTGCCGGTGCTGGCGCTGATTCTGGTGATCGCCGGAATGGTGTTGGCCGCCGCGGCTTCGGGGGCGCTCACGCTGTGGCTCACCATTGCCACCGCCGCCGTCCTCGGCATGGGCTTCGGCATCGGCCTGGTGGCCGGACTCCTGGAGATCGAGCGGATGGCGGGGCCGGAGGATCTCGCGGGTCTGACCGCGGTGTTCTACGCGGTCAGCTATCTGGGCTTCGGCGTGCCCGCCGTCATGGCGATGCTGCACGACGGCACCGGTGTCGGCTATCCGGCCATGTTCGGCGTCGTCGCCGCACTGGCGGTGGGCTGTTTGGCGCTGGTCACGCGTTGTCGCCGGGGCTGAGGTTCCGGCAGCACAAACGTTTCCGGAAACGCGGGCTTCCGGAGATCGCATCGCGAGCCTTACAGTCGAGGCAGATGTAGTGACCGCGCGCACATCGGCGCGGGAGTGGAGTGGTAGCCGTGAATCTGTGGGACCAGATCAATCAGCCCGTGACGTATGCGATCCCGTTCTTCGTGCTCGCCATGGTGGTGGAGATCCTCTCGCTGCGGGCGCACGGTGACGAGCGCACCGGATACGAGAAGTCCGATGCGCGCAACAGCCTGATCATGGGATTGGTATCGATCTTCGTCAGCGGTGCGGCCAAATTCGTGGCGCTGCTCGGATACGCGGTGCTGTACGTGCACGCGCCCTGGCAGATCGATCCGCGCAATCCGCTGAGCTGGGTCGCGGTGATCCTGGCGGTCGACGTGCTCTGGTACGTCTATCACCGCACCTCGCATCGGGTGCGGGTGGTGTGGGCGGCGCATCAGGTGCACCACAACAGCCGGTACTTCAACTACGCGACCGCACTGCGGCAGAAGTGGAATCCGTGGTTCGAACTACTGGCGTGGATTCCGCTGCCGCTGCTGGGCGTACCGCCGTGGATGGTGTTCACCGCCTGGTCGTTCAATCTGATCTACCAGTTCTGGGTGCACACCGAGACCATCGGGCAGCTGCCGCGCTGGTTCGAGTTCGTGTTCAATACGCCCTCGCACCATCGCGTGCACCACGCCAGCGACGCGGAGTACCTGGACCGGAACTACGGCGGCATATTCATCCTGTGGGACCGGATGTTCGGCACCTTCCGGGCCGAAACCTTCCGTCCCACTTACGGTTTGACCAAGAATATCGACAGCGGCAACGTACTCACGTTGCAGTACTACGAGTTCGGCGCGCTGTGGCGGGATCTGCGCTCCAGCAGGAGAATTCGGGACTGGCTCGGTTACTCCTTCGGCCCGCCGGGCTGGTCGCCGGGCGATAAATGGGTGTCGAAGAAGGCGAAGATGCGCCGCCAGGCATCGGATGTGGCGTCGGCGTTGTAGCCAAGGCCCATCACCTTCAGCAGCGGCTGCCCCGGATGGTCATCGGCGAACGAATGCCCCGATGCCGCATAGGTTTTCACATCGTTCGGCACCCCGGCCGCGGTGAGAACGCGCTCGAGTTTCGGCCCGCGCCCGATGTTCTGGGGATCGCGCCGGCCGTAGCTGGCCACCACCGGGCAGGTTCCGCGCAGCATCTCCTCGTAATTGCCGCGTCCGGCGGGATAGAACGGCGCGGCCGCGTCGAATCCCTCGGTGGCCGCGAGCAGCGCGAACGCGCCGCCGAGACAGAAGCCCGCCACCGCGACCTTGCCGGTGCAGCGCGGATCATTGGTCAGCTGGGCGCGGGCGGCGAGAATATCGCGGACCGCGACGCCATCGCGGTTATTGCCCATGAGGTCGCGGATCATGCCCGGTACGCACCGAACCCTGCCGCGCGCGAACAGGTCCGGTGCGATGGCGAGATAGCCGTGATCGGCGAGCATTCGAGTGGATTTCTGTACGGCGCTGCCGATACCGAGCATGTCGTGCAGCACCACCACCCCCGGCCACGGGCCGTCGCCCGACGGTGTGGCGAGATAGGCCTCGATGGGCCCGTCGGGCGCGTCCAATTGCATTGAGCTCATCGACGAGCCCCCTCCGCAGTCTGCGAACACCGAATGATGACTGCTGCGGATTCTAGAGCGTCTGGGACGATTTCTCCGGGCTTAACTCTCGATTGGCAGGCCCGCCTCGGCCCAATCCTGAATGCCGTCACGGTATTTGCGCACGTTGGTGTAGCCGAGCCGCTCCAGCTTGCCCGCGACATTCTGACTGTTCGGACAGGCGGCGTTGGAGCAGTAGGTGACGATGGCGGCCGTCTTATCGGGCAGCAGTCGCGGCGCGAGGGTCTCGACGTCCGCCTCCACCAGGGCGATCGCGCCCGGCAGATGCGCCTTGGCGTAGTACTCGCCGCCGAGGGCGTCCAGCACCGTCACCGCTCCGGCCTCGATCTCGTGCGCCAGTTCTTCGCGAGTGATCAACGTGGTCATGGTCTTTCCTTTCCCGAACACAAAAGTATGTGCGTGTGCACGCTACTACTTATGTGCGCGCGCACGCAACCGGTTATGCTGAACCGGTGCCGCCGAAATCCCACCCCGCCGTCGCCGCCTGGGCCGCGCTGCTCCAGGTGCACGCCACACTGGTGCCCGAACTCGACGCAGAATTGCGCCGCGCCACCGGACTGCCGCTGAGCTGGTACGACGTCCTACTGGAACTCGATGGACCGCACCAACTCCGGATGAGCGATCTGGGTGAGCGCGTGGTGCTGAGCCGAACCCGGGTGAGCCGGTTGGTCACCGAGATGGAGTCCCACGGGCTGGTGCGGCGCGAATCCAATCCCGATGACGGCCGCTCGGCCTTCGTCGGCATCACCGATAAGGGGCGGGAGCGATTCCGGGAGGCGGCACCGCACTATCTCGCGGGCATCGAACGCCGTTTCGGCGGGCAACTGGATCACGCGGAGCTGGAGACGGTGGCGAACGCCCTGCACAAGGTGCTCAGCCCGGCCGAGCTACCCGATCCGGCACCGCGGCGCACCCGCTGATCGCACCGGCCTGGGAGTTCGGCGCGCTCGGAGTCGAATAGTTGCCCTCGCGCTGACGAGGGGGAAGGGTGGATCGCCGGAACCATCCATCCATACGGAGGAGACAACTCGTGCGTTTCGGCATCTTCATCCCACAGGGCTGGCGGCTGGACCTGGTCGATATCGACCCCGCCGCACAGTGGGACGTAATGCGCGATCTCGCCCAGCGCGCGGACGCGAACGCGGACTGGGAATCGCTGTGGGTGTACGACCACTTCCACACCGTGCCGGTCCCCACCGAAGAGGCGACCCACGAGGCGTGGACCCTGATGTCCGCCTTCGCCGCCACCACCTCCCGCATCCGCCTCGGCCAGATGTGCACGGCCATCAGCTACCGCAATCCGGCCTACCTGGCCAAGGTGGCCGCCACCGTCGACCTGATCTCCGGCGGCCGCGTGGAAATGGGCATCGGCGGCGGCTGGTACGAACACGAATGGCGCGCCTACGGCTACGGATTCCCTTCCGCCGGTGAACGTCTGGGCCGCCTCGACGAGGGCGTGCAGATCTTCAAGCAGGCGTGGACCACCGGTGCGGCCACCCTGGACGGTAAGCACTATCAGGTGGACAACGCCATCGTCCGCCCGCTTCCGTTGCAGGAGGGCGGAATTCCGATCTGGGTGGCGGGCGGCGGCGAGAAGGTGACGCTGCGGATTGCCGCTAAGTACGCGCAGTACACCAATTTCTCGGGCGATCCGACGGAGTTCGCCCACAAGTCGGAGCTGCTGCGCGGGCACTGCGATAAGGTCGGCACCGACTTCGATGCCATCACCCGCAGCTCCAACTTCAACACCCTGGTGGGCGCGACCGAATCCGAGGTCCAGCAGCGCCTCACCGATCTGGAAGTCCGCTTCGCCAAAACCCTCGGCGAGGAAGCCGCCAAGTCCCACGTGGACAGCCTCTTCCGCAACAGCCCCGCCGTGGGCACCCCCGAGCAGGTCATCGAGAACATCACCCGCACAAAGGATCTCGGCCTGTCGTACAGCATCCACTACTTCCCGGAAGCCGCCTACGACACCACGGGCATCGAGATCTTCGAGAACGAGGTCATCCCCGCCCTGCGCTGACGGATCACCTACGCCCCCGGTGCCCGTTGCGGCCGGGGGCGTTTCCGTCCGATCAGCGCGGGACGGTGACCGGGTCGGCGCAGCTGGCCACGGCGTCCACCAGGGAGCAGGCCTTGGGATCGCGGGTGGGGCGATAGTCGGCGGGGACACCGCTGTTGGCGGTGATGGCCGTATAGGCCGGGACCGCGTCGGTGGGCTTGCGGGTGAGGGTGGGATCGGTCAGCACGTCCACCGTGTAGAGACCGAAACGGGGTGTGTAGGAACCCCATTCGTAATTGTCGGTGAGGCTCCAGTAGTTGTAGCCGATGACGTTCATACCGTCGGCCTTGGCGCGCTGGATCCAGTAGACGGTATCGCGGAGGTCGTCGGCACGGGTGTAGCCATCGGCGCGCGGGAGGCCGTTCTCGGTGGGCATGCCGTTCTCGACGATATAGAGCGGCTTACCCGGGAAGGCCCGCGAATAGTGTTGCAGCGCATAGTAGATGCCCTCGGGCTGCAATGAGTTCTTCCAGAGTTCGGTGGAGATGGCGCGCATATCGTCCGGGGACATGCCGTAGTAGTAGTCGATGCCGATGTAGTCCAGCTTGGTGGCGATCGCGTTCATGAGCGGGCCGTTGATCGCGTCCTCGGCCGTCGGGATGTAGGCGACATTGCTCGTCACCATGGCTCCCGGCTGCACCCGATGGATGTAGTCGTAGATGCCGTTGTGCGCCTGGGCGATTCGATCGGTCATGGCCGGAATGGTCGCGGCCGAGATGCCGCCGTGACGGGTCTCGTTGAGCATGTACATGACCGGCTCGTTGAAGGTGACCCAGAGCGGATTGAAATGGGCGTAGCGGTCCACGACGGTGCGCGCGTTGGCGAGCCAGTCCGACACGATGGCGGGGTTGTTCCAGCCGCCGCGATCGACCTCCCAGCCGGGGTAGACCCAGTGGTCGAGGGTGAGCATGGGCTGCATGCCCGCGGCGGTGATGGTGGAGATGACGTCGTCGTAGAACTTCAGGCCGTTCTCGTCCCATACGCCGGGTTGTGGTTGTACGCGGGCCCATTCGATGCCCATGCGGTACACCTTCACGCCCAGGTTCTTGGCGAGTTGGATATCCGAGCGGAAGCGGGAGTGGAAGTCGATCGAGTCCCGGTACGGGTCATCGGTTTTGCCCTGCGCGACGTAGCGCGACCAATTGCTGTCGGGGGCGTCGCCCTCGGACTGGAAACCGGAGGCCGCCACGCCCCAGAGGAAATCGCTGCCCAGCGGCGCGACCTGAGTCGGCGCGGCGGGCCGGGCGGCGGCCGGGGTGATGCCGAGTACGAGGGTGGCGGCGACCAGGGCGGCGGGGGCGAAATATCGAGGACGGACACGCATCGGAACCGGATTCTCCTTCGCTTGTGCGCGGCAGTGGCCGCATTGAAAACCGTACAGCGCTCGGTTTTGAGTGGCAAGAACACCCCGGACCTGGCTTTAGACTCTGTGCGTGGCGAAACGGGGACCCTACGGCAAGGGCATCGAGCGGCGAGAGCAGATTCTCGACGCCGCGCTGCGCACCATTGCCGAGCGCGGCTATCTGGCCACCTCGGTCGCCGAACTGGCCGAGGCGGTCGGCCTGAGCCAGGGCGGTCTGCTGCACTACTTCGGTTCCAAGGAGGAACTGTTCGTCGCGGTGCTGCGCCGCCGCGATGAGACCGATGTGGCGGCCGCGGCCGAATACACTCCGGAAGCCTTCATCGACGTGGTGCGGCGCAATGCCCGGGTGCCGGGGCTCATCGAACTGTTCACCCATATGCAGGCGGCCGCCGCCGACCCCCGCCACCCCGCGCACGACTATATGCGCGAACGGTATCGCCTTGGCATCGAAGGCTTTTCGCACTCGCTGCGCGCCCTGCGCGATGCCGGGCGACTGCCCGCGCACCTGGACCCCGACGACGCCGCCACCACCCTGTTCTCCCTCGCCGACGGCCTGCAATCGCGCTGGCTCATCGATCCGAGCTTCGATATGGCCGCACATCTGGAACGGTGCTGGCACAACCTGATTCGCTGAGTCAGCCGATCCAGGCCGCGACGGCCAGGAACACACAGATCAGCACGAACAGAATGCCCATCAGCGGCGCGATGAACTTGACGTACCGGTCGTAGCGCACCTTGGCCAGTGCGATACCACCGGTCACCACGGCGGTGGTCGGCGTGACCAGATTCGCCCAGCCCGAGGCCGACTGCCATGCCGTGACCACCAGCGAGCGCGGCACATTCGCGAAATCCGCGAGCGGGGCCATGATCGGCATGGCCAGCGTGGCATGCCCCGACGTGGACGGAATCAGGAAGGCGAGCGGCACATTCACCAGGAATACCGCGACCGCGAACACCGCCGACGACGTCCCGGTCACCACCCCTTCCAGCGCATGCAGCACGGTGCTGGTGATCTGGGTGTTGTTCATGATCACCGTGACCCCGCGCGCCAGCACGATCACGATGCCCGCGCCGACGAAATCGCCGAATCCCTTGCCGATGGCCTCGGACATCTTGCCCTCACCGAGCCCGCCCACCAGGCCGATCACCACCGCACCGACCAGGAACAGCGCGGTCAGCTCCGGGAAGTACCAATCCAGTTCCCACGGAAAGGATTTCGCGTCCGGGCCATTGATCACCGTGCCCCACGGAATGATCGAGAAGATCATGAACGCGAAGGTGAGCCCGACCAGCCAGAGCACCGCCACCTGCCGCGCGGTCAGCGGATCCGGTTCATGCTCTTCGGCTTTCACATCCCGGTCCCCGGGCTGCCAGCCGGACCAGGACTTGTCCGGATCGTTCTTGACCCGCCGGGCGTACCAGAGCACATACGCGACGGTGACGATGGTGAGCACCACCAGCATGGCCAGCCGCAGCACGATGCCGTCGCCGATGGCCACATTCGCCGCCGAGGAGGCGGTACCGGTGGCGAACGGGTTGACCGTGGAGCACAGCACGCCGATGCCCGCGCCCGCGATGATCGCCCCGACCGCCGTCATGCGGTCATAACCGAGCGCGAGCATCAGCGGGACCAGCAGTGCGTAGAAGCCCAGCGTTTCCTCAGCGAAGCCCTCCACCGTGCCCGCGATGGCGAACACCACCATGATGCCGACGATGAGCAGGAAGGACCGGCTGCGCAATTTGTAGGCCAGCCGCCCGATTCCGCTGTCCAGCGCGCCGGTGGCGAAGGCGACGGTGATGAACGCGCCCACCGCGAGCACGAACAGGAACACCGCCGCCGCACCGTAGAGCGCTCCGGAGCTGTCGGGCGCGACCTGACCGTCCTGCCCCTGAATCCCGTAGAGCCCGTTCACCGGCGCGAGGAACAGATCCCGCAGGCGCTCGCCGAAACCCTTCGCACCCTCGATGCGGTGGTACGACCCGGCGATGGTGTGGCCCTTGTCGTCCACCTGGTACGCGCCCGGCGGAATCACGAAGGCCGCCAGCCACACCGCGACCGTGACGCCCGCCAGAATCGTGTAGGTGGAGGGGAAGCCGCGTTTCTTCTTGTGCTGCGCGGGTTTCGGAGCGGGAGCCGGATCGGCCACCGTGGTGTCGCTCATTTGCGCATCCTGTTCGCGAACAGCTGGAAGAACTCGGCCTCGGCGAGTGCGGTATTGCTCAACTCGCTCAACAGGACTCGCTCATTGAAGCCGTGCATATTGCATTTGGAGTCCTCCGCGCCGATCATGATCACCTCGGCGTTCGGATTGGCCGCGGCCATGGAATTGGTGAGCGGAATGGAGCCGCCCATGGCCGAATCGACCACCTCGGTATTCCACGCCTTACCCATGGCCTCACGCATGGCGGCGTACGCGGGACCGGTTGTCCCGGCGGCAAATCCGGCGCCGACATCACCACCCGTGACGGTCAATTCGATGCCGTACGGCTTGACCTTCTTCAGGTGTTCGATGACCGCGCGCTGCCCCTCGGCCGGATCCTGCTCCGGGTGCACGCGCACATTCAGATATGCCTTGGCATACGGAACCACCGCCGACGCAGCGGTTTTCACCGGCGGCGCGTCCAGGCCGATCACCGTGATGGCCGGGCCGTACCAGATGCGCTCACCGATCGGTCCGGTGCCGAGCAGCGGCATTCCCGGTGCCATACCGGTGATTTCGGCGAATTCCTGGTCGGTGTAGTTCGCACCGGTCCAGTCGTCCCGGCGCAGACCTTTCACGGCCACATTGCCATCCGCGTCGTGCAGGGTGGCGAGCCCGGCCACCAGTGCGAGCAGCGCGTCCGGGGCGGCACCGCCGAACTGCCCCGAGTGCACGGGGGCGGCGAGCGTGCGTACCTCGACGAAAACGTCCGCGACACCGCGCAATGCGGTGACCAGGGTTGGGGTGCCCGCGCGAATGTTCCCGGCATCGCAGATGAGCAGGGCATCGGCCTGGAACAGGTCCGGCTTCTCCCCCGGATAGTCGTCGAAGCCGGAGCCGTACTCCTCCTGGCCCTCGATGACGATGGTGACCCCGACCGGTGGTTTGCCGCCGTAGGCCCGCAGCGCCCCGATATGGGCGACGACATTGGCCTTGCAGTCCGCCGCGCCGCGCCCGTAGATCGCGCCGTCCTTTTCGGTCGGCGTGAACGGCGGTGTATTCCACAGACTTTCATCGCCCGAGGGCTGAACGTCGTAGTGGCCGTACAGCAGTACCGTCGGCGCGCCGGGCGGCGGTGGAATCCGGCCGTAGATGACCGGGGAGGTATCCGGCAGATTCAATACCGAGATATCCGCGACTCCGGACTTTCGCAACTCATCCGCTACCAGATCGTGCGCGCGCTGCACATTCTCTTTCGGATAGTCCGGGAAGGCGATGGAGGGGATTGCGACCAGCCGCTCGAGCAGATCCTTCAGCTCGGGCATGAGGTCGCCGACAGTGCCACGCAGGTCCGGCCGCAGATCCATTCCGCTATGAAACCACCACTCGCGGTCAGATCAGCGAATCTGTGGCGATCTTTGCCGAACCGCCAGGTCACGCCACTGCTGGCGTGTTTCAGATCCCGGGCGAGTCCACCCGCACCGGCACCGTGGCCGGGTCGGAAAGCACTGTGCGCCTGGCGAATTCGATTGCCCCGAGCAGCATGGCGTCCTCCCCCAGCACCGCCGGTCCGATTCCGAGTTCCACCCCGCGCGCCAGTGCCCGCCGCCCGGCCAGCCGAGCCGTGATGGTCGGCTCCAGCCAGGGAAACCATTGCGCCAGCAGCCCGCCGAGCACGACCTCATCCACATCCAGCAGTGCGGTGATGCCCAGAATCGCCGCGCCGAGCGCATGTCCGGCGGTCTCGAGCGCACGCACGGCCCGCGGGTCGCCCACCGCCAGCGCATCGATCAACCGCGCCGCGGCGGTCTCCAGCCCCGCGTGCGCGAGCTCCTCCCCCAGCCCGGCGGCGGTGAGCACCGCCTCCGGACCGGCGTAGAGAACCAGACACCCGCGCGCCCCGCACAGACATACCGGCCCGTCCAGCGCGACCGGCAGATGCCCCGGCTCTCCCGCTACCCCGTGACTGCCGATCTCGATGCGCCCGTTCAATACAACGCCACCGCCGATACCGGTGCCCGCCTCGATCAACACCAGCCTGCCGCGCCGCGCCCGCGCGTGGTACTCGGCCAGCGCCGCCGAGTTCCCGTCATTGACCACATCGATCGGGCAGCCGATCCCCGGCAGCCGCTCCCCCACCAGCTCACCCAGCCGCACAGGTCGCAACCATCCGAAATCCGCAGCAGCCATGACGGTTTGCGCGGCATCGTCGCGCACCGGCCCCGCCATCGCGATCACGATTCGCACCAGCACCGAATCCGCCGAATTCGGCTCCTCCGATCGCGCGTCCCCGGGTGCGGCCGCAATAGTGGCGGAAGACCCTGTGGCGGAATCGCTCCCGCCCGAGCCTGTCACCGGCATCGCGGCGACAGCGAAGCGCCCGGCGCGCAGGACCGCCGCCGCGACCGCATCGGCCATGGATTCCGGTCGGCCGGGCGCGCTGTGATGCGCGGCGGACTCGCGCCAGACGATCACGCCCCCGAGGTCGGCGACGACGACGCGCAGTTGTTCGGAGGTGATCTGCACGGCCACCGACAGCGCCCGGCGCGCGACCAGCCGCAGCGGCCGACCCGGCCGACCCCGGCCGCCGCTGCGCAGCGCATCGTCCTCGCGCACGAGTCCACGCTCGATGAGATCTCCCACGAGCGCGGTCACCGAGCCGTGCGCCAATCCGGTGGCGGCGGCGATATCGGTCCGCGCGCACGCACCGTGCTCGGCGATATGCCGGAGCACCGCACCCAGATTGCGGCGGCGCACCGCGGCGGAATCGGCCGGGCGGCGCGCGAGATCCCCGCGCAGGGCCGCGTCCCCCGCACTCACGGCGCGACCGGGGCGGTCTGCGCTGCCGAGGCGTCGGGGCTGCCCGAGGATGCGTGCTTCACAGGTCGACATTATGCTGGCCCATAATTATTTCAACCGTTGACTTAAATATGGACCAGAGGTTCGCCATGCCAGTACCGCACTTCGGACGCCGCTCACTCCTGCTCGGAACGGGCGTATTGGCCTTGGCCACCGCGTGTTCGACCAGCAAGTCCGATGACAAGACCGGCCCGGCGGACACGATCACCACCACGTACGGACCGGTCACAGGGGTGCGGCGCGAGACCGGCACCGCGTATCTGGGTATCCCCTATGCGCAGCCGCCGGTGGGCGAGCTGCGATTCGCGGCCCCGGTGCCGCCGACCCCGTGGCGCGAGCCGCTCGATTGCACGAAGTACGGGCCCACCGCGCAGCGCAAGGGACTCTCCGAGGTGACCGCGATTCCGGAGCCCAGCATCCCGGGCGACGGGGTGCTCAACCTGAACGTCTTCACACCCGATACCGGCGCGAAACTGCCCGTGCTGGTGTGGATTCACGGCGGCGGCTTCGTGGCGGGCAGTGCGGCCAGTCCCTGGTACGACGGCGCGGCCTTCAATCGGGACGGCGTGATCGTGGTGTCCGTCGGTTATCGGCTCGGCATCGAGGGGTTCCTGCGGGTCCAGGGCGCACCGGACAATCGCGGGGTGCTGGATTGGATCGCGGCGCTGACCTGGGTGCGCGACAATATCGCGGCCTTCGGCGGTGATCCGGGCAGGGTGACGATCGCGGGGCAGTCCGCGGGCGGCGGCGCGGTGTGGGCGCTCATGGCCGCACCGTCCGCGAAAGGTCTTTTCCACGCGGGTATTTCGGCCTCCGGCGCGGTGTCCCAGCCCAATGATCTGGCGACCGCGGTGGCCGAGGCCGAACTGTTCACCAGGCGCACCGGCCTGCCCGCCACCACGGCGGCGCTGAATGGTTTGTCCGGCAGCCAGATTCAGGATCTCGAGGATAAGCTGCGCGCCATCGGCCCCGACAGCGGGACCGTGTCCGCCCTGGGACTGGCCCCGTTCGCCGACGGCCGCACCATTCCGCAGTCCACCCCGGAGCTGCTGAAATCCGGTGGGGCGATCAATGTTCCGCTGCTGCTCGGCTTCACCCGTGACGAATTCAACGGTATGGCGAGCGAGCAGCCGGTCACCGATGCCACCCTGCCCGTCGCTTTCGCCGCCATGGGCCTGCCGCCCGGCGATATCGACGCCTTCCGCACCGCGTACCCGGGTGACAATGCCGCACAGCTGCTCGGCCAGGCGCAGAGTGATCTCTTGCTGCGCGCGCCCACCTACCGGCTGGCCGAGGACCGCGCGACCCGCAATCAGCCCACCTGGCTGTACGAGTTCACCTGGGCGTCGAGCGCGCCGAAATTCCAGGGCAGTTCCTTCCACTGTCTGGATGTGCCGTTCGCCTTCGACTGCCTGAAGGCGCAGGGCGTCACCGCGGTGGCCGGTGACAATCCACCGCAGTCCCTCGCGGACGCGGTGCACAAATCCTGGGTGTCCTTCATCACCTCCGGCGATCCGGGTGCGGCCTGGCCGCGCTACACCCTGGAGCAGCGCCAGACCATGATCTGGTCGGATTCACCCCGGGTGCAGGCCGATCCCTTCGCCGGTCAGCGCGCGCTCTGGTCGCGCTGACCCGGAAACCGGCCGCACCCGCCGCCACGCCGAATATCGACCGGCGAGCGTGACGGCGGGCGCACCGGGTATGCCCCGTCCATGCACCGCAATGGCAAACTGAGGGCAACTCCGAGGTCGGAGGGTGTCGAGACGGATGGGTGGTTCCAGATGCTCGGATTTCGCCGGTGGGCCGTGCCCGCCGTCATGATGGCCATGCTCGGGCTGCCGGTCACGCAGGCGCAGGCCGCGCCGGGCGAGACCGAGGCCGCGCTGGGCGGCGGATCCGGAATCGTGCTCGGCCGGTCCACCAAATGCACGCTCACCACCATCGGCAATGACGCCGCCGGCCGCCTGGTCGGCTTCACCGCCGGACACTGCGCCGAAGCGGGGACGCCGGTGCGCGGCGAGCAGTTCCCGGACGCGGGCGTGGTCGGGGTGATGCGGGACTCCGACAATGATCTCGATTACGGCGTCATCGAATTCGATCCCGCCAAAGTGACCCCGCTGCGCACGGTGGGTGCGACCACGATCACCGAAATCGGCTCCGCGCCCACCGCTTTGGATGTGGCCTGCCAGAACGGGCGCACCATCGGATTCGCCTGCGGTGTCGTATGGTCCGCGGGGCCGGGCGGTTTCATCGATCAGGCGTGTTCGAGCTACGGCGATTCGGGCGGTCCGCTGACCGTCGGCAATCGGCTGGTGGGGCTGGTATCGCGGGCGCTGATCAGTGACACCGCCGGAATGCGTTTCAGCTGCACCAATTCCGCCAATCCACTGCATTCACCAGTGGTCGCGGTGTCCTTCGACGCGATCCGGGCGGACGCGGACGCGCACGGCGGCCTGGGCGCGGGCTTCCAGCCGATCTGACCGGTCAGTGATCGGTGAGCACGTTCAAGGCCCGGTCGATATCGGCCTCGGTGTTGTAGAGGTGGCAGCCCAGCCGCAGCCGCCCGGCTCGCACCGCACCGATCACCCGCGCGGAGCGCAATCGCTCCAGCGTCTCCGGTGTCACCGGCACCGACAGAATGGCCGAATTACCCACGGGCAGACCGAGACCCGTGCGCAGGCGGTTCGCGAGCGCGAGATTGTGCCGCCGGATGTTCTCGATCCCCACCTCGAGCAGTAGTTCCAGCGCCGGTTGCTGGCCGAGCCAGGCGGGCCAGACCGGCGAGACATCGAATCTGCGGGCATCGCTCGCCAGTCGCAGCGGCGCGTCATAACAGGTCTGCCACGGCTCGTCCCCCGCGTACCAGCCCGCGGCGATCGGGCGCAGCGCATCGAGCGCGGCATCGGTTCCGGCCAGGAAGGCGGTGCCCTTGGGACCCAGCAGCCATTTGAACCCGACGCTGACAATCCAATCCGCGCCGGTGTCGTGCACCGGCAGCCAGCCCGCGGCCTGACTCACATCGAGCAGTACGCGCGCGCCGTTGGCGTGTGCGGCGGCGGTCAGCGCTGCGGCGTCCACCACGTAGCCATCGGCCGATTGGACCGCGGCGACGGCCACCACATCGTCCTCCGGCAGCACCGAGGTGGTCAGTTCCGCCATGGGAACGATCCGCACCCGCAGATCATCGCGCGCCAGGAAAGGCCATGTCACCGAGGTGAATTCGTGTTCGCCCACCAGCACCTGGGCACCGGCGGGCAGGCTCTGTGCGATCAGCCCGACGAGTTGGGACACCTGCGCCCCGACCGCCACCTGGTCCGGGCGCACCCCGACCAGTGCGCCGAAGGCGGCACGGCAGGCGCGCATGGTGGCGTCGACGTCCGCTATCTCGAATTCACCGCTCGCCCTGCCGCGTTCGGCCGCTTCGACGGCATGCAGCACCGCGCTGGGCATGAGTCCGTACCCGGCCGCGTTCAGATAGGTGACCGTCGGGGCGAACGCCTCCCGGACGGTATCGGACAGCAGGGCCGGATTCGACGCGATCGTCATCTACCAAGTCTGCCCATCCGGCATCCGGTGCGAAATATCCACCGGTACCGGAACTGGCATGATTCACGCTCCGGTGCGGTGGGGTTCGATACGGCCGAGCAGACCGCGCAGTTCGGTGGCGAGCGCGGTGATGCGCGGTTCGATGGCGGCCGGAACGCGCGCCGGATCGCACACGATGATGCGGAGTTCGTCATCGTAGTGCGGGGCGGGGATGAGATCGGCCGCCGCACAGTGGTAGCCCAGGCGCAGGAACACATGCTCCTGCCCGTCGCGCACCCCGGCGGTGCCCCAGATGGCGCGGCGGTCGAGTAGCCGCGCCAAAGCCGTTCCGGCGAGCAGCAGTTCGGTCGCGAGGCCGTAATGCCGCCACTGCATGGCGACCAGCAGGCGTCCGCCCTCCAGCATTTCGGCGTCCAGACAACCGAGTTCGCCAGCGATGCGGTCCGCTCCCACCGGATCGAGTTCGCGAATTCGACTGCACGGCAGCGCTTCCAGCGGCGCGTAGCGACAGCACGCGATCAGCTCGCCCGCATCGGTTCGCACCATGAGGTGATAGGCGCGCAGATCGTGCGGGTCCGGATCGGCGAAAGTGCCGTCGGTTTGCCGGAAATCGGGGCGACGGCCGCTGTTCCACGCTATGCGCGCCCGGAATTCACGCAACTCGACCAGCCAGGGCAGTTGCTCGATATCGGATTGTGGTGCACCCACCGTGGATTCGAGGCACAGCAGCAGTTTGCCGGGGTCGTCCGGTGCGACGGTCATTTCCATTGCCCTTCGAATTCCGTTTCGGCGGCCGATATGTCGTCCAGCAGATCGGCCGCGCGGCGCACATCCACATCGAGCGGCCGGTCCGGATCCACGGGAGCGACTGCGGCGCAGAGCTGTTCGAAGAAGGCCGCACCGGCCGCCGACAGCGGCGGGTCGTCCGCCAGGTGCAGCGCCTGCCGCAACCCCACCGCCAGCGAACCGTGTATCCAGCGCAGCTTGCGCGCCTGCTCGTACGCGGTGAGCGCGGCCTGCGTGCCGAACGGGACGATGTCCTGGTTGTGCTGGTTGCTGGAAATGCTCTGCATCGCAGCGGGAATGGCCGCGCGCCGCATGGCCACCACGATGGCGGTGGCGGCGATCTGCACACCGGTCAACCCATGTCTGCGGCCCGGCGCGGCGGACAGCGACGGGGGCAAGCCCGTATTGCGGTGCGGATCCATGAGCAGATCCAGTTGCCGCTCAGCGAGATTGGCGAGCTGGGTGAGCGCGCTGGAGACCAGATCCGCGGCGAAGGCGACCGGCTGACCGAAGAAATTGCCGCCGTGCACCACCTCCCCCACCCGCGGGAAGAACAGCGGATTGTCGCTGACCCCATTGAGATCGGCGGTGACGACGCTGGTCGAGTGCCGGACCGAGGTGAGCGCCGCGCCGACCAGCTGCGGTACACAGCGCAGGCTGTACGGCTCCTGTAGCGGACGCGTACCGGAGGGCACCGAACCCGCCAGCAGAGCGCGCAGCAGCCGGGCCGCCATCTCCGCGCCGCCGTGCCCCGAGGCTTCGGCCAGCGCCGCATCGGCGAATTCGGTGTCCACACCTAGGATTTCGGCGAGCGCGGCGGTGAGCAGCAGGCTGGTGCGCACCGCGCGCGACGCCTGCGCACAGGCCAGCCCGCCCGCCGCGCCGGTCAGTGCGGTGCCGTTGACCAGCGCCAGTCCATCGCGGCCCGCCAGCGGCAGCGGCGACAGGCCCGCACGGGCGAGCGCGACCCCGGCGGGTAGCCGTTCCACCCCCTCGAACATGTCCCCGCGCCCCATGAGCGCGGCGGTGGCGTGCGCGAGCGGCACCAGATCCCCGCTCGCGCCGACGGATCCGTACTCCGGCACCACCGGGGCCAAGCCGGTGCCGAGCACCTCGACCAGGCGGTGCAGTATCGCGGGCGAGACGCCGGAATTGCCGTGCGCCAGACTCCATACCCGCGCGAGCAGCATGGCGCGCACCAACTCCGGCGGCAGCGGCGGTCCCTGGCCGACGGAGAGGAAATCGACCAGGCCCCGCGAATGTTCGGCGCCGTCGGGCTCGGCGTGATAGCCGACGAGTGCGCCGTAGCCGGTGGTGGCGCCGTAAACCGGTCTGCCGGAACGGATCAGCTCATCGACGAAGTCGCGGCACTCCCGAACGTCGTGCAGGGCGGCATCGGAGATCTCCACGCGGATCGGACCCCGCGCGGCCTCCAGATGCGATGTGGTGAGCGTGCCCGGAAAGCGCAGCACGACGGTCGGAGCCGATGACACGGTCACGACTGGTTTCCTCTCCCCCGAGCACCAGTTCGCAGCATTCGATGACGCAGTAGAGCAATGGAAACAGGCGATATTCAGCCAGTGATCAGCTATTCCAATCATAGCCATGATCGAGTGTTCCGGGTGTAGACCTGAATAATGCGGACCCGGATCGACGCGAGCAATTCTGAATGGCGGCCAGTTCAATTCAATGCGGCCTCGGAAAGGGATCGGCTCGCGCTCGCCGAACTCCGCGCCTCGGCCGACCCGCGAATACATGACACGATTACCGGACAATTGCGGCAACTCGGAACACCACGCGGTACGGCGACGCCGGGCGATCTCGCCGAGTACGGCGTCTGGGTCTGGTACCCGTGGACGGGCGATCTCGTACATCTGCTGCCCGAGAAGGAGTTCCGCGCGGTGCGCGCCGACCGCAATCGGTACAAGATCACCCGCGCGGAACAGCAGCGGCTGGCCGGTATGCGCATCGGCATCGTCGGGCTCTCGGTCGGCAACGCCGCGGCGGTCACCCTCGCGATGGAGGGCATCGGCGGGGAGTTCAAACTCGCCGACTTCGACCGGCTCGGCCTCACCAATCTGAACCGGCTGCGCGCGCGGGTGGCCGACCTCGGCGTCGACAAGACGGTGCTGGCCGCCCGGCAATTGCTGGAGATCGATCCGTTCCTGCGAATCGAACTGCACAGCAACGGTATTCGCGACTCGTTCGTCGACGACTTCCTGCTCGGCGGTGGGCGGCTGGACCTGCTCATCGAGGAATGCGATGACCTGCACACCAAGGTGCTGATCCGGGAACGCGCACGCGCGCACGGCATTCCGGTACTGATGGAGACCAGCGACCGCGGCATGCTGGACGTCGAACGCTTCGACCTGGAGCCGGGCCGGCCGCTGCTGCACGGCCTGCTGGGATCGCTGCGCGCGGAGGAGCTCCGGGGCCTGTCCACCCGGGACAAGATCCCGCACATCATGGCCATCCTCGGCGCGCCCAGCACCCGTGCCGCCGCGTCGCTACCCGAGGTCGGCCACTCCATCGGCAGCTGGCCGCAACTGGCCTCGGGCGTGGCACTCGGCGGCGCGATACTCGCGGACACCGCCCGCCGCCTGCTCCTGGGCGAGGACATCCCCTCCGGCCGCTATCACGTCGACCCGGGCGAACTCGTCACCGAACGCCATGCGCTCTACCGCGAACCGGTCACTCCCGCACCGCAATTCGCCATCGCACCCGAAGCTCGTACCACCCCGTCGCTACCGCCGAAACCCACCGGCCGAGACGTATCGAACAACGGCGAGGTGCTCGCCGATGACGCCGTGCGCTGGATCGCCGCCCTGGGCACCCTCGCCCCGTCCGCGCACAATGCCCAGCCCTGGACGCTGCACTGGCGGCGCGATCACGCCCGGCTGGAATGCCGCCACGATCCGGCGCGCGATCTGCCCGCCCTGGATTTCGAGAACTGCGCCACCTGGGTGGGTTTCGGTGCGCTGCTGGAGAATATCGAGCTGGCCGCCGCCCAACTCGGGCTGTGCGCGCACCCCGAGACCTGGCCCGATCCCACCGCACCCGATCTGGTGGCGACCGTCGAATTCACGCCCGCACCCGCGACATTCACCGTCGACCGGCTCGGCTCGCACCTGGTCACCCGGATCACCAATCGCGTCCGCCAGGAACACCGCGAACTCGAACCACGGATATCCGACCTGCTCGCCACCACCGCCGAATCGCATGACGCGAATCTGCAATTCCTTTGCACACCAAAGGATCTCGACGAGGCAGGCGCACTCATAGGTGCGGCGGACCGCCTTACCCTGCTGAACGAGTCGATGCATCACCAGGCCATGCGCGGTTATCGCTGGACCCCGGAGGAGGCCCGCACCCAGCGGCACGGCCTCGATCTGGCCACCGCCGAACTGACCGCCGCCGAACGCACCGCCCTGCACCTGGTCCGCGACTGGAATGTCATGCGCTGTCTGCGCGATATCGGCGGCGGGCGGGCACTGGAGGACCTCGCGCGCAGTGCCGTCGCCTCGGCCTCCGCCGTCTGCCTGCTCACCGTTCCCGGTATCGGCCGCGAAAGCTATCTGCGCGGCGGCCGAATCATGCAGCGCCTGTGGCTCACCGCCACCCGGGAGTCCATCGCACTGCAACCCATGACGGCCCTGCCCTACCTCTTCGCCCGCCTGGAACGCGGTGGCGGCGCGGGCCTGGACCCCAAGGAACGCACGCAGCTGACCACCCTGCGCCAGCGCTATCGCCGCCTCTTCGACACCCCCGCCGACCACGCCGAAGTCCTGCTCTTCCGCCTGGCGCACGCCGCCCCGCCCACCGCCCGCTCACTACGCCTGCCCCTGGAATCGGTGCTGACCCTGAGCTGATCCGAGCCGTCCCGGTGGCGAGCTTCATCCGCGTCCTGTTCATGCCGGGAGCATGACGTCGCGCGGATCACCTCTCGGGATCCGCGGACGGCCGGTTCCCAGCTCAGGACGCGATGGCGGGAATGTGCCGCTCCGACAAGGCATCCCCGTACGTCATGCCGCCGCGCAGGCGTTCGATGAGGCATTCGAGGCGATCGAAGAGTTGGTGCAGCAGCTCCAATGCCCGGTCCTCCTGGCCCGCGCCGTAACGCGGGGCGGCCGCGTTGAGGCGGACGCCGAGGCGGTGGGAACCGGTGCGGCCCAGGGCGACACTGTCGATTCCCGCCATGGTGAGCAGCAGATCCTCCAGTTCGGGGCTGGTGTGCACACCGGCGGCGGTGAGCAGTTCGGCGTCGAATTCGACCGTGACGAACATGCCCTGTCTGCTGCCGAGCGGATGCAGTAGCTCCGCGCCGAGCCGCAGATTGACCGCCGCCAGCAGTTCCCAGGCCGTATCGACCTGAGCACGCAGGCGGCTTCGGTTGTGCGCCAGCTGATCCGGGGAGATGTGTTCGATGGTGGCGCGCGCCAGGTGGGTGGTCTCGCGCTGGAACGATACGGCCAGCCGCGCGCGGATCTCATCGAGCCAGGCGCTGTCGCCCGAGCACGCCGCGCCGATCTTGTTCGGGCCGAAGGCGTTGTACGCCTTGGAGTTTCCCGTGATGCTGAGCACGCGATCGTAGAGCCGCACGGGACCGTCCGCGGTCGGCACGGTGATCGCGGCGATCGGTAGATGATCATCGACTAGCAGATCGAAGGACATATCGCAGATGATCGGCACCCCGGCCGCGACCAGCACCCGGCCGATCTCGGTCAGTTCCGCGACGGTGTAGTCCGCGACCACCGGATTGCCGGGGAGGGTGAGCATGACCCCGCACAGATTCCCCTGTGCGGCATGGAGTTCCAGCGTCCGCGCCAATTCGACGGGATCGATCTTGAACGCGCGATCGGCCGTCGCCGCGCTGGACACCATGCGCAATCCGTACTTGGCGATATGCACGCTGGCGCTCTTGTAATACCCCTCGGGACACACCAGCACGCCATCCGGCCGCGCGATGGTGGCGATGGCCTCCTCCAGCAACACCGTGCTCGAGTACGGGCACACCAGCACCTCGGCCGGATCGACCCGTACGCCCGCCACCTCCGGCACGGGCGCGTGCAGCCGCTGGAAGAGACTGTCCGCGGCCAGCTTTCGCAGTACCAGGGGCTGCTTCTTGTCGTAGAGCCGTCCGTCCCGGTACTCGTCGGGCTGGGTGCGGGTCATCAGCTCATGCCAGGCGGTGTTCAGGGCCGCGACCGTGAGCTCGTCCATCTCCAAGCCGGTCTCGCCGTGGTAGGCATCGATGATGCCCGGATAGGTCCGCCCCCGGGTCCCCGGGAACAGCGGATCGGGGCCGAGGAAGGCGCGTGCGGCCTGTTTGCGCTCATCGGAGCGATTGGTCAACCGCACCGGGTCCGGGCACAGCACTGCCGTGCGTTCGGTCACCGGTACCCGCCTTCACCGCTCGACGCGCCCGCGCCCTCGGCCCAGGATTGGGCCAGTGCGTCGCGGAACAGCGCACGGCTGTCTTCGGGTCCGAGCCTCGAAAACCGCGCCAGCGTGGGCTGCGCCATGATTTCGTTGACCACGAGGGCCATTCCGGCACTCCTGAGTTCGTATAGTTTGTCGAACCTGCTCTGCGCGAACTGCACATCGTGTTTGAGCGCGGAGAAGCGGGTAGCGACGCGTTCGCGCCGCGCGTAATCGTATTCGCCGGTGGTCACATAGCTCTCGTCGACGATCAACATGCTCTGCGCGTTGCTGGCGTGTGCGCGATCCACCAGCACCGTTTCGACCCCGGCGCGCACCTGCTGCCAGATCTTGTCCTCGTAGGGCACCACATCGGCGATGGCGTCGATGACGTAGAGCCGGCGCACCGACACCCCGGCGCGCGCGATGCGCATGATCTCCAGGTGGTATTCATCGCCGAGGTCACCGCCGATGGCACCGAGATCCGCGGTGTGAATGGCGCAGATCGCCCGGGACGCGCGGCCCAGCACGGTCAGCCAGTCATTGATGGTGTTCCACTCCCATACCGTGGCACTACCCGAAGGGATCTGGGTCAAAAGCTCTTCCGCGCGTTCGAGTTGCCGTTTGGCGATGAAGCCGAGCGGGGTGACCTCGCTGCGCGCCGCGCCGACATCGATCAGGCTCTGGGCGATGGCGAGCACCCGGGCGACCGATTCCGGATCCTTGCCGAGCAGGATGTTGAACTGCATGCGCAGATCGCTGCTGACCAGATCGGCTTGCGTCTCGGTGCCGACGACCGGCATGCGTTCGCCCAGAACCGAACTCAGTCGCTCCCGCAGCGCGAGCGGCGGTATGCGAGTGCCGTTCTCGATCTGCTGGATCAGACTGCGCGAGCAGCCGACCTGTTCGGCCAGATGCAACTGCGTGAGATCGCGTTCCTTGCGGAGTCGGCGGACCAGCTCACCGACCTGCTCGCCGTCCGCGGCTGAGCGAGACATGCTGCCTCTCCCATCAGAGTTCCGAAAATTAGCCGTGCCACCACGTGCCATGCGGCACCCATAGTAAGCACGATGTGTCATGTGTGCCAGGCAAGTCCGGCGAGTTTTCGATTTGCAAGATTGCAGCAGAAAAAACAGGCTCGAACTGCGGCTACTCGAAGCGTGCGGTGCAGTCACCCGTGCTCTGCGGCAAGCATTTTCGCCTCGGTTTTCAAGCGATCCGGCCTATTTGTGAGCAGATTCCGGATACTGAGTCATCAGAAAGCATATTTCATATCCTGATTTGATCTCGAATAGCGCTCTGCACCACAAGAACTCGCTTTTTGCCATGTGTGATATCGCATACCCTTGATGGCACAGGCGGTTTCAGCCGCGGAATCGCCTGCACTTCCCGAGGAGGTGTTCACATGGCCCTCGCATTCACCACGTGGTTGATAACCAGTGACGTGACTCCCGAAATCGCCCTGCGCTCAACTACTTCCGAACACGAGTGGGAATTGAGCTGGCTGCCGGACCGGCCGCTGAGCTTCGAACAGGCCGTCAGCGGCATGGTGCTGGACGAGATCCTGAGCGATCCCGCCCTCGCCGACGGCGAACTCGCCCTGGAACTGGCCGCCATCCGGGCCGGTGAACTCGGCACCACCCTGCGGGAAGTCGTACTGCGCCTGTCGATTCGGATGGCACAGCGCGATCAGCTCCGCAGTCAGGAGAACCTGTGTATTCCGACGCCACACTCCGATGTCAACGCTGCGGCTGGACCGGTCACATCGCGGCCGGGCACCGCCCCGGCTGCGCACAGCCGCTGCCTCGGATCGCGGCAGTGCCGCTGCCGACCGCAGGCTACCGCCGGTCGAGCCTGACCGGCACCGTCACCGTGGATCCGAGACCGATGGAAATGCCGGTGCTGCAACCGTTCTGGTTCCTGCTCGCCACCGCCGCGCTCTTCCTGGAGGGCCTGCCGCCGTTCTCACGCGCGATCATGACCGCCACGGTCGGCGCGGTGGCGGCGGCAGCGCTACTCGTACATGTGGTGGCGGGCGCGCGCATCGGGCTCATCTCGCGCCTGGCCCGGCCGTTCGCGCCGATTCGCTGGCGCACCGGTATGCGCCTGCGCATCACCGATGACGCGGGCGTGCGCTGGACACTGCACTTCCTGCCCTGGTTCGGCACCGATCTGCACAGCGGTGATCCGGCCTTCGCCGAGGGACATCGGAGCCGGACCGGGGAGTTCCGGGCCTCCACCGTCACCAATATCCGCACCGGCAGCAGGCATATCAGCCGCTGGGCCATGTCCTCCATGACCGCGGCCACCTGCCTGGTGCTGATGGCATTGCTGATCGGCACCACCAGAGCCTGACCGGGTGCCGGGCGGTGGTGGCGCGGAGGGGACATCGCCACCGCCCGGTGGTCACGCGATCATGGTCAGGCGGAACGTGATTCGGCCGCCACCGGCTCGGCCTTGCGGACCCGGCGGCGGAACCGCAGGATGCCGTCCTCGATCGCGCCCTTGCGCAGCATGGCGCGGTCCCGGAAGTAATTGTTGATGACCAGCCACGGACCGCGGGTGCCCTGACGGGGCATGACACCGTCGCCGCGCTGGATGTATCCGGAGGTGAGCGCGCCGCCCATGAGCGAGGCCTCGGAGCGATCGCCCTCCTCGGGCACGGCCACGACCTCGGTGTAGCCCTCGGCCTTCATATGGTTGAGCAGGCGGCAGAAGTACTCCGCGGCCAGATCGGCCTTGAGGGTCCAGGAGGCGTTGGTGTAGCCCAGGATCACCATGAGGTTCGGGACATTGCCGAGCAGAGCGCCCTTGTACGCCACCAGATCTCGCGTCGCCAGCTGCTCACCGTCCACCTCGAGGGTGGCCCCGCCCAGCATCTGCACGGTCAAACCCGTTGCGCTGACGACGATATCGGCGGCCAGCTCCTCGCCCGAGCGCAGCTTGATGCCGTTCGCGGTGAAGGTCTCGATCTGATCGGTGGCGATGGACGCCTTACCGCTGCGCAGCGTTTTGAACAGATCACCGTTGGGCACCACGCACAGGCGCTGATCCCACGGATTGTAGGACGGGGTGAAGTGCCGCATATCGATTCCGGAACCGATCTGGGCGCGCACCGCGGCCAGCATGAGCTTGGCGGACAGCTTCGGATTGGTCCGGGACAGTTGGTAACTCGCGCGCTGCAATGCGATATTGCGCGCCCGGCCCGCCCGATAGGCAATGGCGGCAGGCACTTTCGCGAGTTTGAGGCCGACCGCGACCGGATCGTTGGCGGGCAGCGCGGCGATATAGGTGGGCGAGCGCTGCAGCATGGTGACGTGCGCGGCCTTATCGCTCATGGCCGGGATCAACGTGATGGCGGTCGCGCCGCTGCCGATGACCACCACGCGCTTACCGGTGTAGTCGAGGTCCTCGGGCCAGTGCTGCGGGTGGATGATCTGCCCGGTGAAGTCCTGCTCACCCGGGAACTCGGGGCGGTAACCCTTGTCGTAGTCGTAGTAGCCGGTGCAGCCGACCACGAAGTTCGCGGTGTAGGTCTCGGTCTCGCCGGTGGTCTCGTTCAGGGCCTGCACGGTCCAGAGACCGGCGGCGCTGTCCCAGCTCGCGGTGGTCATCTTGCGGCCGAAGCGAATGTGCTCGGTGACGCCGTATTCGGCGGCGGTGTCCTCGACGTACTGGCGGATATGCGGCCCGTCGGCGAGCACCTTGGTGCCGATCCACGGGCGGAAGCCGTAGCCGAAGGTGTACATATCGGAGTCCGAGCGAATGCCCGGGTACTTGAACAGGTCCCAGGTGCCGCCGATGGCGGTGCGGCGTTCCAGGATCAGATAGCTGCGACCCGTGTTCTCCCGGGTCAGATGGCAGGCCATGCCGATACCGGACAGGCCCGCGCCGATGATCAGTACGTCGACATGCCGCGTCATTGAGGTACTCGCTTCGTCTGTTCATGCCCGGGCTCCGTCGTCCGGGTTTCCCGCATGTTATCTGTTATCCATAGTAACGTCTACTCTGACGCGGGTTCAGGACCAGAAAACCGGGTGCAGACCCCAGGCGGCGAACTCCTTGGCCACGCATTCGCGCAGGGCCTCCCTGGTCGGGAAACGATCGGGATCCGCGCCGGTCACCGCCAGGGTGACGGTTTCGCCATCGCTGGACCAGGAGAGATTGAGACCCACCTCCACGCGGCGGAACAGTTCGGTGTCATTGGTGCAGACCACCGGGCGCATGAGCACCGAGCGGGCGCGCACACCGGCGAAGCTCGCCACGGTCTGACCGGTTTCGCCGAGATTGGTGCACAGGCATTCGGGGGCCTTGGCGGTGCGGGAGAAACGGTCGAGCACGAATTTGGGCAGCATCATCTGCACCGGTTGCAGATGCTGGAGCGCTGGCGTGGTCGCCGGATCGGCATACGCGCGCGCGGCCTTCTTGATCGCGGCGCGCACCTGCACGAGATCGGTGAGCTCACCCGCGCGGTAGCGCACGGCGATGGGCAGGCCGGTGGTGGCGTTGCCGCGTGGATCGTCCGGCAGGCGCATGGAATGCGGAATGTCCACCCGCACCTCGGCACCGTCGGCAATGCGCCCGGTGCAGCCGAGAATGCCGACCGCGACCCCGACCATGAGGCCGTTGGCCGTGCCCTGGTGTGCGGCGGCGACCGTATTCCATTCGGCCAGGCCGACTTCCACCACGAGACTCGCGGCGGTGTGCCGGTCCGGCAGGTCGAGGGCGGGTTCGGCCGGGCGTGGATTGCGCGCCGGTTCCTGGACATCGCGAGCGGCGACGGCGGCGCGAATTCCCTTGGCGGCGGCGCGCAATTGACCGAGCGCGTCGGCGAAGTGCCTGCGGTACAACCCCGTTGACGGCAGGTCGCCGACGAGACGGCCGGAGCTGGTCGCGATATCCACCGGCGCACCGGAATCCAGGCGATCCAGGGCATCGCCGACCGCGTAGAGGACCGCTCCCCCGTCCGCGCCGACATGCGAGGTGACCAGGGACAGCAGCATGCCGCCGGTATCGGTCGGGGCGGACGAGAGCCGCCACACCCGGCCCACCGACGGATCGAAATCGACGCGGCTCTGGTCGAAGAACCAGTCCAGCACGCCGTCTTCCGGCACGGTGTCGGCCTGTGCGGTCAGCGGGATGGACTGTGCGGCGGGCACCCACCACGGCCGGGCGAAGGGCACCGCCGTGGTGCGCACCCGCCGGGCCAGGAAGCCGTGCGCCAGATGCGCGTGAAAGCGTTCCAGCACAACCGGATCCACGGGTTCGTCGAAACGCCAGGCCAGCTGATTGACCAGGGCGTTGCCGTACAGGGCGTGCAGTTTCAGGAACAGATCATCGTCTGCGGTCAGCCGGTTCATCCCGGATCCTCCGAATCAGCGATTGCGTAGCGTGCGAACGGTCAAGGGGGCGAACACGATCGCGACGATGAGCGCCGCCGCCACCGACCACATCAGGTCACCGCCCACGCGGCCCTCGTCGGCGAGGGTGCGCACGGCCGCCACCAGATGCGATACGGGGTTGTAGTCCGAGACGTGCCGCAGCCAGGTCGGCATGGCCGCCACCGGCACCAGGGCATTGGAGGCGAAACTCAGGAAGGTCAGCACCAGCATCGACATGCCCTGTACCGCGGCGGGTTTGGCCACCGTCACGCCGATGAAGGCGAAGATCCAGCTCAGCGCCGTGGTGGCGAGCACCACCAGTAGCGCGCCCAGTACCAGGCCACCGGGATGTTCGGGGCGGTAACCCATTCCGAAGCCGACCACCAGCACCATGACCGCGGCGATCACGTACCGCGTGGCCCCGGCCACCAGCGCACCGGTGACGGGTGCGGACCTGGCGATCGGCATGGCGACGAAGCGATCGAAGACACCGGACCGAATGTCCTCGGACAGTTGCACTCCCGTCGCCACCGACGAGGTGAGCACGATCTGCACCAGCACGCCCGGTATCAGGGTCGGCAGGTAGGCGTGCATGCTGCCCGCGATGGCGGTGCCGAACACACTGCCGAACAACAGCGGTCCGATGATCGGCAGCAGCACCGCGTCGTACAGCAGCTGCGGACTGTGGCGGAAGGTCAGCATGCCGCGCTTGGCCATGGTCAGCGACTGTCGCAGCGCCGCAAGCGGTCCCACGTGCCGGACGGTGGGCTTGCGCTCGATGCGGGCCTGCGGCTCGGCGATCACGGGGGTCTCGGTGAGGACGGTCATGCGCGGGTCCCCCTCTCGGTGCGGGATTTCGATGTGATGGGTGAGTGCTCCCCGATACGGCGGGTCCCGGTCCGGTCCCGATGTGAGCGCGTTGAGTTACAACGGGATTCGACGCCCTGAAAAGTGCGGGCGGTCATGCGGACGCCTTCCGCTCGGTCTTGCGGGTGAGGGTGAGGAAGACCGAGTTGAGGTCGGGGCGGTCGACGGCGAAGCCGCGCAAGCGGATTCCGCTGTCGCGGCAGGCGGTGATGACATCGGCAGCGCTCTCGATATCGCGGAGCGGGACCGAGAGGGTGGCGGGGGTGTCACCGTGCAGCGGGGTGACGCCGACGATGCGCTCGACCGCCGCGTCCGCCAGGGAACGCTGGGCCGGATCGACCAGGTCGATGCGGAGCATCTCCTCGCCGAGCGACGACTTCAGCTCGGCCGCCGTGCCTTCGGCGACCACGGTGCCGTGGTCGATGACGGCGATGCGGTCTGCGAGCGCATCGGCCTCCTCCAGATACTGGGTGGTGAGCAGGATGGTCGCGCCGCGGCCGACCAGCTCGCGCACGATCGTCCACATGCTCTCGCGGGTGTGCGGGTCCAGGCCGGTGGTCGGCTCGTCCAGGAAGATCAACGGCGGCAACGTGATCAGGGTCGCCGCCAGGTCGAGGCGGCGGCGCATTCCGCCGGAGAAGGTGCCGACGCGGCGGCGGGCGGCGGCGGTCAGCTCGAACTGTTCCAGCAGTTCCTCGGCGCGGCGGGCGGCGGCGCGACGAGTCAGGCCGAGCAGCTGGCCGAACAGGCGCAGATTCTCCAGGGCGGTCAGGTTCTCGTCCACCGCCGCGTACTGGCCGGTGAGACCGATCATGGAGCGGACGGCGGTGGCATCGCGCACCACATCGTGGCCGAAAACCGTTGCGCTGCCGGAGTCCGGGCGCAACAGGGTGGCGAGCATGCGCACGGTGGTCGTCTTGCCCGCGCCGTTCGGGCCGAGCAGGCCGAAGACCGTACCGGCCTCCACCCGCAAGTCCACCTTGTCGACCGCGGTCAACGAGCCGAAAGTCTTTCCCAGCGACTGCGTTTCGATTGCGAGCTCGGCGCTCATCGCACATCTCCGATCCTGAGGACCGCCGCACCGTCCGGCAAACCTGCCGGGGTGGTTCGAGACGGTACTGAATTGTCTTGCGGTGCGTCGGAATCCGCCGAACCGGCGGACAGTGACTCGATGACGTCGGCGGCTCTGGCGACACCGTCGTCGCGGAACCGCATACCGTAGGCCGAGGCCCGCAGCAGCACGGTGGGTTCGGTCGCGCGAATCAGTGCCCGTTCCAGGCGATCCGCCGATAGTTCCGCGAACGGCAGCGTGGCTCCCAGGCCGAGCGCGGTCAGCTGGCGGCCCCAGAACGGCTGATCCGCCTGCACCGAGCAGATGACCGACGGCACCCCGGCACGCAACGCGGCCGCGGTGGTCCCGGCCCCGCCGTGATGGATGGCGACCGCGCAGCGCGGCAGCACCGCGCGATGGTCGACCTGCGGGAGCACCGCCAGCTCCGGGCTCAGTTCGGGCTCGAACATGTTGCCGGTCAGGAGCACCCGGCGGCGCTGCCGTCTGCCCACCTCGCGCACCAGCTGCCGCACCGAGTGCGGATCGGCGACCGGCATGGAACCGAATCCCGCGTACACCGGCGGTTCGCCCGCCCGCAGCCACCGCGCGAACAGCGGCGCGAGCGGCTCGGGCGAATCCTCCGCCGGGGTGGCCGCCGCCGGGCTCGGGCCGGGGACAACCGGGAATCCGGTGACCGGCACATCACCCAGCTCTTCCGCCAGCCCGGGAAACAGTTCGATGTCGTACGCCTGAATAGCGGTGTAGGGCAAAAACTCTCGCAATGCCGGGCGATCGGTTCGGCCGTCGGCTCCCAGTCGTGCGGCGTGGGACAGGTCGGCGCGGAAGGCGGTGATCTCGGTGGCCAGCGCCCAGGCGCGGGCCTTGGTGAGCGCTTGCCAGCCGAGCCGATGCGCTGATCCGGGCAGGCGGCTCGCCCAGGACGCGGGCACCACGGGTACGGATCGATTCGGCCGGATGGGGAAGAAGTGCATGGCGGCGAGCGGAATCCTCTGCGACCGCGCCACTTCGGCGGCGAGTTCCTCGCACGCCATTCCGGTGACGAGAACGTCGGCGTCCCCGGCGATAGCCAGCAGATCCCGGGCCGCCTCGGCGAATCCGCGGCGTTGCAGATCCACCACCGCCCGCACCCGCGCCATCGGACTCCAGCTGGCGAATCGCTCATCGCGCTGCTGCGCCCGCAGGAGTTCCGAACTGTCCACACCGATGGGGACAGCCGAAACCCCGTGCCCGCGCGCGAATTCCACCAGATTCGGCGATACCGCCACCGTCACCCGATGTCCGCGCGCGGCCAGCTCCCGGCCCAGCAGCGCCCCCGGCTGCGCATCACCCCGGCTGCCCGCGAAGGCCAGAAGCACCTTCATGGCTCAGCCCTGCGCCGCGACCGGAACCCGCTGCGCTGCGGCATCATTCGCGACCACCGCGCATTCCGCCGCAGCCGCGACGATGGCCGGTGGCTGCGCTCCGGCGGACGAAATCGGTTCACCCGGCCCGCCGCGCGACGCGGGAACCCGGCGATCCACCTCATGCCCTCCGGCGGCGGCCGTACGGTCCGCCATCCCGGCTCCGGCGGCGGCCGCCACCTCATGTGCGGCGGCCGGGACAGCTTGCGTCCCTGGGAAGTCCGTAACCTCGCGAACCAGGTCACCGGCTTCCGCCAGGGCGGAGGCTTCTCGATCCACCATGCTCGCGCCACCGAATTCGCGCATGGCGCGGGTGAATTCGGTGAGGAAGCGGTCCATTTCGTGAGCGGGGAAGGCGGCTGGGAAGCGGGTGGACAGGCGCAGGCCGTCGGCGGCGCGGACGATCCAGAAGAAGACCTCGTCACCGGAGTAGGACTCGGCGCGCAGGGTGTGGCCGCGCAGGGATTCGACGAGTTCGTAGTCGGGCAGGACGCGGATGTCGAGAAAGGAGATGCCGAAGCGGGGGCGGTCCTCGCAGCCGAGCAGCTCCAGTGCGCGGGTCCAGGTGGCGTCATTGGCGACCTTGGAGCGGCGCAGGGTTTTACGGGTGGATTCGAGGGCGTTGTCGAGATCCAGGTCCGGGGACAGGGTGATGTCGATGGGGACGACATTGACGAACCAGCCCATGGATTCCAGCCACTTCAGATCCGGGCGGGTGGCGATCGGCATGATCGCCCGCATGGAGATGTAGCCGAAGGCCCGCCGGTAGGCGATGGCCAGGGCGGTGAATACCGCAACGGACAGCCGGTGTCCGCGCGCGGTGACCATGGTCTCGATGCGTTCGAGTTCATCCAGCGGCAGCAGCTTTCGCGAAACACTGGTCTGCGGCAGTTCGGACGGGGTACCGCTGCCCGCGGTGATGGCGGGTTCGAAGCGCGGCAGCATGCCGCCGGACCCGTCCAGGAAGGTGCGCCACAGTCGCACGGCCTCGCACTGCGGGGTGAGCGCGGCGGCGGTGCTGCGCTCCAGGGCCGCGAAATCGGCCGAGCTGCCGAAGGTCACCGATTCGCGTGCGGGTTCGCCCGCCACCACCGCGCGGTACAGGGTGCGCAGTTCCAGGATGACGATGGCCTGCGAGTAGGCGTCCATGACCGAATGGTCGGCGGCGATCAGCACGGTGAAGTCATCGCTCTCGTGCCGCACGGTGGCGAGCAGGCAGTGCGGCCACACCAGTGCGGACAGTCGCGATTCCAAAGCGTCGCAGAGGTATTCGGTGATGGCACCGGGGGTGGTGAGCTCGGGCACCGGTTCGTCGGCGACCGCGACCGCCTCCGGTGCGCACACCAGTCGCCGCGGTTCCGCGCCGGTGGCCCGGTCGAGCGTGGTGCGCAGACCCTCGTGCCGGGCATGCCACAGCCGCACGGTCTCGCGCCAATGCTCGGGTTCGAAGGCCGCGTCCATTTCGAAGATGGTGCCGATCCAGCGGCCGCGGCCGGGCTTGGGATCGGTGGCGTCGGTGTCCAGGCAGTGCCGGACATGCACGCTGGTGAAGGGCCGGGGATCGCCCGTCCACTCCTGTCCCGCGGCCAGTTCCGGCCGCCACAGCGTCAATGTGCCCGGGCGCAGGGCGAATTCGGAAAGATGTGTGTATTCCATATCGATGTCCTCATCGAATTTCATGCCCGGCGGTGAGGGCGTATGGATTCCGTAAAATTCCACGCCCTTCAATTCACGTCTGGCGAATTGAAAGCTATTGACTTACTTCACACCCGAGGAGCCCGCACCCGCTGCGGCGCTTCCGGATCCGAGGGCCTGCGCGAGCGTGCCGCCCGCCTGTGCCGAACCACTTGCCGCGCCACTGCCGGTGCCCAGCAGGCTCAATACCGATCCCGGTCCCGGGACGAGTCCGGCCAGCGAACCCGCGGCGGAACTGCCGGTGCCGAGTGCTCCGAGAACGCCGGCTCCGGTCGAACTGCCTGTTCCGGCGGCCGCGCTACCGGAACCGAGCGCCGGAAGGACGGACTGAACAGGGGCGGGAGCGGTCGCATCGGCGGGAGGCGGGATATCGCCTCCCGCCGGTGCGGCGGTAGCCAGGGCAGGCGCGATGAATGTCAGGGCGGTGCCCGCACAGCTGGCGGCAACCCGGATGACGATACGTGCGTTCATGGCCTGAAATCCTTTCGAACCTTCATCAGTTGAAGCTGTGCGCCGAAACGGCGGCTCGGCTGACGAGCAGTTTGAGAGAGCGGCGGCGACGCTGCCGGGAATGCGCCGAGTCGGGCGCGAACCAAGAACATCATTGTTACCAGATGGATGCAATACACCGGCGTGCAAACAAATGGTTAACGGAATGTTCTCGTGCACTTTCACTGTGTGCCAGACCACTGAAAGCCAATTTTGCCCAGTCATTCACTTTCAATGGTTTTCACCGCGCGGAATTAAACCCCGAAGCGCACAATCCCCCGCTCGCCTGTCGCGGCGAACGGGGGATTGCGGGGTAGCGGTGTGACCGGGATGTGTCAGGAGTAGATGGCCGCGACCTCGTCGGCGTACTTCTCCAGCACCACAGCGCGTTTCAGCGACATCTTGGGTGTCAGCTCGCCGGTTTCCTGGGTCCAGTCGGCGGACAGAATGCGAATCTTCTTGACCGCCTCGGCCTTCGAGACCTTCTTGTTCGAATCCGCCACCGCCGCATCGATTTCCGCGACCAGGATCGGGTTGACGGTGAGATCCTCGATGGTGGCGTCGGCGGGGATGTCGTTGCGCTGCCGCCAGCCCGGCAGCGCGTCGCGGTCCAGGGTGATCAGCACGCCGACGAACGGCTTGTTATCGCCGACGATCATGCACTGCCCGATCAGCGGATGCGCGCGCAGCGTGTCCTCCATCGGCGCGGGCGAGACGTTCTTGCCCGCAGCGGTGACGATGATTTCCTTCTTGCGGCCGGTGATGGACAGGAAACCGTCCGCGTCGAGCGCGCCCAGGTCGCCGGTGTGGAACCAGCCGTCGGTGAATGCGTCGGCGTTCGCGGCGTCGTTCTTCCAGTACCCGTCGAAGACGACCGAGCCTTTGAGCAGGACCTCACCGTCCTCGGCGATGCGCACGGCATTGCCCTCGATGGGCACGCCGACGGTGCCGACCCGCATCCGCGACACCGTGTTCACCGTGACGGCGGCACTCGTCTCGGTCAGGCCGTAGCCCTCGAAGACCGGGACGCCGATACCGCGGAAGAAATGGCCGAGCCGCGCACCCAGCGGACCGCCGCCGGACACCGCCCCGGTGCACCGACCACCAAGGGCCGCACGGAGTTTGGAGTAGACCAGCTTGTCGAACAGCGCGTGCTTGGCCCGCAGCACCAGTCCGGGACCGCCGGTCTCCAGCGCCGTGCTGTACGCGATGGCGGTGTCGGCGGCCAGATCGAAGATCTTGCCCTTACCGCCGTCATGCGCCTGCTGGCGCGCGCCGTTGTAGACCTTCTCGAATACGCGCGGCACCGCCAGGATGAAATCCGGCTTGTACGAAGCGAATTGGGTGGTGAGCGTGGTCCAGTCGGAGGTGTGCGCGACGGTCACCTTGGCGGCCAGCGAGCCCACCGCGATGGCGCGGGCAAAGACGTGCGCGAGCGGCAGGAACATCAGCGTGGTCTTGCCCTCGGCGAGCAGATGCCGCAGCGCGATCTTGCCGGAGATGGATTCGGCCAGCAGATTCGACTGCGTCAGCACCACGCCCTTGGGACGCCCGGTGGTGCCGGAAGTGTAGATGAGCGTGGCAGGCGATTCGGCGCGCACCTGGGCGCGGCGCTCGGCAATAGCGCTGTCCGGCACCGACTTTCCGCGCTCGATCAGCGTATCGATCGCGCCCGAATCCACCCGCAGCGTCTCGCCCAGATCGGGCGTGCTGATCTCGGCGACGACGGCGGCATGCCGCTCGTTCTCGACGATGAGCAGTCTGGTACCCGAATCCGAGAGGATCCACTGCGCCTGATCGGTGGCGGAGGAATCGTAGATGGCCACGGTGCACGCACCGGCGGTCCAGATGGCGTAGTCGATGAGGGTCCACTCGTAACGGGTGGCGGACATGAGCGCCACCCGATCCCCCGCCGCGATACCGGAGGCGATGAGCCCCTTGGCCACCGCGCGCACCTGCGCCGCGAATTCGGCCGCCGTCACATCGCGCCAGCCGGAGCCCTCGGGGATCTGGAACGCCACGAAATCAGGCGAATCCCGCTCCAGGTTGTCGACGACATCGGTCAGCGCCGCACCCTCGGCGATGGTGTAGGACGCCTGCGCCTCGAACTCGCGCCCTGCAACCGCGGTGGATCCCATCTGTTACGACCTCTCTGCTGCCGGTCCCCGTGTCCGGCACGCGGGCACACTCTCGCATGACCCCCGAAGCAGGGCCAACTCACAATGCTGGAGCCCTGCGCGGTGGATCACAATGTGCGGGCGAACACCGCGCACATCACCCGAGTGTGCCGCAGACCATTCCCATCAGTGGGAGCGGGCGGCCACGACCATGGCGTCGAGCCGCGCGCCCAGCGCGTTGACCCGGTCCCGCAATGCCTCGATGTCCTCGATCGGGAGCCCGACCGATTCGAGTACGGCATGGATCATGTGCTGGGCCGCGACCTGCAGTTCGGCGCTGGCGGCGCTGGCGCGCAAGACCAGCGCCCGGCCATCGGAGGCACTGCGCTCACTCTCCACCAGACCGTTGGCGGTGAGCCGCTGTACCAGCGGTGACAGCGTGCCGTAGTCGAGGTGAATATGCTCGCCGAGCTCTTTCATGGTGATTCCGGGACGTTCCCACAGCGTCAGCAGCACCAGGTACTGCGGATAGGTGAGATTCATATCGTCCAGGAAGGGACGGTAGGCAGCGGTCATGGACCGCGACGTGGAGTACAGCGCGAAACACAGCTGAGCGTTCAGCGACAGAAGCGCGTAGTCGATCTCCTCGTCCGCTCCGGCCCGGTGCCCATCGGGTGCGGAAGGCGGATTTTCTGACATTACTGCACTGTACTGCGCACGGTGGCGAGAACGGCGTCGGTGGCCGAGCGGTCCCCGACCGTGATGCGGATACCGGTCGGATAGCGCTTGACGTGAATCTCCGCGCCCGCCAAGGCCGCCGCCACCCGATCGATATCCGGCTCGGGCAGGGTCAGATACGAGAAGTTGGCGTAGCTGTCCGGCACCGACAGACCCAGCTCGCGCAGTCCGGCGGTGAGGCGATGCCGATGTCCGGCGATCACGCTCACCCGGGCCGCGATCTCCGGCTCGGCCGCATAGCAGGCGCGCACGGCGACCTCGGCGAGCGCATTCATCCCGAAGGGCAACTGCCAGCGGGCGATTCGCTCGATCAGTTCCGGATCGCCGATGGCGTAGCCGACGCGCAGCGCTGCGAGTCCGTACGCCTTCGAAAAGGTGCGCAGCACCAGCAGATTCGGATGTCGTTCGACCAATGCCAAAGCCTCGATGCGATCTTCGCCGGGGACGAAGTCCACATACGCCTCGTCCAGCACGACGGGGACCGTCGCGGGCACCCGGTGCAGGAACTTCTCGAATTCCCTTGGCGTGATCAGTGTTCCGGTCGGATTGTGCGGACTGCACAGCACCACCAGCCGGGTGCGGTCATCGATGGCGTCGGCGATCGCGTCGAGGTCCTGCCGTCCGTCCGGGGTGAGGGGTACGGTCACCGGCCGCCCGCCCGACATGGTGGTCAGGATCGGATACCCGTCGAAGGTGGGCGTCGCCATCACCACACCCGCACCGCCGGAACCGAATTCCTGCACGATATGCATGATGACGCCGGTCGCCCCGGCCCCGACCACGATGCGATCGGCGTCCACCCCGAGCCGTTCGGCGATCAGCCGGGGCAGCCGCTGCGGCAGGAACTCCGGATACCGATTCGCCGAGGACAGTGCGCGCGAGAGCGCCTCACGCACCGAAGCCGGTGGCCCATAGGGGTTTTCATTGAGTTGCAACTGATGCCCGAGCGGGGCCAGGGGTGCCATCGCGTCGCCTCAGCGCCCGCCCCAGCGCACCGCCGCGGCGGCCGCGAAGTCGCCGGCGTGCGCGAATCCGGCGAACATCACCAGCGATCCGGGGGCGGCGCGGCCCTCATCGATCGCGCGGTCGAAATTGACGGGAATGCCCGCGCCGAACAGGTTTCCGCATTCGTCGAAGGTGTCCGGATGCTTGTCCTGGGGCAGCAGCAGCGCATCGCGCCAGTTGCGCAGGAACGCGCGATTGGGCTGATTGGTGACCAGCAGATCCAGTTCGCTGCTGGGGACGCCGAGCCGCTTGCACACCGCGTGCGCCACCTCCGGCACGATCCGATTGCCGCGCCCGAGCACCTTGGCGATCTTGGATTCGGTGAAGCCGACGTGCATCTGGCCCGGCCCGGCCTCCCAGTACTTGCGCGGCGGATCGGCCAGCACCGTCATCTCACCCGCGAACTGCGGCAGATGCCGGGTCTCGATATCGAGGATGGGCGAGATATCGGATTTCACCAGCAGACCCGCGCCCGCACCGTCACCGGGTATGGCGGCCTGCGGTTTTCCGCGCACCTGCTCCTGGGTGAAGATCTGCCCGGCTGCGTTCTGAATGGTGACGATGAGCGCGGCCTTGGCATCGGTGCTGACCAGGATCTGCCGGGCCAGCTTCATGGCGTGCACGAAGGCCGCGCAGCCGCCATTGTGCAGATCGATGAGCCATTCGGGATTGATGCCCAGGCGCGCGGCGACCTCACCGCCATTGCCGACGATGCCGGTCTCCGGGAGCTGGGTGTGCACGATCAGAACATCGATGTCCCGCAACACATCTCGCCCGTGCCGGTCCAGCAGCGGGGCGACGGCGCGCTCGGCCATATCGGCGGGCGTCTCACCCGGGGCCACGTGATGCCGGAACTTGGGCGATTTGAACATGATGTTCGCGGTGACGTCGTCGGCATCGGCGTACTGCGCGAAATAGTCTGCGGGAACGACGGTTTCGGGCAGATACCCGGCGACGTCGAGCAGGCTGACGGTAGCTGTGGTCATGATCAGTCCATCCATTCGGGCTTGATCGGCTGGCCGTTGGCGTGCCGGTGTTCGCAAATGGCTTTGAGATTGCGCAGTTCCAGCAGATGCCCGGCGGCGAAGAGGTGCCAGAAGTCGCCGACCCATACCGGGCGGCCCTCCGGTGCGGTCGCGGGGTAGGCGTTCTCGTCGTAGAACGGGTGGTGACAGTTGGTCCACAGCACCACCGAGCCCGGCTTGTTGAGCACCTTCTGCGCGTCCACGACCCGCATCAGGTAGATCATCCACAGGTGCTCACCCTGATCCCAGGCGCAGTGGTAGTCCACGGTGCGGGTCTCGCGGCTGGATTCGGTGCGGGTGTAGATGCGGGTGTGCGAGCCGATGCGATCGTCCGAGACCCACAGGTCCGGGGTGTCGGTGCGCTCGAAACCCCGCATGCTGTAGGTCCATTCGCACAGGCTGCGGGTATCGGAGAGGTACTCGAACACCTCGTCCGGCGGTGCGTCGATGTATTCGTTGACGGTGCAGTACTCGCCGAATATCTCATCGTGCGGGTACACCGCCCGGGTCATGTCCAGGACCATCGGCATGCCCTCCTTGAGGGACATGGTCTCGATGCGGTACACGCCGGGGACGTCGAGATGCGGTACCTCGACCGGTTCGGCCTTGACGGTGTCGGTCATGCGCGGGGCTCCTTCAGGAAGGGGGCGAAGGGAGGGAGTTCATCTGGATCACAGAGGATTTCGATGAAGACCGGGCCCGCCTCGTTGCGGGTCTTGTCCAGGGCGTTGTCGAATTCGGCGAGGGTGCTCGCGGTATAGGCGGGCAGCTGCGGGAACATGGCCGCCACTCCCGCGCCGATCTCGGCCGGGCGGAAGCGGTTGTAGCTGTATTCGCCCGAGTAGTAGAGCTGTTCGCGGGTGACGCACATGGCGTGCGCGTTGTTGTTGAAGATGACGAAGGTGACCGGGGCCTGATATTCGACGGCGGTGTGCACCTCGTTGCCGTGCATGAAATACGAACCGTCACCGGCGATTACGAAGGTGCGGCGGCGACGGCCGAGCGCACAGCCGATGCCGGCACCGAAGGAGTAACCCATACCGCCCATGCCGAGCGCGATCAGGAAGCGCCCGCCGTCGGGAACGGGGAGGTGATGCACCACCGCCGCACCGGTATTGCCCGCATCGGCAACCACATCGGTGCCGGGTTCCAAGCGCGACGAAATCGACTGTACGGCATCGCGATAGCGCACGCCGGGTCCGTTCGCGGGCGGCGGCGACAGTTCCGGCAGCGCGTCCCGATCAGGCTGTGCCGTCCCGAATCCCGGCCGCGAAGTACGCGCGGACAGCTCCAGCAGGCGGCGGCGCGGCGATCCGGGTACGCGCACCCGCACCGGCACGAACGGCTCGTCCTCGCCCAGGTGCAGCACCCGGGGGCAGGCGGCCAGCGCGTCGTCCAGTCCGGCGCGCGCGGTCATCGACAGCGGCGTCCCGGCGAGTACGCACACCGCCGCGGCCGCGACCAGTTCCGGCGCGTGCGGATGCCCCATGATGCCGGTGACACCGGCGAAACGCGGATGCCGGTTCGGGAAGGCGTCTTTCGCGTCGGGGGTGACCAGCACCCGGGCATCGAGGGATACCGCCAGCGCGGCGAGTTCGGCGCGGGCGTCGGCCCGCGCGATCTCGGGTCCGGCGATGATCACCGCCGGACCCTGTCCGGCGGCCAGCGTGAGCAGTTCGGCCGCCTCGGCGAGCTGCCCCGCGGCGCGCACATCGACCTGCCAGGGCGCGGGCACGGGATCGGCCTCGCGATATACCGGCCACGAACCACCGGGCGCTATGGCCGCCTGAATATCCTTGGGCAGCAACAATACCGCCGGACCACCTGCGAGCGCGGCCTCGACGGCCCGCTCCAAATCGGCGTGAATATCCTGCGGCCGTGCGACTTTCACGCACGAAACGCTGACCGCGCCGAAGATGCGCTCGGCATCGAGCCGCCCGTGGCCGCCGCTGGTGTCCTGGAACGCACCCCGGCCTTCCAGCCCGATCGGCGGCTGACCGACCAGCGCCAGCACCGGCACCCGCGAGTCGTAGGACTCGGTAAGCGCCGCAAGCAGATTCATCGCTCCACCGCCGGAGGTGGCGGCGACCACGCCGAGCCGATTGGTGGCGCGGGCATACCCGTCCGCCATGGTGGCCGCGCCGAATTCATGTTTGGCGACAATGCCGGTCAGCAGATCGGGGCGGCGCTGGACGGCGTCGTACAGGTCCTCGATATTGGCACCGCCCACGCCGAAGAGGTGATCGGTGTAGGCGCCGAGTCGCGCGACGATGACGTCCGCGACGGTCTGAACGGCTGCTCCGCGTTCGCTCACGATCCCCCGTTTCGATATACATTGCCCGCGATACATCGTCCACAATGTATCCACGGACACCCGTCCCAGACAATGTGTCACAGGTCACAGAATTGCTTGAAAAGTGCTGGTAGTCAGCGATTTTGGCGTGTAGGGACGCCGCCGAACGGATCCCGGTGGCGCTGCGACCCGAATGCGATGACATTCGAGTCAGCATCTCGCCCGCAACCGGGATTCGATCGACTCTTCAGGACTAACGGTTCAGACCCCGCGCGGGTTCAATCTAGGTCCCGAGCGCCCGAAAGCAAGTCCGAGCGCGGTATTCACCGGAACCTTGTGCCCGGAACCAATGGCACCGCACCGGTTCTGAGCCCCGGCACATGGACAGGGCACCGCTCCCGGGCCTAGTCCACCCCGCCCGCGACCGGGGCGGGCCACACCGCGAAGGGGATATGACCGGTGGCGGCACCGTCCGGCGCGAGCAGTCTGCCCATACGTTTGAGGGCACGCAGGGTTAGCTGGCGCTCGGTAATGTCCAGATTCGGGAAACTTTGCAGCAGACGGTTTTCCAGGAGGATGCATTCGTGCTGCGAGCGCAGCCAGGCGATGACCAGCACATTGCTGGCACCGGTAGCGGCGGCGCAGAGCCGGATCTCGGGCCATTGCGCGAGTTCGGCGCCCAGCGCGTCGAGTTCACCGGCGGGCAGCCGTACCCACAGGTTGGTGTTGACGGTCCAGCCCGCGGACTGCTGAGCGAAGTCGCAGCGAATCTGCAAACGACCCGAACCTGTCATATCCGCGAGGCGGCGGCGCACGGTTGTCTCACTCAGTCCGGTGTCGGCGGCCAATTCGGCGATACCGCGGCGGGCGTCCGGTGCCAGCGCGAGCATGAGTTCGATATCCCCGGCGCGGACCCGCGAGGGTGCGGGCGGGTGCCGCTGCGCATCGGTCAGCAGGGTGCGCTGCACCGGATCGAGCGCGCCCGGCCGCCAGTGCCCGCCCTCGATATAGATGCGCAGTCCCACCGCGACCCGCACGTCCAGCACACCGGGCAGCGCGGCGAGTGCGCGCACCGCGAAATCGTCCAGTGCGCAGGCGTCTTCGGCGGCGACCGACAGATTCAGCTGATAGCGCCCGCTGGTGCGCTCCACCGAGAAGACGCATTCGTACGCGCAGATCCGATCGGACAGCATCGCCACCGCATCGGCCCGGCAGTGCACGCGCACGTAGCCGATGACCGCGAACTCCGGCGCGTACGCCGTCATCCAGGCCAGTTTGGTCCCGCGCAGCCGCGCCCAGCGCCGCGCGACCGTGGTGGCGTCCACTCCCAGCGAAGCACCGATCCGCGTCCACGAGGCGCGCGGATTGATCTGCAACGCGTTGACCAGATCCAGATCCTGCTCCCCGAACCCCGCGGCGATCCCCCGCGCCCCGGCGGGTTCGATCCCGGCGCGACCGCTGCCCGTGGCGGAATCCGGCGGGAGTTGATCGGAAATGGCGTTATCCAGCGATTTCGCCATATCCTCGGCCATGGGGGCCATTGTGGCATTTCGCCACGCCTCCACGTTGTGAAGGGGCAGGAATGCCACGCACCACCCGGATAACCGTCATGCTGTTGTTCGCGGCCTGGGTTGTCGACTACATCGACCGGACCGTGATCAATTTCGCGTTGCCGTCGATCGGCAAGGATCTCGGGCTGGACCACACCCAGCAGGGTCTGCTCATCTCGGTGTTCTTCCTGGCGTACGCGATCGTGCAGGTGCCGGGCGGGCTGCTGGCGGACCGCTACGGGGCGCTCAAGGTCGGCACCATCGGGCTGATCGCATGGTCGGTCTTCACCGGATTGACCGCCGTCGCATGGTCTTTCGCGGTACTGCTGGCGATTCGCTTCCTGTTCGGACTGGTGCAGGGCGTGTTCCCGGCCGCCGCGATGAAGGCGCTGGCCGAACGTTCGGTCCCCGAGCAGCGCACCACCGCGACCGGCTGGACCAACTCCTCGAACGCGGTCGGGATTCTGGCGGCGGCGGTGATCTCCGGCATCCTGTTGCCGACGGTCGGGTGGCGAATCATGTTCGCGCTCATCTCGGTACTCGGTGTGGCGGTGATCATCGCGTGGCGCAAATGGATGCCGGAACCGCTGCCGCAGGACGCGACCCAGGAGAACGAGGAGCTGTCGGCGGCCGAACGGCGCGCGGTGCTGTTCTCCCCCGCGCTGCTCGGCTACGCCGCCATCTTCTTCGGCTATGACGTGCTGGTCTGGGGTGTCACCGCGTGGACGCCGACCTTCCTGCAGGAGGAGCGCGGGGTCTCCATGACCCTGGTCGCCGTCGCGGCGGTGCCGTCGACCCTGGCCGCGGGGGCAGGTGTGGTGCTGGGGGCGCGGTTCTCCGATCGGCTGGGCGGACGGCCCCGGGTGATCGTGGTGCCCGCGATGGCGTTCACCGCGGCCATGCTGTTCGTACTGCCGCGCACCGAGCCGTTCCCGCTGTTCGTGGTGGTCGGCACCGTGATGAGCCTGGCGGCCGGGCTGGCGTTCATGCCCGCGTTCTCGGTGCCGCTGCGCGCGTTGCGCAGCGCGTATATGGGCGCGGCCAGTGGTGTGATTATTTTCGGCGGTCAGGTGGCGGGTGTGCTCAGCCCGCTGCTCTTCGGGGTGGTGACCGACCACGTCTCTTACACAACGGCTTTCGAGATCATGGCCATCGGACCGCTGCTCAGCATCGTGGCGGCGTCGCTGGTCCCGCAGACCGCGGACGAGTTCCGGGCGAAGGTGGCCCGGCGCGCGCCGGCGGTCGAACCGACGAAGGAGAGTCTCCCGTGACCACCACCGATACTGCTGTCGCACAGGCGATATCCGAGCACTGGCAGCAGGTCTACCGGCAGTTGCACGAACATCCGGAACTGTCCGGCGAAGAGCACGGCACCGCGAGTCTGGTGGCCGAGCAACTGCGGAAGCTGGACGGCTGGGAGGTGACCACGGGCGTCGGCGGCACCGGTGTGGTCGGCGTACTGCGGGGTGCCCCGGGACCGGTGGTATGGCTGCGCGCGGATATGGACGGGCTGCCCGTACAGGAGGCCACCGGGCTCGAATACGCCTCGCGCACAGCGGGAGTCATGCATGCCTGCGGACACGATTCACATGTGGCGGCGCTGCTCGGCGCGTGTGCGCAGCTGTCCCAGGATCGGCCCGCCGGAACCGTGGTGGCGATCTTCCAGCCCGCCGAGGAGACCGGCGCGGGCGCGCAGCGCATGGTGGACGACCGTGTGCTCGAACGCTTTCCGACTCCGGGCATCGTGCTCGGCCAGCATGTCGCGCCGCTGCCCGCCGGACTGGCGATCAGTAAGAGCGGGCCGATCATGGCCGCCTCGGATTCCATTCGGGTGCGGTTCACCGGGCGCGGCGGGCACGGTTCACAACCGCATCTGGCGGTGGACCCGCTGCTCATGGCGGCCAATTTCGTGGTGCGCATGCAGGCGCTGGCCGCCCGGCAGGCCGCCGTTCCGGCGAGTCCGGTGCTGGTCGCAGGCGCGCTGCACGCGGGCACCCGGCCCAATATCATTGCCGAGACCTCCGAAATCCTGCTCACGCTGCGGACTTTCAGCGATTCCTCGCGGGCGGCCATGCTCGACGACATCACCCGCCTCGCCGCGAGTGAGGCCGAGGGCGCGGGCGCGCCCGTCCCGCCGGAGGTGACCCCGTACGACCCGTTCCCGGTGACGGTGAACACCGAAGGCGCGACCGAACGCATTATGCGGACGCTCACCGACGGCGGGGTCCCGGTGATGCCGCTGACCCATCCGCTCACCGGCAGTGAGGATTTCGGCGTCTTCGGCACCGCCGCGCGGTGCCCGTCGGTGTTCTGGCATATCGGCGGTATCGACGCGGCGCGGTTCACCGAGGAGGATCAGGCGCTCATGCTGGCCGAGCACACCATTCCGCCGCGCTTCCCCTCCAATCACTCCCCGCGCTTCGCACCGGATCCGGCGCAGACGCTGCCCGCGATGATCACCGCGATGGTGGTCGCGGCGCGCTCGGAACTCGCTCGCGCATAATCACCGGCCCCTTCATTCCGGCGAAAAGGGTTCAGCAGGACCGGGTGCCGCGGGTTCGGCGCGGGTCGTCCCACCCGGTCCTGTTTCCGCGCGCGTACGCGGCGGTGGATCAGGCTGCGCGGGTGGCGCTTTCGGCGCGGCCCGCAGAGGACGCCGCCCGGGTCACGGTGGGCAGCAGGAGCGACATCAGGGTCATGTCGATAGGCAGGCGGGCCAGGTCGAGGCGGTTGTGCACGAAGCCGACCGAGAGGCCGGAATCGGGGTCTGCCCAGCCGCCGGAGCCGCCCAGGCCCATATGGCCGAGGCCGCGGGGTGCTCCGACCGTGGGGAAGGGGTGGTAGCCGAGATGCCAGAAGGTGAGGCGGTTCGGATCGGGGCTGGTGTTGGTGGAGCGGATCAGGGCGCGGGTGGTCCGCGAGGAGAGCAGCCGGGTGTCACCGCAGCTGCCGTCATTGGCCAGGGTGGTGTAAACGCTCGCGATCGCGTCGGCGGTGAATACACCGGTGGCCGCGCCGTTTTCTGAGTAGGACAGCTCGGGAATCGGCCCGCGCATGGCTTCCTCACCGCCGGTGAAGTGCATGGAGCTGATCGCCTTGCCCACCAGCGGGACGCGGACCGCCGCGAGGGTGATCGGCTTGCCCAGGCGGCTTCCGGTGGCATTGAGGCTGGGGCCGACCAGATCCGCGACCGGGGTGCCATCGGACGGGCGGCCCAGGTGCAGGCCCGTAATGCCCAGCGGGTCGGCCAGTTCGGTGCGATAGAGCTCCGCCATGCTCTGCCCGGTGACGGCGCGGCACAGACCGCCGAGCAGCCAGCCGAACGTCACCGCGTGATAGACGGGCAGCCCGCGGGTCCAGTCCGGGGTGGCCGCCGCCAGGCGCTGCTCCATGAGCAGGTGATCGAGCACATCGCCGGGTGCGCGCACCACGCGGCGCAGATCCGAGAGCCCCGCGCGATGCGCGAGCACATCGCGCACCGTGATGGAATGCTTTCCGCCCGCGGCGAATTCGGGCCAGTACTCGGCGACCGGCGCGTCGTAATCGAGCAATCCGCGATCCGCCAGCCGGTGCACCACCAGCGAGGTGATGCCCTTGGTGGTGGAGAAGGTCAGCGCCGTGGTGTCCGCCTCCCAGGGGATATCGCCCGCGGCGTCGGCGGTGCCGGTCCAGATCCGCACCACCGGTTCACCTCTCAGATGTACCGAGAGCGCACCGCCGGTGCGCACGTAGTGGGTGAACAGCCGGGCGAAGGCGCGAACGGGGGCGGCGAAGCGCGGGTCCGCGGCGCCGCGGATTCCCTCGGGCAGAGTCAGCGTGGCGGTCGGGGTCAGCATGGCGGGCAACCTCATTGTCGGGCCGGAATTACTGGTCGAAAGTGATGTGCAGGTCGTCGGATTCGGGCAGGGTCTGGCAGGCCAGGGTCAACCCCATGGCGAGTTCCTCGTCTATGAGGGCCTCGTTCATCAGCATGCGCGTCCTCCCCCGTTCCACGCGACAGACACAGGTTCCGCAGGCGGATTCCCGGCAGACATACGGTGCGTCGATACCGTGCTCGAGCAGGACGTCCAGCAGTTTGCGGCCGCGCGGCCACGCGAGTTGGTGTGTCTGCCCGTCGATATCGACCCGCACGACGGCGGTATCCGCATTCGATGGCGCCGCGGTTATGACCGCCGCTGCCGCCGCGGCCGTGGCCGCCGGTGCGGGTTGCTCGAACGGGTTCTCCGTCAGCGAGCGGTATTCCTCCTGGCGGATGACGCGCTCGGATATCCGCAATTGTGCCAGGGCTTGCCGGGTAACCATAGTGAACCCGGCCGGGCCGCAGAGGTAGACCTCATAGCCGCGATAGGGCTTGGCCAGTCCGGCCAGACCCCGGGCGGTGGGCAGGCCCCGCTCGGATTCCAGCCAGTGCAGCACGGTGAGCCTTCGCGGATGGCGCTGTGCCAGCTGCCGCAGCTGTTCGGCGAAGATGATCGAGGACCGATCCCGATTGGCATACAGCAGTGTGATTTTCGATCGGCCCAGGAACAACGCCGATTTGAGAATCGACATGACGGGCGTGATCCCACTGCCCGCCGCGCACAGCAGCAGATCCCGATTCCAGTTGCGCGGCACGAAGTTTCCGGCGGGTTCGAGCACGGTGACGATCGATCCGGCCTCGATATTGTCGCAAATCCAGTTCGAGGCGTAGCCGTCCGGCGTGCGCTTGATCGTCACCGTCGGGCGGTCGCCGCAGTGCGGACTGCTGGACAGCGAATAGCAGCGGGCTACCGATCCGGTGCGGTCGCTGGGCACCTGAAGGGTCAGGAATTGTCCCGGGGAGTAGGCGAATCGGCGGCCGAGATCCTCCGGGATATCGAAGACCAGCGAGACCGCCTCGGCGGTCTCGCTGATGACCTCGCGCACCTTGATCCGGTGGGCGCGTGCGTTCATCCGGCTCTCCCCGAGCCAACGGCCACTTCGAGCGGCACCTCGTAGCCGATTCGATTCAGCAGCCAGGCACCCGCGGATTCGATGCGCTCCATCGAAATCGGCTGGGTCATACGGCGATTGACGCCGGGCGCGAGGCGCAGCATGAAGTAGCCCAGCCACGCCTCGGTACGCACCGGCACCACCGCCAGATCGAAGCGCACCGCACGCACCACCGCGCGCGCCACCAGATCCGGGCTCAGCGGCGAGAACGGCAGCCGTTCCGCGAAATCCTGTACCTGCCTGGCGATTTCCTTACCGCGCTGCACCAGCGCCGGATCGACGCCGACGGTGATGGCGTGATCGCCGATATTGGTGTTGATCACCCCGGGACAGATGGCGCTCACACCAACACCTTTCGGCGCGAGTTCGAGCCGCAGGCATTCGGTGAGCATCTTCACCCCCGCCTTGGACACCGAGTAGGCCGACATGACCGGGGTCGGCGTGAAGGCGGCGGCCGATGCGATATTGACGATATGCCCGCGCTTGCCCTCCTCGATCATCTGTTTGCCGAAGGCACGGCAGCCGTACACCGCGCCGAGCAGATTGACCGACAGCTGCCGGTCCCAATCCTCGGGCTCCAGATCGAGAAACGCTCCGCTGACCAGGATTCCGGCATTGTTGACCAGCACATCGGGCACTCCGAGATCGGCGTGCACGTCCCGGGCGAAGGATTTCCAGGCCGCCGGATCGGTCACGTCCAATTGCATGGCGACGGCGCGACGTCCCTCGGACTGGATCTTGGCGACGGTGGCCAGCGCGGCGTCCTTGTCGATATCGGAGACCACGACCTGCGCGCCGCCGCGCGCGAAGCGCAATGCGACCGCCCGCCCGATACCGCTGCCCGCACCGGTGACCACGACCAGACGCGGCCGGATGTCATTGAGTTTCACGAGACCTCCTCGGACCGGGCCGCGATATCCGCCGGATGCGGTGCGCCCGTGCTGTACCGGTACACGTCGAGATCGAAATGCCGGTTCTGCCAATACATCTCGCCGTGGGTGGACGGCCGGAACGGGGAATCGCCCTTGTTGTCGATGTAATAGGTGTTCGAGCCCGCACAGACCGGGGTGAACAGGAAGTTCTTCTCCTGCCGTTTCAGGCAGCGCTCGAAGTACTCGTCGTGCACCTCCTGCCGGATCTCGATCTCGGTGGCGCCCCGGCGATTCGCCTCCGCGATGGCGCGGCTCAGATGTGCGGCGGTGGCCTCGATCATCCAGATGTAGGAGCCGAGCACGAAGCCGTACGGCCCGGTGATGGTGAAGGCGTTCGGGAAGCCGGGCACCGAAACCCCTTGGTACGACTGGTACCGGTGCTCATCCCAGAATCGCTCCAGATCGAGCCCGCGCCGCCCGCGCATCGGAAAGGGCGGGATCGCGCCCTTGTCCCAGAGCTTGAAACCGGTGGCGCAGATGAGCACATCGATCTCGTGTTCGGTGCCGTCCGCGGTGAGCACGCCGCGTGCGGTGATGCGCTCGATGGAATCGGTGACCAGGCTGACATCGGACCGGTTGAACGTCTTCAGATAGTCATTGGACATGGACGGCCGTTTGCAGCCGAGCCCGTACCGCGGGGTGAGCTTGTCCCGCAGCACCGGATCGTCCACCTGACTCCGCATCCACCGGCGTATCGGACCCTCGGCCAGCCGCCGCCCGGATTCGGTGAGCCAGGGCGGACCGACCACCATTCCGCTCATGGCCAGTTCGGTGCCCAGATTTCCCGCGATGCGCAAGGCGGAGCGAATCCGACTGCGGCCCAGTAGCTGTCGGCCGAGCAGGCCGATCTCGGCGTCGTTCTTCGGGAACACCCAGATCGGGGTGCGCTGGAAGACCGTGAGGTGCCCGGTCTCCTCGACGATCGACGGGATCAATTGCAGCGCGGTCGCACCCGTGCCGATCACCGCCACCCGCTTACCCCGCAGCGAGACATCGTGATCCCACATGGCGGTGTGCACCAGGGTGCCGCCGAAATCGTTCAGCCCCTCGATATCGGGCATCTTCGGTCGCTCGAGACCGCCGATCGCGAGCACGATATGCCGCGCGGTGAGCTCATGCCCACCGTCCGAGGTCAACCGCCACAGGCTGTGCTCGTCATCGAATTCCGCCGCCACGATGGTGGTGTTCAAGCGCAGTTTGGATCGCAGCCCGTACTTGTCGACCATGCTCTCGGCATAGTCGCGAAGTTCACTGCCGGGTGCGAAGATCCGCGACCAGTCGCCGCGCTGCTCATAGGAGAAGCTGTAGATGAACGAGGGAATGTCCACCGCCACACCGGGATAGGTGTTGGCATGCCAGGTGCCGCCGACCCGATCCCATTTGTCGACGATGACGAAGTCGTGAATGCCTTTGCGCTGCAGCGCGATACCGGTGCCGATGCCGCCGAAACCGGCCCCGACCACGATGACCTCGTGATCGGGACGAGTTCGGTCCGGCGCACCCTTGTCGCCGAAATTGTTCATCCGTGGTCCTCAGCCGATGCGATCGACGAGTTCGCCCCGCACACCGAATAATTCGGCGCGCCAGCGTTCGAGCAGTTCGCTGGTGTCGATATCGTCGGGATGGAAGCCCGGCCGCATATACGGCCGCATCTCCAGCAGCAGGCCCTTCACGATCGGGCCGCGCACCAGCCTCACCGTCTGCCGTGCCACTTTGATCGGCCGCCAGCTGCGTGGATCGCTCAGGATGGAGGCGAACACCCCGAGCCCGACCACCGGAATGGTGAGGGCGTAACTGCCCGCCATCAGCCCGATGCGCACCACTTCCGAACCACCGGTGGCGCGATAGACGTCGAAGGCGACGGACTTGTGCTCGAGCTCCTCGAAGGCGTGCCAGTTCAACAGGTTCAGCACTTCGGGATCGCCGGGGAGAGCCTGGATCTCCGGCGTTCCGAGCACCCGGTGCGCCAGCGTCGCGGTGTAGTGCTCGGCCAGCGCGGTGACGGCCAGATGCACCTGTCGCGGCACCATATTCTCGACCGCGATGAGCGCGCGTTCGCGCCGCGCACCGGGATCGAAGGTGAAGACCCGCACGATCGGGAAGCCGAGCCGGATGAGCTGCTCATTGAGTACGCGATGCTGTTGCCCGTGTACGGCTTCCTGCCCGATGAATCCGGCCACCCGCTTCTTGAGCACGGGATCGGTGATCTCACCGGAGAATTTGCGCACTGAGCGAATGAAGGATTCCTCGCCGGGCGGGAAGACCGCCGAGAGCACGGCGATCAGATGGGTGAGCGGGATATCGCCCTCGGCGAAGATGTGCGTCATCGGTTCGGGCTGGCCGAACCGGAATCGCATGCGCCGGACCTTGGGGTACGGGGTGAGGGACTTGGCGTCCTGACCGATCGTCATTGGCCGGTCCTTTCTCAAATGGAGTTGTGTTTACTTCAGGTGGTCGACGAGTACGCCGTCATCGCCGAAAAGCTCTGTCTGCCAGTGCTTCAGCAGGGCGGTGGTGTCGATATCGTCGGGATGGAAACCGGGTCGCATGTACTTGGCCAGCTCGACCATGAGGCCGCGGAAGATGGGCCCGCGGAACAGGTCGTACGCCTCACGGGCGACCCGCACCGGCTGCCGGCGGGCGACCGGATCGCGGACGAGTGCGTACGCCAGGCTGCCGAAGGTGAACGGCAGCGTGAAGGCGTACAGCCCGGCCATCACGCCGATGCGCACACCCTCGGTGCCGCCCGCCGCGCGGAAGGCGTCGAAGGCCACCGATTTGTGTTCCAGCTCTTCGAGCGCATGCCAGTTGAGCAGGTTCCAGAACTCGGGTTCGGCTGGGATGGACTGGATTTCGTCGCTGGAGAGCACGCGTTCGGCCAGCACGGCGGTGTAGTGCTCGGCCGCGGCGGTGGCGGCCAGATGCACCAGATCGGAGAAGCGCTCCTCGATGGCGAGCATGCGGGCGTGTGCCTGCTCGGTATCGATCCATTCGATGGGATAACCCATTTCGACGAGTTTGCGATTGAGCTGCCGATGCTCTTGGCCGTGTGTGGCCTCCTGGCCGACGAATCCGGCGATGCGCTTCTTCAGCAGTGGATCGGTGATGCGGTCGGCCACGCGGCGGACCGAGCGGATGAAGGATTCCTCACCGGGCGGGAATCCGCCGGAGAGTCCGGCGACGAAGTGGCTGAAGACCATATCGCCGTCGACGAAGTACTTATCGTTCGAATCGTGTTGGTCGAAGCGGAATTTGATCCGCCTGGCCTTCGGATAGGTGCCTGCTACGGGGGCAAGTGTCATCTCGACCATCCTTGGTGCAACACGGAGTACCTAGTACTGAGTGTTCGATGTGATGTCAGTGTAGGATTGTCCCAGACAGCTAGCAAGGGGTGCGCCGTAACGGATCGAATTAGAATCTGCCGCATGGCTTCCGATCCGCCGCGCGATCCCCTGCCCGAGATCCCGCGCGGTCCGGCGGCCGTGCTCAAAGGCGCGGGCATGCTCAAAGGCGATGCCAGACATGACCGCTGGCATACCCATCGCGCGCTGGTGCGCGCCGAACTCATCGAGGCCACCATTCGCGCCATCGACGCGCACGGGCCGGATCTGTCCATCGACGATGTGGTGAAAACGGCCGGTATACCGCGTCCCAAGCTGTACCGGTTCTTCGGCGACAAGGTGGAACTGCTGGCCGCGGTGAGCGGGCGGGTGCAGGAACTGATCGTGGAGCGGGTGACGCCGCTGTTCGATCCCGCCGCCTCGGCGCGCGAGGCGATTCGCACCGCGCTGACGGCCTATATCGATCTGGTTTCCGAGCGGCCCAACCTGTTTCGGTTCATTGTCAGCTCGCACGTGGTGGCGGCGTTCGGGGCCGCGCGGCTGATCGAGGACGGGCGGCCGCTCTCCGACGCCGTCGCCGAATTCCTGTCCGGGGTGCTGCGCCTGCGCGGCGCGAACGGGGAGCACACCCAGTTCGTGGTGGACGCGCTGCTGGGCGCGGTCGGGCTCGGCGTACTGCGCTGGCTCAACGATCCGGTCATCGACGGTAAGGAATTGGCCGAACAGCTCACCCATTTCGCTTGGGGCGCACTGTCTTCCACGGCCGAGTCGCGCGGATTGATCCTGGATCCGGACGCGCCGCTGCTCAGCTGAGATCCGGTGGTCAGCTGACGAAGCGCTCCACCATGCGGCGTTCGCTCGCGGCATCGGCGAGCGGCCAGCACAGCAGGGACAGCACCACCCGCACAATCCATTGCGCCGCTTCGTCATCGGGCGCGATACCGGTCAGCACGGTCGCGATCCGCCCCAATTCCGGTGAGGTGGCGAAGACCTCGTCGGTGCCGCCCGCGCGGTCCGCGAACCAGCGCGCCATGGCCGGATCCGAGCGCACCGCCGTCACCGAGGCGAGAATGGCCTCCACGATGCGGCGCGAACCCTCGTAGCGCCGCACCGCCGCCGCGACCCGTTCGGCCACCACCACGGCGGAATTCGCCATCACCGCGTCGATCAGCGCGGGTTTACCCTTGAAATGCCGGTACAGGGTGGCTCGGGAACAACCGGCGGCCGCCGCCACATCGTCCATCCCGACCCGGTCGAAACCCTTGGCCAGGAACAATTCCCGCGCGACCGCGACTATCCGATCACTGGCGAGCGAGCGGCGGACACCACCCGCCAGCCAATCCACCCGGGGTTCGGCCGCCATCTCAGCCTCGCGATCCGTCGGTGGCCCCGGCCATCTCGCGGCGCACGGTGGTGGTGATCTGCGAGGTGGTCAGGATCATCGCGACCAGGAAGTCGATGAGCCGGGCCCGCTCGATATCCAGATCGCCGCGCAGCCATTCCGATACCAACTCCAGTCCGCCGTGCGAGATGGTGCGGGCGGCGAGTTCGGCGTCGATGCCGGTGACGGCGTCCGCGCCCAGCAACTCACGGCCCTGATCCAGCATGATGCCGCCCACGATGGCGACGAATTCGGCACGGCGGCGGCGCAATTCACCGGTGGTCTGCAAATCGATGAAGATGGCGCGGCGCACCGGATGGTCCGCGACCGCGGCGATTCCGGCCTCCACCACCGCGCGCAGACGCACCCGGGTATCCGCGGGTTCGGTGGCGATGACGGCGACCAATTCGGCCATGACGGCGGCGAGTTCGATCTCCATGACCTCGAACAGCAATTGGTCGGTATCGGCGTAGCTCTCGTAGAAGTAGCGGTCGTTCAGACCCGCGCGAGCGCACAGCGCCCGCACCTTGAGCCCGGACAGGCCCTGCTCGGCAATGGTCGCCAGGGCGGCCTCGCGCAATTTCCCGCGCCGCTGCCGCATGCGCTCCTCGGCGCTGAGGCCGGCGTATCGCCCGCGATCCGTTACCACGTGCCGCACCGCCCGTCCGAAATTCTCGGCAATTTTGGTGAAGCCTATCACCAAACGTACTGGTGACAGGCTCGGCCCGGTCCGATACCACCCCTGAGCAGGTCTGAGTGCATGAGAGATTTTCTCTCGAGTCTTGTCACGGTCGCCCGTCTGGTGGAGACTATTGCCAGATATCTGGTGAGGAAGTTCACCAGAATTGCGAAGGAGCTGCCCGATGACGCGCACTCGACCGTCCACCATTCCGACCAGGCACCCCGTGCACCCGGCCGCGGTGCCGGTACTGGGGCCGGTGGCCAAGCTGATGCGAATGCGGCCGCCCGACGATGCGGAGTGGACGGCCATGGGCGAGGCCCTGACCATCGGCGACCGGCCCATGGACGAGCTGGTCGAGTGGATGTACACGGCCGGAATGGGCAAGGTGCGGCCGCTCTTCGATCAGGCGCTGGAGCACGGTATCGACAATGTCCCGGACGCACCGGAACCGTTGCGCGCCTTCTTCACCCAGGTGGAGAACCCGCCCGCATGGGTGGACTGGAAACGAATCGAACTGGGCGAGCGCATCTTCCAGGCCGCCGGACTCGACGGCATCTACCTCGCGCGCGATGTGCCGTTCCTCGGCGGATTCGTCGCCTCCGGCATCAACCGCACGCTGCTGCTCACCAATACCGGTAAGAGCGGGGCCACCGGCGGCGGCCAGCGCTTCGCCGAAACCATGAAATGGGCCCTCGACGTCATCTCCGACGGCGGAATGCGGCCCGGCGGCAAGGGTTTTCGCTCCACGCTGCACGTGCGGCTTATCCACACCTTCGTGCGGCGGCACGTCGCGAAACTGCCGGAGTGGAACGCCGAGGAATGGGGCGTGCCGGTCAATCAGACCGATATGGCCGTCACCATGCTGGGCGCGCTCTACGCGCCCGCGCTCACCGGGATGATGATGGGCAATGTCTTCACACCCAGGGAACTCGACGCCATCGTGCACCTCACCCGCTATGTCGGCTGGGTCATGGGGATCGAGGAACGGTATCTGCCCAATGGGTTCCTGGACGCCACCAAACAGCTCTACCACTATCTGAGCGTCCTCACCGCGCCCGACGACAGCAGTATGGAATTGGCCCGGCCCATGGCCGAGGACCCGTTGACCTGGCACTACTCCACACTTCCGGCGCTGCGCCGCAGAATCGCCTGGGCACAGCATCTTTCGATCAGCACGGCCTTCCTGGGGCGGGGCCGGATGCGGCAGCTGGGCCTGCCCGGCTATATGCCGCCCTGGTATCCGGTGGCGAAGTTCCCGGTCAATGTGGCGCGCTCCGGCGTCGGCATGCTGGTGCCCGGCTGGCGCGCTCGGCAGGCCCGCGCGGGGCTGCGCGCGCAGCAGTCGTTCATCAAGGTTCTGATCGGTCCGAAGGAGCAGGGGACGATCGGCGGGTCGGTCAACTACATCGGTCACGCGGCCTGAATCGCGGGCACGGGCGCGCGCTGGCAGTATCACCAGCGCGCCCCGCGCGAAGTTAACCGCCCATCGAAGGAAATGCGTCAATGAGCCTGCCGCCCATCCTGTCCGAACGTCTGCGGCTGCCCGCCGTCGCGTCCCCCATGTTCATCGTCTCCGGGCCGGAGCTCGTGATCGCGCAATCCCGTGCGGGCGTGGTGGGTTCGTTCCCATCGCTGAACGCCCGGCCGCAGGCGCAGTTTCGCGAATGGTTGATCCAGATCAACGAGGCGCTCGCCAAACATGACGCGGAACATCCGGAGCAGCCGTCCGCGCCGTACGCGGTGAATCTGATCGTGCACAAGAGCAATGACCGGCTGGAGGAGGACCTGGCCACGGTCGTCGAATTCCAGGTGCCGATCGTCATCACCTCGCTCGGCGCGCGCCCGGATGTGAACGAGGCCGTGCACTCCTACGGTGGCATCGTGCTGCACGATGTGATCAATGACGTGTTCGCGCACAAGGCGGTTGAACGCGGCGCGGACGGACTCATCGCCGTCGCCGCCGGTGCGGGCGGGCATGCGGGCGCGCAATCGCCGTTCGCGCTCATCCAGGAGATTCGGGCCTGGTTCGACGGGCCGCTGCTGCTCTCGGGTGCCATCGCGCACGGCCGGTCCATCCTCGCCGCCCAGGCTGCGGGCGCGGATCTGGCGTACATCGGCTCCGCCTTCATCGCCACCGAGGAGGCCAATGCCGTCGACGGCTACAAGCAGATGATCGCCGACTCCTCGGCCTCGGACATCGTGTACTCCAACCTGTTCACCGGTGTGCACGGAAACTACCTGCGCCCCAGCATCACCGCCGCCGGCCTGGATCCGGACAACCTCGGCTCCGCCGATCCGTCCGCCATGGACTTCGGCACCGGCGACTCCCCCACCATCGGGCCCAAGCCGTGGCGCGATATCTGGGGTTCGGGCCAGGGCATCGCCGCCGTCGACGCCGTGGTGCCCACCGCCGACCTGGTGGACCGCCTGGCTCGCGAATACGCCGACGCGAAAACCCGTCTGGCTCAGCTGTAATAGTTCGCCGAGCCCCCCTTTCCAAGGGGCTCGGCGGGTATCAGCTTTCCGCAGGGGTGGTTTCGTTGATCGCGATGATCGGGAGGCGCAGTGCGGCGGGGGCGGTCGGGGGGACCATCGGGTTGTGTGGCGTGATCGGGGTGAGGCGTTCGTAGGGGGCACCGAGGGCGGGGCGCGGGTCGGGCTCATTCTTGTTGGGCCACAGCGATGTTGCGCGTTCGGCCTGGGCGGTGATGGTGAGGGAGGGGTTCACGCCGAGGTTGGCGGAGATGGTGGAGCCGTCGATGATGTGCAGGCCCGGGTGGCCGTAGAGGCGGTGGTAGGGGTCGACCACGCCCGTGTCGGGGGAATCGCCGATGGCGCAGCCGCCGAGGAAGTGGCCGGTCATGGGGATATTGAAAATGCTGCTGGTGGCCGAACCCGTGGGGAAGCCATTGATTTTGGCCGCGACGCGGTGCGCGACCTCATGGCCGGAGGGGACCCAGGTGGGGTTGGGGTCGCCCTCGCCCTGGGTGGTGGTCATGCGGCGGCCGAAGAGGCCGCGCCTGGTGACCGTGGTGATCGAATTGTCCACCGATTGCATGACCAGCAGGCCGATCATCTGCTCGGACCAGTGGCGCGGGTTGTGCATTTTCGCGAGATCACGCCGGTTCCTGGCCAATTCGCGGAGCCAGCGCCGACCGCGCGGCGGTTCGCCGCTGACCATGGCGGTGGTCATCAGGGCCAGGACATTGCTGCCCCTGCCATAGCGGACCGGTTCGATATGGGTGTCCGGGTCGGGGTGGATGGAGGAGGTGATCGCCACGCCCTTGGTGAAGTCGTTATCGCGGTCCCGGCTCCGAACAGACAGCAGCTCTTCGGAATTGGTGCGGGACAGGTATCCGAGCCGGGGCGAGATATTCGGCAGTGAGCCACGATCGCGCAGACGGTGCAGCAGCCGCTGGGTGCCGAGTGAGGCGGCGGCGAAAATCACCTGTTCGGCGGTGAATTCACGCCGCTGCTTCCGAATTCGCCGCCCGGTGCGCACCGTCTCGATGGCATAGCCGCCACCCGACAGCGGGCGCACATCGGTCACCGTGGTGAGCGGATGCACTGCGGCACCGGCCTTTTCGGCCAGGTAGAGGTAGTTCTTGACCAGGGTGTTCTTGGCATTGTGGCGGCACCCGGTCATGCACTCGCCGCAGTGCGTGCAGGTGCGGCGATCCGGGCCGACGCCGCCGAAGAACGGATCCGGCACATCCTCCCCCGGACGCCGACCGGGTCCGCCGAAGAAGACGCCGACGGGTGTGCGCTGATAGGTGTCGCCGATGCCCATATCGTCGGCGACCTCGCGCAAAACCCGGTCCGCGGGCGTGGTGGCCGGATTGGTCGTCACGCCCAGCATGCGTTTGGCCTGGTCGTAGTGCGGAGCGAGTTCGGCCTTCCAGTCGGTGATATGCCCCCACTGGCGATCGGCGTAGAACTTGTCCGGCGGCTGGTAGAGCGTATTGGCGTACACCAGCGAACCACCGCCGACGCCCGCACCGCTCATGATGAAGGTGTCCTTCAACAGGGTCAGGCGCTGAATTCCGAAGCAGCCCAGGGCGGGAGCCCACAGGAACTGCCGTGCGCGCCAGGAGGTCTTGGCGAATTCGTGGTCCTCGAACCGCCGCCCGGCCTCCAGCACGCCGACGCGATACCCCTTCTCGGTCAGGCGCAGGGCGCTGACACTGCCGCCGAAACCGGAGCCGATGACAATCACGTCGTAGTCGAAGCGCATACCCGAAACGCTACGACCAGCGGCGATGCGAGCGAGAATGCGCGGCGGCCAAGAAATCCACAGTTTCGGACATACTGGGGGTATGAGCACGCTCGAGGAGCCGGAGGTCCGCACCTGGAATTTTCCGCGCGGCACCGCCAGCGTCGCGGTCATGACCGAGTTCGCGGGCGAGCACGGGGTGCCGCTCGCGCGCATGCTGGCCGATACCGGGGTGAGCGTGGCACAGCTCGGCGATCCGGAGGCACAGGTCTCCGCCGAGGCCGAACTCGCCGTGGTGCGCAATCTGGTGCGCGAGGTCACCGATGTGCCCGCGCTGGGCGTCGAGGTCGGGCGGCGCTACCGGATCAGCACCTTCGGCATCTTCGGGTACGCATGCGTCACCAGTCCCACACTGCGCGAGGCGATTTCGCTGGCACTGCGCTATTACCGGCTCGGTTTCGCGTTCTGCACGCCGATCGTGGAATCGCGCCCGCACGAGGTGATCACCTGGATTCACCACGACACCATCCCGGCGGATGTGCAGCGGTTCCTGGTGGAGCGCGATATCGTCGCCATGCACCGGGTGATGAGCGATCTGCTGGGCGCGCGCGTCGATTTCAGCAGCGCCGAATTCTGCTATCCCGCAACCGATCAGGTCGATCGGATGACCGCCCTGTTCGGGGTGCGCCCGCGTTTCGATCGCGCGCACACCATTTTCGGCATCGACCCGGATCTGCTGACTCGCCCGCTCCCCCAGGCCAATCAACCCACCTGGGCGGTATGCGTGGCGCAGTGCCGGGAACTGCTGCACCGGCGCAGCGCCCGCACCGGAATCGCCGCCGAGGTCCGCGATCGACTGCTGCCCGGTTCGGGCACAACGGGTTTCAGCACACCGCCCAGCCTGGACGCGGTGGCCCGCGACCTCAATCTCAGCACCCGCACGCTGCGCCGCCACCTGGTGGCCGCGGGCACGTCGTATCGCGCGCTGCTGGACGAGGTGCGGCAGGCGCTCGCGGAGGAAATGCTCACCGCCACACCGCTATCCGTCGACGATATCGCGATTCGGCTCGGCTATGCCGAAGCGACGCCGTTCATCCACGCGTTCAAACGCTGGACCGGCACCACCCCGGCCGCGCATCGCCGCGCCCACCGCCGCGATTGAGCCTGCCCATCACCGCGATCGCTTGGATCGGCCCGCCGGATACCTGATCGGCGGCCGAACCCACGCATCCGGAATCACCGCGATTTCAACACTGGTTCGCGACCGTTCCCAGCCTCATAGTGCAGGTCTGCGGCCCAGAGGGGGTCCACCCGCAGTGTGTTTCTGGAGGCAAGTCGTGACAAGTTCTCATCCCGCGCCGGAGTCATCCGGCGCCCGATCGTCGTGGTTGGACGCCCTCGGGCGGCTCGGCGCCGACTGGTGGTCCGTGATCGTGGCGGGCGTGGCCACCGTGCTCGCCATTTTCGATGCCCTGCCCAAGATTCCGTGGTGACGGCATGAGCGATACGGCGATCACCGCGAACACCACATCCGACGAATTCGATGAGACCACCGATAACGGGCCGCTCACGCTGAACCGGCTGCTGTCCTATCTGCCCGGCATCGCGCTGCTCATCGGCGTCGGCGTGCTCGGCAAGTACGCGCAGATCTGGTGGAATTCCCTTGCCAAGCACCAGCATTGGACCGTGCCCGATATCGAGTACGTGCTGTGGGCCATTCTGATCGGCCTGCTCATCACCAATACCGTTGGGCTGCACCGTATTTTCCGGCCGGGCGTGGGCACCTACGAATTCTGGCTGAAGATCGGCATCGTGGCGCTGGGCTCGCGCTTCCTGCTCGGTGATGTGGCGAAGCTGGGCGGCACCAGCTTCCTGCAGATCCTGGTCGATATGACGGTCTCGGGGGCCATCATCCTGCTGGTGGCGCGACTGCTGGGGCTGTCCGGCAAGCTGGGGTCGCTGCTGGCCATCGGCACCGCCATCTGCGGTGTATCCGCGATCATCGCCGGTAAGGGTGCGATCCGGGCGCGCAATTCCGATGTCAGCTATGCCATCGCCGCGATTCTGGCGCTCGGCGCGGTCGCGCTGTTCGCGCTGCCGCCGCTGGGTCACGCCATGGGGCTGACCGATCACGAGTTCGGGCTGTGGGCCGGTCTGGCCGTTGACAATACGGCCGAGACCACCGCCACCGGCTACCTGTACTCCGATACCGCGGGCAAGGTCGCGGTGCTGGTGAAGTCCACCCGCAACGCGCTCATCGGCTTCGTGGTGCTGGGCTTCGCGGCCTACTGGGCCTCGCGCGGACAGGCCGATGCCATCGCCCCGGGCGTGCGCGCCAAGGCCGCGTTTGTCTGGGAGAAGTTCCCCAAGTTCGTGCTCGGCTTCCTGGCGGTGTCCGCGGTGGCGACCGCGCACTGGCTGACCAAGCAGCAGACCACGAACCTCGCCAATCTCTCGCGCTGGGCGTTCCTGCTCACCTTCGCGGGCGTCGGGCTGAATGTGAACATTCGCGAACTGGCGCGCACCGGCTGGCGACCACTGGTGGTCGCCATCGTCGGACTCGTCACCGTCGCGGTGGTCTCACTCGGCCTGGTGCTGTTCACTTCTCGCGTGTTGCATTGGAGCATCGGGGTCTGACCGCGCACCGGGAAATACGAATCGGGTTGTCACACGGCATGTGTGGCAACCCGATTCGTTTGTCTGCCTACACGGTTACGCGCCGCGCTTCAGCACGGTCGCGCCTGATTCGGCGAAGCGGTCCGCCAGGAAACTCAGCGCCGGACGCGCGAAAGACAGTGCGCCGGTGATGTGTTCACGCCTGGGCATGGACAGCATGGTGACGTCGACCCCGAGCGATTTCCATTGCTCGGCCAATCGGACGGCCTGCGGATAGGGAATGATCTGCTCGGCGGTGCCGCCCGCCACCAGCACCGGCGTCGCGGGGGCGATCGCGCCGAGCTTGTTCTCCAGCAGGCGCGCTCGCACCTCGGCCACCTCGAACGGCATCCGGTAGCAGTAGGTGGAGACCTTCGTCGGCACGACCAGACCCAGGCCGATACCGGCGACCGCGGCGGGAATCGCGTGGGTGCGGCGCAGGACCGCGGCGAGCGCGCGGCCCGCGGGCTTGAGGTATTGCAGCACATCGAGTTCCGGGTACGCGGCGTCGAGTCCGAGCACACCGTAGAACAGCAGGAACGCGTACGGGGTGCCGTCCAGGAACTTGATCATGTCGACCAGATCGGCCGGAGCGGAACCCACCACGCCGCCCGCGAGCGGCAGATCCGGGGCGTAGGAGGGCTGCAATTGCAGCGCCCAGCCCGCGGCGCAACCGCCCTCGGAGTAGCCGTAGATGCCCAGCGGGCCGTTCGGATCCAGACCCGCGGCGGTCAGGCGGCGCGCGGCGCGCATGCTGTCCAGCACGGCGGGGCCGAGCGAGCGGCCCATGACGTACGGGTGCGTACCCGGATTGCCGAGTCCGGGATAGTCGGTGATGGCCAGCGCCCAGCCGCGCCGCAGGGCGGCGGTGATGAAGAGCGATTCGTATTCCAGGCCGAACCGGAACTGCCAGGAGGCGGCGGCGACCTTGTCGGCCAGGCCCTGGGTGCCGACGGCATAGCCGATCAGCGGGCGCGAGCCCGGACCGCGCCACGGTTCGCGCGGAACCAGCACGGTGCCGGTGACCTGCGTCGGAGCACCGGATCCGGTGGTCGTGGTGTAGGTGATGCGCCAGGCGCGGGCGGGCAGTCGCACCCCGGGCAGCAGGTACGCCGTCATCGGCTCCGCCGCCAGCACGCGCCCGGGACCCAGCCCGTCGTATGCCTCGGTGGAGCCTCCGGCACCGACCGCCGCCTCGTCGAAGCGGTTGGTGAACGCAGTCATCGTTGCCTGCCTTTCGAACACAAACACACGCTATGCAGTTGTCGCACAATCGAATCCGAACGTTTATCACTGTCCGGGACAGTGCGGCATTCCGCCCACGATACCGAAAATGGGACGAAGTGACAGGTTATGAACCAACAGCTCCCACTCGGTGGGACGGAAAAGGGCTCGGGGCCGCCCGCGAAATACCCGCGCGGCCAGGCACGTTGCCCGCACTGTGACCACACCCCTGCGCATCCTGCTGATCTCGGGCAGCACCCGGGACAGTTCCACCAATACCGCCGCGCTGCGCACCATCGCGGCCGGGGCCTCGGCCGATTTCGTGACGACGCTCTACGACGGGCTGGCGCACCTGCCCCAGTTCATCCCCGGCGATGACCCCGCCCCCGCGACCGTCGAGGCCCTGCGCAAGCAGCTCGGCGATGCCGACGCGGTGCTCATCTGCACGCCCGAGTACGCGGGCATGATTCCCGGCAGTCTCAAGAACCTGCTCGAATGGACGGTCGGCACCGGCGATCTGGTGGACAAGCCGGTGGCGTGGATCAATGTGGCCTATCCCGGCCGCGGCGACGCGGCGATCGAAACCCTGCGCACCGTACTGGGTTACGTGAGCGCCGATATCGCCGAACCGGCATCCGGGCGGATCACCGTGGTGCGCGAACAGCTGGGTCTGGACGGTCTGGTGGCCGACGCCGAGGTGCGCGAACGCCTCGACGCGGTGCTGCCCGCCTTGGCGGCGTACATCCGCGCGAAGGCGGCCTGAGCGGCGAAAAGCGCTCCACCGCAAGCGGTATCACGGCGGCTCCCTTAACCGGGGAGCCGCCTTTTTCATACCCCCGGTGGGTATGAAATGAATCACGGATCTCACCATTCCCTCGGCATACCCCCCATGGGTATACAAGAACGCATCGAACTTTCGAAGGAGTGAGACCGTGTCCATCGCTACTCAGGCGCCACCGTCCTCGCGACGGTGGGCCGCCCTCGCCCTCATCGCCCTGGCCCAGTTCATGGTCATCATGGACACCTCGATCATCGGCGTCGCGCTGCCGGAAATGCAGGGCGCGCTGGGGTTTTCGCAGGAGAACCTGAGCTGGGTGTTCAATGCCTACGTGGTGGTCTTCGGCGGACTGCTACTGCTCGGCGGCAAACTGTCCGACATTCTCGGCGCACGCCGGATATTCCAGACCGGCTGGGCGATCCTCGGCCTCGGATCACTGCTGGCGGGCCTGGCCTCCTCCGCCACGGTCGAATTGATCGGGCGCGGTATCCAGGGTGCTGGCGCGGCGCTCATCGCGCCCTCGGCGCTGACCCTGCTCATGATGCTGTTCGGGTCGAATCCCCGGGAGCTGACCAAAGCGTTCGCGGTGTACGGCGCGGCAGCGCCCGCGGGTGGCACGGCGGGGGTCTTCCTCGGCGGGCTGATTACCGAATACGCCTCGTGGCCTTGGGTTTTCTACATCAATATCCCGCTGGCCATCCTGGCGCTGATCGCGGCTCCCGCCCTGGTTCCCGGCGGCGCGCTCGCACCGCACGGTTCGGTGGACCTGCTCGGCGCGCTCACCGCCACCCTGGGACTCGGCGCGGCGGTGTTCGCCGTGGTCCGCGCACCGGAGGCGGGCTGGCTGTCCGGGGCCACCTGGGGAGTGCTCGCGCTGGCCGCGGTGCTGCTGATCGCGTTCCTGGCCATTCAGATTCGCCGTAGCGAGCCGCTCATGCCGCTGTCGGTGTTCCGGTCACCCAACCTGGGCGCGGCCAATCTGGCGCAGTTGCTGCTGGGCGCGGCCTGGGTCCCCATGTGGTTCTTCCTGAACCTGTACCTGCAGCAGGTGCTCGGCTATTCGGCGTTCCCGTCGGGTGCGGCGCTGCTGCCGATGACCGCGCTCATCATGGCGGGCATGGTGGCGCTGTCACCGAAGTTGTTCGCGCGCTTCGGCGCTCGCACCATGATCGTCGCCGGACTGCTGATTCTGGCCGCCGGGCTGGTGTGGCTGTCGTTCGTGCGCGCGGACGGGAACTTCCTGGCGGATGTGCTGCCGGGTTCGCTGGTCGCGGCGCTGGGCATGTCACTGGCGTTCGTGCCGTCGCTGCAAACCGCGATCTCGGCCGCGCCGCCGGAGGAGGGCGGGCTGGCCTCGGGCATCGTGAACACCGGTTATCAGATCGGTTCGGCGCTGGGCCTGGCGGCGGTGACGGCGATCGCCTCCGCCGCCGGAGCCGAAAAGCTCGGCGACACACTGGCTCTCACCGACGGGTTCGCGGCGGCGTTCCGCGCGGCCGCGGTCATCGCCGCGGTGGCGGCCCTGGCGGCGGTACTCACCTTCCGCCGCGCGGCGCGGTAACGGTAACCGAACACACCGCGGTGGCGAGTCTGCTCGCCGCCGCGGTATCGCGTTGGGCGCGCCCCGAGCGGACCGCGGTCAGTCCTTCTTGGCGAGCCCGCCGTACGCGCCGGAACGTTCCGGATTCTCGCCGATATCGGCGGGATCCTCCGGACGCCACAGCGGCAGCTGCACCAAGCCGGGCTCGAGCAGGGTCCAGTCGCCGAAGTAGGCGGCGATCTCGTCCCGGCCGCGCAGCGTGATCTCGGTCGAGGTGCGGCCGGAGAGCTTCTGCGCGTCCAGCACCTCCTGCGGCTGGCCGTCCGCGGTGGCATGGGTGATGGCGACATAGCTGCCGGGTACGCAGGCATCGAGCAGTTTCGCCACGGCCGCGGCGGGATCGGACTCGTCGGGCACGAAATGCAATACGCCGAGCAGCAATACGGCGATCGGACGCTCGAAGTCCAGCAGGCGCCGCACATCCGGATTCGCCAGAATCGAATCAGCCTGCGCCACATCGGCATGGATGACGGCGGTGAGCGGATTGCCGTCCAGGATGGCCTGGCTGTGCGCGACCGCCACCGGATCGATATCGACGTAGACCACCCGGGCCTGCGGGTTCCGGGCCTGCGCCACCTCGTGCACATTGCCGACGGTGGGGATGCCCGAACCCAGGTCCAGGAACTGGTCGATGCCCGCATCGGTCAGCAGGCGCACCGCACGGCGCAGCAGATCGCGGTTGGCGCGCATGGTCTCGGCGACGTTCGGGGTGAACTTCTCGATCATCTGCGCGAGTTCGCGGTCGATCTCGAAATTGTGCATACCGCCGACGAAGTAGTCGTATACGCGGGAGGCGCTGGGGCGATCAAGATCGATGCCCTCCGGTGCCCAACTCGGTCTGGTCATCGATTCCTAGCCCCTCTCGAACCTGCTACCAATCGTGAAGCGCCGCAATGGTATATCACCGGCGGCCACGGGGGCGGGGTTCGCGGGAGCGGAGCTGCGGGGCTACCATCGACCCTCATGGCGTCGGATCCCGGGGGTGGGCCGGAGCAGGGTGGCCCGCACGCCGAACTGGTCGATCAGTGGGTGGCCGCGCTCGACAGCGGAGCCCGCGATCACGTCGTGCCCATGAGCCGCGACGAGACCATCGCACTGCTCGCCCGGCTGGCCGGGCAGGTCGATGCCGCCGCGCGCAATGGCGAGCCCGCCGAACGGGTGGCCGAACTCGGCGCGGAACTGGCGCGGGCGCACTTCGTCGGGGATGAGGTGCTGGGCCGCTGCGTCTCGGTGCTCGACGCGTATTTCGCTCAGGAGAACGCGATTCCGGCCACGCGTGCCGCAGAGTTGCTGGGCGCCTTCACAACCGGCTATGTCCGCGCCTTCCGGCGCTGGCTGCTCACCGAGCAGGAAAGCGTGCGGGTGGCGGAGATGACCGCGCGATTACGCATGCAGGAACAACTGCGAGCCAGTGAGGCGCGATTCCGAGCGGTGTTCGCGCAGGCCGGAATTGGCACCGGATTGTCCGATATGACCGGACGCATCATCGAAGTGAACGCTGCTTTCGCGAATATGCTCGGCTACACCCCCGCCGAGATGTGCGCCCTCGAAGTCACCGATCTCAGCCATCCCGACGATGATCCGGAGATGTGGCCGCTGTACGCGTCGGTGCTACGCGGGGATGTGGACAACGCGCAGTTGGAGAAGGCGTATCCGCACCGGGACGGGCGCACCGTGTGGACCAATATCAATGTCTCGCTGATTCGCGATGATCACGGCCAGCCGCAGTACACGCTCATTCTGGTGGAGGACATCTCCGAGCGGCGCGCGCTGCGCGAACGACTGCACTATCGCGCCCACCACGATCAGCTGACCGGGCTGGCCAATCGCTCCCGCTTCTTCGACGCGCTCACCGCCGCCTTCACCGATCCGGACAGCCGGGTGGGGCTCTGCTACGTGGATCTGGACCATTTCAAGGCCGTCAACGACACCTTCGGGCATGCGGTCGGCGATGAACTGCTGGTGCAGGCCGCCGCGCGGCTGGACGCCTGCGCGGACGGCTTCGGGCAGCTGGTCGCCCGCATCGGCGGTGACGAATTCGTGGTGCTGGTGCCGAACTCCACCGCCGAGGTGGATGAGATCGCGCGCTGCGTACGCCGCGCCTTCACCCATCCGTTCGAGGTGCAGGGGCATCGGCTCACCGTCACCGCCAGCGTCGGCATCGCCGAGGAGTACGCGGCGCATACGACAGCCGACGACCTGCTGCAGGCCGCGGACTATTCGATGTACTGGGCCAAGGCGGCAGGCCGTCGCCGCCGCCGAACCGACACCGCCGCAGGCTGATTCGACCAGCACGGTGTGGATCGCACGCCGGGACGGCCGGATGGCTTGTCGAGACGGCTAGAGGGCGTGGATGTCGGCCAGCACCTGGAAGGCGACGTCGGCGGCATCGGTGAGGGCGCGGATCTCACCGGCGGTGGCGTCGCGCAGGGCCGGATCCTCCAGGGCCAGACCGTTTCCGAAGATCACGACGTTCGCGCCGAGGTCGGCCAGGACCAGCAGGGGTTTGGTGGCGACACCCTTGCCCACGAGCAGGTCCAGGCCCTCGCCGACGAAGTAGAAGCGCCAGAGCGGGCCGAGGTCGGCGTTGTAGACCTCTTTGGTGCGGTCCACGATGACATCGCCCGCACCCGCGATGGCGGCGACGATCTTGAAGTAGTCGGGGGCGTTCTCGGGGCGGGTGCCGATCGCGGCGATGGAGTACGACAGGTCCACCGCGAGATGCGCGCTGTAGCCGGACATGGCCACCCGCGCCCCGGACAGCTCACACCGCGCCGCCTGCGCGAAGTAACGCGCCCAATGGGATTCGACCGCGCCACCGGTGAATTCGGCATGCAGGTTGTTCAGGTAGCGGCTCAGTAGCTCGAGGCTGATGGCGTGCGCGTAATCGCGGTCCTGGAAGGCGGTGGGATCCTCCTGCAGGGGCATGACCGCGACCTGTTCGACGCCGTCCAGGCCGATACCGAACAGTCCCCGGCGATCCTTGTGCGCGGTGAGGATTTCGGTGATCTCGTGATTGCGCCGCACGGCGGTCTCCAACCGCTGCAACGCATCCCCGGTCAGGTCTGAAGTGTCCGATAGTCGGCCGATTGTCCCGATTTCATCGGCGGAGAGCGGCGTTCCGCAGAATGCGGGAGCCACCTCGGTCGCACCGGCCACCGGCATTCCGGAAAAGGCCAGTACGGCAGCGGTAGTCGTCAGAAGAAGCCCGATCCGGGCGGAAGTCCACACGGCCAGGAAGTGTACGGACCGGTCTGACTACCTGCCCGGTACGCACCGCCGTGCCAACCCCCCTTGGCATGAAAACGGCCCGCGCGCAGTGCACGCGGGCCGAACTTCCCCGGCATCCCGGCACGTCTTCGGCCGGGATGACGATGCACTATTCCGTCACGTCGGGGAAGGCTTGCTGGCGGTAGCCGCCGCGCAGGGTGCCTTCGACGTACGCGGTCTTGCACGCGCGGCGGGCGATCTTGCCGCTGGAGGTGCGCGGAATGGAACCGGCCGGGACGAGCAGCAGATCGCGGACGGTGACGCCGTGCCGTTTGGCGATGGCGGTGCGCACCGCCTCGGCGATGGGCTCCGGTTCGAGTTTGGCCGCGCCGGTACCGCGTTCGGCCACTATCACCAATTGCTCGGCATTGTCACCGGGATCCAGGGTGAGCTTCACACCGTTCGGCGTGGCCGCCTCGACCGGCATCTGATTCGCCGAAACCGAGAATGCCGCAACGAATCCCGGGCGCAGCGCGGTGCTGGACTCCTGCGCGGAGTACTCCAGATCCTGCGGATAGTGATTGCGCCCGTCCACGATCACCAGATCCTTGACGCGGCCGGTGATGTAGAGCTCGCCGTCCAGGTACGAACCGAAGTCGCCGGTACGCATCCAATCCGCGTCGTCATCCGCGCCCTCGGCGTGACTGCCTTGCGGCTGACGGACTTTCAGGCGATTGCGGAAGGTGGCCTCGGATTCCTCGGGGCGACCCCAGTAGCCGATGCCCATGTTCTTGCCGTGCAGCCAGATCTCGCCGACCTCGCCCTCCGGCTTCTCCGCACCGGTCTCCGGATCGACGATCACCGCCCACTGCGACAGCGCCACATAACCGCAAGACACCTGGGACACAGCGTTTTCCGCGTCCGGACTGACCTCGGTCATGCGCCCGGCGTTGAGTTCGGTGCGGTCCACGTAGACCACCCGCGCCTCATCCTCGCGCTTGGTCGCCGAGACGAACAGCGTCGCCTCCGCCATGCCGTAGCAGGGCTTGATCGCGGTCTTGGGCAGACCGTACGGCTCGAAGGCGTCGTTGAACTTCTTCATCGACGTCACCGATACCGGTTCGCTGCCGTTGATCAGGCCGATCACATTGGAGAGGTCGAGTTCCTCACCCGGCTTGGGCAATCCGCGCGCCGCGGCATGCTCGAACGCGAAATTCGGTGCGGCGGCGAAGATCTCGGCGCCGTCCTCCTGCGCGGCCAGTTCCTTGATCCAGCGGTACGGCCGGCGCACGAAGGCGCTGGGCGACATGATGGTGATGAACTTGCCGCCGATGGTCGGCAGGATGACCGTCAACAGGCCCATATCGTGGAACAGCGGTAACCAGGTGACGCCGCGCGCTTTCTCGGTGATACCAACGGTATTGATCACCTGCAGCAGGTTGGTGCCGACCGCGCGGTGCGTGATCTCCACACCGGCGGGCGTGCGGGTGGAACCGGAGGTGTACTGCAGGTACGCGACGCTGTCGATATTGATGTCCGGGCGCACCCAGGCGGAACCGACGCTGTCCGGAATCGCTTCCACCGCAATGATGCGCGGCCGTTTCGGCGCGGGCAGATCCCGGAAGATCTCGCGCACACCGGGTGCCGAGGGACCGATCGTCAGGATGGCCGCGGGCTGACAGTCGTCGAGCACCGCGTGCAACCGATCCGAATGACCCTGCTCATCCGGGTCGAACAGCGGCACCGCGATACAACCCGCGTAGACCGCCGCGTACATGGCGACGATGTAGTCCAAGCCCTGCGGCGCCAGGATGGCGACTCGATCGCCCGGCTGCGTCACCTGCTGCAACCGGGCTGCCACCGCGCGCAACCGGACACCGAACTCGTTCCAGGTCAGCTCGAAATACTCACCGTCGCGTTCGCGGGAGTAGTCGACATAGCGGTAGGCGAGCTCATCCCCTTGCGCCGCAGAGTGCTTGTCGACCAGGTCGATCATGGTCTGGTTGCTCGGCATCTGAATATTGCCGCGTTCGTCCAGATAGTCATCAATGGTCTCGCCGATCATTCCCTATCCTTTTTCAACTCACAGAAATGACTGTGCAGTGACACCGAACAAGAATCGACACCGAAGCCCGAGAAGTAGCTGGGGCTGGGGAAGACTAGCAGGTGTCCATGATGCACGTCACTCAGTACCGGCCGAAGGCCAGGGCTACGTTGTGGCCGCCGAAACCGAACGAGTTGTTCAGCGCGTACTCGTAGGTACCGGAGCGCGCCGAACCGGCGACCACGTCAAGGTCGATTTCCGGGTCCAGATTGTCCAAATTCAAGGTGGGCGGGATGATTCCGTCGCGCACGCTGAGCACGGTGAGAACCGATTCGAGCGCACCCACGGCACCGATGGAATGGCCGAGCGCGGACTTCGGCGCGTAGACAGCTGCGTGGTTGCCGACGGCCTGATAGATGGCGTTCGCCTCGGCCGTATCGCCGATCGGGGTGGCGGTGGCGTGCGCATTGATATGCGACACATCGGATTTGGAGATACCGGCGTGTTCCATGGCGCGGCTCATGGCGCGGGCGGCCCCGGTGCCCTCCGGATCGGGGGCGACGAGGTGGAAACCGTCGGATGTGATGCCCGCGCCCATGATTCGGGCGTGGATCTTCGCGCCGCGAGCCAGTGCGTGCTCCTCGGTTTCGATGATCATGAGCGCGCCCGCCTCACCGAAGACGAAACCGTCGCGATCGCGGTCGAAGGGGCGCGAGGCGGCCTTCGGATCGTGGTTGCGGGTGCTCATGGCGCGCATCATGGAGAAGCCCGCGATGGGGAGCGCCTGGATGGAACCTTCCACGCCGCCGGTGATCATCATGTCGGCATCGCCCATGACGATCTTCTGCCAGGCGTTCGCGATCGCCTCCGAACCGGACGAACAAGCCGAAACAGGCGTTGTCACACCGGCCCTCGCGCCCAGCTCCACACTGACCACGGCCGCCGGACCGTTCGGCATGATGGTCTGCACGGTCAGGGGCGAGACCTTGCGGTAGCCGCCGCTGGAGAGTTTGTCGCGCGCGATGATCAGCATTTCCGCACCGCCCAGACCGGTGCCGATGGCCACGCCGAGGCGATCGCCGTCCACCTCCGGACTGCCCGCGTTGCGCCAGACCTCGCGGCCCAGCACCAGCGCCATCTGCTCGACATACGAGGTGCGGCGGCATTCCTCACGTTCGAGGACCGAGGTCGGCGACACCTTCAGATGTCCGCCGATGCGCACGGGCAGGCCGAAATCGTCGAGGAAGCTGTCCTCGAGAACGTCGATCCCGCTCTCGCCGTTGAGTAGGCCCTTCCAGGTCGAATCGACGTCACCGGCAATGGAGGTGGTGGCCGCCAAGCTGGTGACCACGACGTTCGGGAACTTCCTTTTAGGCGTCTGCATGATCGTTCACTCTCCGTAGCAATGCTCCGGCGAACCAGATTTCGATCCGCGTGGGCTGTCAAGGACTGGTAGCAACTAGCGAACGCACCCGGCCGGTTGACACTTCGGCGGGGGATGAAGCCAATCTCCGGCGAACTGGGCTAGATTATCCGAGGCGAAGCCGACCAGTCTCTTTGACCGACACGCGGACATCCCCGGAACTCTTCCCGGCGGCGTCTTCCCCGCGGCGGCGATCGCCAGTTCTCAAGCGCTTTCTACTGCATCATTCCGCAGCGCATTGCCATTTCGAGGGAGGCACACGACGGTGGCCAGGAATCTCACGCAGCTCGAGATGCTCATCGAGCTTGAGCCGATCGCCGAAGCGAATGTGAATAGGCATCTATCCATGGCCAAGGACTGGCATCCGCACGACTATGTGCCGTGGGATGCGGGTCGCAACTTCGCAGCAATGGGCGGTAAGGATTGGGATCCGGAGGAGTCGCAGCTCAGCGAGGTCGCCAAGGCGGCAATGATCACCAATCTTCTCACCGAGGACAATCTGCCCAGTTACCACAGGGAAATCTCGGAGAACTTCTCCATGGACGGTCCGTGGGGCACCTGGGTGGGCCGCTGGACCGCCGAGGAGAACCGGCACGGCATCGTACTGCGCGACTATCTGGTGGTGACTCGCGGCGTCGATCCCGAGGCGCTCGAACACGCCCGGATGATCCACATGACCAACGGCTACAGCGCGACTCAGATCGCACGGAAACGTATCGGCACCAACGCCATTCCGGCTGCTGCCGGATTTATGGCTTCCGTCGCCTATGTCACTTTTCAAGAATTAGCGACGCGCGTTTCGCATCGCAATACCGGCAAAGTTTGCAATGACCCCATAGCGGACAGGATGCTGCAGCGCATCGCCGCCGACGAGAACCTGCACATGATCTTCTACCGCAACCTGTGCGGCGCGGCCCTGGACCTCTCCCCCGATCAGTCCATGGAAGCCATCACCCATATGATCCGCAATTTCGAGATGCCCGGCGCCGGTATGCCCAACTTCCGCCGCAACGGCGTCCTCATGGCCAAACACGGCATCTACGACCTCCGCCAGCACCTGGAGGAGGTCCTGCTGCCCGTCCTGAAGAAGTGGAATATCTTCGACCGCACCGACTTCGGCGCGCACGGCGACCAACTTCGCAATGAACTCGGCGACTACCTCGACAAGCTGCGCAAGGACGTGGTCAAGTTCGAGGAACAGCGCGACCGCTCCCTCGCCCGCGACGCCGAACGCGCGGAGAAACAGGCCGCCCTGCTCGTGGTCTGACCTTCGCATCCAGCGCCGTCCCGGAATCCGTTCCGGGGCGGCGTTTTTCATTGCGTCCGGGCCCTCAGAACAGGGTCATGGGATCGGTCGGGATGGGATCGGGCAGCGGCTCCAGGTCCGGGAGGTGGGTGGCTACTTCGGCGTGGAAGCGGCGGGAGAGGGTGCGGGAGGTGGCGTTGTCGGGGGTGTGGATGAAAATCGTTGGGGAGCGGCCCTCTTGGAGCCAGGTGACGGTTTGCTCCACCCAGGGTTGCCAGCCCGCGACGGTGGCGGCGGCATCGTCGCGGCCGTGGTAGCGGACGATCGGGAATTCGGTGAGGGCCCTGGTGCGGCGCGGGAGTTTGGGTTTCTTGGATTGGGCCTCGCGTTCGGCGGTGCTGATCGGGCCCGCGGCGAACAGGACGGTGGTGTCGAAGGGGATCCACTCCGCGCCCGCGGCTTCCAGAACGGCTTCCAATTGGGCTATGGCTCTGGGGTTTTCGAAGAAGGCGGGATGGCGGACCTCCACGGCCGCGCGATAGTGCGGGGGGAGCCCTTCGAGGAGGTTGGACAGGGCTTTCAGGTCGGTGAAGGAGCCGGGGAGTTGGATCCAGAGGGCGTGCAGGCGACGGCCGAGGGGTTCGATGGCGTCGAGGAAGAGGTTCATATCGTTGTCTATGCCGGACAGGCGGCGGTCGTGGGTCACCGTGCGCGGCAGCTTCATGACGAAGCGGAAATCGGGATCGGTTTGGCGGGACCAGGATTCGACGGTGCGGCGCTGCGGGGTGGCGTAGAAGGTGGTGTTGCCTTCGACCGCGTTGCACCAGGAGGCGTAGGTGCGCAGGCGCTCCGCCGGGGGAAGTGGGCGTTCCTGCCAGTCCGGGTGTGTCCACATCGCGCATCCCACGTACAACCGCATATCTGCCACGTTAGGTCAAGGGCTTCTTGGGGCGCAGCCAACCGAAGGTAAGCTCCACGGCTCGCCGCCAGTTGTCGTATTCGTCGGCGCGCAGCGCGGGGTCCATGCGCGGCACCCACTGGGCCGCCACCCGCCAGTTATGGCGCAGCCCTTCGAGATCCGGCCAATAACCGACCGCCAGGCCCGCCGCGTACGCCGCGCCCAGCGAGACGGTTTCGGAGACTATGGGGCGCATGACCGGTATGTCGAGGACATCGGCGACTATCTGCATGAGGAGGTTGTCGGAGGTCATTCCGCCGGCCACCCGGAGCGACTCGGCGCGCAGTCCGGCATCGGCGTTCATGGCCTCGACCACGTCCCGGGTCTGCCACGCGGTGGCCTCCAGGACGGCACGGGCTATGTGGCCCTTGGTGATATAGGACGTGAGACCGATGAGCAGACCGCGCGCGTCACTGCGCCAATGCGGGGCGTAAAGACCCGAGAACGCGGGCACCAGATAGCAGCCGCCATTGTCCTGGACTGTGCCCGCGAGGGTTTCGATCTCCGGGGCGCTCGCGATGAGCCCGATATTGTCCCGCAGCCACTGCACCAGTGAACCCGTCACCGCGATCGGGCCCTCCAGCGCGTACACCGGATCCGGGCCGATCTGATAACCGATGGTGGTGAGCAGTCCGTGCTGCGAGCGCACCAGTTCGCGTCCGGTGTTCATGAGCAGGAATCCGCCTGTGCCATAGGTGCATTCGAGCTCACCGGGTGCGAAACAGGTCTGACCGAACAGCGCCGCGTGCTGATCGCCGAGTGCGGCCGCGATGCGCACGCCAGGCACCACCCGGCGGGCCACGCCGAAATCCCCGGTGGACGGTTCGATGCGCGGCAACATCGCCTTCGGGATGTCGAAGAATCGCAACAGCTCGTCATCCCAGGCCAGGGTGGCCAGATTCATCAGCAGTGTGCGCCCGGCATTGGTCACATCGGTGACGTGCACCCCGTGATCCGCACCGCCGGTGAGATTCCAGATCAGCCAGGTCTCCATGGTGCCGAACAGCACCTCACCGCGTTCGGCGCGCTCGCGCAGACCCGAGACGTTGTCCAGCATCCAGCGCAATCGGGGCGCGGCGAAATAGGTGGCCAGCGGCAGCCCGCACAGTTCCCGAATCCGTTCCGCCCCCGGCGTTTCCCGCAAATCGGAGACCAGTTCCTCGGTGCGCACATCCTGCCAGACGATGGCGCGCCCGATCGGCGTACCGGTGCGCCGATCCCACACCACGGTCGTCTCCCGCTGATTCGCGATTCCCAGCGCCGCCACCTGCTCCGCCGTGATGCCCGCATCCCGCAGCGCCGCGGGCACCACCCGCTCCACGGTCTTCCAGATCTCCAGCGCGTCCTGCTCCACCCAGCCGGGCCGGGGATAGTGCTGCCGATGCTCCCGCTGCGCCACCCCCGCGAACCGGGCGCGCTGATCGAACAGGATGCAGCGGGTCGAGGTCGTGCCCTGATCGATCGCCAGAACATAGCGCTGCGTCATCCGAGCTCGCTCCGATCCGGCATGGGAACCCCTGTGCGGCAACGGGATATGGTCAACCTAATGGAGCCGATCACCGGGCGCGCCCTCACTGTGCACCGCCCAAATCGCGCGAAACAGCTTGTGCCGCATCACGAACCTGCGCGATGAGCGCGGTGCGGAGGCGCAGCTGGCCGTCGCAGAGGTGATCGATGGGTCCGGTGATGCCCATCGCGCCGACCACCAGGCCGCCCCTCGAACGAATCGGTGCGCCGATACCGGCTTCGCCGGAACGGTATTCGCCGATCTCCCCCGCCCAGCCGGTGCGGCGCACCTCGGTCAACGCGCGGCCCAGTGCGGGCCGATCGGTGATGGTGCGGTGGGTCAGTGCGGGCAGCTCGGCCTCGCGCACCACGGCCGCCAGCTCGGAATCGTAGGCCAGCAACACTTTTCCGAGCGCGGTCGCGTACGGCGGCAGCACTTCACCGAGTTCGAGCGCCTGTGAGGTGTTGTCCGGGCGGAAGACATGGTGGATCACCCGCACCTCACCGTGCACCGGCGCGGCGATGCGCACCGATTCCCCGGTGCGCGCGGCCAGCGCATCGGCCCGGTTGATCGCGCGCGAGCGCAGCTCATTGGCATCGAGATAGCCGGCGCCCAGCTCACCGAGCGCCGACCCGAGCTGATACTTACCGCTGACCGCGTCCTGCTCCACGAACCCGACGCCCTGCAGGGTCTTCAGGATCCCGTGCGCGGTCGGTTTGGCCAGCCCCAGCGCGGCCGCGATCTCCCCGACTCCCATGCGCCCGGATCCGCGTGCGAGCAGGCGCAGCATGGCCGCTGCGCGCTCGATCGACTGAATCGGGCCGGGCATGGTCGTAACCTATCAGCAAACCGTTCGGCATTGTCGAACGCGCACCCTGTCGGTGACACCCTCCACTTCGTAACGTGGACCTCGGGCCCGGCCGCAACCGGTCTCACCAGGGATTACGGACTCAACGACGAGTATCCGGAAAGGGACCGCGATGACGCAGTACGTGGGAGCCATCGATCAGGGCACGACCTCCACGCGCTTCATGGTGTTCGATCACGGCGGCGCGGTGGTTGCCCGCCATCAACTCGAACATGAGCAGATCATGCCGCAGGCCGGCTGGGTGGAACACAATCCGGACGAGATCTGGGAACGCACCCGCACCGTCATCAAGAGCGCCCTGGCCGGGGCCGGACTCACGGCGCAGGACCTCACCGCCGTCGGCGTCACCAATCAGCGCGAAACCACCATCGTGTGGAACCGCCGCACCGGACGCCCCTACTACAACGCCATCGTCTGGCAGGACACACGCACCGATCGCATCATCAAGGAGATCGAGAAGGCCGGGCACGGCGATCTCATCCGGCAGCGCGCCGGACTGCCGCCCGCGCCGTATTTCTCCGGCGGCAAACTCAAATGGATTCTCGACAACGTCCCGGGCGTGCGGGAAGCCGCCGAACGCGGTGACGCACTGTTCGGCACCCCCGACACCTGGTTGATCTGGAATCTCACCGGCGGTGTGCGCGACGGCGTGCACATCACCGATCCCACCAATGCCTCGCGCACCATGCTGATGGATCTCGAAACCCTGGACTGGGACGAGGAATTGCTGTCGGTGTTCGGGATTCCGCGCGCCATGCTGCCCGCCATCGCACCGTCTTCCAACCCTGAGATCTTCGGCACCACCAATCCGGACGGGCCGTTCAAGGGTTCGGTGAAAATCGCCGGGGTACTGGGCGATCAGCAGGCCGCCACCGTCGGCCAGGTGTGCTTCCGGACCGGTGAGGCCAAAAACACCTACGGCACAGGGAATTTCCTGATGCTGAATACCGGTACCGATATTGTGCACTCCAAGCACGGCCTGCTCACCACCGTCGCGTACCAGTTCGGCGACGAGAAGCCGGTGTACGCGCTCGAAGGGTCGATCGCGGTCACCGGATCGGCCGTGCAGTGGTTGCGCGATCAGCTCGGAATCATCTCCGGCGCATCGCAAATCGAGCGATTGGCCAGTCAGGTCAGCGATACCGGCGGCGTGTACTTCGTACCCGCGTTCTCCGGACTGTTCGCACCGTACTGGCGGCCCGACGCGCGCGGCGCGATCCTGGGCCTGTCCCGCTACAGCAATAACGCCCACTTGGCCAGGGCCACACTGGAATCCATCTGCTACCAGACCCGCGATGTGGTCGAGGCCATGCAGCGCGATTCCGGTGTGAAGCTCGAGACGCTGCGCGTGGACGGCGGCGTCACCTCCAATGAACTGGCCATGCAGATCCAGGCCGACTTCCTGGGCGTACCGGTCTCGCGGCCGATGGTGCCCGAGACCACAGCGCTCGGCGCGGCCTACGCGGCCGGACTGGCCGTCGGATTCTGGAACAACACAGACGAACTCGTCGCCAACTGGCACGAGGACAAACGCTGGCAGCCCACCTTTTCCGAGCAGCAGCGCGAGCGCGGGTACGCCCGCTGGCTCAAAGCGGTGTCACGAACGCTCGACTGGGTCGATATCGATGACGACGACTGATCCGAAGCTGCCACCCATGACTGAAAACACCGATAACAAGGAGATTTTCGTGTCCGCACAACTGGATCCCGCCTACCGCACCCGGGCCATCGATGCGCTCGGCGACACCGAGATCGACGTCCTGGTGATCGGTGGCGGCGTAACCGGCGCGGGAGCGGCCCTGGACGCCGCCTCGCGTGGACTGTCCGTCACCCTGGTGGAGGCGCGCGATTTCGCCGCGGGCACCTCGAGCCGGTCGTCCAAACTCATCCACGGTGGTCTGCGCTACCTCGAACAGCTCGACTTCGCTTTGGTCCGTGAGGCTTTGAAGGAGCGCGGGCTGCTGCTGAACAAGCTTGCCCCGCACCTGGTGCATCCGGTGCCGTTCCTGTTCCCGCTGCAGCATCGCGTCTGGGAGCGCGCCTACATCGGCGCGGGCGTGGCGCTGTACGACACCCTCGGCGGAGCGCGCGCGGTGCCCATGCACCGGCATCTGACCCGCACGGGCGCACTGGAATTGGCGCCCGCGCTCAAGGATGACGCCATGACCGGGGCGATCAAGTACTACGACGCCCAGGTCGACGATGCCCGGCACACCATGACCCTGGCGCGCACCGCCGCCCAGCACGGCGCGACCGTGCTCACCCGAACCAAGGTCACCGGACTGCTGCGCGACGGTGAGAAGGTCGTCGGCGCGAAGGTCATGGATCTGGAAACCGGTCTGGAACATACGATTCGGGCGCGCACCGTGATCAGCGCGACCGGGGTGTGGACCGATGACATGATCAAGATGACCGGCGTGGAATTCCCGTTCCACGTGCGCATGTCCAAGGGCGTGCACATCATGGTGCCGCGCGAGCGGCTGAACATGAACACCGGTCTGATCATGCGCACCGAGAAGTCCGTGCTGTTCGTGATCCCGTGGGCCGAGCACTGGATCATCGGCACCACCGATACCGACTGGTCGCTGGACAAGAACCATCCGACCGCCAGCGCCGCGGATGTGCAGTACATCCTCGACCACATCAATTCGCTACTGCGCGAACCGCTTACGCGCGCCGATATCGTCGGCACCTACGCCGGACTGCGGCCGCTCATGACCGGTGCGAACAAGGAGACCTCCAAGCTCTCGCGCGAACATGCGGTCGCCGAACCCGCCCCCGGGCTGTTCGTCATCGCGGGCGGCAAGTACACCACCTACCGGGTGATGGCCGCCGATGTGGTCGATGCCGCCGCCGCGCGACTGGGCAGCGACGCGCCGTCCTCGGTCACCGCGGATCTGCCGCTGCTCGGCGCGGTCGGCTACCAGGACATGCTCGGCGCTATCGAGGATGTCGCGGTCCGCGCCGAACTGCCGGTCGAGACCGTGCGCCATCTGCTCGGCCGCTACGGTTCGCTCACCGAGAGCGTATTCGACCTCATCGCCGCGGTTCCCGAACTGCGCGAACCGATTCCGGGCGCGGAGGACTACCTGGCCGCCGAGGCCGTCTACGCCGCCACCCACGAGGGCGCACTGCACCTGGACGACGTCCTGACCCGCCGCACCCGCATCTCCATCGAGGTGCCCGACCGCGGCCTGAAGGCGGCCCCGGAAATCGCCCGCCTCATCGCCCCGCACCTGGGCTGGGACGACGACCGCACCAACGCGGAGATCAACCAGTACTACGACCGCGTCCACGCCGAACTCGCCGCCAACGAGGCGAACGACGACGAGGCCGCCAACGCCGCCCGCCTGCTCGCGGTCAGCTAGCCCCGTAGCAACAGTGGAAAGGGGTGCCGCCGGAATACGGCGGCACCCCTTTCCACGTTGTCGATCCTGATGGTCGACGATTGGGGCATGGTGGTCACTACGTATGAAGCCGATCTGTTCGAGCGGTCGCGGGGGCGGCTCGAGGCGATCGCGTATCGGCTGCTGGGGTCGGCCGGTGATGCCGAGGATGCCGTGCAGGATGCGTATCTGCGCTGGCACGCGGCGGACCGGGCACTGATCGAGGTGCCCGAGGCGTGGTTGACCAAGGTGCTCACCAATCTGTGTCTCAATCAGCTCACCTCGGCGCGGGCCAGGCGGGAAACCTATGTGGGGCAGTGGCTTCCGGAGCCGGTGCTGGCCGGGGATCCGATGCTCGGCCCGGCCGATACCGTCGAACAGCGGGAGTCGGTGTCGATCGCCATGCTCACCGTGATGGAGCGGCTCTCGCCCAATGAGCGCGTGGTGTACGTGCTGCGCGAGGCGTTCGGGCATTCACATCGGGAGATCGCGGCGATCCTCGAGCTCACCGAATCGAATTGCCAGCAGCTGTATCGGCGGGCGAAACAGCATGTCGGAGCGGAGAAATCGCGCATCGAGGTGGATTCGGCGGCCGCGCGCAAGGTCGTCGAGGAATTCCTGGCCGCGGTGCTGAGCGGTGATACCGAACCGCTCATTCGCCTGCTCACCGCCGACGCCGTCAGCATCGCCGACGGCGGCAGCACGGTTCCGGCGCGCAGGACCCCGGTCAATGGTGCGCTCGCCATCGCCCGCTACCTGCGCGATATCTTCCGGTCGACCCCGGCCAAGATCGCCTACGTCGGCGGCGAGCCGACGTTCTACGCCGTCGAGGTCAATGGCGATCCCGCGATGCTGGTCGAGGTCGCCGGGCGGGTCTACGGCATCTTCGCCCTGAACGCGACTCCCGAGGGCGTCGTGGCGATCAATATCCAGGTCAATCCCGACAAACTGGAGCGCCTCGCCCGGCAGTGGGCCGCTTCCGCACCGCATCAGCCCCTCACCGGGAGCTGGTGACCCACATCACATCCGAGTTCTGTCAGGGATTGCGGCGCTGTCCGGTTCAGGAGGTGTCGCAAACCAGATAGGAGCTCACCATGAACCACCGCATCGTCGTCCTCGGAGCCGGATACGCCGGAGCCACCGCCGCCGGACGCCTCGCCAAGCGGCTGCACCGCGATGACGTCGAGATCACCCTGGTCAATGGTGATCCCGATTTCGTCGAGCGGGTGCGCCTGCATCAGCTCGCCAGCGGACAGGAATTGAAGCAGCGTCCGCTGCGCGAGATGTTCGCGGGCACCGGGGTTCGGGTGAAAGTAGCGCGGGTCGGCGCGGTCGATGTCGACGCCAAGACGGTCGATCTCCTCGGTGAGAACGGTGCCGAGACGCTGGGCTATGACACCCTCGTCTACGCCCTGGGCAGCACCGTCGCCGACTACGGGGTCCCGGGCGTCACCGAATACGCCCACAATGTCGCGAGCAAGCGGGCCGCACTGGCGCTGCGCGCACGGCTGAGCGAATTGGCTTCGGGCGCAACGGTGCTGATCGCGGGCGGCGGACTGACCGGCATCGAGGCCGCCACCGAGATCGCCGAGGCCCGGCCGGATCTCGCGGTCGCCATCGCGGCGCGCGGCGGTATCGGCGACTGGCTCAGCGAGCAGGCCCGGCAGTATCTGCGGACCGCGCTGGATCGGCTCGGGGTCACCGTGCACGAGTGCGCCGATATCGCCCGGGTCGGCGCGAATGGCGTGGAAACCGCTGCAGGCGAGCAGATTCCGGCGCAGGTGACGGTGTGGACCGCGGGTTTCGCGGTGCATCCCATCGCGGCCGCCACCACGCTCGAGGTGTCCGAGGCCGGGCGGATCGTCGTCGACGGCACCATGCGTTCGGTCTCGCACCCCGACGTGTACGCCTTCGGCGATGCCGCGCATGTCGCGGGAGTCGGGGGTAAGACCCTGCGAATGGGTTGCGCCACAGCGACTCCCATGTCGTGGCAGGGCTCGGACGCCCTTGCCGCGCGGCTGACCGGTCGCGAGGTGATCGAAACCCCGATCGGCTACAACATGCAGTGCATCAGCCTCGGCCGCCGAGATGCCCTGGTGCAGAAGGTGACCGATGAGGATGAGCCCACGGACAAGATCTTCACCGGGCGCACGGGCGTGCGTATCAAGCAGCTCATCTGCGCGGCCGCCGCGTGGAGCGTCGCGCATCCGACCATGATGCTGCCGAGCCGTCGCCGCCGCATCGTGGTGACCACCCCGGTCACCGCGTGATCAAGGCAGCAGGCGCTGTTCCTTCGCCACCGCGACCGCGGCCGCGCGCGTGTCCACGGCGAGTTTGTCGTAGATGCGGCCGAGGTGGGTTTTGACGGTGGCCTCGGAAATGTGCAGGGCGCGAGCGATTTCGCGATTGCCGAGACCGCGCGAGAGCTGGGCGAGGATATCCAGTTCGCGCGCGGTCAAGGCGGGGCGCGGATTACGCATCTGCGCCATGACACGGTGCGCCACCGGCGGCGACAACGCCGTCTTGCCCTGCGCCGCGGCGTGAATCGCGGCGAACAGCTCCTCGGGACTCTCGGCCTTCAACAGATATCCGGTCGCCCCCGCTGCAATGGCGCGGGTGATATCCGCATCGGTGTCATAGGTGGTCAGCACCAGCACCCGCGGTGTGGGAGAAGCGAATTCGGTGATCCGCCGGGTGGCCTCCGCACCGTCCATATCGCCGCCGAGTTGCAGATCCATCAGCACCACATCCGGCCGCAGCCGCTCGGCCAGCGCGACCGCCTCGGGACCACTGCCCGCCTCACCGATCACCTCGATCCCCGGTGCACTCGACAGCAAGGCCAGCAGTCCCGCTCGTACCACCACGTGGTCATCGCAGATCACCAGGCGCACAGCCGAATCCGTCATGACCGCTCCGATGGAATCGCGGCGGAGAGCACGGTGCCCTCCCCCGGCGCGGACTCAATGGTCACCGCGCCGCCGAACTGCCGCACCCGGGCCCGAATCGCCGGAAGCCCGTGCCCGCGTTCTGATTCGGAAGTGACCCGCTCGGGATCGAATCCGCACCCGTCATCCGCGATATCCAGCGCGACCTGATCACCCAGATAGGTCAGCGTAATCGTGGCGTTGGCCGCACCGGCATGCTCGCGTACATTCGCCAACGCGCCCTGCGCAATTCGCAATAGCGTCGACTCCACCCGCGCGGGCAGCTCCACGGGAGCCCCATCGAATTGGAAGCCAACGGCCAGCTCCGGCCCTGTCTCGCGCGCAGCGAACGCACCTAAAGCCGCAATGAGCGAACCGTTCTCGGCCAACTCCGCCGGAGCTAGATCGTGCACGAATCGCCGCGCCTCGGCGAGATTGCGATCCGCGATCCCGGCTGCGGTGCGCACATGCTCCCGCGCTCGCACCGAATCCTGTTCCCACACCAGCTCTGCCGCCTGCAGCAGCATCCGCTGACTCGAAAGCCCCTGTGCGAGCGTGTCATGAATCTCCATGGCTAACCGCCCCCGTTCCTCGAGCATCCCCTCCCGCCGTTCCAGCGCCGCCTCACGTTCGGTCTGCCGCCGCATGTACACGAAAACCGCGGTGGCAATGGCGGCGACCGCGGGCGGAGCCAGCAGCACATTCGGATCCAGCCAACCCGCCAGCCGCACCTGGGTGACCACGACCAGCCCGGTCAGCAGCACCGCGAGCGGCAGCGCGATCCGCAGCGGCAATATGCGCAGAGCCAGATACAGAAGTGGCACCGCGCACCAGGCGAAGCTCGGCCCCAACACCACCAGCACCGCCCACACCGCGACCACGGCCCCGAACCAGACTGTGCGCCACGGCCGTAACGGATGGTCGGGACGGTCGCGGTGGCGATCCGATCGGGCATCGAGTGCGTAGAGCACGGCCAGCAGCACCGAGAGCGCGATGACCCAGGACGCGCGCGGAGTGTCATGATGCCGGATCAGGAAGCGAGCCAGCGAGGCGGCCAGCAGTACATAGAACGCGGCATCCATCACCAGACCGAGGCGGCGGGCGTCGGCGGTTTCCGCGTGCGGCGTGGACACTCTCGCACCTCCTCGGTCGGGGCAAACAGTGTCATTGTGCCTGGTTCGGGTGGGTTTGCGGGTCAACCGATCGGCTGATAGGGGGGTCGGCCGGGTGGGGTGGGGAATGTAGCCGGGACGGGGATGGCAGGTGGGGGGTTCGGGTCGCAGGATTGGTGGGGAACGAGCCGGTTGGTTCGGAATGAGTGCGAGCGTTAGGAAATGGCATGGGCGGCAAGGGTGTATCGGTGCGGAACCGGATTCTGGTCGGCGGGGTGGCCGCGGTGGCGGTGACCGCCGGGGTGGTCGGTGTCGTGGCGTCCAATGCGGACAGCACCGAGCCGGGTGTGAAAGCGCCGGTTGTGGCGGACGCGTCGGATGCGAATCTGCTGCAGACCACGCATCTGACCGTGGCCGCCGCGACCAAGGCCGCGCAGGCGGCGCTGGATGCGGCGAAGCAGGAGAATCAGCGGGTCAGCGTGGCCGTGGTGGATCGGGACGGGAACACCATCGTGGTGCTGCGCGGGGACGGCGCGGGACCGCAGTCGTTCGAATCGGCCAAGCAGAAGGCATTCACGGCCGTGTCGTGGAATGCGCCGACCTCGCAGCTGGCCGGGCGGTTGCAGAGCGCGCCGCAGCTGGCCGCGATTCCGGGGACGCTGTTCCTGGCCGGCGGCGCACCCGTCGACGCCAAGGGCGCGCCGATCGCGGGCATCGGTGTGGCCGGCGCGCCGAGCGGTGATCAGGATGAGAAGTTCGCACAGGCGGGTGCGGCCGCGCTCGGCCACTGACGTCCGTCCCGCCGAGGCACCGGCGCGTGTTCCTGGAGATTTGCTGAAGTTCAAACCGTAGAGTCTGATCAGGTATGGCCGCAGCAGCGGAAGAACACCCGATCGGAGGTCATCCATGAACTTCAGCGAGATATTCGTGAGTGAGGCGCTCGGCACCGGGATCCTCATCCTGCTCGGCGCCGGAGTCGTAGCCAACGTATTGCTCGCCAAATCAAAAGGTTTCGATGGCGGCTGGCTGCTCATCACCTTCGGCTGGGGACTCGGCGTATTCGGCGGCGTCTACGTCGCCTACAAGACCGGCGGCCATCTCAATCCCGCCGTCACCATCGGCAATCTGTTCGCCGGGGCTGACGAATACGCGCCGGGCGTACCGGTGAACTTCGGCAATACCGTCGCCTACATCAGCGGGCAGCTGGCCGGTGCGTTCGTCGGAGCCTGCGCCGCATTCGTGGCGTACAAGCGGCATTTCGACGAGGAGCCCGATGAGGCCAAGAAGCTGGCGGTGTTCTCCACCGGTCCCGCCATCCGCTCGTACCGGTGGAATTTCCTCACCGAGGTCATCGCCACCTTCGCGCTGGTATTCGTGATCCTGGCCTTCGGGCACACCCCGAGCGGACTCGGACCGCTGGCGGCGGCACTGCTGGTGGTCGGCATCGGCGCATCGCTGGGCGGCCCGACCGGATACGCCATCAATCCGGCGCGCGATCTCGGACCGCGCATCGCCTACGCGCTGCTGCCCACCGGACGCCCGATGAATATGCTCCCGCAACGGGTTCCGGCCGATCTGAACGCGGGCGGCGGCGTCGCGGAGCGGGTGGAGGAGCAATTGCCCGCGCATCCGGGCTCGCGGCATAAGAACGCGGACTGGGCCTACGCCTGGGTGCCGGTGCTCGGACCGCTGGTCGGCGGTGCGCTCGCGGGCCTGGTGGCGCAGCTCTACCTCTGATTCGCCCCGCCCCCGGGGAGCGAATGTCGGTGCGGCTTGCTAGCTTTCGCGGCGTAAACGTTGACGGAAGCTTGGAGCGCGGCGCATGACCACCGGGGAAACCACCTATCTGGAACTGTCGGAAGACAGCGGTTCGGCACACAAGTTCTACGAGGTCGTGGTGGCTGACACCCAGGTGACCATTCGTTTCGGCCGCATCGGTGAGACCGGGCAGGTCCGGGTGAGTTCCTTTGCCACCGTGGACAAGGCGCGCGCCGCGGCCGCCAAGAAGCTCGGCGAGAAGGTGCGCAAGGGGTACGCGCCCGCGGTCATGGGCGCGCGGGCCGCGCGACCGGTCACCCGGCGCGCCATCGTCTCGCAGCGGTCCACCGCGAAGAAGGCCCCGGTGCTGTGGACCTTCGATTCCGGTGCGGCCGCCTTCGGCATCTTCGTGGACGAACAGCGCTGCTGGGTGGGCAATGAGAGCGGCGATGTCTTCACGCTCACCCCGGCGGGCGAGGTGACCGGCCGCTTCCGTCTCCCGGACGCGGTGAAATGCATTGTGGCCGATGACTTCTGGATCTACGCGGGCTGCGATGACGGCCGCGTCTACGATCTGTCCGGCAAGGTGCCGCGCGCGGCCTACGATATCGCGGCCAATGTCGACATCTACTGGCTCGATATCCACGACGGCGTTCTCGGCGTCTCGGACCGCAAGGGCGGGCTCACCGTCATCGACCACGAGGAGGAATCGCTGTGGTCGCGGCAGAGCAATGGCGATTCCGGCTGGATGGTGCGCATCGACGATGACGGTGTCTACCACGGGCATTCGAAGGGCGTCACCAAATACGATCTGGAGAGCGGCAATAACGAATGGCAGGTGCGCACCGACGGCGCGGTGCTGTTCGGCTGGCAGGAAGCCGACGCGGTGTACGCGGGCACCAGCCGCAATCAGGTGCGCATGGTGGCCAAGAACGGGCAGTCCGATCGCGGCTACCAGTGCGATGCGATGGTGTTCTCCTGCGCCACCTCACCGGACGGGCGCTATGTCTTCGCCGGTGACAATTACTCATCGGTGTACTGCTTCGACTCCAGCGGTCAGCGGCTGTGGAAGCTCGGAACCGGCTGCGGTTCGGCGTATTCCATGCAGTACCACGACGAGAAGCTGTACCTGGTCACCACCAATGGCTCACTGGCCTGCCTGGATGTGAGCGAAGCCGCCATTCACGACGCCGAACAGGGTGTGCTGCCGCAGACGCTTTCGGTGAAGGCCCCGGAGATCTCCGCCGTAACCCCCAGTGCCACGGTCGAACTGGCCGTCGACGCGGGCGACGGCGTGATCGTGGAATGCGTGAACGACGGCGGCAACCTGCGTGTGCACGTGGTGTCCCCCGGCTATCGGAACGGCTGGAATGTGCAGTTCCCCCGCGATATTCGCGAGGCGGGCGTGCGCTACGTGGTCGATTCGGTCTCCGAATCCGCGCGCGGCGGCTTCTACCGCGTGCGCGGTGATATCCGGCGACTGAGCTGAAGCGCCGCGCGCGGCCGAATCAGATACCGAGACTGAACAATTCACCCGGGGTCGCGCCGAGATCGGTGAAATGACTCTGGGTGACGGTCAGGAAGAGTGCGCGCGAGGTGGCGATGACGGTATCGCCGTCGGTGAGCACCGCGTCGATGAACATCTTGCGGCCCTCGCGCGCGGTCAATTGCGAAGTGACCACGAATTCCCGGCCCAGCCGGGCGGGGGCGCGGAAGTTCACGTCCAGATTCACCGTGACCGCGGGCTGGCGCAGCGGGAACAGGATCGATCCGGACGCCTCGTCCAGGGCCGCGGCGACAATGCCGCCGTGCGCCACGCCCGGCGCGCCCTGATGCCGCTCATCCATGGTGAAGGTGCCGCGCACGGTGTCGCCGCGCCGCTCGAACACCATGCGAGGTGAGGCCGGATTCGACGGCCCGCAGCCGAAACACCCGTGGTGGTGCGGCGGAAACGGGCCATCGGCAAACAGGTCACCCAGCGGCAGCGCTGCCGATTCGCGATCGTGTTCCATCTTTGAAAGTTAACCCAGATTCGAATTCAAAGCGAGTGCCGGAAAGGTAGCGCCGCGCCGGTAGTGGACCCGGCGCGGCGCTGCCTGTGGGGCAGCTAGCGTTTGGACTTACCGCTGCCGGACTTGGCGTGACCGTTCTTGGAGTTGCTGCGCTTGTCGATCGAGGCGATGGTGCCCTCGCTGGTCTTGGCGCCGTCGCGGTGCACGGCTTCGATGACCAGGCCGTTGGCGTCGGCGTCGATGCGGACCGTATCGCCCGCGCCCAGCGCGCCGTCCAGGATCTGTTTGGCCAGGGCGTTGTCCATCTGCTTCTGCACGGTGCGGCGCAGTGGGCGGGCGCCGAATTCGGGCTGATAGCCGGTGTCGGCGAGCCAGTCCATGGCCTTATCGGTGACGTCGAGTTCGATGTCCTGACCGCGCAGGCGGCGGCGGGTGCCGTCCAGCACCAGATCCACGATATTGCGCAGCTGATCGCGGTCCAGGCGGCGGAAGACGATCTGCTCATCGAGGCGATTGAGGAACTCGGGCCGGAAGTGCTGACGCAACCGTTCCTCCAGCTGCGGCGTAATCGATTCCAGGTCACCGTCTTTCGCGGCCAGGATGATGTCCGAGCCGATATTGCTGGTGAGGATCACGATGGTGTTCTTGAAATCCACCGTGCGGCCCTTGGAATCGGTGACCCGGCCGTCATCGAGGAGTTGCAGCAGCACATTGAACACATCCGGGTGCGCCTTCTCCACCTCGTCGAACAGGATCACCGAATACGGCTGGCGGCGCACCTTATCGGTGAGCTGGGCGGCATCGTCGTAGCCGACGTATCCGGGCGGCGCGCCGACCAGCCTGGATACCGTGTGCTTCTCCTGGAATTCGCTCATATCGAAGCGAATGAGCCGGTCCTCGTCACCGAATACGGCCTGCGCCAGCGCTTTCGCGAGTTCGGTCTTGCCGACGCCGGTGGGACCCAGGAACAGGAAGGAGCCGATCGGCCGATTGGGATCCTTGAGTCCGGCCCGCGCCCGGCGCACCGCCTCGGCCACCGCGATAATGGCCTCGTCCTGCCCGACCACTCGTTTATGCAGCACCTCTTCGAGTTTCAGCAGTTTCTGCCGTTCCTCGACGGTGAGATCGGCGACCGGGATGCCGGTCTGGCGTGAGATCACCTCGGCGATATCGGTGACAGTCACCTGCTGCACCTCGGCGGAGGTGGCGTCGTCCGAGCCGGAATCCTTTTCCGCCTTGGCGATTTCGTCCTTGAGCTTGTTCGCCTTCGCGTAATCCTCACCGGCGACGGCGGCATCCTTCTCCCGGCGCAGGCTCGCCAGGCGCTCCTGATGCTCGCGCGCCTCGGGATCCAGTGTGCGCGTGCGCAATCGGACGCGCGCACCCGCCTGATCGACCAGATCGATGGCCTTGTCCGGCATGAACCGGTCGGTGAGATAGCGATCGGACAGTTCGGCCGCGGCGATCAGCGCCTCGTCGTCGTAGTGCACCTGGTGGTGCTCCTCGTACACATCGACCAGGCCGCGCAGGATTTCGATGGTGTCGGTCACCGACGGCTCGGACACCATGACCGGCTGGAAGCGCCGCTCCAGCGCGGCGTCCTTCTCGATGTACTTGCGATATTCGTCGATGGTGGTCGCGCCGATGCAGTGCAGTTCACCGCGCGCCAGTGCGGGTTTGAGCAGATTGCCCGCGTCCATCGCGCCCTCACCGCCGCCGCCCGCGCCGACGATGGTGTGCAGCTCATCGATGAAGATCACCAATTCCTCGGAGTGCGCGCGCACTTCGTCGAGGATCTTGGTGAGCCGCTCCTCGAATTCACCGCGATACTTGCTGCCCGCCACCAGCGAACCCACATCCAGCGCGATGACGCGACGGCCCGCGAGCGTCTCGGGCACATCACCGTTCACGATGCGCTGGGCCAGGCCCTCCACGATGGCGGTCTTGCCAACGCCGGGATCGCCGATGAGCACCGGATTGTTCTTGCGCCGCCGGGACAGGATCTCCACGGTCTGCTCGATCTCTTGGGCGCGGCCCACCACCGGATCGACCTTGCCCGCGCGGGCCTCGGCGGTGAGATCGCGACCGTACTCGTCCAGGGTCGGGGTATCGCTGGGTTCCTTGGGCGCGTTGGCGGTCGGGAGTTTGCCCGCGCCCGCGAGCGCCTGCGCGGCCGGGGTGTCCGGGCTGGCGGCGATGCCGAGCAGGATGTGTTCCGGGCCGATATAGCTGCTGCCCGCCTCGGCCGCGCTGCGCTGCGCGTTGCGCAGGGCCGCCTTGGCCGCCGGGCTCAATGCCAGGGCGTGCCCGCCGCCGTGCGCTCCGATGCCGCTGCCCGCGGCGCTGCGCATCTGTTCGCGCAATTGTTTCGGGTCCCGGCCGATCTCGGCGATGATGCTGGTCGCCGGTTCGGTGTCGGCGGCCGCGTAGAGCAGATGCTCGGGGGTGATCTCGGCGCTGCCCCATTCGTGTGCGGCCGCGCGGGCGCCGTCCACGACGGCCTTGGCGCTTTCGCTCAGCAACCGCGTCAGGTCGATGCGCTGTACCGGTGGCTGGGCCGTCATACCGGACCCGAAGAAACGCTCGAAGATATCGTCGATGGAGTCGAAGGAGCCCCTGGAGCTTGGCCAACCCTGAGTCATTGTCACCTCGTGGCATCAGGCGGGCGCGCCCGTTTCACGGCAGCCAGGACGCGCCAGCATACGAATGGCGAACTCGCATCCACACTAGCGACCGGGCTCGAAAGGGCAAGGGACCGTAACGCGTTTGTGTTCAGTTCCCGGCGGTCACTCCGCGCCGGCGCCCACCGGGGCGAAGGGCGCGTAATCGCGTACGTGGCCCTCGGTCCAATCCCAGAGGGACATGGGATCCACCGCTACGCCGCGCTGCAGAATCAATCGCCAACTGTGGTCCTGCTTCTCCCAGATATCGCCGTCACGGTCGACGTAGAAGCCGTCCGCGGCGGGCTCGACACCGCTTTCTCCGAATCCGCTGGGGAAATCGCATTGCTCCAACATGTCGGACACCCTCTTCCTCAGGTTCGCTTCCACCCGAAAGTATCCGGCACGCCACTTCCGATTCACTTCCGGTGGGGTTGCCCGGCGGGTGAATACCGTATGCGCGGCGAACAATGTTCCGTAGCACGAGATTCAGGCCGTGCTCCGGCACGGCCATAACTATCCGACAACTATTGCGCAAACTTTTGGCATCTTCGAGTTTTTGCGGGATAGTGCTCTTCTTGCGGCGAACGTCCAGTTTGCTTCCGGGGTGTCAGGAGGGTGGATGACAGGGCCGGAGATACGGGTGCTCGGCCCGCTGCGCCTGACCCTCGGCGGTGAGCGGATCGCGCTCGGCACCCCGATGCAGCGGGCCGTACTCGGGCGGCTGATCGTGGGGCGCGGCCAGGCCGTGCCCGCCGAACGGCTGGTGGATGACCTGTGGGCGGGGATGCCGCCGCCCAAGGCCGCCTCGGTCCTGCAGGTACATATTCACAATCTGCGGCGGCTGTTCGAACCGGATCGGGCACGCCGCGCGCCCTCCCGATACATTGTGTCCGAATCGTCCGGATATGCATTGAAAATCGCCGAGAATGCCGTGGACGCATGGCAATTCGAACAGCAACTTCGGACCTATCAGGAACTGATCAGCAATCCCGAGACCCGGCCCGCGCCCGGTGAGCGCAACGCCCTGCTGGAGACCGTGCTCACGCAATGGCACGGGCCCGCGCTGGAAGCCTTCGCCGACTTCGAATGGGCCGCCGCGGAGGCGGATCGGCTCACCGATCTGCGCCTCACCGCCGTCGAACTCAATGCGCAGGCGAAACTCGAACTGGCGCGGGCGGGCGAGGTCGTCATCGAACTGCGCGCGCTCTTCGACGAACACCCCGGACGCGAAGAACTCGTCCGGCTGCTCGCCACCGCGCAATATCAGCAGGGCCAGCAATTGGAGGCGCTCACCACAATTCGGCGCTCCCGCGAATTCCTCAGCGACGAATTCGGCGTCGACCCGGGACCGGGACTGCGGCACCTGGAGACCGCGATCCTCACCCACGCCGCCGAACTCACCGTTCCCGGCGGACTGCTCACCGTCGCCGAGACCGCCGAACCGCATCCGGCCACCGTCGGCTATTTTCCCGAAACCCCTTCCGCCACCGGCTACTCCGGTGAACTCTCCGAACTGCTCACCCTCTCCGAGAACGCACGGGTCGGGCGGCTGCGATTGGCGTGGATCTCCGGCGAAGCCGGAATAGGCAAGACCACCCTCGCCGAGAGCGCGCTATCCGCGCTGACCGCCACCGGCTGGATCGCGGCCACCGGCAACTGCCCGGAAATCGACGGAGCGCCCATGGCCTGGGCCTGGACCGAAATCAGCGCGACACTGGACAGTGCGGCGGCGCAACCGTTTCCGACCGGTGACGATCTCCGCCGGGCAGGAGTGATCGGCGACAGCCGCGGCGATGGAACCGGGTGGGCCGGAGGGACGCCCGACAGCCGCACCGGCGGGGCCGAGGACGCGTTCACGCTGTCGCGGCGGCTGGCTCAATCATGTAGGCAGGCAGCGGATTTCGGTCCGGTGGTGCTCCTGCTGGAGAATGTGCACCGGGCCGATGCGGCGACCCTGCAGGTGCTGCGGCAGGTGGTGCATTGGCTGCGGGATGAGCCGGTGCTGGTGATCGTCACCGCGCGGCGCTCCGAGGCGGGGCCGGAAGTGCGCAATACCGCCGCCGCCCTTGCCCGGTCGACCTCCGTGCAGATGGAATTGAGCGGACTGGATCAGGCGGGGACACGACAGGTCGCCGAGGCGGCCGGACTCGCGCCGCTGGGGCCGGAGACGCTGGCGCAATTGCACGGCCGCACCGGCGGCAATCCGCTTTTCGTGCGGGAACTGGCGAAGCTGCTCGCCGCGCACGGGAATATCGAGCAGGTGCCGGACTCCATTCGGGAGATCGTCGACAATCGCATCGCGCGGCTGCCCACCGGCGTCGCCGAAGTGCTGCAGCACATTTCGATCTGGGGCAGCGGTATGGACCTCGGGCTGCTCACCCTGGCGTCCGGGCTGGGACAGGACGCCCTGATCGATCTGATCGCCGCCGCCGAGGCCGCCGGGCTAGTCGGCACCGACAGCACCGGCGGCATCCGATTCGTGCACGCCCTCATCCGCGATGCCGTCTACCTCGGCATCCCGCCGCTGCGCCGGGGCCGGATGCATTGGGCGGCACTGGAACTGCTGCGCTCCCACGCCGATTCCCAGCCCGCCCTGGCACGCGACCCGGATGTGCTGGCGCGGCACGCCATCCTCGGAGCGAGCACCGAAACAGCCAGAGCTGCAATAGAATACGTGCGCACCGCCGCGCGCCGACGGACCGCCCAGCGCAATCGCGCGGAATGCGTGCGCCTGCTCCGGGCCGCGGTGGAACTTCACGAACTCGCCGGTGACACCGCCGAACACGCTGAACACACCGATCGTGTCGCTCTGCTGGATACGCGCTGCGCCCTGGTCACCGCGCTGGCCTACGACAATATGCACCGTGAGGCCCGCGCCGAACGCGCCCGCGCCCTCACCCTCGCCGAAACCCTTGGCTCCCCCCGCCTGCGCGCGCAGGCCCTGACCTGCTGGCGCGCCCCGGTCATCTGGGCGATCCGGGAATGGCGCACCCCCGACCACCGCATGCGACAGGCCCTGTCCCGCGCCCTGGCCCCCTACGGCATCACCTACCCCGCCGCATCCTGGACCACCGAATCGGTCACCGGAACACCCGCCGCACGGCAATCATCACTCGCACGCGACAGCGAAACGGCCTTCGCGCCGGGCAGATCCCCCGCGACCGACGGCGAGACGGCCGCAACGACACCGCAGTCAATGGGGCCGAGTGCCGGACAGGGGCAATCGCCCCGATGGGACGCCCACGCGGGCTCCGCGCTGGGCGAACCCCGTTACGCCCCCGGCGAATTCATCTCCGATATGGATCTGTCGGCGCAGCGGTTGCGGGCGTCGGCGGCGGAGTGGGGTGTGGCGGAAGGGCTTTCGCTGGAGGAGTTGGTGCGGTTGTTGATCACGGCGACGTTCGAGGCGGGGCTGGAGGAGTATGAGGCGGGGCAGCGGTTGGCGCGGGAGGCGCTGGCGCTGGCCCGGACGCTCGGCGATACCGAATTGTTCTGTGCGGCAGTGAATGCGGTGACGTATCTGGAGTACGACTACGGGGTCGACTTCTTCGCGTTGATCGCGGAGTTGGAGTTGGTGGCCGCGGGGGCGGGGCTGGCCGAGTATCAGGCCGTGGCGCACTATATGGAATACCGTGCGGCGGTGGCGCGGTCGGATCTGCGGGAGGCGGGGCGGCTGGCGGCGCAGGCGGTGGAGCTGGCCGACGAGGGGCAATTGCAGTCGCTGCTGGATCTGGTCAGCTGTTTCGCGGCGAGCCTGGAGCTGCTGCGCGGCGAGGTGGAGCCCGCCGAGCGGCTGTACGAGCAATTCGGCAGGCGGATAACGCGTTCCGGGATCGCCAACGCGGCCGAGGCGAAGTTGTTCTGCGCGCTCGCGATCGGATGGGCGCGCGGTGATCTGTCGGTGCTGGTGGGGCGATTGGGCGAGACCTACACGCTGCTGCCGGGGACCTTCGGACAGGCGTACGCGCTCTCCCTCGTGCACGCCGGTGATACCGACCGGGCGCGTGCGGTCTACCACGAGACGGCCGGGGTGCGCGAGGAGATGTATCCGATGCTGATGTCGGCATTGCGCGCGCATACCGCCATCGCACTGGGCGAAACGGACGATATCGCGGCGCTCTATGAATACCTTTTGCCGCATTCGGGAGCGATCATCGGCAGCGAAACCAGTATGGCCTCGTTCGGACCGATGGACGCGGTACTGGCCACGCTCGCACAGGCACTCGGCGATACTGCCGCGGCGACCGCGCATCGCGAACGCGCCAAGCGGCAACTGGAGCGAATCCGGACCGAACTTCCGATAGCCGGAAATTCGCTACTTCGCCTTGCTTAACATCTGGGTCGGAAATTTCCACTCGGAATGACAGCAGCCGGTGACCGGAAGGCCACCGGCTGCCGCCGAATTTCCCTACGGGCGAGGGTTAATCGCCCGGTATTACTTCGCCCGCTGGTAAGCATCGACGATCTCGGCCGGGATACGGCCGCGCGAGGAGACCTGATGGCCCTGAGCGCGCGCCCACTCCCGAATCGCGGTGCTTTCCTCCCGGTCAACGGCCGGACGAGTACGCCCGCCCGCCGCCGTGACCTTGCGCTGCTTGGAACGACCGACCTTGCGGGCCTTCTCGGTCCAGGGTTCGAGAGACTCCCGCAGCTTGCCGGCATTCTTGATCGACAGATCGATCTCGTAGTCCAAGCCGTCGATCGAGAAAAAGACTGTCTCGTCGGCCTTCGATTCGCCGTCGTAGTCGTCAACCAGAGTTACGGTGACTTTCTTCGCCATGGACTGCCCTTCCACGTAGAGGTGCCGCTATTCGCCGAAATGCTAATGCCGCGGCGGGGTAGTTTCAAACCAGGCGCGAATGGAATTCGGTGAGATCAGACTATTCTGCTATTACCGCGGAGACCATCCGGTCTTCAGCACACCCGGAAAACGGTCAACCGCCACCCGGAACGACCGCGGACAATACGGGCGGCAAGTGCGAAATGTCGCGTTCCCCGGTCGTATCCCGCGCACACTTCCGCGGCCCCCGCACCGGCCATGATCACATCGATCCTGGTGAGGGTGGCGGCGCCGAGTTCACTCCCGGGGGCCTGCCCGTGCTCGGCCAAAGTGCGCAGTACCGCGATCACACTCGGCTCCGCGAGCGGGCGCAGTTGTACCGGTGAGCGCCGCCCGTCGAGCACCTCGAGAGCCAACCGCAGTGCCGCCCCGGCGAATTGACGCGGGGCGGTATCGCCCGCGTCACAGGGGTGTGATTTCGCAGCGTGCGAAGCCTGTAATACCCGTTGTAGCGCAACGGTTCCGGTGCGCCGCGCGGCCGCATTACGCATGACGTGATTGCGACAGGAGCGCGGGCTCGATTGCGCCGCCGATTGCGTTCGCGCCCGGGCGCGCCGCCGCGCGGGACGACTCCGGGAGCGGATACAGGGCGCTGTCGCGGGTTCGAAATCGGGTGCGGGCAGCATCGTGGCAACGCCGGAAATCGGTATCGCGGCAATGCCGGAAATCACCGCGGCGGCACCCGGAATCGACCTCCGGGCAGCGCCCGGAATCAGTATCGCGGCATCACCGGAAATCATCTGCGCTCCCCTCCCCGGCGGATTCAGCCGGCCGTAACGGCAGCCTGACATGCGATGTAGCCAGCGGTAAACCCCAAGTGCGGCTTCGCGCACCCCTTGCCGGAATGTCGCGCGCGGGCTACTTCAGCAGCGCCAGCCGCCCGGCGAAATCGGTGGGCAGATACAGCAGCGGGCTCGTCGTCCACGGCTGACCGGACTGCGGATCGTACTGTGCGGGCATCGCCACCCCGGCGGGCGCGAAGGCATGGAACCCGCGCTTGGCCGTGGTCCGGGTGGCCCGCCACAGGTGATCCTGGAACGCCACCACGGCAGCGGCGTCGGAAGCCGCCGCGCCGCCGCGCAATTCCGCGACCTTGGCCGCCACGCCGTCGGTGGAGAGGTAGACGAGCGTGCCGTCGGCGGCGCGATCCGGATCGATGGAAATCACATCGGTCAGGCCGTACCGCTCCCGCAGCACCTGCGCGATCTCGGTCTGCGCGTACACCGGAACGGCTCGATCACCGCGTGCGGCCACCACAGTCGCGGCCAGCGCCTCGTTCACCGGACCCGGTTCGCCGATGGTGCGCGTCGAATCCGTGCCGGGCGCAAGCCGATTGCCGAAGCTGTAGGCCACGATCAGCGTCGCGGAATCCGCCGGTGCGGTGGGCACGGTCCACAGGTCCACCGCGGCGGGCGGGGCGGCCTGTGCGGCCGCGGGCAGCAGCCACGCCGCCGATCCCAGCACCGCCATGGTCGCCACCGCCGCCGCCGTCCGCTTCGCTCTCACGAATCCGATGCTAACGACTGGCAATTCACAGCCCACTGTGACCTACCACACGCCGAGCGGTGCGGCCGCATCAGTGCGGGGTCGCGAACTCAGACCCGGGCGGGGGTCTTCGCCGCCACCGGGCGCAGGGTCTTGCGCAGATCGGTGCGCATGGTGGTGGCCGAATCGATGAGGTAGTTCTGGCGCACCTGCCACGGATGCCGGTCGCCCTGGCGCGGGAACTCCGAAATCGAGCGCTGCACATAGCCGGAGGCCAGATCCAGCAGCGGGCGCTCGCCCAGAGCGCGATCGGGCTGCGGGACGACGGCCCGGTAGCCGCTGCGATCCATATAACCCAGCACCTTGCACACCAGGCGCGAGGACAGGTCGGCGCGCAGCGTCCAGGAGGCATTGGTGTAGCCGATGCAGACCGCGAAATTCGGCACGCCGGTGATCATGGTGCCCTGCCAGACGAACTGATCGGCCAGATCCACCGGAGCCCCGTCGACCGAGAGACCGATGCCGCCGAAGGCGAGCAATTGCAGACCGGTCGCGGTGATCACCACATCGGCCTCCAGCACCCGCCCGGACTTCAGCCGAATCCCTTCCGGCACAAAGGATTCGATGTGATCGGTGACGACCTCGGCCTTACCCTTGCGCATGGCCTTGAAGAAGTCGGCGTCCGGCACCGCGCACAGCCGCTGATCCCACGGGTTGTAGTCGGGGGTGAAATGCTCGGCCACCAGCGCGTCATCCTTGAGGATGCGGGCGGTGAGCCCGGTCAGCATCTTGCGCGCGGATTCCGGGCGGCGGCGGCAGTACTGATAGAAGCCGACATTGAACAGAATGTTCTTGGTGCGGATCACCCGGTGCGCCAGCCCCGGCGGCAGCAGTTCGCGCACCCGGTCGGCGATCTTGTCCCGGCCCGGGACCGCGGAGATCCAGGTGGGGCTGCGCTGCAGCATGGTGACCTTCTCGGCTTGTTCGGCCATGGCGGGCACCAGGGTCACCGCGGTCGCGCCGCTGCCGATGATCACGACCTTCTTATCGGTGTAATCCAGGTCCTCGGGCCAGAATTGCGGATGCACGACGGTGCCCGCGAAATCGCCGATACCGGGGAACTCCGGCTCGTAACCGTGGTCGTAGTTGTAGTAGCCCGCGCAGGAGTAGAGGAAGCCACAGGTGAGCGTGCGCTGTTCGACGCTGTCGCCGGTGCGCGTCTCCAGGGTCAGCGTCCAGCGGGAATCGCCGCTGTCCCACTGTGCGGCAAGCACTTTGGTGCCGTAGCGAATGTGCTTGTCGATGCCGTTCTCGACGGCGGTCTCGGTGATGTAGCGCAGGATGGCCGGGCCGTCCGCGATGGACTTGGCATCGGTCCACGGTTTGAACGGGTAGCCCAGGGTGAACATATCGCTGTCCGAGCGCACGCCCGGATAGCGGAACAGGTCCCAGGTGCCGCCGAGCGCGGCGCGCGATTCGAGCAGGGCGTAGCTGCGGCCGGGATGTTCGGCCTGCAATCGATACGCCGCGCCGATGCCGGAGAGTCCGGCCCCGACGATCACGACGTCTAGATGCTCGACTGTGCTGGAGGTCGCGGCGCTCATGAACTCCAGTCTGCGTCCGCCGGGCTCGCCCTTCTTGACTCTGCGCGACAAGTATTTGATTCTGAACGACATGTCGGTCATTCGATCCGCCGGATTGCGCGGCTTTCGCGCCACCGTCTCCGAACTGGGCGGCGATGCCGAAGAGCTCGCCGCGCTCTGCGGGCTGCCACCCGAGGCCCTGGACACCGACGATCTGCTCGTCCCCGATCAGGCCGTCGGCGCGGCCCTGGAACTGGCCGCGCATCGCCTGAACTGTCCGGATCTGGGGCTGCGCATGTCCCGGCGGCAGGAATTGGACATGCTCGGACCGCTCGCGCTGGCCATCCGCAATTCGCCGACGCTCGCGGATGTACTGGAGTGCACCTCGCGCTATCTGTTCGTGCACGCGCGCTCGCTCAGCCTGACCATGACACCGGATCCGTACGGCGATCGCGGCGTCACCGCGCTGCGCTACGGCGTCACCGCGCACGGCCTGCCGACGCCGGTGCAGGGCACCGATGTGGGATTGGCCTTCGTACACCGCACGATTCAGCGGCTGGCCGAGGAACGCTACGGGCTGCGCTCGGTGGAGCTGCCCTATCGACCGGCCGCGCCGATCGCGGTGTACGAGGAATTCTTCGGCGCGCCAGTGCGAATCGAGCGACCGGCCGCGGTGCTGCGGGTGCCGAGCAGTCTGGCCAATCGCCCGCTGTCCGGCGGTGACGAGAATCTGCATCGGCTCGCCATGGCCTTCCTGGCACAGCTGTCCGGCGGGGATTCGAGGGCGCTCACCCCGCAGGTGCGCATCACCCTGCAGAAGCTGCTCGGCACCGCAGCGCCCGAAATCGGCGCTGTCGCACGGCTGCTCACCATTCATCCGCGCACACTGCAACGCCGTCTGGCCGCCGAGGGCACCAGTTTCGCGGCACTGCTGGACGAGGTGCGGCGCACCGAGGCGCATCGCTACCTCACCACCACCGATATGCCGATGAGTCAGGTCGCGTCGCTGGTCGGACTGTCCGAACAATCCACCTTCACCCGGTGCTGCCAGCGCTGGTGGGGCACAACGCCTACCGCGGTGCGGCGCGGTGGTGGCGGCGCTGCGCACTGACGGCCGCGCGCGGGTATCCGGCAAAGCCGCCGGGACACAACAGCATCCGGTAGGACACCACCGCGATCGTGCGGGGCGCACGGCACTCGAACGGGGAGTACCCGCTCGAGTTCGCCTGTATCCATTGGGAAATCGGGCAATGTGAACCAGGCAATTCTCGCAATCAGTTTGCGATCTTGCCGCGTGTCCTGCGAGCGTGCCGCCGCGTACGCGCGCAGGATGAAGTGGTGATAGCCGAATGCCCTTCCTGCGCTTGGCCCTCCCCCACGCCCGTGTCCTCGCACCGCTCGGTGCAGTACCTACGGTGCGTGTGCGGACAGTGGATGATCGCCGTGCACGGGAAGGTGGTCGGCGCGGCCGGTGGCAGCAATTTCAGCCGCACCGATCCACTTTCGGCGATCGTGAGCGGGCGGGACTAGCGCGAGGGCACGAAAACGCGGACGGCTTCGATGCGGGTGCCGCGCTCATGGAAGTCGAGTTGTGCGATGCCGCGGCCGTCGCGGGTTTCAACGGTCGCGGTGACGGTGCGGCCCGCCGCGATGGGCTTGCTCCAGCGCAGACCCTTGGCGCGAACGATGAAGTCCTCCAGGGACATTCGCTCATCCTCGGCCCAGGACAGCCGGGGCACCGGGGCCAGGGCGGCGTGCGCTCCGGCGGATTCGCCGCGGCCCGCCGCGTCCAGCAGGCGACCGGCGGCCTGTTTGCCCGCGGAGCCGACGCTGCGCATGCCCTTCATGAAACCCAGTGCGCCGCCGACGCCTTGATTGCCCAGTAGCTGCGGGCCCAGCTTCGCACCCGCCAGCAGGCCCTGTACACCCGAGCCCATGAGCTGGGTGATCATGCCGGGCAGTTCCCAATGTGCGCGCAGCGCGGCGACTTTCAGCTCACCGTCGATCTCGGTGACGTCATAGCGCAGGTGCATGGGCACGTGCAGGGTGACACCGGTGGACATGGTGGTGGCGATGGTCAGATCGCGGAACACGGTCGAACCGGAGACCACATCGTGCGCGACATCGAAGGCGATGCCATTGGGCGCGATGAAGGTGTCGTAGAACCGCTCGATGGCGGCGCGGCCGATATGCGGGCGCGAACCCACCGGATCCTCCACGCCGGCGGAATCGGCGAAAAGGCCGACCCAGGCGGCGCGATCATGCGCCGCCACCGCCCGCGGGGAGGCTTCGACGGTCGCCAGCAGTTCGGCGGCAGTGGGGTTCGCGGACACGGTTCCTCCAGGTGATCAGTAGCGCGCGCGATGATACCGGCCGCCCCGTCCGGCGTCACGGGAACGGTCGGCGCTACAGCCCGGCGACCCGGGGCAGCACCTCCGCGCCGATCCGTTCGGTGTAGGCGAGCGGATCGCCATTGGGCATGAGGTTCAAGAGGGTGAACCCCAGGCCCGCGAGTTGTTCGGCATCACGCACGAATTGGTCCGGGTCGGCGAGCACGGGCCGGACGTAACAGGCCGTCTTGCGAATGCTGTCGTAATCGCGGGCCTCCGAATCACAGTGTGCGCGCAGCACATCCAGTTTGCGCGCCACATCGTCCATATCCATCACGAACAGATTGCAGGCGTCGGCGTAGCGCGCCACCATCAGCAGCGTCTTGCGCTCACCACCGCCGCCGATCAGGATGGGCGGTCGCGGCTTGCTCAAAGGCGCTGGGACACAGAGGGTCTCGGCGAGCTGATAGTGCTCGCCCTTGTACGGGCCATTGTCCGGACCCCACATCTGCAAGCAGATCTGAAGGGTTTCCTCCAGCCGTTCGAAACGTTCGGCGACCGGTACCACCGGTACGCCCAGCGCGCGCTGTTCCTTCTCGTACCAGGACGCCCCGATACCCAGCTGCGCGCGGCCACCGGAGAGCACATCCAGGGTGGTGACGATCTTGGCGAGCAGGCCCGGATAGCGGTACATGACACCGGTCACCAAGAGCCCCAAGCGCATTCGCTCGGTGACCGCCGCCAGATAGCCCAGCGTGGTGTACCCCTCCAGCATGGGCTCATCCGCGCTGCCCTGCGCCTCCATCTGGAAGTAGTGGTCCATCACCGTGAACTCCTCGAAGCCCGCCTGTTCGGCGGTCCGCGCGGTGCTGGTGAGGGTCGGGGTGATCAGTTCCGGTTCGGCCGGGGTCGAGAAGTTCCAGTAGTGCAGACCGAGTTCCATGGTGGTTCCCTCCACTGATTTCGGGGCACGAGGTCGACCGTATTATTTCGCGCCGAGCGGCTTTCCGAAGAAGGACGCGAACACCTCACCGAAGGTGTTGAACAGCAGGGCCGTGCCCTGCGGGTTCAGGAACAGTGAACCGGCGTCGGTGGTGGAGCAACCCGGTTGCGCCGGAACGCCGTCGAGTCGATCCTTCATCCACAGCATGGCCGGACCGCCGCCGGAGATCTCGGTGACGACGTGCTCGCCCAGGTGCTCGCGGGTGTATTGCACATTCGCTTCGGGATTTCGGCAGTAGGTGTCCACCAGCGTATTGACCTGGCCGACCGGAATGACCTCATCCGGATTGCCCTGCCAGATGTACATGGGCATATCGGGGACGACCTTGCCCATTCGAGTCTTGTCCAGGACATCGGCGACGACCGGCTCCTGTAGCGGGTCACCGGCGGTGTGCAGCATGCCCTTCAGATTCAGGAAGGGCAGCAGCGCGGCGGTGTATTGCAGGCACAGATTGTTCTTGACCGCGGCCAAGGTCTGCCCGAACGGATCCATGCGCTCATTCACGAAACGCGCGAAATCGGGGTATTCCCGGGTCAATCCGAGCACCGCGGCGAAGATCAGGCCCGAGGTGGCCTGCCCGTTCGCCACATTGAGCGTCACACCCAAATCGGCGGGCACACCGCCTTCGGCCGCACCCACGATATTCAGTTCGGGGGCATAGGACTGCTTCAATTCCGCGGCATGCCCGGTGACGATCGCGCCGCCGGAATAGCCGTACATGCCGATGCGGGTATCGGCGGCCAGTCGCATGGGGTCGAAATTCTTCGCGGCGCGAATACCGTCGAGGGTGATGCGCGCGCCCAGCGGTCCGGCGGCGTACGCCTCATTCGGGCCCTGGTGATCGGGAATCGATACCGCCCAGCCCTGCGCCAGCGCCCCCTGCGTGATGGCGAATTCGGCGGGCACCACGACCTGACCGCCGAGCGCGCTCAGCGACCACTGCTGCACCGCGTAGGAGGGCGCGCAGTATCCGGCCAGCGAGTCCTCGGCGATCTGCATGGAGACCAATTTGTCCGGGGCCGAACCACGCGGCTTCAACACCGTGGTCACGGCCGCGATCGGCTCATCGCGACTGTTATTGGAGCGGTAGGAGAGCTGCCAGGCGTCCACATTCACCGGGATGACACCGAAATTGGCGACATTGACCTGGCGGGCGGTAATGATCTCGCCCGGGGCCTTGCTCGCGATCACATCCGGTGCGGGGCGATAGAAGGCCGAATCCAGTTCCGGCGGAACGGCGATCGCCGGGGCCGGTTGCACCGGAATCGGATCCGCCTCCGCATTACCGGCGGCCGCCATGGCAGCCGACGACAGGATTGCGGCCAGCACGACGGCTATTCGCCGTGCGGTTTTCGGCTTGCGCACTCTCTTCCACCCTCCGAAGCAATGTGAGACTGCTCCGTCTCACACGATGGGAGAACTATCGCATGAAAGTGACCTGGATCGCAATCCCGTCCAAATGAGTTCGGCCCCACCGCAAGTGCCGGTGGGGCCGAACGACGGGAAGTCCCGCGGGATCACTGCTTGGGCAGCGCCAGATTCATACCGCCCACATCGGCGACCTTCCAGCCATTGTTCGGATCGACCGCCACGGTGTAGGTGACGGTGGTCTGCACGCCCTGCGGATTCTGCGCATTGGTGGAAGTGACATTCAGGAACACATTCACCTGGTAGACGCCGTTGTTCTGCGACATCACCTTCGCCGTCACCGGAGTCGCGCTCGAGGTCCACTTCAGCGGAACCAGGATCTCCTGCAACTTCGGCGCGGTCGCCTCGAATTTATTGGCGAGCGTGGGCGTGGTGTTGGCCTTGAGGCGGCCGGTCCACGAATTCAGATCGGAGAAGTTGATATTGGAGGCGCCGACCGAATAGTCGGTGGCGATCTGTTCGGCGCGCTGTGCGTCCGCGGAGGCGGTATCGCGGTCACGCAGATCCCCGCGCGCCGAGAGCCACAGTGCGCTCACGGTGATGAGCGCACCGATCAGGAGTACGGCCGCCGCGACGGTGCCGAGCGTGGAGAGCTTCAGCGAGACGGTCTTGGCCTGTGAGGTCTGCGCCTGCGGCGCTTCGGGCTTCGACATCTCGACCTTCGGCGCTTCGGGCTCCTGCGCCTCGGGAGCGGAGACGGCAGCGGCCTCCGCGTCGACTGCCCGCTTCGGCTCGGTGTCCTGCGACATCCGCTTCTCCTTCTTCGGTGACTACTTGACGTTGACCTGCACCCGCACGGCGTTATCGCCGGTACTGGCGAGGGCCTGCGAGATCAGGGCGCTGATATCTATTTGCGGCCCGGTCGTGCGTGCGGCATCGGCGAGCGGCTGCAATTGGGGCGCGAGGGTTTTCAATTCGGGTCCGGCCTGCTGCAACCAATCGGTCAGCTTCGCCAGGAAGGGTGCCAGCCCATTGCTGTCCACATAGGACTGCGGTCCGGGCACTCGATCGGTGAGTCTACCGACCGCCTCGACCAGATCGTTCAGAGACTGCGCGAACTGGACGAACGCGGGCGCGGCAGCCGCCGTCGCCTCCGGGATACCGTCCATATTCGAGGCGGCGGCCTGGAAACTATTCAGTAGCTGCGCGATTTTCGGTTCGCGGCTCATGATCGCCGACGCCAGCAGATCACCGGCACGGGTGAGCGCGGGCATGGCCGAATCGGTGTCGTGGAACGCCACCCCGAGGGTATTGGCCAGTGAGGCCGCAACCGCCGGATCGAGCTGGTTCATCACCTTGTTGACCAGGCGCGATACCTCGGGAATGGACAGCGGGGATTTCACCGCCGAGGTGTCCAGGCGCTGACCGTTCTTCAGGTAGGGCGCACCGCCGGTCTTGGGGCGGATCTCCACGTACGGCTCACCCAGCGCCGAGAGCTGTTCGATGCTGATGACGCTGTCGGTGGGCACCTTGCGATCGGCGTCGATGCGGAAACCGACCTCCACACCGCGCGCATTGCTGTCCACCGAGGTGATGCGGCCGATCTTCATACCGGTCAGCAGAATCGGCGAACCGACGCTCAGGCCACCGGAATTCGCCAGCACCATGGACGCATTGGTGTACTCGGCGAACGGATCCGCGCGCACCACACCGAAGGTCAGATAGCTCGCGCCGAGCACGGTGACCGCGGCGATACCGCCCAGCGATGCCAGCGAACCCCACTTCATCGCACCGCTCCGATCATGCGCAGGGTGGAGAGGATATTGCCCACCTGGTCGTCCTTGGAGACCGAATCCGTGTGCACGCCGGTGATATTCACCTTCGGGCCGTGCTCGACGAACGGAATCAGCTTGTCGCGCAGCAGGGAAACCAGCAGCGAGAGATTCGAGGACACCGACAGATCCAGCGGCGAGCCCGAGAAAGCCAGCGGCACAAACGCTTTCGCCGCGCCATCGGCCGAGCTCACCACGGGGGCCAGCCAGGCCAGCGAATTTCCCAGCTGCCCGAGCGAAGTGAAGATCTGTGCCACACCGCGAATGGAGTTGGTGACGCCGTTCAGGGTGTCCACCGACTCCTGGCTCAGCTCGTGATCCAGGAAATCCGCGCGATCATGCAGCACCTGGGCATTGACGCCCAGGCCGTTGAGCAGCGAGTCGACCTGATCCAGATTCGCGGCCAGATCCACGGCGTTGCCCGCCGCGTTCTGCGCGATGCGCTTGGTCTCGTTCGGATCGGCGGGCAGCACCGCGTTGAAGCGATTGATGATGTCCTGCAACTGATTCACCGCACCGCCCTGGGTGAAGGCGGCCAGCGCGGCCATGGTGTCCTCCAACTGCACCGCCGGATGCGTGCGCTCCTGTGGAATGGTGCCGCCCTCGCGCAACAGCGTGCCGAATCCGTCGGGCGGGGTGGTCAGCGCGAGATGGATATCGCCGAGCACCGTGTTCTGCCGCAGCTCGGCGATGGTGGTGGCGGGCAATTGCGCCTTGGTCGAGATGTCGGCGTCCACAACCACATAGCCGCCGCGTCCGCCCGCATGCGCCGAATCCACCACGCGCACCCCGGCAACCGTCCCGACCTGTGCGCCATTGGCGATAACCTTCGCCCGCGCAGGCAGATTCAGCACATTGCCGAACTCGATGTGAATCCGATACGTCGGCCCGGACACCGAAGTGCCCGGCACCGGAACAGATGCCGGATCGAACGCGCAACCCGCCGCACCGGCCACCAGGCCCGCCGACAACAACACCGCACCGACGGCCTGTCCGATGCGTTTGCCCGAGAAGGAGGCGGGGTGGCTCCGGCCGACTGCCCTCGGCACGGAGCCCGCACGCCCGGGGGTCGCTGCCCGGTGTGCGGAATCTGCCCTCATCGCAAATTCCATAGGCCCGGCAGTACCTGCGGCCAGCGCAGCCCCTGCTTGCACGAGGTGTGTCGGTGCGGGTTGCTCAGGCGTTACTACCTGGTGGGCAAAGCGGATATAACCGGCGTTGCGGGTGATTTCCCAGGGTCCGATTCTCATCGCGCACCTGCCATTCCGAGCACGAGGGGCACCAGCGGGACATCGACCATGCCGTTGCCGGGGTCGCTGCACGCGCCGGGGGTGACGGCGTTCACGGCCGCGCAGACCTGGGCCGCGTCCGGGGCGGGCAGCGCCGCGCGGGGCGAACCGTAGGTGACGCCGGAGCCCATGACCGATTTGGCGGCATTGGTGAGCACCGGCAGTTTGAGCATGATCTCCGAGAGCGAGCCGACATTGGCGCGCAGCAGGCGCACCAGCGGCAGCGTGTCGTCCAGCGCCCGCATGATCGGATCGCCGATGATGGTGATCAGATCATTGAGCATGGGCAGGGCCTGGCCCAGCCGGTCGATGAGTTCGGCTCCGGGACCGATCAATTCGGTGCTGGCATTGTTCAGCGCGGGCGCCAGGCGCAACAGCATCGAGCGCAGATCGCCCCAGTGCTGTTCCACCTTCTCGCCCACCGAGGCGAAGGCGTCGAAAATACCGGCCAGATGGCCGATATCGGCATCGGGCGCGGCCAGCGCGGAACCGAGCTGTTTGACGATCGCGTTGATCTGCGGTCCCGCGCCCGCGGTCGCGGTATCGAGCCCGGCCAGGCCGTGCGCCAGCGCGTCCGGGGCCTGCGCCTGCTGCAATTGCGAGGAAAGATCCGCCAGCGCGGTCAGCGTCTCGGTAATGCTCTTGGGCGTAAGGGTTTTGCTGATGCACTGCGAGGAGTCCCAGTGCGCCCGGTTCTTCCCGCTGGCCAGTACGGCCAGATTGCGGTCCGCGACAATGGAATCCGCGACCGTGGTGGCCGCGGCGTCGGCGTACACCGGGTACTTCGCGTCCACCGAGAAGCCGACCTTCACCTTCGCGCCGTCGGAATCGATGGAGGTCACCGTGCCCACCGCGATACCGCGCATGGTCACTTTGTTGCCCACGTACAGACCCACCGCGTCCGGCATTACCGCGCAATAGGATTCGGTCTTCTTCATGGGATCGAAGTAGATGAAGTAGCCGACCACGGCCAGCACCACCACGACCACCGCACCGGCGATGGACATGAACGCCTGCGAGGCGAGCATCCGCTTGAGCATCAGCAGTCCTTTCCGGGCAGCGGCACGCAGACCGGCACCGTCTGGGCGGACTGGTCGATGGTCACGCCGCCGTCCGGGATCACCAGCGACGACAGTTTTTGCTGTAGCTCCTGCGCCGCCGTGAGCGTCGGCGCGAAACGCGTTCCGAGCTGCTCCAACTGGGTGATGGCATCGTTCAGTTTGGGTTTGAGCGAGGCGTCCCACTGCGGCTGCGCGCCATCGAGCCGATCGAGCACCGCGCTGAGCAGGCGCAGCGCCTCCGCCATTTCGGAGTGCTTGTCCGCGAGCACGGTCACCAGCAGGTTGGCGTTGTCCATCAGGCGGCCCAGATCGGTTTTCGCGCCGTCGTACATGCGCACGTACTCATCGGCGACCGAGACCGCGTTGGAGACCTGGGTGCGCTGGCGATCCAGGGCGTCGACGTAGGTGCTCACGGTCTGCAACGTGGTGCGCAGACTGTCCGGCGCACCGTCGACGGAATTGCCGAGCGCGGCCAGATTGCGGTTCAGCGTCTGACCGTCGATCTTGGCCAGCGGGGTCGCCGCGTCCTGGAAGGTCTGCGCCAGGCTGTACGGCAGGCGCACCCGATCCGGCGGAATCGCCTTGTCGCCCAGGGCTTTATCGCCCGCCGGGAAGACCGCGACGTAGTGACCGCCGACAATGGTGAGCATCCGGATGTCCAGGGAGGTCTGATCACCCAGGAACACATCGGAATTCACCGTGAAACGCATGACCACGCGATCCGGCTTCAGCTCCAGCGATTTCACCTCGCCCACCGAGATGCCCGCGATGCGCACGTCGTCACCGGTTTTCACCGATTGCGCCTCGGAGAGTTCGGCGGTGTAGGTGTGCTTGCCGAACGGCACCACGAACAGCACGCCCGCGGCCAGCAGGCCCAGCGCGACCAGGGCCGCGCCGATAATGCCCCGGCGCAGTTCGCGCTTCTTCTTGGTGGCGTCGTCGACCACGCGGTCATTTCGAACGAACAAGCGCCGCAACGTCATCCCTTGCATATCGACACCTGCTGTCCGGAGATCAGCACCTGCACCAGCGGCGGCACGTCGGCATTGCCCTTGCTGCACAGCGGCTTCCAGCCCGTGGCATTGGGCGCGGAGACGTCGGCGGCGGCGAGTACCGCGGGCAGGCGGCCGAAGACCTCGACGGCCTGCTGCGCGTCCGGGAAGACGCGGCGAATCAGCGCGTCCACATCACTGCCGCTGTCGATGCCCAGCGTGCGCAACAGGCTGTCGATCGGGCCGAGCACCGACGGCGCGGTGGCCGCGAACTGCGCCAGCCCGCCGATATTCGCCTGCAGCGCTTCGAAAATGTCACTCAGGCGCGCCAGCAGCGGCACCAGATAGTGCACCCGACCGCTGAGCCGATCATCGAGATCGGACATATTGCGGATCAGCGTGCCGATCACCTGCTGCCGATTGTCAACGTAGGACGCGAGTTTGCCGATGGCGTCCATGGCCGGGCCGACACCGCTGCCGTCACCCTCGATCAAAGCGACCATGCTGGCGCTGAATTGATTGATGGCCTCGGGGGAAATGGTGGACAGCACCGGCTTCAGGCCGTTGAACAGGCTGGTCACATCGAAAGACGGCACGGTGTGGTCGATCTCGATGCGCGCGCCCGCCTTGACGCGCTGTCCCGGCTGCGGCTGCTGCTGCAGATCGACATAGCGCTGCCCGGTCAGATTCTGATACCGGATGGCGAGCTTGCTGTTGTCGTAGATCGGCGCGTCGGTCTTGACCGACAACTGGACCCGCGCCTTCGCACCCTCCAGTTCGATGTGCTTGATCTTGCCGACCTGCACGCCGTACATGCGCACGTCGTCACCGACCTTGAGCCCATTGGCATCGGTGAAAATCGCGTCGTGCGTTTCGGTTTCACCCGAGACCGGCCGCTGAATCGCGGTGATCACCAGCATGAGCACCACCACGATCACGGTGGTGAACAGGCCGAGCCGCCAGGCGGCGCCCTTGACCGTCATCGCGCGCCTCCCAGCAGCGGGATCGCGACGGCGGGCACGCCACGCAGATCGACCTCGACGTTGAGCACCGGGCCCTGTCCGTTATCCGGCATGGCGGCACGCAAACGCTCGATGAGCGTGCGCAATTCGGCGCTGGACTGCTGCGGCTGCGGCACCATCTGGGCCAGCATGGCCAGCACCGGCGCGAGCATATCGGTCAGTCCGGAGAGCTGATTACCGGCCGTGCCAAGGGTTTTCGCGAGTTCGGGCAGCAGCTGCCCGGTCACCAGCGCCAGATTCGAATCGTAGGTGGCCCGATTGCCCTGCAGCCGTTGCACACTGCGGATCATGTCGACCACCTGCACGGTGGCACCGGCGAATTTGCCGCCGCCGTCGAACGCCGGGCCGAGCTGGCCCATCAGCTCCGAGAGCGGCATCTTCTGGTTGTCCGCGACCGTGCGGGTGGCGGTGATGAGGGCCTGCGCCAGCGGCGTCAAAGCCTCGGTATCTGCGGCCGCCTGCGCGATCACCGATGCCATCTGCGGGGTCAGCACCGAACCGCCGACCTGCGAGGCGCTGCGCAGAATCGACCCCATGGTGGCGTCGTAGACCGCGTTCGCCCGGGCCCCGGTCAGATCGATGACCGCGCCCGCGTGCAGCGGCGCACCGCCGGATCCGCCGCGCAGTTCGATCTCACTGATGCCGAACAGGTTCGCGGGCGCGTAGTCCACCAGCATGGAATCGTCGATCCCGAACAACCGGGAGTCGTCCAGCCGCAACCCGATTCGCTGCGTCCCGTGCGCGTCGGGGGCGATATCGGTGACCTTGCCGACCACCACGCCGTTCACCCGCACCTCGGTGCCGACCAGCACGCCGTCGCCGATCTGTTCGGTGCGCAGCGTAATCGCAAGTCCGTCTTCGGTTTTCGCGGACGAGTAGACCGTCCAGCCGATCGCCACCGCGACGATCAGCGCCAGCGCGACCGCGCCGACCGCCATGGACCGTTTCCGGTCCACGGCAACACCGGGCATTCCGTAGTTCGGCATCCCCTACCCCGTGAACGTGATCGCCGAATTGAAGCCCCACAGCCCGAGCGAGAGCACCATGTCCAGGGCGATGATCGCCACCGAACTCGCGCGCACGGCCTTGCCGGAGGCGATGCCAACACCTTCGGGACCGCCGGTCGCGAAGAAGCCGTAGTAGCAGTGGATCAGAATCACCACCACCGCGAAGATGGCCACCTTCACCACCGCCGCGATCACATCGAAGCCGGAGACGAATTGGAAGAAGTAATGGTCGTACACGCCCGCGGATGATCCGTGCACCAGCGTGATCAGGCCGCGGCACGCCAGATACGACATGATCAGCGCGATCAGGAAGGTCGGCACGATCGCGACCACACCGGCCAGCACCCGGGTGGTCACCACGAAGGGAACCGAACGCAGGCCGAGCGATTCGATGGCGTCGATCTCCTCGGAGATGCGCATGGAACCGATCTCGGCGGTCATGCGGCAGCCCGCCTGCGCGGCGAAACCGATGGCGGCCGCGATCGGCGCGAGCTCACGGGTGGTGGCGTACGCCGACACCAGGCCGGTGACCGGGCCCATGCCCAGCATGTCCAGCGTCGCGAACGATTCCACCGCCACCGACGCACCCATGACCAGGCCGAGCACGATCATCATCGGGACGGTGCCGCCGCCCACGATGATGGAGCCGCGGCCCCAGGTCATATTGGTGATGGCGCGCATGGTCTCGTCGCGATAGCGCTTGAGCGTCAACGGAATCGACGACAGCACCTGCCAGACGAAGGAGAGCACGAAGCCCACGCCTTCGACGCGGCGCAGCAGTAGCCCGCGACGGTGATAGAAGCGCGCGAACCAGCCCAGTCCCTTCGGGACGTAAGTAGCGGACATCAGGCGAGCCTCGTCGGCAGGAACATGGCGGTGATCTGGGTGGCGATCAGATTGACCACCACGATCGAGACCACCGAGAGCACCACCGCGGCGTTCACCGCATCGGCCACACCGCGCGGCCCGCCCTTGGCCTCGAGCCCGCGCTGGCAGGCGATGATCACCACGATGAAACCGAAGATGACCGCCTTGAGCAGCGAGATCCAGACATCGGCGGTGGTGGTGAAGGAACCGAAGGTGGCCCAGTAGCTGCCCGGCGTGACGCCCTGACCGCCGATGGCCACCACATATCCGGCGAGCACGCCGACGAAGATGATCAGCACGTTCAGCAGCGGGGCGACCACCAGCATGGCCACCATGCGCGGAATCACCAGGCGGTGAATCGGACTGATGCCCATGGTGTTCAGGGCGTCGATCTCCTCGCGAATGGTGCGCGCGCCCAGATCCGCGGCCAGTGCCGCCGCGCCCGCGCCGCCCAGCAGGAAGCCGGTGGCCAGCGGCGCGCCCTGTTTGATGACGCCGAGGCCGCCGGTCGCGCCGAGCAGCGAATCCGCGCCGAGGGTGTGGATGAGGTTGCCGACCTGCACCGAGACGATGACGCCGAAGGGAATCGCCATCAGGATCGCCGGAATCGCGGTCACCGTCACCAGCCGCCAAGCCTGGAGAATGGCTTCCTTCCACTGGAATTCGCGGCGCGCGATATCGGTGAAGGTGCCCGCCACCGATTCCTGGGCGATGCCGGCCGCGCGGCCGAAGGTGCGCAGGGAGGCCACCGCGGTGCCGGAGAAGTTCTCGCGAACGATGCGGACATTGCTGCGCACGGCCGAGCGGCGCGCGAGGGTCCGGGTCATTGCGGGGTGACTTCTGCGAGACGCCGAATTCGGCGCCGGGTGACGAGGTTCAAATCTTCTTCTCCGTGATCGGCAACACTGCCTGCCATCAAAGCTAATGGTTACGCGGAGTTACAACAAATCCGTCGGAAGTGTGACCCAGGACTCTAAGTTACCTTCCAGTACATGTGAGACGATCCTGTTCAACAAGACGATTGCCTATGTGACCTGCGGATCTAGAACTTGTTATTAGTTGCTACCGCTATCGATATGATGCTGGACACACGTCCAGTCAACCGGCGGCAGGCCACCCGAAACGGCTGGTGCGATACCAAAACCGAAATTTGGTGAACAGTCAGCTACCCGAATCCACCCATACCGGGTGCGCATCGGCTATGGCGGTTTTCCGCCATGCCAGCGCGTAAAGACCGACCGGAGTGTTCACTGTGCCTGTGGATCCAACAGTGTCGGCAGTCCTTTCGGCGGTCGCGTCCGATGACTGGACGGCATTCGCCAAACTGGTACACCCCTACGTGCACTGGACCGAGGACGGCATCACCACGCGCGGGCGCACCCGGGTCATGGCCTTGCTCTCCGGGCACGACGGCGTCAAACCCGCCAGCACGTACGAACTACGGGACGGGCAGATCTATCGCTGGACCTCGTGAACCCGCGATCACGGACTGACGGCCAGAAAGACGAAGGCCGAGAACAACACCAGGTGCACACAGCCCTGCAATAAAGTCGCGCGGCCGGGCACCACGGTGAGCGCGCCGACCACAACGGTCAACGCCAGCAACACCATTTGCGTCGCGCCCAGGCCCAGCATGAGCGGACCCTCGATCCAGATCGACGCCAGCGCGATGGCCGGAATCGTCAGGCCGATACTCGCCATCGCCGAACCCAGCGCCAGATTCAGACTGATCTGCACCCGCTCGCGGCGCGCGGCCCGCACGGCCGCAATGGTTTCCGGCAGCAGCACCAGCAGTGCGATCACCACACCCACCGCGGAGGCGGGCAAACCCGCTGCGGCGATACCGCTTTCGATGGACGGCGATACCAGCTTGGCCAGGCCGACCACACCGACCAGGGCCACCAGCAGCAGCGCCAGGGAAATGAAAGCCTGTTTGCGCGTGGGCATTTCGTCATGGTCGTCATCGGCCTGGTCGCCGTCCTCCACGGGTAGGAAGTCACCCGGATGCCGGACCGTCTGCACCATGACGAAGACGCCGTAGAGCACCAGCGAGGCCGTCGCGGCGAAGATCAGCTGCGAGGCCGAGAAGACCGGACCGGGCTCACTGGTGGTGAAGGTCGGCAGCACCAGGCTCAGCGTGGCCAGGGTGGCGACCGTGGCCAGCGCGCCGCCGGTGCCCTCCGCATTGAAGACCGCCAGCCGCCGTCTCGCCGCCGCCACCAATAGGGATAGGCCGAGAATGCCGTTGCAGGTGATCATCACCGCGGCGAAGACGGTATCGCGGGCCAGCGAGGCCGCCTTGTCACCGCTGGAGAGCATGAGCGTGACGATCAGGCCGACCTCGATGATGGTCACCGCCACCGCGAGAATCAGCGATCCGAACGGTTCACCCACCTTGTGCGCGACCACCTCGGCATGACTGACCGCCGACAACACCGCCCCGACCAGCGCCGCGGACACCAGTACCACCACCGCCGGACCGAGGTCACGACCCCAGGAAACGGCCAGTACCAGGGCGGCGACGAGCGGAATGACAAGCGACCAATAGCGACAGACGATGCGCACCATGACCTTCATCGTTCCAGCAAATTGTTCGCATTCACCGCAAAACGAGAGCCAGACCTCCCTCGGCGAGCCGGGGGCATGACGCTTGTCAGCCGATCTCGCCGGCGGCGCGCTGATAGGCGGCGGCCGCGCGCTCGAAGTAGTCGAACAGTACCGCGCGCTGGTCAGCGGGGTAATCGCCGATGATCTCACCGATCGCCCGGCGCACCGGCGCGAGCACTCGATCCAGCTCGGCGGGCTGGCCGACCGGCTCCACGATCACCTTGCGCCGATCCCCCGGATCGGCGGCGCGCCGGACATAACCGGCCGCCTCCAGCCGATCGATGAGCCGGGTGGTCGGGCCTGTGGTCAGGCCGGTGCGGGTGCCGAGTTCACCGGGGGTCATCGCCCCGCTCAGCCCCAGGATGTTGAGCGCGTACAGATCGGTCGCCCCCAATCCGACGACCTTCGCGCCCGCCTGAGCATGCAGAACGACGGCGCTTTCGTACCGCCGGAAGATTTCGCTCTCTTTCGATCCCGCGGGTGTTGACACGGTTCGCCTCCTTCACCTAATCTCTTCCTCAACGAAGAAACTTCTTTAACGAAGAAGCATCTTCTAGGCAGAAGAATAACATGGAGGCTGATTCGAATGACCCCCACCACGCGGACCGGACGAGCACTGGTCACCGGTGCGAGCGCCGGAATCGGGCGGGCCTTCGCCACCACGCTGGCGGCACGCGGATACACGGTGACCGCCGTGGCCCGGGGCGCGGCCGGACTGGACGAACTCCGGGCCGAGATCGGGAACGATCACGAATTCCTGATCGCCGACCTCGCCACCACCGCAGGCGTGCGGACCGTCACCGAACGGCTCGACGCGGCGAATTACGCGGTGCTGGTGAACAATGCGGGCACCGCCACGCACGGCGAGTTCGCCGTGACTCCCGTGGCGGACGCGCTGGAAACGCTGGATCTCAACTGCCGCAGCGTGATCGAGCTCGCACACCATTTCCTCGCCCGGGCCGAGCCGGGGGCCGCGCTCGTCAACGTGGCCTCCGCGCTGGCCTTCGAACCCCGGCCGGAACTCGCGATATACAGCGCCACAAAGGCTTTCGTCGCCAGCTTCTCCGAAGCTCTCTGGCAGGAACAACATTCGCGGGGCGTACGGGTCATCGGCCTGTGCCCCGGCGTGACCATCACCCGCTCACAGACCGCCGAAGGCGTCCCCGCCGAGTACGTGCAGACGCCGCAGCAGGTGGTCGACCGCGCACTGGCCGCGCTCACCGACGGCAGCGGCCCCATCGTCCACACCAATGATCACTACCGAAAGGCAGACACCATGAACGCCACCGAGATCGACACCACCGCCATCCGCGCCCTGATCGAGCGCAGCGCCGACGCCTGGGGCCGCGGCGACGGCGCCGCCTACGGCGCCTGCTTCACCGCCGACGCCACCGACGTGACCTACGTCGGCACCGTCTACCACGGCGGCGACGAGATCGGCGGCGCACATCAGGCACTGTTCGACAGCTTCCTCAAGGGCACCCGGCTCACCATCGACATCCTGGAGATCCGCCGCTACGGCTCCGACACCGCGATCGTGGTCACCCGTGGCGAATCCGGTAAGGGTACGGCCAAGAAGCTCGGAAAACTGGCCACCTACACCGTCATTCGCGATACCGACGGCCAGTGGCGCATCGCCGCGGTCCAGAAGACCCAGCACAAGCCCCTCATGGAAGCCGTCTCCTTCAAGTTCCAGCCCGCCACCCGCCCGGCCGCACACTGATATGGCGACCATCGCAATCCTCGGAGCCACCGGCCGCACCGGGCGAATCCTGGTCCGGCAGGCCCTGACCCGCGGTCACGATGTCACCGCTGTCATCCGCCCGGGCTCGCAACCCACCTCGCGCCCCACCGTCGAGACCCGCTCGACCATGCGGCCCGTACACCCGGCCGCGGACGCTTCATCCGGCGTCCGATCGATCGAACAGTCCGCGTTCCCGGCGGCCGTCGCCACGATTGTCGCGGATCCGACCGATCCGGCGGCGCTCACGGCGCTGCGCGGACACGATGTGGTGATCTCCGCGCTCGGGGCCACCGGGCGCGGTCCGGCCACCATCTACTCGCGCAGTGCCGAGGCGCTCATCACGGCCTCCGCGCCCGGAAGCAGGGTGCTCGTGATCTCTTCTGCCGGAATCGAAGTCCCCGCCTCGGCCGGACCGGGCACCCGCCTCGCGGGCCGCCTGCTCTATCGCCTCATGCGCGGCACCTACGACGATATGGCGCGTATGGAAGAGCTGCTCGCCGCCAGCGAGCTGCGGTGGACCGCCGTCCGCCCGACCCGGCTCGTCGACGGTCCCGCCGGGACACCGCGCGTCTCACTTGGCGCGACCGCGCCGGTGGGGTCCACCACCCGCCGGGCCGATCTCGCGATGTATCTCCTGGATGCCATCGACGATCCGCACACCTACCGGCTCCCGGTGGCCGTCTCGTCCTGAACCGGCCGTCCGGCGGCGGCCGCGGCAGATACGACAAAACGGTCAAGGGGTGGAATAGGCTTTCGGGGTGGCCGAAACGAGTGTCGAGGCGGGCGGGATCGGGGAACCGCATCCGCATGAACCGCATAACGAGGGGCTGGCTTCGCGGCTGAACTGGTTGCGGGCGGGGGTGCTCGGGGCCAATGACGGGATCGTCTCCACCGCCGGGCTGGTGGTGGGTGTGGCCGCGGCGACGACGGAGAGTTCGGCGATTCTCACCGCGGGTATCGCGGGATTGACCGCCGGTGCGATCTCCATGGCGGCGGGCGAATACATATCGGTGAGCACGCAGCGGGACAGTGAGAAGGCATTGCTGTCCAAGGAGCGGCGGGAACTGGCCGAATCACCGGAGTTCGAACTGGCCGAGCTCGCGCAGATCTACGAGGGCAAGGGGCTCTCGACGGCTACCGCGCGCCAGGTGGCCGAGGAACTCACCGCGCATGACGCCTTCCGGGCGCACGCGGAGGCCGAATTGGGTTTGGACCCGACCGAACTCACCAATCCGTGGCATGCGGCAATCTCCTCGGCGGTGTCGTTCACGCTCGGCGCAATACTGCCGCTGCTGGCCATTCTGCTGCCGCCGGTGTCGTGGCGGATTCCGGTCACCTTCGCGGCAGTGCTTGTGGCACTGGCGATCACGGGCTCGGTGAGCGCGCGACTCGGCGGCGGCAATCCCCGGCGCGCGGTGCTGCGGGTGGTATTCGGCGGTGCGCTCGCCATGGCGGTCACCTACGGAATCGGCCAGCTCGCAGGCGTTTCCGGAATCTGACGGGAGCGATCCCGGGGCGCTGGGTTATCGCGGCGGCAACAGGATCGGGACCTCGACCGGATGCGGTGCGACGGGCGGCACGACCCCGGCGGGCGGCGGATTGGCAGGCGCGGCAGGCGGATTCGCCGGAGCCATGCGCGGATACACCAGCTCCGGGGAGCCGATCTGCGGGGTGGCGGGACCGTTCACCGGCGCGGCCGGACCGGCCACCGGAGCCTTCGACGGGGGCAGCAATCCATGTGCCGGGGCGACGGAATCGTGTTCGGCCGGAGCGACCGCGGCGGGCGCGGCCGGGGGGTGATACATCGAGGTGCGGCTCGGATCCAGCACGCCGCGAACGGGATTCGCGTCGGTATCGCCGGAGCGGGTGAGCAGCATGCCCGCGCCGATGGCGAGCACCATGAGCCCGGAAACGAGGACGACCGCGGCCAGACCGCGCGGGTCGAGATCGCCTTCGTGCGCCGAGTCGGATTGCCGCGGGCTACCGAGCATGGTTGTCCTCCTTCGGATTCCGGCCGGTCGCCGGTCAGGGGGCCGGGGGCGGTGGTGGCGGGGGCGGTGGCAACAGGAACGGCAGGATGGGGGCGAGAATGTCCGGGATGACCGGCGCGGGCGGCGGCGGGGCGGGCGCGGGCGGCGGCGCGGGTTCGGGCGCGGGAGCCGGAGCGACCGGGGCCGGGGCCGGGGCGTAATAGGTTTCCGGAGCGGGCGCGGGTTCGGGGGCCGGTGCGGGCGGCGGGGGTGCGGGAGCGGGTGCCGGAGCAGGCGCGGGTCCCGCACTGGCGGGCTGCTGGGTGGAGCTGGTGACCGGGGCCGCGGGTTCATCGGAGGATTCGCCCCAGCCGCCGAAGCTGCTGCGCACACTGCCACCGACCAGGGCCAGCACCACACCCAGCGAGAGCACGATCATCAGCACCAGGGTGCGCGCCGACATCTCACCGGACTCCACCACGCCGGGTGTGCCGTCGTCGTCGCTCACCTGAGGTTTCTCGCGCACCGCGCCGAGGGACACCGGAAACTCCTTAGATTCCCGGGCAGCTTGCCCGCCGATCCGAAAAGCTCGTCTTCCAGGACCGTACACAGGTTTGCCATGAACCTGAATCGACCTAACGACTCAGAATCATTCCAGCTCAGTATCTATTTTCTTGGATTGCTAGAAGATGGCTTTCGGGTCGCCGGTGAACCAGATATTCACAATGCGGATGCGCCGCATGAGCCAGCGCTCACCATCGCGAACCAGCTCCACCTCGTAGCGGTTCTTCAGCAGCGCGAAGACATCGTGGTCATAGGTGCGCAGGTGCTGCGCCTCGACCATGGCGGTCAGCCAGGCGGTGTCGCCGTCGATGACAACGCGCGGATTGGTGACCTGGTGGCTGGTGTCGACGCGGCCCGCGAAGCCGCTCAGGATGGTGTCGACGATGAAATCCCGGCCCACCATGAGCGGGGCCTTGCCACCCCAGCGGTCGGCGGTCGGCTGAAAGTCGAGTTCGGCGTCCTCGGTGAACGATGAGGCGAACAGGTCTCGATCGCCCAGATCCTGACCGAGGGCGAAGCGGTACAGCGCGTCGGTGATCTCGGCGCGGTCGCGCAATTCCCGGACCGTCGCGGTGTACTCGGCGATCGGGGCGGACAGTGCGTGCGAGGCGGTGACGGGCATTGCGGTTCCTCCTTGGCGGTGCGGTCCGCTTCACTGTCGGCGTCCGCGCGGGCGGCGGCAATCTCCCGGTGTGCAACGATCGTCAAGCACGGCTTAACAATGCTGGTGGAGGCGGAAATGCTGGAGCGGCACGAAATCGAGGTCCTGCTCACCCTGTCCGAGGAACTGCACTTCGGGCGCACCGCCGACCGGCTGCACATCTCCACCGCCCGGGTGAGTCAGACCGTGGCCAAACTCGAACGGCGACTGGGCGTTCCGCTCTTCGACCGGAGCAGCAGGCGGGTGGCGGCGACACCGGCCGGGCGTGATCTCTACGCCGAACTGCGGCCCGCCTGGGATCGGATCTCGGCGGCGGTGGCGCACACCGTGGCGACCGGACGCGGACGCGGCGGCACCCTGGAGGTGGCGTTCGTGGAAGCGGCAACCGGACAACTACTCACCCGCGCGGCCGAACTCTTCCGCGAGCGACTGCCGGAGTGCGCGGTGCGGATTCGGGAAGCTCAACCCGCACAGGTGATTCCGTGGTTGCGCGAGGGTGAGATCGATATCGCGCTGGGGGTGCTGCCGGTGCACGATCCGGATATCACCGCCGGGCCGGTGCTGGTCATCGAGGCCCGGATACTGGCGGTGCCGGTGAATCACCGCCTCGCGCAGCGGCGTTCGGTGACCCTGGCCGATATCCCGGCCGCCACCGTGCTGACCGGAACCGGGACCACCGGTGAATTGCTGACCGCGGTCGGCGCGGGCAAGGGGGTGCTGCCCATCGGGGCTCACGCGCAGCGCTATCACGCCCGCCCCGATGTCGCCTATGTCCCGCTCCGCGATGCCGCGCCGATTCAGTGGGTACTGCTGTGGCGCAAGGGAAATGACACCGCGCGTATCCGTGGGTTCGCGAGTGCGGCGGAGGTCGCCGCCCAGCCCGGCTGAATTAATACCGTTGCCGGGCTGTGGATCCCGGCCAAAAGCATGCCGGGATGACGGACGGGGCGGGCAGCCGAGCGACGGAGACGACGGGGCGGGCGGCCGAGCGACGGGGACGACGGGCCGGGCGGCCGGGTGACGGGGCGGGGCGGCTAGGCGACGGAGATGACGACCTTGCCGAACGGGTCGCCCTCGGTGTAGTAGCGGAACGCCTCGCGCGCCTGGTCGAACGGGAATACCCGGTCGATGAGCGGCCGCATCCGATGGTCGGTGATGGTGCGGTTCATCGCCTCGAAATCGGCGCGCGAGCCGACCGCGATCCGGCGCACGCCCAGGTATTTGAAGCCCGTGGGATCACCGGGCTGCTGTCCGGCCTCGGCCAGGAACGCGCCGATCAGCGTGATCATCGCGTTGTAGGCCCCGGACGCCTGCGATTTCGGCAGCGTCGGCATGCCGACCGCATCGATCACATGTTGGACACCGTCCCCACCGGTGAGCTCGAGGACCCGCTGCTCCCAGTCCGGGAATTCCTTGCGGTCGATGACCTCGTCGGCTCCCAGTTTGCGCAGGCGCTCGGCCTTATCGGGCGAGGAGGTGATCGAAATGACTCGCGCCCCAAGCATTTTGGCGTGCTGGACGGCGAACAAGCCGACCACGCCGGTGCCGACCGTGAGCACGGTATCCCCCGGTCCCGCCGGAACCGGCTTGGTCAGCGCCGACCAGGCCACCAGGCCCGCCGCGGTGAGCGATGCGGCCTCCGCGTCGGTGAGGTGCTCGGGGACGTGCACCACCGAATCCTCTTCCAGCAGCACATAGTTGGCCAGCCAGCCGTGATGATTCGCACCGTACTGCTCGAAGGAGGACTTCTGGGTCTGCGGCCCGTCGTTCCAGGCGACGAAGTAGGTGCCGGTGACCCGGTCGCCGAGCGCGGCGCGGGTCACGCCCTCGCCCAGGGCGATCACCTCGCCGACGCCGTCGACCAGGGGCGTGATGCCGGGGGTCATGGGGACCGGGTATTTGCCCTCGTAGAGCAGGATGTCGCGACGATTCAGCGAGGTGGCGCGGACCTTCACGACGACCTGATGCGGTCCGGGCTCGGGCAACCGCTGCGCCCGGGTGCCGAGGCCGTCGAGGCCGCGCAGCGGATCCATCTGGTACGCAATGCCATTCATTGTGGTTCTCCTGAAAGCGTTCGAAAGTTGTTGTGCCGATGAATGTGTCGCTACGCGGGGCCGATGTACTGGTGATCGCTGCGGATGCGCCCGTCCTCGTCCAGCGCCAGCACGTCGTAGCCGGTGCCGCCGATCGAGCCGTCCGCGGTGGAGACCATCGCCCAACCGAGACCGGCCAGACCGCCGGCCAGGCGCTGTGCCACCCCGAGGGGCTGGAAGGTGTATTCGCCCGGGGCGATGAACATTTCGTAGGCCCGGGTGACCCGGGCGTCCAGCTCACGGTGGCCGCGGACGGTCAGGTACGGGACGGGGAAGGCGATGGCGGCGGCCGCCTCGCGGATCTCCTGCGGCGGATCGGTCAGCACCTGCGCGCCGTCCTCGGCCCACAGTTCCGCGATCAGCTTGGTGCGAGCGGCCGCGTCGGCCTCGTTCCAGAGGGTGATGTACTGCTCGGTCAGGGTGGTCAGTGCGGCGGTGTTCAGCTCGTTGCTCATGACCGAAAGTCTGTTCGGCGGCGCGATCGAGCGCGATTCCCCGCAGGGAATGATCATGCTCCGCGGGGAATGATCGAATGGCCGCGCTTGTCATTCCACAGGCGGGCCATTCCCTCCGGGGAATCGCCCGGAGACGGCCGGGCGCACACAGTGGAGGTATGACGATCATGGCGGTGGCAGCACCGGCGAGCCCCTTCGCACAGCAGTTGCGGCACTGGCGCACCCGGCGCCGGATCAGCCAGCTCGATCTAGCGATCAGCGCCGAGACGAGTCAGCGCTATCTGAGCTTCCTGGAGCAGGGTCGCTCACATCCCGGGCGCACCATGGTGGTGCGGCTGGCCGAATCGCTGGGATTGTCACTGCGCGAACGCAATACGCTGCTGCTGGCCGCGGGCTACGCTCCCGCTTTTCCCGAATCCGCTTTGGACGCACCGGAACTCGGTCCCGTACGGCACGCACTGGACACCATTCTGCAGGGGCACCTGCCGTATCCGGCCGTGGTGACCCGGCCGTACGGGGTCCTGGTGTCGGCCAATGCGGCATTCGAGATGCTGGCCGAGGGCTGTGCGCCGGAGCTACTCGACGCGCCGTTGAATGTGTTGCGGCTGGCGCTGCATCCGGACGGCCTGGCCCGGCGGGTGATCAATCTGCCCGAATGGGGGCGGCATATCACCGACAGCCTGCGCAATCGGGCGGCACGCAGTCCGGATCCGGATCTGGACGCGCTCATCACCGAATTGGAGGCGTACCTGCCCAAGGTCGATCCCGGTCCGCAGCATCTGGGTTTCGCGGTACCGCTGCGGCTGCGCAGCCCCGGTGGCGAATTGCGCCTGATCACGACGCTGACCTCGTTCGCGACGGCCACCGATATCACCCTGGCCGAACTGCACCTGGAGGCTTTCCTGCCCGCCGATCAGGCCACCTCGGATTATCTGCGCGCACGCTTCGCCACCTCCTGACACGCGAACCGAATCCAGCGCCCCGCACGGCCTTGCCGTGCGGGGCGCGCTGTCGTTTCGGGGCAGGTATCGGCCCTTGTTTTTCAGATACTCGTAGACGTATATTCGTAGACGAGTAAGGGAGGTGCCGGAGATGGCTCGCAAGCGCAAGGTCGGAAATCTGATGGCACTGGCGGTGCTGTCGGTCATGGCCATTCAGCCCATGCACCGCTATGAGATCGCCGCCCGTTTGCGGGAGTTCGGCAAGGACCACGATATGGGCGTCAAATGGGGTTCGCTCTATACCGTCGTGGACAACCTCACCAAACACGGCTTCCTCGAGGTCACCGGCAGTGAGCGCGACGGGGCCCGCCCCGAACGCACCATCTACCGCATCACCGAGGCCGGTCGCGCCGAACTCACGGACTGGACAAGGGAACTCATCGCCAGCCCGGAACCCGAACAGCGGCCGTTCATGGCCGGACTCTCGGTGCTCTCGGTGCTGCCGCCCGATGAGGTGATCGGCCTGCTCACCGACCGAATCACCAAGCTGGAGACGACCATCGCCGCCACCCGCACTCAAATCGATTCGCTCGCAGGCTCATTGCCGCGCCTGTTCCTGGTCGAAGACGACTATGAGCTCACCATGCTGACCGCGGAGGCGAACTGGGCGCGCGCACTGCGCGATGCTCTCGCCGACGGCAGTTTTCCCCAGGTGGACCAATGGCGGGAGTGGCATAGCGGCGGCTCCCTGCCCGCCGATGTCGTGGCGCAAGTGGAGGGAGGGCTGCCCGGCGCGCAATCGCCGCCGGACTGAACCACCGATCGATTCACCGAATAGACCGGGCCCCGGCGAAGGTGCTGCAACACCACCGCCGAGACCCGGGAACACACCTTCCCGATCCGTGCTCGTGCAGGCGAACTCGTACCGAGTTTGGCAACTACAGGATAACTGGGTTCTCCGCGCACGCTCTGATTCGGGGTTTATCGCACCCTTCGAATATTCAGGGAGACAACCCATGTCCACCAATTCACGCGCTATTCGCAGCGCCCTCGTCATCGGCGGCGGCATTTCCGGACCGGTCGTCGCGGCCGCACTGCACCGGGCCGGGATCGAGGCCCGCGTCTTCGAGGCGTACCCGGGACCCGCGTACGGCATCGGCTCCAACCTGGCCCTGGCCCCCAACGGGCTGGCCGCGCTGGAGATCATCGGGGCCGCGGACGCGGTCCGGGCCATTGCCGCGCCGATCCGGTCGCAATCGATGGCGGTCAACGGCAAGCTCATCAAACTGCCCGGGATCAGCGGCGTCGAACCGCTGCAATTGGTCGACCGGCCCGATCTGCACACCGCGCTGCACGATGTCGCCGTCGCCGCCGGGGTGAAATTCGAGTACAACCGGCGACTCGTCGAAGTCGAGGAGAACGCGGACGGCATTACCGCGCATTTCGCCGACGGCAGCAGCGCCACCGGTGATGTGCTCATCGGCGCGGACGGCATTCGCTCCACCGTGCGCACGCTCATCGATCCGAAGGCTCCGGGGCCGCAGTATCTGAATATGCTGGGATTCGGCGCGTACACGCGATGCCCGGTGGATCTGGAACCGTCCGATATGACCTTCGCCTTCGGCAAGCGCGCCTACTACCTGTACTGGGTCATGCCGGACGGGCGCGTCGCCTGGGGTGCGAATCTGCCGCACCCGCAATACCTTTCACTCACCGAGGCGCGCAGCGTCTCGAATGAGGAATGGTTGCGCGTCCTGCGCGAGACCTACGCGGACGACACCCCGGGTGCGGCGCTGGCGCAGGCCACCCAGGCGGCGGATTTGCAGGTCGTCGGCGCGCTGCACATCATGCCGCCGGTACCGCACTGGTATCGCGGGCGCATGGTGCTCACCGGCGATGCCGTGCACGCGCCGAGCAATACCTCCGGGCAGGGCGGGTCCATGGCCATCGAGAGCGCCATCGAACTCGCGCACTGCCTGCGCGATATCGATGATCCGGCACTGGCTTTCGCCACCTATGAGGCGCTGCGGCGGCCCCGGGTGGAAGGGGTCGCGAATCGGGTCAAGCGAATGAATCACACCAAGGCGGCGGGTCCGGTGACCCGGGCGTTCATGGGCATGATCATGCCGATGATGTTCAAGCGCATGGATCCGGAGAAGGTGTTCGGACCCGAGCAGCACTTCCGAATCGATTGGGACGCACCGGTGCGACCGGTCCGGGCCACTGCCTGAGCGATGGAAATGACCGTGGCCGTTGCCCTTCCAGGCAACGGCCACGGTCGTGCAGGGGTCAGCGCTTGGCGGGGAGGGCGTCCGGGTAGTCCGCCTCGTCGAGGAGTTTGGTGGCGATATTGTCGATGCTCTGGTCGAAGAGCGCGCGTTCCTTGGGATCGGTGAGATCCCAGTCGTCGAGCTGGTTTTCGAGCCAGTGTTTCCAGGCGGTGTGCACGGTGTCGACCTCGCGCATGCCACGGTCGGTGAGCGAGAGTTCGTCACCGTCGCGGCGGACCAGACCCTCGCGCTGGGTCTTCTCGAAGACCGGTTCCACCAATTCCGGTGGCACCCAGTGGGTTTTGGCGATATCGGAGACCGTGACCGAACCGCGCAGGCGCTGATACATGCGCACCTGGCCGAGCGCCCACGCCTCATCCTTGGCCAGGGAACTGCCCGACGCCGCGAGAATGCCGGGCTCGGGGACGGCGTTGTCACGCAGTTTGCGCAGCACCCGCACGATGGCCCGCTCCATCTGCACCCCGCGATCCGGGGAGTCCGGCACCGCGAACCCCTCGCCGACATCGGCGGCCTGACCGCGCGAACTGTCGCGCAGCGGAACCTCTTTCAGGAACCAGGCGATCAGGAAGCCGAGCACCGCGACCGGCACCACCCAGCGGAAGACATAGTCGATGGAGGTGGCGTAGGCCTCGATGATCGGCATGGCCTGTTCCGGCGGCAGCGCGCGCAGCGCCTGCGGATTCTGCGCCACCTCCGGCGGCACCTTCGCCTCCATCAGCGCCGAAGTCAGGTGCGGGCCCAGCTGATTCGAGTACAGCGTGCCGAAAACCGTGGTGCCGAACGCGCTGCCGATGGTGCGGAAGAAGGTCACGCCCGAGGTCGCGGTGCCCAGATCCGAATACGGCACGCTGTTCTGCACCGCGATGGTGAGCACCTGCATGGCCAGGCCGATGCCGAGGCCCAGGATCAGCATGTACAGCGACTGCAACCAGAAACTCGTACCGGAATCCATGGTGGACATGAGGAACAGGCCCAGCGCCATCACGGCCGTGCCCGCGATCGGGAAGAACTTGTACCGGCCGGTGCGGCCGACGATGGTGCCGGACAGGATCGAGGTGCCGAAGAGGCCGACCACCAGCGGCAGGGTCTGCACACCGGAAGCGGTGGCGGATACGCCCTTCACGTATTGCAGGAACGCGGGCAGGTAGGTCATCGCGCCGAGCATGGCGAAGCCGACGATGAAGCTCAGGATCGAGCAGACGGTGAACACATTGCTGCGGAACAGGCGCATGGGGAGCATGGGCTCCTCGGCCCGCAACTCCACCGCGACGAATGCCGCCAGTGCCACCACGGCCGCCGCGAACAGGCCGATGATCATGGCCGAACCCCAGGCGTATTCCTGTCCGCCCCACTCCAGGCCCAGGATCAGGCAGGTGACGCCGATGGCGATGAGCGCGATGCCCAGGTAGTCGACGATCGGTTTCACCGCATTGCGGACCACCGGAATCGTCCGCGCCGCAACGAGAATCATGATGATCGCGATGGGCACGTTCACGTAGAAGCACCAGCGCCAGCTCAGATGATCGGTGAACAGGCCGCCCAGGGTCGGGCCGACCACCGTGGTCACGCCGAACACCGCGCCCAGCGCACCCTGGTACTGGCCGCGTTCGCGCAGCGGGATCACATCGGCGATCAGTGCCATCGAGGTGACCATGAGCCCGCCCGCGCCCAGCCCCTGCACGGCTCGGGCAATGATCAGCAAATCCATCCCGTGCGCCATTCCGGCGACGATCGAGCCCAGGATGAAGATGGCCCCGCTGAGCTGGAAGATCAGTTTGCGCCCGAACAGGTCACCGAATTTTCCGGCCAGCGCCGTGGCGATGGCCTCGGCGACCAGATAGGCGGTGACCACCCAGGCCATATGCCCGGAACCGCCGAGATCGGCGACGATGGTGGGCAGGGCGGTGGCGACAATGGTCGAATCGAGTGCCGCCATGAGCATCCCGAGCACCACCGTGCCGAAGATGACATTGATCCGGGCCCGGCTCAGAGGCTGGGGCACCGAAGGAGCGACGGCCACGCTGGCACCGGTCATCGGCCCAGTATGTTTCGCCCACTACCGAAGACACAGCAACGACACGGCTAACTAGTCCGTCATCCCGGCACGCTTCCGACCGGGATCCACGCCAGAATGCCGAATACGCCCTATTGCGCGCGCACCGCATAGTCACCCAGCGACGGCTCCAGGGTGTCGAACGCGGTGATGACATTCCCGGTCAGCGCTCTGGCGATGACGTCATTGGACTCCCCCGCGACCGTGCGCCGCAGGGTCTCCTCGAACAGCGCGCGATGGATGCCGCCGAGCAGCGCCGCCGCCACCCGCGGGGCGAATTCGTCCGGCCCGGCGGATGTTTCGGCGGCCAGGCAGGCCGCGAGGCGGCGCTCGCGCTCCTCGTGGAATTCGCGCAGCCGCGCCACCAGGGCCGAACTGCCGGTGATGAGGCGGGCGAAGTCGGGGCCGGAGAAGCCCACCACCGCATTGCGTTCCGCGACCGTGGCGAGGTAGTTGCGGCGCAGCGCGGCCAGCGCCGATTCGCCGATCTCGCGCTCACGCACCGTCTGCGCGAGCGTCTCCACGAAGATGTCGTGCAGATCGAGCACCAGGTCTTCCTTGCGCGGGAAGTAATTGGTGACCGTCATCTTGGCGACGTCCGCGGCGGCCGCGATCTCGGCGATGGTGACGCTGTCGTAGCCGCGTTCCAGGAACAGCAGGGTGGCGGTGTTCGAGATGTGCTGCCGGGTCTGCTGCTTCTTGCGCTCCCGCAGGCCCGCCGACCTGCCATCGGTGATCTGTGCGTTCATGTCGACGACTATATCTGATTCCGTCCCAAATTCATTCTTGACATATTTTTAGGTCGCATCTAAGTTTGTCCGCATGAGTAGCGCGATCACCCTCAGCGAAGACGCCATCAAGGACTACCTCCGTCGCATCGGCGGCACCGCGTTGTTGACCGCACAGGATGAGTACGCATTGGGAGAACGCATCGAAGCCGGACGGCTGGCACGACAGCGGATGGACGAGTCCGCTTCCGCCGCAATCGAACTCAGCGCCGCCGAACGGCGCGCACTACAGCTGGCGAGCGCCGACGGCCGGCGCGCCAAGGACCATATGGTGCGCGCCAACCTGCGCCTGGTGGTCTCCATCGCCAAGCACTATCCGACTCCGGCGGGCATGTCGCTGCTGGACCTGACCCAGGAGGGCACGCTGGGCCTGATGCACGCCATCGACAAGTTCGACCATCGGCGCGGTTTGAAGCTGTCGACCTATGCGACCTGGTGGATCAAACAGTCCATCGGGCGCGCGCTGGCCGATCAGAGCCGCACGATTCGGGTCCCCGTGCACGTGGTGGAGGTGCTGAACCGAGCCAAGCGCACGCAGCGACAGCTGTCCCAGCAGCTCGGGCGCGAAGCGACGATGGACGAGCTCGCGACGGCAATGGAGCTTCCGGTCGAGCAGGTGCGCGAGGTGCTACGCCATGGGCGCGAACCGATTTCGCTGCATCTCCCGGTCGGCGAGGAGGACGCCACCGAACTCGGCGCACTGCTGGCGGACAGCGCGCCGGACCCCTCGGTGACCGTCACCGAGGCCGCGGCCCGCGGCCGGATCCGCCAAGTCCTCGCAGGTCTGCCGGAGCGGGAGGCGCAGGTCATCACACTGCGCTACGGTCTGGACGGTGCGGAGCCGCGCACCCTGGAGGAGGTCGGCCGCCTGTTCGGCGTTTCGCGGGAGCGGGTGCGGCAGATCGAGTCCAAGGGCATGCAGCGGTTGCGGCAGCCGTCGCGCATGTCGGCTTTTGCGGACATGCTCGGCTGAGATCCGGGACGCGTCGCGCGGCTTGCGGCGCGTCCCGGACACCGTCCGGTGCGTCCCGGACACTCGGCCTATCGCAGGAACTTACTCTGGAGTAAGATCAGCGGACCGTGTGCGCGACGAAGCGCACCGAAGCCGAACCTGTGAGGTCAACAGCCATGGCATGGAAGCCAAGCGATATCTCGGACCAGTCCGGGCGCACCTTCGTGATCACCGGAGCAAATGGCGGGCTCGGCGAGCAGACCACCAAGGTGCTGGCGAGCAAGGGCGGCACCGTCATCATGGCCTGCCGCAATACCGCGAAGGCGCAAGAGGTCGCCGACCGCATCGACGGTGATGTGCGGGTCGCCGGACTGGATCTGGCCAGCCTGGAATCGATTCGCGAATTCGCGGACGGCCAAGGCGAATTCGATGTGCTGATCAATAACGCCGGGCTGATGAACGTGCCGTTCTCGCGCACCAAGGACGGCTTCGAAACCCAGTGGGGCGTCAATCATCTCGGCCACTACGCGCTCACCGGGCTGCTGCTGGACAAGATCGGCGACCGCGTCGTCACGCTGGCGTCCATCGCGCACAAGCAGACCCCCAAGCTGTGGATCGACGACCTCAATTACGAAAACCGCAGGTACCAGCGCAATCTCGCGTACGCGCAGTCCAAGCTGTCGAATCTGATGTTCGCGCGTGAACTCCAGCGCCGTCTCACCGCCGCCGGTTCCAGCAAGCGCTCCTACGGCGTGCACCCCGGCGTCTCGGCGACCGATCTGTTCGCCCGCACCGAAACCCCCATCGACCGCATCGCCAAGCCGGTCATCCGCCTGGTCGGCCACGCGCCCGCCCTGGCCGCGCACTCCTCCCTCTTCGGGGCGACCGAGCCGGACGCCGATCCCACCGTCTACTGGGGTCCGGCCCGCCTGATGGGCAATAAGGGCCCGGTCGAGCACGCGCCCTCCAGCAAGCTGTCCCAGGATCGCGAACTGTGGCGTCGCCTGTGGGAAGAGTCCGAGCGACTCACGGGCGTCACCTACAAGTTCTGAGCATCAACGGCTTCCGATAATGCGATGGACCTCCTACTACGGTGGCCGTAGTAGGCAGGTACCGTGGAGGTCGTGTCCGCTCCCCAACGCCGTCCGGCCCTGATCGTGTTCGTGGTCGTGGCATTCGTGGCCTGCCTGGGCCTGGGGTGGTGGCAGTGGGGACGCTACGAATCCGGCACCGGCACCGCGCAGAACCTCGGTTACGCACTGCAGTGGCCGTTGTTCGCGGGGTTCGTGGTGTGGGCGTACTTCCGGTTCGTGCGGCTGGAGAAGGACGCCGAATTGGAGGCGGAGTTCGAGGCCGCGCCACCGTCATCCGCGGCCGAAGCCGCGCCGCGCCCGAAGCGGCCCAAGCCGCAGGCGCCGCGCGAGATTCCGGCCGGACTGCTGCCCGAGCGGCCCAAGGCGGCCGCCCAGGATGATCCGCAGACCGCCGAATACAACAGGTACCTGGCCGAACTGCACGCCAGCGATCTCGATCAGCAGATCCAGGACGCCGGGCTGCGCAACCACCCCGAAAGGAGCGCCGGGTGACCGCGCGCGACAACTCCCAGGCCCCCGTCGCGACCGGTGCGGAAACCCTCGCGCCCCGACCGCTCGGCGCGGCCGCACCCGAGAAGATCCGCGGCGCACTGCTGCGCTACCGGATTCTGGCCTGGATCACCGGTCTGTGGCTGCTGGTGCTCACCGGCGAGGTGATCTACAAGTACCTGCTGCTGGACGACAGCAGCACCGCGCCGCACTGGCTGTTCTACGTCGGTCAGGTGCACGGCATCTTCTACATGCTGTACCTGGTAATGACCATCGATCTGGGCATCAAGGCGCGGTGGAAGCCGGTCACCACGGCGCTGACCTGCCTGGCGGGCACGGTTCCGTTCCTGTCCTTCGTGTTCGAGCACATGCGCACCAAAGAGGTCAAGGCCGCCTTCGGGCTCTGAGCCGCACAGACAACGAACGCGCCCCCATCCGATGGATGGGGGCGCGTTCGCTGTGCTGGAGTTGCCGCGAATACACGGGCAATTCAGTTGGCGGCCAAGGCTTTCAGGGCCGGGAGCAGTTGACGAAGGGCGCGGCCGCGATGGGAGGCGGCGTCCTTCTCCGCCGGGGTGAGCTGCGCCGCCGAGACGGTGCCGCCCTCCGGAACGAAGAGCGGGTCGTAGCCGAAACCGCCGTCGCCCACCGGCTTCCGGGAGATGACGCCCGGCCATTCACCGCGCACGACCTCTTCGACGCCGTCCGCGACCAGGGCGCAGGACGAGACGAAGCTCGCGCCGCGGCGCTCGTCCGGGACATCGCCGAGCTGGGCCAGCAGCAGGGTGTTGTTGGCCTCGTCATTGCCGTGCGTACCGGACCAGCGTGCCGAGAGCACACCGGGCATACCGTTCAGCGCGTCCACCGCGATACCGGAATCGTCTGCGACACAGGGCAATCCGGTGGCGGCGAAACCGTCACGAGCCTTGGCGAGGGCATTCTCCTCGAAGGTCGCGCCGGTTTCGGGGGCCTCCTCGTATTCCGGAACGTCGTTCAGGCCCACGATTTCGACGCCCGCGATACCGGCCTCATCGAGGATGCGGCGCAATTCGTTGAGCTTCTTGGCATTTCGGCTGGCGACCAGGACGCGGCGGGACATCAGGACTTCTTCTTCCCCTCGGACGGCTCCGGGAGCACGCCCGGATACGGCAGTGCGAGCGCTTCCTTCTGCACCTGGAAGATGCGCTCACAGCCCGCGAGCGCGGAGTCCAGCATCTTGTCCAGGGTGGAGCGCGGGAAGGTCGCGCCCTCACCGGTGCCCTGGATCTCGACCAGGGTGCCGGTATCGGTGGCGACCACGTTCATATCGACCTCGGCGCGCGAATCCTCCTCGTACGGAAGGTCAAGGCGCACACGGCCGTCCACCACGCCGACGCTCACCGCGGCGATGGCGCAGGAGATGGGCTGCGGATCGGTCAGCTGCCCGGCCGCGGCCAGATAGGTGACGGCGTCCGAAAGCGCAACGTACGCACCGGTGATCGCGGCGGTGCGGGTGCCGCCGTCGGCCTGCAGCACATCGCAGTCGACCGCGATGGTGTTCTCGCCGATGGTGGACAGATCGATGCAGGCCCGCAGCGAACGCCCGATCAGACGGGAGATCTCCTGGGTGCGGCCGCCGACCTTGCCCTTGACCGACTCACGCCCGGAACGGGTGTGCGTGGCGGCGGGCAGCATCGCGTATTCGGCGGTCAGCCAGCCCAATCCGGAATCGCGCCGCCACGGCGGCACCCCATCGGTGACGCTCGCGGTGCACATGACGCGCGTCCCGCCGAATTCCACCAGCACCGATCCCGCCGGATGCGTGGTGAACCCACGGGTGATCTTTACCTCGCGGAGTTCGTCATCCGCCCTGCCATCGGCTCGTTTAGACACGGGCCCAGCCTAATAGTGCACGGAACGAACATGTCCGCGGCCCATACGGGTCGCGGACATGTCGGCGAATGGTGGGTTCGGGAGCGTCAGATGTCGAAGGTCTCGCCCGGGGACACCGCGTGCACCGGACCGCTGAAAACGGCCTTCGCCTCGGCGATCACATCTTCGCGCGAGGTCCACGGCGGAATATGGGTGAGCAGCAGTTCACCGACGCCCGCCTCGGCGGCGATCATGCCCGCCTCGGTGCCCGAGAGGTGGATGCCCGGGGGCCGATTCGCCGGATCGTGCGTCCAGGACGCCTCGGCGAGCAGTACGTCCGCACCGCGCGCCAGGTCGTAGACCTCGGGGCAGATGGCGGTATCGCCGGTGTAGACGAAGGTGCGCCCGGCGGCGGTCTTGATGCGCAGGCCGTAGGACTCCGGCGGGTGGTACATGCGGCGCGCCTCGACGGTGTGGCCGGGACCGAACGGGATCGGCTCCCCCACCGACCACTGCCGCATATCGATCACATCGGACCAGTCATCGGTCTCGCCGCCGATCTCCGCGGACGCGTTGCCGATGCGCAGCGAGGTGTCCGACGGCCCGTAGACGATGGCCTTACCCGTCGGCGGATTCGGATGGTAGCGCCGCCACACCAGCAGCCCGGGCAGATCCAGGCAGTGATCGGCATGCAGATGGGTGAGGAAGATATCCACCTCGCCCGGATCCAGATAGCGCTGCAACGCGCCCAGCACGCCGGGACCGAAATCGATGACGGTGGGAGTCATATCCGGGCCGGTGAGCAGGTATCCCGACGCCGGGGAATCCGGGCCGGACACGCTGCCCGAGCACCCGATCACGGTGAGGCGCATTCCCCCATGCTGCCACGCTGCTGTCTCACTCAAGGAGGGATCCCCCAAATCGCCGACCGGGTCCACCGTCACCCTTACGACACGAGTCGGCCGGCGTTGGCCCCGCGACGATGACGACGTTCATCCGCTGAGAGTACCCACCCCGCAACCAGTCCACCCACCGCCCCGAAAAGATGCCCTTGCCAAGAGATTCCGGGCTGTCCGGGCAGTACACCCCACAGAATCGAGCCATACAGCAACCCCACCACCAGGCCAATGGCGATCTGCACCACATTGCGGGCGAACACACCGCGCGAGATCAGATAGGTGAGCCAGCCGAACACGAGCACCGACGCGCCGACGTGAACGGAGTGGCTTTGGCCGATCAGCCAGGTGCCGGTCCCCGCGATCACCCAGATGATGGCGGTCGCCGCGAGGCCCCGGCCGATACCCGTCAGCAGGGTCAGCAGACCCAGCACTAATACCGGAACCGTATTACCGAGCAGATGCGGCCAATTGGCATGCAGCACAGGGGCGAACAGAATCCCGTCCAGACCGTCGAGTTGACGGGGCTTCACACCGCCCGCTTCGTCGAGGTGATGACCGGTGACGGTGTCGACGCCTTCTACCCCGTAGAGGAAGGCGGTAAACGCGAGAATGATCGCAATCGCCCGCTGCCACAGCAGCTTCAGCGCGCCGCCCCCGCGCTGTGCGACGCCGGGATTCGTCAATTGCCCCCGCAGTCGCGCGATCCGATCCGGATCGAATGACGCGCCGACGCCGCTGCCGCCCATAGCCGGTACCTCCTAGGCCAAGCTCTGCCCCGAGCGTACCGCCGCCGACCGGGCTCAGGCCCAGAGCTGACCTTCGAGGCGGTCCTCGGCCTCTTCCAGGGTGCCGTCGTAGGCCCCGGTGGAGAGGTATTTCCAGCCGCCGTCGGCCACCACGAAGGCGATGTCGGCTGTGACGCCCGCCTTTTCGGCCTTCTTGGCCACGCCCAGGGCGGCGTGCAGGATCGCGCCGGTGGAGATGCCCGCGAAAATGCCCTCTTCCAGGACCAGTTCGCGGGTGCGGCGGACCGCGTCGTAGGGGCCGACCGAGAAGCGGGAGGTCAGCACCGAGGCGTCGTACAGCTCCGGAATGAAGCCCTCGTCGATATTGCGCAGGCCGTAGACGAGTTCGCCGTAGCGCGGTTCGGCGGCGACGATCTCGATGGACGGGACCTTCTCGCGCAGGAAGCGGCCGGTGCCCATCAGGGTGCCGGTGGTGCCAAGGCCCGCCACGAAATGCGTGATCTCGGGCAGGTCGGCCAGGATCTCCGGGCCGGTGGTCTCGTAGTGCGCGAGCGCGTTCGCCGGATTGCCGTACTGGTAGAGCATGACCCAGTCCGGATGTTCGGCGGCGATCTGCTTGGCCAGCGCCACAGCCTGATTGGAGCCGCCCGCGGCGGGCGAGTCGATGATGCGCGCACCGAACATGGTGAGCAGCTGACGGCGCTCCACCGAGGTGTTCTCCGGCATGACGCAGACCAGTTGGTAGCCCTTGAGTTTCGCGGCCATCGCCAGCGAGATGCCGGTATTGCCGCTGGTGGGCTCCAGGATGGTGCAGCCGGGCGTGAGCTTGCCCTCGGCCTCGGCCTGTTCGATCATGCGCAGCGCCGGGCGATCCTTGATCGAACCCGTCGGATTGCGGTCCTCGAGTTTGGCCCACAGGCGCACATGGTTCTCGCCGTCCCAGCGCGGGGACAGGTTCTTCAGGCCGACCAGGGGCGTATCACCGAGCGTCGCGATCAGCGACTCGTAGCGCGCCACGGTTAGCGGGAACCGCCGGCGACCGCCGGGAGGATGGTGACGGTGCCGCCCTCGGGCACCTCGGCCGCCAGACCACCGGTGAAGCGCACATCCTCGTCGTCGACGTAGATGTTCACGTAGCGGTTGAGCTTGCCGTCCTTGAGCAGTCGCTCCTTGAGGCCGGTGTGGTTGGCCTCCAGGTTGTCGATGAGTTCGGCCAGGGTCGCGCCCTCGGCCTGTACGCGCTTCTCACCGCCGGTGAGGGTGCGCATGATGGTGGGGATGGAGACGGTGACCGGCATGGGGGGCTCCTTGCTGTTTCCGGCGGAAGATGTTCAGGCGTCGGCGGATTCGGTATCCGACCCGGTGCCGGAGTAGGCGGGGACGATCTCGACCGGCTCCTCGGTGACCACGCCATCGAGGATGCGGTAGCTGCGCAACTCGTGCGCGTCGGCGTCGCGGGTGGAGATCAACACGTAATGCGCGTTCGGCTCGGACGCGTACGAGATATCGGTGCGGCTCGGGTACGCCTCGGTGGCGGTGTGCGAGTGGTAGATGACCACCGGCTCCTCATCGGCATCGTCCATCGCGCGCCAGACGCGCAATTGCTCACCGGAATCGAAGCGGTAGAAGGTGGGCGAGCGTTCGGCGTTCAGCATGGCCACGAAACGCTCCGGGCGATCCGAACCCTCGGGACCGGCGATGACACCGCAGGCTTCGTCCGGGTGATCGGCGCGCGCGTGCGCGACCATCGCCTCCACGAGATCGGCCCTGATCACCAGCACAGTTCGAATCCTTCCCTTTACCGCTGCCCTCAACAGGTCAGAATATTCACCTATTCCCCGCGACCGGGATCACACCCCCGCGCCCGCCGCGGCGCGAGTGACCGGCGACACCCGGTGCGCATCACGCTATTCGCCGAAAAGTTCCGCGTAGGAAGGGATTCCGGCTACCGAGGTGGCGGACAGGATGGCGTCGACTATGGCGCGTTCCACACAGACCGCCGCCGCGGTACAGAGCTCGTCGAGCAGCAGCAGGTCGGCGGGGAACGCCGGGGGCAGCGGGAAGGCGGGGGCCGGGGTGACCGCACCCGTGGCCAGGGCGAACAGGGTGTCACCGTCCAGCGGCGAATGCGCGGGGCGGATGGCGCGGGCCAGACCGTCGTGGGCGGTGGTGGCCAGGCGGCGGCAGGCCGAGGGGTCCAGGGCGGCATCGGTGGCCACCACGCCGATGGTGGTGTTCAGGACGGTGCTCTTCACGGGCAGCGCGTTGGCGGCGGCGAGTTTGTCCGGCGCGACCGGGCGCAGGCCGAAATGGTCCGGGCCGTCCGTGCCCGTGCCCCACGGCAGGCCGGTGCGCGGATCGAAGACCGAGCCGACCGGATTCGCGACGATCAACGCGCCCACCGTGATTCCGGCCGCCGGGCCGTCGGTGAAGCGGACCGAGGCGGTGCCGACGCCGCCCTTGATGGAACCGGCGCGCGCACCCGCGCCCGCGCCCACCGAACCGCGGGCGAAATCCGTTGCGGCGGCATCCGTTGCGAGGAAACCGAAATCGGCGTCGGGGCGAATATCCCACGCGCCCACCGGCAGATCGAAGATCACCGCACCCGGAACGATCGGCACCACGCGGGACGGATCGGCCGGATCCATCGGAATGCCCTCGTGGTGTTCTTCCAGCCAGCGCATCACGCCGTCGGCGGCGGCGAGGCCGTAAGCGCTTCCGCCGGTGAGCAATACGGCATTCACCTGGCGCACGGTATTGCCGGGATCGAGCAGATCGGTTTCCCGGGTGCCCGGTCCGCCGCCGCGCACATCCACCGACGCGGTCGCGCCGCCGGGGACGCGCAGCACGGTGCAGCCGGTGGCCGCGCCGGTGCCGAGGGTGGCGTTCGAATCGACGCGATGTTCATGCCCCACCAGGACACCCGTCACATCGGTGATCGAATTGTTCGGTCCCGCACTGTTGTTCACGATGTGTACCTCCGAAGTGGCGGGGGCGCGATTACGGCATGAGCGCTTGCAGCAGGGAGTCCTGCATCCAGGTGAGCCAGTGATAGACGTCCAGGCTCGGGGCGCGCGGATCGTCCTCGTCCAACTGATCGGGCATATCGGCGCTGATATCGAGCGCGGTGCCCAGGGCCAGGCGGACGTCATTGAGGGCGGTGAGCCAGTGCTCGGCCTGCTCCGGGGTGATGACCACCTTGCCGCCCTGCGGCGGGAGGGTTTCCAGAATGACCAGGCCCGCGGAGACCTTGGTTTCGATGATGTCCGGTTCGTGCAGGCTGCGCAGTGCGCTGTTCAGGTCGGCGCGGTCGGCGTCGGGGGAACCGGGTTCGCTGCGATGGAAATCGGGGAGCAGCCGGGCGAGGCGCGGGTCATCGGGCGGGGTGGAGTTGCCCAGCTGTAACCCGGTGAGCGCGGCCAGATCGTCCTCGGGGGCCGAACGGGCTCGGTCGGTGAGTAATCCGGTCACCGCGCCCACCAGCGAGCGCAGTACCTCCGCCTCGTGGGCGTCCATTTCCGAACGGAGTTTCAGCCCGCCCAGGGAGTTCTTCCTGCTCCACTTCCGCACGGGCCTACCGTAGTCGCCCGGGTCACTGGTCACGCTGCATGGTCGCCCATAGTCCGGCCGCGTGCAGGCGCTGCACATCGTGTTCCATCTTGTCGCGCGAGCCGGAGGAGACGGCGGCTTTGCCCTCGTTGTGCACCTGGAGCATGAGTTCGGTTGCCTTGGCTTTGCTATAGCCGAACAGCTTTTGGAAGATGTACGTCACGTAGTGCATGAGGTTGACCGGATCGTCCCAAACGACCGTTACCCACGGGCGGTCCTCGGCCTCGAGGATTTCGGTGTACTCGACGGCCTCGGGCATCGCCTGCGACGCGCCCAGTACGACCCGGGAAGTCGATGATGTCAGTTGTGCCGCCGATACCGTCCCGCTCACGCCGCCCGTCCGGGCGGCAATCCGGACAGCGTCTTCTCTGCACAGACCCATAACGTCCAGGGTACGACTCGACCCCGAAGAAACAACAGCCCACACGACACGCCCACCACGAGCGTTATATCGCCGACGTGTCGTGGGGCGGTGTCACCAGGATGACCGTTCGGTCTGTGCCTACAGTGGAACCCGTGACGATCGCCGCCGGGATGACCAGCACCGCATTGCTGACCGATCAGTACGAGCTCACCATGCTCGCCGCCGCATTGGCGGACGGATCCGCGCATCGGCGGTGCACGTTCGAGGTATTCGCCCGGCGATTGCCGCACGGCAGGCGGTACGGCGTGGTCGCGGGGACCGGGCGACTGCTGGCGGCGCTGCGTGAATTCCGTTTCGGGGAGCCCGAACTCGCGATCGTCGGGAAGTTCCTGGATCCGGACACCGTGGCGTGGTTGCGGGACTATCGGTTCAGCGGGGATATCGACGGGTATCGCGAAGGTGAGCTGTACTTCCCCGGCTCCCCCATTCTGACCGTGCGCGGCACCTTCGCCGAATGCGTGCTGCTGGAGACCCTCGCGCTGTCGATCTACAACCACGACAGCGCCATCGCCGCCGCGGCCGCGCGCATGGTGAGCGCGGCGGGCGGGCGGCGCATGATCGAAATGGGTTCGCGCCGAACGCATGAGCTGGCCGCGCCCTCGGCGTCGCGGGCCGCGTATCTCGCGGGGCTGGACGCCACCTCGAATCTGGAAGCCGTGCGCAGCTTCGGCGTTCCCGGCGCGGGCACCAGCGCGCACGCGTTCACCCTGCTGCACAGCGGATCCGACGGTGAACACGAGGCCGACGCGTTCCGCAGTCAGATCGCCGCGCTCGGCGTCGGCACCACACTGCTGGTGGATACCTTCGACATCACCCGCGGCGTCGCCACCGCCGTCGAGGTCGCCGGACCCGAATTGGGTGGCGTGCGAATCGATTCCGGCGATCTGGGGGTGCTGGCCCGCCAGGTCCGCGAACAGTTGAACGCGCTCGGCGCGGTGAAGACCCGGATCGTGGTCTCCGGCGATCTCGACGAATACGCCATCGCCTCCCTGCGCGCCGAACCGGTGGATGTCTACGGTGTCGGCACCGCCCTGGTCACCGGCTCCGGTGCGCCCACCGCCGGAATGGTCTACAAACTCGTCGAGGTCGAAGGCGTCCCGGTCGCGAAACGCAGCTCCCACAAGGAATCTCGCGGCGGCACCAAGAAGGCCGTGCGCCTGTCCCGCAGCACCGGCACGGTCGTGGAGGAAATCGTCTACCCCGCTTCCGCACCCCACCCCGAGCCCAACGGCTTCCAGATCCGCGACCTGCAAACCCCCCTCGTCCGCGACGGCGAGATCCTCCCCGACCAGCCCACCCTCCAGCAGAGCCGGGACCTGGTCGCCCAGGGCCTGATCAGCCTCCCCTGGGAGGGCCTCAAACTCTCCGCGGGCGAACCCGCCATCCCGACGACCTTCATCACCGCCTAGCGCGCACCCCGGTCGCCGGGCCCGGCAGGCACCGAATCGGCCGCCATGTCTCGACGCGCGAGGAGGGGCTCGAGCGTCGAGAATGGCGTCCGCCGACCGCGCGTGGACCACGCTGACCAGCGGGCGGCACAATGCAATACGAGCATCGAACCGTCGCGGTTCATCCACGGGAGGTCGCCATGAGCCGAGCCTTGATCGTCGTCGACGTACAGAACGATTTCTGCGAAGGCGGATCGCTCGCCGTCGCGGGCGGAGCGGCGGTGGCCGAGCGGATCACCCGGTACCTGGGGGTCTCGGATTACACCGCCGTGGTGGCGACCCGCGATTTCCACATCGATCCGGGCGCGCATTTCTCCGAGAATCCGGATTACGTGGACACCTGGCCGCCGCACTGCCGGGTCGGCACACCGGGGGCGGATTTCCATCCGGCGCTCGATACCGCACCGATCCAGGAGGTCTTCTCCAAGGGCGCGTACACCGCCGCCTACTCCGGTTTCGAGGGCACCGCGTCGGACGGTTCCACCGGCCTCGCGGACTGGCTGCGCGCGCACGCCATCGACGCGGTGGATGTGGTGGGCATCGCCACCGATCACTGTGTGCGGGCCACCGCCCTGGACGCCCGCGCGGCGGGCTTCGACACCCGCGTCCTGCTCGGGCTCACGGCCGCGGTCACGCCCGCGACCGTCCGCACCGCCCTCGACACCCTGCGCTCCTCCGGAGTGGACCTCGCGGGCACGCTGGAGAAGTGAGTAGCTCACTCGGCTAGCACGCGTCGGATCGTCCGGCACACCGAGGTTTGCGCGCGGGTTGTCGGCGGCGCGCAGTACCCTGGCCGCCGTGCCTGAACTCCCACCGGTCCCGAAGCTATTGGCCACTGCTGTCGAGGCGCTGGGGGGTAAAGAGCGCAAGGGACAGCAGACGATGGCCGCGGCGGTGGCGCATTCCATCGATACCGGGGAACACCTGGCCGTTCAGGCGGGTACGGGTACCGGAAAGTCATTGGCGTATCTGGTGCCGAGTCTGCGGCACGCGGTGCGGACCGGGCGGACCGTGGTGGTGTCGACGGCGACCATCGCATTGCAGCGACAGCTGGTGGATCGGGATCTGCCGCGATTGAGTCAGGCACTGGCGGAACCGCTGGGGCGCGTGGCGGAGTTCGCGATTCTCAAGGGGCGCAACAACTATCTGTGCTTGAACAAGATCAATAGCGCGATTCCGGACGAGCCCGCCGAGGCGGAATTGTTCGACGCCTTCGCGGTCTCGCGACTGGGGCGCGAGGTGCAGCGACTGCACGAGTGGGTGTCCGATACCGAGAAGGGCGATCGGGATGAGCTCACACCGGGCGTGAGCGATCAGGCGTGGCGGCAGGTGAGCGTGAGTTCCCGTGAGTGCCTTGGGAAGTCGCGCTGCTCCTTCGGACAGGACTGCTTCGCGGAGAAGGCGCGCGCGGAGTCCGGGGCCGCGGATGTGGTGGTTACCAATCACGCGCTGCTGGCCATCGACGCCATCAGCGGTATCCAGGTGCTGCCCGAACACGATGTGGTCGTCATCGACGAGGCCCACGAACTCGTGGATCGGGTCACCGGTGTGGCCACCGCGGAGCTGTCCACCGCCGCGATCAGCGCCGCCGCCAAGCGCTGCACCAAGCTCATCGACGAGCAGGAAGTGGATCGGCTCGAGGGCGCGGCAGAAGCCTGGCACACCCTGCTCGACGAATTGAATCCCGGCCGCTGGGATCGCCTACCCGACGGCGCCGCACCGGTTTTGGCGTTGATCCGCGATGCGGCGTGGAATGCCCGCACCGCGCTCGCACCGCAGGGCGCGAACAGCGCGCAGGCCGATCCCGAGGGCGCGGCGCTGCGCAATCAGGCGCTGGCCGCCATCGAGGAGGTGCACGATGCCGCGGTGCGCGTGCTCACCACCTACGAGGAACCCGATCCGGCCGCGCACCGCGATGTCATCTGGCTCTCGGTGGACGAGATGCGCGGCGTCCCGCGCCGCACCCTGCACATGGCCCCGCTCTCGGTGGGCGGACTGCTGCGCAGCCAGCTGTTCGGCACCGCCACAGTGGTTTTGACCTCGGCGACGCTTCAGATCGGCGGCTCGTTCGACAATCTGGCGGTCACCTGGGGCCTGCCGCCCAAATCGTCGGCCCAGGTCGATCCGGCATTGGCCAGCGGTAAGGAAACCCCTTCCGACGCAGCGAAACTGCGCTGGAATTCGGTGGATGTGGGTTCCCCTTTCGATCACGCCAAATCCGGAATCCTCTATGTGGCAAAGCATTTGCCCGCTCCCGGCCGGGACGGCCTGCCCACCGCCTATCTGGACGAGATCGAACGGCTCATCACCGCCGCCAACGGCCGCACCCTGGGCCTGTTCTCCTCCATGCGAGCGGCCAAGGCGGCCACCGAGATTCTGCGCGAGCGCCTGGACACCCCGGTGCTGTGCCAGGGCGATGACGCCACCGGCGCACTGGTGAAGAAATTCGCCGACGATCCGGAAACCTCGCTGTTCGGCACCCTTTCGCTGTGGCAGGGCGTGGATGTGCCGGGCCCCTCGCTGAGTCTGGTTATCCTGGACCGCATTCCGTTCCCGCGCCCGGATGATCCGCTGTTGATCGCCCGCCAGCGCGCGGTGGAATCGCGGGGCGGCAATGGATTTCTCTCGGTCGCCGCCAATCACGCGGCACTGCTGCTCGCACAGGGCACCGGGCGACTGCTGCGCAGCGTGGATGATCGCGGTGTAATCGCCATTCTGGATTCACGGCTGGCGACCGCGCGCTATGGCGGATATTTGCGAGCGTCACTGCCGCCCTATTGGGAAACATCCGATCCACAAGTGGTGACAAAGGCTTTGGCGCGTTTGACACAGAGTGTTTCGCAAAACAAAACACCCGTGTGAGAACAGTCACACGGGTGGTTCATACTTCCGAACAGAAGTAAATTGGCTTGCGATACTCCGGTGGACCCCCCAATTCCCACATCGGCAGTGTCATAGTCCCCGCGCCAAGCCCTGCACGCGGCGCGGGGACCACAAACCGCCCCGGCCCGACTATTCGGCCAGGAACCAGAAGTACGACAGGAACACCGCCATCAGCACCCACATCACGGGATGCACTTCGCGCCAGCGTCGCTTGGCCACCATGACGATCGGGTAGAACAGCAGGCCCATGGCAATGCCGTTCGCGATCGAATAGGTCAGCGGCATCATGATGACGGTGATGAACGCCGGAACCGCGTATTCCAAACGGCTCCAGTCGATATCGCCGAGCGCCCGCGACATCAGCACGCCGACCACGATGAGCGCCGGAGCCGTCACCGACGGCACATCGGCGACGACCGCGAACAGCGGGAACAGGAACATGGCGAGCAGGAACCAGCCCGCCGTGGACACCGCGGTCAAACCGGTGCGCCCGCCCGCCGACACACCCGCCGTGGATTCGACGTACGCGGTGGTGGTGGAGGTGCCGATGATCGCGCCCGCCGCGGTGCCGACCGAATCGGCGGCCAGCGCCTGTCCGGCGCGCTCCAGCTTGCCCTCCTTGGTGAGCAGCCCGGCCTGATTGGCCACACCGATCAAAGTGCCGGAGGCGTCGAAGAAGTCGACGAACAGCATGGTGAGCACCACGATGATCATCTGCCCGGTGAACGCGTCCGGCAGATGGATGACGGCTTGGCCGAAGGTCTTGTCCAGCCCGTGCGGCAGTGCCGCAATGGAATTCGGCAGTTCCACCAGACCGCAGACAATGCCCAGGATGGTGGTGGAGAGGATGCCGTAGAGCACCGCGCCGTGCCAGCCCAGCACCAGGAAGACCACCGTCACCAGCAGGCCGAACAGCGCCAATAGCGTTGTGCCCTTGTGGAAGTCGCCCAGGTGCACGAAGGTCGCGTCACTGGCGACCACGATGCCCGCGTTCTTCAGGCCCAGGAAGGCCACGAACATGCCGATGCCGGCGCCGACCGCCAGTTTCATCTGCAGCGGGATGGCGTCGATGATCTTCTCGCGGACCTTGGTGATGGCCAGGACGAAGAAGATGATGCCCGAGAGCAAGGTGCCCGAAAGCGCTTCCTGCCACGGGATTCCCATGTTCAGGATGACGGTGTACGCGAAGAACGCGTTGAGCCCCATACCGGGCGCGAGCGCCACCGGGTACTTGGCCCAGATGCCCATCACCAGCGTGCCGACGACCGCCGCGACGGCGGTGGCGGTGAAGACCGCCTGCGTCGGCATGCCCTTGTCGCCGAGCACGCCGTGGTCGCCGAGGATGGCCGGGTTGACCGCGAGCACGTACGACATGGCCAGGAAGGTGATGGTTCCGGCCATGAGCTCGCGCTTGACGGTCGAACCGTGCTGGCTGATCCCGAAGTACGCGTCGACGCGCCCCTTGGTGCGCGTGAGGACGTCGCTGCTCATTGCTGTGTGGTCTCCAGTCGGCGGGAGGTCAGAGAGGTGCCCTGGGCACCGTACTTGTCCTGTTCGCCGGATGTTCAACCGGCCCGGCGAATCGTGGGCAATCACACCTGCCTGAGGCTTGGTTTATTGGCAACGTTCGCGCTATTACCAGGCAAATTATCTAATTACTCACCGGTAATTAGAAAACCTTGCGCACGACTGTCTGAGACGTTACAAATACGTAATCCGGGAGTGAGGGATTCGAACCGGCGGACGAGAATTGCTAACGCGTGGTTACCGATGTCATCGATGCGATCGCCGAGTTCGCGATCACTCGCAAATCGCTCTGGGATGTGCTCGTCGAGCCACAGTCCTACCCCCGGCTGTTCCGCGGTATCGGCGCCTGCGAGGAGCTCGACGCGGCCGCGGAATACCCCACTCTGACACTGCGTGTCGGCGGTGTGGGGCAGGAAGTCCGCACGCTCGAGGTGCAAATGCGCCTGGGCCGCGAATACGAGAGCTTCGAACTGCACTGCGCGGCCACCGGCAGTTTCGCCGCCGTGCGGCTGCGCGAGGTCGGCGATAAGACCCGGGTGTCGGTCACGTATTTCAAAGCGGCGCTGGTGCATCCGCTGGCGGCGCAGCTGCCCAACGCGGCGGCGGTGTCCTGGACGCACGCCGGGCTCAAGCGCGCGGTCGAGTTGGTCACCGGCGCGCCGACCGCCGTCATCGTCAATGGCGAGGACTCGCCGATGAAGTTGCAGGCGGGCGTCGCCAGACAGATGGTGGCCTCCGGGGTGGTGCGCACCTATCGCCCCGATGTGGGGCTGAAACAGCTTGGCAGCCTGGCCAAATGGGGGTTCAGCCTGGCGGGCGGCTACGCGGCGGCGGCGGCGCACTCCCCCGACCGGCTCGCCGTCCTGGACGATCGGTACTCCAGCACCTTCGAGCAATTGCATTCGCGCAGTACAGCTTTGGCGGGCGCGATGGGTGCGCTCGGCTTCGGCACCGGCACCGCGGTCGGACTGCTGTGCCGCAATCACACCGGCATGGTCGAGGCCATGGTGGCCGCGGGTAAATCCGGGGCGGACGCGGTGCTGCTCAATACCGGGCTGCCCGCCCGGCAGATCGAGGAGATCGTGCACCGGCACGCGCTCTCGGCGCTGTTCGTGGACAGTGAATTCGAGCATCTGGTGCGGTATCTGCCACCGGATCTGCCGCGCTTCACCACCGATGACCGGCCGCCGGAACCGGGGCGCACCACCATCGAGGACCTCATCTCGATGCGCAATCTGACCGCCAAGAAGCCTTCCCGGCCCGGGCGGCTGATCGTGCTCACCTCCGGCACCAGCGGCACGCCCAAGGGCGCGCGGCGACCGCACCCCAAGGGTTTCGGGACGGTGGCGGCGCTGCTGTCGCGAATTCCGTTCGGCGTCAACGAGACCATGCTGATTCCGTCACCGCTGTTCCACACCTGGGGACTGGCGGCGCTGCAGATCTCCACGGCCATTCGCGCCACCCTGGTGCTGAACGACCGGTTCGACGCCGAGGACTGTCTGCGGCGGATCGCCGAGCATCGGGTGACCGCGTTGATCGTGGTGCCGATCATGGTGAACCGCATTCTCGATCTGCCCGAGCACGTGCGGGCGCGGTATGACCTGTCCAGTCTGAAAGTGGTCGCCAGCTGCGGTGCGCCGATCGCGGGCGCGACCGTGCTGCGATTCCTGGACACCTTCGGGGACATCCTCTACAACGTGTACGGCTCCACCGAGGTGTCCTGGGCCAGCATCGCCGATCCGGCCGATCTGCGCATGTCCCCGACCACCGCCGGGCGGCCGCCGCTGGGCACGAAAATCGGTGTGCTGGGCCCGGATCAGCGGATTCTGCCGGTCGGCGCGACCGGCCGGATCTTCGTCGGCAATCACATGCTCTTCGACGGCTACACCGACGCCACCCCGCCCGCCGAGGCGCACGGCATGCTCGACACCGGCGATGTGGGGTACCTGGACGCCTCCGGGAAACTGTTCGTGGCCGGGCGCGATGACGAGATGATCATCTCCGGCGGTGAGAATGTCTTCCCGCGCTCGGTGGAGGAGGCGCTCTCGCATCTGCCGCAGGTGAGCGAGGTCGCGGTGGTGGGCGTGCCGGATCACGAATTCGGCCAGCGGCTGGCGGCTTTCGTGGTCAAACGGCCCGGCTCCGGACTCGATTCGGAGATGGTGCGCACTTACATCCGGCATCGGGTCAGCCGATTCTCGGTACCGCGCGATGTGACCTTCCTGGACGCGCTGCCGCGCAACGCGACCGGGAAGATCCTCAAACGCACACTGGGACAGGCGACTTAGGGGCTGGGCGTCGCCACCAAACCGAACTCGGCCTCCGACGCGAGCAGCGGGTGACTCGGGAGTACCCGAATCGTGTAGCCCACCGCGCCCGACAGCGGCACCGGGGTTTCGATGGTGAAAACCTCTGTGCCGGAGTCGGTTCCGGTGTGCGTCATGGGCATGGTGTGCACATCGGACAGGTCGTCCGAGGTCGAGACCCGGCCCAGCACCGCCTGCACGCTGACATCGGCGGGCGTCAGGCCACCCAGATCGATGCGGGCGCGCAGGGCCAGATCCGCGCCGATGACCGGAATATCCGGCAGACCGGAACTGTCCACCTGCACGACTCGGACTGTCGGCCAGGCGGATTCGATGCGGCGGCGATACTCGGACAGGTCCCGTGCGCCCTTGAAATCGTTCTGCGACACCGCCGTATAGGCCGCGGCCGCCGGGGTGTAGTAGTCGACGGCGTAATCGCGGACCATGCGCGAGGCCAGCACCTTGGGGCCGAGCGTCTGGAGGGTATGGCGCACCATTTCCATCCAGCGCACCGGCAGATCATCGTGATCGCGATCGTAGAAGCGCGGCAGCACAGCGCGTTCCAGCAATTCGTAGAGCGCGGAGGCTTCCAGATCATCGCGCCGGTGGTCATCGCGCACGCCGTCGGCGGTGGGGATGGCCCAGCCGTTCTCACCGTCGTACATCTCATCCCACCAGCCGTCGCGGATGGAGAGGTTGAGCCCGCCGTTGAGCGCCGACTTCATACCGGAGGTGCCGCACGCCTCCAGCGGCCGCAGCGGATTGTTCAGCCACACATCGCATCCCCAGTACAGGTACCGGGCCATGGACATGTCGTAGTTGGGCAGGAAGACGATGCGGTGCCGCACCTCCGGATCGTCGGCGAACCGCACGATCTGCTGGATGAGCGCCTTACCGCCGTCATCGGCCGGATGCGATTTACCGGCGACGACCAACTGCACCGGGCGTTCGGGGTCGAGGAGCAGGGCGCGCAGGCGATCCGGATCACGCAGCATCAGGGTGAGCCGTTTGTAGGTCGGCACCCGGCGGGCGAAACCGACGGTCAACACCTTGGGATCGAATACGTCGTCGATCCAGCCCAGTTCGGCCGGGGCCGCGCCGCGCTCCAGCCAGGACGCGTGCACCCGGCGGCGCACCTCGTCGACGAGGATGCCGCGCAAGGCGTTCCGGGTCGACCACAACTCGCGCAGATCCACATCGCAGAGCCGCTCCCAGCCGCGCGCCTCCTCGACGAGCTCATCGCCGATGAGTTCTCGGGCCTTGTCGATCCATTCGCGCGCCGCCCAGGTGGGCGCGTGCACGCCATTGGTGACCGAGCCGATCGGCACCTCGGACGCGTCGAAGCCCGGCCACAGCGGCGCGAACATATCGCGGCTGACCTCACCGTGCAGTTTCGATACGCCGTTGGCGCGCTGGGCCAGTCGCAATCCCAGGTGCGCCATATTGAACACCGACGGATCCGCCTCGCGGCCCATGGCCAGGATGCGATCCACCGAAACACCCGGCAGCACAAGCGATTCCCGCTCACCGTGCGCGCCGCCGAAGTAGCGCCGCACCAGCGCGCCCGCGAATCGGTCGATACCGGCCGGGACCGGAGTGTGCGTGGTGAAAACGGTTCCGGCCCGCACCGCGGTCAGCGCGGCGTCGAAATCCATTCCGGCGACCATGAATTCGCGAATGCGCTCGATGCCCAGGAAGCCCGCGTGGCCCTCGTTCATATGGAACACGTCCGGATCGGGCAGCCCGTACGCGCGGGTGTAGGCGCGCACCGCCCGCACGCCGCCGATACCGGCCAGGATCTCCTGTTTGATGCGGTGATCCTGATCGCCGCCGTACAACCGATCGGTGACCGCGCGCAGTTCCGGATCATTGTCGGCGATATCGGAATCCAAGAGCAGCAGCGGAATTCGCCCCACCTGTGCGATCCACACCCGCACCCGGAGCACCCGGCCCTCGGGCATGGCCACGTGAATCAGCACCGGCGCGCCGCCGTCGGTGAGCAGTCGCAGCGGCAGGCCCTGCGGATCCAGTGCCGGATAGTGCTCGGACTGCCAGCCGTCCGCGGTCAGCGACTGCCGGAAGTATCCGGACCGGTACAGCAGCCCGACACCGATCAACGGCAGGCCCAGATCGGAGGCGGCCTTGAGATGGTCGCCCGCGAGGATCCCGAGTCCGCCCGAATAGTTCGGCAGCACCTCGGTGACGCCGAACTCCATCGAGAAGTAGGCGATGCCCTTCGGCCCCTGCTCCTGCCGCTGGAACCAGCGCGGGCGAGCCAGATAGTCGGCGAGATCGGCGGCGGCGGCGTCCACGCGCCGGGTGTACGCCTCATCCGCGGCCAACTCGTCGAGCCGTTCGGCGGGCACCTCCCCGAGCATGCGCACCGGATCGCGCCCGACCTCCACCCACAGGGCGGGATCGAGTGCGGCGAACACATCCTGCGTGGGACCGTGCCAGGACCATCGCAGATTGGTCGCCAGCTCGGTCAGCGCGGAGAGCCGCTCGGGCAGATGGGCGCGGACGGTGAAACGACGCAATGCCTTCACCCACAAAACCCTACCGGGACGGTTTTCCCCGCGCTGCGCTGTGCGGGATTGCCTGTGCCTACGCACCGATATGCAATATGCACAGCCCAGCGAAGAGCATTCCGGTGGCAACCGATAACGTGTTCTCATGAGCGAGCAGCAGGTCGAGACACCTCCGTCCCAGGAGCACCATGAGGGCGGATTCCGGCCGATCGCGGAACTGGGCCGGGACAACAGCAGGGGCGGCCCCCACTACGGCGAATTCATCGAGCAGGTGCGCGGCCTGATGGACCGGGTGCGCCTGGCCAGCCCGACCGATGAGATCGCCCTCGAGGCCATCGCCGAGTTGAAGAAGCTCAACGAGCGCCTCGACGAGGTCGTCACCGATGAATGGTCCGCGCCCAGCTGGCATCGCACCGATCTGCCCTCGCGCGGCAATCTCACCCTGCCGCCGTACCTGGTGGATCAGGCCGACCGGGACGGCGTGCGGGCGCGAATCACCTTCCGCACCTTCCATCTCGGCGGTAACGGCGCGGCGCACGGCGGGCATATCGCCCTCGGCTTCGACGATCTGCTCGGCATGACCGCGGCCGTGCACACCCGCGCCGTCACCCGCACCGCGTACCTGCACGTCGACTACCGCTCCATCACCCCGCTGAACACCGAACTCGCGGTGCACGGCTGGGTCGAGCGGGTGGAGGGCCGCAAGGTCTTCGTCCGCGCCACCCTGCACGACGGCGAGCGCCTGTGCGCCGAAGCCAACGGCCTGTTCCTCATGCTCAAGCCGGGCCAGCAGTAGCCATATACGCGCGTCGCGGCGGCGACACCTCGGCGGCGGGACATCACGCGGGCACGGCACCCGGTAAGTTCGAACGGGTGACCGGCCGCATCGCCATCGATGACACCGCCCCCGCGATACCCGGCGGTCGGCCGGCGAAGGCCGTCGTCGGGGAGGTGTTCCCGGTGCGCACCGTGGTGTGGCGCGAGGGGCACGACGCCGTGGCCGCCACCCTCGCGGTGAAAGCGCCCGGATCCTCGCGGTCGCAGCGCATCCGCATGACGCCGGACTATCAGCCCGATGTCTTCAATGCCGTCTTCGCGCCCGGGAAACCGGGACTGTGGACCTATCGCGTCGAGGGCTGGAGCGATCCCATCGCCACCTGGCGCTCGGCCGTCGAGGCGAAACTCGCGGTCGGGCAGAGTGCGATCGATCTCGCCAACGATCTGGAAATCGGTGCGCGCCTGCTGGAACGGGCCGCACAGGCGGTGCCGAAGAAGCAGTGGGAGGCCCTGCGCGCGGCGGCCGCCGCACTGCGCGGCGATGCCCAGCTGCCCGCGCGGGTCGGCCCGGCGTTCAGTGCCGAGGTGAGCGAAATCCTGCGCGCCACACCGCTTCGCGAACTGGTGACACAGGGGCCGCAGTTCGCCGTGCTGGTGGAACGGCAGCGCGCGCTGTACGGGGCCTGGTACGAATTCTTCCCGCGCTCCACCGGCGGCCGCGATGCCGAGGGCAAGCCCGTGCACGGCACCTTCGCCACCGCCGCCAAAGATCTGCCGCGCATCGCCGCCATGGGATTCGATGTGGTGTACCTGCCGCCGATCCACCCCATCGGCACGGTGAATCGCAAGGGGCGCAACAACTCCCTCACCGCCGAACCCGGCGATGTGGGTTCGCCGTGGGCCATCGGCTCCGCCGCGGGCGGGCACGACGCCATCCACCCGGCCCTGGGCGATGAGGCGGATTTCAGCGAATTCGTGGAATCGGCAAGGGAATTGGGGATGGAGGTGGCCCTGGACCTGGCGCTGCAGTGCGCGCCGGATCACCCGTGGGTCGCCGCGCATCCGGAATGGTTCACCACCCTGCCGGACGGCACCATCGCCTTCGCGGAGAACCCGCCCAAGAAGTACCAGGACATCTACCCGGTCAATTTCGACAATGATCCGGACGGCCTGTACGCCGAGGTGCTGCGCGTGGTCCGGCACTGGATCAGCCTGGGCGTCACCATCTTCCGCGTCGACAATCCGCACACCAAACCCGCCGACTTCTGGGAGTGGCTGATCGCGCAGGTGCGGCGCACGCATCCGGAGATCATCTTCCTGTCCGAGGCGTTCACCCGCCCCGCCCGGCTCTACGGCCTGGCCCGGCGCGGCTTCACCCAGTCCTACACGTATTTCACCTGGCGGGTGCACAAGCACGAATTCGAGGAATTCGGCCGGGAATTGGCGGCCAAGGCCGATGAGGCCCGGCCCAACCTGTTCGTGAACACCCCCGACATCCTGCACGAGACCCTCCAGCACGGCGGGCCGGGCATGTTCGCCATTCGCGCCGTGCTCGCCGCCACCCTCGGGCCCACCTGGGGCGTGTACTCGGGCTTCGAACTCTTCGAACATCAAGCGGCACAACCCGGTAGCGAGGAATACCTCGACTCGGAGAAGTACGAACTGCGGCCCCGCCCGTACGCCGAGGCGGCCGCGCGCGGGGAATCCCTCGAACCGTGGATCACCCGGCTCAATGAGATTCGGCGTGCGCATCCGGCCCTGCAACAGTTGCGCTGCATCCACTTCCACGGCACGGACAGCGATGCGCTGCTTGCCTTCTCGAAATTCGATCCGAGCACAGGTGACGCCGTCCTGGTGGTGGTGAACCTGAACCCGTACGGTCCCGAACAGGGCCACATCTCGCTCGATCTGCCCGCCATCGGCCGCGAATGGCATGACCGCCCCGTGGTGTACGACGAGATCAGCGGCGAGGAATACCACTGGGGCCAGCACAATTTCGTGCGCCTGGACCCCGCGCGCGCGGTCGCGCACATTCTCGTGCTGCCGCCGGTCCCCGCCGCCGCCCGCACCGAACTCGCGCATCGAAGAAACTTCTGATGAACCGGCGCGATCTGCTGCTGCTCGCCGCCGGAACGCATCCCGATCCGCACACCGTGCTCGGCGCGCACCCGCATCCGGACGGCACCGTCATCCGGGTGCTGCGGCCGCACGCGGAGACGGTGGCGGCGCGCATCGGGGCGGACGATCATCCGCTCGAACATCTCGAACACGGGATATTCGAAGGCACCGTGCCGTTTCCGGAACTGTGGGACTACCGCGTCGTCACGTCGTATCCCGGCGGGCGCACCGTCATCGACGCCGACGGCTACCGTTTCCTGCCCGGCCTCGGCGAACTCGACCTGCACCTGCTCGGCGAGGGACGGCACGAACGGCTCTGGGATGTGCTCGGCGCGCACCCCCGGCGCTACACCACCCTCGACGGCGAGGTGACCGGCACCGCCTTCGCGGTATGGGCGCCGAACGCGCGCGGGGTCGCGGTCATCGGCGATTTCGACGGGTGGAGCGGGCATACCGCGCCCATGCGCCGACTCGGCGGCTCCGGTGTGTGGGAGGTGTTCCTGCCCGGGATCGAGGCCGGAGCCAAATACAAATACCGGGTGCACGGGGCCGACGGGCGCATCGTCGACCACGCCGACCCCTTCGCCTTCGCCACCGAGGTGCCGCCCGCCACCGCGTCCATCGTCACCCAGAGCACCTACACCTGGGACGACGGCGAATGGTTGCGCGCCCGCGACGCGCACGATCCCACCCGCTCCCCCATGAGCGCCTACGAGGTGCACCTGGGCTCCTGGCGGCCCGGCCTCGGCTATCGCGAACTGGCCGAACAGCTCGCCGAATATGTTGCCGCCCAGGGCTTCACCCATATCGAACTGCTGCCGATCGCCGAACATCCCTTCGGCGGATCGTGGGGATATCAGGTCACCTCCTACTATGCGCCCACCGCCCGCTTCGGCGGTCCGGACGATTTCCGCTGGTTCGTTGATCACCTGCACCGCAAGGGAATCGGCGTGCTGCTGGACTGGGTGCCCGCGCATTTCCCGCGCGACGAATGGGCCCTGGCGCGCTTCGACGGCACCGCCCTGTACGAACATCCGGACCCCCGGCGCGGTGAGCAACTCGACTGGGGCACCTACGTTTTCGACTTCGGCCGACACGAGGTGCGCAACTTCCTGGTCGCCAACGCCCGCTACTGGATCGAGGAATTCCACATCGACGGGCTGCGCGTGGACGCGGTCGCCTCCATGCTCTACCTCGACTACTCGCGCCCCGACTGGGAGCCGAATATCCACGGCGGCCGCGAGAACCTGGAAGCCGTCGCGTTCCTGCAGGAAATGAACGCGACCGTGCACAAGCACCATCCGGGCGTGGTCACCATCGCCGAGGAATCCACCACCTGGCCCGGCGTCACCCGCCCCACCGAAGTCGGCGGCCTCGGCTTCACCATGAAGTGGAATATGGGCTGGATGCACGACACCCTCGGATATCTCAAACATGATCCCGTGCACCGCACCTGGCACCACAACGAGATCACCTTCTCGCTCACCTACGCCTGGAGCGAGAACTACGTGCTGCCCATCAGCCACGACGAAGTGGTGCACGGCAAGGGCACGCTGTGGACCCGCATGCCCGGCGACGACTTCACCAAGGCCAGCGGCGTGCGCGCGCTGCTCGCCTACATGTGGGCGCATCCCGGGAAACAACTGCTCTTCATGGGACAGGAATTCGGGCAGTTCCGCGAATGGGATCACGACCGCGGACTGGACTGGTACGAACTGGAAAACCCACTGCACCAAGGCATTCACACCCTGGTGCGGGATCTGAACCAGCGCTATCGGGCCACGCCCGCGCTGTGGAGCCAGGACACCTCACCCGGCGGCTACTCCTGGATCGACGCCGACGATCGCGCCAACAATGTGCTGTCCTTCCTGCGCTACGGCGTGGACGGATCGATCCTGGCGTGCGTCTACAACTTCTCCGGGACCGAACATCGCGACTATCGCATCGGCCTGCCGGGCACGGGTGAGTGGCGTGAGGTCCTCAATACCGATGCGATCGCGTACGGCGGCAATGGAATCGGCAATCTGGGCGCGGTCACCGCGACCGCCGAGACCTGGCACGGCCGCCCGGCGTCCGCGGTCATCACGCTGCCGCCCAGTAGCGGGCTGTGGCTGGTGCCGACCGCGCCGCCCGCCGAATCAGTGCGGCCAGCTCGGCGAACGGCCCAGCACCGCGAGGACCTGATCGAGCCCTGAACCGTCCGGCAGGATGACCTCCGGGGCGAAGGACGCGCCCGGCTGGGTGCGCACCTCACCGCCCGGCACCGCCTGCGCGACCAGCAGCGCCGCCGCCAGCACATCGGCGTCGAAGTCGACGGTCAGGTCCAAAGCCCGTGCCACATCCCAGGAATGCACCACGTAGTCCACGAAATGGAAGCTGACCGCGAGCGCGCCGGGAATGACGATGCCATCCCGGATCTCGGGTAGCGGGAAGCTCCGCTCCAGTGCGCCGGGGACGGCGAACGCGGCCAGTACGTGCTCGGCCGCGGCACGGTATTCCGCGATCGGATCCGCGCCGAGCGGAATCGGCTTCCAGAGCGCGATATCACCTTCACCACGCGAGGCCGCGGCGAAGCCGTAATGCTGAATGATCAGGTGTTCCAACAGATCCCGCAGTGCCCAGCCCGCGCACGGGGTGGGGGCGTCGAGGTCGGCGATGGACAGTTGCGAGACCACATCGATGCTGGTGCGTACCGCGCGGGCATCGAGGGAGAGCAGTTCCGGTCCGGCAGCGAGCAGTTCGTCGTATGTTGCAATCATAAGCACCAGCTTACTAATTTTTCCGGACTTGGCCAGCCCATAGCTGGACCACCCCATCGGGTCAACCCCGCAGAAGTGCGGGCATCCGGAACGCGTTACAGATTTCCATGCCCCGAACTATTCGGGCTGCCGAATCATGTTGCGCTGTAGTGGACTTGGCGAGGCGGCGCCGCCAACTATTCGCAAACCTTTGAAGAGGAATGAATCTGCATGAAGAAGCTCGGAACTGCCATGCTCATCGGTGCCGCCGCGACCGCCATCATCGGCTCCGGCGCGGGCATGGCCTCCGCTGAGGCCCCCGTGGTCTCCGCCTCCCCCGTGGTCGCCCCGGGCGAGCCGGATCCCACCGGCACCACCGGCTCCTCCTCGCTGCTCCCCAAGCTGCTGGAGACGCTGACCGGCAGCCTCGGCAGCAAGCCCGCCACCGACCCGGCCAAGTAGTAGCGCCGCTCCCCGGCGACCCTACGGCCGGGGATAGCGCACCACGGTGAAAACGACCGCGCCCCCGCCGATTTCGGCGGGGGCGCGGTTGCGTTGTACGGAAATCAGCGTTGTACGGGAATCAGTACAGGGCGGCGGCCAGCTTGCGGCGCGCCGCCATCACGATCGGCTCGGCCGGATCGAACAGCTCGAACAACTCCAGCAAATGCGTGCGCACCCGGGTGCGGTCATCACCGGCGGTGCGCTTGATCAGCCCGATCAGGCGATCGAACGCCGCCTCCGGCTCCTGATTGAACATCTCCAGATCCGAGGCGGCCAGCGCCGCGTCCAGATCCGCCGGATCGGCCTCGGCCTTGGCGATCGCGCCCGGATCGATCTCCTGCACGCGCGCGATGAACTGCACCTGGCGCAGCGCGGCCTTGGCCTCGGCATTGCCCGGCTCGGCATTCAGGATCGCCTTGTACGCGGCCTCCGCGGTCGCGAAATCGCTACGCTCCAAAGCCTCTTCGGCCGCGACGAAACGCGGATCCTCCGGCTCCTCGGCCTCACCCTCACCCTCGCCGACACCGGGCAGCTTGCCGCGCACCGCGTCCACCACCGCATCGAGCCACTGCCGCACCTGCGCCTCGGGCTGATTACCGGTGAAATCCGCGAGCGGCTGACCGGCGGCCACCGCCACCACGGTCGGAATGCCCTGCACGCCGAACGCCTGCGCGATCCGCATATTGGCCTCGGCCTCGATGGTGGCCAACTCCCACTCACCACCGTTACCGGCGACCAACTGCTCCAGCAGCTTCACCAATTCGATGCTGCCCGGGGAACGCTGCGAATACAGCGCCACCACCACCGGCACCTGGGTGGAGCGGCGCAGCACCTTGGTCTCGAAATCGGCCTCGGTGACGGCATGCCCCGCGGGCACATCCGTCACCGGCTGCTGCTTCAAGCTGGACAGGTCCACCGCGCCGGACATAGCGGCGGCAGCGGCGGCTGAGGGGCGTCGCGCGGGTCGAGTCACGACTACAAGTCTGTCACGAACGCGCGGCGGCGGGTGCCGCAGCCTCACTCAATTCCCCGAGTTGACCGGTACGGATCGCCCAGCGCTCGAAGAACACCGAAGCGAAAGGCACCACGGTGGAGACCAATCCGAGCACGGTGGTCTTGGCGGGCCACTCGAACTCACGCGAGGCCAGCAGCACGCTGATCGCGAAACCGATGAAGATGATGCCGTGCAGCATGCCGAAAACCATGACCGGCCACTTGATCGGCTCATCGGCGATACCCAGCGCGTCCGCGCGCTTGAGCACCGACCCGAGCAGTAGCAGCGCCCAGCTGGGAGCCTCCAGAATCCCGAAGAACCGAACCCGCTTAGCGACCGTGCTCAGGTCGAAGAAGTCACCCATGGCGTCCATTGTGCCGGACCGCTACGACGACCCGTAGTGGAGATGGGTCACACCCCGCCCGCGGCGGGGGAAGGGAAGGGGTATGCGGGGGAAGCCCCCGCAAACCCTCTTTCGAGGGGCGGATTGGCGGGGGCTTGCCGGGGAATGGGGCCTCAGGGGACGCGGATGATGAGGGCGTCGCCCTGGCCGCCGCCACCGCAGAGGGCGGCCGCGCCGATACCGCCGCCGCGGCGCTTCAGTTCGAGGGCCAGGTGCAGGACGATGCGGGCGCCGGACATGCCGAGGGGGTGGCCAACGGCGATCGCGCCGCCGTTGACGTTGACCTTCTCCGGGTCGATGCCGAGCTTGCGGGTGGAGGCCACGCCGACCGCCGCGAACGCCTCGTTGATCTCGACCAGGTCCAGATCGGTGGGCGAAATGCCTTCGCGGGCACAGGCTTTGATGATCGCGTTGGCGGGCTGATCCTGCAGGGTGGAATCCGGGCCCGCGACCACACCGGCGGAGCCGATCTCGGCGATCCAGGACAGGCCCAGGGATTCGGCCTTCTCCTTGCTCATCACCACGACCGCGGCCGCGCCATCGGAGATGGGCGAGGCGGAACCGGCGGTGATGGTGCCGTCCTTGCGGAAGGCCGGACGCAGCTTGGACAGCGATTCGACGGTGGTGTCGGCGCGAATGCCCTCATCGGAGGCGAACTGCACCGGATCACCCTTGCGCTGCGGAATCGCAACGGGCACAACCTCATCGTCGAAGAGGCCGTTCTTCCACGCGGCGGCCGCGCGCTGATGCGAGGCCGCGGCGAACGCGTCCTGCTCCTCGCGGGTGACGGTCTGCACGTCGTTCTGCTGCTCGGTGAGCGCGCCCATCGCCTGATCGGTGAAGATGTCGTGCAGGCCGTCGTACGCCATGTGATCGCGCAGCGTCACATCGCCGTACTTGAAACCCTCGCGGCTCTTCTCCAGCATGTGCGGTGCGCGGGTCATCGACTCCTGGCCGCCGGCCACCACGATCTCGTATTCACCGGCGCGAATCAGCTGATCCGCCAAGGCAATCGCGTTGATGCCGGACAGGCACACCTTGTTGATGGTGAGCGCCGGAACATCCATCGGGATACCCGCGGCGACCGCGGCCTGCCGGGCCGGGATCTGGCCCGCGCCCGCGGTGAGCACCTGACCCATGATCACGTAATCGACCTGCTCCGGGGCGACGCCGCCCTTCTCCAGGGCCGCCTTGATGGCGATACCGCCCAGATCGGAGCCGCTGAAATCCTTCAACGAACCGAGCAGCCGACCCATCGGGGTGCGGGCGCCGGAGACGATGACGGTGGTGGTCACGATAGGCCTCGCTTACGTCGAATGATGTGGCTCCGCCAACCATCGGAGCCCTACTCAAAGGTAACCCGACCGACCCGGGCGGCCTTCCCCAGGTGCGCGCTACCGTTCGAAGGGTGAGCAACACCGAGAACACCGAATTCATCCCCGCCGAATACATCACCGCCGTCGATCATGTCGGTATCGCTGTCCCCGATCTCGATACGGCCGTGGCCTGGTACCGGGACAATCTCGGGATGGTGGAGACACATCGCGAGATCAATGAGGCGCAGGCCGTGCACGAGGCCATGCTGTCCTATGCGGCCGCTCCCGCCGGTACTGTTGCCCTCCAGTTGCTGGCTCCGCTGAACGAGTCCTCCACCATCGCCAAGTTCATCGACCGAAACGGGCCTGGCCTGCAGCAGCTCGCATATCGAGTCACCGATATCGAGGCGGTCTCCGCGTTTCTGCGTTCACGGGGCTTGCGTTTGCTGTACGAAGCCCCACGCGGGGGAACAGCGGGTTCGCGCATCAACTTCATCCACCCGAAGGATGCTGGCGGTGTGCTGGTCGAACTCGTCGAACCGGCGGCGAAAACTACCCACTAGTACCGAGATCAGCGACCCTAAAGAGGCTGTAACAACATTCGCGGTCGGGTCACCATCAGTGGTCACCAGGCTGTAGTTTGTGTGCCATGTCGTCCACTGAGCCCGATCGTAATCGCTTCGTTGCACTGCCCTTTACCGTCGTGCGGAAGGGCTATGACCGTGACGAGGTGCGTAACTACTTCGACCGTTTCGATGCCGAGCTAAGGGTCACCGCGACCGATCGCGATGCCGCCGCAGCCCAGGCGCGCAACCTGGCGGCCCAGCTGGAGGACGCCCGCGACGAGATCGACGAGCTCCGTAAGGAGGTCGACCGCCTCTCCGTGCCGCCGACCACCGCGGAAGGCATGTCGGACCGTATCTCGCGCATGCTGCGTCTGGCCTCCGACGAGGCATCCGAGGTGCGGGCGCAGGCCCAGGCCGAGGCCGCCGAAATGATCTCGATCGCCGAACAGCAGGCGACCGAGATGCGTGGTAAGTACGAATCGCTCCTCTCTGAAACCAAAGAGAAGCGCGAGGCGCTCGAAATCGAATTCGAGCAGACCCTCGCCAATGCCCGTTCCGAGGCCAACAAGATCGTCGAAGCGGCCAACGCCGAAGCCGATCGCCTCACCAAGGAGTCCGAGGCCAAGCGCAAGGCCGCGCAGCAGGACTTCGAGGTCACCATGGCCGAGCGCCGCACCAAGCTCACCCGTGCCATGGAAGAGCTCGAGGCCACCTCGCGCGCCGAGGCCGCCCAGCGCATCAAGGACGCCACCGACGAGGCCAACCGCCTCATCACCTCGGCGACCAACACCGCCGATCGCAAGATCGCGCACGCCAAGGAACTGGCCGAGGAAATGCGCGTCCTGCGCGGTCGCGTGCTGGCCCAGCTGCTCGGCATCCGCGGTCAGCTCGATTCGGTGCCGGCCATGCTCGCCGCCGTCAACCGCGAAAGCGAACTCCTGGACGGCGCTCCCGAACAGCGCTCGCTGAACAAGAGCAGCCGCAAGGCCATCGACACTCGTGACGACGACCTCGTCGACGAAGAGCGCGAGAACGCCGACATCTCCGGCTAACATCCTCCGCCCGGGCGACACCCGCACACCTGAAGGCCGCTCCCGATCCGGGAGCGGCCTTCCTTATGCCTTGATGGCCCGCACAAAGCCCTGACGGCCCGCCGAGCGGCCGCGCACTACCGAACGCGAATCAGGACCAGCGGCGGGTGATGCCGCGGGTGTGGCGGCCTTTCCAGCAGCCGGTGTGCCAGTGGCGGCGATCCTCTTCGCCGCCGTAGGCGGGCCAGGCCACGATATGCGCTACGCCGGGCGGGATTTCGTGATCGCAGCCCGGGCAGCGGTAGTACTTGGTGGCTCGGGTGCCGGGGATGGTGCGGACCATATAGGTCTCGTCACCGCCGGGGCCGTCCTCGGTGCGGCCGAAGACGTCACCGAGTGGGCGCTGGTCCGGCTGGGACCGCGCCTGAGCATCCTTGGGGCGAGGCTTCCGGCGGGGCATAACCAACCCTAGAACAGCCGGAATTCGCTGCTGTCGGTGCCGCGTAGGGCGTTGTAGTCCAGTGTCAGGCAACGAATCCCGCGATCGGCGGCCAAGGTTTTGGCTTGCGGCTTGATCTGCTGGGCCGCGAACACACCGGCAACGGGGGCCAGCAGTGGATCGCGGTTGAGCAGCTCCAGATAGCGGGTCAGCTGTTCCACGCCGTCGATCTCACCGCGGCGCTTGATCTCCACCGCCACCGTCGCACCGTCGGCATCGCGGCACAGGATATCCACCGGGCCGATGGCGGTCATGTACTCGCGGCGAATCAGCGAATACCCCGCGCCCAGGGTTTCGATGTGTTCGGCCAGCAACTCCTGCAGATGCGCCTCGACGCCGTCCTTCACCAGACCCGGATCGATGCCCAGCTCATGCTTGGAATCATGCTCGATCTCCTCGACGGTGATCCGCAATTCCTCGCCGGCCTTATTGGTGACCACCCAAAGCTGTTGCGCCGTTTCGGTTTCCGGCTCGCGCTCCTCCAGCCAGCAGGGCGGGCTCATCCAGTTCAGCGGCTTGTAGGAACCGCCGTCCGAATGCACCAGCACCGAACCGTCCGCCTTCACCATGAGCAGGCGGCGGGCCATCGGGAGGTGGGCGGTCAGACGACCGACGTAATCGACCTGGCAACGAGCAATCACAAGGCGCACCCAAGCACTCTAGGGGACGGCCCTTTTCGCGGATTAACCGACCAGCATGATGTACCCGAGAATCGAGGCCGCGGTGAGCAGCCCACCCTCCCAGGCATTCAGCTTCGGCAGCTCGGTACGACCGCGGCGCAGCACCCGATAACCGGCCAGCAGACCGATCGAGAACGCCAGCAGGTGACCGACATTGGTGAAGGTGCGGCCCATCGCAACACCGGCGACCGCGACGGCCAGCCAGGTGATGGCCCAGGTCGGCTTCCAGCGCGAAGGAACCAGTGCGATGAAAGCGCCGATCAATGCCATCGCGCCATAGCTGACACCCACATCCGAGACATGGGTGACCTCCACCGGCAGCCAATTCGCCGATACCGCGATCCACAGGCCGAGGGCGACGATGACCGTCGCGCCGACATGGCCGACCACGAAGATGCGCAGCAGACGCAGCGCGCCGAACTTCATCTCCGCCAGCGCGAGCAGACAGGCCAGCAGCGGAATGATGACCGCGGCGCTCTGCAGATCGTCGATGACGAAGGCACTGGAGAACAGGGTGCCGATACGGCCGTGCAGCAGGTTGTACAGATTCGTGCTGGCGTGCAGCACCACCCGGGTCTGCGTGGCCTCGCTGAGGATGGAGAGCAGTACGGTGACCGAGATGAGCAGGGCCGCATAGCCATAGGTGACCGGCAGGAACAGGCGACGCCAACCCGTACGGGTCGTTGCGACCGGCTCGACCATCACCACGGTGCTCTCCTTCTCCACGACGCTGCCTCCATGATCCATGGCGCCGCTCCGTACAGACTACGAGTTCCTCGAGAACATGCTGTTAAACAACCGAAACTCACAGAAAGATCTATAAAACGAAAAAGACCCCCAGCCACTGGCTGGGGGTCTTCTCGAATGATGTTCCGGCGGTGTCCTACTCTCCCACACCCTGTCGAGTGCAGTACCATCGGCGCAGGTGGCCTTAGCTTCCGGGTTCGGAATGGGACCGGGCGTTTCCCCACCGCTATAGCCGCCGTAACTCTATGAAACTGTCACACAGAGAGCCAGTCACCCGCCCACGAATAGTGTTGGGGTTTCTGTCTTCTCGGTGATCTGTGTGTTGTTTCAGATACCGCACAGTGGACGCGTAGCTTCTTTGTTGGTAAGTCCTCGGCCTATTAGTACCGGTCACCTGCATGCGTTACCGCACTTCCAGTTCCGGCCTATCAACCCAATGGTCTGTTGGGGGCCTTAACCCCTCGAGGGGGTGAGAAACCTCATCTTGGAACAGGCTTCCCGCTTAGATGCTTTCAGCGGTTATCCCTTCCGAACGTAGCAAACCAGCCGTGCCCTTGGC